>NZ_JBITMA010000004.1:148795-766050 GCF_044465765.1 Nocardia sp. NPDC049526 | reverse complement strand
CATGGCGACGACGACGCCAACACCAAGCCCGCCTCAGTCACTACCGCCGCCGCGGACACCCCCTCACCTGAAACGCCGTTGCAGTACTAAGCGAGCGCTTCGGGCCAACCATCAGTCGATCTATTGCCGCTCCGACGATCTCCTCCGAGAGGTCACTATGCAGCTGGCGAATCCATCCAATGAACATCGAACGTTGTGCATGCAGCAATGTCGTTCCCGGATGTGCAACCCTGCTATGAGCCAGCTCGCCCAGGTCTGCAATAGCCATCAGGCCCGTAATGACCTTGGTCATTATTCCCACAGTCAATCCGGCACCTAAGCTGAAATCATCTGGCAAATATCCTTCCGGATGTCCATTCTTAATTTGATCTACCAAAAGATTCGCGCGCACCGAAGCCGAACGTAGAAGGTTGATAGGCGGCGAGAAGCTATTTAGGCGATTGCGCGTCTGAGTCTTTGCCCAATCCAGCTCAGCTTGTGTCGTATTGTGATGTACCGTTTTGCGCGCCTGTCGCTCCAGCATCATGTCGGCAACTTCTGCACCCATATCCCATTTATGCGTCACCCTGAAAGCGCCGCTATTTCGTCTAACCCTGTAGCCTCCGACTCGCACGGCCGCCCTTAGAGGATCGAGGCGCATGAATGACATCGCTAACATGAGGGCTTCGAATGCATCGTCTTCGTTGCATTGTGCGCTACCTATGGGATATTTGTAATGCCACTCGATCATAATTTCCACCAGAGATTCCCATGGAAAATCGGTGCTATCACGATTATGTCGCGCCATTTCGGCACGTGGACGCACCGCTATTCGAAGGAGTGATTGAAGGCGATCCGGACCGGTACGCCATATGGTAAGCCGGTCTATCTTCTTCCGATAGTCTTCGATAATATCAAGAAGCTCCGCTTCGGGTGTCACGGCGCTAGCCTAATCCATAATGATGCGGCCAGACCATCGATTTTTGTGATGCAACTAGCGCTACCCCCGTTTGGTACACGCGTAGCGGACATCGTGCCTCGCGATCCGAAGTAAGGTGGCCGACATTCGCGGCCGATCACCACGCGGCAGCGACCTCGTTGTAGTGATCGGTCAATGCGGGAACGTAAATACCGGTCTTGACTGTAATACCCTCCAGTGCCTTGTAGTTGGGGTATCGAGCAATAGACGGAGCGATAACGACTTTCATCGTCGTCGTATCCACCGCCAGAAGTCCGGCGTCGAGCAGCTGATGAATGTCAGAGCGCAACAGGAGCCCATCGGCAGGATCGTGGGACTCATGCTTGGCGAACTCGCGAAGGTGGGCTGCTTGCAGCGCCGGCGCCGGACAAGGACCGGTGATCGCGCACACGAGCCCGTACATCTGCAGCAGTTGTTCCCGAAAGGCGCCCTGCCCGTTGCGTACCTTCACCAATGCTGTGCGACGTCCCCCCTTGGGCGGGGTTGACCGCACTTCAGGCGCTGGCGGGACCACAGCGCTGATGCCGGCCAACAACTGTTCGAGGCGATCGACATCGCACGCGCGAATCGCGTTCTGCTGAGCCCGATCCAGCGCCAGCAAGACATCGACGTACGACAGAGCGCCATCCAGCGGTTCCCACTGTGCACCGTAGCTCGCCACGTACAGCGTGACCGGCACCTTCTTTTCTTCAGGGACCTCGAACTCGTGTCGGCAGCCCTTGTGTCGACACAAGAAGGTCGGTGTCTTCGTCGTCCGCTTGATGTACCCGGTCTTCCCGCACTTCGGGCAGACACGTCGTGTCTTCATGCCGGGTTCGGAGTCGATGCGGTCGATGCGCGAAATACCGTGCACCACTTCAGAATTGCGTAGCACCACTATATCGCCGACCGAAACGTTCAGGTGGTTGGCTACACCGCTGTCGTAGGCATATTGAGAGCCCAGAACATCCGGGTATCCCTCGTTGCTCTCCCAGGTGCGTTCGTGTTGGTTCGACAGCAGCGCCCACGCCTTCATCCCGACCCCTTCGCCAAACTCACCGACTGGCCTTGTCCTCGTTTCGAATCAGCGTACGGAGTCGGTACGACACATTCGACGCATAGTCTTCGACGGTTGTTGCCGAATTCAGCCGTACAGGATCAAGGCGGCGCGCTGACGCGCGCCGCGCCACGCAGCACCGCACAGCGGTGCGGGGCTCCGACAGGCTCCGCCCCGCACCGGCACGTCGGCGTGTCGCGGCACCCGCCAGCGACCGCGAATTGATCCAAGTAACAGGCGAATTCAGCAGTCGACCGCGGCAACCATGCTCGGCCACCGGACCCGGCCGCAGCAGGCCCGCTCACCGTGCGCCGATCAGCACAACGTCTCGCCGACGCCGACACCGCTGCTGACGCCGCGACCGCAACGGGTGCCCCGCACACTCCGACCCTTCAGGTCGACGGCCACCGCACCGACGATGAGTTCGAGTGCGGCACGCCACTTCACGTCCTTGCCGACGCAGGGACCGACGCTCAGACGACGACCGGCAACAGCGCCCCGTCACCCCGTGGTCAGGCTGTCGCCGGCGACCCACACCAGCCCACCCCATCAGCCGACCCGGACAACGGCCCCGACCACGCCAACCCATCCGCCACGCTCGCGGTCGACCCTACGACCGCCGAACACGACAGTGCAGCCGCCGACGAGCCCACCAGCGCCCGCGCCACGAGATTCGAGGTTGTCGGCAAGACGACCGGCGATGGCAACGGCACCGTCACTGGCCACCGCGGCGTCCTCCAGGCGCATGAGCACGAACGACTCCCGGCACTCGCCGGGCCGAATGCCACCATGGCAGGACCTACACGATCCCGCCAAGACCAAGACAAGTCACCACGAACCCGCCTCACCAATTGAGCTGCCGCCCAACACATCCAGTGAGACGGGCACGCAGCGAGCCTTGACACGACCATGCAGGCCCCACCACCGCGACCTCCGTCCCACCAAGCACCGGGAGCCGCCCGAGCTCTCTCACCAGGAGGAAGCCGCCATGGCCAGCAACGTCACCGTCACCATCACCGGCCACCTTGCCGACAACCCCGCACCCCGCGTCACGAACACCGGCAAACTCGTCACCAACTTCACTGTCATCTCCAACGACCGCAGGTTCGACCGCGACCGCAACGAATGGGTCGACGCCGCCAAAACCGCCATCCGCGTCAACTGCTGGGGCGACCTCGCGCAACTCACCGGCGACAGCCTGACCAAGGGATGCCGCGTCACCGTCACCGGCCACCGCCTCAGCGCCGACCCCTACATCGGCAAGGACGCCAAGCCCCATGCCGCACTCGAACTCACCGCCGACACGGTCTCCGTCGACCTGAAGGGCCAGACCGCACAGATCACCCGCTACGCCCGCACCACCAGCAACGGCACCGACGCCACCGAGCCGCCGTTCTGATCCACCCACGGTGACCGGACCTACCGCAACCGGGTCCGGTCACCGAGCACGGCCACCACGATCGACTGCCGAATTCCCCTATTACTTAGATTAAAGAGCGCGCCAACCACTTTCGGACAACCGGGGCGATGCTGGAGCACCGTTCGGCGATGAACGGCAGCTTTCCGACATGGTGTCTGGTTGCGTTGGGAGTCCCCCTCCTTCCTCATGGCCCGATTGTCTCGCTCCAGCCGAACGAGTCAAGGACCACCCTTCGGGCGTCCGCTACGCGGTGCCTATCGGCATCCTTGACACGCCCGTCTTCCGCTGAGGGATGGCCAGTATGAGGAAAGCGGGGGAGTAGGTAGGTGGCGGATAGGCGATCTATCCGCCACAGGACCTACGAACCGGCGTCGTTTACCAGGAAATCCCTTGCTGCCACGACGGTTTGCAGCACCGGCTGTCCTGCGACATATCGACCGTAGTACTCGTATCGCGAGTACTGGTTCTCGCCTCGCGACCGGAGATCCTGATGGAGTTGATCCACCATCTCGCACGCATACAACCAGATGAGCTGCTTGCCCGGAAAGAGGTCTTCGCTGGGGAAGAGGTCCTCGCCGGGGTGCAGCATCTTGCTTTTCGGTTCGATTTCCTTCGTGACATCGTGTGTCATGTCACCCCGGATCAGGCTGATCGCTTCCGCGACCTTGCCGCCACGGTCAGCACGGACTCGATCACGGTACGAGGAATCCGATTCGCGCAGACAGCGAAGCTTGTACAGATGGTCGAGGACACCCGACAAAGCGATACGTTCCTCTTGCAGGGTCGAGGCCCGACGCAGCGACTCAAGAACAACGTCGAGGTCACTGATCAGGTCGTCCACGCTAGTCATGCGCTTAAGGTATCGACGCGGCCATGCCACCTCAAGCGGATATGTTGAATCCGGCCGGATGGAGCGGCGCTCGAAGGGGTGGGGGAGACAATGCCAGCTCAGCGGACCGACGACAAATCCGACGACAACGACGACGACAGCAGCCCACTCGGACAACACCATCGACGCCGAAATGGCTGCGACAAATGCCCTGGTCAGGCTCGCCGCTCACTCCTGGCAGTGTGGGGGTCAGGGGTTCGAGTCCCCTTAGCTCCACTCTTTTTGCAGGTCAGGGCCGCTTTTTGGTTCGGTGAGACGAACCGGAAGCGGCTAATCCTCCAACAAACTCCCAACTAATTCTCCGAACCATTAACGGCGCGTTCGAGTGCTTCCGCCGCCGCGTGGTGTGTTCGCCCGCGTGCCATGTAGCGACGCTGGGTCATGGCGGGGTCCGCATGGCCGAGTACGTCAGCGGTGATCCGTGCCGACAGGCCCGCGTCATCGAGAATCGTCGCGACGGCGTGGCGGAAGCTGTGCGCGGTGATGTCATCGGCCATGCCCAGCGCTTCGCGGACCCGCTGCCATTCGTGGCCGACGTTCTGGGGGCCGGAGCCGTCATCACGTGGTTGTCCTCACCTACGGGCCGGACAGCCACGTTTGTTGTTTACTGCCCGGACGGGGGCTGGGGCTGCTCTAAGGACTCGATCCGATATCGGCACGGGATGCGACGTCCAGGTCGCCTGCCTATGTGTTCGACCTGACTCAGCACAATCGTGGGGATGATCGAAGTCGCCATGCACCGATCCTCGGCTCGCACCACGATATGCCTCGATTCTTCCGGCGCACATCACGTTCCGCGAGTGGTTGCCGAGTTCGCAATACGGGATCAAGAGGCGCTGCGCGCCGCCGCATAGGCGTGTAGCGGCCCGAGCTCCGCAACCTGGGCGGAGCATGCGCGCGCCGGTGCGTCGGCGGCAGGGCGAGAGCCGCGTCCGACCTATCTCCCGCAGCCGTCCAGGAATCTGCCCGTTCCAGGGGTGCGAGAATTGAGCGATGGATGACTACACCACTCACAAGCAGCGCGCCGAGGCTCTGCTCAGTGGCCTCACCGCCAGCGACGCGGTCAGCGGCGCGGAGCGGCGGAACGTGATCGCTCAGGCACAGGCACATGCTGCCCTCGCGCAGGCCGAAGCCCAATGGGCGACCGCGGAGGCCATACGCGCACTCGGGACGCCGCAGGCACGAAGCGCGGTCTGAACGAAGCGGACCGCACGCCGACCTCGCGGGTCACCCCGGTTTCATGTGCCCGTCGAGCAGGCCGTCGGTATGCAGTCGGCTGCGGGATCAGCCCGTCGGCCACGCAGTTTCGTCGATCGCGAGCCACGGTGCGCTCGCGACGAGGGTCGGGGTCATATCGGTGATCGCCTTGGTGCGACGATGAAGATGGGATTGGTCGGCATAGCCTGCCTCGGCCGCGGCATCCGCGGGCGAGCGACCTGCCGCCAGAAGATGAGCGGCATGGTCGAAGCGGACGAGTTCGGATGCATGCTTGGCCGAGACTCCGATCCGAGTCCGGAAGTGAGACCAGAGTCGCTGGCGGGTCCAGCCGGTCTCGATGGCGAGAGTCTCGATCCGGAGCCTCCCTCTGGTCCGGACAGTCTGGTCCCAGGCGTACGCGAATTCGGGTGCTACAGCGAATTTGCCGGGCACCCGGTTTCGAAGGAACGCGCCTGCGAGGGCGAACCGGTCGTCCCACGACGGTGTCGAACGGAGCCGCTCGGTCAAGATGGCAGCGCTGCCGCCCCACAGTTGCGGCAACGGTGTCACGGTACCGCCGATGATATCGGTGTCTCGGAGAATCGCTGCGGCGACGACGGGGGACAGGCGGATCTGCAAGACTTCGCCGACCCCCACGCTGGTGATGCGCAAGGCGCCGGCACGGAGGCCGATGATCGCGTTCCCCGCGACCGGGCCTCCGGGACCGTTGTGGACGACTCCGCGTTCGGTGAGATCGAGCAGGAGCGTGACCGAGGGATGCGGGATCATCGTGAGGTCCACGGGGCCGATGTCGTAGTAACGGAAACCCGCCATCCGGACTCCCGGAGTCGGGAGACCAGCGACAGCGACCTCGACCCGGCTCCAGTCCAGTAGGCCAGTAGCGGTCATGCATCCCAGGCTAGCCAGGTCTGGACAACGTGACATTCGTACAAGACGGTGCGACGAGCCCCCGACGAAGCTGTCGGTATGAGCGAATCGATCCCCGGCCGGACACATGCTGACACGACAATCCACGGGTTGCACGTTGTCATCGACGGAGACTCTGCGGCACCGCCCTTGTTGCTCATCCACGGTTCGGGCGCAACCGGTTCGACGTGGGCGCCGGTGGTGCCGTCGCTCACCACGGCGTATCAGGTGATCACGATCGACCTTCCGGGATGCGGCCGATCCGAACCGGCGTCCACGTACGCCGTTCCCCAGCAGGCGGATCGGACAGCAGCAGTGTTGGACGAGCTCGGGTTCCGGAATCTGAAGGTGGTCGGTCACTCCAGCGGGGGATACGTCGCGACCGCCCTCGTGGAGCGTCGTCCGGACCTGGTCGGCGAGCTGGTCCTGGTCAGCACAGGGCCGAGCCAAACAGCGCTCTTACCCGAGCCGGCAATCATCAAGGCGCTCGCCTCGCCGCCTTTCGGCCCGCTCGTGTGGGCGATTCGTACCGACTCGATGATCCGCCGCGGAGTGGCAGCGACTGCGGCGGCCCCGATCACGGTGCCCGACACAGCTGTAGCCGATCTGCGAAGGACGACCTATCGAGAGTTCCGCGCGATTCTCGCTGCCAACATGGACTACATCGCCGCGGGGACTGTGCCCGAGCGCCTCATCGCCGCCGGGAAGCCCCTCCTCGTGATCTTCGGGGATTCCGACCCTCGATGGGACCCGGCCTCGGCGTACCAGTACGAGGCGGTGCCGGGTGCCGAGCTCGAATACCTTCGCGGAGTAGGGCATATGGCGATGCTCGAGGACCACGACGCCCTCGCCCGCTCGATACTCGACTACACACTCTAGGCTTGCGCCGCACGCTTCGATTCGACCTGACATGGTGCGGAAGAACGCGAGCAATCGTTGACGAAGAAGTACAGACATTGCGATCCGAACCTGCCCCGGGTCAGAGCGCCCGAGGCACCTGTGACGATCTTCGGCCCCGCCGGTCTCACCGGTGGGCGGTGAGGAACCGTTCGGCGAACTGGGAGTTCGGTCGCGGCAGGGTGCAGCCCCCGTGGCTCCGGTGCTGGAACCTCGCGAAGTAGGCGCGGGTATCCGATGAAGGTCTCCTGAACTTCCAGGCCGACACCGATCCCGCCGCGCGTCGTCACGGCCGGTGGTCGGCGAATAGTCTGTGGACGGGGAGGAACACAGCATTGAGATATCCATCCCGTTGTGCGAAGCGGCATTTCATGTATTCCAGGGTTGTGCGAGCGGCGTCCGGGGTCAGATAGAAGACCACACCGAGCCACACGAATACGGCCGGATCGGTCCGGCTGAATCCGGCGGCCTCCAATCGTGTTGCCAGTGTGTCGGTTTCGAAGTCGACCGGTCCGAAAGTCAACCGCTCGGGCTGGTCGATACCGGATGCGGCGCGTTGGAATTTCCACGCCTGGGTAGCGGGATGGTCGACCTCGATACACGCAGGCCAGGATGCGGGTTGCGGTAGGCGAAGGTATCCAGGCCCGCGCCGAGGATCACGACCTGTCACACGCCGGCAGCGACGGCCTCGGCCACACGATCCTCGGCGAAACGGGCACGAGCGGCAAAGAACAGGCGGCGCGGCCGATCACTGACACCCAGCCGCAGGATTCCCGGGCCGACACCACCGGGACGATCCTCTGCGGGCCGGCCCAATTCGGTCAGCTCATCCACAGTGACACCCAGCAGACGTGCCGCCAGTGGATCGGTAAGAATCCTTGGCCGGTCAGCAATTTGATGATAGGCACGGGCGTAAGCAGTCACGAGCGCTGTCCGGTCCCTGGCGGAGTGAGTCGTGGCATGCGCCGCCGGTTGTCCCGGGTGGCGGTCACGGTCGCGGCCGGTGGCGCGCTGTTCGCCGCCACCGCGGTGGCGGGAGACGAGGCCGGGGCGCAATCCATGGGGGAGGCATTGTTCACGTCCAGCGGTGATCCGGTGCCGTCCGGCAGGTGGCGACTGCTGCCTCATTCGGCAGGACGAGTCCGATAGTCGGGCAGTTCGACTCTGTTGCGATCTTCGCCGCAGCCGAGTCGGGTTGTCCGACCTTTTCGTGATAGCGGTTCGCTGGTCGCGCGCACAAGATTTCGGACACAGGGGGTATCTACGGCATACATTCCGGCGGAGCGTGACCGCGCCGAATCTTCCGACTTCCCCCTCCTGGGAATCCTGCGTCGGAGATGTCAAGATTTGGGGAGGGATACACGCGATGAAGATCGGTGGAAGCGGACTGTGAGCGACAAGAACGGGAAGCCGGGCGAGGCCGACAACGGTGACGAGGCGCCCGATGTCGGGTTCAGTTTGTCTCCGGACGGCACAGCCGAACCCGAGGGCGTCGCCGCGGCAAGTGAGGATTCCGGCGCCGAGAGCCGGGATCGGCAACTGGCCCGCGAGATCGCCGACGCGCTGGGCGAGGCCGGCCCGCCCGGATGGCAGCAGCTCGACGCGGTTTTCGTGCTGACTACCACGACCGGGGTTGCCGAGGTCGTCTATAGCGGAGCCGGCCAGACAATGCGGACCGAACCGGCCGCACCGGTGCTGGAGCGCGTGCGCGAGCATCGGGCGCTGGTCGCCGAGCTCGACGGTGAGCCGTGGTGGCGACTGCTGGTGCGGTTGAGCGCTGAGGGTGAGTTCGAAGTCGACTACGACTTCGGCGACGAGCCGTTCCCGGACGGGCAGCTGTTCGATCCCGAGGCCTATCGCGCCGATCTGGAGGAATATCCGCGCGAAACCCTGCCGGTGTGGCTCGCGGCATATATCGGTCACGACAACCGTCAGACCAGAACCCCGCAGGACGCCGCCGCCGCCGCACGCGCGGATAAGGCCGCGAAGGTGTGGCCGGTGCTGTCGGAGAACGAATTCCCCGACTTCCCGGAGATGTGGGCGCGGTGGGCGGTCGTCTCCGCGGCATTCGTGGCCGCCGGATCCGACTGGGGCCCACGGGTGCTGCCGGCGATGGGATGGTTCGAGAGCTCGCGTCGCGGTGGTAGCACGCTGTACTCGCTGCCGGGTGGCAGGGCGGTGCTGTCCGGTGGTGTGTGGGAGTCCCCGAATTTGGACGCCGCCTACAACGACGGTATCGATATGCCGAAATTCTATGCGGGCGCGCCGGAATGGGTTGCCAATCCGGTACTGAATCCGCGTGCGGCGACCGGGCTGATGTCGTTCGTCTACTGGTGGGAGGGTGGCCGCTGGTATCGGGGCGAGTCCCCGTCCGCGGAGCAGTGCGCCACCGCGGTGCCCGGCGTATGGACCGCGAACACCGCGGTCGGCATCGTCGCCGGACTGGCCGCGCAGCCGCCGAGCGCCGAGCAGCGTTCCGCCGCAGCGGCTTTGATCGCGGCCGCCGAAGTCGGTGTGGTCACCCGGGAGACCGTGGAGAACCTGTTCGACGACGACAGCTTCGATATCGACGGTGCGATGTACCAGCTGACGCTGGCCGGTGTCGTCGCGTCGCTGCCGGAGCAGATGCCGGAGGAAGAGGCCATCTTCCGAGTGCGCACCTACATCGAGGGACGCGGCCTCGACACGTCGGGATACCCCCTGGATCAGCTGACCGCCGACCGATTCAGCTGCGGCTGGATGGTGTACGTGCCGGTGCCGCGCGGCGAGATCGCTATCGGCCGCGCCATCTTCTACATCGCGGACGACGGTGTGCTGGAACATTCTTCGTCGTCGGTCGCTCCGACCACGTTCGTGAAGGGGTTCGAGCAGCGCTTCCAGGAACGACAGGGCGCGTCGGCGTGACGACGGGTCCGGTATCCGAGTGCGAGTGAACGGAGGACGCCATGGGTAGCACCCCCGACGGGCAGAGGCTCAAGGTCGAAGCTGCCAATATGCGTGAGCTGTCAGGTGATTTGACCGATCTCGCGGACAAGATTCGATCGGTGATGAATACCCTGAAAGAGGACAACGGGCCGCTCGAGTCGAAGCCCGCATGGGGGACGCATGCTCCGGGCGAGAATTTCAAGCAGGACTATGTCCCGCAACGCGATGCCATTCAGGATGTCGGTGCCTCCTACGTGAAGGTCTTGGAGGGCGATTTCGCCACCAATTTCGACGACGGTGCGAAGTTGCTCGAAAAAATGGAAAACAAGAACGAGGCAGAGATCAACAAGATCATGCGGAATTACAAAGCATGAGCGCCGACGAGGAACTGCTGGCGGAGATGATGGCGAGTGTCCAAGCGAGTATGACATCGCTTCGGGACGCATACCAACAACGCGCTCAACTCACCGGTACCGGTACGGCCGCCGACAAGAAGGTGACCGTCGTGGTGAACGCGGACGGTCTGCTCATCGAAACCCGGATGGACGAGGACATCACCGAGCTGTCCCCGGACGAGATCGCCCAGGCTGTGACGGCTGCCGCGCAGCAAGCATTCACCGAGATCAAGCGCAAGACCGAGGAATTGGTAGCGCCCATGCGGGAGCGCCAGGGTCGAATGCCGAAGCTCTCGGAGTTGCTGCCCGGTATTCCGGACGACCTGACCAGCCTGCCCACCGCGATTGCGGCGTCGACCACACCACAGGCTTCGGCCGAGCCCCAAGAGTCCGGCGCCGAGCGCAAGGAATCCCGCGGCGCCGGACCGGAGGTCACCGAATCCAGTTGGTAGGAAACGACTGTGATTCCGGATGGCCTACGGCTGTTCATAGATATTTTCGGCGGCGTCGCACCCAGCCAGGATCCCTGGGACTGGGATCTCGACGGCGTCGCTCAACTCGGCAGCAACTATGCCAAGGCTGCCGATTCGCTGACCGAACTTCTCCCTGAGTTCAATCGGATCATCCACCAGACGGAAAAGTGGTACGAGGGGCACGGTGGCGAAGCGGCCGCCAAGTCGCTCAAACAGCTGACCGACGGCAAGTATTCGATCCACCACCTCATCAAGGCGATGGAGGCGGTGCCCGAATTCACCTCCGAAGCCAACGCGAGCATTGTCGGCGACCGCGTCACCGAATCCATCTTCGCCGCGTGGGGTGCTGCGGAATTCGCGAGGCTGGCTGCCGAAGTGGCCGCGTCCGGTGGATTGTTGGCCGGTTTTGCGGAGATGGAAGCAGCGGTCGTCGTCACGATCGGGCGGATCACCTTCGCCCGGGCACGCGCGCAGTTGATGGAAAAGCTCGGTGCCGCCGCCGGGCGATGGTTCGGCGAACAGCTGCTGCTGCGCGGGCTGAGCCGGATGGGGCTGGAAGGTCTCGAGAACTTCGTGGAACTCGCCTTCAAGGGGCTCGGCTCCGGATTGAAGCTGGCGGGCGTCGGTGCGGGGCTCACCGCCGGTGTCCAACTGGCCACCGGACAGGACCTCGATCTGGCCAAGATCGGTGATGCGGCACTGGCCTGGGGTGTGGGCGGCGTGGCCGGACACACAGCTGCCGGGATCTTCGGTCCGGCGGCCACGCGAATCGGCCTGGGGCGCATGGCGCCCATGGTGACCGGGTTCGCGACAGGCCTGACGACCGCAGTGGCCATCGGGGCGCTGCACAGCCAGTGGGACATGTTCTCCCTGGGCTACATGGGCGCGCTGGGTGCGGCGGGCGGTGCCCGGGGCGGTTTGTCTGCCACCCGTCACTCCAGTATCGGCGCCACGCCGCTGGATATGGCAGGCAAGGTGGAGCACGCCGACCTGGTGAAGTCGATCGAGGCCGACCTCAAAGTCTCCGATGGGCTGCCGACCCCCGACTTCCGGGAAAAATTGGACACCGCGGCCGCGAGCAACGACATCCACACACTGAAAACTCTTCAATACCAAGCGCATGACCATGCGGTGCAGTATCCGGGCAGCGGTACTGCCGTCGCCGCGGATACGGCTCAGGCGGCGACGGTCGCGGCCCAGGCCCCGGCCACAGTGGCGCAGGCTGTCGCGCCGCAGACCACCACCCTGAATGTCCTGGGTAAGGAATTCCAGGTGCCGGTCGAGGGCGGGGCGTCGTCGACCCCGCGTGTTGCGACCGGCCCGGCGAGCGGGGGTGCCAAGGCGTGGGGTGGTATCGCCGCCGGCGACGCCGCGTCACCGGTGCAGGCGGGCAAGACGGAAAATCCGGCTGCTGGTAGCTCCCGTGCCCCGAGCGAGGGCGCGCCGGCCTCCCAGGCACGGGCAGGTGCCGCCCCGGAAAGCGGAGCGAGAGGGGGAGCGTCGACGGCGGCCAGGGCCGAATCCGGCGCACCGGCGGCGGGTGTGAAGGATGGGACTGCTTCGCACAAGCCCGCGCGGGAGGAATCCGCTGCGGGGCAGCGGTATCCGAATTCCGGGCTGGATGCCGGTAAGCCCGCGAAGGAGGGCGCCGCTGCGCGGGAGCAGGTCGCCGAATCCGGGGTGAATGCTCACGAGCCCGCCGCGAAGGAGGAATCCGCTGCGGGGCAGCGGCATCCGAATTCCGGGCTGGATGCCGGCAAGCCGGTGAAGGAGCACGCCGCTGGGGCGAAGGAGGAGTCTCCCGCCGCGAAAGAGGAATCCACTGCGCAGCAGAAGCATTCGGCGGCAGAGCCGAATACGCACGAACCGTCGAACCGGTTGCGGCGGCGGCTGCGCGCGTACACCCGGGCACTGTCGGAGCGGTTGCAAGCCGAGGTGGCTATCCGGGATCGGCTCGATGTGCTGGCGCCCGAACCGGCGGGCGCGCCGGAACGTCCTGTGGCGGAACGCTTCCGGGAGTGGGAGGCGGCGGAGCGGGCTCGGTTGGAGCGGGTCGGGACCGATGCGCAGGCGGCCAAGGCGAAGAAGATGCTCGATGAGATGGCTGCCGAGTTCAAGGCGTACGAGGACAAGGTAGCCGAGTCCGAGCACCGGGAGAATACCGCGGAGCGGATGGCTACCGAGGAGGTGTGTTCCACCTTCGGTGTTACGCCCGAGGCGGTGGGCGCCAACAAGATGATCCTGGTGGCTACCCAGAATGGGAGTGACCATTTCGTCAGAGTCGAGCTGGTTGTGTCGTCCGATGCTCCAGGAGGGCTCCGGACGCAGGTCCAACTCCACGACTCCTATGAAGTGAATGCCGAGGCCTACAACGCGGGCCGTTCCCAGGTCGAAACCGAGTACCGGCAGAAGATGGTGGAGCGGGTCGGTCAGCAGGTCGCCGACATGCGCACCCTGTCGGAGCAGACGCAGCGGATGCGCCAGCGCAGGGCCGAGCACCATATCGCGGAGATCCGGGCCGCGGAGCAGGAGAAGATCCGCCAACTGCAAAGCAACGCGCAGCATGACCTTCGCGAGGCGCGCGCGGATGAAGCTGCCGCGCGGCAGCGTTTGGCGCAGGCACAGCAGCGCCTGCGAGACGCGTCGCATCCGACAGATGTGGCACGGGCTCAGCGGGAGCTGTGGCGGGCCAGGGACGAGGTGGCCCAGGCGCGGGAGGGCGGGACGCGAGCGCAGGTGCGCGCGGCCGAGGCGCGAGTGGCGGACGCGGAAGCGGCGGTGGCTCGGGCCAGGGCAGCGCGGAATGCGCAGCTGCCCTGGGACCTGCGGGACGGGGTGGCGCCGGACCGGGCGCGTGATGAGATGGCGCAGGCGCAGGTGCAGGTGCAGGAGGCACAGGCGCGGGCAGAGGTGCGCGAGGCGCAGATGCGGGTCGCCGAGGCGCGGGCGAAGTTGCGAGCGGAGATCGCCGAGGCGCATGCCGAAGCCGATGCCGCGGTCGCCACCGAACGCGAGGCCATGGAGAAAGAGGTGGGGGCCGAGCGCCGCAAGGTGGCGACGCAGATCGCGGAGGAGCGGATAGGCGCGATCGAGGCGGTCGAGCGAGAGCGGTTGGCGGAGCTGGAGTCTCGGCGACGGATGGTCGAGCTGCGGGAACAGGCGCGTCACGACGAGGACAGGTTCCGTGAGCAGGCCCGCAGGCGGATGCGGCAGCTGTGGGAGTCGGAGCAGCAACTGCGGCAGGAGGCGCGGGAGCAGACCGATCCAGCGGCGCGGCGTGAGCTGGGGGAGCGGATTCGTGAGTTGCGTACCCAGCGGGCCGAACGGTGGGATTTGCTGGAGGAACAGCTTCGGGTGCGCCGCCAGGAATTGGTGGCCGAGATCGCGGAGATCCGCCCGGAATTCGAACGGCAGGTGGCGATAGAGCGGGAGGCCGCGAGCGGGCTCATCGTGACCGAGCGAATTCGGGAGGTGGGCGCCTCGGCTGTCGGGCGGCAGGAGGCGGCCGAGACCGCGGGCCGTGGGCTGGCCCGGCACTACCGGATGCTGGTCGCAAACACCGTAGCGGTGGGGGGTGGTATCCAGACCGTCTCGGACGAGGTGCTGACCCACATGCTGCGGCACGGCAACGCGATCGAATCCCGGATGGCGGCAACCGAGATTCTTCGCCGTACCACCGCGGTGCTGGAGGGTGGGGACGGCAAGGCGCTGCGCTGGACGCAGTACGCGGCCGGTGAGGCGATGAAGTACGGCCCGGTCAATATGGATGCGGGCGAGGGTAAGTCGATGATGTACCACTATGTCGTGAGCAGGATGGCCGCGGAGAGGGGCGCGGTCCAGTACATCAACAAGGCCAACTTGATCGCCCGCGAAATTCAGGAATTGGTGGCGGCCTTCGGTCACCGTGGGTACAAGATCATCCGGATCGACTCGAATATGAAGATGCCGGAGCCGGTGGCGGGGGAACCCACCATTTATCTCGGTGATGTCGCCGATGTGGTGACATCTCGAATGCATGGTCATCCGGTGCCCGGTCGCCAGTTCATAGGCGACGAGATCGACGAGGCGTTGATCTACGGCAGTTCCAGATGGAGCAGTTCCAATGGGGCCAACGACCTGGCCCCGCCGCATGTCGAGGCAAAGATCCGCTGGGCAAATAATTTTCTCAACGATGCGATGCGGGACAAGGTTCTGACCCATGAAGATTTCGGGCGGAAGCTTCACCAAGAAGAGGGCCCGGCGCGCTTGACCGCGGCAGGGAAAGCGAAGGTCGAGGATTTCCTGTGGCAGGAGCGGATCAAGCAGGAGGAGCAGAACCTCGGGCGGGAATTGAGCCCCCAAGAGCGGGATCGTCTCCAGAGGGAACTGACCCCCGAAGAGCGAGAGCTGTTGGATACGGCCGCGCTCGCGCGCTGGGAGTTCGTCCGCGGAAAGCATTACATCATTCACGGTGAACCGCAGAAATTGGAGGTGGGGGAAGACGGTGTTGTTCGGCGAGGAATCCGGAAGGGCCACATCCTGATCGTCGATCAGGTCACGCACAAATTGATCATGGATAAGGGGATCTCCAATATATCCCGCTGGGAAAACATCGCCCAAGCGCTCGAGGCGCGGTGGAATATGGAGATTCACAACAATACGGAATATTCGAAGACGCAGACCATCGACGAGACCTTCACCAAGGAGCATTACGACCTGCGTACCGGTGCTTCGGGTACCGCGAAAGCGGTGTCGGGTCAGTTGAAGAAGCTTGGTCTGGGGGAGACCACCGTGATCAGCCGGTTCTCGCCGAGCAAGTTGAATCTCGAGCCCGAGGCCAACCCTACCGGCACGAAATTCTCGACCACTCGGCAGGAACGGGATCAGGCGATCGTGGATCAGGTGCTGGCGGTGCACCACGGGACCGGGCAGCCGGTTGCGGTGTACGTCCACGATCCCCGGCTGGTACGCAAAATCGCGCGGATGCTAGAGCGAGCAGGCATCAAGGTCGCGACGACCGGACCGGAGAATGTCGCGAAGTGGGAGGATCCGAAGTCGGGGACGTCCGCTGACGCGGAGCGGGCGCGGATCTACGCCGAGGCCGGTGAATTGGAAGCGGTCAGCGTCTTCACGATGGAAGATGCGCGCGGGGTCGACATCAAGCCCAGCAAAGAGGCGCTGGCCCGGGGTGGTCTGCATGTGATCGGTTCCGAGCACTCGCATCTCGCGGCTGTCGACATTCAGTTGATAAATCGAGGCGGGCGAAGTGGGCAGCCCGGTGAGGCCAGTTTCCACTCGATACGCGACAGCGCGTTCTTGGACATGATTCCCCCCGATCATCCGATGGCGGTGGTGGTCGAGAGGTGGAGAACCGCCGAAGATCCACTGGAGCGGATGGTTGCCGAGCAGCAGATCCGGGACAACCTGACCGAGATCCAGCAGGCAGCCGAAGCGCACCAGCTCGGCGTGGCCGCCGGCGATACGCCGGCCATGGGGGTGGCGGCCCAGCAGTTCGTCGCCGACGTCGAGCAGTTCGTCGCGGCCGCCGCGCCGGCGCCGGCCGTGCAGGTCGCAACGCCGACCGCGCAGGCAGGGCCTGCTGCGCAGGCCGCGGCTGCCACGCCGGCTGCGCAGCAGGCGCCGGGAGCCCCGGCTGCTCAATCGGCGAGTGCACCATCACAGGGCACTGCACCGCCGCAGACGAATGGCGCCGGTGCAGCGGGGACCGGTTCGGCCACAGTGTCTTCGGGTGGCGAGCGGGGGGCTCGAGCTTCAGGTGGGGACCAGGGCGCCCGGACCGAGTCGGACGCTGCTGGGACGCAGGCCCGGCAAGGGGAACGGTCCGACTCCCCGCAGGAACCAGGCGACCTGACCGGTGCCTCCACCCTGGTCGAGGAGCAGTCGCAGCCACCGGCCGATGCCGACGGGCAGCCGATGGCCTCCTCCGTCGAGGAGGGGACTTCACCCGATTCTTCGACCGACGCCGCTGCGCCCGAATCCGACGGTGCGCGGGCGGCGGCCGATTCGAAGAACGAGCAGCTGATTCTGCCGTTGGACGTGTCGAATTCGTATGCCGATCAGTCGACGCACGTCCTCGTGGCCGGCACCGCCGGCGGGACGACGGGAGCGACCACCGCCGCCGCGAGTGTCAAGGGTGAAGCGGCGCAAGCGAATTCCGGTACCCAACCACAGCCCTGGTTCCCAGGCCTGTCGCCCGGCTGGACCGCGGCGCAGCCGGTGGCGACACCGTTCAGGTCGGGTCGGCTGGAGCGGCGTATGCAGCAGGACAAGAAAACGCTGCAGCACGTGCGCCGCCGCTACGCACTGGAGCTGATGGCGCTGCGCAGGCGTGTGGTGCAGGCGGGTGTTGCTCCTGACGGCTTGGCCGAGATGGACCTGCAGCAGCTCGCGGGGGCTCATGGGCGGATGGTGCAGGCCGCCGAGGCCGAATTGCGCGCCCGGATCGAGCAGTTCCTCGCAGGGCTCGAAGGGGATCTGGCGGTGCCGGGCCCGATCGGCGCGGGGATCGCCGGGTTGCAGGCCGCGCTCACCAATGCCGTGCTGCGGATCAGGCTCGCCCGTGCCGAAGCGACCACCCGAGGCGAGGTGGAATCGGGCGAGATCTTGGCGGCGGAGCTGCAGGCCGACGCATTGGCCACGGAACTGGCCGAATTCGGCCGGGAAGCCGATGGTGTGCGGGCGGCCCAGCGGCAGGCCGATGACCTGCTGGAGCGCATGACGAAGGCGGCCTCGGAGGAATTGCTCGACTCCCTTGTCGACCAGGCGAAGGCGATGCCGCTCGGCGACGGGATGCAGTTGCTCGTCGACGAGAAGACGGTGCTGGTCGTCGGGGCGCAACCGGATCTGATGGTCGACGAGGCGATCCAGAGGTCCTCCGGCAAGAAGCCGACGGAGAGGTCGTTCGGCGAGGGTGGGTTGCAGCCGTGGATGAAGGCTCTCTACGAGATCGAGACCACCCAGTGCGTCGTCGATTTCGACGGCAAGGCGTGGTACCGGAAAGTCGTGGCGCAGGAGGCGCCCGATACCGCGCACGACGGTCCCGCTCCGCTGGGAGACGCTGAGCGGCAGCTGATTCTGGCCCAAGCGCTCTGGCGGGAGGGCGTGTCGCTCGAGGAGCTGACCGAGGATGTGCACAACGGCGGGCGGCAGTTCGCGCGACTGTGGCCGAAGCTGACGAAGCTCGAGCAGCAGGCATTCTTGGAGGCCCACCCGCTCCTGGTGATACAGGCCGAGGGACTCGATCCCGAAATGCGCGCCGCCGAGTGCGAGAAGTGGTTGGCGCGGGCGCGGGAAGAGTTGGCCGCCCAGGAACAGCGCGACTCGATGGCTCAGGCGATGCAGGGAGGTGCGACCGGCCTGCTCGACGGGCGAACCCTACTGCTGCGCACCCGGATCGCGACGGTGGAGAACATCGCGGCTACGTTCACCGTGAACCGGGCGTTGGCGTGGTGGTCGGTGGAACTCGAAGACCTGGTCGAGGACGCCCGCTCCGGTGGCGGCATGCTCGCCGAACTGTGGTCGGAGCTGACCGGCCGCGAGCAGGCGGCGCTGATGCAGCTGCATCCGGAGATCGTGGCGATGGCGCAGGCCCTCCCGGAGGATGCGCGCGCGGCAGCGTATGACCTGCTGGGAGATGTTGGGCGGCAGCGCCTTCTGGCCACGAGGCTGCAGCGGGAGGGGGTGACGCTCGAGGAGCTTGCCGCGGATGAGCGCAACGGTGGGCAGCAGATCGCGGAACTGTGGCCGAGGCTGACGACGGTCGAACACCAGCTGTTCCTGGAGCAGCACCTGATTCTGGTGATGCGGGCCGAGGGGCTCGACCCGCGAGTGCACGCAGCCGCGTGTGCGACGTGGTTGACGCTGGCGCGGGAAGTGCTTGCCGAGCTGCAGCAACGCGACACGGCATTTCAGGCATCGCGGCCGGGTGCGCCCGGCCCGCATACCGAGCAGCTCGCGACGCTGCGGGGCTGGATCGAGGCAGTCCAGCACATGGCGGCGGAGCTGGCCACCAGCGGGCTTTCCGCGCGCGATCGGAGGCGGATCGCTGCGAGCCGCGAGCGTGCCCGGGAGACAGTCGGGCGCGGGCAGGATAATGCCGCGCTGCTGGATGCGGCGTTGGCGCGGCTGAATGTGCTTATCGAGGATCTGGCATCGGCCGAGGCCGATGTGATGGTCCAGCTGTGGCAGCAGTTGAATGTCGATGAGCGAGACGCATTCACAGCGGCCCATCCCGAGGTCGTCATGCGGGCCGAGGGCTTGGCAGCCGAGGTGCGCGAGCTCGCCTGCTTTGTCGTGCTGGATCGGAAACGGGATGAACTCGCGCGGGAGCGGGATAATCCGGGCGCGGACCCCGCACAGCTCACGACCCTGCTGACGGAGATCGATGCCGCGGCGAATCTGGCGGCGGCATTGGCCGGGGAGATCGGCGCCGACGACCCGCGGGCAGTGGTGGGAGATGGAGATGTACCGAAGCCGCCGCCGGAGGCCCTGACCACCGAATCCGATGCGGCCGTGGACAATCGGCCACTGCGGGGTGAGACCGGGAGCGGCGAGGCGGTACCCGCCGCGTCATCGCTGCCGGAGCACATCGAAACGTCACAGGTACAGGCCGGGCTGTACGACCTGGTCGCCTATCACGTTGCGCGCCAGGAGATGACAGCCGCAGCAGGCGAGGTCCGCGCGGCACGTGACCTGGACGAGTCCAGCTACGAAGACGGGATGGCGGAGCGCCCCGAGGACGACGGCCCCGGTCCGGAGGAGCAGCGGGTGCGAGGGGCCGCCGAGGCGGCGGTGGCGCGGCTCCAAGCCGCCCAACAGCGCGTCGACGCTTTCTTGGATCTGCTCGGAGCTGATCTGCCGCACGGGATTTCAGCACAGCAGCGACAGTGGTTGCACGACTTCGCTGCCGCGGTGGCGCAGTGGCGCGCCGTCGATGACGAGATGGCGGATGCGGATCCGAACACCGAGGGCTACGAGGCGTTGACGCAGCGCCACGAGACGGCTACTCGCCGGCTGCACGCGGCCGCGCAGCGCCTGGCCACAGCTGCCGAATTGCGCCCGGTCGCCGAGCTGGACGGCGGGTGGGGCCCGGTCGATCTGTCCGGAATCGCCACGGTCGCAGCCGATTTCACCGAACCTGTCGACCATTTCGCTGTCGATCTCGACACGATCGTCGGAGTCACCGACAAGGGCGCGAACGCGAACAAGCCACACAACCAGGACTGGATGGAATCGGTGGTGGTCAACACCCCGAACGGGCCGGTCCGGATCTCGGTGGTGTGTGACGGCGTGGGATCGACGATCGACGGTCACCGCGCCGCACGGGTCGCCGCCGAGGCCGCCCGCGCGCATCTGGCACGCTTCGCAGCCCAGCACCAGGGCATGTTCACCGCCGAGGACGCCGATCGGGCGATGCGGGGGGCCATCGACGCCGCGCAGGCCGCGGTGGTGCGGTTGAGCGAAACGGAGTACGCCGACGCCGATAAACCGCCGCGCACCACGATCGCGGCGGTGATGGTCACAGCGGAACGCGACGGCCGGCCAGGGCAGTACACGGCGGGTGGGGTCGGTGACACCCGGGTGCTCAGGCTGCGCGCCGACGGCCGGTCGGAGACAGTGACCACGGACCACACCATGGCGGGGTATCTCCAGAAGACAGAGGAGGAGCTGCCGCCCGAGGATCGCACTTCCCAGCGTGAGCTGCTCCGGGACCCGGAAGCCCATGGGATCATGCATTCGCTCGGCGTGGACGCCGGTCCGCCCGCGCCCGACGATGCGGTGTTCTCGGAGTACATCTTCCAGGGCACATTGTCGGCCGACGACGTCATCGTGATCTGCACCGACGGTCTGTGGAATACCAACCCCGAGGCCGACGAGATGGCCGTCTTCCTCGATGCCGGACGCGATACCGATCTGCTGCGGATGCGGGCCCGGATGCTGAACCGGGCACTGCTCAACGGTGGGGCAGACCACACCACTGTGACGTTGATATCCGGCGCTCCCGCGGAGTCGACGCCCCGGCTGCTGCCCCCGCCGCCCATGGGCATTCCGGTCGGGTTCAGGCGCCACTACCGGGTCCTGGCCGACGAATACCAGCGCGCTCGCGCCGAGCTGTGGCGGCTCGCCGCGCAGGCGGGGGCGAATCCGGAACTCGTGGCGTCGCGGGATGGGTTCCTCGGCGAAATACATCGCTTGGGTGACGATCCGGTCGTGGACCAGTTGGAGTCCGCGGCGCGGCATTTCCACGCGTTCCTCGAGCAGTTGGGTGAGTTCGGGCGGTGGCTCGACCGGGTCGAGGGCCGGGCACCGGCGCAGTGGACCGCCGATGATGCGGAATACCTTGCCGCACTGTCGGCTTGGTCGGTGACGCTGCAGGGGTTGTGGGAGGCGACGCAGACCGCTGTCGACGAAGCGTGGGCGGGCGGGAATTCCGGCCAGGTGGCGGTGTTGCGCGAATTGCCCAACCGGGGGCTTGGCCCGGCCGTGGGCAATCAGGATGTGGTGGCCGCGACGCAGCGTTACACGGACGCGTTGGACGAAGTCCGCCGGACCGTGCAGCAACTCGATGACACTCGTTCGCGCGACGGGAGTTTGGAGATCCCGGCAGCGTTGCGGCGCGGGTACCGCGCGCAGGTCGCCGAACAGCGGGACGCGCAGGAGACGCTGGGCGAGCTGAGAGATTCGTTGCCGGTCGCCGTCCAGGAGCTGGTGGACGTCGAGAGCCTGATGGGCGACGATTACCACAGCACACTCGGCGTGTTGCAGCAGATAGCGGCCGAGGAATTCGGTGACCGGGATGCGCTGCACATCACCATCGACTGGCTGATCCACACCGTGCGGCGATTCCACCGGGCCGGCGACCGGATAGCGGCACTGGAGCGGTTCATTCGAACACATGGTGACGGTGTGGACTCGGTGCATGCCCAGCCGCGACCACTGGTGGCCGCGGACGTCTTGGCCGCGGAGGCCGCGCTCACCGATAAACAGCGGGCCGACCAGCACGCTCGGGCGGTGCGCCGGTGGCGGGCCATCCAGATGTTCGCGCACGAACCCGCCGATTTCCAGGTCATGTGGGATATGACCGATCGCCTGACCAGGCGGGCGCTGATCCAGCGGCTGCCCGAGGCGCTCGCTCACACCGAGGGACTGCCCCGCGAAGTTCGCGACGAAGCCGCGCGGCTGAGCTTGCATCGCGAGCGGGAAACGTTGCGACAGCAGGCCGATGCGGATGCGGGCCGGTCGGCGCGGGCGAACTTCCAGGCGAATCTGGTGAATGCGGCGCAGCGGTGGGCGGCGCAGGTGCCGGGGCATCCGGCGGTACAGATGACCGGCCGTGCCGGAACGTTGCTGGTGGTCGGCGATCTGCATGCGGCGCAGGAGATCCGCTTCCATGCGGTGGACCAGAACAGCCGGGGCACGGTGGGGACCGTGATGCAGGCGACGGCGGCCGCGGTCGACGGTGTCGCGGCATCGCAGCGGCGGGCCGCCGCGGTGGTGTGGATCGGTGCGGACGGCGCCGCCCTGGCCGCCGAGGTTGCCGGAATAGTGAAAGAACTTACCGACAACGGACTTTCGGTGCCGGATATGGTGCTGGTGGGGCATGAGGACGTGGCCCCCGCGCGGGGCCCGCAGTTCGAGGGCATGCCGCATGCCGATCCGGATCTGGTGTTGCACGCATGGGACGACGCGGCACTGGCCGAACATCGGGACCGGATCGATGTCGACGCGCCGGAGCCGGGTGTGGTGCGCTGGGAACCGTCGCATCGGGTGGAAGGTGTGGCCAACGACTGTGGCCAGGTAGCCGGTGAGGCCGGGCTGGCGCGGATACTGGCCGGCCTGGAAGACAATCCCGATGCCGATCCCGACGTGATCGACGAGCTGCGCCATCGGCTGTCGATGCTGCGGCTGTTCGGAGTGCCGGAGAACGGTCTGAGCGGTCCCTTGCTCGCGCAATTGCTCGGCGCCGGTTGGCATCCGGACGGGTTCGCGGATTTCGATGCGATGGCTGCCGCGGTGCCCGAGGGCGGGGTCATGATCGGGGCGGTGGCATTCGACGGCTTCCAGCAGCGGGGGGCGGTCGGTGCGCACGCGGTGATGCTCTTCCGCGAAAACGGCCGGGTCATGGTGCAGGACGGGACGGGCCCCGCGGTCACCTTCGAGTCGTGGCGTGCGGGACTGTCCGGTGTGATCGGATGGCACGGCATCGTCATCAACGCCGACGGGTCACCTGCCGTCCCGCTGGACGAGGACGGCCGGACGGCGGGGATGGCCGGCGTCGCGTACCCGATCGCGAATATCGGCGCACGGCCGGAAGCCGTTGCCGCCCTCGGGGTTCCTTTCGACAATTCACCACCTGGGCCGGAACGTACGCGGACTCTGTTGCAGGAGGCGCTGGATGACATCACAGCGCGCCGGGACGAGGCCGGCCGGCATATGGCCGCCGCAATCGAGGTGATGAACGCGGATGGTGTCGTCAGAGTGGACAATGCTTCGCGGGTGGCTCTGCAGTCGCAGGACTACGCCGGTGAACTCGCGCGTCTGCAGTCGTTGACGCCCGATTCGCCAGACGCCGAGTTGCCCACCCCGCCGCCGCGCAGCCCGCTACCCGGATGGCACGAGCTGGCCGTGCACACCAACCACTACCACGAGCTGGACGGCATGGCCGCCCAGACGAAGGTGCTGCTCCACGAGATGGGGAAGAAGCATCCCGAGGACGCGAGGGACGGCAGGCGCAGGACAGACGAACAGCGACAGCATTCGCCGGAGTGGCTCGCCGCGGCCGGGCGCTATGCCGCGGCGTTGCCGGCCTGGTCGGACGCGGTGCAGGATGTGCGCGATGCGGTGCTCGGCCGGGTCGACGCGGCGCAGGGACGCGCCCTCATGCGCCGGGTGAGCGCCGCGACCGATCCGCTGCAGGCGACCTGGGCGCAACTCGCCAGGGAAACCCTGGATCTGGGATCCATTGTCGGGGTGAGTGATCGGGGCCCGGAGTACCGCGGCAATCAGGATGCGATGGCGGCCGAGGTCGTCATGGTCGGCGGCAGGCCGATCCGATTCGCAATCGTCTCCGACGGGGTGTCGGTATCGGTGGATGGCGAGCGCGCCGCATCCGTGGCGGTCACGGCGGCCCGCAAGAGCCTGCGCGAGGCGTTGCGAAACCACACCCCCTATAAGCCGATCAGTGATGAGCAGCGCCGGCAGCTGGTCGCCGATGCCATCGCTGCCGCCCAAGCCGCCGTCATGAAACTGACCGACGATGAATACGCCGGTATCCGCGATCAGGCCCTCGCGGATCTCGACAATGGCGCCGACCCGCAGGCGATCGTACGGCCGCCGCAGGCCACCATTGCAGTGGTACTGGTGGACCCCGGTCAGGACGGGGAACCAGGTAAGTACACAGCGGGCTGGGTCGGTGACAGCCGCGTCGACGTGCTCGACCCGATCGACCCGAGCAGGTCGCGCACGGCGACCTTCGACCATACGCGGGTCGGCATGGACATGCTCTACGACGCGGTGGACTCGGCCGCAGTGATCGATCTCGAGAAGTCGAATGCCCAACTGATCGACGAGGTTTCGCAGGTTGTCGGCGAGGCGAAGAAGAGCCGCGGCGCACTGATGAATGTGCTCGGGCTGGGCCTGCAGAACGCGGCCGGCTACGGCGCTCGCGGTGGCGCGCCGGTGAAAGGTGAACAGCGCCACTACCGTTACCTCACCGACGGTGAGGTCGCCGCCCATGAGGTCCTGTTCGTCCGCTCCGACGGCTTCGGCGGTGAGAACCGCCAGGCACCGGCGTTCGCCCGCGCCCTCGCCGCGCATAACGGTGACCTGACCGCCGCACTCCACACGCTGGCGGACACCGAACTCGACGACGGCACAAAGGACAATGCCACCGGCATCGCGGTACTGGGCGCCCCGCACGAACCCACGGATGCGCCCGTTCGGAGGGAGCAGTTGCACGAGGGACTGCAGGCTCTGCGCGACTATCACCGGGCGCGACGTGCGATGGAGGCCGCCGCCGCGGACCTTTCGCAGGCACGCAAAGATGATGCGGAGGCACGTGAGCGTGCCGCGGAGCAGGGACATCCCGTCGACCCCAACCCCCGGGGCCCGGCGGAGCTGGCGGCCATCCCGGCGATGCGGCGAGCGGTGCAACGCTTCAGGGAGCGGGAAGAGCAAGTCGGCGCCTTCGCCGACCAGCTGGGTGCGCTGCAGAACGAGCCGCTGTCGCCTCGACAGCGTCATGCGCTCGTGCGGTACGGGGCCGCCGTGGAGGAATGGCACGTCTGGTTCGACGCGTTTCGGCGGATCGAAAGAGCCCGGGAGGATCGGAAGGGGCCGAAGTGGTCTCCGGTCCTGCACGGTGAGGAGGCTGATGTCTGGCGGCACTACATGGCTGCCAAGGACTTGGTCACAGAGACCATCCGGCCGCTGGCCGCAGACCTCGCTCTGCGGCCGCTCGCGGAACTACCTGGCCTCTGGACGGGCGGAGTCAAGCTGGATGATATTCCTGCGCAACGTTTTTCAGTGGGAGATGACGGCACCGCGATCGATCATGTCGAGCTCGACCTCGGTTCGATCGTGGGAGTCAGCGAGCTCGGTGCGAGGAAATCGCGCAACGAGGACAGCATTGCCGCCGCGGTGGTGCAGACCCCCCATGGGCCGGTGCGGATCGCGATCGTCTGTGACGGCGTGTCCTGGTCGACGGACGGGCATCGCGCTGCCGAGGTAGCCGCGGCGGCGGCCCGTAGGCACCTGGAGGAATTCGCGCGCGGGCTCCCCGCGGGACTGTCGGATGACGAGGTCAAGCGGCGGATGCGCGATGCGATGCGAGCGGCGATCGATGCCGCCCAGGCAGCGGTGGTCGCGATGTCGGATCGCGACTATCCGGATGATGACAATCCGCCGGCCAGCACGATCGCGGCGGTCATGGTGATGCCGGGCCGGAACGGGCGCCCGGGCCACCAGGTCAGCGGCTGGGTGGGTGACAGCCAAGTTCAGCAGGCGCATGCGGACGGCACCGCGGAGTTGCTCACGACCGACCACACGAGGCTGAATTGGTATCGGCTGCAAGGCATGTCCGATGAGGAGGCGCGTCGCAAGGAGGATCGCCACAACATCACCTTCGCGCTCGGCCGTCGCAATGGACCGCCGCCGGAGAATATCCGTGAGCACCCGCTGGGAACCTACATCCGGTCCGGTCCGGTGTCGGCGACCGATGTCATCTACGTCGACACCGACGGGATCAGGTTGCTGGATCCCGAGAATCCGTTCGAGCTGGGACGGCTGCAGGACGAGGGCCGTAACGGTGACTTGCGGTCGATGGTCGGCTGGATACTTCACCGTGCGCTGCTCATCGGCGGCCACGACAATGTCTCGGTGTTCGCGGTGTCGTGCGCGGAGTCCGAACCGCTGCCCCGCAGGCTGCCGGCACCGCGCGACGGGGTTCCCGCCGATGTGCGTGGGCACTATCAGCGTCTGGTCGACGACTACGACCGCGCCTGGTCACGGCTGCGCGACCTGGTCAAGTGGCAACCGAGGGTGAGTCTGGACCATCTGGCTGTATCGGACCGGGTCGCCGACGAAATCCGGTTCGCCCACGAAACCATCACGGCCGCGGGCGCGAATGTGCCGATCCTGCTGGAAATTGCGACCAAGCACTTGCACCGGTTGGGTGAACGGCTCCAGGAATTCGGGGGGTGGTTCCACGAGATCAGCGACCGGCCCGAATCCCGGTGGACCGATGACGAGACGAATTATGTTGCCGCGATGGCGGAATGGTCCGCCGCAGTGCATCGGGCACAGGACGTCGAAGCGGCGAATTTCCTGTACCGGGAACATCCCGAGATCACCGCGGCGCACCATGATCTCGCCGCCGCCGAGGCCGGCGTCCGATGGGCGAAGTGGACTCTCACCGATATTTACTCCCGTGATGGGTCGCTGGAGATCCCACCCGGCCTGCGCGTCGGATATCGCGCACTGACAGTCGAACTGCGCAGTGCCGGGCAGGCGGTGGTCGACATGCTCGGACAGTTGCCCGCTGCTGTCGTCGATGAACTGTCGGTCTCCGAATCGGAGTTGACGGGTGACAACTACCACGACGCCCTGGACAGAGTTCGGCAATCTCTGGCGGAACTCGACCCCAATTCGGATCCGGCTCGACGGTTGCAGTGGGTGATCGCCTCGACTGAGCGGTATCACCGCACCCGCGGCCGGATCGATGCCTTGGAACGTCGCATCTCGGAGCACGGACAGGGGGTGGATTCCGTTCGTGTCCAGCCGCGTCCGGCGCTGCCCGAGGATGTGGAATACAGTCAGCAGCAGCACAATCGGGCGGCGGATCGCTGGCGCAATATCCGGTCTTGGGCGCGATCGGCGGCCGATCAGGAAATCGCATGGGAGTGGACCGATCCGGGCACTCGAGCGGCGATGATCCTGGCGACGCCCGAAGAGGTCGTCGCCACCGAGGGATTCCCGCGCGCGGCGCGCGACGAGGCGATGCGGGTGCTATTGCGCCGCAACCGGAATCAATTGCCTGCAACGGAGGATCTCACCGCCGAGCAGCGCGAACGGTCGGCGTTGCTGAATGCCAGGGCCGATTTGCTGGCCGCCGCCGAAAGGTGGGCCGCGCAGGTGCCGGGGCATCCTGCGGTGCAGATGCTCGGCACCACCGGCACGGTACTGGTGATCGGTGATCCGGACACTGCGGCACATGTGAGTGTCCATGCGGTGGACGCGAATTCGGGCTCCCCGGAGGAGGCGCTGCGTCGGGCCACCGCCGCGGCGGTGAGCGCGGTCGCCTCGAGCGAACAGCCGGCCGCGGCGGTGGTGTGCATCGGGCCGGCCACGACCTTGGCGCAATCGGTAGCAAGGTTATTGGACGCCCGGTCCGGCGCCGTATCTCCGGAGTCGACGGTGCGGTTGGTCGGCTACCACGACGATGCCGCCACCACCTTCGTGGAGGACGTTCGCGCCGATGACGCACTGGCCGGTCACCGCGACCGGATCCGGACCGAGCACCCGGACCAGGCTGTCCTGGCGTGGCTGCCTTCGCATCGCGTGGAAGGTGTTGCCAACGACTGTTTCCCACAGGCGGCACGAGGTGCCTTGCGGCGTGCGCTGGCGGCACGATTGCGCGTTCCGGGCGTGGATCCCGACACCGATTCGGTGGTGGCCGATCTGCGCAACCGGCTCCGGATGCTGGAGTTGATGTCCGCACCCGAGTTCGGGGTATCCGGCGACCACGGCGCGATGCTGGTGGGCGCGGGCTGGAATCAGACCCCGTTCGCGGATTTCGATGCGATGGCTGACGCGGTGCCCGAGGGCGGGGTGATGATCGGGGCGGTGGCCTTCGAAGGCTTCCAGCAGCGGGGTGTCGTCGGTGCGCACGCGGTGGAGATCTACCGGGAACATGGCCGGGTCATGGTGCGCGACGGAAATCGAGCGCCGGTCGATTTCGAGATCTGGCGCGAGCAGCAGGTCGGTGTGGCCGGGCTGCACGGCATCGTCTTCAATGCCGATGGGACCGCGGCGGTTCCGCTCGGCCCGGACAACAAGAGCCACGGTATCGCGGGTATGGCGTTCCCGATCGCGAATATGGGCAGGGCACAGATGCCTCGTGCCCCGGACGCCATATTCGGGGCCGGTGGAGGCGGCTCGGGGCCCGGTGGGAGTGACTTCGGGCCCGGTGGGGGCGGCCTCGGGCCAGGGCTCACCCGGCTGCTGGATGAACCCCGCACCGTGGTGCCGGATTTGGCGCACATCGTGCACGCGCAGATGATGGCCCACCGGTTGGACATGATCGTCCAGGACACCTGGCTGGACCCGAGGAACGTGCTGAAGCCGGCCGCCCCGGCGCGCACGGCGTGGAACACCCAGTTCGCCGCAGCCCGCGGGCGATTGGCCGAGTTGCTGGGGCTGTCGCCCTCGGTGCTGGCCGATGACGTATTGGTTGCCCAGGAACTGGCCGACCTGCGAGACCGGACCGATAAATCGCCGGAACTCGCGGCAGCCGAACAGGAATTCCGCTGGCGTTACGACACCACGCGCATCCTGCGGCGGATCGATCGAATTCGGATGCGAGCCGGGCAGATCACGCAATTGCAACAACGGTTGAGCGCGGCAGCCACTCAGGTGCGCAACGGCGGCGCCACCGACGAATATCGCCGGTTGGCTTCCCAGCTGGCCCGGCTCGATGAACTCGCCGCAGACCTGGAACGGCTCGATGCGGATCGGGTGCTGTCGCACACGCGCCGGAGCCGAGCGGAACAGACCAGGCTGGAGACCGATCTCCGCGATGCCTACGACCGCACCGCCATGGTGTTGAACGCTCTGCTGGACGGCGATATCCCGCCGACCCATATGCGCCGCGCCCAGTTGGTGGAACTCGCAGAGCACCCCGCCGAGCCCGGTGATCATTCGATCGAACGTGCCAGGCGGGCAAGCGAATTCCTCGAGGTACGCGACGAGCTCGAACGGAATCTAGACCTCGACGAGCACGCCACCACTGCACGGACACTCGACGAACTACTCGACAGCGGCCTGGCGGAGGCAGTGCGCGATCACGACCGGACACCGGTCACGCGCCGCGGTGCACTCGGCCCGGAACTGGTTCGCATCAGCCGCGCGGACGCCGCGGTCCGGGTGCGGTATCGGCAGGACGCGCCGGCAGCGAACGTGAACACGGACGTCGCCGCGATCAGCAGGGCGCGATACCAGGCCGCCGGTGAGCGGATCGCCCGCCTCGAAGCGTTGTCGTCGGCCATACGTCAGGTCGGAATCGATAATGACCGCGCGCGCGTGAAATTCGCCGATTTGTTGCGTGCCGCGCACGCCGATCGGTCGAGCGAACTCGCCCGAATCATCGGTACCGAGCAGGACCGGACGAGTGCGACCTGGGCCAGTGAGCTGCGGGCGTACGGGGAATTGCTCGCGATGTCCACACGGGATTCGGAGCAACTGCGGCTGTCGCGCATCCTGCTCGAACTCGCCGACGCCGCCGAGGCGTGCGCGGCCGCCGCCCGGCGGGTCGCCACCCTGGAAAGCCACACCGACCTACTCGAGCAGACCGCTCGGATGCTGCGTCGAGCCGAGCAATTCGCCGCGCAGGCGCAGTCCGGCGATCACGAGGCTGCGATCGCTGGCCGCCCGGAATTGTCCGAGCAGATAACGGGATACGAGACCGCGCTGACCGAAGCGCTGGACCGGGCCGCTGCCGACATCGACCACATACTCGCCAACTCGCCGGAAGGCAGTGGCGGTGTGGTCACCGGCCCGACCGATGGTGTGCGCCGGTCCCCTGCACACGCGCGTCCGGTCGGCGATGCCGGCCGCACGCCACGCCCGCCGACCGGCCGGCGTGGTAGGCATCGGCGTGCACCCGGTCGTCATGCCAAGCAGCTCGAGGGCCCGGCTGTCGATGGCACCACGACGCCGCGGCGCCCCACCAAGCCCCAGGCGCGGCACCTGCTCAATGGAGGTCCGCAGGTATGCGTCGCAGAAAGCATGTCGTTCGGCGCGAATGTACTCGGCCTGCCGGTACAACCCCCATCCATGCAGGACCCCTTGATGCAACTGCAGGGCACGAGCCCGAAAGATGCGGCGCTGGCGGCGAATGCCAAATGGTATCCGGGCGGGTTCTCCTCGCTCGATGAGATGTACGTGATCGCGGCACAGGGCGGCACGGTCTTCGGCGCGGTCGACTTCGGTGACATCGGTGCGCACATGTTCGTCGTGTACCAGGGCAGTGACGGCGAAGTCCGAGTGCACGAACTGGTCGCCGAACTCGATGGCGACGTGACCGTCAACCGGGTCGACGATGTGCGGTTCGACGAGTGGGACAAGCCCGAAGGTCCCTTGTACGGCATCGCTTTCGGCAAAGACAAGCAACCGCTGCACAAGCTGGAGCAGGGTGAAATACCGCCCGACAACCCAGGCGTGGACCATCCGCGACGCAACCTGGGTCGCCGTTTCGAGTCCGAAGGCCCCGACAACGAAGGCCCCCACAACGAAGGTTTGGACGACTCGACGCCACCGGAACTTCCGGCCGATCCCGGTGCGGTGGGTGTCGGGCCGGTGCTGGCGCGACTGCGGTGGCAGCTCGGAGGCCTGCAACGGTCCGTGCTGAGCACGGTATCCGAGCAGCTGCTGAAACAACTTCCCACCGACATTGCCGGATACGCATTCGACCGGTCGGAACTGGCCGCCCCCACTTCTCCTGTGCGTGACTGGATACTGGCGCAGCGAGATGCGGCGCGCACGCGCCTGAACGAGATGATCGCGCGCATTCCCGAGGCCGAGCCGCGTCGCGCCGAGTTCACTCTGCCCGCGGATCTGTCCGACACCCTGCAGGTCATGCGGGTGCTGGCCAATATCCGGGAGTGGCTCCAGGAGCGGGATGGGCAACCCGCCGCGATAGGGGATCTCGCGGGAAATTTCGCACTGTGGCACAACGAAGCCGTAATTGTCGAGGACGCGACGCGATTGGGTGCCTGGGTTCGGCATATCGAATCGTTGGATGCGGCGCTGCACGATTCCTACGCTCAGCACTCGCAGGGCGCACCTCAGGGGGCGCAGGCGTATCGATCTCTGGTTGCCGACGCGATTCGGCTCGAGGAGCTGGCGCGGCAGTTCGAAGAAGCCAGAAGTGTGCCGAGGGACATCGTCTTCGCAGCCACCAAACACATGGACCCGGAAGACTACGGGCTGACTTTCGAAGACCAGAGCATGGTACCCGGGCGACAGACCCTGCTGCGGCTGTCGCGTGAACTGCTGGACGCCCAAAATGAATTGAAGCCGTCCACCGGGCACGATCCCGCTCCGGACGCCGAGATGGCGGCCAGCGCCCGCAGACATGCCGAGCTGCGGACACTCATCGACGCGCTCGCTGCCAGCGCCGAGCGTATCGACAGGCTGCGTGCGACCACCGAGGCATTCGACGTGGGCTGGGCGACGCTGCTGACACCGGGATCGTTTTCCGATGGTTGGTTCGGTGCCGAGCTGACTCGGTTTGGTGAGGATTGGCCCGCCGCACGTGCGAAGTTGTCGGACTTCATTGTGGATTCGGCTCGGGAGTTGGCGGGGGTCGGAGACGGGCAGTACCGAATCCCGACGGAGCCGAAGGCCGCCGACGTCGCACGGTTGAGGTTGTGGCACTCGCAGGTGCGTGGTGAGCTTGCCGAATCCCTGGGAGTGAATCCGGCCGACTTGACAATTGCCAGGGTGCAGTGGGTGCTCGAACTGGAAGGGCGCGAGGGGAATGGACCACTTGCCCGGATCTATCTCGCCCTCGATGAACTGCTGACCGACGCGACCGAGTTCGTCCGGTCGGATACCTGGTTTCGCGGGGTCACGGTGTTGGGCCAGGCCCTGCAATATGCCGGTGCCCACCGGCGGGCGGCCGACAACCGGTACGCCGTCGCCCGTGATCGCTACCGCCGGATGTTCCCGGATGCCGATCAACCTCCGGAGCATTGCGGAGAACTCGGTGAACTCGAAGAGCTGCGCGCATTCGCACAACAGCCGGATCGAAGGCGTTTCCTTGATCTCCGCCGCCGGGGTGCGGAGTCGGAGCAACGTCGGGCGGCACTGACGGACTTGCTCGTGGCGGGTGAGCAGCTCCGGCACTGGACGCTGCTCACCGCACGACTGGATGCGCAGGCGCGGCAGCTCGACAGTGTGACCGGTGTTCGGCGCGACGTTCGCGAAAGGCTCGATGCGGCCGACGCGCAATTGCTCGGGCGAGCAAAACAATTCGGAGTGCCCGCAGCGGATGTGGCGAATCCGCGGGATCGCGCCAGCACGCTACGTCGACTGCGCGACGAGGCAATAGCGGAACTGTTCACAGCGCAGAGCCAGGAAAACCAGACCGGCGCTCCGCAACTCGAAATCGGTTCCGAAGCACGGCGAATCGACCAGCTGACCTCGATGATCGAGCTGGCCGACGAATACATTGCGCTGTCCGAGAAACTGTTCCACCTCGAATCACAGCTGGACGGCGCCTTGATCGGGGTCCAGAGTGTCCCGGCGGCATTCGCGGCTGTCGCCGAGGGCACCGCAGGTGGTGTCGTGGCCTACCGCCACCCCGATACCGGTGAGTTGATCACCCCGCCGGGCTCGATCTCCGCACACGAACTGGCTCAGTGCGCGCAGCACACACTCCGTGATATCGCCGCTTACTACGGGCTTTCGATCGAAGACCTGTTGTCGGCGCTGGGTGAGCAGGAGCGTCCCCTGGCCGGATCGCTCATCAGCCAAGTCGAGGCGGCGCTGCCGCAGTTGCCGGTGGAAGGGCAGACCCGTTCCGACGATGACGAGCCCCTGCGGGCGCAGCATGTGGCCGATCTCGCCACGGTGGAAAGGATGTTGCGCGAGTGGGCCATTCAGCGCGAAGGGCAGCAGGCCGGGAGCGGCGATCGAGTCGGTGTCGTGGTCTTCGTTCCGAACCTGGGTGGCGATGACCGGCACGGCGGGCTCGGCCACACCTTCTGGCTGACCAGGTCGGTGGACGAGCACGGTGAGGTGCACGTCGAGCGCCGGGACCTCGGCCTGCTGGTGCATCAGCCGGATCTCGTCGTGTCCCCGGACGAACAGGGGCAGCCCGTACTCACCCTGTTCCTGGACAACCAGGGCAGGGCGTGCCGGGTGGCCGATGGTGACCGGGCGCCGCAGGTACGTACCGATGACGAGAACTACCGGGTCGGTAAGGATTTCGACGAAGACGGTCGACCGCTGCGTGGGCCGGAGCCGAATGAGCAGGGACAGTCGCCTGCCTCGGCTCCCGTGCCGGCATTCGGTCCGGACTTGGAACGGCTGCGTGCGCTTGCCCGTGAATGGCAGCGGGAGGCACAGCAGCGGATTGCGGACCGGTTCCAGGATGCGGACCGGGCGGCAGCGCTGCTGGTGGAGGGGGAGTCTGCCGAACGCGACGACTTGCTGCTCCAGTGCCGCGAAGCACAACAGAGGCTGAATGCGTTGGTCGACGCGGCGCCGCTGAGCGAGGAACAGCGCGCGAATTTCCGGCTGCCCGCAGATCTCGATGACGGCGTGTCGGTGGTACGAGTCTTGGCGAATCTGGCCGAGTGGACCGATAAGCCGCTCGAAGTGGTGCGGGTCGAAGAGACGTTCCATCACGCGTTCGAGGTGATGCGCTGGATCGACGATGCTCACACCTTCGCGACGTGGGAGCGTCGGATGGACGAACTGGGCATCCTCATGCAGTTCTTCCACAGTCGCCGTGGAGATTCGGGATCTTCCGAAGCGGAGTACACCGCGCGGGCCGCCATGCTGGCGCGCCTCGATGACCGGGCTGCGGAGGTGCTGGCGGCAGCGCGGCCATTGGGCCTGCCGATGGCTTTCGGACAGCCGGTCAACCTGAATTACTGGGGTGTGACAGAGGAAGATCTGCAGTCGGGTGTGACGACGCGCAAGCGCGCCGAGCTATACGAGCAGCGTGACCGGACCGAGCGACACCTCGCCCGGCTTCTCGGCCGGGATACCGCGCCGAGCACCGCCGAGCTCGAGCAGCTCGACCTTCCGGAGGCTCGGGGAGCGCTGCTGTGGTGCGCTGAACTGCGGGCTTTGACCGAGGCTCTCGACCGGCGCGAGGACCGGCTGAACAATATTCGCGCGGCAAGAGATGCCTTCGATCGGGACCTGGCCACCGTGTGGGCCGAGATGACCTCGGACGCACCGGAAGTCGTGACATTGGTCGATGCCGCGATGCGCGGTCCCGGCGGTCCTGTCTTGCGGTCCCTGTTGGCGGCCGGTGAATACGCTCCGGCCGATCCCGAAGCTGCCCGCGCGGTCGGCCGCGGTGTGCTGAATCTGTGGCAATCCGCGGAGCGGGCCGGGGTGAGCGCGGAACTGCTGCGCGCATATCCGCAGTTGTATCGCATGGGCGAGGTGGTGCCCGAGGATGCATTGCACGAGCATGTCCGGGGCCGGCTCGCTGATCGGCTGATGGGGCTGCTGCAGGTGCCCGGGGAGGCCCTGAGCCCGGACGAGCAGCTCCTGCTGCCGAAATTGTGGGCGGCCGACAAGGCGTTGTCGGCGGTGGTCGAGGCCACTGAGAATGCCATATCCGACACGGGTACATCGGTGCGATTGCTCGCGGGCGAGATGCTCACCGACGGCGATTTCGCCGAAGTCCCCGACGGGTATGCCGGCCGCTACCGAATCCAGGTCGCCGTGGGTGATGTGCGCAAAGCCCGGACTCTGATCCACTATCGGGCGGGAACCGTATCCGATACCGAGGAGATAGCACCCGTCGTACAGGAGGCGGGAGAGTTCCTGCGCCTGCAGCGGGCCGGTACCGATCCCGATTCTGTGGCGATGGTCTTGACCCTCGACTACGATTTCGCCGCCATTGCCCGCCCGCCGATGTCCTGGCACGAAATCGTGGTCGGGCGCGATAACGACGACTCCGCGCATTTCTCGCAGCAGGTGGCCGCGATGAACGCGGTCTACGAGGCCCGGTGGGGCGAGCCGCACGCACAGGTGTTGTTGGTCGGCCGCCGCGATGCCGCCGACGTCGTCCGGCGTGCTGCCGCAATGGCGGGTATTGCCGGGGAGCACCACGGCGACGACATTCGTGAGTTGTGGGACCCGGCAGTGCAATCCGAACAGCACCGCAACGATGCCGCTCCGGCCGAGGTCGAACAGCTGGTCCAGCGGTTGCGGACGCTCGGGCTCGAACCCACTGTCCAACAGGTCATTTCGGTGCTGCTTCGAACCGGGAGCAGCGCGCAGGATCTGGTGAAGGTGGCCCAGGCCCACCCCGAGCTGATCGCGGGCCTTCCGGGCGCCTCGGCATTGGCCCGCTACATTGCCACATTGCCGGGATATGTTGCCGCCCTGGAGCAGAACCCCGAACTTCATGCCACGCTGCGCACCTTCTTCCGGGCAGCCGACCGGCTGCCCGGTTCGCCGGCGCCGGCGCTACTGGCCCAGGATGGTTCGGTAGTTGCGATCGGTGAATTCGCCGATGCGACCCACCTGGAGTTCACCGTATCGTTCGGCACCGACATCGGTAAGCACACTGCGCTGCACTATGCCGTCGACAACCATCAGACGGCGCTGTCGGCTGTCGCCGACGAGGAGTCCGCATCGGTCCGGTTGGCTTCGGTGGCGTACCACGGTGACAGCCTCCAGGAGCTCATCGATGCCGTCACCTCGGTGTGCGAAGCACATGTGGTACGGGTCAACCTGACGGAGAACCGGACCTTCCCTTTCATCCACATCAATACTCTCGAGTCGGTGCCGGATCCCGCGTTCCATCGTGGCTTGCTCTGGCGGGCGATCGCCACGGCGCGCCAGCGTGTCTACACCGCGAACGAAGTGCAGCGGGCGGGCGACGACGCCGGACTGGATGGGCACGGGCTGCTCCTGTCGGCCGGCCCGGCGCGCATGGAGCTACAGCGGTATCACCGGCAAACCCGCGACGAACTCGCCGGGCTGCTGGCCCGCGACCGGCTCGGCGCGAACGCCACGGCGGAGCAGATCGAGGAGCAGACGCAACGCTGGTTGCAGGTGTTGACCGATCCGCTGCTGGCGCGGCAGGAGCTTCTCGATCTCGACGACAACGAGCGCTGGCAGCTGGATGCGGAGAAGGTGCAGGCATCGAGGGAATTCCGCCGCTACCTCGAGCTGACCGAGACGGTCGCCGGACTCGACCGTCTCGAATTCCGGATCCGTCAACTTCTACTGCTGGACAAGGGATTACGCGCAGCCGAGCGCGGTGCCCGCGCCGAGCACGACGACACCTTCGACCGGCTGGCCGCGCGAGCCGAGCGTCTGGCCGACCTTTCGGATGATCTGGCCATCGTCGAAGGCCGGCGTGGCACGTTGACCGACAATGAACGTGCGTTGCTGGACAAGCACGACGTCGGCACCGATACGTTGCGGCGCAGCCGCAGTGCGGTGGCCGAGTGGGACCGGCAGCGGGAAATCGCCGGCGCCGAGTTCATCTTCACCGGTGATATGCAGACAGCATCGCGCGCTGGGGAGATGCGGCAGCTTTCGTCCATCGCGGAACGGGAAGCCGAACGCGACACCAGCGCGCAGCTGCTGAACAGGGCGTTCGACAACCTGCTTGCCGACCTGGTCGAGGACGTCACCGCACCCACGCAACGGACCCAGCCACCGGTGGCACCCACCGATGGGGTGCGGTCGGCGCCGGTGCAGCCGCCGCCGGTCGACCCGGTCGCCGCGATGTTCGACGGTGCCGCCGAATGGTCCGGGTCGCTGACCGAGACACAGGAAATGCACCTGGCCGGTGTGCCGAAACTTTGTGCCGTCGATGCGATGTGGTTCGTCAAGGATGTGCTCGGTGTCGCTATCGACCCGCCGTCGATGTTCGACACGGCGATCCAGGCCAACGGCATGCTGCCCTCCGACATCGCGCGGCGCCTGCGCACGAAGTGGAAAGAGAACGGCTTCGCCGATTTCGAAGAGATGCGGGCGCTGGCCGCCGACGGCGAGATCGTTCTCGGCACTGTCACCCACGGTGCGGCCGGGGCGCATATGTTCGTGATGTACAGCGCCGCCGACGGCACGGTGATGGTGCACGAACGCAAGGGCCACGAGGTTATCGACGTTTCGTTTGCCAAGTGGGACAAGCCGGGTGGGAAGCTGCACGGCATTGTGCTCGGGCCGGCGGGGCAACGGCGTCACCGGCTGGAGGAGGGGGAGTCGCCGGGCGAAATCGGGCGAGATATGCCCGGTGTGGCGGACGCCGAGGGGCGGTTGGTCGAGGCGGCGGTGGCCGGGGACCCGGATAGGAATGACGAGTGGTCGCGCGAGCGTCGCGCGCTTGTCGACGCCGCCGTGCGCGCCGCGCGCCTGGGTGATGTGGCGGAGCTGGCCCCGGACGGGACCCGCGTCGATGTCGCCGCGACTCGGGCCAAGGCACGGGGAGCGGTTCTCTTCTGGGATCGCGTCACTGCCCAGAATGCGGATGTCGATGTCCGCGCGGCCTTCTCGGGCGGATACCCGGCGATCTTCGCTGCCGCCGAAGTTGTGCCGAGCCGGTTGCAGAACAGGAACAACCGGCTGGCGGCGGCGGGAGAACTCCTGCAGCTGGAGGCGATGGCACAACAGCGCGTCCTCGATCCCGCGGGAATGGTTCGGCTCGAGGAGCTGCGCGACATCAAGAAGGCGGTGGAGGCCGCCGACGCCCGCGGTAAAGCAATGGGCATGCCGGTGCACCTGGTGTCCTACGACGACGGGGCGCTGGCTATCGAATTCGGTGACCGCAAAGCCACTGCGCAACACCAGGTCTGGTTCGTTGCGCCGAATACCGCCGACTCGGGCGGGCTGACCGCGCGGGTGCACGAGGCGGCCGACATCGCGCAGGTGGAGAACCAGCCGGATCGGGTCACGGCCACGGTCGCAGTGCTGCGCTACGGTGCGAAGGGGAATGCGGCGCCGGCCATCCACGCGGTTGGCGAGAACCTGGTGCACCGAATCGTTTCGACCCAGGCGATCCATGAAGCACGTGGGCAGCTGCCGCCGACTGTCGAAGTCATCGGGCGCGGTGACGGCGTCCGGGTGTGGGATGTCATGGCCGATCGTGTGCCACAGGCCGGAACCCACTTCGATGATGTGAAGGCCAGGACCCGGCAGTGGACGCAGGCGCTGCCCGGCAATCCGGCATTCGATATGCGCTGGACCGAGCACACCACCTTCGCCACCATCGGCGATCCGCGCACCGCCGACCGGGTGGTGGTGCTGGCGAACGGGCAGTCGGATGCGCTGTCGCGTCGTAGCGGTCTGCGGGACGCGATCGGTGTGTATGCCGAAGAACAGCGCGCGGATCCCGGCCGAACCGTGGCGGTAGTGGTGGCCCAGGCCACCGGCCCGGACATGCTGGCCGCCGATCTCGCGAACCTCGCCGCCGAACGGACCGCGGCCGGCCCGATCCGGCTGCACACCGAACGAGGTGACCGTGCCCTGGTGCGGGCCGCACTGGCCGGCGAGCAGCTGGCCGAACACCGCACTGCCTTCACCCGGCCGATGCCGCTCGGCGCCCAGCAGCGCACCCGCCGGATCGGCGAACGGGTTGCTGCGGCGCACCGCAGAATTGCCGGTGACAGGGCGACGCGGCGGCCGGCCGCCGCGCCCCGCCAGGGCGCCGACGTAGACCGGCAGGTCCGTGCCGTCCGGGATGCACTGCCCACACGCAGCGCGAAGATCGATCTGCTCGAATCCGCGGTACATCGTGCTGAAATACGCCGCGAGCTGGGACTGACGACCCAGCGCCAGTATTTGCAGTTGATCGACCACCTCATCGCGTTGAGCGGACAGGCGAAGGCGATCGAGAGCGGCCGCAGCAGGGCGCGCACTGACGACGATGCGCTCGAGGCGCTGATCCGGCTCGTCGCCGAATTCGACACCGAGTCGGATCAGCTGCTGGCAATGGCCCGCGAATTCGATGTGCTTCCCGGCGACGCTGCCGGGGCCCCTGCCACCGACAGTCCTGCGATACCTGCGTTGGAGCAGATGCTCGAGCAGCAACGCGTCGACCTGCGCGCCCGGACCGGGGTCGAGTCCGTCACTTTCGACAACATCGGTCAACAAGAACTGGGTCTCGGGCGTTTCCGCGGCGAGCGGCGCATGAATGCCGAGCAGCTGGCGCTCCAGACGGGTATTCCGGAGTCGCAGCTCACCCCGGCGCGTGTGTCGCAGCTGGCGGCTCTCTTTGCCGCCCAGCACGATGCGCCCGAACGCACGAATCCGGCGAATGCCTGCCGAGACGCCGATATCGAGATCGCGAAGCGGGAACCGATCCTCGCGATCTCCCGGCGGATGCGCCAGGTGCATGAACTGCGCGCGGCACAGGCGCGGGCCCGGGCCCGGATGGAGGTGATCGGCGAGCATCTCGGCCGCCTCGCGGAGCAGTATCAGCAGGATTTCACCGGCCACAACTTCCAGCTGCCAGCAGGCCCACTCCAGGTCACCGACCTGACCGCGGCTTACCGAGCCGCCAAGTCATACCGGCCGCGGAGCGCGGAAGCGGCGACGGTCGGCCGGATCAGGCTCGCACTGCAGCACATGATCCGGTACGCCGAGCAACGGGACGCCGCGGCCGGACAGCTGCGCGGATTGCTCGAGCACACCGAGCGGCTCGGGGTGCTCGCCGGGGAACGGCTGCGTGTACAGGACGAGCTCTACCTGGCCACTGCTGCGGCCATCGGATCGCCCGCCGCCGATATCGCCGCCGCACAGCTGGCCCGCGTCGACGCGGCGCTGGACGACGGATTCGGCGCGCAGCTCACCGCGCTGCTCACCGACGATCGTCCCGGGGACATGTCGGCCTACGAACATCCGGATACCGCGACCCGGAACCACCTGCGGGGAACGGATCTCGCCGGCGGCGAGCGGCTGGGCATGTGCCTGCCGGACGCCACCGATGCCGCCTATCGCAAGATCGGCAAGCGGCCACCGGCACGGCCGGTCGACCTGAGCGGTCTACCGGGAACCGACGCCCGGCTGGCGCCGCAGATTGTCGGATCCGATTGGGAAAAGGGCGGTTTCGCCTCGTTCCAGGCGTTGCACGACCGGGTGCGTGACACCGGGGACGTCGTCGTCGCGGTGCTCGGATATCGCGGTTTCGACAAGGCCGATGAGATCGGTGCACACGCAGTCGCCGTGTACCTGGACGGTGACACGGTGATGGTGATCGACGGCGGCACCGAGACCGAGTTCCACGAATGGGCCGCACGCCAGCACGGCGTGGACAGCCTCGACGGTATGGCGCTGCAGGCCGACGGAACTGCGGCTACATCGCTCGGTCCGGACGGTACCTCGCAGGCGATCGCCGGGCTGGACTTCAAGAACGTTCGTATCGGTGCCCGCAGGGACGAGATACCCGGATATGTTCCGCCACGTCCGGGATTGCCGACCATCGACCCCGTCGCTGTCGAGTTCGGTATCCGCTTGGGCCCGGACGTGTTACGGGAGAGGTGGCAGGGTCTGCTCTGGCGAGCCGACGCCGCGGTTGCCGCAGCCGAGGCCGATGGCGAATTCGGTGAGGTGGCTCCCGGCGAGCGGGTGCATGCGCGCCGCAGAATGCGCCTGAAGCAGATCGAACGGCGGTGGAACTCACTCGATCTCGCGGAACAGGATGCGATCCTGCACACCATCGCCGATGAGATGGCCGGTGAAGATATGCCGGATACGTTGCGCGACAAGGTGAATCGGCTGCGCCTGGTGTTCGAGCGCGACCGGTTGCGCACCGCCGAACCGACTGCCGAAAATGTGGCCCGGCTCGCGGAACTCGACGTGTGGGCCGACCGGCTGACCGTCGCCGAACGCTGGGTCGCGCACGTGTCCGGGGATCTGGCGGTGCGACTGCTGGTGTTCCCGCGGCCGGGTGAGCCGGGGATCCCGATGATGTCGGTCGGCAACATGGCCACGACGCCGAAACTGTCCGTACACGTCCGCGACAGGACAATAACGGTGCCGAAGCTGCCGGTCCGCCGGGCGGATTTCTTCTTCGGACCGGGCTTCCAACTGATCGAGCGAAGAAGGCCCTCGATCACGGATCCCGAACTGGCGCTGCTGATCGACGAGCTGACCGGCTTCTTGGGTGAAGTCGAGCCCGTCACGGTGGTACTGGCTTTCCCTGCCGGTGACGCCGCCACCCTGCGCCGGCAAGTCACAGACCTCATCGCGACCAGGGACGAAACCGCCGAACGCCTGCAGAATGTCCTGCTGAGGGCCGAAAGCGACGATGCCCTGACCCTCGCCTCCCGAGCCTTCGAACTGACCGCACCCTCCGCCGACCTCCCCGGAGTCGACGACGGCGTATTCGAAACCGATCACGGCGCTTTCGGACCCCCCGATGATTCGTTCGAAACCGCCGACGACTCGCCCGAAATCCCTGACGACCCATTCGCAAGGTCACCCTTGTCCGGCAGCTACGTGGTTTCAACCGCGCTGGCGTGGGCCGGAATGGGCAGTCTGCAAGAACTTCTGGTGCCCGAAGGCGCCGATCTCGCCGAGATAGGCCGCCGCGCCGAGGCCAACGCTCGGCTATGGCGCACCTGGCCGCCGTACGTGCACTACATCCTGGTGAGAGACCATCCGGACATCATCGCCAATGCTCCCGGACTGCCCCTCGAGGCCTGCGACATAGCCCAGGAGTCGGTCCGGTCCAAGCGGGTCGCTTCGCTGAATACGGACGAACCGCGGTCGGTTCGGCAGGGCTATCGGGACATCGACTTTGCGATGGACACGATAAAGCGCGAAGCGGTACCGCGGACGCTGTCGCAGCGTGTGGACCCCGACACCGGGGAAGTAGAAGTCACCGTGGCGTTCGGTGACCCGGACACCGCGACGCGGGTCCAGTGGGCGGTCTTCGACAATGCCGAGCTGCTGACGGGATTGCGCGCGGCAAACGACCTGTTCAACGGTTTCGCAGACGCCGGCATGGGGCCCGATACCGCGCTGATCGCGGTGGTTCGTGGCCATGGGGACAACCCGGTCACCTCCCCCGAGGACCGGGTTGCCGCGACCGCGCAACAGTTGGAACGCACGATCGCCGAGCGCAACGCCATGCGCCGAGCGCTGCACCCGTACGGCTTTGGACCGGCAAACCACCTCACCGGCACGTCACGCGCGGTCACCCAGGTGCGGATGGCGGGCGCCGCGACAGTCCAAATCGCTTCCGCCCCAACCGGATCACAACTCGAGATCCGAGGGAAGCTCGAGGCCGCGCGTACCGACCGCGCCGCAGCCGCCGAGCGCGTTGCCGAGTTGATGAGCCAGTTGCCGGTCGACAGGGAACCGGACCCGGCCGACCTCGAACCCGGCCGGGTGCTCGAGACGATTCGTCCGCTGCCTACGATCGCCACTGATCTGGACAACTTGGCAACCCTGGCCGATCTGTTCGACAACGCCTCGAAACTGGTGCTCGCGGATGCGCAGGTGCGTCGATTCGAGCGGTATCTCGAAGACACCGGTCCGCAGCGGATGCCTGGGATCGAGGTGGAATGGGAGCTACCGGCCGCGCAGGCGCGGCATTTGGTGCAGGGCATGCAGTTCCTCGCCCGCGTCGAGGGTTTGGCCGCCGAGATGACCGAGTTCCTGGACGAAGACGACCGCGCCCAGGTGACCGAGGCCCTGGGGTTGTCGTTGAGTATGGACGACCTGTCCGCCGATCGGCTGCGCGACGTGCTGACCAACCTGCTCGGACGGGCGCGGTCCGCCGACCACGTCGCGCGGATCGCCCAATTCATCGAGGAGATACCGGATTTCGTCATCGCGGATGCCGAAATCGCGCACTTGAAGTGGTGGGCCGGTAGCGAAGGTATCGCCTCCCTGTCCGACCAGGTGAGCCAGGCCAACACCGAACGAGCATTCCTGCGCCTGGACCTTGCCGCCTACAACGTGAACGCCGACACCGTGGATCCTGACGCGGTGCGGCGGGCGCGGGCGCGCCGCGCCGAGCTGCTACGGGACGTGGCCGCGCGTCTGCAGAAACCGACGTCGGCATTGAATGAGAAGTACCTGCGCAAGCACCTTCGCGGGCTGGAGCTGGTCCCTGATCGAGACGGCACGACGGCCGCGCTCCGGCAATATCTGGACCAGGTGCAGGTGACCGCGGCGATCGACGCGTACGTGCGTGCGGGTCACCGCTACGACCGTCTGGTCGAGCAGGCCGGACGGCTCGAGACGCTGGCCCGCAAGCTCAGTGCGGATCTCGACGACGAGGCGCGTGCCGACGCCGACGACGAAATGCATGTCCTCGCTGCGGAAATCATCGGGCAAGTCGAGTCGAGCGATCCGACCGCGCTCGTACTGGACTTCCCGGGACACATGCCGCCGCCGATCTGCGCTCCGGTAGCGGTGCGGCGGTTCCTGGAATTCCGCGCGGAGCGCATCCGGCGCAACGGCGGTGACTTCGCGGTACCCGAGTCGGTGCTGCCGAATGTCGGCCTCGCCGGGGTGAACGAGGACGAGGTGGCGAAGGAGGCCGACGGCGACTGGCAACGGTTCGCGTCGTTGAATGAACTCATCGCCCACGTAAGTGCCCATGGTGGTGCGATCGCGGGTGCCGTCACCTACCGCAACGGCCGCCGGGTCGGCGGGCACATGTTCGAGGTCGAAGTCGACGACGACGGCCATCTGCTGGTGCACGAGTGGGTGGATGGGCAGCGCAAGGTCTTCCGCGACGGCGAGGTGCGGGAGTGGCTGACCGAGCGCAACAAGCTGAATGTCTTGCGGGTGCACGGCATCGTCGCCGACGCCGACGGTAATGCCCTGATCCCGTTCGTGGAGGGAACGCGCTTCGCGGCCGAGGACGACACACCGAATGTCGCGCTCGCCGGGCTGCCGCGCGACGACCGTGGCCCGCCGGACCCCGTCGAACGGGATCAGCAGAACCGGAGCGACCTCCACGCAGAGGACCTCGCGCTCGACAGCAGCGACGATCGGTCGCGCCTGGCCGAGGTCGAAGCGGTAGTCGAGGTCCTGCGCGATGCCGATCGCGAGGCCATCCGGCGTGAATTCGACCCGGTACTCCTGCTGGACTACAGCCGCGGTGATCAGGTCGGTGGCCGGGGCCGCATGGTGCTCGAATACGGTGACACCGCCACTGCGGACACCGTGATCGGCTTGGTGGCCCACACGGAGACCGACCTGTATCGGCTCTCGAAGACCGCCGAATCGCTCGTCGGGTATACCGCCGACCAGCAAGCGCGCGGGTCGGTCGCGGTTATCGCGGTGCTGCGCTACGACGACGATCTGCTCCCCGAAGGCCGGGCACATCACAACGTCGACCTGATCGGCAGCGATGCGGACGCCCTGACGATGGAGCTGTTGCAGCTGTACGAGCGTCGCGCATCGTCCTCGCGCAGCGGAGCGAATCTGCCCGTGGTCGAGATCAGCGGCACCGGTGACGGTGTCGAGGTAGCGCGTCTGGTTCATGCCCGGCTGGCCAGCCCGGCCGGTAACACACCCGGCAGCAGTGTGCGCTATATCGAGCTGGCCGATGATGCTCTCGACGGCGTTGTGCGGGAGATGCCCTCGGACGCCTTCGATCTGCCGGGCTATCAGCCGCCGCTGCCGACGGAGATCACCGAGGCCGTACTGGAGGATCTGGCCGCCGTCATCCGCAACGCCGAAATGGATGTTGAACTGGGCGGATTCGCCGAACCCGGGTACGTCGAGGCATGGATGCGGTGGCTGGCGGCGACGGTGAGCCGGCAGCAGGCTGTCGGTATGCGTGCCGAGGTGAGCCGGCTGCAGGCGTTGGTGGAGTGCCTGAACAGGCTCAAACGATGCATCGGCGCCCTGCAGGAGAATTGGGCGCCCGATTTCGAGTTCACTACCCGCTTGTTGGCGCTGCCGGTGTGGGAGGAGCCGCGCGCACGATCCTTCGTGTCGACCGGACTGGCCGCCCCCGAAGCGATCGAAGAGATCACGGTATTCGTCGACGCCGTCCGCTCCACTCCGGAGGCGTTGCGCGCGGGGTTGTTCCGCGCCCGCGGGGAGTTCGAAAAACAAGTGGCGCGTGGGGAACTCGGGCCGCAATCGGTAGCCCTCTGGCAGGGCACCGATTCGGAAAGGCTGGCCGAGGACCTGGCCAAGCTGGTCGCGGCCCATCCCGGCAATGTGCCGATCCGGCTGGTCACCACGGCAACCGGTGACCGCGAGCTGGTGGGGTCGGCCATGACCGACGCCCGAATGGTGCAGTGCCGGGATCGATTCGAGATCGGCGCGGCGCCGATACCCGACGCCGACTTCTCCGATCTCGGGTGGGATCAGGACCCCGGCGAACCGGAGCAGCCTGCTGCCACATCGGCCCGGCAAGGGGTGGCCGACCCGGTCCGCGGCACGGTTGAGCCGCGACCCTTGCTGCCCAAATTGCCCAGTGAACCGAACGTGGTCGAGCGGGCGCATACGTTGTGGCGCTCCCTGTTCGGCGATGCCACGGTGATCGATCGCGACACCTTCCAGACACGGTGGGAAAAGGTGAGCCGGGACGACCGCTGGTTGCTGGTGGAGGGGGCGCCGGAGAAGCTCGCCGAGCAGCCGGGGGCTGCGGTGCGGTGGCGTGACCGCGCCAACCGGATGCTGCTTGCCCAGCGACTCGATTACCTGTCGACCCTACAGGCGGCGGGCCGGATCGACGAAATCCCCGGCGGGATAACCGAACTGGCGCATCTGAACAACCGCCTGGACGCTTTGGACGTGGCTGCAGGCAACGCCACGATCCTGCCGGGCCACCCTCACGTATATGTGCTGTCGCTGGGTGTGGATATTCCGGCGCTGGGTCTGGTCCGACGCGGGCGTCCGCAGCGGATGATCGCGGCCTACAACGATCCGGACACCGCGAGTGGGATCACGGTCACCGTGGCGGGGCGGTTGCCCACAGTGTCGTCGCATCCGGACGTGGTGTCGCCCAGCGACGCCATGGAGGCCGCCGCGGAGGCATTCGACCCGAGCGGGTCACAGTCCTCGGTCGCCTACATCGGTGCGAATGTGGGTGCGGCGCAAGCAGGTTCGGAGCTGGCACTCGACCTGGAAGACATGACGGTGGTTCAGCGCCACCACCGACCGGCCAGCGGTCTGGCCCGGGTCGAGGTGCGCGCGATGCCCGCCGGAGCGAGTATCGCCGACTCCGCGCACACGTATGCAGACCTGTTGTCGGACGAAGCCAAGGCTCTGCTCGAGTGGGAACACTCCGGCCGCGAGACCGGGGATTCGTCGGGCGGCTACCAGCGACCGGACACCTTCGATCCCACGCAGTGGGACGATGTGCTGGAAGGTTTCGACGCCAACTGCACCACCTACGTATCCCACTCCCAGCGCCGTAACCCCGACTGGCAGCACCTGAACCTGCCGGTCGCAGAAGATGTCGGTCCGGATGGCCGATCGGCGGACGAGTTCACCGCACTCCTGCAAGCCGGTTGGCATCCCGACTCGTTCACCAGCGAAGTGATCGGCGGGCAGACCGCGCACGACCGGATCGCGGCGAGGCTGCTCGTCATGGGCCCCGGTGCCGTCGCGGTGGTGGTCGACGAAGATGCGAACGTCGACCCGAACAGCCCCGACAAGGTCGGCGCGCACGCGTACGAGATGTATGTCGGCCCCGATCATATTGTGCGAGTACGTAATTGGACGCAGACCGGATCTGCGGACCGCCACACCATTCAGCGTCCTGTCGGCTACGAGCTCAATGTGGTCTATACATCCGACGGAATCCCGAAGGAGGGCGTCGAGGAAACCTTCGTCATCTTCCGCCTGCCCGACGGCACCCCGACCGTGGCCTACGACCCGGAAGCCACCGGTGTTCCCAAGCCGAAGACTCGGATCGGGCTTGCCGTGGATGTTGCCGAGGACGGCGGCACACTGAACCCGGACCGGCGGGCCATTCCATGGGTCGGTGACGGTGCGTCCGCAGATCGGCCGGCCGTTACCCTGCCATCCGCGCAACCTGATCCATTGCGCGCGCCGACCGGGCGGCGCACTCAGGTCAACACGACCGATGCGATCGGCCGTCAGCAATTGGAGCGGGAGAACGAGGCCGCTCAGCTGCTCGCCCAGCTCGGTTACGACGTCGAGCAGAACCCGGATGTGCCCGGCCCCAAGAACCCCGATTACCGCATCGAGGGCCGGATCTTCGACCATTACGCCCCCACCACCAGCACACTCCGCAACGTCATGTACCGGGTGTGGGAGAAGGTGAACGAGGAGCAGGCCGACCGGATCATCGTCAACCTGTCCGATACGAGCGTCAGTGCGGAACAGATCGGTGACCAGTTGCGCCGCAAGCCGATCCGCGGCCTGCGTGAGCTGATCGTGATCGATCAAGCACACCACATCGTCTACATCGATCCGACCGTGCCGCATGCGGACGCCGATGGTCCACGCCCGCCGATACGACCGCCGGCCGGATGGGTGCCGCAGCAGCCGATCGATTCCGTGAGCGCCGACGCCGAGGTGGTCGCCAAGCCGCGAACCGTTGCCGCGCAGCACCACCTGGCAGGCGAAGGGCCGTTCAACTGCGGTCCGGCCGTGCTGCACTTCGGCCGGCAGCAGCTGGGGCACCAGGTGAGCCCGCCCGCCCTGGACGACCCGCGGATCGCAGTCGCGGGCATGGGGTGGGGTGAGTTCGCCGAGGCGGCGCACGCGGACTGGCACGCAGAGGGATTCGATTCCGTCGCCGCGATCGCCGAACACGTGCGAGACCATGGCGGCGCGGTGTACGGCGCGGTGCAGTACGCCGGGCGCAGGCGGCGTGCGGTCGGCGGGCACGTCTTCCTCATCTACAAGGCCGACGACGGCCAAGTGATGGTCTACGAGAAGGGCGAGAACGGAATCGTCCACTGCGCCTTCGAGGAGTGGGACCAGCCACAGCATGTGACGGCCACCGAAGGCATCGTCATGAAGCGCGTGACGGCCGGGGAAGGTGTCGTCACGAAGGAGAGGCATACTGCCGAAACTCCGCTGGCCGACGGTGAGAAGTCGGTGGTGGCCCTCAGGCGTGGCTTCGGCAAGCGCGGGAATCTCGGGTCTCGGGAACCCGAAGCACTCGACGCAGCCCTGGACCGGACCTATCGTGACCTGCAGCAGCTGGAATCCAGGAATACACCGGCATCACCTGAGGAATTGCAACGCCGGGTCGAGGTGCGCGCGGCGTTCCTGGCTCTCGGCGCGCTGACCACGCGTCTCGAAGCCGCCCACGTGTCGACGCCGGTGTTCGTCCGGTCCGACGACGGGACGACCGAGGACGGCGCCCGCGGCCGGATCGTGTTCCAGCTCGGGGACCCGGCCACCGCGGACACCGTTCTCGGCTACGCGGCGCGCACCGCGCACAACGACGGCGATATCGGCGCGACTACCGAGTCCCTCGTCGATTTCTTTGCCGCCGAACAGGTGTGGCGCGGGTCGGTGGCGATGATCGCGACCGTGCCCATCGATCACGACGATGCCGACCACGGCCGGGCGCCGCATGACGTCGATCTGGTGGGCCTGGACGCGGACGCACTGGTAGCACACCTCACCGACGCCATCGGTGACCGGCAGCCGCAGATCGTACTGGTCGGCGACGGTGACGGGGCCGTCGTGACGCGGGAGGCACAGCCGCAGCTGGACGGCAATGTCACCGTGGCGGAAGCGCCGCGCGGCGTGGACCCGGAGCCGGCGGCGTTCGTATTGTCGGACTACGAAGACGCCCCGGCCGACGCCGATCCGATCGATCTGGCGCGGGTGGGGCTGGAGCGCCATGGCGACACGCCGGATGTGGTGGCGGCACTATGGCAGGATCTGCCATCGGCGCAACGCCGCGCGCTCGCCCAGGTCGCCGCGGAACTGGTCGCGGGCACCGACGGCATTATGGATACGTTCCGCGCCGACGCGGTGATGCGGCTGTTCGCGCGCGCGATGAACGATCGGCTCGACGCATTCGAGGCGGCGCAGGTGGCACGTCTGCGCGCTTTCCTGGCGGCATTGAACCGAGGCGGCCGCCTGACCGAACCGGAACGACCGATTCTGCCGATCGCGCTCCCGCTGGGTGAAAGTTCCTCGGAAGAAAGCTCATTCGTGTCGATCGGCGAGGTGGGCACCGCCGACGAGATCACCGTGTTCGTCACGGCAGCAGATCCGACGCCCGAAGCGCTGCGCACCGGCCTGCGCCACGCCACTCATGAGCTCGGCCTGCAGGATGGTTTGCCGCTGCGTCGCCCGGGTCTCCGGCGTGCCGCGGTGGTGTGGCAGGGAACCGACCCGCAACGGCTGGCCCGCGACCTGGTTTCGCTGGTCGAGGACGCCAGGGTTCGTGCGGGCCGGGAGAATACCGCCGAGCCGCAGATCCGCATCGTCGTGGTGGATGACGCCGACAAGGCCCTGACGCGTGCCGCATTCGAGCACGAGCGGTTCGACGGCTACCGTGACGAATTCGAGCAGGAAACACACCGGCGGGTCGAGGGTTACCTGCGCCCGGAGGTACCGCGCCGGACAGATCGAACCCCACCGCAGGGCGGCGACACCGCGAATAGCGTTCCGCGACGGCAGGTTTTGCCGGATGACCTGGTGGATCCCACGGCGCTGACGCGGTCCGATCTCATCTGGGAACAGTATTTCGGCGCCCCCGGCTGGCGCCTGCGGCCGGAGGAAATCGCGACGATCTGGCGGAAGCTGACCTGGGACGACCGCTGGACTCTGGTCGAAGGGAAGCCGGAGCTGATCGTCGATCCGCGGTATGACCGGGGAATCCCCGCGCGATGGCGCGACCGTGCCAATCGGAGGTTGCTCCAGCGCGAGCTGTTCAGGTTGGAGTCGTTGGCAGCGGCGGAATCCGGGCTGTCCGCAAGCGACAGCGCCAGGTTGATCGAGCTGCGACAGCGGCTGGCCGATTTGATTCAGGCCGAAGAGCTTGCCGCCACGTTGCCCGGCCACCCACCGGTACATGTGCTTTCACTCGGTTTGACCGGGACCGACCGCCGGCTGATGGTCACGTTCGGTGACGTCGACACCGCCACTCGCGTCACCGTCACGGTGGCAGGACATTTCACCAGCGGCTCGCTGGTGGACGGGTTGCGCCACGCTGCGGCAAACTTCGACGAGAACGCGCGCGACAGCGACTCCCAGCGCAGGCATGCGACGGTCGTGTACTTCGGTGCGGACGGCGTCGACATTGTCACCTCGCAGAGGCTGCTCTACGACATCAACAGTCTGTTGCAGACTCGCAGGGCGCTGGAAGTATCCCTGCCGTGGGTGGAGGTCCTGACACTGCCCGAGGGCACGGATCTGACCTACACCGCGCGGGATCGGACTCTGGCGCGGTCCCTGTTCGCAGATGTCGATATCGACTGGGGCGATTTCGAGCCGGTGGACCGCGCGGATCTGGCCGCCTACCGGATTCCGGACACCTCCTTCGAGGTGCCGCTGATCGAATACGCCTTGGAGGGCAATCCGGCGAACTGCACCACGAATGTGGCCTGGTCCCAACATCGTAGGTGGCCGGACCGGCTTCCGGCGCCGGTGGATGCGCCCGGCCTGCACGGCCGCACGGCCGACGAATACGCGGAACTGCTTCGCGCGGGCTGGCATCCGGGCGGTTTCCACACCGACCCGGACGGCGGCAGCACCGCACACGACAAGATCGCCGACGAACTGCTGACCATGGGACCGGGTGCGACCGCCGCGGTGACCGACGAATACCTCGGTTTCGACCCCGAGAACCCCGACGTCGTGGGCTCGCACACCTACGAAATGTATGTCGCCGAGGACGGCAAGACGGTGAAGGTCCGCGACTGGACCTGGGAAAACCCGGTGCAGCGCACCGCGATTCAGCGTCCAGAACCCACCGGTATCACCTACGACCACGTCCGCGGGCAGCGCAAGGCCGATGTGCGGCAGACCTACGCCATCCTGCGTCACGGCGACGGCCGCCCGGCGGTCGAGCACGTGCCGGGGTCCGCCGTCGCGGGCCGTGACATGCCGAAAAGCCAGATCGGGCGGAAATGGCGGGGCCGGGCTGGGCAGGAGCTGCCCGAGGTCGGCGACGGCACAGGCGTGCCGGTGCGCGAGCAGTCGGGAACGATAGGCGACGGTGAATCTCGACCAGGTTGGCGCAGACGTCTGACGCGAGTCTTCCGCGGAAAGGACAGAGCCACAACGGCCGGATCCGGGGAGGCTGGCGCGCCGGACACGATTCCGGAAAAATTCCGGCCCACCTATCGGCAGTTGATTGCCGAACGTGCCGGTGCCGCAGCAGATCTGGCGAAGCTTGCTGCCAGGGTCGATGCCAACCTGGATGCTTTGTCGTCGGATCGATTCGACGAGGAGCTGACGGCCTCGCGACGCCGGATGGACGAACAAGGGGTCCTCGACTCCGCCCGCTATGACACCGAGCTGCGGGCGGCGACGCTTCGTTATCGCGAGCTCAACTCCGTGGTCCACCGGCTCGAGGAACTGGCTGGCTCCTCGCATACGGCCCCGTGGCGATACCGACTCCTGAATGCTCACGCTGAGCGCGTGGCTGAATGGACGCGCAAGCACCAGAAGCTACAGGCTGCTGCTGCCGCCGCCGAAGCCGCGGGGGCCACGGATGTCGACCTCGCCGCGCTGCGGTCGGAGGAACGATTTACCGCCGAAGTTGCCCGCTTGCTGGGCGAAATTCCCGAGTCCACTCACGGCAAACTGCACTCCTCGGCCGCGCGGTACATCAGTTTGACGGCAGAGGTCAGAGAGATCGATCGCGCCATCGCCGTGCACGAAACGGTGCGGGAAAGTCGTGTCGACACTCTGGATCCGAGCGTGGACTGGGACTCGCTTGTCGAGGGCTTGTTTGCCGAACGTGACCAGGCAGTGCTGTTCGGCTGGGGGCAGGGGCAGTTACTGGACGAGGCTGTCCGCGTGTTGGGGGCCAGGCTGCGGGCGTTGGGCTGGCGTGACGAGGACAAGATTGCGGCGGCAATGGAGACAGTGCGCAGCGCTGGACGCGAAGTGCTGCAATTCATCGCGGACTTCCCTGTGGAATCGGAAATCTGGCAGGAGGGCGCCGCTGACGAGTTCACCCGAACTCAGGAGTTCGTTCGCCTCGAAGGACCGCGAACGGTTCCGGATAACCAGGCTCTGCTTCGGCCGACCATGCGACTGCAGGTGCAATTCTCCGGAGATGTCGATGTCCGATCGCTGCAGGTGTCCGTCGAATGCGATCAGTACCGTCCACTTGGGCAAGTCGAATACGCGGATGGGGCTTGGGCAATTCCGCAGCACAGTGCCGCGGCGGTGGGTGAGGAGGTGCACCGGTCACTGCTGGCTGCTACCAGGTCGGGGGTCGAGTCGCACGGCGAGGTCTGGGCGTATTTCGAAGAGTCCCGCGACCGGGATGAATCCACCCGCGGCCTCGTCGATGGTGACGAGGGGGCTGGATCGCCGTTCGAAGCCTGCCGAAAGATCGTCGAGAAACTCTATGACGATCACCATGTTCGGTTGCTCGGATGGGAAGACGCGAATCCGGATGCTTTGGCCGACGTCGATCGCGAATTGCGTGCGCTGATCGCGGAATATGGTGGTAGGCACAATCTTCGGGAGATTCGCTTCGAAGCAAGCATGCTCGCCGGGAATTTGGCAGTGACGTATTCCCCTGGGGCCAGTCACGAGAAGGGCAGCCCTGATTTCTATACGGTCATCGAGATCGACCGCCGGGCGTTGGTCGATCGGGAATGGTCCGAGAAAAGCCTGCGGAACAATCAGAGATTTGGCTGGTTCAGCCGGTCCGCGAGGTCCTTGGTAGCCCAAGTCCTGCGGCATGAATTCATCCATGCTGTGGATCGGTTCCACGGGATCAATTACCTGGACGGCGATGCCATGACAAGAGGGTTGAAAGCGGCCCTCACTGAATATCAAAACCGCTCGTTGGTGCAGCCGGACCTCGACGTCGACGGCTGGCTGCAGAAGGCAGCGCCGAAATATGCCCGCTTCCGCAAGAGCGCCGACGGAAGGTGGATCAAGGAGTTCAAGCCACTCGAGATGTTGGCGGAGGGCGGTGTCGGTGGTGCGCTGGACCGGTCGTTGTCGTTGCTGCACCCGTCACGGGTTTCGTATGCGATGTCGCATCGACTCGACCCGGCAGTGTTCGCGAAGACCATGGCGAACTGGGAGCAATGGCACCGGGCCAACCGTGCCGGCCGCGGAGTCCTGCGGCCGGCCGCGGAGGTGGGCGACCTGCTGCCCGGTCGACAGGGCGACAGCGACACGGATTATCGACGTCCACAAGCACGATGGCCGCATGCGGATAACCAGTGTGGTCCGTTGACGATGCAGGACATCGGGGTGGAGACGGGCCGCGATGATCTGGGTGAGTTCACCGCCGGGCTCGGGGGTATGCGGGTCAGCGTTATCGAAGAGAAGTTGGGTGGGCCCAAGCAGGCTTTCGCGAATATCGGTGAGGCCGTCGAGCGGTTGAAGGCTTGGGGACAGCGGGTCGACGCGGAGAATCAGGGTATCGATCCCGACGGTGCCGAGGCCGGAAATGTTGTGCCGCAGGCCGAGGTCGGCTTGCTGGTGTTCGAGCCGACGCATGTCGACGGTACGGGCGAGCACGGGGATGTCGGGCATGCGTATTGGTTGGTTCGTCGGATAAATCCGGATGGCACTGTTCGGATCGAGAAGCGTGATCCGGGTATGGGGGTGTTGCAGCCGAATTTCGTGCCGTCGCGGGAGTCGGCGGGGCGTCCGGTGTTCGGTATGTTCCTCGACACCGGTGGTCAGCGGGTGGAAGTCGCCGATGCGGATGGTGTCGTGCGCACCAGTACCGAGGACTTCTACGTTGGCAAGTCCGATCCGTCGGGATCGCTCCGTAATGCGTCCCCACCTGCGTACCGGGAACGCCTTGCGCAGTTGTTGCGCGGGAAGATAAGGGCCGCAACGGTTGTTGCTCCCGAGTTGTCGGTGGCGATGGTCGAATTGCGCCGCCACCACGACAAGCGGATCGCCGAGCTACATCACGAGTTCCGCAATCAGGTCGCCCCGCTCGGTGCCGTGGGCTCGCAGTTGCTGAACCCGAAATCGAAGGCCAGGAGCGCATTCGAGCAAGAGCTCGGCAACCTCCGGCGGCAGCTGGCCGCGCAGGTGAAAATCGCCGAGCGGGATTTGACCGACCAGTCGCGGGTGCATGAAGAGGTCGGCAAGGTGCTGGCGGCCTTCGGCGTCGACCAGACGGTGAAAGCCATTGCGGCCGAGTTCTTCGACCATTTCGAGGTGATGCAGAAGATCGCGGAAATCGACCGGTACACCCTCGGGGCCCGCCGTATCGACGCGTTGGAAGACAAACTCTACGACGCATATACGCGCTACGAACAGAGGCTGGACTCGGCTGCCTCGGTGCGGGAAATGGCCGGTCGGATTGCGGAACTCGCCGAATTGGCGGGGCTTGTCCAGAAGACCGAAGACACGATCCCGGAAATGGAGATTGTCCGGGACCGGGACATTACGAATGTCTACTGCATGCGCCCGAGTATGCGGGTGGCGCAGCAGACCTTGGAGACGGTGGAGGCCCGTTACGCCGAAACGCGTGAGCGGCTGCAGGAGTTGCTGGGCAGTGATCCGGAGGAAATGTTCCCGAGCACTCTGGAATCGCTGACACCAAAGCCGTGGCCAGCGGACGCGCGGATCCGAGATCTGCCGCGAGAGCAGGAAAAGTACGAGCTCGCAGTTGCTTTCGAGGACTGCAGGGCAGTGCGCGCCTACGCCAAGGCGATCGCACAGCGGGACGCGCGACTGAAGGTGCTCACCAGCAGGTTCGATCGAGCGATCGAGGCCGCGCTCGGACCGGCCGCCGAGAACCCGAGCGCCCGTGTCGTTTTGAGTGATGCGCTAGCCAGGCTCGCCGATATCGCGGCGGAAGATCGCGCGCAGCTACCAAGGATGCTGTCGGCTAACGGTGTAGGAATCGACCTCGATATTGATATCCGGGATCTCGATGCGGAGACCATGGACGCCGCCGCGGTAGATGAGCTCCGTCGCGAGCGAGAACGCCTGGCCGACCCACGGCTGATGGAGTTGGGGATACGGCCGTATGTCACCGATCCGGCGAAGGCGATCACGGATATCACCAGGCTGCTGGACGCAGTCGCCCGGATTGGCGGCATCGTCGCACTGCAGGCGGAACAGCGCCGGGCCCATTCCCGGACAGCGGTAACCGAAGAGGTATTCGATGCCCGGCGGGCCGAGCATCTGGCCCGGTACCCGCGTGACGCAGACGCCTTGAGCACCTCATTGGAGGACTCGTCCGCACTGCTCGAGGCGTGGGAAAGCACCTGGGGCCGTCGCCGTCGCTCGCTCGGCAAGCTGTTCGAACTTGCTCACGACTATCGGCGTCACGCCGGGCGGGCGGCTGCGCTGGACCAGCAGGCGAGCGAGCTCACGGACTTGGCGCGCCGTCGCCACGAGGCGGTGAGCCGCAGCCGGAAAGCCGACCAAACGCTGCGAGAGCTGTCCAAGGGCAAGCACGGTTACTGGAATTTCACCGCCGAGGTACCCACGGAGCTGCGCAAGAGACGGTACCAACTCCAACGTGACCTCGCCCGTGAGCTGAACCGGAAAATCGCTCGGGATATGGGTATCGAGGCGCCGGAGACCGACGAGCACCACTCGCTGCCGATCGCCTTGATCCACCAGATGGTGTATCAACCCAGTGGGATGGGCCCGCTGACCGATCCCGAAACCGGACAGCACGACGTCGAGCTGGAGTTCTTGGCCATGCAGGCCCTGACGACCGGCGAGATGCTCGATGCCGCAGTCGATTACGCCGCGGCGCTCGCCGAGATCGACCGGCTCGACTCGGCGCTGCGTGCCGGTTTGTCCGATCTGCACCCGCAGGAGACGACCGCCGATGCCACCGGGGACTACCAGCGTCCGGGCGGGCTCGAACACCTGCTGGCCGACGGGCCGAAGAACTGCTTGCCGGAGGCTGCGCGGGCAGCGTGGGCTGCGGTAGGCGGGACAATGCCTGCCGGTTTGGCGGGTTTTGTCGCGGGGCCCGACGGTGTGGCAGCGGCGGATGCGGCGGGAATTGTCGGCGCGGATTGGCACGAGAACGGCTTCTACTCGTGGGATGAGCTCTACCACCGTGTGCTCGCGAACAAGGGCGCGATTGTCGCTGTTGCGGCGTTCGAGGGCTTCACGAACGAGAACGAGGTCGGCGCGCACGCGGTATGTGTGAAGTGGGATGCCGAACGCCGGCAGGTGATGGTGGTCGAGAACGGTGAGGAGACATCGTTCGAGAACTGGACCCCGCCGGATCGGGTCGCGCGTCTGGGCGCTATCGAGCTGCTGCCCGGCGGTGTCGCCGCGCGGGCATTGGGCCCGAACGGTGAGTCGGCTGCGGTGGCGGGCCGGGACTTCCGCAACGTCCGCATCGGTGCCCGCATGGACGACGATCTGGCGGTCATACTCGCGGCCGCACGTGCCAGCAGGGCTGCCGAGGAGAACCGCGCGCCGGACGAGCAGCGGCAGGCGCTGCCATGGGTCGGTGACGGTACCGCGGATCCGGTATCGGAGCAGTCGACACCCGCTGAGGAGCCCCGCGAACTGGTCGTCATTCCGGCAGAGTTCCGGGCGACCTATGAGGAGTTGATCGCCGAACAAGACCAAGCGCTCGTCGAGTTGACGGAGACGGCGCACAAGGCGAATGCCGCCGTGAAGTATCTGCAGTCGTATCAATACGACCAGGCATTGGAAACCGTGCGGCGCCGTCTGGACATGCAGGGGGCTTCCGGCGCCGCCCTCTCGGCTGATCTCTGGGCGACGACCATGCATTACCACGAGGTCGGTGCCATGATCCGCCGACTCGAGGAACTCGGTGCCGTGCGGCCGGAGGATGCGCCGGAACAGCATCGGTTGCTGACGAATCATGCTGTCGCGGTGGAGAATCGGCGCGAGCCGCTGCGCAACCTGCGCGAGGCCCTCGGAACCGACGCACAACCCGAGGCCGTGGATCGTTTTGTGGTGCACCGTGACTCGGTGCGTGAGGCAGCGCGAGCCCTCACCGCACACGATTACCGAGAAAAACGAGCGTTGGTCATCAAGCTCCGGGAAGATCGCGGAGTCCAGTTGACGGGTTGGGAGTACTCGGATGTTCCTCTCGACGCCCTGGTGACTCTCGATCACACCCTGCGCGAGCTGTTCGCGGAATACCGCGGAACACACACCCTCACTGAAATACGTCTCCTCGATGAGGAAGGCATGCGTGCTGTTGATGCCAGGACCCCGGTCTTCGGCAGCAAAGAGGACCGTGCCCCCCGCGCCCTGTGGCGTCTCATGTCGGCGGGTGGGCAGGTCTACTCCGATATCTCTGTCGATCGACGAATCGTCACCGAGCGGAGATTGACCGCGAAGGCCGTGCGGGAGGCGCAGGCGAAGGGTGTGTGGGGCAAGTCGTCGGGTAAACCGATCACCGACTATCTGGTCCACGAGTTCTTGCATGCCGTCGACCAGGCTCTCCAACTGACCGCCCGCGGCACTCTCCGCAAGGAACTCCGCAACGCCTACAACGTTTACCGGCGCCATCCGGTCCTGCGAGTGGACGAGGACTTCCCCACTTGGCTGCGGCGGCTGCCGCGTTATGCCTTCGAAAAAGGTAAACGCGGAAAGCTGAACGACCTGGAGGCATTTGCCGAAGGCGCCGCAACCGGGGGACGAGATCGTTCGCTGCCGCTGACCGATCCGTCGCGGATCGTGTATGCCTTCTCGCACGGCCTCGACGGCGGCGATCACGCCAGGACGATGGCGGACTGGGCACTGGCGCACGCGGTCAACCGGGACACCATGGCCGGTCTCCAACCGTCGCTGGCGCAAGTGCGCGGCGAGGCGCCCGCCGACGAGGGCGATACGGCCTATGTGCACCCGGACCCGCGCCGGCCGCACGCGGATAATCAGTGTGGTCCGTTGACGATGCGCGACATCGGGGTGGTGACGGGCCGCGATGATCTGGGTGGGTTCACCGCCGGGCTCGGGGGTATGCGGGTCAGCGTTATCGAAGAGAAGTTGGGTGGGCCCAAGCAGGCTTTCGCGAATATCGGCGAGGCTGTTTCGCGGTTGCAGGACTGGGGCTGGCGGGTCGATGCCGCGAACCAGGGCATCGATCCGGACAGGGCGTGGCGCAAGGGCATCGATCCGGAGGGCGACCCCCGTGACATGGTCGTGCCCGAGGCCGAGGTGGTCCTGCTGGTGCTCGATCCGACGCATGTCGATGGCACCGGTGCGCATGGTGATGTGGGGCATGCGTATTCGCTGGTTCGCAGGGTGGATGCGGATGGGACCGTTCGGATCGAGAAGCGTGACCCGGGTATGGGGGTGTTGCAACCGAATTTCGTTCCGTCGCGGGAGTCGGCCGACCATGTGGTGTTCGGTATGTTCCTCGATGCCCGTGGTCAGCGGGTGGAGTTCGCGGATGCGGATGGTGTGGTGCGCACCAGTACCGAGGACTTCTACGTCGGCAAGTCCGGCGGCGATGTCGGCGAGTTGCTGGCTGTCGTGCGTGCTGGAGATGCTGCGGATCCCGCTCGGCGACAAGAGGCTTTGCGAGGTCTGGCGACCATATTCGGACAGCAGGTCTTCCAGCACGTGCTGGGCCGGCTCAATGATCGGCAGGCAGCGCCCCTGGCGCGTGCAGCCACCGATGACGTGCTCGCCACTGCGGCACAGCACAACTGGACCGCGCCCGCCGGGCAGGCCATCGGTGAATGGTTGCTCGAGATCGCGCCGATGGCGGTGGAACGCCGGATCGCCCAACGCATTCGAGCCGTGGTTCTGGACCGGCTGCGAGAAGACGAGTCGAGCGACGATCCCGATACCGCCGCCCACGCACCGGTGCGCGCCCAGGCGGTCGCGTCGGCGCATCCGGCACTGATCACACGGGCATTGAACAACATTTCCCGTGCGCCACAACGAGAATGGATGCGTCGGCGGGTCGGCATGGGATTGCCGCGGGAGACGGTGGAGCCACTGGTGGCAAAGCTCGGATGGGCCACCGACATGGCGGCGCTGGACCACAGCGCGATGCGCGCATTGGCGGATGTCCTGATAGAGATCCTCCCGATCTCGCTGCACGAAGTTCCGGCATCGGGCACACCGGAATACGAATTGCTGAACCTGTTGGTGGCGCAGCGTTTTCCTGCCGAAGTGGTGGAGGCCGTCGGCGGAGACCTCGCCCGCCTGCGAGATGCGGTCGCGGAGTTGACCGGCCGCAGTGCCGAATACTGCAATCTCCGGTTCTTGCGCGGTCTGTCCCCTGCGCAGGTGATGGACACCATGGGTATAGGCGTCGAGACCGAGTACTCGACACGTGTGCGCACCGCGGACAACCTGATGATTTCGCTGCTCGGTGTCCCTGAGCCGCCGGTGGTCGACATCGACGGTTGGCTGAGTCGGCTCCCCGAGGCCGGTCCCGAATACGACCGGTTGGTCGCAGAAGTCGGGGCCCGGTTGTCGCCGCCACTCGAGCGGATGATGGCAGGCGACCTGACGAAATTGGCCCAAGGGATCGCGCGTCTGCCAGAACAACAGCGGACGGCATCCTACTTGATGATCTTGAACGGCGAGTCGTTGCTCGACACGAGTCGGGCAATGATGCGGCCTCGCCACACCGTCACCAGGTTCCACAGCCTTGCGTTGGCGGCGTTGGGCGAGTGGTTTACCGAAGTTCGACCCGATACAGAGGCACCCGAGCTGGATGTGCGCGAGGACTCGGCAGCTGGCGATTCGCCTGAGCGTGCGGTTCCGAACAGCGAAATCGGCGAGGCCGTCATCGATTTCACGGAAGATGCGCCGCCCACCGCCGCCGATGTGGCGCGCATTGCGGGCATCCCGCTCAGCACGGTCATCCTCGTCTTGAGCAGGAAGGCCGTCAGCCCGTGGATCCACGAGCAAGTTGTCCGGACGGCGCGACGGATCGGGTTCGAGCTTTCCGAGGACGTCGCACGACCGCAGAAGCTGCCGCAGCCGGTTTCGGCGCACGCTGTGGGGCGCCGCGCCCGCGTGTCCTTCCGAGTCGTCTTGCGGATGGCCAGTGGGCAATCGGTCCCCGACGCGATTCGGGAGCGTGTGACGGCGGCCATGCGGGAACTCGAACTCGAGTTCCGCAATGGTGAGTTGGCCTCGATTCATGAATTCACGCCCAGATTCGAGTGGAAGACTCTGGCCGCGGTAGCTGGGGTGAACAGGGGCACACTGCGCATAATGCTCAACGGTGGCTCGGTATCGGCCGAGAGTCGGCAGAAGGTAGCCGCGGCGGCAGTCGCGCTGGGCATCGAGCTTCCGGCAGAGCTGCTGGTGATACCGCCACCGTCGGCACCGCCGCCACCGTCGGCACCGTCGCCTCAGACACTGTTGGCTCGTGAGGCGGGCATATGGAAGGGGGAGGTCGTCCGTGTCCTCAAGGGCGAGCGTGTCATGTATGCCACTTGGCGCGGTGTCGTCGAGGCGGCCGCACGGATAGGTTTCGAACTTCCGGAAGCTGCTCGGACACCTCCGATTTGGTGGAACACCGCCGAAATAGCGCGCGCGGCCGGGGCATCGAAGGTCACTGTTCGCCGCGTGCGTAACGGGCAGTGGGTTTCCCCGGAAAAGCATGCACAGGTGATCGAGGCGATGCGCGCCCTCGTGCCCGAACTCGTGGATCGGATTCCGCCAGCGCCGGCCCAACCGCCGCAGCGGTCCATGGGCAAAGCCGATATCGCCCGGGAGGCCGGAGTGTCCTACTCCACGGTCGACCGTGTATTCGCGAATCTAAATGTGGATCCGCAACTGCGGCAGCGCGTACTGGCGACGGCAGACCGCCTCGGTGTCCCGGTACCCGAGCAGGTCCGGAACCGGCCTGTACCCCCACGCAAGGTCACCCTCGCTCAGGTGGCTCAGGAGGCGGGGGTTGCCGTCAGCGTCGTGCACAAAGCGTTCAATGGTGCACGGGTGCTGCCCGAGACGATGAGGTCGGTGCTTCGAGCGGCGACCATACTCGGGTACCCGCTGACATCGGAAGCGATGACCAAAATCCAACTGCCACAGCAGTTCGCGGCGGATCTGGCCGAAGCGGCTGGGGTGTCACCGGAGGTCGTGCACCGGGTATTCGCGGGCCGGGATGTGGATCTGACCTCGTGGATGCGAGTGCGTGAGACTGCCACCCGACTCGGATTGCTGCCCAGGCAGCCGTCGTTTGCGGATATCGCTCGGCTGGCCGGAGTCGATACCCGGACGGTGCGCGATGCCTTCGCGGGCAGACGTGTGTTCCCGGACAGAATGCGGGTGGTGCTTGCTGCCGCCTTCCGGGCCGGATTGCCCATGACCGCGAGCGTTCTGTCCCAGCTCCGGCTGCCGGATCTCTGTGTCGCGGACCTGGCGGTCGAGGTCGGGGTATCCGACGAGATCGTGCGCCGGGTGTTCGCGGGTCAGGATGTGAACGAGCAACTGCGGCACTGGGTGTTGCAGGCCGCACGGATGACCGATCGCTCATCGCTGTCGGAATCCGCTCTCCGGCAGGAACTCTCCCGCCGTATGACGTACTCGTCGGTGGCGCGGGAAGCGGGGCTCACACTCAGCGCGGCTCACGAGACGTTTACCGGGGTCTGGGTGACGGCGGAAACGACGCGAGCGGTGCTTTCCGCCGCGATCCGGCTGGGCTTCCCGCTGTCTCCCGAGGTGTTGTCCCGGATTCATCTGCGCGATGAGTTCGTGGCGGCATTGTCCGAGGCGGCCGACGTACCCGGTGACGTTGTGCGTGAGGTGTTCGCGGGCCGGACCATCGACGTTCGATACGTGCAGTTGCGGGAACGGTTGTTGGCTGCGGTGACCGAGCTGCCGCCGGCCCCTGATCGGCCGACCTACGGGCAGATCGCCGATGTGGCCGGAGTGAACGAGGCGGCCGTGGCCAACGTCTTCAATGGTCGCGAGGTGCGTCCGGATCGGTTGCGTGCGGTGCTGGCCGCAGCAATTGGGCTCGGCTTTCCGCTGTCTGGGGAGGTTTTGTCCCGGATACGTCTGCACGACGAGTTCGTCACGGCTCTGGCCCGAGCGGCCGACGTGTCCGAAGATGTGGTGCGCGAGGTGTTTTCGAGCCGGGACGCGGACAACCGGCATGAGGAGTTGCGTCGGCAATTGCTGGCTGCAGTGGCAGACCTGCCGTCTGCTCCACGGCCGACCTACGCGCAGATCGCCCGAGTGGCCGGGGTCAGCGTGGCGACGGTGTCGAGTGTCTTCAACGGTCGCCGGGTGGGGCCGGAACGATTGCGGGCGGTGTTGGCCGCAGCGATCGACCTCGACTTCCCGATGACACCGGAGGTCCTGTCCGGTATTCAACTGCCGGAGCAATTCGTCGGTGATCTCGCGACGGAGCTGGAATGGACCACCAGTGCGGTGCGCGACGCGTTCTCGGGTGACCGGGCCGACCGGCAATCGCAGCAACGGTTGCTCGCGGCCGTCGCTCGTCGCGCGGATCCGGCCGCTGCGGACATGGATCAAGTCCCGGACTCGGGCGCCGAAAACGATTCGCTCCCAACGGTCTTCACCGGGGACCTGCCGTCGGCACAGTCCGTCGATGTCGAGCAGGTATGGGCGTTGCGTACGCAACTGGCCGAGCTGCTGGAGATGGATCCGGCGAATGTGACCCGTGGCCGGGTATGGCAGCTGCTGAACGCCCGGAATACCGGCGAACGAGCCGTGCCGATGGCGGGGAACGTGATCGAGGTTGCTCAATGCTTCCTGGCGGTGACGAGCGACGAGGTGAACAGGAAGCCGAACCAGCTCGACATCTCACGTCTGTCCGGGGTGACTCCGGCGACCGTGTCCAGGGTGCTTCGACGCCGCACCCCGGTCTACACCGAAGCTGAACAGCGGGTACTCGCCGCGGCGGCATTGGTCGGCGTGCGCATCCCCGAGGGCCTTCAACACGCCATCGACCCGGAGTTCATCCGCACCAGGTTCATTGCGCCCAGGTTCGTCGACGGACAGTTCGTCCCTGGACGATTCCGTGAACAGCCCACCCAGGATGACGTGGCGGATGCCGCGAATGTGGACGGTGGCAAGCGGGTTGTCAGCCAGGTGCTGATGGGGGCGGTTTCACCCGATACCGACACCGCGCTCCGGGTGTTCGCTGCCGCCGATCGGATCGGCTACTGGTACTCGCCGTATCGCGGGGATGCCGATCTCGAGCGGCCGCGAGGGACGGCGCCTTCGCCCCGGTCGCTGCTGGATGTGGATGGACCGGGTTACGCCACCCGCGCCGGTGTCGCCGCCATGGGCGGGCCGACCACTGCGAGGAGGGAAGGCGACCCGGCGGTTCCGGATGTGACTCCATCCGTTCCGTTGTCACCCGGCCATATCCGGGCGGATGGCCCCAAGAACTGCCTGCCGGTCGCGGCACGGGATGGGTGGGCAGCGGTCGGGCGTCCGGCGCCGGAAGGGCTGGCCGGGTTTACCGCCGGTTCCGACGGTGTGTTGCTGCGGGATGCGCCCGGGGTGGTGGGCGTCGGATTCGACGAGAGCATCACCACGCTGGCGGGTGCGCGGGATCGGGTGGCGAATGACGGCGGCGCGGTGGTTGCGGTGCTGGTGTACGAGGGTGTCGATGGGCAGCCGCCGCAGTGGGGGCATGCGGTCGACATCAAGCGCGGCGCCGATGGGGTCGTGCGGGTGTTCGAGGAGGGAATGACCGGGGAGGGTGTGGCATTCGAGGAGTGGGAGCCGCCGGCGGGTGTGATCCGCGATGCCCGCGGGGAGCCGGTGGTCGTGGGTATACGGCTGACGGGTTCGGCTGCCGACGATGTCCCGGTCAGTAGGGAATTGCCAGCTGCGGCAAGGGTATTCGAGCATGTTCGGGTCGGTGTGCGCGCGCCGGAACCGGATGATCACGTGGTTCCGCGGCCCGCTGTACCGGCGATACCGAGCGAGGTTTCGGGGCATCAGTGGGAGAGTTTCTGGTCGGGTGTGAGCGCCGAGGCGGACCTGGCGAGTGGCACCGGCCTCGACGACCTGAATCCGCTGGCGGCGGATCTGTTGCGGTTGGTGATGGAGCAGAGGTGGACGGATCTGCCCACGGCGGTCCAGGAGCAGATCGTGGGGCTTCTGAGTGATCCGGTGGAACGGTGGTTGGCGGAAACCGCTGGTGCACCTCTGCCGACCGCCGAGCAGCTGCCGGAGTCGATGGCCGACCAGCTGAACCGGATGCTGCTTGCCCGGCGCAGGCAGGAGTTGGAGGGTATCGAGGAGCCCACTGCCGAGAATGTGCGGGACCTGGCCGAGGTCGACAACTGGATCAATCGGTTGCGGATCGCGGAGCGGTGGGCAACCCACCTGCCTGGTCATCCACGGGTTCGGTTGCTGCGCTTGGGCTTCGGTGACTCGCGGCAGTTGGTGCTCACCGTCGGAGACCTGCAATCCGCGCAGGTGCCCGAGGTTCAGATCTACGTCTATGACAGCGAATCCGACGCGGCAGCCGATGACGGTCTGAACGCGGTACTGAACCACGCCTCGCGGGCGACGCCGGGCGCGGTGCTGTGGTTCGGACGGGACGCGGCGGCACTCGAGACGTTTGTGAGGGAGCTGGCGTCCGCACGCGGCATAAGCGGCCAGTCGGACTCCGATATCACGGTGATCGGGCACGACAAGGCTTCCCGTCAGGTGATAGGTCGCCTGAACCGCGTCGAATTGAGCAGGCAGCGCAATGAGGTTTCCTCGAGCGCATCCATTCCCGAGGCGATGGTGCTGCCGGTGAACGATCCGGAAAAGATCATCCGGGACGCATTGCGGTGGGCCGGGATGTCGAGCATCCAGGACATGGTGCTGCCCGCCGGTGCCACCTTTGCCGATGCGGCCGAGATGGGTGCGGCCAACGCGAAGCGGTGGCGCGGGTGGCCGAGCTACGTGCAAGAAGTGCTCGGCAAGCACCATCCTGATGTATTGGCCCAGGCCGTCGGTCTACCCGACGACGTACGTCACAAAGCGAACCAATCAACATTGGCGACCGACATGGCCGCAGTCGACGCCGCAACCGCCGCTGGGGAGTCATCCGGCGCCGCACACCGGCAGCGACTGATGGAGGTCAACGATACGGACCGAGCGATGAAACTGGCTCGACAGCTCCTGCGGCGGGAACTGGACGAGGATGAGATTCAGTTGTTGTCCCGCACCAGCACCCAGGACGGCGATCTCGAACTGATGATCGGCCTCGGAAGGCCCAGTACTGCGGGCAAAGTGCAAAGGCTCGTGCTGGGTACCGCGCAGACAGGCAGTCTGAGTACGCCGATCTCGCTGGCAGTCGCGCAGTTCCGGACGCTGCGCCGGTCGTCGCCCGATGCCGCACTGGTCTTCATCGTCCGGGGGGCCGACACCGATCGGTCTGCGGGTTCGGGCCGTGTGGCCGAATCGGCCACGGCCGCCGCCGAATCGGCCGCGGAGCGGTTCGTACTGGAGATCGTGGCCGACAATGCTGCCCGCCGCGCGTTGCACCCGTACGAACAGCGCCCGTACAACCACCTTGTCGGCCTGCCGGCCGGTGTGCCCGGGGTGCTGCACGCCGCACGTCTGCTGTACCGGCAGGGTGAGATCGACCTGGTGTCCGGGGATTCGGCCCCCGTCCGGTCCGAGAACCCCGTCGGGAGCATTGCCCTGCTGCTGGCGGATGCTCGGGCAGCGGTGGCCGAAATCCACGGCGAGATCGAACGACTGATCGGAAACCTGCGATTCGGCGGTGCCGCTGTGCGGCTGCCCGCGCAGGCGTTGGAACTCGACCGGATCGATGACACCTTGCAGGATCTGGCCGCCGCGGGAAGTCCTGATGCGGGCAATGCTGAGATTCTCGGCGAATGTGTTCGGCTCGCAGCACAATTGCGACTGGCCGTCGTCCTGGGGAACCACCTCGGCAAGGATCGGCAAACAGGACGTGACGCACAGTTCTGGACGGATCTGGACAACCGCCGGCAGGTCCGGGAAGCGGTGAGTGTGCTCGCCGGGCGCCAGGTGATCGCGGTTCGGATCGCTGATTTGGTGCAGGGAGCGTTGTCCGACAGCACTATCGATCTGGACGAGGACTCCGAGCTCTGGACGCTGGAAACGCTGAACGAGCTGAACCTGGACCGGATACGGGACTGGGTGGCGGAACTGTCGGCCTCGGCGCACACCTCCGAGCACCGGGATCGTGTCACCGAATTGATCGGCCTGGCGGCCGAATTGACGGCTATCGATATCGAAGCCGCTTATCTGCGCTCCCGGGCCCGCGACGCTGTCGAGATGTCGAGTGTGGGCACTCTGGAAAATGCTGTGTCGGAGGCCTATTCGTATCGTGCTGCCCTGCGACGGGGATTGGATGGTCAGCGCGGGGCCCTGAATGTGCCCGCCGACACGGGCATCAACCCCGATCGGGTGAGCAGACTGTATGACGAATTGCTCCGGGATATCGGTGAACGGTTGCGGCTACCCGAGCGAGAAGTGGACCCGCGTCGCATACACGTCGCGATCGAGTTCCTGAAAACCATGAATGACCCGCGCGTGGGCGAGTTGTCCGGGCTGGAACGTCGGCTCCGCGGTCTGAAGCAACTGCTGGAGAGCTCGAAGAGGTTTGCCGAAGCCGACGAGAAGTTGCAGTGGTTGGTGCATCGAGCAGAGCTACTGGCCGCCGCTCGCAACGCAAATGTCGCGCTCGACGACGAGGTTGCCGGTTTCGCCGTCGACCTCGGCCTCGACCTGGACGTGTGGGCGGATGAACAGCTCGTGACGGTGCTGTCCGAGATCACCGAAAAGTACCGACCCGCAATGGCTCCGCGGCCACCGGCGGCGCCCGCGATTCGGTCGGGCGTCGTGCCGGAGTCCGAGATGGCCACGACTGAATACGATTTCGAGGAGCGTCACAGTCCGGCGCTGGTGTGCGGCCCGAAGGTGCAGGCCGTCATCGTGGCCGGTGCGGGCGAGCAGGCCGCTGGAATGAATCCGGCTTCGGTCGATGACTGGACGATCATCACCGGGGGGATGACCGGATCGGCGTTCGCGAAGGGGCTGGATGCGAACTGGGAGTCGAATTCGCCACTGAAGGGGTCGGCGGCGCTGGCCGAGCTGGTGTGGCAGGTCGGTCTGGACGACAACGATGTGTCCATGGCCGCGGCGGTGCTGGATATCAGCGGTCAAGGTTTCGCGCACGCGGTCGCCGTGGTGCGGGTGAATCAGGCGCTGATCGACGAGTTCCCGCAATTGGAGGGGCAGATCGGTCGAGTCGCGGTGTTCGACAATGGGTACGACGAGACCGACGGTGGGTGGATCGTCGGTGACATCGCGATCACTCGGTGGATACACCGCGCCGGTGCGGATGTGCGGAAGGTGCACCGCCTGTTGTTCGGTGACGACGGCGCACCGAAGCAGAGATTGGGCGATCGGCAACCGTTGTCGCTGCTGGGACCCGCCGAACCGGTGGGTGTGCGAATGGCCGGGCCGGCCGATGGCAATGGGCCGTTCGCACACGGCCAGCAGGTTTCACCGGTCGGGGACCTCAGCCGGTTGGCGGCGCTCAGCCGTCGCTGGTGGGGACTCGGCCCGAAAACCGGCGCGCTGCCCGACCCGATGCCGCCGCTCGAGGAGCTCGAGTATCAGGAGCCGCCGCTGCGTGACGACACCGATCGGCTTGCCGATGTAGTGGAGCCCCACCGGGTCGACTTGATCACTCATCGCGGCCGGCCCGTCGCGGTGGCCAAGACCCGCGTGCAGCGCAAGCGGGACGGGACCAACCGCAGAGGCCGCATCGCCTGGGAATTCGATCGAATGGCTCAGCTGGGAGTTGTGCCCGAAGTTCGTGAATGGGAGGGCAAGTACGGCCCGGCGCTTCTGGTGGAGTACGTGCCGAACGAGGGAGACCGCAGCGCGGAGAACCTCGAGGCCCTGGGCATCTCGGAACTCTGGCTGGACCCGGTCGCTGTGCTGCACTTCGTGTTGGCGGATAGCGACGCGATGTACCCCAACACGCCGTTGGTGCTGAACCGGGACGCCCCCGACGACGCGCCGGACCACGAGCGGCGGGGCATCATCAGCTACGACCACGAGGGAATCCTCGAGGGGCTGAATCTGTCCGAGCGAGCCGCTGAGGGTTTGTCGGAAGACGATCCGAGCATCTGCTCGGCGGTGGTGCTGGCGGTGATCGGCAAGCGGGTCAACGACGGGCTGTTGGAGCGGCTTCGCGCGATCGACCTCGAGGATTTCCGCCACTTCGTTCAGGGGCACGGATTCTCGGAGATGGTCGCGCGTGCCGCGGTCGACCGATTGGCGGAAATCCAGCGGTATGGCCGCATCACCGGCGAGAGCTGGCCGTATTCCATCTCGGGGAACTCCCCCGGCGACGCCTATCTCGCGCTGGAGAAGGCGATGCGCCGCCTGTCGGACGAGCTGGCGGGATACGGGGTGTCGACGGACGGCCTTGGCGACGAGGGGCTGGCCGCCTTGATCGACAGTGAAACCGACGAATTCCGGCTCGGCGCGCTCGTTGCGTTCCGAGGTGTCGCCGGCCGATTCCGGAAAGCGGGGGAACTCGCCGATCGGCGAGCGCACGCAGCCCGGTTGGAGCGCGAGCGTGCCGAGAGACAGGAGCCGGGCCAGGCCGTCGGGCCTGTTGTATCCGTGGTGTCTGCGGTGGCGGACCTCGAGCGGACGGGTGTGGGCGTCAGCGATTCGCTGTCGGATCCGCAGCTGTCCGCCGAGGCGGTGACCGAGCTTGCGAATGCGTTGGGCACGGCCATGATCGGCGCGGTGTTCCCGGATTTCTTCTTGACGGTGCAGGAAACTTCCGATGGCCGGCCGTTCGAGCTCTTCTACGACGGCGAGCAGGTGCTGGGGCTCGCGGTACACCCGGACGTCCTGACCCCCGGCAAAGCGTCGCGGCTGCGCCCGAACGCCATGTGGGGCGATCACCGCGAATTGTTCGAGGATCGACCGGTCTACAGCGCGGCGCTGGAGGTGTGCGGAAGGCTGCTGGCGGGCCGCGTCGCACCGGGTCGGCTGCTCGAAGAGCTGCAACGCGGCTACGACGCGCTCTCCGAAGCCCGCAGGGCCGAAAAGGATTTCGCAGGGTGGGCGGAACCGATTCCGGTCGGCGAGCTGGATCAAGATGCGGCACTGGGTGTCGCCTTCGCCGTGGGCTTCCAGGAGCTGCCCCTGCCGCGTCGCCCGCTGGGTATCGCATACGCCCTGATATCGGACTTCGTCGCGGGAGACGGTGGCGACGCTGACGCTGTCCCGGACGCAGCGAAACAGCTGCGACCAGGTGTGGCCGCAGCGGGTGACGATGCCACCATGTCGTCCGTCGCAGACAGGGACGTGCACGCAGAACTCGACAGTCGACGGCGTCGTAGCACGACCGCGCCGGCACAGACCGAGCCCTTGTCCGGAGCCGTCGGCGGGAAGCCGGAGTTCGTCGATCCGGCGGTGGCGAGGCCGCGGAGAGGGCGCGGCGCGCCTCCGGCGATCAACGCCGATTCCGAGGGGATGGGTAGTGGGCGAGCGGCAGCCGGTTCGATCGGCGCTCCGCCCGGCGGGAGCGATACTCCACAGCTACCGCTGTGGCGTGCGGTGGCTGTGGATGCCGCGGTGTCGGTCCGGACGGTGTTGTCCGTGGTCAAGGGAATGCCGGTACCCGGCCCGATCGGCGCACGGGTCGCCGCGGCGGCGGACCTGCACGGCCTGGAGTTGACCGCGCCGGTGTCGGCGGATCCGGAAGTGGAAACCGAGTCGGATCCGTGGGCGACGGCGTGGGATGTGGCTGTTGCGGTTGGGGTTTCGCCCGCGACGGTGCGAGAGGTGGTGTCCCGGCGTGCGTCGGTGCACGACCTGTCGAACCGTCGCGTGCTGGCCGCCGCCGTGCAGCTGAGCTACCCGGAACTGCCGATCAGCCTGCATGCCGCCATGCGCCAAACCGCGGCGATCGCTGCGGCTGCCCGCGTCGACGAGGACGTTGTCGTCTGGGTGCTCGATGGGCGGCTCTCGGTCGAAACCGAGTCCGGGGCGAAGGTTTTCGACACCATATTGCAGCTGGTCGAATGGGAGGCTCAGCCGGCGCGCGGTGTCGAGGGATTGATTTCCGCCTCGGCACCGGCATACGCGACAGCACCGAGGAGAATGCCGGATGCGCAGCCACCGGAAGGGGTGGGAGACGGCGTAACATCCTCGGCCGCAGGTGAATTCGACGCTTATGACGCGTTGGAGCAGCTACCCGAGCATGCCCGGATAAAGAAGGTGGCGGACAAGGCCGGGGTAGCCGAGGTCACCGTCGTGGATCTGCTGGCAGGTCTGGAAATCGACGAGCGTGTCGCGCAACGGATTCGGCGCGCCGCCACCCGGATCGAGTCTCGGTTGCCCCGCCCGCGGACGCCGGAGGCGGTCGCGTGGATTGCCGGGACCTCGGTGATCGCGGTCATGAAGGTGCGCGACGGTCAGCCGTTGCACAACGAGTCCGTCGAACAGCGTGTTCGTGATGCACTCGGGCTCGTCGGGCCGCTGGTTCCGGGGCAGCGCCGAGCAGACGGCACACCGGGTGCGGACCGCACTGTGCCGGGGCAGCGGCAACCGGAGACCGGGCCGGGTCGTGCGGATGGCCTGCCGCCCGGACAGCGGCAACCGGAGAGCGAGTCGCCCAGCCGTCCGCGCGGTTTCGTCGAATTGATCGCCGCCATGCTGCCGCAGTGGGCGACGACGCAAATTGCCGGTGAGCAGGCCGCAGGCACCACCCAGGACGGTGCCACCACGCCGTCGGCCCCGGATTCCGACGACCGGCGAGCCACATTGCTGCGCGCCGCGCAGAGCGGAGATCGCGACGCCATCCGCGAATTCCGCGCCGCGCAGGACGCCGCGCTGCTGGAGTGGCTGAAGTTCGAGGTGGAGGACAAGGAGGTAGCGGCCCGGCTGCGGGAGCGGGTCTTCGATCTGGTCTTCGCCAAGACGCTGCCGCCGGGACAGCGATCCAACGTCTGGTTCATGAGCCAGATCGGCCTGGTAATGGCCGAAGAACGGGCGCGCCAGGCCCTCACCGAACGGGTGTGGGCGTCGTTCCTGCGTGCGGGCGGTGTCGACGAGAGCCAGATCGCCGGTGCGGCTTCGGGATCGGCCCCGGGCGGTCCGCTGACCGCCGTCGCGCCCGAGGTGCTCCAGGCCGCGCTCGCGTCGTTGGCATCGCCGGACGAGCGGTGGATCGTGTGGGAGCACCACGTCCATCGGCATGATCTGGATACCCTCGCCGCGGCCACACAGCGGTCGGTATCGGAGCTCGAGGAGCTGGAACGCCGGGCGGTGCGAGCGTTCGTCACCGAGGCGCGGTTGCTGTCGGATCCGATTGCGTTGATGCGCAGTGTCGATCGGGTCGAGGGTGCGGACAGCGATAACGACCGGCTCGCGCTCGACATGGCAGCGCGGATCGAACAATTGGCCGGCGAGGTCGCCGCCCAGCTGCACGAGAGCTTCCGGGAGCGGTTCCGCGACACCGAGACGACTTACACCAAGCAGCTGCGAATGCCGGACGGTTCGAAGATCCAGGCCGGCACACCGAAGAGCGCTCAGGTCGATATCGCGAACCTGACCTTCGAGAAACTGCCGCAATACTTCCAGGAGGTGTACCGGCGCCGGGCCGAGACCGCATTGCGGATCGCGCTGGCGGTGCAGGCTGGCGGCGTGGATCTGTCCACACCGACGGCACTCGAGTTGGTTGCCGCGCAGATTCACGAAACATGGGTCGACGAACAGGTTTTCGTGCAGCGCGACCCCGACGTCACCCCCGAGCAGATGCAGCCGTTCGAGGGCCTGACCGTCGATGAGGATCTGCACGCCACAGACCGAGCGCAGAGCGTCCTCGCCGCCGAGCTCGCGATCCGAGTACTGGCCCCACCGGCACTGGATCGCGCCGGTTGGCAACAGCGCCGCCACCAGGTTCTCGAAGAGTGCGCCGACCTGATGTATTGGTACGGCTGGCACGATTCGCTCGACACCCGGGCCGCGCTACCGCCGACGGAACCGACGGACGGACTGCCCGCGAAGTCGCTCCCGAAACCACCCGCGGTACTCGGGCTGGCGGCAACCGTCGTGGACGTGGTGCTCGCCCACACTCCAGGGGCGCGGGTGACGCTGCGGCCGCGCGTGGAGGGCAGCGCGGGTGGCCGGGAAATGCGGATCGATGTCGTCTTCACCGGGGCGGCATTGTCCGACGAGGCGATGATCGCGGCCTCCCGGGCGCTGCGGGAGTTGCCGGACCGCTGGCGATTCGAATCCGACAGTGACACCGACACTTTCCGGATCGAATTCCTGGAGCGTCCGGGAACCGGCCTGGAGGAGGACCGCCGCAAGCGCGAGCAACTACTCGTCGGAATGGGGACCGGTGAGCGGCGGGCCGAGCTCTCGAAGGTGCGGGCCTGGCTGGTCGCGATCCTGAAAAAGGACAAGTGGCCGCAGGATTCGATAGACCAGGCCGAGCTGGCGATCTCCGAGTGGGCCTCCAATGCGTTGGACCACACCCAGGGGCCGGTGCTGGTGCGCGCGACGATTATCGAGACGCCGGGCAATGCGCGGGCTCCGAAGCGCGTACTGGTGGAAGTCCTCGATGTCAGCAGCCACTTCCCGCCACCGATGCCGAGCGGTGGGAAAGCGGCGGAGCAGGAACAGATCAGCGAGATCCCCGACGATGCCTCGTCGGGCGAGAGGGCCGACCTGTTCCTGGCCAGCTTGGAAGAGGGCGGTGACTTCGACCTGGCGGGTTTCGATTTCGATCTGTCGGCAGCCGACGACCTCATGGCGGACGAAGACGAAAACCCGGCCGCCGCCACCGAGACGAAACCCGAAAAGGCGGTCGAGGACCGGAAGGTGGAGCGAAACCGCGGCCGCCTCATCGTCGCCGCGAGCGTGGATCAGCTGGGCGGATACGTACTCGTTCACGACCGGCGCCACCCGTATCGCAAGGCGATGTGGTTCAGCATCTTCGCACCGGCCCAGGAAACCTCGCCGGCCGCCGATCCGCTCGAGCCGGTACCCACCGACATCTACGGAACCCGTGCTCTGCTGGCCGAGAACACCGATATCGACCCCGATACCCGGGCCCTGGTGGCAGCTGCCGTCGATACCGCGGTGGTGACATCGGCATTCGAGGTGGAGCGCGATCCCGCAACCGGCGCCGAGCGCGACGTCACCGCCGGTACGGAGCACGGCTCCGGTCTCTACCGCTACGACCTGTACCCGGCCAGCGAAGTGCTCACCGAACAGCACCGGCCCGGGCACACCGCGGATGACCCGGACGCGTCGGGCACCGGACAGAACGAGTCCGCGTACACCGGGTACCGGCTGGATCTGCTGGATATGGCCGAGACCGGCACGGCCCGGATGAGCCTGCGGGTAGTGGGCGGCGAACAGCTGGCGCTGGAAGTATCGGCGCGGCTCGATGACCGCCACCCGAGGCGTATCACCGCACTGGAACAGGTGATTCGCCGCCTGACTCAGGACTGGGTGACACCACGCCAGGCAGCCGACGCCGCAATGGCCGGTGTCGGCCGTCAGATCCGCGACGCGGTCGCCACGGGCGCCGCGTACGCGCACGCGTCGATATCGGGTGCGCCGGGCGAGCGAACCCTGACCGTCTGGAGCAGAACCGCGCAGGGAATCACCGGTGTGACGGTGACCGAAGCCGACGGAGCCGTTGCGGATGCGGATCTGGCAACGGCTCCGCCCCAGGTGAATCAGGAGAGTACCGAAAAGCCGGTCGGGACAACCAGTTTCGCAAGCGGATTCGCCGATCTCCTGGGCGCACCGGTAACGGTGCGCGCCGCGAGGCGCATGGGCCCCCCGGCCGAACACGCCAAGGTATGCGGTCGCGAAGTAGAGCTGAAATTCCAGCAACTGCTGGGCGCCAACGGATCTCGGATCACTCCCGCACCCTTGACCGGCGAGCTGGTAATGGACGGCATGACCGACCGGTCCTTCGCCGCCGGCCTGGCCGCGGGCTGGCGCGAGCAGCCGTTCGGCCGGGGCGTAACCGGGTTGGAGAAGGCGCTGGACGCGGTGCGCAACGGCGAGGTGCGCCCCGGAGACCGGGGCGCCATCGCGGGCGTGGTCGATCACGGTGCCATCGGCGCGCACGCCTTCGCCATCATGCGCGTGAACAAGGCACTGGCCGAGACGAACTCGCAACTGCGCGAAGGCGATGTGGTTGTGTTCGACAACGCCGATCCCGTTGCGGTCCGCAATGGTGGCTGGGTTGTCGGAGACACGGCGATCGCGGCCTGGATGCAACGCGTGACCGCTGGCAGTGATGCGGTGATCAGGGGCATCGAGTTCGATGAAAACCTGGACCCGGTAGTCGATTTCGCCGAGTGCCCGAGTATCGGCCTGGCCGGCACGATCGGCGCCCCGCCGGAAGCGCTGCGGCTGGCGGAGGTGACCAGGAGACAGCGAGCCGCCCGTCTGGCGCTCGGCACTCTGCGACGCGAATATCTCGACGCGGTGCGGTTGATCGACGCGGGCGAGCTGCCGGCGGACGCGGTGATCCGTCGACTGGAGGGCGTCGAGGGCAGTGTCCTCACACCTGCTCGCCGGTCCCGCCTGATCGAACAGGTCCGGCGCTTCGGCCATGCGGACGAGGCTCGCCATCGGCTGGGTGTGGTGAGCAGTCGGCATACCACCGCATTGGTGGCACGGGTGGCCCGGGGCGCCGAGGCCCGGCAGTTGGCCGCGCAGTTTGGCGTCGAGGTGCCCGACACCGAGCGGCGCGGTCGGCGGATGACCGCCAGGGCGGACCGGCTGGAGCGCGACGGCGACATCGAGACGGCACGGCAACTGCGACGACTGGTGGACGCGGCGGCCGCTCATCGAAAGGCGGATGCCCAGGCGCGCCGGCTGGAGAAGGAACTGTCCGCCGGACTGAAGGATCCCGGCGTCGTCCTCGACCCCGCTGCGGCGGACGCCGCCTCGCGTCGTCCCGGTGTCGCGGACGGCACGGCGGCTTTGCAGTCGCTCGCCGATATCTACGGCTACGACGCGGTGGATGTCGTCGAAGAATTGACGGTATCCGGCCTGTCCGACGCGGAGCTGCAGACGCGCGCACGAGGCAGGCTGCTGCGGGTGCCCGGGCCGAAAACCTTGGCCGAGACGCTGACCGGGTTGGGATCGAAGGCATCGGCGCTGGTTGTCGAGGTTCAACCCGACGGCTCCCGCGTCCGCTTCACGGTGACCAATCAGGACGGAATCCTCGTCAAGATCGCCCGGCACGTCGGTGACGTATCCGAGTTCGACGCCGAAAACGACTACCGCTCACCCAGTTACAGTGCGGTGTTCGACAACACCCGGATGTATGCCGTCGTCTACGACTCGATCGGCACTCCGGTCTACCCGAACGACGCCGCGAATCCCGTTGTCCCGCAGAGCGAGAGCCTGCCGGAGTCGCGGCGATACAACGACACCTTGGGGATGTATCTCTTCTCGCTCGATCGCGGACAGCAGCTCGCCGACGCGGAAGCGGCGGCCGCGCGGATCGGTCTCCAGGTGGATCTGTCGGATCCGGCGGTCCGGGCGCAGACATTGCGCGTTATCGACCGAGCCGCGTCGGTGGATGCGGCCCATCCGCAACACCCATTGTGGGTGGCGCTGCAAAATCACCGCGGTCTCAGCGAGGCGATGGACCGGTTGCACGAGTTGAACGCTCGACGGCTGCGAGCACTGCTCGACCGCCACCGGCTGCGTTCGGATCTTCGGCGCCGATCCACCGAACTCGGGTGGCACACAGCCGATATCATCGCGCGCCCGCCCGAGTTGTCGGAGCTCGCCGATGCCCTGGCCGAGGCCGAAGCGCTGGTGGCGCGGCTGGATCGGCGGATCTCCGGCGCGGTCGCGCAGCGCGTCCAAGGGCTCGCGGTCGATCTGCCGAGTTTCTGCATGCCCGCCGCGACCATGGTGGTCAAGGCGCTGACGAATAACCCGAAGATTCGCTTGCTGGAGCGAAACGGTGAGGGCACATCGAGCCTCGAGCTGGCCGTCGCTTTGGGCGCCGAGCTGGAGGATCTCGCCGACCACGCCGACATCGAGCGCATCCTGACCGATCTGGGCCCCGGCAGTCTGATGGTGGTCACCGACACCCTGGTCGGGAAAGACGGTCTGCCGGATGCGCACACCTACGTGGTCATCTTCGATAACGACAGCCCGGTGGTTATCGACTGGAATGGTGTTGTCGTCCATGACTTCCCGCCGCAACGTCAGTCGAAGGTGCTGTCCACCACCGCAATTGTTTTCGATGCCGCGGGGCAGGCTCGTGATTCGATGCCCGAAGCGAAGCGGGCGCTGCTGCAGGCTTTCGTCCGGCGTATCGGTGAGCAGCGTGCGGTGCTGAAAGGCTTGCAGCAGCGGATCGGCGAGGAATTTGCCACCCTGATCGCAGGTACGGACTTCGACCACAGTCCCCCCGCGGTGAGCGTGGATCTGCTCGACCTGCTGCATGCCGTGCCGGGGATCGATCGACAACAGCTCGATCTGGTGGCGGATCTGGTCCACCGACACCTCGATGCCGGTCGGGAACTGGGCGAGTTGACCGCCCATCTCGCGGACGCGTTCGCCGACTTCGATGCCGCACAGCCCCCGGCGCAGAATGGGACCCCGGTGTTCCGGCTGGGGGTGGATCGCCTCGAGGACCTCCGGCAGATAGAGCGCGTCGCCCTGTTGGGAGCTGTCGGGTCGCGCGTCCCCGACGAGGTCCGTCATGCGATGGCTGGTGATCTCGAATCACTGTTGGATGCGATTGCGCAGCTGCCGCCGGACCAGCGGATGTACTGCGACCTGGTGTACTTGCAGGGACTGTCCGACACGGAGGTCGTTGCGCGAACCGTGGGCATCGAACCCGACGCCGTGGACGCCCTCGGCAATACGGCGGGCCGGGCGGTGCGTGGCATCCTCGACGGCGCATCGGAGCATCGGGCGCGATCGAGCGCACCGGCTCCGGAAACGGGCGGTCGACGTCCGACCGTGCCAGAAGCTGTGGAGTCCAGAGCAGTCCGGTACCGCCACCCGAGGATGGACTCCGCCGGGTCGAACGAGCACACCATCACGCACTTCAATCACATTCCGCCGGAGCAGCTCGCAGAGCTGTTCGAGCAGCTGCCGCAGCCATTCGGACCGGAGTCCCAGCGGTGGGCGCTGGCCAATGCGGCCAGCACCACGCTGTACGGGCCATCGACGCAATCGAATATCGCGAAGAAAATCGAGAAATGGGGCCGAACGGGGGTTCCGGCACTGGTTTACGACCTGGAAGACAGCATTCCAGCCGAAAAAGTCCGCGAAGGCTTGGACAACCTCGTCGAACAGTTCACGCGATACGCGCGCACCGGGAAAGGACCGCGGCCGCTGCTGTTCGTCCGGGTGCGCACCCCGGAGCACATCATCGAATTGGTCGAGCGACTCGGCGAACACGCGAATCTGATCACCGGTTATGTGCTGCCGAAATTCACCACCCTGGACCAGATGTCACGTCGATTCCTGGACACCATCGCAGAGTTGAACACCGCGCACAATCTGATCCAATATGCGGTGCCGATCATCGAGACCGGTGATTTCGCGGATCCGCGAACCCGGGTGGGCGCCAATGCCGCAATCAAGGAGCTGATGGACGAGTACCCCGGCCTTGTGCTGTGGCTCGAGGTCGGATCGGCCGACCTGTCAGCCGCTTTCGGCATCAACCGGGCGAAGAATCGCACTATCTACGACACCATGGCCGGTGATGCGGTCAAGGACATGGCGGCGATTCTCGGCGCGGTGGTGCGCCGTGAGGTCGACGGGGAAATTCATTTCGAACGTGAATATCTGCTCAGCGGTCCGGGCTGGGAATTTTTCGACAAGGCGCCTGAGCCTCAGATCGAGCAGAACGCGAAGGACTACGGCGCCATCGTTGCCGAACTGCATGAAGGGCTGATCAACGAGCACGACATCAGCATCGCCAATGGCATGCACACCACGGGCGCCATCCACCCCGACCAAGTCCGAGTGGCGCTTGCCATGGCCGCGGTGTCCCACGAGGAATACCTGACCGCCGTGCAGCGGCTCGGCCGTCAGGTGGACGGTGGCGGTGGAGTGCACAGGGGGGAGGCTGCCGGCGGCAGCGGCCGCATCGCAGGCCCGCCGCATGGGGCGTGGGCATCGCTGATCATGGCCCGGGCCAAGGCATTCGGCGTCCTGAAGCCCGGTGTCGAATTCCATGACCTACTCGGCGAAAGCTTCTTCGCCGAACGTGCGGCCCGCCGTGCAGATGTGCAGCGGATTGTCAAAACCCAGTCCGATGCAACGGCACGACAGCAGCGCCGCGCCGCGGCTGCGGCCGCGCGTGTCCCCGCGCCGGCGGTCGAACCAGCCGTGGACGTTGTCGATGCGGCCGATTACCAACGCCCGTATGCGCCGGCCGACCATCGCACGACCACCGGGCCGAAGATCTGTGGTCCGTTGGTGCAGGGAGTGATTCGTGCGGTGGTGGACGACACCGTCACCGCGCGAATGAATCCGGCCTCGGTCGATGATGAAACCATTCGCGCGCACGGCATGTCGGATCTGGCGTTCGCCGCGGGTCTGGACGCTGACTTCCGCGATGAGCCGTTGGGGGTGGGGCGCGCCGGTCTGGCTGCTGCGGTGGCGGAGGTCCGGTCCGGTAAGCACGCCATCGCGGGTGTGATGAACCTCGGCGGCACCGGTCATCATGCCTTTGCCGTGGTGCGGGTGACGCAGAAGTTGCTCGATGAGAATCCGGACCTGCGTGGTCTGGTCCAGAGCGGTCTGGTCGAGATCGGTGATGTCGTGGTGCACGACAACGGTTTCCCGGGTGCGGTCGAGGGCCGGTGGATCATCGGCGAGACCGCGATCGACGCATGGGTAGCGGCCGCCGGTGTCGGTGTCGGTGATGTGGATGCCATCGTCTTCGACAGCCCTCGCGATCCGGAGATCCCGCTGCGCGGCCGCAAGCCCGTCGGGTTGAAAGAGCGTGCCGTGATCGGGGCTCGCGCGGACGACTCCCCGTTCCCCGACACCGCGGAACAGCGCAATCCGCAGGCGCGGGCGCTGGCGCTGACGTTGCGCAGCCGGATCGGTGGGATTGCGGAGCTGTTCACCCAGGAGCGGTTGCGGCGGGCACTGTGGATCGTCGGTGAACAGTTGCGGCAGTTCGAGTTCCGGGATTGGAGCTTCATCCGCTCAATGGGCCGACCGGACCAGCTCGGGAAGTGGATCGCGGATCGCATCGAGCACGAATATCGCATCGGAACCGAGACCGATGTGATCGGAGCCCAGTTCTCTCGGGCCGACGATTCGCAGCGGGATCTGATGCGGATTCTCGGGCGCAAGGAGCCACTGCCAGGATCCCGGACCTATCCACGCATCGAGGACTTCCGCTTCGGTGATATCGAAGCCGAATTGCAGAAATTCGCGCAGTGCACCAAGCCCACCACCGAATTCGGATACATCCTGCAATTGATGCGGGAGTTCCTGGATCTGGATTTGACGGAGTGGCAGCCGACCGCCGGCGAGGACCGGGCCTCTGCCGGTGTTGCCCCGGCGGGGCCGCCGGCCGCCTCCCATCGTGTGGGTGTGGTCACCGAGCGCGACGTCGCGATCGTCGCCGGCGTGGATCCGAATACGGCTGCGCAAGTACTACGGCATCAGCCGGGCCGCATCACACCGCAACGCCGCATGCGGATATGGCAGGTGGCCGGGCTGCTCGGATACCGTTCGGCGGCAGAGGTGGCCGACGGCGTGCGTCGCGTGGCACAACAGGCGGGGGATGCTCCGGAAGACACCAGCACCGTGCCGACCGTGGACGACCCGACCTACGCCGCCTTGTCGCAGGCCGCCCAACATGCCGTCGGATTGGCCGAAATATCCGATGGTGCACTGATTTTCGACACCTCCGCCGATGCCGTCGGGTATGCCGACGACCAATACGGCGCGACCTTCGGAACGCTGGACGAGGAACGCATCCGCCTGCTCACCTCGACCTGGGACGGCGGCAATACCGACGCCTGGAACGGATTCTCCGCGCCCAACTCGGTATTGGAATCCGGGGTGCCGCGACAAATGTCGCGCACGGAGGCATCGCCGTTGATCGCCACGGTCGACGACCTGGTCGCGGAGCAGCCGCTCATGCAGGACCTGATCCTGGTCGTGGAACTGCGCGCGGGCAACGATCTCGATCCGGCGCATCCGTGGATGATGCGCAGTGCGCACCTGTGGGAGGTCGGCTTCACCACCGGCGAGATAGCGGCTGCCGACAAGGAATTGGCCGACCGCAACCTGCTGTTCCTGCGGGTACCCGCGGGCACGGGTGCCTTCTGGCATCCGGAACGCAAAAAGTTTGTGCTGCAACGCAGTGTGCACATCACTCTGGAGCGGGTGCGCTTCGACGGCGAACGATTCACCGCCTACGGCGTTGCCGCTCCGCTGGCAGTCGAACCGTTCGTGGACACAGTGCCCGACGACGACCCGCCACCCTCGCCATACGACGTATTCGACGCCAAACCCCCGACCCACCCTCTGACCCGGCACCTGATGGATGCCGCGGACAGCAACTGCGCCACTCTGGTGCAGCAGGCCGCGCGCATTCGGCTGGGCGCCCACGGGGCGAAGATTCGGCCGGTCGTGGTCGAAGCGGGTATGGACGGTCAGACCGACGAGGAGTTCGCGACCTCCCTGCGCGGCGGTTGGCACCGAAATCACGACGGCAGCCCGCGTCCGTACGGACACGGTGCCGAAGGCATGCGAATGGCAGTGACCGCGGTGAAATTCGACCATCGGAGCATGGTCGCGGCGGTGGTCGAAGTCCTGCAGCCGGTCCTCGATCGTGGCGTGGTGCGGACCGAGCAGATCGGCCATCACGCTATCGCCGTCACCAAAGTCGACGAGGCTTTGGCCGACGCCTATCCGGTCCTGCACGACCGGGTGGGCGAGATCGCGGTTCTGGATTCCGGCGATCCGGAGGCGGTGGACGGCTGGATCGTCGGCGAAAGCGCCGTATCCGACTGGCTCGCGCGCCAAGCCGACGGTGTGGGCCGGGTCGATGTCATCGAATTCGACAGCGAGGGCGAGCCGGTCGAACACTGGAGTCGCCGCGCCGCCCGGCTGTTCCCGGCTGGTGAAGAGCATTGGATCGCGGGGCGAGCGGATCTGAGCGCCACCGGGGATCCGGTCCGCCCGCATGAGCTGATGCCGGCCCCGCCGGCCCGGGCCCCCGACCCGACCACCGATTATCGACGTCCGAAATCACCTGGCGCGGCGGCTGCCGCACGCGAGACCGATGTGGCAGCGGAGCTGAATCGGCGGTATGGCAGGCAGCTCACAGATCGGCTGTCGGCCCAGACTCGCGGCAACCGTGAAGTCGTGGCAACCGTCGCGCGCGAAACGTTCGAGCGAGCGGCCCGGGAATATCTGACACGCCGGCAGCTCACCTTGAGGCGGATTCTCGCCATTGCGTCGGAACGGCTCGCATTCGACCACTTCCGACGCGAGTACCCGCACTTCCAACGCCGGGTGTCCGAATTCCTCAGGTACTCCCCGCTGGCCGAGCGGCTGGCGCAGGTGGAAGCGGACCGGATGTGGGACGCGCTGACCGGACTACGCAGCCAGGGCGAACGCACGGTCGTACTGCGCCGGTTCCGCGACGGGGAAGCTCTCACCGCGCTGGCCGAGACCACCGGTTTCGACGGGCCCGTATTGGTCGACATGCTTCGTTCTGCCATTGCGGAACTGGCTGGAGCGCTCGACATCGAGGCGGCGCCGGTGCAGGCACCCGTTGAGCGGGAGCCACGTCCTTCGAGCCGTCCGTCGATTGCCGCGATCGCACAGGAAACGGGCCTTTCCGAGAGCGCCGTGCACAGGGCTCTGATGAAGCAGCAGGGGTCCGCGGAGACCAAGCGCGTTGTGCGGCAAGCCTATGAGGATCTGGGCGGCACGCTCGCTGATCTCGACGACAACGCATCCCACCCACTCTTGGACCGCGCGGGCCGACCGTCGGCCCGCGCGATCGCGCGTGAGACGGGGCTGTCCGAGAGCACTGTGTACAAGGTTCTCAACCAAGGGGGCGGTTCCGCACAGACCAGGCGCGTCGTGCTGCAGGCATTCCATGATCTGCAGGCCAGGGCGGCCGCCATCGCCGAGCAGGTATCACAGACCGACACCGAGCAGACTTCGCGTCCGGCGGTTCGACCGTCGATCCCCGCGATCGCGCGTGAGACCGGATTGTCCGAGAGCACGGTGTACCGGATTCTCGGGCAGCGCAAGGGCTCCCTGGAGAACAAACGGGTTGTGCTGCAGGCGTATTCGGATCTGGGTGGTGCCCTCACCGATGTCGCCGACCTTGTCGATGCGGCGCCGGCGGACAAAGTCCGGCCCGTGACGCTTCAAGATGTGGCAAGGGCGGCCGGAGTTGTCCCCAGCACGGTCAGCAGGGTGATCAACGGTCTGCCGGTGTCCGAGGAAACGCGGCAGAAGGTGACCGAAGCGATCGCCGAAACCGGTTACCAGCCTCGTAAACGGGGGCCGGTACGTCCGGGCGTGCGAATGCGGGTCGGGCTGGCCGAGGTGGCGGACGCGGCCGGAACCGGCCTGGCACAAGCACACCGAGCCCACCACGGACGTCCGGTGGCCGCGAATACCGCGCGGCGGCTGGCAACAGAAGGGGAGCGGCTCGGTTTCGACGTCGGCACCCCTCGCCGCCGGGTCACCATCGCTGATGTCGCCGAGCGTGCGGGAACGAGCTCGACGACTGTCGAACGGGTGCTGGCGAACCAGTCTGTCGACCTGTGGACCCGGGAGCGGGTGCTGCAGGCCATCCGTGACCTCGGCTACCAGGTGTCCGGCGGGTACGGCCGTGGCCGGGCGACCGCCGCCGACGGCAGCGTCGTGTCCTGGGAATGGGATCGGATCGGCGCCCATCAGCACCGGGGCGAACGGATCTGCGGTGCGCTCGTACAAGCGGAGGTCAAGGATTTCTTCGGCCCCTTGGGGGGTCGCATCAAACCCGCGAGGGTAACCAAAAACCTTGCAGCGCAAGGGATGACTGGTTTCGCATTTGCCCGCGGACTCGATGCGAACTGGGAGGATTCGCCGGCCGGTTACGGTCTGAACGGCTTGAAAGCTGTGGTGGAACACGTGTGGTCGCATGGCGGTGCCATCGCTGGCACGATGGACTTCGCAGACAAGGGCGCGCACGCGTTCGCGGTATTCAAGGTCACCGCGGAATACGCGGCCCGCAACGCACATCTGAACCTGAAGCCCGGCGAAGTCATCGTTTTCGACAATGCCGTGGGCGGCATCGTGCGCGGCGCCGACGTGGACACCTGGATCGCCGAGGCCGCGGCCGCCGGTGCGACCGAGATCAACTGGATCATCTTCGAAGAGGGCGGTCGGTCGAAGGATCCACTCGGCACCGACCGCCGGCCGAAGCCGGGCCGTGGTCCCAAGGGGCCGATCGGCGCCCGCCCTCCTGTCGAAGCGTCAGTATCCGACGGCGACCGCCGTGGTGGGTGGACCGATTTTCCCGAATTGGACGCTGCGGACTACGAGCGCCGGTATGGGACAAGGGATTACGGAGTTACTGCAGAAATTGAAGACGGTGTTCTCCGTCTCACCATAGAAGCTGGTCCCGGCACGCCATCAGGACGTGAGATGTTCCGGCATCTCATGGATTCTCTTCCCCGTCCGGTGCGGGAAATCCATGGGCACTGGAACTTCTACAACGTAGCCGGTGAGTTGATTCGTCCCCAGGACCTGACTCCCGACAATGTACGTGGCTGGCTGGGGTCGAACCTCGAAACCTTCAACAAGCTCCTGAAGGCGGGATTGCCTCCCGAGGATGCGGCGCGACGCACTTTCACGGGCATCGTGGCCGGTGAATACGGTTACACCCGAGTTCGTACCCTCTCCCTCAAAGGCGACGACGGTGCGGGCTCGATCGAAGGTGATCATTTCTACGGTGAATTCACCGAAGTCGATGTGCGATTCAGCAAACCGGAAGACCCACAGCAGCCCGAGGCCGGTGATCGCGGCACCTCCGATGCGGATGGTCCAACAGAGGGACCAGCTCGGCCGGAGGAGCAGGTGCGGTTCGGCCGGTTCCGGGCGAGCCTTCTCGCTGAGATGCGTTCGGCCCGGCCCGATGTGCTCGACAATGATCCGAGATATCGGGCAGTGCGTGATGCAGACAGCAATCGGGTGTGGTCCGCCGTTGCGGGTCTGACCGAACAGCAGCAAGAGTATATCCGGGGATGGCTCTGGGAACGGAAATCGTTGCGCGAACTGGCGCAGCGGCTGGGGCTGCGGCGCAGCGGACCTGAATTCCTTCGGCTGCAGCGCGAGACCGTCGCCGAGTTGGTGAACGCGATTGTCGGAGACGCGGGCGGAGCACCGTGGACCGCGTCGGAACCGTGGAATGTGTTGCAGGAATTGCCGGAGGGGTCCGAGGCCGCGTCGCTGGCGGCGACGCTCGGCGACGATTCGAACGGCGCAAACGAGGAATTCGAGAACATCGACGACCCACGCGTGATCGAGACCGTGCTGAGCTCGACGCTGGGCCTCGACGTTGTCGGATTCGGGCTGCGGGCAATCACGCACAGGGCAGCCCGCGAGTTCGCGCAGGCGATCGTCGATATGTGCTGGGCGCACAGCGAAATCGAAGTGCGCGGCGGGTTCGCGATCGGAGCGCAGCAGCAGGAGGTCCGCGTAGTGGCGGGGTACGTGCTACCCGAGACCACCGGGCCGGCATTTACCGGATCGGTCTACACGCAGTCGGTGGGACTGAGCGAGCGGCTTGCATCGGATCCGGCCCTTGCCGAGGGGGTGGTGTACGACAAGACGGTTCGCGCCCTCGCCGAGAGCCTCGATATCGCCGGTCAATGGCGTGCCGCGCCGCTGGCGCTGGAGCGGCTGCGGCGTTTTCATGACGAGAGCGGCCAGGGACAGCGGCTGAGCTTCGGCGATTGGCTGCGGGAAAACTTCGACAAGGATTGTTTCAATCCGAAGGTCACGGATTCGGAGCAGGCCTTCGGGCCGAGTTGGGCACTGTATTCGTCGTTCGCCGCGGTCGAGGTCGGTGGCTTCACGGATGGCCAGCGGGTGTTGTATCTGTTGCTGGTTGAACAGGCCAGAATATGGCACCGCCGCGACGCATACAGCCCGCGTATTCCGATCGAGGAAGCGACGACGTCCGCTGAGGCCGGACGAGCGGTCGGTGCGGCGCTCTTGGAAGAATTCGGCGTCCTGACTGTCGGTCTGGACGCTTTCGGGAGCGATCCGCGCGCGGTCCAGCAGGTGAACGCCGCGCTCCGTGATGTCTATCGATTGCACCCCGAGATCGACCCGAGTGTGATTCGGTTGGGGGGTCGTCCGAAGGGGGAATATGCCATTACCATGGGGCCCCGATCGATCACCCTCGGCGCGCACTGGATGCGGAATCCCCGAAGTGTTGAACGCGGCTTTCAGGCCGATATAGAAACGAACTTCCACCGCGGCTCGGCCGATCGCGCCTGGTATTTGATCTTCGTACACGAATTGATGCACGCTCTCCACTTCCAGGGCTGGAACGTACTGACCTTCTTTTTGCTGCGACTGGATCAAGAAGCCGTCATTGCTGAGCTGCGGAAAGAATTCAGAAGACAGCCACCTGCGGTTCGTGCCCTGAAATTCGACAATTGGTTGAGTGATCAGTTCACCGGGTACAGCTTCGCTCAGGACAAAGAGCTCGCTCGCTCGGAAGCGCTGCGAAAAGGATTGGTCGAGGCATACGCCGAAGCCGGTGCTGCCGTCCTCCCGGAAATAATGGAGGCGATGCGACGAGGATCGCTGGACGCGAATGCCGATATCGTCGCGATCCTGGAAAACTTGCCCGAGGAACGCACCACCCCCGGAGAGCGGCTGTTGTATCGCCGTCTGGTTCGGCAGGTGCGGTCCGCTGTCGCACGGCGACGTGCTCAGGCGTGGAGGACGATTCTCGCGGATGCGGCCGCAGCCCGGGGTGGGGAACCGCTGGGCCCGCAAGCGCGGCTCTTCACGGGCGCGGTCCCATATATCGAGGTCTTCACGGGGACCGGCGAAGACGGTCGCGCCATGGACCCCCGGTTGCGGGCAGCGCTGGAGCGACAGGGTATTCCGGTTATCGAAATCCAGGTTGATGAGGCGGGCACAGCGTTCTCCGAGGAATCTCTCGACTCGTTCATCGACCGGCTCCGCAATCGGGATGGAACCAGACAGCAGCATGCGGCCGCTGCCAGGGCGCCGTGGCGGGTTGTTCTGCAGGTACTGGCCGAGCACATGGGTGTGGCCGGGCAATTGGACGATCTTCGAGCGCTCTTCGAGCTGACCCGGCGCATCGATGAGCTGGATCAACATATCGCTCTTCCCCACATCTCGCCGGCCGCTCGCGCCGAATCGGTAGCGCAACGCGGCGACCCTCGCGACGAGTGGTGTCGATTGGCCGCCGGTTTCGGGATCCGGTCGCGACATTTGGGCTCGAACAATTCGGACCCGCTGCCACATCGGTTGCCGGGGCATGTCGTGTCGCTCGTCAATCGAGTGACGGATTTCGATTCCCGCATCGCTCGAATAAGTGACCTCATGGCGTGCCGCCGTGTATGGCCGCAAATATTCGAGGCGGCCAACGCGCAGGCTGTGACGCCATTTGTCGGCTTCAGTGAGAAGAAACTCCGAGAGGACGGGAAGCTCCAAAAAACCGTGGTGACGGTGCTGGGTCCGCGCGTCCACAATCCCGGTGCGCATTTCGATTACCTCGACGCGCTCGAATACGCGCTGGTCGACCCGGAGTTTGCCACCGCGCTGGAGCGGGCCGAGAACATCGAACTCCGATACATCTCTGTAGTCGATGAAAGTGAATTCGGGTACCCATGGCCCGATCCGGAGTCGTTGATATCGCCGGTCGACACCGACGGGTCGAAATGGAACGACGTCGGCGTAAAATTGCGGCTGTTCGACATTGCTCAACTGGAAATGCGTCGCGGTGAAGACGGCGAGTTCGAGCAACGTCGGTTGAGCAGCGATCAGCGTTGGCTCACGCTTTTTCCGTTCTCTGCAAACGAAACCTCGAAGACGAAAACCGATCCCGAGAGCAATCGGGCTGAGCTGGAGAGCCTCGGGCAGGGCCGGGACGAACTGGTGGGTCGTCGCCGTGAGGTGGAGGATGAATGGAAGCAGCTGGCACGACGACTCGGGGTCGAGGCGGAGGATCTGGCGCCGGACAACCTGGGCAAGCTCGGTCAGCACGCGCTGGACCGCTGGGAGGCGCTGGAAATACTGCATGCCGTCCTCGAGCGTGCCGACCAGGGGGACAGAGAATGGGGGACGCGTCTCGGTGAGCGGCAGCTGTCGCTGGAGCAGGTCCCCAATGCGCGTGACATAGGTGGACTGCCGACTGGCGATGGCAGGCGTACACGCTTCGGGGTGCTTTTCCGGTCCAGCACCCCGCAATACGCCACCGAGTCCGATGTGCGCACATTGCGCAATCTCGGGGTCGACGTGGTGCTCGACCTGCGAACGCCCGAACAATCATTGGAGGGGGGCCACGGGTTACTGCCCGGGGCCGGAATTCAGTGTGTCAATCTGCCCGTCAGCACCGACGGTGAACTTCCCCGCGGAAAGAACAACTTCACAAAACTCTACCTGCAGACTTTGACATCGACAGTCAGTGCGCAGGCAATTGTTCTGGCGGTGCGACACCTTATTGATCCCGAGCGGCGTGCCGTCCTGATTCACTGCATCCATGGAAGGGACAGCACCGGAATTCTCACCGCGTTGCTGCTCGCTGCCGTCGGTGTTCGGACCGAGGCAATCGTGCACGATTACGCCCTCACGAACGCGAACCTCCACCGCCTGAAAGGACTGCCGGGCAGTTGGGGGCGAGCCACCGAACCTGTCGCTATCCGCAAGGTCCTCGAATTCCTCGACCACCAAGGGGGCGCCCCGGCCTTCTTGCGAAGCCTCGGCGTGACCGAGGCCGAACTTGCTCTCCTGCGCAATGTCCTGATCGAACCGACACCAACGAGCGGGCAAATCGGCGAAGCAGTGGCCATACCCGCACTGAATACCTCGGTTGCCGCGGCTGATTCAGGGTCGCAATCGAATTCGATCCCGGGCGGCTCCGGCCACCGGCCGACGCCGGACCGTGGTCCCGAGGGACTGATCGGCGCTCGCCCACCTGTCGAAAGGCCGGTACCCGACGGCGACACGGCGCCCGACGACGCTGCGATCTCCATCCTGGTCAATGAACTGACACAACGGCTGGGGTTGCAGCGCGGTGTGCTCACCCAGGGCGGGTTGCGGCACGCGGTGGAGATCATCCAGATGCAACTGCGGTTGATATCGGCTGAGCAGTGGCAGCACATGGTGCAGAACCGGGACGTCGATGATGTCGCGGCGCAGGTTGCGGCATGGCTGGGCGAGCGGGTGCGAGCCGACGCGAGGATCGCAGAGCGCACGATGACGATGACCAAGGCCGCGGGGCGCTCGCATGCCGCACGCGAAAGGCTGAGGTTGTCGCTCCAGGCACAGGGAGCGGCCGACGCCGAGCGCCTGGACCGCCTATTGTGCCGGATTCTGGCTGTGCCGGAGTTGGACCGTGGATTTGTGCTCGGAGATCCCGAACAGCCGTTGGCCGCGCTGCGGCGGATGGCCGAGGACCTGGGTTCGCCCGAGCTGATAGAGCTGGTTGAGCTCGTCGACCGCTATCTCGCGGTGCGCTGGCAGGAATTTGCCACGGCCACAGTGGATTCCGTGGTAGCTACCGATTCCGCCGGACAGGTGCCACGGCGTCTGTCGAATGCCGAGGTACTGCAGGTCGCGCGGCGAGCCGAGGTAGGCACCAACTTGGTCCGCCGTTTCCTGCGGGGCCTCGAGCCGGCTGATCCGGCCAGGCTGACGCGTATCCGGGAGGCGTTGGAGTATTTCGGACATACCGCGCTGTCGAATGTCACCGATATTCCTGAATTGCCGGTATCGCTGCCGCCGGAGATCGGCGGCAGCGATAGTGTGCATCGTGGTGTCGGTGCGGCCGATCCGGCGGTGATCGCCGGGAGCGGCATCGAAGTCACCGGCGAGACAGCCACATTCGAACTCCCGGATGTGCTGCGGAATGGGCCGTTCAACTGTGCGCCCGGGATGGTCGGGTTCGTCAACGAGTTCCAGGACGAGATCGGCGCGCCGCGCGGACCGGGGTTGGCCGATTCGCCGGAAATCGATCAGCACGGTGTCTATGAGGAGGCGATCGCACGCGGGATCGGCCTCGAGTGGGAAGAGGATGGGTTCGGGCTCGGGACCGAAGGACTGCTCGCGGTCCTGCGGTTGGTCGACGATCCGGCGGCCCGCAAGGATCCGAGTAAGCGCCGGGCAGTGGCCGGTGTCATGGAATTCGGTGATGCGGGTGGGCACGCGTTCGCCGTGAAGATGCGTGCCGACGGCCGGATCGAGGTCTTCGAGAAGGTCGGCGGGAAAGTGCAGCGCTGGGTCGGCGATGCCGAAGTCCGGGCGTGGCTCGCCCAATGGTCCGGAAAGGTCGGCCGAGTACTCGGGATTGTCGTCGAAAAGACGCCGGGCTCGGGCAAGCTGTTCGTCGAAGGTCGCGATCGTGCCGAAATCATCGCTCGTGCGGCGCCGAGGGGACGTATCCGCGGCTTGGCGGTCGGGATGCGCACCGAATCTGCGGGGGCGATCCTCGGCTCGACCGAGACTTGGAGCCGATCGCAGCGTGCGTCGGCAAAGCTGTTGGACCGGGCAGGTTTCCGGGTCGAGCGCGGCCGGGACCTGCGCCTCGACGGCCGGGAGTTCGCACACGCCGTGCCGCCGGTGTCCGGTGTCCGGACGCTGCGCTCATGGCTCGAGCATGTGGTCACAGGTCGGCAAGCCGATCGGATCGTGGTCGACCTAGTCGATGCCGGTGCCGGTGTTCAGGAGCTGGCGCGGGAGTTGAACCACCGGCCGATCGCGGGGTTGCGCGAGCTGGTGGTGATCGACCGCTACGGCACTGTCGTGCAGCTGGATCGACCTGATGTATCGGATGCGTCGGATGGAAATGGATCCGCTCCGGATGCGCACGAGCGCAAGGACTCCGATCACATCCACAGCGATGATCAGGGCAACGCCGAGTCGGGTGGGCGCGGCCGCGGCGACGACGGTGGCGACGGACCACCCTTGCCGCCGGAGTTCGGCGACGAGCCGGCCGGCCCGCAGCTGCCGGTTGCCCTGGCTGCCATCCGATCCGCGGACGAACTGCGCCTGCAGCAGGTACTTGCCGAACTGGTGATCGAAAACGGTTATCGCACCGCGGATCTGACCCCGGAAAAATTGCAGACGAAGCTGTCCGACTTCTATCGGGAAATGGAGGAGCAGAGCAGTCAGCCCCCCGGAACGGTGACCGATGACGCCGGGGTGCAGCGGGCTCTCACCCTGCTGCCGGAACACCTTCCGCCGGGAGTGCGGGAAGAGCTCGGGCAGGCGTTGAGGGATCGGTACGGGCGGATCGCACAAGTCGATGGTCTGCATGCTCGGATCACGATGATCGACCGGTTGGACGCGCTCCTGCTCGAGACATATTCGGACAGTGCGCGTGGCGAGGAGTTCCGATCGCTGGCAGCCCAGGTCGCCGAGCTCGGCGGTTTCGCTGCCGAATTGAGCGAGGCACGCAACCTGCCGCTGTTGCCGCAGCAGGTGCTCGGTGTTCCCGATTGTGGTTGGGAGCCTGGGGAATTGCATCCGGATGCGGCGGTCGAGCAGGTTGTGGGTGACCGGTTCGCGATGGCCGGGATGCAGCTCGCGGATGCGCTGCCCGGTGTGGATCTGGATGCTCCGGTTGTTGCGCAGGTCGCAACGCTGCTCGGTGACGATCTGCTCCGCGTGCTCGAATTGGAGCCGCTGGCAGTGGAATTCGAGCGGCTGCGCGGGGTGAAGAACGCGATCCATGCGATCGAAGCGCAGGCCGACCGGCTGCGTGACGCCGCCCGCCGGTTGGACGATTCCCTGGCTGGAATGGTGCCGGAACCGCATGGCTTGCCGGCCGCACGGATCGGTCTGGGGGTGGAGCTCATCGCGTTGCGGCTGCGAACAACGGCTGAACTGGACGCCGAGCGCGAGTATCTCGTTGGTGATGGCGCCCGATTCGGAGTACACCCGGGCGAATTCGACAATGAGCAGTTGGAGCAGTTGCGGGATCGCCGCGCTGCGCTGGCGGAACAGCTCGCGGGGTTGCTCAGCGATGTCACCGCGCAGGATTTGACGTCTGCCTGGGTTGACGAAATGGCGAAGCAACTGGGGCCGGAGCTGGGCAGCTCCCCGGTGTTCGACGCTATTCGGGATTTGGTCGAACTCGACGTGATATTGCGCGACGCCGCCGAATTCGTCGATGAGAACAAAGCCGCCGGGTTCCGTGCCGAGGTGTTCGACAAGCTGGAGAATGCGCTCGCGGAAGCGCATGCGGAGCAACGGAATTCGGCGTATCGGCTGGCCGCCCTGGGTCGTTCACAGTCCGCTGAGACAGCTGGGCAGATGGCGGCCGCGATCATCCGGTTGCGGCAGGCGGAAGAGAGGTTGGCGCGGTTACGGGCTGAGCGCAAGAAGCTCGGTGATCTCGCGAGTGTGCTGCTCGAGACCGGGAAATATCTGGATATCAGGATCGAAGGCGTCTTGATCCAGAGCGATTTTGCCGACGAGGATCATATCGAGGCACGTAGACGGCTGGATGCGGATCCCGGGCTGGGCCGTCTGCACAACGTGCGTGCCGAGCTGCATCGGCGACTGGATGCGGCCTTGGCACAAACCGTCGCGCTGACGACCGCCCCGCGACAGCTGCCGGACCCGAAGCCGTCGCACCAGGTCGGTCTCGAGCCTCGCGTTGATGGTCCACCGGTTGTTGGTGAGACAGCTGTGTTCGAGGTTCCGGATGTTTTGCGGAATGGGCCGTTCAATTGCGCGCCGGCGATGGTCGGATTCATCAATGATTTCCAGGACGAGATCGGCGTGGCCCGTGGGCCGGGTTTGGCTGATTCGCCGGAAATCGACCAGCTGGGGGTGGACGAGGAAGCGATCGCGCGTGGCGTCGGACAGGAGTGGAAGGAACGTGGTTTCGGACTCGGTATCGGCGGACTGCTCGGGGTATTGCAGCTGGTCGACGATCCGGCGGCTCGCAAGGATCCGACCAAGCGGCGTGCGGTGGCCGGTGTCATGGAATTCGGTGATGCGGGTGGGCATGCGTTCGCCGTGAAGATGCGTGCCGACGGCCAAGTCGAGGTGTTCGAGAAGGTCGGAGGACGGGTCCGGCGCTGGGTCGGCGAAACGGAAGTCCGGGCGTGGCTGGCCGAACGAGCCGCAGGGGTCGGCAGAGTGCTCGGGATCGTCGTGGGGAAAGACCCCGGTGCGGGCCGGGTGTTCGTCGAAGGTCGCGATCGTGCCGAGATCATCGCTCGTGGGGCGCCGAGGGGTCGGGTTCGTGGCCAGGCTGTCGGTGTACCCAGCGCACCGGCGGACCTGGCCGGGGACCTCACTGCGGCTCAGCATGCTTCGGCAATTGTGTTGGCCCGTACGGGTTTCCGGGTCGAGACGGACGGTGGTGAACGAGGCGATGCCGCAGCAGATCTGCGTCTCGACGGCCGGGAATTCGCGCATGCGGCGCCGCCGGTGCCGGGGGTTCGGGCATTGCGTTCGTGGCTCGAGCACACGGTGGTGGGCAAGAAGGCCACCCGGGTCGTGGTCGATCTGATCGAGGCGGCTGTCGGTGTCGGGCAGCTGGCGGAGGAACTGAGCCGTAGGCCGATCGCGGGGCTGCGCGAGTTGATCGTGATCGACCGCTACGGCACGGTCGTGCAACTGGATCTGCCAGCGGCGAACGCCTCGGATGAGTCGGACCGGGGTGTTCCCGACCACGATGACCGCACGCACTCCGAAGGCATCGACAATGTCCGCGGCGGAGGCGACAACCACCGCGATGCCGACTCGGGCGGTCGCGGCGACGACGGCGGAAGTGGGGACGGTCCCTCGCAGTCGCAGGGGGAGGGTGACGAGCCGGCCGGGCCCGAACTGCCCGAAGCCCTCGACGCCACGCGCCGCGCCGACGAACTGCGCCTGGAGCAGATCCACGCGCAACTGCTGACCGAATATGGTTTGGGCACAGCGGATCTGGATCCGGGAGCGCACACTGCCGAGAAGGTGCAGCAACAGCTTTCCGTCGTCTACCGGGCGTTGGAACAAGCCGGTGGATGGCAGCCCGGGACGGTGAGCGATGAGGCCGGGGCCGAGCGAGCGTTCGCATTGGTCTCGGCGCAGGGGCATCAGGCCGAGCTGACGAACTACCTCAGGGGAGTGTTCGACAGGCGGTCCGAACAGCTGAAGCTGGTGCGCGAGGCCGATCGGCTCCACTTCCGGATCACGCTCATCGACCGGCTGGAAGCAGTACTCCTCGAGACCTACCGGGACAGCGAACGTGCCGAGGAGTTCAGGTCACTGGTAGCTCAGGCCCGCAAGTTTGCCCAGCTCGCAGCCAAGCGTCATCTGGTCCAGGACGCTCCGCTGTTGCCACAGCAGGTGCTCGGTGTTCCCGACTGTGGTTGGAAGCCTGGGCAATTGCATCCGAACGCTACAGTCGAGCAAGTCGTGGGAGACCGGTTCACAACGGCCGGTATGCAGCTCGCGGATGCGCTGCCCGGGGTGGATCTGGATGCTCCGGCGGTCGCGCAGGTCGCAACGCTGCTCGGTGACGATCTGCTCCGCGTGCTCGAATTGGAGCCGCTGGCAGTGGAATTCGAGCGGCTGCGCGAGGCGAAGAACGCGATCGATGCCATCGACGCACAGCGACTGCAGTTGCGTGATCGCGAACTCGAGCTGGACTCTGCCATGGCGTGGCAACTGTTCGCGCGACCGGCGCCGGAAGAACCCACGGTCGGCTGGGTCGGGCTGGGCGCAGAGCTGATCGCTTTGCGGTTGCTGACGACGGATCGGCGGGACAGCCTGCGCGAGTTCCTTACTCGGTATGGCGCCCGATTCGGTGTGCGCCCGGATGAGTTCGATCGTGAGCAGCTTCGACAATTGCATGATCGCCGAGCAGCGCTGGCGGCACGGCTGGCCGGTTTGCTCAGCGATATCGCCGAGGAGGAACTGACACCGGAGTGGGTCCGGAATCAGGCGATAGAGCTCGGACCCGCGGGCAGCTCGCCGGCCATCGACGCCCTGCGGGAATTGGCTGCCCTGGACGGACTGCGTGGCATCGCTTCCGAGTTCGTCGCCGAGAATGCGACGGCCACATTCCAATCCGGCGTGCTCGACCTGCTGGCGGATGCTTTGGCACAGGCACATTCAGCGGAACGGCTCGCCGTGCGTCGGCTCGCCGCGCTGCATCGTTCCCATGCCGAGACGGGTGCGCAGCGGGCAGCGGCGGTCATCCGGTTGGAGCAGGCTCGAGAGCGTTTGTCCCGGCTGCAGACCGAGCGTACGAACCTCGGCGCACTTGCCGCGCTGCTACGCGAGAGCGGGAATACACGGGCCGAACTGCAGCGAGAACTCATCGATACCGTAGGCAGGGGCGCCGATCTCAGCCGACTGCAGGGTCTGGCGTTCGAGCTGATGCGACTGAAGCGTGAGCGTGCCGAACTGGAGAAGCGGCTCCTCCACGCGCTGACGAAGACAATTTTCGTGATGGGCCCGCCGGTGCTGTTCGGTGGGCAGGGTACCGATACGCTGCCGTCCTCCGGCTTCGACGGGGTAGGCGGTGCCTTCGTGGCCGGTATCGGCGGCGGAGTGGCGGGCTCGTCACTCCGCAACAGCTCCGCCACGATGTGGTCGGGCGGGGGCCTCACCGGAATGACGTGGAGCCCGATACGGTCCGGAAGCGGCCCCACCGACGGCACCGGCGAGCACGCGACGCCCGAGTCCGATTGGCGCGGTCGGCTGCAACGCGATATCGAACGCGAGCAGCAGGTCGATGCGCTGACCGCCGTGGTCCGCAGGGTGTTCGCGGCTCAGCCCGAGGACGTACCGGAAATCGTGGAATCGTATGTGGCGCAACCGGATCAGGCGATCGACGACTATCCGGCGGATATCCTCGAGTCCGACTACGAGGAGCTGCATGCCGCCGCCACCTACTTCATCGATGTCAAGCGGGCCGACGCCGAGGCCGCGCAGCACATGCAGGAGACGGCGGATCGGCACGCATCTCGGATCAAACTCGCCCGCGAACTTCGCGAGCTCGGCCTCCCGGCCACCGACCCCACGGCCGGTCCGGTGGGGCCGCCGCCGAAGGACGGCCTGTGTGCGCCGCTGGCCGGGCAGGCAGTCAATGACTACTACCACGATGTGCGCGATGGGCGGCGAGTCGTCACCATGCCGTCGGTCGCCATCGACGAGGAGGGCACCCCCGGCGCCGCGCTGTCGTGGCTGGCCGGTGGGCACGCCGACGACATCGGCCGCGGAGTCGCAGGGCACGAGGCCATCGCCGCCAAGCTGTTCGGCGTCGAACCCGGCCAGAAGCCGACTGCGACTCAGCGCGAAAGCAACCACCGCCGCGGCATGCTGGTGATCGATACCTACCACGCGCTCGGCGATTCCGAACCTCGCACACACGCCTACTTCGTGGTCAACCACAACGGTGAACTGCTGAAGTTCGACCGCAGCGGCAATACGGTCGGTGAGTTCGTTCCCGGCGACGCGGCCGGTCTGGTGGCCTACACCCACGTCATCGAACTCGATGAGAACGGCGATCCGGTCCGCCCGCTCGAGACCACCTGGGAGGAGCAGGAAGCGGCTCCGGCCGCACCCTCCGACGGGCCGCGTCGGCCCCGCGTCGGAAACATCACCGGCAACAGGACCGATAGCGACGCAGGCCGTGACCCGGGCAAGGTATCGAAGCAGACTCCAGAAAGCAGTGAGCCGGCCGAAAACGGTGCCGCGCAGCCGGTTCCGGGCGGCACATTGGCGGCATTGCGGTCAAGTGCGTATGCCGGCAGGTCGGCCCAGGAAGTGGTCGATGCGGCCCTTCACGGTGATGCGGAGTCGGTGCGGGAGTTCTGGAATGCGGTCGATCGGTTGGATACCGAGGACCAGAAGCGGTTGATGACGCTGATCTACGGGCGGGAGCCGGGTCAGCCGCCAGTCACCCGTAAGGAGATCGTCCAGCAGCTGGTCCACGCGAAGAATATTCGGGCGCTGCGGGTGCACGCGCTTCACCATGTGGCGGCCATGCTCACCCGCGGTGAGGCCTACCAGGCGCCCATCGGCCCCGCGATGGCGGCTGTCAGGACCGCCTTGGCCGGTGACGCGGAGTCCGTGCGGAGGTTCTGGAGTGCAGTCGGCCGGTTGACCGCGGACAACGAACAACGGCTGTTGCGTTTGAAATTCGCGCCGGAGCCTGGGCAGTTCGATCTGAAGCCGGGACAGACCGAACCCACGCTGCGGGATATCGCGCCGCTGATGCCCGAGGTCAAGGATCTCCGGTCGTTGCTGACGCGCGCTGTCCGGCATGTGGCAGAAGACCTTGCCAAAGGTGAGTCGGCCGCCGATGTCGTCAATGCCGACCCGAAACGTTCCGGATTCGGCAGCCCCGCAGTAGATACGATCCGTGCGGCTCTGCGCGGCGGCGCGAAGTCGGTCGAGGCGTTCTGGAGCGCCGTCGACAAATTGAATTCCGAGAACCAGAAGCGGCTGTTGAAGCTGAGGTTCGCGCCGGAGCCGGGGCAGTTCGATCTGAAGCCGGGGCAGACGGAACCCACGCTGACGCAGATCGCCACGTTGATGCCGGAGGTCCGGGATATCCAATCGCTGCAGCAACGCGCTCTGCAGGGTGTTGTGGACAGGCTCATCGGCGGCGCCAAGGCGCCCGTCAGTCCGGATGGCCCGGCGATGCAGGTGGTCCGGGCTGCTCTGGAGGGTGATGCGGCGTCGATAGCGGAGTTCTGGAAGGCCGTGGGCCGGTTGAATTCCAAGAAGCAAAAGCGGTTGCTGAAGCTGAAGTTCGCCCCGGAGCCGGGGCAGTTCGTGCTGGAGCCGGGGCAGACCGAACCCACACTGCCCCAGATCGCGCCCCTGTTGCCCGAGATCGACGATTTGCCCTCCACATACAAGCGCGCCATTCGCTTGGTGGCGGAGGCACTCACCGGCGGCGAGCCGGTTGCGGCCTGGACCAGCCCGGCATTGGATGCGGTCACGGAGGCACTGGCTGGTGACGAGCAGTCGCGGCAGAGGGTGTGGAATGTCGTCGACCTGAAGCTGAGGTCCGAATACCAAAAGCAGTTCATGAGACTGAGGTTCGGGCCCGAGGAGCTGGAGCTGTGGCAGATCGCGCAGCGGTTGCCCAAGGGCATGGATATTCCTTCGTTGCAGAAGCGCGCTGTCGCGCGTGTGGTCTATCTGATGTCGCAGGAAGAGCCCGCGGCGGACGAAGCGTCCGCTGTCGATGCGGCCGAGACGGTCGATGACAGCGAGATAGTCGAAGCGGTCGAGGCAGTCGATCCCGACGAGCTGCCCGATTCCGACGAGCTGCCCGATTCCGACGAGACAGACGATGCCGACGCCGAGGCAGGCCCGGCTCGGCCTGTTTCGGCATCGCGGGCAGCGTTCGTCGCGTTCGAAAAGGCTTGGGAGGCAAACTGGAAGCGGGTGTGGCGGCTGGCCAGGCGCGAGCTGTCCGCGCGGCAGCTGGCGTGCATCGAAATGCGGTTCAAGTTCGGTTTGGCACCGCGAGAGGTCGCACAGGCCCTCGGTGTGCGCCCTGTGACATTCAGAATGCTGCAGTACCAAGCCATGCTGAAGCTGGGGCCGCTGTTGCCCGCGGAGCCGACAGTCGCAGACAGCACCGAGCACCGCCCGGTGGCGAGCCAGGATATTGCGACCGAGGCACCGGTCGTGCCGCAGCCCGACGGTGAGCGTTTCGGCCTGTGGCTGACCGATATTGGGCATGAGCCGGGCGAGACCGGCGTCGGCCCATTCAACTGTGGCCCGCTGGTGCAGTGGTTCGTTCGTGATGCCGCACCGCGTGATGTGGGTGCGCTGATGCGCCCGAAGGATGTGAACGACGAGGTCATCGCGCTAGCGGGTATCGGCAAGGTCGAGCTTGTCGAGGGTATGAATATTGGTTGGGGCAAAAAGCATTTCGGCACGGGCCGAGATGGTTTGGCCGCCATGGTCAAGCACGTCGGCGAGCACGGTGGCGTTCTGGTCGGCGGTATCGACCCGGCGGATGACGGACTCGGCCACGCCTTCGCAGTGGCCCGAGTCGATGAGGCTTTCGCCGAGAAGCTGAACGCCTTGCCCCCCGAGCTGCGTGGCAAAAACGATGTTGTGCCCGGTGAGGTCGTTGTCTTCGACAATGCTGCCGGCGGTTTGTTGCGTGGTGGCAGGGAGGGGCTGAAGCGCTGGGTGAACTCCGGCTGGATCGGCTCAGCGAAAATCCATGTGGCGGGCCTCGATGCCGAGGGTAAGGCCATCGATGAGTTCAGGAGCGCGAAGGTCCAGGCCGGACGCGGCCCGGCCGGGAATCTGGGTGCGGCCCAGGATGACACTCGCCGCGATCCGAAGGCCGCTGCCGACCTCGTAGGTGAAGTGTTCCGTCGTGCGGATGTTCCCGACGAGGTGGTCACCGACGTTACCCGGAGACTGTCCGTTGGTGGGCAGCCTGTTTCGGATCGATCGCGTGACGCGGCTTCGAGGGTGACGGTCGACCAGTGGCGTGCGCAATACGTCGATCGGCTGCGTGTGCAATACGAGGCGGCGGTGGCACAGCGGATGGCCGTGGTACGCAATCCGAGCGTTGCGGCACAGTTGATCGAGGAGGTGTTCCGCAGGGCGGGGGCTCGTATCGGCGAGCTCGGGCGGGGCGCGGATGCCGGCCGGTGGATCAACTCGCTTGCCGAGAACGTGCTGGATAATTTCGTGCGGCGGAAACAATTCCGGCGCGCCGTCGAGCGCGAGGCGACGGATGCGCAGCGGCAGGTGCTGGTCGAGGCAAGTGATCAGGACTTTTGGACGGCGATGGCGAAGCTACCCGACAAGAGCCGTCAATTGCTCACGTCACTGCTCATGCAAAGGCCCCGCGGGGCCACGGCTGAGGTGCTGGGATCCGGATCGGACGCGGTACGGAACCAGGTACGGGAGATCCTGAGCAAGCTGCTACTCGAACTCGCCGCAAGTCGGGAAGTGGATATGTGGCCCATGGGTGGGCCCGCACTCGCGCAACTGCTTGCGAATGGTGGTGTGGACCTGGCCCTGTCCGACGGGGACCTCGCGCCCGAGATCGGGGTGCTGCAATCTGCGCGTGTTGATCATCTCGATGAGTTCCGGCGACTGGTAGAGCAGTTGCCTCCCAAGCGCAGAGAGCAATTCATTCGCTGGTTCGATGGGCAAACAATCACGGAAATTGCCAACGCGAACAGGGGCCATAAGGCCGCCGTCATCAAGGCGCTGCACGCCGATATCGCTGCTCTGGCCCGGGAACTCCCTGTCTCAGCGGAGCAATCGAGTCGGACAGAGCTGGTCACGCAGCCGCTGCCCCATGCCGCAGCCGTGGATCTCGTTGCGGACGCTTTGACGGACAACGCCGATGCGCTGCTGCCCTATCGGAATGAGTTCACCCCACAGCAATGGCAATGTCTCGCACTGGAATTCATGCACGAGCCACCTGTCCCAGCCGAGGGATTGGCTGAGGCGCTCGACATGACCGCGAAGGCCGTCGACAGTTTGCGGCGCCGCGCCGTCGCGCGGGCCGCGGAACTACTCACCACGGAATTCGATCCGGCGCAGGTGCCCGGAAGCCCGAAGCTACCCGCCAGCGGTGGTCCCGATCTGGATTTGATCCGCAATACCTCGCCCGACAGGGTGTGGGTCGCAGTACGGACATTCCCGCCGCACCATCGGGAGTTCATCAGGCTGCGATTCCTGTCCGATCGTCCGCTCACCATTCCTGAAATCGCCCATGAGATGGGGATGGATTATTCAATAGCGAGCGCATTACAGGATCGGCTCGTCCCGAAGGTGGCTTCGGCACTCACCGATGGTGCGGTTTCCACCGTGGGTGGCCGGGCGTTGGAATTCGTCAAGCTGACCTGGCATGACGATCGGAAGGCGTTGCGGCGTGCGCTACGGCAACTGCCGGCCGATGAGCAGATGTGTATCCGTTCGCGGATCATCAGGGAGGAATCCCGTGCGCAGATGGTGGTCGCGCTGGCCGAATTGGAGCGCACCGAACAGGGTCTCGCTCAGCTGTACAAGTCGGCAATCCGCCACCTCGCCGAGGAGATCACCGGCTTCAAGCCACCTACCCCGGCCGAGGCAACCGAGCGGATCGAGGCGGCCCAGCGTTACGCCGCGACTGAGCTCGAGGAGTTCGTCCGCGATCTCGACCCGGAGCGGTTCACCGACGACGAGAAGCGTTACCTGGAACTGCGATTCGCCGATGGTTTGTCATCGGGAGAAGTCGCCGCCGCGCTCGGCAAGACCACGAACGCGGCTGCCCGGCTGCGGGCCCGTGCCGTTGTCAAACTGGCGGAAGTGCTTGTCGCCGAGCTGCTTCCCGGTGAGGATCGCGACAAGTACACGATCCTGGACACGGTACGGCCCGTCACGATAGCCGACGTGGCGAACCTCGCCGGGGTATCCACCAGTACCGCTCTGCTCGCCTATCACGGCAGCATCGACTCGCCCGCGGTCACGGCTGCCATCGACCGGCTCGGCTACCGGCCGTCGCGACGGGCCCGGGGCACGATGGGTGGCGGCAGGCCCATGGCGGAACGGGCCGGTACTCCCGACGTCTTCCGCGCAGTCGATTCGCATCTGTCACCGGACCACCGGGCATTCGTTTCCGGGCGCGGACTGCGCGGCGATGCCTCCGGTGCCGACGGTGTATTCGACGGGGTCGGCGGCACCGTCCCGGAACTCACCGCTTTCGCTTTGTCGCTGGATGTGATCGGTCATCGGACGTCGTCGGTCGATTCAGTGGGTGGGTGGGGTGCTTCGACGCTGCACGGTGAGCCGGGGCATGTGAATGATTGTGTGCCGGTGGCGTTTCGGGGGCTGGAGGCGCTGCACGGGCCCGGGTTGGTGGATTGGGCCGAGTTGGGTGAGGTCGGTTCGGCGGGTGTGTCGGGTGGCCGGATTGCGCGTGCGTTGGATCATCGGCCGCGGGGTTTCGACGGTCGTGCTGCGGTGGTTGGTGAGTTGGCTGGGCGTGGTGTGGGTGCGGCTGCAGTGTTGTTCGAGGTGTATGGCGACACCGGTATGGGGCATGCGGTGTTGCTGGTGCACAAGGGTGGTGGCCGGGTTGTGGTTCGTGAGGGTGAGGTGGAGACGGGTTTCGATGAGTGGGTCGATCGGCGTGATGAGTGGGGTGAGCGGCGTCCGGAACCGGCCGAGGTATGGGCGGTGGTTGTTGATGAGGGTGGGGAGGTTGTCGAGGAAGTCGGTGATCCGGGTTCGTTGTTGCCGTCGGATCGGGTTTTCGGGCGGAATCCCGATGGTGGGCAGCCTGTTTCGGGTCGATCGGATGATGCTGGGGCGGGTGGTTCACACAGCAATTCCACTGACGAAACCGAAAGCGAAGACCCGCCAGGGCCGCAGGACAGCGAAGCCTCGGGTGCGGTAACTATCGCCCGTGAGGACTGGGAGCTGGGCCAGGTGGACATCAGGAGTCTCCTGCCAGGGCATTGGCCGAATGCGCCCCGCTGGTCCTCGGCCGTTCGGTTGATCTCTGCGTTGCTGGACGATGCGTTTCGTCACAGCAGTAGCGCGCGAGTAACCATGTGGGTCAAATTCGCCGCGTTGCACTGCACCGTCAGGGCCGAGGGCCGCGCGCTGCCGACGCCGGATCTGCCGGGGCCACAAGATTCCTGGGTCCCGGACGTGAACCGGTCGGCGGCATCATGGGGCTTCGCGTTGCGCCGGACGCCGCCGGGTAGGGAAGTCAGCTTCGTCCTACTGCAGACCAAAGACGTGTACAGGTCCACGCCGTGGGTTGTTCCCCCCACCGACGCCTCCGGTGCGGACGTGCCGCTGGATCTGACGACGGGCGTGCGGATCAGCCGAGATCAGCGACAATTGATCGCCGAGGTCCGCCACGCCATCGCCCGGCTCGCGGGAGGCGGGCGAAGCCAGACCTTGTTCCCGGAGTTGGCGTTCAGGGCGTTGGTCGACAACGTGTTCCAGCACACCGATTCGGATGCGTGGGTGACCGCGACAATGTCCGATCGGGGCGTCGTGCGGGTCGAGGTCACCGACAGCAGCCATCGTCTGCCGATGCTGGACCCAGCGCGGACTCCAAGCCGGGGCATCGTCACGGTGGATGACACCGCCAATGAATGGGGTGTCGATCTGCATCGACGGGGCAAGACGGTGTGGTTCGAATACAACATCAACCGGGTTGCGGCCGATCCTGAATCCGACCGTTCGGCCGACGCCACGGCAGTTGTGCTGGACGATTCCCATGACTGGCTCGACGAGGCGGTTTTGCACAGCGGTACGGCTGTCGAGGTCGCTGCATGGTCGCGGCGGACCTGGCAGGTGGACCTGGTCGACTTCAGCGATCCTGAAGCGTCCCGGAATGTGGCTGGTGGCTTGAACCACATGCTTACCAGGCATCGACAGTTCGTCGTGCGGAATGGAGCCGTCATCACGGTCGGCAAAGTCGCCGGCGACAAAGGTATCGACATCGCGGCGGATCGCGACGATCACGGCCGGGTTTTCCTGGAGTCGATAACCGTCGACCCTCGGCTGCTCGGCACACCGGATGAGCCCGCTGGCCGACAACTCTATGCGGCGGTTGTCGGCGCGATCGGTGGCGTGCTCGTCGACGCTGGTGTCGCCGTGGTGAAGGGCCGTTTCGGATTCCGTTACGTCACTGGTGTCGCCGTGGTGCGGGAGCGTGGCTTCCAGTACCTCTTCGACCACTTCGTCAGGTCTCGGCCTGAGCGGGGAGTCGATGACGAGGCCGCGTTCGAGGAGTGGGTGCGCGGCCAGCTCGGCGAGTCTGTCATCAAGCCCCGAAGCCTGATGCGCCTCGGACGACTTGGCTTGTCGAAACGTTTCGATGTGCGACGGGCCGCTTGTGCGGCGGTAGCCGACGTGGAGGTCAACGGATGGGACAACGCCTCGGACGCGGCGCGAACGCTGTACCGGCTGCTGTTCGCGCAGCTGCGCATCGACCCGGAGTCACTGGATCTCCTCGATGTTGCCACGCCGGAGGTCGACCGGTACGCACGGAGCCGGTGGGGCAACGAATATGACACTGTGCCGGATATCGCGGCGGCGTTTGAGGCTGAGCGCGGCATATCAGTGATCGGGGCCGATATCTCGGGTATCGACCGGGGTAAATTCCGATCCTTCCTCAAGGGCCTCCAAGCCATGTGGGATGTTTTTCCTGAGATCGAAATCCGCGCGGTGGGTACTCGACGGATGGATATTTCGGTGAAGGCCACGCCGGATGAGAACGCCGTCGACAGTGTGAATGAGATATTCATCAACGACGCGTATCTTCGCGATGAATACCCGACAGATTATGTCAATGGATTCAGATACGGTGTCCACGACGCGTTCGACGAGGCCGGGTACCGCTTCGCATTGGTCATGGTAGCCGAAGCCGGTAGCGCGGTTTTGGATGATGTGTTCCCGGCGTTGCTCGCCCAATGGCACCATGGAAGAGCCAAAAGGCTCTATGGTTATGACAAGTACTTCGAGGAGTGGCTTCGGGGGCAGTTCAGCAATTCCAGCCGCCATGCTAGCTACCGCGACAATCATTACTCACCCCATCGAGATCTGCACCTGAACGAGAAAGCGGCTCTTGCAGAGTCGGTCGCCGCGGTCGTACTCAAGTCGGGAAAGCCGATCGATGGGCTGCCACCGAAGCCCACCGATGGGCAGCGAGTGCTCTTTGCGCTGCTGATGAAGCATTTGAACCGCGAATCCGCCGACGGAACCGAAACGCCGCACGGCGGCACAGACCCGCTGACCGATGCTCGGGTGAATCCGCTCGACGGCGGTCAGGTGGTGCGGGCCCTCGGGCAAGACGGAATCGGCGCTGCTGTGCCCGAGTACGACACCATGCTTCCCGCTTATTCCGCGACCGAGCCCCGGTCGGGCGCGGCGGTGTTCCGGCTTCAGGTTGTCCGCGACTGGGAATTTCCCGACGGTCGGCGTGGCACGGTGTTCCTCGGGCCGGACAGGGATCCTCACAGCACTGCCGACCAGTCCGGTGATCCGCTGATCCTCGGGTCGAGACCGCAGGACTACTACAGCGGCGAATTGTTGCACTACGACGCGTATGTCAACTACTTGGAGAACGGAAACGGACCGGGCATCGCGGGCGTCGGGACCGCATGGTTCGTCGAGGGCCGGCTCACCAAGCTCGAACCATTGGGCGGCGGGCTGTTCGCCAACGTGAGCGCCGACCCGAAGAACGCCGCAACCCTGTTGTTCGATCTGGCCGAGGCAGGAATCGATCTCGATACGGTCGACTTCGATCCCGAGGACTTCACCCCGCCGGGTTTGTTGTGGCGGAACGAGTTCGGCGCGTTGACGTTCGACGAGGTCCTCGCGGGCCGTGGCCGCGATATCGCACGGTTGCTCGTCGGCTACGCCGTCGGCTTCTCCGTGGACCTCGTCGGGATGGAGTCCTCCGGCGACGGCATCGAAGTGGTGTTGAAGCTCGACCCGGTTCGCGGCAAACCCGGCCGGGTCACCGTGGTGATGAAGCGGGTGGATGGCGTCGCGACGGTCGAGCTTCGCGACGTCGATCTCGGCGCGGAGCCGGATCGGGTCGCCGTGATAGTGCGTGATCTGCGGGAACGGCTGACTGCGTGGATGACAGCATCGGGCGCCGTGTGGTTCGAGGCCGGCGAAACATCGCCGGCCTCGAACCAGACGGCGTCGGAGCCCGCCGCGACCGTATTCACGACGGATGGATCGACGCGACGCGTGCGGCATGTTGTGCGCGCCCGGGACACCGAGGCCGATCCGCAGGCGAAGGCAGCGGCGGTGTCCTGGTTGGCACACCAGCTACCCGGCTGGTCCGAGGTGAAGATCGAGCACGCCGCGGGCATACTCGGCACCCTGCTGGACAACGCACTGGTGCATACCTCCGGCAATGTGCAAGTCGCGGTGGAGACGACCGGTGATCTGTTGCGGGTCACCGTCTTCGACGAGAAGACCATTTTTGATACCGAGGTCGATCTCCCTCCCGTGCCGGGCCGGGTCGAAGCGGCCGACGGGCCATGGATGCGGTCGGGTGTCGATCTGCTGCGGTACCACGAGGAGGGCTGGCAAAAACGGGTCTGGTTCGAGCTACATCGGTCTGATTGGGTCGAGTCGGATCGACCGGTCGGGGAGACGGTTGCGCCCCAGCGGGTTCCGATGGCCGATCCGGTCCCGTCGCCGAAGCCGATGAGCGCCGCGGCCCGGCAGGCGGTTCCCGTTGATGATGGTGTGGTTGGCCACGTTGAGCCGGAGGGTTCGACGGGCGCGCGGGAGGCGGGGCATGTTGCGAACCAGTGTGGGCGGCTGGTGTTGGAGTTACTGGATTGGGTTGACCCGGAACTGATTCCGAGTGCGGAGGAGCTCGGTCTGGGGGGCATGGTGGTGAAGGACATTGTGCGTATTGCGGGGGCGGATCCGACGCGTGTTCGGCGGTTCGAGGTTGATCCGGTTCGTCCGCATCGGGGTGTTGTGGATGCGTTGCTGGGTTTGCCCGAGTCGGTGCGTGAGGGTGCGTCGGTGTTGGTGTTCGACGGTTTCGACAAGGCCGATGAGCATGGTGTGGCCGGGCATGCGTTCCGGTTGGTGGTGCGCAACGGTGAAATTCATATCGAGGATCCGGGTAAGGGGCTGTTCGGCCGGTTCGAGGATGTGATGGGTGCGGGGGCGTTGGCGGATCTGAAGGGGGTGTGGGCGGTCGGGTTCGATCGTGCGGGCAATCCGTTGGATCTGCCTGGGACGCAGGCCGATGCTGCCGATCTCGAGTTCCGGGTGGGTTGGTCTCAAGATGTGATCGGCGATCAGGTGTTGGCGGTGGTGGCCGAGGCCGGGCCGGAGTGGCTGGCGCGGTTGCTACCGGCCGTTGAGGTTCGGCATGTGTCCACACTGACGCCGGGCGCGATCGGGAACTTCGAATCCGCCGAGCTGGCGCATCTCTTCCCGGTATCGGGAGTGGATCTCCTGACCCGGGGGAAGGTCCTGGTCCACGAGAACGAGCATGCCGCGGACTTCATCGACAGCCCTCGGGCGGACCCGCGCACCATGCCGCTCAACCAGTACATCCGCGCGGTATTGCGCCGCGAGGCAAGGGCTTTCGCTCGTGAGGCACTGTTCTCCATCGCATTGCGGACCCGCGGTTACGTCCTCGACAACATGCACGATCGCCACCGCGTCATCTACGCCGAGGCACACCGCGCGGCTGTCGAGGCGGCACTGAAAACTCATGCGGATCTCACCGAGTCGCAGCAGGCGTCCCTCGGCTACCGAGCCGGTGTTCGTGCTCTGGAGGTGTATCTCGCCTCACCCGAAAAGTTCGATGCCTATGTCGTGCGCCCGGACCGATTCGCCGAATTCGTCGCATCCCCGGACGAGTTCGAAGCGTCCATGGCGTCGAGTAAAAGGCTCTTCAAGCAGGGGGCCTACGTGCTGAGCGCCCGCCGCGATTGGATGGAGGCCCGGAAATCCGCCGGACAGGTGACCCTGCACTCACTGTCCTCGCAGGAGAGTGCAGCCGAAATCCGGCGGTCCGCGTTGGCGCGAACCATTGCCGAGCGGGATCTGGCCCTGATGGATCGCGTCCTCGAGCGGGAAATCGAGCGGCAGCGCTCCCTCTCATCCGGGCCGGGTTCACCTGCCGAAACCCGTCGCCGCGAACATGCCGCGCTACAGCGTCGCGACGTGGAGGCAGCGTGGTCGGCGGCGGCACGAGATGCGATTGCTCGCCAAGGCGAAGTCGATGCGCTGGTTGCGCGTGATGTATTGCACGCTTTGGTGGAGCGTGAGTCCGGGAGGTCGTTCACCGATCACGTTGCGGTGATCGATGGTGACCGGCCTCGCCTGGTGGTAGTGACCGGTACGGGCGATCATGCGCGGCTGCGGGATGCCGTCATCGACACCCATCCCGAATTGGCCGATCTGGACTTCGAGTACCTGTCCGCCGACAGCAACTCGAATGGAATGGTGACGGTGGACCGGATCGAGAATCCGGAACACCAGCCGGAACCACACCTGCCCGAGGTGCAGTGGCTGGATTCGGCCGAGCAAGCTTCTGCCACACGCATCAGTCGGGCGCGGCAGTTGTTGCGGTCGACCGAGATCGGTCGATGGGCCGATAAGTTGTTGATCGACAACGGTATTCATGTGCTCTTGGATGCATATTCCGATGATCGGTTGTATCCGGGACCCGGAATCCTGATGCTCGATGCCGGTGGCTCCGATGCCGAACTGGCCGCCGCCATGGTCGCGGGTGCTTTCCACGTCCAGCAGCAACAGGATCGCAGCCAGACCACGGTGCGGGAATTGATGACCTCCGACGACCCGGACGAGTGGGTGGCGCGCCGACTCGCGGAGGAAGCCGAGGCGCAGGCCGGCCACGCGGAAGCGCTGCGGCAATTGCGGGAGCGGTGGCGCGACAGTCCCGACAGTGAATCGCCGGATGTAGCGCCTCCCGATCTGCTGGAACTGACCTATACGGCGGCTTATCAGCAGGTTCTCGACGGAGTGGAGCCCGGTCGTTCATCGGCGGCCGACATCGGACTTGCTTGGCAGGCCGGCGTTGCAGCAGTGCGGCCATTGCTGGAACGCGTCGGACCTCGGGTGGCAGGCGGAACCTACGCCGAGATCTACGAACGGGTGTGGACCGACGCCAAGGGGATCGAACCGGATTCCGATGCCGAGACCGCCCCCGCCGCCGTTCGGCTCACAGATCTACGCGGCGTCGCTGCAGTACTCGGAAAGGCCTTGGGGCACAAGGAGGCCCAACTCTGGTCGGTGACACAGCCAGCGGAGCTGCCGCCGGTTCCGATCGATGATGGTGTGGGTGCTCATGCCGCACCGGAGGATTCGACCGGTGCGCGGGAGGCCGGCCACATCGGCAACCAGTGTGGGCGGCTGGTGTTGGAGTTACTGGATTGGGTTGACCCGGAACTGATTCCGAGTGCGGAGGAGCTCGGTCTGGGGGGCATGGTGGTGAAGGACATTGTGCGTATTGCGGGGGCGGATCCGACGCATGTTCGGCGGTTTGCGATTGATCCGGTTCGTCCGCATCGGGGTGTTGTGGACGCGTTGCTGGCGTTGCCCGAGGATCAGCGCGAGGGTGCGTCAGTGTTGGTGTTCGACGGTTTCGACGAGGCCGATGAGCACGGTGTGGCGGGGCATGCGTTCCGATTGGTGGTGCGCAACGGTGAAATTTACATCGAGGATCCGGGTAAGGGGGTGTTCGGTCGGTTCGAGGATGTGATGGGTGCGGGGTTGGTGGATTTGAAGGGGGTGTGGGCGGTCGGGTTCGATCGCCTCGGGAATTCGCTGGACCTGCCTGGGGCACACGCGAATGCTGCCGATCTCGAGTTCGCGGTCGGTTTGTCTCAGGACGTGATCGGCGATCAGGTGTTGGCGGTGGTGGCCGAGGCCGGGCCGCAGTGGCTGGCGCAGTTGTCGCGAATCGTCAAAGTTCAGCATGTGTCGAGATGGTCGGCGAATGGTCATGCTGCCTTTGTCCCAGGGGCGCTGACCAACACCATCGAGACGCTGGGTGTGGATCTCGTCGCCCAAACACTCGGTCTGATTCACGAGAATCGGCATGCGCTGGACTTCGAAGCCAGCCCCTGGGCGGACGCCGCCACGATGTTGCGTGGTGAGTACGTCCACGCGGTACTGCGCTATGAAGCCAGGGCATTTGCCGAAGAAGCGTTGGTGGCCATGGCATTACACTCCCGCGGCTATGAGGTGCCCGACGATGCGGAGGAGTTCACCGTCTTCGCCGAGGCATACGGGGCGGCTGTCGCCGATGCCCGGCAGGTTCGAACGGATTCAACCGTTTCCGAACTGGCCACTGCCGGGTATCGAGCCGGTGTTCGCGCCTTGGAAAAGTTCTTCGGCTCACCCGGCAAGGACGGCAAACCGAGAAACTATGTCCGGCAGGCCCGGCGGGAATGGCTCGGTGCCCGTGCCGAGGCTCGGAAACCGAATGTGTACACGCCGACCACACCGGAGAAGGCGACGGAAATCCGGCGGTCGGTGCTGGCGAGAACTGCTGCCGATCGGGATCTCGCCATGGTGGACCGCGCGCTCGAGCGGGAACTCGAACGTCAGCGCACAACTGCGCTCGACCCGCTGTCGAGGGCCGATAGTCGTCGCCGGGAACATGCCGCTCTGCTGCTTCGTGATTTGATCGCATGGCGGGCAGCCGCGGCTCAGGATGCGGCCGATCGTCGTGCCGAGGCGGATTCGGCGATCACGCGCGACGTACTGACCGCGATGCTCCATCGTGAGCCCGGCACGATGCTGACCGCTCACGTTGCGGTAATCGGCGGTAGCCGACCGCGTCTGGTCGTCGTGGCCGGCGACGGGGACCATGTTCGACTTCGTGCCGCCGCGATCGCAGGCCATCCGGACTTGCCGGGTCTGGAAGGCCTCGACTGTGAGTATCTGTCCGCCGCCGGCGACTGGAACGCAACGGTGCGAACGGGCCGTCTCGAGGATCCGGAAGCCCGACCCCGGCCCCGCCTCCCCGAAGTTTCCTGGCTGGATTTGGCCGAACAGGCGTCGGCACGTCGCAGGCGCCGGGCTCGGCACATGCTGCTCGATATCGAGAACGGTGCGTGGGCGGATACGTTGCTGCGAGACAACGGTATTCACGTGCAGTTGGAAGCGCATGCCGACGACCGGTTGTATCCGTCCCGAAAAGTTTTGGTGCTCGACGCCGGCAAATCCGATGCCGAACTTGCCGCCGCTATGTTCGCAGGCGCCATGGATGTCTGGCACGAGCTGAACGCCGACAGCAACCCTGCTCGCGATCTGGCGAACCCGGATCATGCGCAAGACCCGGATGGTGCGAAGTACCTGCGGGCCCGGCTCGCAGAGGAAGCAGAAACGCAGGCCACGCGTGCCGAGGCGATGCGGCAACTGCGGGAGGCGGGCTACGACACCGAGCCGCCCGATGCCATCGAATTGGTCTACACCGCGGCATACCGCCATGTTCTCGACGGAGTCGGGCACGGTCGAATCCCGGCAGAGGCTGAACTTCGACTCGCATGGCAGGCAGGTGTCGCCGCCGTGCGACCGTTGCTTCATCGTGTCGGGCCACGCCTGGACGGTGGCACCTACGCCGACTTCTACCAGCGGGCGTGGTCGCAGGCCCGCGGGACCGCATCGGTCGATGCCGCCGTGTTCGACCGGGTATTGGCCGAAGAATTCGAGGACGATCTGGACCTCGCCGTCGAGGCGGACACCGCCGTCGAGTCGCGGACCGAGCTGGAGGTGAAGGATCGGCTCACCGAACTGGACCGGGAGCGGCGCGCGGCCCTGCAGTACCGACAGCAAGCGCGTGCAGAACTGATCGAGTTCACCGATGAGGAATTGGCCGAACTGGGGCCGGTTTCCGGTGAGCTGGAATTGTTGCGGCGAGCGACAGATCCGCGGACCCGGGCGTTGGTTGCCTCGATCGATCGGTATCACCGCCGAGAGGCGCAGGTCGATCTACTGGACGCTGCAATCGACGCCTATGTGGAAGCCGATCGTCAGCGGGCAACCTGTGATCTGTTCGCCTTCGAGCTGTCATACGATCCGATGCAGGCGCGACCTGGCACCACATTGATGGTCGAGCTGATTCGGGAACGGAACAAGGTTCGGGCCGAACTGGCGGAATTCCTGGATATCAAACCGGGGCAGGTAACCGCGGACCAGGCATACAACCTGTTGGGCCAGGCACAGCGGCAACAGCAGTCCCCGTTGCCGCCGGATGATCCGAGGCGATTCCTGTTCGCAGACCGGACGGTCGCACTGTGTGAACGGTTCCTGGCGCTGGACCCGATCGTCCGGGCTGTCGAACGGTTACGTGATTGCGAAGCACATGCGCGACAGCTCGACGAGCGGGCACACCCCGCCGTGCAGGAGCCGAAGTCCTCGGCGACCCGGATCGCCGAACAGCTTGCCGAGGTACCGGATCTCGGCCCCGACCGCCGGGCCGCAGTCACCGCGGTGCTGGCAAAATCCTTGGCGCGCAATGGCGCGGAGCTCTGGCCGGTGGAGCGTCGCGGTGCCGGTCACCGTATCCAGGTGCGCGACGGTGCCGGCCGCAAACTGGTGGACGTCGAGATCGCCGATGGCGTGGTGGTGGTGCGAGCACACGTGCACCGCGAACAGCCCGCTCGGGTCTTGCTGGCGCAACAGCTGGTGCCCGAACTGATGACCGGCTGGACCCATCCAGGTCAGGTCACCCGTGCGTTTACCACCGTCCTCGGGCTGATGTCCGGCATCGGCCCGCGCCCCACGGTCAGCCTCGTCGGGGGCACCGGCGTAGTGACCATGGAGCTGTCGGGGCCGCCCGGCTCCCGGCAACTCGATGTCACCGCCGACACCGACCGCGGCAACCTGGCGTTGTATTTCGATGAGGGAGACGATGATTCGGGAGGAGGCTGGGGCAATCGAGGGCCGTTCCCCGGCCCCGATTCCGGTGGCCCTGTGTCGGCGTATTCCGGCATTGCACCGATCCGTTCGATGCCGCACGGTGATGTCGGTCATGTGAATGACTGTGTTCCGGTGGCGTTCGAGGCGTTGGATGAGCTGCACGGTCCCGGGTTGGTGAATTGGTCCGAGTTGGGTTCGGTGGGGCTGGAGGGTGTCTCCGGTGGTCGGATCGCTGCCGCGTTGGGGTATAGGCCGGCTGGGTTTGCCGGTCGGGCCGCAGTTGTTGGTGAGCTGGCCGGTCGTGGTGAGAAGGCCGCGGCGGTGCTGTTCGAGGTGTACGACGACACCGACATGGGACACGCGGTGTTTTTGGTGCACAAGGGTGGTGGTCGGGTTGTCGTGGTCCGCGCGGGTGGGGTGGAGACAGACTTCGAGGAGTGGGTCGAGGAGCAGCGGATCGAAGGCCGTCCGGAACCGATCGGGGTGTGGGCGGCGATCGTCGACGAGGACGGTCAGGTTGTCGAGGGGCGGGGCGAGCAGAAGTTGCCGCTGTTGCCGTCGGATAGGGACTTCGGGCGGAATCCTGATGATGCGCGCCCGTCGTCGGCCTCCCCCGGAGATTCCGATGCCGAACGCGACGGGGTCGGCAAAGAGTTCCACCATCGAGAAGACGGTCTGAAGTGGAACGCCGGTGCGAACGCCGGACCGGATACAGCCGGGGCCGCCGGTGGCGGTGCGCCGTCGCCGCGATCCGCCGAGGTACTGCGTCGGCTGCGCGACTCCCTGGTCCCGCCCACTCCGACCGAGGAGAATTGGCGTCGTGCTCCGCTGACGCTCGATTTCGGCAAGCAGACCGAGTTCCGGCTGCGCCTGCCCGGTTCGCGCGGAGACCGGACGTATCGCGCCACCGCGAATACTGTCGGCCGGGACGTCAAATTGGCTTTCGCGCACGGGTATTGCCACTGGTTCTCCTCCGCGCTGCACAACATGACCGGTTGGCCCATCGTGCTCCTCGGCGGGCCGTTGTCAGACGGCAGTTGGGGGCCCAAGCACAGTGCTGTGGCGATCCCGGACAGTGACGAGCTGCTCGATATCACGGGCCGCAACAGTCTGACCGTGCTCAAAGAGCGTTACGGCGCAGAAGATTTCCGCGTGGAGGCCGACGCGCAGTCGATGCTCGACGAGATGATTACCGACAGCGCCCGCCTGCGAGGCAATCGGTTCTGGTGGGCCGCTGAAGAACCCATTCAGGTTGTCGAAGCCATCAGCCATTTCGCGCGGTTCGTGTTGCGGGACAACGGGTACGGGGATCTGGCCGATGCGGTGACGCCGGACCTGCCAGCGGTCGAGCCGAGCCGGCTGGATCAGGCCCGGGCCCGGCTGGTCGAGAACCTGGAGTCCGCTTTCCGCCATGTGTATTCGCAGTATCAGAGCACGGACGAGTTCGCCCGCGAGTATCGCGACGCCTACCTCGCGGAGCGTCCGCGGGACGAGAAGTGGTTGGGAACCGGCCCGGATGTGCTCGACCAGATACGTGAGTTGCAGGCCCGCCACGACCGGGGGCGCGCTCGATCGCGGCGGATCGTAATCGGACGGGTACTCGACTTCCTGGAGGGCCAGGCCTTCCGTAGCCAACCTGCCGACTTCTTGGCTCCGATGGCTGAGGCCATCGGGAGGCGCGATAACTGGCTCCGGAAGTTGACGCGGTTCGAGACCCACATCCGCGACCGTGGCCTGCTCGCCACCGAGCGGCTGCGGGATGGTGAACTGGACGCCGCGCTATTGGCGGCCACCCGGTTCATCGACAACGACCGCGCTCTCGCCGCGCCCCCGCGCGTCGAGCGCGACGGCCAGGATGCCGAGATGGTGGTCCATCTCGAAGGTATGGCGTCGAAGAATTGTTTCGTCGATGCCGGGGTGGCTGTGTGGCAAGCGGTGGGTGTGCAGGCGCCTGCTGAGCTGGCTGGGTTCGATGCGGGGCTTGCGGGGACGGATCCGCGAGACGGCGCGGTGAGGATGCGGGCGGGCTGGCATGAGGAACCGCTGACTTTGGACGCGGTCTATGCGCATGTTCGTGATCATGGTGGGGCTGTGCTGATGGGGGTGACGTTTTCGGGGTTGACCGAGGTCACTGGTTTCGGGCATGCGGTGGCGGTGAAGCGGAACGAATACGGCAGCGTCGTGGTGGTGGAGGACGGCCACGAGGTCTGGTTCCGGGATTGGGTGCGGCGCCGTGGGGCGATCGATCAAGTGTTCGCGATCTTCGTGGACGAGGATGGGGTGGCTGAACATCCGCTGGCTCCTGGGCAGGTGCCGTCGTTCGTGCCGCGGGCGCTGGAGGGCGTGCGCCTCGGTACCCGACCGGAGGATATGGGTCCTGCGGGGATTAACGAGGGCATCCTATGGTTGTCCCAGCCTCGAAAAGTCCCTGCCGAGCTACTGATACATGATTCCGACCGGGGCCGCTCCGCGGATTGGCTGTTCACCGGTCCGGGCACGGTGGCAGGCAATGCGTTTCGGGTGGAAGTCGCATCGCTGCGAGGGATCGGCACAGCGGGTGAGAAGGGGCTCGCGGTCGAATTGACCCTGCATTCGGTGGAGGGTGCGTCCGGTCGGGTGATCCTGGAAATAGTCTCGGACGAAACGGGCGAGTGGGACTGGGATCGCGGTTATCCGACGCTGCTCCGATATCGGGAAGTCGATTTCGGTCCACATCCCGAGAGCGTTGCGCCGGTGGTGCGGATGCTGCACGAGCGGATCACCCAGCGGATGCTGAATGAGAGGAATCGCTGGGCGCCCGGCAATGAGCAAGTCCCGACCGAGAACGTTGCCGCGCCCGCCGGACAACCCAGGAGCTTCGCGAACGCGTCCGAGATGGCGGTGGAATTGTCTGTCGGGGAGCTGAACCCGATGGTGACCTTTGGTGGTGAACTCGGTGCCGAGTTGGACTGGAACCCGGGGCAGTCGGTAGCCGAGCCCGACCTGTCGAGCGTTCAGCCTTGGCTGGAAGAACAGCTGGTGGGTTGGGTCGGATGGTCGGTCGGCCAGATCGGTGACCGGGTGCGTGAGCTGGTCCACGGTGTGGTTTACCAGACCAGATCCGAAGACCCGACGCAGCACGGTGACCTCACGCTAGTGCTGCGCGCGGTCGCGGGCAGATTGCGGATCGAGTTGCACAACAACAGCCGGGCGTTGCAGTCGGTGCCCAACGTCGGAACGAGCCGCAGCTGGGCCGGGGTGGAGCGCACCGCGGACGGCGTGGGCACCGTCACCTGGATAGAACTCGAGTCCACCGTCCCCGATCTTGTTGCGCCCGTACAGGACATCGTGCATCGGGCTGGGGCGTCGTCGCTGGCTGCGGCATTGTCCTCCCGGGGCGAGCCGGACGAGATCGTCGCGGAATCTCGCCGACGCGGCGGCGTCGTGGCCGAAATCCTCTCCCGGGCAAGTGAGTTGGGTGTATCGCCAGCTGAGTTGCTCGCTCGGTTCCCGGAACTGGCTGAGGTGATGTGTGCGCTACCCGCGGCGGCCGTGGACACCTGGGCGCGAGCGGACTTGCAGGAACAGATCGAGCAGCAGCGCAGGAACAGCAGGTTCGACGAGTCGCGGCAGTCGCGGCTGCACCAGTTGGAACGGGCCGCCGAGACGCTCGAGATGGTGGGCCACCAGATCGCGGAACTCGGGCTGCGGACCCAGTTGTTGTCGGCCCGGTACCTTCCGGACCACGGTCCCGACGGCGTCGTGGTGCCGGACGGGGGACGGACGCAACTGTTGGTGGCCATCGGGGACACCGAGGCAGACAGCGATGCCGCCGACATCGTGGCGACGGCGGACACGGTGATCTGGTATCTGCCCGGGCCGGTGCCGGGCATCCTCGGCTTGGAAGACCTGATGTCCCAGGCCGCCTACCACCTCGAGCAGCAGAAGCAGCAGGAGCCGTCCAAGCGGGTGGTATTGGTGATGCTGCTCGACGGCGACATGAGCGACCAGCTTGCCTCGGCACGACCCGACAGCGAGACACAGCGAATCCGGACAGCGGTGGATGCCCGGAACCTGGTGGATCGGGTGGCATCGATGAACGCGGCCAGGGAGGCGCTCACCGGTAGCCGGGCACAGGTGCTGCTTGCTGGTCACGATGCCGGGGTGGACATCGTGCTCGAGGCGTGCGAAACGCCCGAGATGCGAACCCAGTTCGACGGTGATCCGCAGCTCGAGGATCCGTTGCTGTATCCGTTCGAGGCACAGTTGGCGCAGCTCGAGCGTGCGGTGCCGGCGCAGCCGGGCGAGCTGCGGGAGCAACGGCGCCAGGAGTTGTGGCAGCTGCGGGTGCTGCTGCGCTGGCTTTCCAGCGAGGTGGGGAATTCCCCGGAGCCGCGTGCGCTCTCGCTGGGGTGGGGCGGCAGCGCGGAGGTTGTGCTCGGTGACCTCGATACCGCGCGGCGGATAGAGGTCCATGCGACCGTGGGGCGCACGAACCCGATCTCGCTGCGGGAGAGTCTGATACGCGGCCTCGACCGGCACAACGCGTCGGTTGCCGAGCTGCGGTCGCCCGACGACGATGCGGCGGTGGCGACGCTGGTATGGCGGGGGCCGGATCTTGCGGCGTTTGTCGAGCGCGTCACCGAGTTGCTGGAGCCACGGTATCGGTCCGACCAGCGGCCGCAGGTCGTGATCAACACGCATGCGGCGGACAACCCGCCGAAACAAGGGCCCGATCTCGGAAGGTCGTTGGTGACGCTGGCTTTCCAGGAAGTCGAGCGCCGTGCCCAGGCGAAGGCTGTGTTGCGGGAACTGGCCGAGGACGCAAGCACGAGCCTGGATGAGCTATCGGCGCCGGGTTCGCGGGTGCGTGCGGACTGGGAACAGCGATTCCACGAGCTGATGCCGCAGGTCGCCGCGCGTCACGGAATGTCGGTAGACGTATTCGCCGACCCGATGATCGCTCGGCGAGTGTGGCAGGATTTGGACCAGTCGATCCGTTCCCAGCCGACCGATGACATCTACGACGATCTCGTCTTCCTGAACTTGTTCGAGGCGGTGCTGGCCTTCGCCACCATCCATCGGGCCGACACCCGCCTCACCCAACTCGTCGGAATGGAACTGGTGCTGCGCGACGCCGCGAAGCGTATGCATGAGCGGATCGACACCCGGGATGCCTTCGTGCACTTCGCTTCGGCGGCTGCCACCCTCGATCAGCTCGCCGGCCAGCTGTTCGGGGCGGATCTCGCGGTCGCCCTTGCTCCTACGGACGAAGCGAAACTCGTCACACGCCACCAGTTGAACGACCTGTTCGACAATCTGCTCGCCGATCTCACGCGGACCGCGAAGGCCGGGTCGGCGGCACCCCGGCCGCGGCTCGGCGACATGCTGGTGGGGTTGCGGGCGCAACTGCGTGCGGATCCGATCGCGGCGCAGCGGGCCGCGCAACTCGATGCGCTGGAACACAATCTGCGCGGCAGCCATCGGCAGCGATTGGCAGCCAAGCGGCGTTATTTCACGATCCGTACCGAGTGCATCGCGGATTTCCCCGCCGAAGTGGAGTATCTGGGCGCCGTCACCGATCCGATCGACCCGGCGCGGGTGGTCGCGCGCATCGGTGAAGTCGTCGGCGAAGGGGAAAACTGGCGGTCGCGGGTGGCACAGCTGGATCGGTTGCGCACGGCCGCTGAACAATACGTCGCTTGGGAGGATCGGTTCGCCCGGTTGCGTGCCGCCGCGGACCAGCTCGAGGCGGTGGCGTTCGAGCGGCTGGTGATGGACACCCCCGATGTCGAACTCCGGTACAACCAGCGGTTGGATCAGGCTTTTGCTCAGCTGACGGAGCTGTTGGCCGAGCCGGAACCCGATATGGGTGCTCGCCCAATGCCCGGTCCGGTTCGACAGGCCGAGCGTGGTAGGTCGACACGGGCGGTTCCGGGCGTAGGTGATGGTGCGGTCGAGCCGAGCCGAGCGCAGCTGTCGCATCGGTCCGACGACATCCCGAAGATTTGCGCGCTCGAGATCCTGCACTTCGCGCGGCTGCTCGGTTTCGAGTTGGCCGGGAATATCCCGTCGCTGTTCGACGAGCAGATCCGGTTGGCAGGTCTGAGCCCGGTCGAATTCGCGAAGCTGTTGGGGGCCGATTGGGCAGAAGAGCCCTTCGAATCCCTGGAGCAGATGCGTGCGTTGGCTGCCGAGGGCAAGTTCGTCATGGGTGCCGTCACGCACGAGCCGTTCGGCGCGCACGCGTTCATGCTGTACCGGCGTGACGATGGCCGGGTGTGGGTGCACGAACGCAAGGGCCACCAGGTCATCGATGTGCCGTTCGTTGCATGGCGGCAACCGAAGGGCGCGCTGCACGGCATCGTGTTCGATGCGCATCGCAAGCCGTTGCGACCGTTGTCTCCTGGGCAGGAACCGACCGGCAGCTACCCACTCGCGAACCTCGCGGGCGTGGCGACGGGTGTCGCACCGACGCCTGTTACATCACTCGGACAGCTCCAGCCCGGTGCCGGATCAGGGCTCGGCGAGACTGTCGGGATCCTGGACGCATTGCGCGAGCACGCCACCCGTCGAGCGGTCGAGTTGTTCGGCGCCGAGCCGAAGCTCGGCTGGGTCAGCGCCGACGAGGCGTGGCGGATGGTCGAGTCGCTGGGCCGGATCGACCCGCGCCGACTGCGAGATGGCATGCGGGTGCTGAATTTCGACATGCGCAGCAAGGTCATCGAACGGCGCATTTTCGAGGGGCGCTCGGTTGCCGAGACCGCCGTGGACCTGGGGATCACCACAGACCGGGTCGAAGATCTCCAGGCGAATGTCGGGGCACAATTCGCCGAAAACCTTGCTGGTGTCTGGGTGTGGAGACCCCGTGGCGCGGCGGGCCCGCGAGTCATCGAAGCTCTGGCCGACGATCCCGATGATTTCCTGCACTGTCTGGCGCTGTTGTCCCCGGACACGGCGGACGCGATCAAGCTTTTCCTGCTGGGCTGGTCGGATGCCGAGATTGCCGGCGAGCTGGGTGGCGAGGTCAGGACGGTCGCGAAACTGCGGCAGCGTGGGGTCGGCTTGGTGGCCGAGCTGCTGGACACCGACCCCGCCGACCGGAAGCCGCAGCGAGCGATTCAACGCCGAACGGGTGCCGCTGCCGCCGAGAGCGTGATCCCCTATCAGCGTCCGGCAGTCAAGGGACTTCCGAAGAAGCTGCGCGGCCTGTTGAACTGCGCCCCGGCGGTGGCCACCGCCGGTAGGGATTTCATGCAGAGAGTGGCCGGCATTGTGCCGAATGCGCCTGCGCTCGTGGACAGTCCGGGGGTCAAAGCCAACGGTGTCCGGGAAGACGAGCTGGCGCGGGCACTGGGCGCCGACTGGCATGAGGGCGGTTTCGGCTCCGGTGTCGATGGTCTGCGTACGGCGCTGCGGATGGTGCGCGACGGGGAAGTCGGGTTCATCGCAGGCGCAATGGTATTCGGGGATGCGGGCGCGCACGCCTTCGCGATCGAGCGCACCGCCGACGGTGGGGTGGTGATCACAGAGAAGATCAACGGAAGGAAAAAGACCTGGTCCAGTGAGCGGGGTTACCGCACTTGGCTTTACGAGCGGGCCGGCTGGAATATCACTGCGGTGCACGGCATCGTCATCGGCATCGATGGTCGCCCCGAGGTGCGGTTCGACGAAGGACGCGACCGCAGCGAGGTGCTCGGCGACTCCGCCCCGGCGGTGCCGATCGGTGGCATGCCGGACGATCGTGCCGAGTCCCGCGCGGGGCCGCCGTCGCCGCACCGATTCGGCACCGAGCTACGTCGGCTGCGTGAGTCGCTGGCTCCGTCCGACGGTGCCGAGGAGAACTGGCGCCGTGCCCCGTTGACGCTCGATTTCGACGGAAGTACCGAGTTCCGGTTGTCCATATCCGATTTCCGTGGTGCGACGTACCGCTTCACCGCGAATGACATCGACCGAAACGCCGAAGTGGTATTCGGACAGGCGCTCTGCCACCGGTTCTCCTCCGCCTTGCACAACATGACCGGCTGGGACATCGTGGTCATCGGCGGGCCGCAGCGCGACGGGACGTGGGGGCCGGTGCACAGCGCCGTACACATCCCGGACAGCCCGGATCTGCTCGATATCACTGGCCGACACAGCCTGGCCGCACTCATGGAGCGCTATGGGGTAACCGAGTATCGCGTGGTGAAGGACGCGCGGTGGATGCCCGGGGACGTGGTGACCGGCATAGACCACCTGCGCGGTGATCGGTTCTGGTGGGCTGCCGAAGAACGCGTTCAGGTAATCGAGGTAATCAGCCACTTCGCGCGGTTTGTGCTGCGGGACAACGGGTACGGTGATTTCGCCGACGCGGTGGCAGCGGACTCCGACGTGTCGGCGATCGACCCGAAACGTCTGAGCTACGACAGGTTGGCGCGGCTGCATCGCAGGCGCGGGAAGGCCGTCGCGGAATTGGCCGCGCTGATATCCGATGACCCGGCGGCGTGGACGCCGGACCAGCTGGCCGCCCTCGGTGCCACGCTGCGGGAACGAGGCGATCACACCGCGCTGGAGGTGTGGACGCGGTTGCGTGCAATCGACGCGAAAATCGCCGAGGGCCGTGACCATCAACGCAGCAATGCCAGGGTCCGGATACTGGAAAATCTGGAATACACCTTGCACCAGGTGTATTCGGCGTACCAGCGGGAGGAGCTGACCCTCCTCGAGCGTCGCCATGCCTACCTCGCGGAGCGGCCCCAGGACGAGGGACGGTTGGGCACCGGCCCCGACGCGCTAGACCAGATACGTCGGTTGAGTGCCCGAGGACGGTCCGGCGTGCTCGGACGGTTACGCGGTCGCCGCGAGAGCCATGAGGGTGATCGAATAACCCGGATTTTGGACGCGATGGCGCAGGCCGCCGAGAACCGCGAACACTGGGCCCGACACTTCGAGCGGCTCGAAGGGTATGTCCGCGAACTCGACACCCGCGTCGAGGAACTGCGCCCGGCCAACGAGACGCACCGTCGCGGGGGCGAACTGGACACCGCGCTGCTGGAAGTCGCTCGGGCCGTTCAAGAGGATTCTCGCGTCGGACCACGTAATGATGACGGCTGGCGCGACCGGCCGGATGCTGAGATGGTCGTCCATCTGGACGGGACCGCGCCGAAGAATTGTTTCATCGATGCCGGGGTGGCGGTCTGGCGAGCGGTGGGTGTGGAGCCGCCGGCCGAACTGGCCGGGTTCGATGCCGGGCTCGCCGGGACGGATCCGCGAGACGGCGCGATGAAGATGCGCGCGGGCTGGCATGAAGAACCCTTGACGGTGCACGCGGTACACGAGCACGTCGCCGAGCACGGTGGGGCCGTGCTCATGGGAGTGACCTTCCAGGGGTTGACCGAGGTCACCGGTTTCGGACATGCGGTGGCGGTGAAACGGAACGAATACGGCGACGTCGTGGTCGAGGAAGACGGCCGCGAGATCTCGTTCTATGACTGGGTGCGGCGTCGCTCGGGGATCGATCAGGTGTTCGCGATCTTCGTGAACGAGCATGGGGTGGCCGAACATCCGTTGGAGCCGGGGCAGGTGCCGTCGTTCGTGCCGCGGGCGCTGGAGGGCGTGCGCCTCGGTGCCCGGCCAGAAGACCTCGACGCCGAGATGACTGAGCGCGGCGGTAAGCAGCATCGTTCCGTTCGGGGTGCGCTGCCTGCCGTGCCGGCGTTCGGCCCGGTGCGGGTGGGGGGTCTCGATGATCTCGTTACCGTGGTGGCCGATCCGTTCGGTGGATTCGGTCGTCGTGCGGTGAAGATGGTTGTCGATGGCGCGGTTACGCCTGCCGCCGACGGGGATGACTTGGAAAGCGGTGCTTTCGGGGGTCGCGGGTCCGCGCGTCCCGGGCCACGCCCATCCTCGAAAGACCGAGCAACCGAGGCAACTCGGCCGCAGCCCGTCGCGATGCCGGATCCCGCTCACATCCCGCCAGGTGAGCGCGGCATGCCGTCGACCGATGAGCGGCCGGAAGAGCAACAGATTCCGGCTACGGAGCCGGCGGCTCCGGAAGCGACCGGCGCATCGGGTGTGCGCGCACCGCGGGGCTCGGGCGACGGTGTCACCAACTGGCGCCAGCTGCGGACCGAGAACGAGGTTGTCCTGGTGCGGGCGCTGTATCACCGGCCCGAGGTGCGTCGGGCCGCGGTCGCCGTGCTGGATCGGTTGCGTGTGGTGCTGGCCCAGCTGCACCCGTGGGCGACGCCGGAAGAGATCGACTCCGCCTTCTACGCCTACAACATTCCGGGGGCGCCGGAGACGGTGCGCGATCCAGATAAATGGGGCGGTGCGGTGCCGCGGTGGGTGTCGCTGGAAGAACTGCGTCGGCACGGGAATTTGCGGGAGCTGATGTCCGCGATCCTCAACGCGCTGGTTCGCAACGCCGAGGTGCAGAGTGCGGCAGGCACCACGTTGAACGAGGGGCTCGCCGCGGTTTTCAACGCGGATGATTGGGAGCTGGCGGCGGGCGCGGCGGGGTTGGACATCGATGCGCTGCGCCCGGTTCTGCGGAATATCCGGGACGCGAAACCGGACTCCGAGATCGTTGAGCGGGACTTGCGCGAGGTTTCGTACTTCGTGCGCGACACTCCGGCGGCGCAGTCCGCGGTCGAGGAATACCAGGGCAGGAATACGGCCAATCGCGACCGGAAAACAGAGGCGCAGCGCCGCCGGGCATTCACCGTCGGAAACCTGTTGCACCTCGGCATGCCCTTATCGCCTCGGGAGTTGGCGGCGATTCCGCCGGAGCAGCTGCGGCTGTTGCGAAAGAAGGTGCTGGGGCCGGACTTCGTGCTACCGCGGGACCCGCGCGGCCGAGTCGATGCCGGACGCTTGGAGCGGCAGTTGCTGCGTATCCCGGGCGATAAGCACGGTCACGTCGAAGTGCTCTACACCTACGACTCCCAGGGCCGCCGGGTATACGACGAGTCCGGTAAGGCCGTTGTGGACCGCGTGCTCGTCTTCCACGACCAAGGGCCGATCGCTCCAGCAGCCGTGGCGAACACCGACTTCCGGCTCTTCGATATCGCATTGCCGTGGCGGCCGGGAACAGCGCTCGTCGAATTCGACAACCGCAGTGCCTGGTTCAAGGAGATGGTGGCCCGGGGTATCCCGATCACCGCGGGAGTCGCGGGCAGCACCGCACGTTTCATGGCCCCGACCGAATGGTTCATGACTCCGCAGGACTGGGCGAAGCAGGATGTCGAATGGGAGGATTTCCTGTTCGCGGTCATCGCTTTCGTGGCATCGCAACATCATTCGTTGTACGAAGTGCTGCGGGCGTTGCAGATCATCGGCATCGATCTGGTCGACGCCGAGCCGAATACACCGGAGTTCGTCCCCGCGTTTTACCGCGGCGTCGCCGACCGGGTCCGCGCCCGATATGGTGTCGGGGCGCTCCCGAGCCGCCCGGACTATGCCGCCGAGGCAGCTCCCGCGCCGGATCAGGGCATTGGCAACGATTCTCCGCAAGGTGATCCGGCCGGTCTGGTCGGCGTATTCGCCGAGATCGGTGGCAATCCACGGGATTTGCCGCTCGCTCCGATCGCGAGCCCGTTCGGCCGTGGGCGACGTGACCCGGCGGTGTGGTTCGCCGCCGACCCCGACCTGCCGCCGGAACCGCACGACCCTGCCGATGCCGAGTCGTCGCCGCCTGGCGACGGGGCGATGGCGTATGCACGCCCGGATGATGTGCGGTCGCAGGGACCGGCCGCGCAGGATCCTGGAGCCGTGTCCTCCTATGCGCCGCTGCTGGACGAAGATGCCGCAGGGGATCGGCCCGCCCGCAAGAGCCGCCGTGCCGGTACCCTCGATCCACTCGGCCTCCGCGACGGGGTCGGCAAAGAGTTCCACCATCGAGAAGACGGTCTGGAGTGGAACGCCGGTGCGAACGCGGCCCCGGCCACGAGCGATAACAGGGGTAAACCGTCATCGAACCCGTCAGACGGCACACCGAAGTCGGAGTTGACCCCGGAACAATTGACCCTGGTCGTCAAAGAGATTGATGCACAGGGAAACTGGGAGCAGGCCATCGATCTGCTGAAACAGCGGTTCGGCGACAAGGTGTATCGATGGATTTCGCGCCGCTACGGCGATTCACCGCTGGCACGCGAAGTCACCGAGGAAGCGTTCGCCCGCGCGGTGTATACCCTCCGGCAGGTGCCTGACGACCTCGATATCGAGCGCTGGATCGTTGCCAAGGCCAGGGGATGCATTCCGCGATTCGACATGTTCGTCGAATTCCGGCGACGACTCGTCCTGGCGGTCGCTGCGTTCGGTGATTCGGATACTGTGGCCCGCCCGGTGAGGGAAACTCCGGGCCAACTCGTGGAGGTTCTCGAGACGGCGACTCTCGCACAGCTACAACATGCCATGGAATCGCCGCTCCTCAGCGACCCCCAACGCGAATTGCTCGACGCTCTCTGGCCGACGCCGCAGCACCCACGTGTCGGGCCTGCCGGAATCGGAGTCGGCCAACCCGGCGGCATGAGAGTCGTGGTAGCTGCCCGCATACTCGCCCACCAGCTTCGGGTGGATATCGGACAGGATGGACTTTCCGAGCCGGAAACAGACGCCCCTGCGATACCCGATCACAGCTCGCCTGCCGATGGGACCGGCAATGCCGAAGTCGGTGAGGGTGACGCCGGGTCGGGTCGTGATGAAGTCGGCGAGGATGACGCCGAGTTGGATCCTGGCGGAGAATACATGGAGGTATTCAGACGGCTGAGCACATCAACAGATGCGCAAATTGCAGATGAGTTGGGCGTTACTCGACAATCTCTGTACCGACTGTACGTCGAGATCGCCAAGAGATTGAATATCGACTACGGTCGCGCGCTGGCCCGAGCCGCCGGGGATCCGGCGGAATCCGAAGGCGCACAGAGAACGACACATGCAGCGGAAAAACAACTCCGCCCGGTACATTTTCCACCACGCCATGCCGAACTGCTCAGACTGTTGGGTGAGGGCAAGAAACCCGAGCAGTGTGCTGCGGCAATGGGATTGTCTGCCAACACCATTCAAAAATACACGCAGCAAATCGGCAACCGCCTGGGCCTCAAGCTCCGAGATGTCATACTTCGGCGCATAATCGAAATGGGGATTATCGAAGCATCGACCAGTCAAACGGTCCGGCCGCGATTGTCCGATCGAGAAACGCGAATTATCGAAGCGCGATCACAAGGCATGAGCTACGCCGAAGCGGGCGAACAACTGGGTATTTCCACACAGACGGCCTATGCGATCGGAAAGGATGTCCTGCACAAACTTTCCGCAGGCAACTGGACGGAGGTGTTCGATTTCGCGGTCTCCGAGAGGATAATTCAGGAACCTTGGGAACCGAAACTCCAGAGAATTGTGCTCCAACTTCTCGCAGCAGGTCATACCATCGCGAGTGCCGCAACAGCTCTGAACCATTCACCCGCGTGGCTGATCAGCCGCGCTGCCGCCCTCGCCACAGAGCTGGATGTCGCTGTCCACAGCACCGCCGAACGGTGGACTGTCAACCACGACACTGCATTGGTGGCGACCGGAATCCGGCGCGGGCTCATCGACGCGCCCGCGCAGTTCCCGATCGTCCTGACACAACAGGAACGGGCCATCCTCGCTGCGAAAGCGCAAGGCAAAACGGCTGAGCAGTGTGTAGACGAGGTACACCTGTCACCCAGCGCCGTGCATCAGGTACTTGCCGAGCTGAGGGAAGTCACGCATTCGGAGACCACAACCGAACTGGTGGCGAAGACGATCCACCAGCTGGTTTCCACCCCTACCGAATCCGATGTGCGACAGCATGCCGAATTGATGCGCATCCTCACCATGATCGCCTGTGGTCACGGCCGAAAAGAGATAGCAGCAGAATTCGACCGGTCACTGGGGTGGGTGAATATTCGATACACCGCGCTGGCGGAGGTGTTCGGCGTCGTCGACAATCAGGCAGCGCTGGTCGCTGCGGCCATTCGCGGGGAGATCCTCGCGCCTCCGCCCACGGCGAATGAGCACTCTTTCGACGATGCTCAGGAACGCCGGATCATCCTCCTGAAGGCCGAAGGCAGGTCCGACCAGGCAATCGCGACGGAACTGCAGCTCCCGTTCAAAGCTGTACGGACGACGATGGCCCGCCTGAAGAAGCTGACCGGCAGCGGCACCACCGGACAGCTGATCGCGAAAACCATCCACTTGGTTGATGCCGCCGAGGCCCCCACTGCACATGCCACCGGAAAATCCCAGTCGCTCTCGGCTAGCGGTGACGCCCCAACGGGCAAGGTCCAGCAGACTCTGGACGTTGCGGTACGCACAATGCAGCGCGCGGTTGCCCGCCCGGCCACAGCGGCGCCGGAAAGCCACGTCGAGCCAACGCCGACCACCCGCGAGCTGACCGCGCTCCGCCAGGTCGCGGCGGGGTTGTCCCTCAACGCGATTGCCCCGAATCTCGGCGTAACCGCACCGAGGGTGCGCGCCTATCTCGATGCCCTCGCCGCCAAGCTGGGCACTGATCGAAGCACACTGACCCGGGTCGCCAAATCCGTGCATGCGGCCGCGGAGGGCATTGTCGAACCGGCCGGCCCGACAGGTGATTTCGCATCGCTGACCCGCCGCGAGAAACAGGTTTTGCGGTTGCTTCCGCGCAGGCTCTCCGACACGGACGCAGCGCGGGAACTACACGTTTCCACCAGGGCGTTCCAGCAGGCGCGGAACAAGCTTCGCAGGAACCTCGGCACCTCGGATATCGACGCGATCATCGAGTGGGCCGTCCAGGGCGGTTACGCCGAGGCCCCCGCCGACACAGCCGCCCGGCCCGAGCATGTCGAAGCCATCGACCCGGCTTTGCGGACAAGCGTCGAACACCTACTGGCAGTGGGTGAATCGAGTGGCGCGGTTCCGGCGCCTGAGCCTCCCCAGTTCCCGCTGCAGGCTCGGGGTGTGCCTGCGGCACCGGAACCCGAGGTGACGGCCGAGTGGACCGATCCTGCTGCTGCGACGACGGATGGACTCGAGGACTATCAGTGCGGTCCGAAGGTTGTCGAGGATGTGGCTCGGTGGTTCGGTCGCAACGACATTCGGTTGCTGGGCAGGGCCGGCCTGGGCGGGGTGCTGGTCAGTGTGATGGAGGATGCGCTGGGTGGTCGGGCGCAGCATGTCGCGGGGTTGGCTGATGCGGTGGCTCGTTTGGATGCGCACGGGCGGGTTCTGGATGCGCGGGGGGAGGGTGACGGGATTGCGATGGTGGTATTCGAGCCTGCTTTGTTCGGTCGGCGGGGTGAATTGGGTCATGCTCGGTGGTTGATTCGTCATGTCGACGGTGATCGTGTGTGGTTCGAGTTGCGGGATCCGGGTAAGGGGGAGTTCATTTCGGATTTCGTTGTGCCGGAGGATGTGCCGGGTCGGTCCGGCATGTTGGCGTTGTTCCTCGATCAGGATGGCCGTCCGGTCTCCGAGGGTGTTCCGGATCCGGATGGTGGTGTGCGCTGGCGAGGACCTGCCGACGATTTCGCCGTCGGAATGGCGCCTGCGGATTCCTCCGGACAGGTGCACGCCGACTTGTTCCGGCCGCAGGGCGCCGTGGACGATCCGCGCCCGTCCATGCCCAGGTCGGCAGCCGAAGCTACGGTCTCCGCGGCTTTGCGGACCGGTCAATTGCTGCAGGGACACAACAATTTCAACTACGCACTGCCACGGCAGGGCTTGTTCGTGCGAATGCGCAAACCGTCCGAAGGCGTGGATCCGCGAGTGTTCCGGGAGCACGAGCTGCTGCGCTTGTTTGCGAAATACGGGGTGGAAAATGTGCCGCTGCCGTATGCAGTGCTGACCGAAATGTGCTTCGACCGGTGGGTGGCGACCGAGTCCACCCCGATCGTGGTCACGAGCATGCTGCCCGGCCATCAAGCATCCGCCACCGAATACCACGCCGAGCGCGAACAGGTCATGGGTGGCTATCGCACGTTGTGGCGGCAGCTGGATCTGATCCCAGAACCGGAACTGCGCGCCCTGCTCTTGGAGGAGATGCCGGAAAACCGGGACACCGCAGGGTTTTTCCGCTGGATCATCGATAAGCAGCGGCGGCTGTTCGAGACCCTGCTGCAGAATCAGGAGGCGGCGGCAATCATCGATGAAGCGGAGATTCCGAGGAATATGTTCGATCTCGTCGAGGCAATGGTCGACGAGGCGGAACCGGAAGACTTCACTCTGCTGCACGGGGACGATATCCCGGACAACACACAACTCGACCCATTCGGGATGGTGGATTGGGATCTGGCCCTGCTCGGCCCACGATCCTGGGACAAGGCGATCCTCCATCACCGGGGCGTGGCCGGTTATCTGTCCAGCGCCGACATGACCCCCAACGTCAAGATCGCAGTGGCCATCCTGCATGCGCAGCGGCTGGCACACGACACGGTTCCCGCTGTGCTGGGGCGGCAGCTGGATCCCAGTCGCGACACCACGTACATGGCCAGCTATGCCGCCGTCCGGGAGATGGCGGGCAAGTCCACCCGCGGCTGCGTCGATCTGGTCAGAAGCGCGATGGGGCACGACCACGATCTGATCGTCGATACGTCGTCCGATCCCACGGTGACCACCGTGCCCCTCCGCGAGGACGGCCAGGTCTTCGACGAGGCGACGATCCGAGAAATTACGGCGGCGATCCGAGGCTTCGCCGGTAAGGCGATGGCGGGCTGGCCACTGGTGAAACGCCGCGCGGCGAGTGCGGCCGTCGTCTTTGCGGTCGGCAAGGCGCTGCGCAAGTCCACCGGCAAGGTGGTGCTCACGGTGGTCGGCACCAGGGAACCGTGGTGGAATCGAGTCACGCGGTTCACTGTCCTGCACCGCAACCCCGATGCACTCGGCATCGAACTGCCCGCCGGTGTGCGTGAGTGGACGGGGGACTTCGAGGACACTCGTTTGAGGGAGAACCCCGAAGGGTGGGCAAGGTCCTTCACGTTCGCGATGCATACGCGCTATTTCGGGACGGTGAGTGCGGATAAGACCTTGGATCCGTTCGTGACACCCGTCGACCGGGTTATTGATCCCGGTGCGCTGCAGGCTCCCCGGCGGATGGCGCGGGCGTACCGGACGCTGGGAGACCACCAATCCGCGAGGCTCGAGATGGACCGGGCCGAGGCAGAGTCGCTGATCGACCTGATCCCGCGTGCCAGTGTAATCCGGATCGAGGGCACCTACCGCTGGTGTGTCGTTGTCGGCGACGGTTTCTGCGTGGTCGGGGACCGTGAGGGCCTGCCGGGCCCGCTCCGCGGCGATGGTGCGGGGCACGAGCACGAACTGCTTGCGATGCTGCATCGTCACGGGGTGCAAAGGGTGCCGCGCCCGCTGTTCGTCCTGGATCCGGCGATACGGGAGGAGGGGCCGGGGCCGCTGATCATCGAAGAGCGCCTGCCCGGACATCCGCTGTCCGCAGCCGATCATGTGCACGTCCGGAATGAAGTCATCGCTCCGGTGCAGGTATTGCTGCAGCAGCTGCGACAAGTGCCCCGAGCGGAGGTCGGCGACGTGCACCTGGTCGCGGAGGATCCCGCGGAACTGCTGCGCAAACTCGTCGACGAGGACATGAGCTTGCTGGCGGAGTATCCGGAAAAGCTTGCTGCCCACAATATTCCGGACCAGCCGTTCGCGCCGATCCTCGCGATGGCTGCTACCTTGCAGCCCAATCGGTCCCAGCTGATTCCCGCCGCGCTCACCATCGACAACATCCTGTTCATGAACGGCCAAGTGTCCGGGTTCATCGGATGGCGCCGGGTGATGTGGGCTGACCCCGACTTCGCCTGGGCGACACTGGGTTTGTCCCTCGGTACCGAGCCCCGTGGTGGGAACGAGGAGATCTACCACGGCTATCTCCGCATCAGCAGATTGATCCGGGCATTGGCCGGGCCGGAATCGTCCGAGATGACGGCAGACCTCACCTCCGACCTGAACTACGCCCGCGGGCTGTGGGACGCCCCGACCGCGGAAGATCGGGCGCAGGCCAGAACCGCGGTGACCCCGGCGGGTTCGGGATTGCCCTCGAACGCTTGGGCTTTCGCGGGCGGTGCCGCTGCGGGGCATGGTGATCCGGCCGGTCTGGTCGGCGTATTCGCCGAGATCGGTGGAAATCCACGGGACTTGCCGCCGGATCCGATCGCGAACCCGTTCGGCCGTGGGCGACGTGACCCGGCGGTGTGGTTCGCCGCCGACCCCGCCCTGCCGCCGGACTCGCGCGACCCCGCCGATGCCGAGCCGTCGCCGTCTGGCGACGGCTCGATGGCGTATGCACGCCTGGACGATGTGCGGTCGCGGGAAAGCGGGCACGAGGAAGACACATCGACTCAGGCGCATAACGAGCGCCGTCGCTTTGAGGGCCAAGTACACAAAACAAGCGGGCCAGCGTCGCCCCAGGCGGGTCGGCGCCCGACAGCACCGAGGCAATTTGACGGTCCGCTGAACGGTTCGGGGAGTGGCGACAATGCCACGTTGTTGTTGGTGGAGGCGGTAGCCGAGTACGAACGGCATTTATTACCGCACTGCCGAAGGAAACTGGCCGAAATCGCCCCGGAGAAACTCGACGACTTCGACCGGTATTTCGTGAACCGGCAGACGGTGGACGAGATGGTTGCCGCGAAGCGGCAGCACCGACGGCGGATCTACGAAATTCTCGATCAGATCGCCACCATGGTGGTCGAGATGCTGCCGCCGGATCTTCCCGAGCGGTACACCGGTGGTGGTGTGCTTCGCAGAGCTACCCGCGACGATGTGGCTCGGGAATGCGGGGTGTCACTGGGAACTGTCAAGAAAGTATTCGGTAACCGTGCGGGGGTAGGGGCTGAAACCCGGGAACGGGTGGAAGCCGCGAAGCGCCGACTCCGCTACCGGGCGGTGCGTTCCGGCGTCATCCTCGATATGGCATCCGCTGCGGCACCGCACTCGTCGCCGGTTCCGGCGGTGAACGTACCGCCGGACAATATTCCTTATCATCGCCGTGGCGATGAGCTGCGCATGGTTCGTGCGGCGTCGCGCACCGAGCTGAAGCTTTGCATTCCGAAACTTCCCGAAACAGATCGAGAAGTGGCCGGAAGGCTGTTCCTCGAGAAGTGGCCGATTCTCGAGCTGGCGGAAATGCTCGGTCGCCCCGCGGATTCCATCCGGGATCAGCAGCATGACATCGCGGTCTCATTGGCCACACTGCTGTCCGGCGGGGTTCTGCTCACCGGCGTCGAGGCGGCGGAGGCGATTCGGGAGGTGCACACCTACGCGCGCGAAGCGCTACAGCCCTATCTGCCGAAGATATCCGAGTCGATGGGGGCACGGTTCGACCGGTTTTTCGTGCGTCGCCAGAGTACGAGCGCGATAGCCGCGGCGGAAGGCAGCAGCCAGAACACTGTCGAGAAATGGGTGTATTCCCTCGCCGAGCAATGGGTCGGGAAGCTTCCACCGGACCTGGTGCGAGACCCGGTGGGGGTAGGGGAGAAGTGGCGAAGGCTCGACTGGGACCGACTCCGCGAGGTAGCGCACCGACACGTCTCGGCGTTCGCGCAATCGGACCAGTCGGTGCAGGAACTCACCGCGGAGGCGCTGCGGCGGGCACAGCGCGGTGTCGGCGCTTTGGCCGAAGACGCTGATACGCAACAGTGGGTTTCGTCGTTGGCGGACGACGTGTTGCGGGATCAGGAGCAGTATGCCCAGCATGTCCGGCTCCGGCAGGCGTTGGAGCGGGCCGCAACGGAGCGGGAGCGAGATGTACTGGCGCGGGCCGGTGACCCGGAGTTCCAGCGCGTGTTCGCCGACCTGCCCGACGACTGGCGGACCTTCCTCCTCACCAGGTTCGGGGACCCGGAGACGTCACGGCACGGCAGGGCTGCGGTGCGATGGGTCGGTGTGTCCACGGTGGAATACCTGGTGCGCACCGCGATACGGCGGATGGCGATAGCACTCGACAGCGTCGACGACATAGCGATGCGACTGGTCGAACTGGCAGCGACGCGGGATTACCCGTTGGTAGTTCGCCACTTGCCGACGGTGCTGTCCGATGCCGAACGAGACCTTTTCGAACGGCATTTCGTCCTGCTGTACGACAAGGCGAAGATCGCACGGGATACCGGCTCGAGTATCAGCGAGGTCGACGCATCGTTGCACCGGATCAGCATTCGGCTGGCCCGGTCACTTGCTCCGGAACTGTTGTCGATCTATCTGAGTGAGGGCATATTCGATGCTCTGTCGTCTCCTGAAGAACGGCGGTTCGTGGAGTGGTATCGGGCACTCCTGGCAGACGAATCCGGGCAGCCGAGGCAGAGCCTCGCCGACTATCTGGCGATGCACCACCTGGAGAATTCCCAGACGGATCGGTGGTTGACGCGCGCCGGGCTGGACCCCACCGCTCACAATGCGATGCCGACCGGACAATTCCCGGGGCCTGGCGAGAGCGGCACGACAGCCTGGCTGTCGGCGATACGCCGGTTCCTGTGCATGGCGCCGCAACGAATGGACGAATTGATCGACGCGCCACGGGGGACATGGGCCGCCGCCGAGCGGGGCGAGACAGAATTGAGCACGGAGCAGGTGCGTGCGCTGCTGCGCCGGGTTCCGGGTGCCCGAGACACGTATACCGATGCCGCACGACACTACCCGGAGCTACTTGCCCGAAATGGTAGAGCCGCATATCCGGAAGGCTATTCTCGAATCGCCGGATATCTACGATTCCTACGTATGGCCGCAGGGTGGTCTCGAACAGAATTGGCCACCCGGAGTGGGAAAACGTACGTCGACATCGAACGGTGGGAGAGCGGAGCCGACGTTCCCGGGCATGAAGATGTGTACGACCTTGTAGATGTGCTGTCCGACTGTGTGATCAGTGAAGAGATCGCCGAGGTTTTCTCCCTCCCGAGAGAGTCGCTTACCTTTCCGAGCTTGCTCGCCGTCGGATCATTCGGTGAGTACTTGCGCTACTTCGGGCGTCTGAACGGAATCGGAGTATCAGGGCTGGCGCGCGTCTTCGGGCTCGGTGCGACGGCGATGCGGCGGTATCTGCAGGGGGCAATGCCGCCCGACGACCTCGCCATGCTGCGGGTATACGATCACGTACTGCATCGCGCAGGTCCCTGGAACCATCTGGCGCTGTCCTGGGGATACAGCTATCGAATGGCTCCCGCCGGAGAAACAATCCCCGACTCGGCTGTCTATGACTCGGTGCACGATTGGGCGAAAGCGGTACGTCTGTACAACCGATTGACTCAACGAGCATTGGCGGCACGTATCGGAACCACACAGTCGTCGATTCGCGTATTCGAACACTACATCAGGCCGAGTGCGGCGTTTCTCCGCGCGCTCCGAGAAGTTCTGGGAATTTCGAACGACGCCATGGCGGCAGCGCTGATGCGCTTCTATCTCATCAGTGCTCGGCAGCAAAGCCGGTGGGCGCAATTGGCAGATCAAGTGGGCGTGCCCCGCCAGTGTCTCGAGCGCAATTTCGGATCGTCTCCTGCAATAGATATTCCACCTCCTGGACGCTACGAATCAGTGCACGGCTGGACGAGGGGGATTCGGCAACGCTCCGAAATGGCCGAATTCGAGTTTGCCGAATTTGTCGGATGGCCTCGGCGGTCGGTTTATACAGTGGAGCGCGAAGTGAAGCCGGGAATACTCATGCTTCGAACCATGCGGGAACGTCTCGATATGCCGAAAGAAATGCTTGTTGCGGCGCTGCGGCGATTCTATCCCGAAGTGGATTCCGGAGCGACCGGGCCTGATAATCACTTGTTCTGGGAGTTGATCGATTCGAGTCCGGATTCTCCCGAGGAACGACGGATCCGTGAAGAAATATACTCGAGGTACGATTCGATTGCGGAAGAGGTGGCGCGCCGCTGGCGAGTTCCGCGCGAGTTGCGCAATGAATTCGCGCAAGTAGCCCGGATAGCAATTATGAAGGCGATCCTGAATTTCATCCCTTCGTTCGACTTCACCTTGGCCGCCTGGGCCGCCGCCCATAATGCTGTGCGTCGAGCCCACTTCGAGCTTCGCTATCCGGACGTGGACGAGCGGACACGACGATTGATCAGCGCGGCCGACAAATACAAGGACAGGCGACTCTCGGAAACCGGGATCGAACCCGATGATGCGGAGGCCGCTCGGGAGCTGGGCTTCGAACTGGCTGCGCTCACCGAGGCGCGTGAGGTGTTCGCGCGGCGGGCGATGTTGATGGACAAGCCGGTCGGCGATTTCGGAGCCCGTCCGCGCGATGGTGTGGGCGAGTCCGGTCCAGCCCCGATGGACGCGATATTCGCGCAGCGAATAAAGCGAGCGCTGTCGGGTCCTCCGGATCCGGAATTGACAGCAGAGTTGAGCGCGCACCTGGATATCACCCCGGAAGACGCCGAGCAACTGATCGCCGAGATCCGGCACCAGATGCAAGCGGTCGGTGGTGCGACCTCGGCGTGGGTGCCGCACGATGGTTCGGGGCACGTGAATGATTGTGTGCCGGTGGCGTTCCGCGGTCTGGAGGGGGTGCAGCGCGCCGAGTTGGTGAATTGGTCGGCGTTGGGGGAAGTGGGTCTGGCGGGTGTGTCCGGGCGACAGATTGTTGCTGCGTTGCGACATCGTGCGGCGGGTTTCGCTGGTCGTGCGGCGGTCGTTCGGGAGTTGGCCGGTCGCGGGGAGAATGCCGCGGCGGTGTTGTTCGAGGTGTACGACGACACCGGTATGGGTCACGCTGTGTTGTTGGTGCACAAGGGTGATGGTCGGGTGGTGGTTCGGGAGGGGGAGCACGAGACGGCGTTCGAGGATTGGTGTCGTGATCGTGGGGAGCCGGTCGGTGTGTGGGCGGTCGTGGTCGAGGGTGGCGAGATCGTGTCGGGTGTGGGTGATCCGGGCCTGCCGCGTTTGCCGCTCGGCAGGATGTTCGGGCGGAATCCCGGTGAGGGGTCCGGTGCCGATACGGGGCCGCCGACACAGCCACGCGCCGAGCCGAGTGCCGGTGGGCGCTCGGAGGACCAGGTCAGCGATAAAGCCCGGTCGGTGTTGGACTCCGAAACCCGTGTACCACAGTTCGACTCATCCGGAGACGGGCACGGCGATCCGTATTTGTGGCTGGAGGACGTCACCGGCAAGCGTCAGTTGGCGTGGGTTCGCGAGCGTAACGAACGCACGGTCGCCCAGTTCGCATCCTCACCGGAATTCGCCGAACTGGAACGGCAGATTCTTGCCATGCTCGACAGCGACGACCACATCATCATTCCGAACCGTTGTGGTGAGTATTTCTACGAGTTCCGACGTGACTCCGAGCATCCGAAGGGGATATGGCGGCGGACCGACGTTGCGAGCTACCGCAATCGCGAGCCAATGTGGGATGTGCTGCTCGATCTGGACACGCTTGATCTGGACACGCTGACCGGGACCACGGGGAAGACCTGGGTTTGGGGGGAAGCCAAGGTATTGCGTGACGGGCAGCATCGAGCGCTGATCGGCCTGTCGCTCAGCGGCGGCGATGACACTTTTGTATGCGAATACGACCTTCGGGAGCGGAAATTCATAACACCTGCCGACGGTGGGTTCCAGCTTTCCTTGGCGCGGAACCGATTTGCGTGGGTCGATGAAAATACCATTTATGTCTCGACAAATTTCGGGCCGGATACCATGACCAAGTCCGGTTCTCCCCGCATAGCCAAACGTTGGCGGCGGGGCACGCCGCTGAGTGCCGCAGAAACACTGGTCGAGGGTGATGACACCGGCGGCAACGTGGTCGCCGGGTACGAGCGCACACCCGGTATGGGGCCGCGCAATGTCATGCGGAAGCTCGATTTCTTCAGTACCAAATACTACGTAATACATGACAATGATTCGATACAGCAGCTCGAGATTCCGACCGACGCGGACGTGCGGTGGGTCGAAAACTGGTTGATGGTAGAGCTCAAGAGTTCGTGGACGTTCGCCGTTTTCGAGTACCCCGCAGGCTCCTTGTTGGTCGCGGATTTGGACAGATTCCTGGCCGGCGACCGTGAGTTCGAGGCCCTGTTCATCCCGGATCCGCACACCGTTCTGCACGGTTACGGGTGGACGGAGAATCACCTGCTGTTGACCTTGCTGTCCGACGTTAAAACCAAGATCGAAATTCTCACCCCCACCGCCGATGGTTGGACCCGTCGGACGCTCGACGGTATCCCGGAGATGTCGACCGCCGAAGTGGTCGGTTTGGACCCGATCGCGGGCGGTGATGAGTTCTTGGTTTCTACACAAGGATTCACGACCCCCACCCGTCTGCTTGCCGGGTCGGTGGACACCGAGTTGCACTTGGTTCAGCAGGAGTCGGAGTTTTTCGATGCCACCGACGTGGTTACCGAACAGTTCTTTGCCACTTCGGCTGATGGCACCTCGATTCCATACTTCGTCACTCGTCGCCGCAACGTGACCGGTCCGACGATCATGCACGGTTACGGCGGCTTCGAAATCTCGTTGACGCCTGAGTACGACGGCGCGGCAGGCATGGCCTGGATCGCGGATGGTGGCATCTTGGTCTATGCCAATACCCGTGGTGGTGGCGAGTACGGACCGGAATGGCATACCAGTGCCATGAAAGCCAATCGATACAAGGTGTACGAGGATTTCGTCGCCGTGGCGATGGATCTGGTCAGACGCGGCATTACCACTCACGAACAGTTGGGCGCCGTCGGCAGGAGCAACGGCGGCCTGCTGATGTCGGTGATGCTCACCCGCTATCCGGAGATGTTCGGCGCTTTGGTCGGCGAGGTCCCCACGGCGGATTTCCAGCGCTACCACCTACTGCACCAAGGGAGGAATTGGATAGCCGAATACGGCAACCCCGATATCCCGGAGGAGGCTGCGTACATAATCTCCCCGTATCACGAGACAGATCCCCACAGGCAGTATCCGCCGATCCTGTACCGGACCTCCACCGGCGATAACCGTGTTCATCCCGGCCATGCACGGAAGATGGTGGCGCGGCTGGAGGAAGAGGGGCATGAGGTCTGGTTCTACGAAAGCACCGAAGGCGGGCATGCCGATACCGCGAACAACCGGCAGGCCGCATTCGAGACCGCGCTCAAGTACGCCTTCTTCCGGCAGAAACTCATGGTGTCGTAGGACACTGATCGGCGTCGGGAGGTATTTGTTCGGTGGTTTGTCGGGCAGTCGTTGCCGGAGATTGTCGAGGCGTGTGGTATCGATCGTGATTCGGTGGGGACGACTGTGCGGGCGGCCGTTTCAGTTCTTGTCGGTGGGCTTTCGGCTGCACGGGAACAGCCGCGTCGGTCGTCGGACGATTCGGCGGGGCCGGTCGGTAACCGTTGACCGAATGGTCGTGGCGCACTGGTGACCCGGCGCAGGCCATCGGCCACGAGAGCTCGCGTCAGCGCCGTTCGTCCTTGATGGCCTTGATCACTTCTGCGATGCCCGAATTCAACAGGGCGGCAAGCCGTTTGGTGTCGGCGGGCACGGCAACCGGTGGAGTGGCAGTAGTGATGGCGTAGCGGCCGTCGTCGGCGAGGTCTCGCCAGCCCAATCGGCTGCGGGCTACGCCGCGGGGACCGAAGCGGGATAGTCCCTGCTCGACTTCGATGATCCCCTCGCCGGTGGCGGGGGTGCGGAGGAATTGGTCGGCCAGGCGGTCGACGGTGTCGTCGAAGGTGTCCGCTACCAGCGACTGGCCATAGGAATAGTCCAGATCGGGGTTGCGGTCGCGCGGGGCGAGTACGACATCGGGGAGCTTGCCGGGGGTGGCCTCCGGGAGTTCGGCGATGAGGAGATCCGCGAGCTCCAGTGGACCGCATTCGCTGATGGTGTAACCGCCGCTGTGCCAAGCGGTTTCGCCGGGCAACTGCTTCAGCAGATATCCGTAGCCTTCGCGGCGGACCGCGAGCAGGCGGATCTGGCTGTCGGCGTCGTCGAAGTCGCTGCCCCACCCGTGCAGTTCGATCCGGATATCCGGCCGCGCAACGATATCCAGCACCGGTGCGACATCGTCGATCCTGCTGCCCAATTGCGCACGGAGTTCCCGTTTCTCGCGCTGGAAGTCCTCGTACAGCGGCGTGCTGCTGGTGAAGATGAAGGGGGATGGAAGCACATCCGCCTCCACGGCCTCCCAAGCGACGACGAACTCTAGGTCGGTGAATTTCCAGGTTCGGGTCATTTCTCCACAGTTACTTCTCCACGACGGCCTTGGCTACCGCCGGCGCCTCACCCAGCGCCTCTTCCAGATGTTTGCTGGACTCGAGGTACTTGGGCCGCTTGTACTCCTTGCCCTGCCCTTGGCCCTGGCCGGCGCCCGCACCGGGAGAACCGGGCGCACCGCTCGCGGGCACACCGGCGCCCGGTATTCCGCTGAGGCGGCCGAGTGGCGAGGCCGGTCCGGCAGCATTCGCCCGGGGAAACAACCGCGCCGCGTCGGCTTCCTTCTGCAGTGCGGCAGCCGCGCTACCGCTCAGCCCGGCACCACCGCCGATCTTGCCGGCACCACCACCGCCGGTACTCGATGCACCCGACCCTGCGGGGAATGCCGGCGCGTTGGCTCGGGCCGCAGTCAGCCCGCTCGCCGCTGCTTGCTGCGCGGCTTGTGCAGCGGCCTGCATCGCGCTCTGGGCGCCGCCGATACCTTGCTGGGCGAGCCCGGCCGCTTGGCTCAGACCATCCAAACCTGATGTCTGGGTGGCGGATTGGGTGGGATCAGCCGTGGCCGGAGTGGTTGCCGTGTAGTTCGGTGTCTCGGCCTGGGAGGTGGTGCGGTCGTCGACTCCCTGTGCGAGCTTGGACGGGTCGACCGGACTGTAGTTGGAGGCCGCGGTCGGAATGGTGCCGGTGCCGGCACCGCTGGGGTTGAGGCCGGTGCCCCCGCCGGTGGGGGTGAGGCCGGTGCCCCCGCCGCTGGGGGTGGTGTTCGTGCCGCCCCCCTTACCATCGGGGCCGGTGTCTTGTTTGCCATCCGGCTTTTCGCTCTTATTCGGAGTGGTTACCGGCAACTTGTCCATTGATGGAACGAACAGCGATGAAGTCTGGACGCCCTGAACATAGTTGTTTTCCATGTTCTGGCGGTGTATCGCAAGATTTCGTTGGTTTGCGGCCGCCATATCGACGTCATATGACGAGTTACCGGTCAACGGGTCTTCTGTGTACCCGGTTACCATCACCGGCTTCGGCGGATCAGGTTTTTGAGGCATACCGGCCTTGGTGTTCGCCAGCCATTCCGACGTGTATTCGAGGGTCTTACCCATATCAGTGATTTGTGTAGCCAGGGCTTTTGCCTTCGTGTGGTAGTTCTCGACCGCTTTGACGGCTCCGTCTACCCCGTGTCCTTCCCACAGTGACTTGTCCACCGCATACTGGGCGAGTGTTTTGCTGGTCTTTTTCAGCTCGTTCGCCATCGATTGCCACGCCAGCGCGGCGTCGAGCACCGGTTTGACCGCGTGCCCGGCCGTCTGACCGAGGTTGTACAGATCGCGCCACGACTGGCTGTCCGGGTTCTCGGGGTTGGGGCCGGATTCGAGCCGCCAGAGCTCCAGTGCTTTCACCTGAGTCTGATTCGATCCCATGGAGTTGACCAATGTGTCCGGGAGCCCGGCAGGCTTGACGAATTGACTGAGCTCCGCCCGGCCCTGGGACGAATCGACAATCTGGTCTTCCGTCAGCTTCTTGCCGCCGTTGATGAAATCGCGGCTACCGAGAGGTATTCCTTGTTCTTCCAGCTCGGAAGCTGATCGTGGCTCTTTACTCTTGACGGGTACCCCTTCGTAGTTGACGTCCATGTATTCGGTTGCCGGCGCCTTACCGCGTTTCGGCATCTCGGTTTGAAATTTTCCGGCGTCGGCGGCCGATTTCGGCTTGATCCCGTCCAAATCCGCGATCATGCTCTTTTTCAGAGCCGGATCCATATCGTGCGCGGAATCCAGGTCGACCTCGATATATTTCTTACCCGCATCCTTGAACGTATTCAGCATTTCGTCCAATGCGGTGCTGTGTGTCTGCAACACCTCGCTCAAGCCGTGGCGAGTGGCATTGAACAGGGTTGCCAGCGCCGAGCCGGACTTCAATTGACTCAACGGGCTGAGAGGGTTCATACCGTTGAGCTTTTCCTGGATACGGCTGATTCCGGCGAGTGCGTTCACGCATTCCGTGGCCGCCTGCGTAGCGGCAGAGGGCTCGAACCGGAGCTTGCCGTCGGCCACCTGCTTGGTGATGTCTTTCCAGGGGTCCTCGGCCTTCTTGCCGGGGGAATTGACCGGGCCGCGAACCTCGGGCGCCTCGCCACTACCGCCACCATCGATCATCGGTGCCTCCAGGTGTGGGCAGCCGACTGGGGCAAGGCCGTGGTGTCAACCATGGGTCCGCTCCTGACTATCGCCGAGAATTCGATCCAGTCTGGCATGGACGTGTACCCCGACCCATGATCCACTTCTCAGTGGTGGCAATGCCTTAACGTCTGGTCGATCTTCGGTCGCAGTACACTGCTCGACAAACCCTTTGGGGTGTCGTAACGAGCCGGCAGATCGCAAATGATGAGGGGTGTTATGTGGACAGCCGCATCAAGGAGTGGCTCGATCTCGGTGGAGACCACTGAACAGGGTTTGCCGGTCGGCATCAAGGTCGAACGCGGTGAATTGCGTCGTCCCCCCGCCGAGTTGGCGGCCGAGATCGTCAGATTGTGTAAGCAGTCGGCGAATCGAGCCGGCCTCGCGCGCCGGGCGGAGTTGCGGGAGGCGGGGCTGAGCAGTGATGTTCTCGCGCTGACCGGGCTCCCCAAGCCGGAAGATGTTGCCCGCCAAGAACTCATCGAAGAATCCGAGTACGAGGTCGAGCCGCAGAGTTGGTTGCGGTCGGTATGAGTAAGGCGATGGACGATCTCGAGGCGCGGGCGCAGCGCAGCCTGGAACGGCTGCGCGACCTCGCCGACGAGATGGGTGCGGTGCGCGGCCGCGAGACCTCATCCGACGGAGTCGTCACCGTCGTGGTCGACGGGAACGGGGCGCTCCAGGAGCTCGAATTGTCGGCGGGGATCGCGAAGTTGACTCCGGCCGAGTTCGAGCGGCTCGTGATCGACACGGCGAGTCGTGCGGCGCAAAGTGCTTTTGCCGAACGTGGCGATCTGGTTGCCGCGTTCAACGAAGAGGCTGCCGAGTAGAGGGGGCGCGTATCACGACAATGACCCCTTACCACGAGTGGGTGGTTCCGCCGAGGCACGGCCGCGGTAACCCGCTACATTCAACAATGCGAAACAATCATGTTCCGGCAGTGAAGGTTTGCGATGAATAAAATAGTAGCTACGACCGATGCCATTCGCCGGTACGGTGACGCCTCCGCGGCCTTGGCGACCGATGTCGCGCTGGCGGGAGCGACGAATCAGGTCGCGACCATGGCTGCCGCGATACCGGTCTTCGGGCTGATCGGCCAGGATTTCCTGGCTACCTTCGCTGTCGCGCAGGCCAACAACCTGACCTCGGTGGCCGAGCTGGCGCATGTGCACGGAATGTCGGCGGTTGCCGCCTATGAGAGCGCGGCCCTCTACGACGGCACCGAAGCCGTCGCATCCGCCGATTTCGGGAAGATAAGCGGCTGATCCATGAACGCGCCGCTGGATCAGTCGGTCGTAGACCTGTTGCGCCACAGCACCATTGGGCAGGCAGTGGACAGGCCGGTGAACGATGTCCTGAAGGATCTGGGGCTGCCGCAGTTGCCGCAGGTTCCGGCACTGCCGCCGATGCCGGAGTTCCCGCCGCTACCGGTGCTCGATCTGTCCGTGCTGGCGAAACCGCTCACCGATCTGGCCGGCAGTTTCGGCACCGGGCGTATCCCCGCCGTGGGCCACGTCGGCTCCGAGGAGCCCGGGGTCAATCCGGCGGCGGCCCCCGCGATCGATCCGGTGCAGGCGCTGTCCCAGGTGTCATCGGTCGTGCAGACGGCGGTGTCGCTCGGCACCTCCGCCATGCAGATAGCGCAGATGTTGTGGCAGAGTGACGCAGCCACCGCCGCCGGTAAGAAGGCGACTCGGGCCGCGGCGGACGGAACGGCCGTCTCGGAGCAGAGTGCGCAGACATCGGTCGGCGTCACCGCCGCGGCGGGCAGTGTCTTTCAAGGTGCCACGATGATGTCGGGGATCATCGCGAAGTTCATGACCTCGCTGGTGGCCGCGGCTCCTTTCCTGCCCACCCCACCCGGGCAGGCGTTCGTGGTCGCCCTCACGGCCGATACTCTCGCCGAGGCCACCGCCTGCGTCGCCAAGACTCGTGCCGAACTCACCGTGCACAGCGCGGCCATGACCAAAACCGGAACGAAGGTCCCGGTGACCGGAGCGCCGAAAAACGTCGATCCGTCACAGGCAGTGCAGCAGATGATGCAACTGGTGGGGCCGCTCGGTCAGCTGGCGACTGCGGGTGGCCAGGCGCTGCAGACCGCCCAGACCGCGCTGAATCCGGCGAAGGGGATCGCCGATCAGGATGCCGATATGGAGCGGGCACGCCACGAGGCCGAGTTGCGCAACCCCGGTGGTGCGCTCGGCGGAGGTGCGGCAGGTGTCGGCGCCCCGATAGTGGGAGGGCAAGCGCGCCAGCTGACTCCGTGGGCCGGTGTTCGCGGCGGCACTTCCTTCGGACCGGCGGGTGCCAGTATGCCCGCCGCGGAGACGGCGTCCGCTGTCCAGGCTTCGCCGGTGCGCGGTGCGGCCACCTCGCCCGGCGCGATGCCGCTGGCCGGTGCCGCGGGTGCGGCCGGTGCGCGTGCGCAAGAAGAGCAAACGACCGAGGGCCTGCGCGGGCTACTGGTCACCGGGCAGCACGGCGACGAGGTCGTCGGTGCTGTCGAAGGTGTATCGATGCCGGTGGTCGGCGCACCCGAACAAGCTTCGGGGCGACTGGATTCCGATCCGCCGGACAAGGCACTCACCCTCTGACGGGAGATCATCATGGAATTCGAATCGACGCAGGCCCGCAAGTCGGCGACGGCATTGGACGCGCTCGCGGCGCGGCTCGAGGCCGACCTGCGTGCGCGACTGCCGGTACTCGCCGTCGAACCGGCCGGGACCGACGAGGTGTCGGTGCGCGCCGCGCAATCGCTGCGCTCGGTCGCCTCGTCCTATGACGAAGCCGCCACGGCGGGCATTCTCGAGGTCCGCAAGCTGGCCGCCGCACTGCGTTCCCAGACCGATGTGATGGATCGGATGGACGACGACAACGCGGCCGGCTTCCGGGCAGTGAAATAGCAACGGGAGCAGGGATGGTCGAGCCGCCGGTAATCGGCTTCACCGGTGTGGTCTGGCCCGCCAGACCCACCGAACAGCTGGCACGTGATTTGACCACGGGTCGCGGCGCGGCGCCGATGGCCGAAGCCGGTACGGCATGGACGCAGCTGGCCGCCAGCTTCGGTGCGGCGGTCGGTGAATACGACCAGATCGTGGCGGAGCTGCGGGAGTCGTGGCGGTCGGACAGCAGTGATCTCGTCCTGGAGCGGATCGGCAAGCTGCGTGATTGGCTCGTCGATGCGGCCGCATCTGCGGGCCGCAATGCCACCAGTGCGGCGGGCCAGGCCGCCGCCTATGAGGTGGCCAGGCTCGCGATGCCGCATGTCGCCGAGATCGCGGCATTGGAAGCTGTCAAACAGAGCATCGAGCACGCGGGTGCCGCGCTCGGCGCGCCACTGGTCGCCGCGGCGGCGCAGGTCGACAGCGAACAGGATCTCGCGAAAGCCGATGCCGCACGGGTGATGCAGAGCTATGAGTCCGCGACCACGCCGCTGGCGACTCCCTGGGTGCAGGACCATCCACCGGTGATCGCGACCAGTGTCGCACTGGACGCCGAGCAGAATGCGGCGGTGGCATCGACGGCCGCGGCGATGCCCGCGATGCCCGGCGGTGGTTTCATGCCCGTCCTCCCGGGGCTGCCCTCGATGCCGCTGGCGCAGACGGCGTATCGGGCACAGACCGTCACGCAGTCGGTGTCCGTTGAGGAAGTCGTTGCGGCACAACCGGTGCCGGTGCACGCGGAGGATGCCACCGGCCGGATGATGCCCGGCGGCATGGCCCCGGGTGGCGCGGGCATGGGCGAGGCCGAACGCACTGTCCGCGCGGGGGCTGCCCCGACACCACGCCCCGGTGATGCCATGCATTTGGAAACCGGTATCGAGGCCGCACCGCCGGTGCTCGGTGGTGTTGCCGAGCAGAACGAGCCCGCGCCGGGGAAGGCACAGCCATGACGCCGCCCGGAGGGAGGAGAGCGATATGCCGACGTTGACGAACGACGGGCTGCTCGCAGTGTCGGACATGCTCGGCGTGCAGACCCTGCCGACTGTACTCGGGGCCTGCCCGCAGCAGGATTCGGTCGACGCCTGGCATGCCGCGCAACAGCAGGCGTTATCCGATCTGCGCGGCGCCGGCCTGATCGACGGCTACGACGAGGTCGAGTCCGACCTCGCGGCCGCACTGCATGTATTGGCGCAGCCGGATCGGGAATTGGTGGCGCGCATCTATACCGAATCGGGACCGATACGAATCTGCCTGGCGCGCAGAGGGTTCGAACACGCGCTGGCCATTCGTCAAGGCGGCGATTTCGATATCCGCACCACTTGGGCCGACGACAGCGGAACCGCGTTGGCCCGTCCGATACTGTCCGCCCTCGGCGCATGCGAGCCCGCGCCCATCGCCAATTTCAGCGCGCTCGCCGAGGATCTGCGACTGTTGTTCGACGGCGCAACGACCTCGAGCGACTTCACCCAGGCGCTGTATTCGCTGGGAGTGGCCGACGAACGCGATGCGATCGAATTCGGGCTGGCCATGTCGACCTGCTTCGCACACGCCGAAATCGTCGCCTACACCACCTCCGACGCGGTGACGACCCGGGCCCTCGGATCGGTCGCGGTGTACGACACCGCACGCGGCCGCATCGTCGCCAGCCCCGGAGCAGCCCAGGACCTCCGGGTCTGGTCCACCTTCACCCCGGGCTCCGATCACCGGATCGCACAGTCGGTTTCGGCTCTGATCGATTCCCTGCCCGGAGGAAGGTGGATGCCCTAGCTCACGCGCTGTCGAGGGCTGACTGTGCGAATTACCGGCAACACCAACTGAATACACCCGACACCGCAGAATGAGAAGGACTGAACAATGAGCAAGGTAAGTCTCGACGATGCCGCTGCCGCCCAGGTTGTGAATGATTTCATGACGGCGGTGGGAGAGATCAAGAAGACGATCGCGGGGATCGGCGACGACATCAACGCCGCCAAGCCCGGCTGGCAGGGTGACGCCAATACCGCATGTGGTAAGGCCGCCGATGCGTGGGCGGACGAAGGCGAGCGGCTGCGGGTCAAGCTCGACGATATGACGTCGAAGATCTTCGAGGGCGGCAAGACCAAGACCAGTGTCGATGCCGACAACGTCGACAACTTCACCAACCTGGTGTAGCACCTCGCCGACCATCACATCCGGAAGGAATCGATATGCTTTACGACCCCAAATTCCTTGTCCCGCTGCTGGGGCAGCTCGACGAGCATTACAAGAACCTGCACACCCAGATCGCGCACCTGGAGTCGGCCGCGGATAAACTGATCAAAGTTGGCTGGGAAGACAACGACTCGGCCATCGCATTCAGCAAGGCGCACAAGAACTGGGAGAACGAGTTCTCCGACACCGCAACGAAGCTCGAAAACCTGCGTGATGCGGTCGATCGGGCGCTCGGCAATGCCCAGCATGCCGACCAGAAGATCTACCAAAGCTTCGAAGGAATGTAGTCGCGTCGATTCCGAACGGCCCGTGCATGATCGCGTGCACGGGCCGGTGGCGTTGTGCTGTCAGTCGGCCATAACCATTCCGGTATCGAGATACTCCATCTCCGCGGGAGTCGCGACCATGTAGACCGAGGTCTGCTCCGTCGCCGTGTGGACGGTGACCAGATTCGCCGTCTGTGGATCCTCGGTCAGTACGATGTCGGCGGTGAAGTTCTCGATTCCGTGACTTCCCTGCGGGCGCAACAGGATGACGGTCGCGTCGGAATGATGCGTGGAGGGCACGATACCGTCGTAGACGACCACCGTCGCCGACCGATACGAACTCGCCTGCTGTGAACTGGCCGACCATCCGGCCAGCGACAGTGCCTGTGGTGCATCGACTCTCGCCACCATGGCACGCCAGGCCTCATGGCGATTGGTGTGCACCACGACGGTCGCTCCCAGCGCGATCGCGCGCAGAATCACCTGTTTCACGATGAGCAGCGATCCGATGATCTCGACCCGGCGGATGTACTGACCGACCAGCGGCAATGCGACGCCCTGTCCGGAGAAATCGGCGCCGACGATCTGCCCGCATCCGGTGATCGGGGTGAACAGATCGGCCAGCGAATCCGGCGTTCCCAGATAGCTCTCGATCGGCAGTGCGGGTCCTTGGACATTGATCGGCAGCCGATCCAGCATGGCGCGACGGTGTTTACCGGACAGGGCGACCAGACCCGGACTCGATACCTTGGCCGGCTGATCGCGAGCATCGAAACGCACCGTCGCCGACACCGAGATGGTTGCCGGTCCGCGATCGGCCCGGTGGGTCGGAGTGCCGGTGGCGCGACGTAGCCGCAGGGTGACGGTGGTCGCCAGACTCGGGGTCGCCCATACCTCCGCCAGTCCGCGTGGGCCGAGCGCTTCGGGAGTCATACGGTAAGTGGCGGAATGGATTCCGTCGTGCTCGACGCTGTGCGAGGTCTCGTCGAGCCGGGTGAGGTCGGCATTGAGGGTGAGCTGGTGCACGGCCGCGGTGATCTCGGTCGCCGACAACACCGACACTGTCAGATCGCGGGCCGCGAGGCGGTTGGTCACGCGCCGGGTCGCGACGATCGCGGACCGCAATGTGCCGGCCGGGCCGCCGCCGCGACGGTCGATCGCGGGCGCATTGGCCAGCGGGTCGAACCGCAGCACCACCCATGCCGTGCGGTGCGCGACCGCGGGCAGCGGGCCCAGGATCTGCTCGTACAGCTGGGCCACCCGGCCGGCATCGGAAGTGCGCGAACCGGTGGTGATCACGTCGATCGAGTCGAGGTCGATATCGAATTGGCTCAGGCAGCGGGCGATTTCGGGCAGTGGCACCATCTCGCCGGTATTCAGGCCGCTCGGGCTCAGCAGTGTCACATTCTGCGGCGGCGCGTCGATGCGCAACATGGTGATCAACCGGGCACCGCCCCAGCGCATACCGTAACTCCCGCCGTCGGGAGCCGGTACGTCGAACGGGATGTGCTGGGTGTCGGATCCCCAACGCTGGGAATGCCAGCGGAACGCGAATGCGTCCGCGAGGGACGCCGCCGCGCAGGTGCCGCGCACCCGCACAAGCCCGATCAGTGTGACCGCCACACCACCGGCGGCTGCCGCGTACCAGGGTGCGCCACAGGCGATTACCGCGAAGGCGACGGCGATCGCGACCAGGAGTACGGGAACCACCAGGCGTAGCGGTAGCACCCGGAACAACCAGAATTGCGGTGAGCTCAGCGGTGGGGCAGCGGGTTGCGCCGCGGGGCCGGCAGTCGTCGTCGCCATGTGCTCATCATGGACCGAACGTCGATGGCTTCGCTACTGTACTCACCTCAGGTGGGTATACCCCCTCGTCACCCCAGATCTGTTTCGGAGGAATCGTGCCGGCCCAGCTGACTACACGTGCCCAGGTCAACGGATACCGGTTCCTGTTGCGCCGCTATGAGCACGCGCTGGTGCGCCGTGACGTCCGCATGCTGCACGATCCGATGCGGTCGCAGTCGCGCTCGCTGATCGTCAGCACGGTACTCGGCATCCTGATCATCGCGGGCGCGGCGATCCTGTCGTTCCTGCGTCCGCAGGGTTCCATCGGCGACGCGAAGATCGTGATGGCCAAGGACAGCGGCGCGCTGTACGTCGTCGTCGACAACACGTTGCATCCGGTACTGAATCTGGCTTCGGCCCGATTGATCACCCAGAGCAACGAGGCGCCGACCTCGGTGAAGGAGTCCAAACTCGGCAGTATGCCGCGCGGTCCGTTGCTCGGGATCCCGGGCGCCCCGGCGACGCTGCCCGGATCCTCGGCGGGCAACCGGCCGACCTGGACGCTCTGCGATGCCGTGCCGTTGTCGTCGGCGGGCAGTGCCACCGGGGCCTCGGGCGCGGAATCGACCGTGATCGCCGGTGGACTCGACACCTCCGCGGAAACCGCTGCCCGGCCACTGAATCCGGCACAGGCACTCCTGGCGACCCGGGACGGAAAGACCTTCCTGATCTTCGACGGCAAGCGTGCCGAGGTCGACCTCAACGATTCGATCGTGGCCAGGGCACTCGGGGCGGGCAAGGTTGCGCCGAGGCCGATCAGTGCCGGTCTGCTGAATGCCACTATCGAGGTACCGGCCTTGACCCCGCCCCCGCCGATCAACCGAATCGGTGAGCCCGGTCCGGGCCGGTTGTCCGATGTTCCGGTCGGTGGTGTCATCCGGGTGCGCGGGGTCGATTCCGATGCGCTGTATGTCGTGCTCTCCGCCGGAGTACAGCGGGTGTCGCCGTTTGCCGCCGAGATGATCCGCAACGCGAATTCCCAGGGAATGAGCGAGATCACGACCGTGCCGCCGGACCGGCTGGTCGGCGTTCCGCTGCTCACGGTGCTTCCGGTCGACCACTTCCCGAAACAAACGCCGGTGATCGTCTCCGCCGAGAAGGCGCCGGTCGGATGTGTGTCCTGGACGGCGAATGCCGTGGGGGAGGGGGCGGTGGTGACGGTGCTCGCGGGACGTGAGCTGCCACTGGCGAAGTCGTCGATTCCGGTCGAGCTCACCACCGCCGATGGTACCGGTGACCGCCTCGATGCCGCCTTCATCCCCCCGAGCACCGGGGAGTTCATTCAAGCCGCCGCGATCGATTCCGACAGCGAGCGTCGCGGCACGCTGTTCTATGTGGGCGACAACGGTGTTCGCTATGGCATCCCCGACGCCGAAACGGCGAAGATCCTCGGTTTGGCGGACAAGCCGCTGCCGGCCCCGTGGCCGATCGTCGGTCAGCTGGTCCCCGGGCCGACCCTGTCCGCCCAGCAGGCCCTGGTGAGCCACGACACTTTGTGAGGTCCCGGCAACGGCGCCGACTACCCTGCTAGCCCAGAATATTCGCGAGTGCGTTGCGCATATCCTCCGCCTCGATGCGCATCAGGACCGCTTCGTCGATATCGGTCAGGTCCAGGGTCTCGTCATTGGCCAGCCGGAATTCGCGCTCCTCCTCGGCCGATTCGATGAGGTTGCGGATGAAACGTCCGTTGCCGACCAGGTCGATGCCGCGGCGCGGTTGACCGTTCTGGTCGGTACTCTGGCGGTTGTACAGCTCGGTGCACGCCTCGACCAGTAGGTCGAGCGCCTCATCGGTGATCGACGAATCTCGTTTGCGCGCAATGTATTCCCCGATCTCGCCCAGTTCGTCCGGTGTGTAGGAATCGAACTTCACCCGCTTGGCGAACCGGGAGGCGAGACCGTCGTTGGCCGCCAGCAGCCGATCGATCTCGCCGTCGTATCCGGCGATGATGACCACCAGGCGGTCCCGATCGTCCTCCATACGGGCCAGCAGGGTATCGATCGCCTCACGTCCGAAGGCGTCGCCGCCCTGCAGACCCGACTGCACCAGGGTGTAGGCCTCGTCGATGAACAGCACACCGTCCATCGCGCTGTCGATCAGCTTGGATGTCTTGATCGCCGTGCTGCCCAGATGCTCGCCGACGAAGTCGGCGCGCTTGGCCTCCACCAGCGAGTCGCTCTTCAAGAGGCCGAGCCCGCAATAGATCTTGGCGACCACGCGGGCGACCGTCGTCTTGCCGGTTCCGGGCGGACCGGTGAAGGCCAGATGCTGGCCGCGCGGCACGCTGGCCATCCCCTTGCCGGCGCGGATCTTCGCCAGCTGTGCGGTGGCCTGCAGTTTGGCCACCTGGGTCTTGACCGCTGCCAGGCCGATCTGTTCGTCGAGTTCCGTGCGAGCGGCATCGAGAATCAACTTGGCCTTGTCGTCGCGCTCCTCGCGATCGATCTGCTCGGCCGACGGTGCCGAGGACGGATCCCATCGGTTGGTGCGAGCGTCGATCCGTTCCTGGGTGGTGGTCGTGATGCGATACTTGCGGTCCCGCATCGCCTGCGCATTGGCCTCGAAATCCGGAGCCTCGGAGAACACCTTCTCGAACAATGCCTGTGCCTCGGTCTCATGTCCCGTTTCGCGCAGGCACAGGCCGCGGCAGAATCGAGCGGAGACCGCGGCGGCGGGGATCGGGCCCTGCTCGGCCTGCTCCATACGGCGGATGGCCTCGCCGAACAATCCCAGCTGGGCACACGCGGTGCCGACCATCACATGTGCGGCCGCGGCCATATAGGGGTCGTCCCACTCCGCGGAGCCGGCCAGTACCGTCATCACATCGGGCCAGCGCTGGGTCTGATAGTGCAGCGAGCCGCGGACATATGCACAGATGCGGTCGTCGGCCGAGCGATCCTCTTGTGACAGTTGAGATTTTCGATGCCGGGCGAGGTCGTCGAGTACCCGCTCGGCTTCGTCGTAGTCGCCGTCGGCGATCAACGTCGCCGCCTGTGCCAACATGATCTCGACGAAACTGGCGAGCGGATAGTCGATGTACTGGCCTATCACGAAGCGGCCGGCGAGCTCGCGGGGACGCAAACCGAGACGGCGTTGTTCCCGGAACAGGGAAGTCGAACTTGTTTTGTAGAGGTTGAAAATGACCTCGCGGGTGACCTCCCCGGCCGCCGCGCGGCCCAGCCACGCATCGCACATCTCGGGGTCCCATTCGGTTGCCCGGGTGAACGCGAGCTGGGCATATTCCAGGTCACGGGTGGATTCCTGGCCGTCGATGGTAAGGCCCAACGACAATACGCCGGCGTCGAAAGCGCGTTGTGCTTGGCGATTGTCAGGCATACGGGAGAGCCCCCAAAGCGTGCGATGCGGACGAGATTTGCTCAGCATACGACAGGCGCAGGTATAGATTGAGAGCCTTGTCCTGCTCGAGCGCGTGAATGAGGAGCCTGCAGACTCGTGAGAGAGCCTTCGACCGGGAGCGTGGGAGCCGCGGATCCGGAATTGTGCCGTGTGTCGATCATCGGTGGAAATACCCAGCTGGACATGGGATTGCCCGCGACCGTTCCGATCGCCGCGTTCATCACCGATGTGGTCGGACTGATCGAATCTCGCACACCGGATCTCGCCGCGGATGACGAGGGCGCCCCGCTGCGCACCGAGCACTGGACTCTTGCCAGGGTCGGGCACGATCCGATCCCGCCGAACCAAACCTTGATCGACGCACAGATCTTCGATGGTGAACTGCTTGTGCTGCGCTCGGTGACGGCGAAGGAATCCCCGGCGTTGTTCGACGATGTCATCGACGCGGTGTCCCGGCTGACTACGGAGTCGTTCCGCGGTTGGTCACCGGTCGCGGCCCGCTGGACGGGGCTGATGACCGCGCTGGCCGGGATATCGGCGGCGATCGGGCTGCTGGTGGTGGCCAAACAGGACGGCACCAGTGGCTTTCTCGGATTTCTCCCGCTCGGCGCCGGTATCGCCGCCGTCGTCGCGGCGGTGATCGCGATCCGCCAGTACGCGGCCCGGGTGACCGCGATGATGCTGTCGCTGTTCGCGACGCTGCTGTGCGCCGCGTCGGCGGCCCTGTTCGTGCCGGGTGATCTCGGCAGTCCGCATCTGCTGTTGGCTTGTGCCACAGCACTGTTCGTCGCCGTGATCGCCTACAGCGTCACCGGTGTGGGCGCCATGCTGTGCGCGACGGTGACCACCTTCGTACTGTTCGGTGGATTCGCGGCGCTGGTTCGCCTGGTGTGGGACGCCGGCACACCGAAGATCGCCGCCGGGGTACTTGTTGCGGCACTGATCGTGATCACCATGGCACCACGGCTCGCGGTCGGTGCCGCGCGGCTGCCGGTGCCGCCGGTTCCGACCGCGGGCGGCGCGATCGACCCGGCCGATCACGAACCGCGGCCGACAATCGCCGATATCGGCGCCATCGGCGCGACCGCGCTGCCGTCGGCGGCGGGCCTCGAACTGCGGGCCAACGCCGCCAACCACTATCAATCCGGTCAGTTGCTCGCCAGCACGCTCGCGGCCTTTCTCGCCGCGGTGCTCGCCGCCGATCAGTTGGGGACCGCGCGATGGCAGGGTGTCGCGCTCGCGGTCGTCGTCGGACTGATCCTGTGCCTGCGCGGGCGATCGTTCGCGGACCTGGTCCAGGCCGGGACGCTGATCGTCGGCGGCGCCGTCACACTGCTCGCGGCGCTGGTCACCGCCGGGCTCGGGCAATCGTCGTATCTGATGCCGATCGCCGCGATCGTGCTGGCGGTCTCAACGGCGATGATCGCCTTCGGTGTCATCGCACCGCACACCGAGTTCTCGCCGGTGGTCCGCAGGGCCGGCGAGATCTTCGAATATCTCCTGATCGTCACCAGCATCCCGCTGGCGCTGTGGATCATGGATCTCTACTCGGCCGCTCGGAATCTGTGACCCGAGGTTCCCGCATGCGACTTGTGCTGAGGCTGGCCGGAGCGATACTGCTGCTCGCTCTCGCCACGATCGGGTTTCCCGCTCCGGCCTTCGCCGCCGGGCCGCCCGTCATCGATGGCGGTGCGCTCGGTGCGGCGATAGCGGCCAGTGGGGGCGGACCACCCGAGGCCACCGAACAGCGCTCGGTGTGCGCCGAACCGAAACTCGCCGGCGCCCCACCGCGTGATCCGCCGCAACCACAGCGGCTGCTCGACCTGCCCGCCGCCTGGCAGTTCAGCCGCGGTGCCGGCCAGAAGGTCGCGGTGATCGACACCGGCGTGCGGCGCCACCCACGCCTGCGCGCCGTGCAGCCGGGCGGGGACTTCGTGTCGAATTCGGATGGCACCGACGACTGCGACGGCCACGGCACCCTGGTGGCCGGCCTGATCGCCGCTCAACCCAGCCCGGAGGACGGATTCGCCGGGGTCGCACCGGATGCGGAGATCCTCGCGATCCGGCAGTTGAGCCTGGCCTTCGAAGCAAAGGATCGAGGTCGCGGCGACGAACCGGGCAAGATCGGCTCGGCCGGTTACGGCAATGTGATGACCCTGGCCGCATCCGTCGTCCGCGCGGTCGATATGGGCGCGACGGTGCTCAATATTTCCGAAGTCGCCTGTGCCGCAGGCGGATCTGGTCCCGCCGATGCGGCACTCGGCGCCGCGGTGAAATACGCCTACGACCGCAATGTGGTGGTGGTGACCGCCGCCGGTAATATCCAGCAGGGCGGGGCATGCGCCGCGCAGAACGACGGCACCGGCTGGGGTGCGGTGAAGACCGTGGTGAGCCCGGCCTGGTTCACCCCCTATGTACTGTCGGTCGCCTCGGTGGACCCCGATGGGAAGCCGTCGGACTTCTCCATCCACGGCCCCTGGGTCGGTGTCGCGGCACCCGGTCGGGGGATCGTTTCGCTCGACAGCAAACCGGGTGCGGCCGGTGTGGTCGACTCCGTGCAGACCAGCGAGGGCACCGGATCCATCAACGGCACAAGCTTTTCCAGCGCCTACGTTTCCGGGCTGGCGGCATTGGTGCGGGCCAGATTCCCGCAGCTGTCGGCCCAGCAGGTGATGGATCGGATCACGCGCACGGCGATGCAACCCGGCCCGGGCCGAGATGACCGGCTCGGCGCCGGGCTGATCGACCCGCTCGCCGCGCTCACCGCACAACTGCCCGCACAGCCGATCGCCGCCGATGCGGCGCGAGCGCTGCCGGCACCGGCGCCACCGCCGTATGTCGATCCGGTGCCCGGCCGGGTCGCGATCATCGGGACGCTGGTTCTGCTGGCGCTGCTCGCCGTCGGCTTCGCGCTGTCGATTCCGTTCCGTGGACGACGCAATCATGTCGATCCGGCGGAAGACCGAGAAGGACTGTAGGACATGGTTACCGAAGGATTTGTGCGCCGCCCGCGTATCGCGTCGCCTCGCCCGCCGGGTGGTGAGGTCGCACTGTCGGCACCGCCGGAGATCCCGCGGCCGGTGCCGGCCGGGCTGCTGATGAAGCTCATGCCGGTGGTCATGGTGGTCGCGGTGGTCGGCATGATCGCGATGATGGTCATGATGGGCCGCAACCTGCTGGCCAATCCGTTCATGATGATGTTCCCGATGATGATGCTCATGTCGATGGTCGGCATGGTGGCGGGTTTCCGGGGTGGCGGCGGGACGAAGAAGGCCGCCGAACTCAACGAGGAGCGCAAGGACTATTTCCGCTACCTCGCCCAGGTGCGCGCGGATGTGCGGGAGACCGGTAAGTCCCAGCTGGCCGCGCTGGTCTGGAGTCATCCGGAGCCGGCGGATCTGCAATCGATCTCCGGAACCCGCCGGATGTGGGAACGCCGGCCCAGTGACCCGGACTTCGGGCATGTGCGCGTCGGTTCCGGCAGCCACCGGCTCGCGACCAAACTCGCCCGTCCCGAGACCGGTCCGCTCGAGGATCTGGAACCGGTATCGACCGTGGCGTTGCGCCGGTTCGTCCGCACCCACTCGGTGGTGCACAACCTGCCCACCGCGATCTCGCTGCGCGCCTTCCCCGCGATCAATATCGAAGGTAATGCCGACGAGGCCAGAATGCTGGTCCGGTCGATGCTGATGGAGTTCGCCACCACACATGGTCCCGATCACACCGCGGTGGCGATCATCTGCGCCGACCCCGACAGTGAGGCTTGGTCCTGGGCCAAATGGCTACCGCACCTGCAACATCCGGTCGACCGGGACGGACTCGGCTCGCGGCGCATGATGTACCAGTCGCTGGCTGAACTCGAGACCGCCATGTCCGCCGAACTGATCGAACGCGGCCGTTTCATGCGCAATGCGCAGCCGACGGCGGGACGCGTCCATCTGCTGGTCATCATCGACGACGGATTCGTCAGCGGTCGCGAACGTATCGTCAGTGACTCGGGCCTGGACTCGGTCACCGTGCTCGACCTCACCGCGCCACAAACCGGGCTCGCCGCGCGCCGCGGACTGCAACTGGTCGTCGGTGACGGCATGGTGGCCGCCAAATCGGCCGCGGGTATCGAGAAATTCGCCACCGCGGATACCGTCACGGTGCCCGAGGCCGCTGCCTTGGCCCGAGCTCTGTCTCGCTACCGGATCGCGACCGCGGCGCAGATCGTGAGTCTCGGCGACGAAACCCGCGCGGTGGCGGGTTTGATGTCGCTGTTGAAGATTCCCGATGCCGCGCAGATCAATCCGGCGGTGGTGTGGCGTTCGCGCAGCGACCGCGAGCGCCTGCGGGTGCCGATCGGGGTAACCCCGGACGGCACTCCGGTCGAACTCGATATCAAGGAGTCCGCCGAGAACGGTATGGGACCGCACGGATTGTGCATCGGCGCAACCGGTTCCGGTAAGTCGGAGTTCCTGCGCACGCTGGTGCTGTCGCTGGTGACCTCGCATTCTCCGGATCTACTGAATCTGGTCCTGGTCGACTTCAAGGGTGGTGCGACCTTTCTCGGCCTGGACTCGCTGCCACATGTCGCCGCGGTCATCACCAACCTCGAGGACGAACTCTCGATGGTCGACCGCATGAAGGACGCGCTGTCCGGCGAGATGAACCGCCGTCAGGAACTGCTGCGCTCGGCGGGAAATTTCGCCAATGTCACCGAATACGAGAAGGCGCGCGTCGCGGGCGCTCAGCTCGATCCGTTGCCCGCGCTGTTCGTCGTGGTCGACGAGTTCTCCGAATTGCTGTCACAGAAGCCGGATTTCGCCGATCTGTTCGTGATGATCGGCCGCCTCGGCCGCTCGCTGCGGGTGCATCTGCTGCTCGCCTCGCAGCGGCTCGAGGAGAACAAGATGCGCGGACTGGACAGTCACCTGTCCTACCGCATCGGTCTGCGTACCTTCTCGGCCAACGAGTCCCGCGCGGTGCTCGGTATCACCGATGCCTACCACCTGCCCAGCGTGCCCGGCTCGGCCTATCTCAAGAGTGACGCGGACGATCCGCTGCGCTTCAACGCGGCCTACGTCTCGGGACCGTATGTCTCGCCGCAGGGTGGCCAGCAGGTCGGCGGCCGGGAAATCGGCGGACAGGTGCCATTGATCTTCACCGCATCGGAGGTCGAGGCACCCGAGCAGCCGGCCCACCGGGAAAGTGCCGGGCCGCGCGGGCTTCCGGCCCTGCCACCCCCGCCCGGTGCCGTCGACGCGGAGCTGCCGGAGCCGATCGGCGGGCAGGGGGAGGGCGGCGGTGTGCCGGCGACCCTGCTTCAGGTGGTTGTCGCACGCCTGAATGGGCACGGACGGCCGGCGCACGAGGTGTGGCTGCCGCCGCTGGACGAATCGCCCTCGGTGGATATGCTGCTCCCCGATCCGGATTGGAAGTCGCCGGTCAACCGGCACGGTCAGCTCTGGATGCCGATCGGTGTCATCGACAAGCCCTACGAGCAGCGTCGTGACGTACTGATGATCGATTTGGCCGGCGCACAGGGCAATCTGGCCGTGGTCGGCGGACCGCAGTCGGGCAAATCCACCGCGCTGCGCACCGTCATCATGGCGGCCGCGGCCACCCACACCCCCGAACAGATCCAGTTCTACTGCCTGGACTTCGGCGGTGGCACGCTGTCCGGTCTCGCCGATGTGCCACATGTCGGTTCGGTGGCCGGCCGGTTGGAGGTCGATCGGGTCCGGCGCACCATCGCCGAGATGAATACGCTTTTGCATCAGCGTGAGGAGCGATTCCGCGCGCTCGGCATCGACTCGATTGCCGAATTCCGCAAGCGCAAGGCCTATCTCGCCCAGCTCCCGGAGGCCGAACGTGCGGCCGATCCGCTGTCGGAGGATCTGTTCGGCGATGTGTTCCTCGTGGTGGACGGGTGGGCGACCATCCGGGACGAATTCGACATACTCGAACCGGCTTTCAATACACTGGCCGCTCGCGGTTTGTCCTACGGCATCCATCTCATGCTCGCCGCCGGCCGCTGGGCCGAGATCCGGCCTGTCGTCAGGGATCTCATCGGTACTCGCCTCGAATTGCGACTCGGTGATCCGAGTGATTCCGAAATGGACCGCCGCACAGCCGTACTCGTCCCGGTGGGCCGTCCGGGCCGCGGACTGACACCCGACAGCCTGCATATGCTGATCGCGCTGCCCCGGCTGGATTCCGACTCCGACGCGCAAACGCTCTCGGAGGGGGTGGGCGAGGCCAAACGGCAGTTGAACGAGCTCTACGGCAGCAGGCGGGCCCCGCAGGTGCGCATGCTCCCGATGGAGATTCCGCGCGAACAGGTAATGGAAACCGCCCGCCGTCAGCGCATCGAGCTCGGGCCGACCCGCGTCGTCGTCGGAATCGACGAATCCGAATTGCAGCCGGTGGTCCTGGATTTCGGCGCGCAGCCGCACCTCATGGTGTTCGCCGATGTCGAATGCGGGAAGACGACGATGCTGCGCAATATCGTCATGGGGGTGGTCGAGAATGCGAATGCCGAGCAGGCGCGGATCATCCTCATCGATTACCGGCGCACCATGCTCGGGGTCATCGAAGGGGAACAGCTGGCCGGATATTCGACCTCGTCGCAGACCTCGGTCGGCATGATCAAAGAGGTCGCGGGCTATCTGTCCAAACGGATTCCCGGCTCGGATATCACCCCGAAGGAGCTGCGCGAGCGCAGCTGGTGGAGCGGACCGGAGATCTACATCGTCGTCGACGACTACGACATGGTCGCCACGGCGGAGAATCCGCTGGCGCCGCTGCTGGAATTCCTGCCGCAGGCGCGCGATGTCGGAATGCATCTGATCGTGGCCCGTCGCTCCGGCGGCGCCTCGCGCGCACTGTACGACAAGGTGCTCGGCGGAATGAAGGATCTGTCCGTCGACGCCCTGATGATGAGCGCTCCCAAGGACGAGGGCAAGATCATCGGCGATATCCGGTCGACGAAGCTGCCCGCGGGGCGCGGCACACTCGTGACCCGAGGCGGCAACGAGATGATTCAGGTGGCCTACCTCCCACCGGTGTAGTGCCTCAGGCGGGGGAGTCGCGGTAGTTGGCCAGCACCACCGCCAGCCAGCCCGCCGCGATCACCGCGCCGGCGGCGAACATCAGCGGGTGGCGACTGGCTCGGCGCGGCCTCGGCGCGCACAGCCATGTGGGCGGGGTTCGATGCGCGACCGCGCTGGAGTGGGCGCTGGCACCCGATGTCGATGCGGCGACCTCTAATCCGGCGCGGCGGATGACGATCGCCCGCCGCTTCGCTCAGCACATGGCCGCACTCGACCCGCGCACCGAAATCCCACCACCGGGATTGATCTCGTTCGATCAACGATGGCATCCACCGTTCATCTTCACCCGCACCGACCTGGAATTGCTGATCGGTCAAGCGCAGCGGCAAGTCCGCGGGCGACTACCCGCGGCCACCCATTCGACGATGCTGGGTTGCTGGGAGCCACCGGCATGCGGGTCGGTGAAGCGATCCGCCTCGACCGTGGTGACATCGACTGAACCGACGCGACCTTGCTGATCCGGGAACGAAATTCGGCAAATCCCGGCTGGTCCCGATCCGCCCATCCACCCTCGCCGCCCTGCAACATCCTGTTGCTCGTGACCGTGGGCAGGGCGGCACGCACCAGCCGGGCACGTGGACAAGACAGAGATGGGGCCTCTGGCCAGGCTCCTATGAAGTCACAACGCCACACCCAGTGAGTGCACACGAGCACCTCCCCGCCCGGGCCGACAGATCCCGTTGAGGACCCCAGGTCAGTCAGTCCTTGGGTCAGACCCGGAGGGGAGGTGCTCACCTACATCCGCTCTGTCAGTCCTGCGGAGTGAGCAGAACGATCGGGATTTCGCGGTCGGTCTTGTGTGCGTACTCGTCGTAGAGCGGGAAGATGCGCGCCATCTGGAGCCAGAGGGGCTCACGTTCGGCCGAGGACGCGACCCGGGCGCGAGCGGTGAACCGACGGCCGCCGACCTGCACCCCGACGCTCGGGTCCGCTTGGAGGTTCTTGAACCACGCCGGATCCTCGTCGGCACCACCTTTGGAGGCGACGACGACGAAGTCCTCGCCCGCGGTGCCGTAGATCAGGCACGTGCGGCGCGGAATGCCGGACCTGCGGCCGGTCGTGGCGAGCACGAGCGTGTAGACGCCGTTCGACTCGTGTCCCTCGGTGCCACCCGAGGCCAGATACGTACGAGTCTGCTCAGCGACCCAGTCCCACTGCGAGTCGGTGGCGTGGTCGAGGTCATCGGCGACAGCCATGACGGATGGTCCTTTCTGGAACGGAAGTCTGGTACGGAACGTGCTGACTGGCGATCTACTTCAGCTGAGCTCCTCGACCAGCCCGATGATGATGCCGGCGGGGCCGCGGACGTAGCAGTACCGGTAGATGTCCCCGTACCGTGCCACCTCGCCCACGAGTTCGGCGCCGTGGGCGCGCAGGCGGTCGAGGGTGTCGTCGACGGCGTCGACGACGAAAGTGAGGCGAGGGATGCCCGGGGTGTTCATCGGCGCCCTCGGCGCACTGCTGGTGGCGACCGGCGTGTGGAATGTCGACAGCTCGACCCGGCCGTGGCCGTCCGGGGTCCGCACAACGGCGATATCGGCTCGAACGCCGTCCAGCCCGATGAGCTGATCCACCCATTCACCCTCGACTGCTGCCTCGCCCTCCAGTTCCAGGCCCAATTCGACGAAGAACGCGATGGCAGCCGCGAGATCCTCGACCACAACGCCGACATGATCCATCCGGTAGATCATCGTTCCTCCTGTGTCATGCGGCCCGTCGTGGCCGCTCGTGCTCCTGGGACGGAGCTGGCGCCGTGTTCTCGACACGATGCCATCTGTGATGGCCGTCACAATCTCTGGGCAGCGTCGGTCGCATAGCCTTTCCCTGCTCAGTTGTCTGCTCGGGTGTCACGGACGGTCGCCTGCGCAGTGGGCCGGGAGGCTGTGTTGCCACCGGTCGACCTGGCGTTCTGACGATTCGGAGACGAACCGGCCGGGCCCGTGTCAGCTCCGCGCGGCTGAGACTCCGAGCTGCGCCGCCAGTGCGGCGGCGGTTGCGGGGAACCGGTCGAGCAAACCGGCTGCCTCGCGGTTTCCGGCCGGTCCGGCCTCCTGCCAGCCGCCCTCGACGCCGAGCAGTCCGGCGAGCGCGTCGCAGGCGGCGGGGTGGGCGGCCAGTAGTTCGGTGACCGGCCCGCGCGGTGCCGTCGCCACCGGCGTTGCGGCCGTGGTGAATTCGACCGACCAGGGCGGCACGAAGGTATCCACGGCGGGTAGTGTGCCGGGGAAGGTGCGGCCCGCTTCCCGGACCAGTCCCGGGATCAGGCCGCCCGCCTGGTCCTTCAGGGTGGTGATGAGCTTCGGCAGCCACGGCAGCAGCACCGCGTCCGGCAGCGTGCCGAAGGCCTTCGACAACAGCTCCACCACAAAGGGTTTCAGCGCCGGAGCTGGGTCGATGGCCTGCACGAAACCGCTCACGTACTGCGGAACCGTCGGCAGTACCAGGGGATTGGCCAGCATCCCGTCGCACCGCTCGCGCAGCTCGGCCATGGTCAGCAGGTCGAGCTGGAACCGCGCCGCCCACAGCAGGGCCACCTTGGCCGGCGCCTCCGGGTGCGATTGCAGCACCGCCAGTTCCAGCTGTGTGTGATCGCAGCCCAGGGACAGCGCCAGGTTCTCCATCCCGAACAGGAAGCCCAGCATGGCCGCCACCTGCGCCGGTCCGGTCTCCTCGGCGGCGAAGGCGGTGGGCAGCAGGGTGCAGTAGTGCGCGTACCCGGCCGTCACGAACCGTTCGCACCACGCAGGCAGGCCGGCTTCGGTGGAGCGGAAGTAGTTGAGCAGCGCCCGGATACGCCGAAGCACGACGGGCGCGTCGTCGACCGTTCGCTCGGCGGCGAGGAGTTCGACCGCGCGATTGCCCAGCTCGTCGGCGAGCCGGACCGATCCCAGATACACCAGCGCGTCCTCGACCGCGCCCAGCGCCACCGCCGCTGTCACGTCCGGTGCGGCGACCGCACGCCGCAGGCGCTGCTCCAGCACCTGCTCCACCGACACGCCCTCGTAGCCGAGCTCCACCAGCGAGCGCTGGTATTTGCCGAGCCCGATATCCCAGCTCTCCTGGATCGAGGTCGCACCCAGTCCGCGTGAGCCCATGATGGGCCGCAGCGCGTCCTGTGGCAGCAACCTGCGCAGCAGCCACAGCAGATCCGAGCACGGCCGCAGGTCCGGATTCGCCTTCAGGTCCAGCAGCGCGCGTTGCAGTGTCCGCTTGGACAGATCCAGTCCCAGTGGTTCGAGCCGGTCGAGCACATCGCGGGCCAGCGGTGGCAGCGCCGCATATCCGACCTGGCCGATGCGGTCGCCGCCCAGCAGGATTTCGCACAGCCGCCGCACATCGCGCCGCCCCGGCACCCGGTCCTTCTCTAGGCAGGTGACGGCCGCGTCCTGGAAGTCGTAGGGCGTCGGACGGGCGCGATTGCGCAAGCCCGCCAGCAGGATCGAGGTCTCGAAGATGGCGATGGCGTCGGCGGTGCTGGCCAGGTAGCCGTTGCGCCTGGCGAGCCGGACGATCTCCACCGACCATTCCAGCAGCTCGGCCTCATCGAGTGGGTCCAGCACCGGTGGCCGGGACAGAAAACCCGAAAGCTGGTCCGTCACTTCAGCTTCCGGTTCCGCCGGCAGCAGCGGCGGTTTCTTGGTGCGCTTCTTCGTTCCCTGCTGACCCTCCAGCTGGAACGACTGCAATCTACCGCGGCGCAATCCCTTCGCCCAGGTGGCCGCCGCGATCGACACCGCGCCGCCGGCCAGCCTGAACTGCGCCTCGATGGCGGAATGGCTGGACGGGATCAGCCCGTAGTGCCACTTGGTGGCCGAGCGCGACGAGATCTCGAACGCCGCGTCCGACTCCAGCCCGAACTGTTCGACCGGGCTGGCCGCATGGGCCGCGCCGCACACGTACAACACCTGTGCTGGATCGATGTCGTTGGCGGACAAGTGTTCCCGCATGCGGGTCCACATGTACCGTTCGCGGTCCTCGTCCTCGACCGTGCTGCCGCGCCGCAGCCGCCGGAACAGGCTACCGATCATCACCATGACTTGGCGGTAGGTGTCGTAGTCGGCGTCCACGAGGGGCTGCTCGACGTACTGGTCCCACCATTCCGACCAGTGCCGGACCTTGCCGTGGTGCAGCAGGTGTTCTTCCAGCTCGGCGAAACGCGGTCGCAGATCACCGATTTCGATGCCGACCGCGGCGCCGTGCAGGCCCTCGTCTTCGGGCGGCTCGTCGTCGGTAGGTGTTTCCGACTCCGCCTCTTCGGGAGCCCACTGGAAGACGTGATCGGTGGACCGATCCACCAGCACCAGTTCGACGCCCGGCGTATCGAGCGCGTAGGCGATGGCCTGGTATTCGGCCGACGATTCGGTGATCGGCGCGACCACCGACAGCGGCGCCCAGTCGGCCGGGAAACCCTCGATATCAGTGGCGAAGGCCTGCAGGGCAACCGGCAACCGGCAGTTGCGCAGTTCGTCCAGCAGCGGCCGCATGTCTTCGCACAGCTCCAGGTAGATGACGCTCGGCTGTTTTTCGCGCAGCCGCCGCACCATGGCCAGACCGGAGGCGGGTGAGTGGTGACAGACCGGGAAGATCTCCAGCCGCTCCGACAGCGCCCGGTCGACATCGTCGACCATGCCCGCCAGGATGTCGCCCGCCGCCCCCGGCATCCCGGCGAACGCGACGGCCGCGTCCGCCAACTGATCCCGCAGCGCGGCAAAGGTATTCGGCGTGGACCGGGTATCGGAGACCATCACGACAGCCTCGCGATCGCCGCCCGGCCGCCCTCCAGGAATTCACCCCAGGCGGCATTGCCCTTCTTGTCCTTGGTGCGCGGCTCGACCACGCCGTGCAGGTACTTGTTGAGAATGGCCAGGTCCTCGGGCGTGCGCCGGGCCAAGGACCCGACCAGCGAACCGGCGAGGGTCTCGGCGCGCAATTCCTTCGCACCGAAGAACTGGCTGTGCAGGATGGCGTCCTCGAGCACACCGATCTGCTCGGCGGTGGACAGCGCCGACTCCAGCTTGTCGTCGTCGCTGGTGGCGGCCGCCGCGGCGGCGCGCAGATCGGCGAAGCTCTCCAGCAGGATGTCCAGCAGCGTGGGTGGCAGTTCAAGTTCGAGGCTATGGCGGCGCAGCAGTTCCGCGGTGCGGAAACGCACGATCTCCGCCTCGCTCTTCTTGTTGGACACCACCGGAATGCGCACGAAGTTGAAGCGCCGCTTGAGCGCCGACGACAGGTCGTTCACACCCCGGTCGCGGCTGTTGGCGGTGGCGATGATGGAGAAGCCCGGCTGCGCGAACACCACATTGTCGTCGTCGAGCTCGGGGATGGAGACGTACTTCTCCGACAGGATGGAGATCAGCGCGTCCTGCACGTCGCTGGTGGAACGGGTGAGCTCCTCGAAGCGGCCGATCACGCCCTGCTCCATGGCGGTCATGATCGGGGACGGGATCATCGACTCCCGCGACTGGCCCTTGGCGATGACCATGGAGATGTTCCACGAGTACTTGATGTGGTCCTCGGTGGTGCCGGCGGTGCCCTGCACCACCAGTGTGGAATTGCGGCTGATGGCCGCGGCCAGCAGCTCGGCCAGCCAGCTCTTGCCGGTACCCGGATCGCCGATGAGCAGCAGACCCCGGTCCGAGGCCAGGGTGACAATGCTGCGCTCGACGAAGCTGCGGTCGCCGAACCACTTCTGCTCCACCTCGCGGTCCAGTCCGTCGGCGCGTTCGGAGCCGAGAATGAACAGCCGCACCATCTTCGGGCTCAGCCGCCACGCGAACGGCTTGGGGCCGTCGTCGATGGACTCCAGCCAATCCAGTTCCTCGGCGTATTTGACCTCGGCGGGGGCGCGCAAAACGTCATTCATGATGGCTGGTCTCCTAGTCGAGAAAGTTCTTGAGTTCGTGCACGAGCTTCTGGATGCGTCCGGAAATCACCGGGGTGCCAAGGTTTTTGAACCGTTCGCGGAACCACGGGTTGACGCTCTGGTGGCCGGAGCTGTTCACCGAGCCGACCGGGATGAGCTTCACCCCGGAGCGGTGCACCGCTTCCATGGCCTCGAACAGCGGCTGGGAGCGGTCGAACTCGTAGAAGTCTGAAATCCACACCAGCACGGTGTTTTTCGGGTCGGTGATCTTGGGCTGGGCCATGGCCATGGCGACCGGGCCGTCGTTGCCGCCGCCGAGATTGGTGCGCAACAGCACCTCGAAAGGGTCGTGCACCCACGGGGTGAGATCCAGGGCACGGGTGTCGTAGGCGATGAGATGTACATCCACCTTGGGCAGGCCCGCGAAGATCGACGCCAGAATGGTGCAGTTCACCATGGAGTCGACCATGGAACCGGACTGGTCCACCACCACGATCATGCGGGCGGGGACGGTGCGCTTGGCGGTCTGGCGGTAGTAGAGCCGGTCGACGTAGAGGCGCTCGTCCCGGGGGTTCCAGTTGGGCAGGTTCTTCCAGATGGTCCGGTCCACGTCCAGGTTGCGGAGGATGCGCTTGGGCGGGACCGAGCGGTCTACGGAACCGATGCTGGTCTGCTGCACCTGGGTGCGCAGGACTTCGGCGACCTCGTCGATGTAGCGGCGGATGAGGCGTTTGGCATTGGCCAGGGCCACGCCGGACAGATTGTGTTTGTCGCGCAACAGTTGTTCGATGAGCGACATGCTCGGGGTGAGCTGGGCGGCCAGGTGCGGATCGGCCAGCACTTCGCGCAGCCGCATGCGGGACACCAGTTCGCCTTCCAGACCGGTGAGCACGCCTTGCACGGTGCCGGCCTGCTCCTCGCCCAGACTGCGGCGCAGCCAGTTGGCATCGGACTGCCAGCCCGCCAGCTGGGTGGCGCTGACCTGACCGGAGCCGGTAGCGAAGACATTCAGCAGCAGCTTGGAAACCAGTGCGGCGGTACGAACATCGGCCGCGCCGATGGACTGGGGCGAATCGGCCGCGGCCTCGTTCTCGGCCGCGGAATCCACGGTCTCGGCCGCGGAATCCACGGTCTCGGTCGCGGAGTCGACGGTCGCGGAGAAGTTGAGGCCTTCGAACTCCGCCTTCATCTCCGGATAGCGTTGCACCACATTGTCGATGGAAATGCCCGGATCGAGCACGGCCAGCGGCAACCCCAGATCGTCGACGATGCCCGCGCTCGCCTGGTCCAGCGTCGGTTGCTGATCCCCGGTGAAGACACCTGCCAGGAGACGCCAATACAGGATCTGGCGTCGCGTCTCATAATTCGGCCCACCGGTCACCCGGCCGCCACCCCCCATGGAATCGCTTCGCGATGCTGTAGTCATTTGCGCAGCAACCGTCCCGCGCGCTCACGCAACACCGCCACGGCATCGCCCGACTTGGCCTGTGCCTTGGCGACTTTCGGATCGGTCGGGCCGAGCGCCCAATCACCGTTGTGGAAGGCGGTGAGTGCGCTCTTGACCTTGCGCCGCACGGCCAGCGGTCGCACCGACCAGCCACCGGCATCCCAGCGCAGCAATCCGATCATGGTGCTGGAGGCGGTCACCCCGGCCGGAGTGAGCGGACCGGCGGATGGCAGCGCGTCCAGTTCCACTCGAATCCGCTGCTCGCCCAATTCCATTGCACCGTCGCGGAACCGGTACCCCTCGAGCAGAACCGGTTCGGCGATGTGCACCGGATCGCTGTCCAGCGGCGCGACGGCCGGGGCCTGCGCCTGCGGCAGTTGCACGGTGGCGGTGACGAACGGATCGGCGGCCTCCCCGGCCTTCGCCCGATCGTCATCCCACAGCAGGTCACCGGTCGCCGTCAGCGGCATGCCGGCGAGCTCCAGCGCGCGTTGCTCGGCCAGCGCGGTGAGCAACTGCCGATGCGCACCCAGCAACTGCCAAACCGCCGGTCCCACAATGGTGTCCACCTTGGCTGCGGCCACCGATACCCGCACCCGACGGGCCGGTGCGCCCGCGACCTCCAGCACGCCGTGCACCTGGGCCTGTACGGCGGTCCCATGCTCGTGTAGATCCACGCCCAGCGGCAGCAGCCGACCCGAAACCGACTCGGTCACAGTGGATTCCGCGCCACGCCAGGACAGCAGCACCGCGCGCGTCCACAGATCGGCCCAGCGTCGCTCGGGCACCCGGTCCATGGTGGCGATCGGCGCGAAGGCGCCCAGTTCGGCGGTGAAGCCGTCCAGCAGCGTCGCCAGCCGTCGCAGCGCGGGGTCTGCCAGGAGCGACTCCACGGTCTGATCGGCGGCCGCCACCAGGTCGTGGTCCACGCCGCGCCATCCGGCGATGGCCAGTTCGCCCAGCCAGGCGCGGGAACCCGCCGCGAGTGGGCTCGGGGCGGCGGCATCCGGCGTGGCCGTCCACTCGGATCGATTGCGGCCCAGTGCCGTATCGGCCTGGTCGACCAGTGCGTCGTGCACCGCGCCCAGCACGGCGGCACGGGCGGCGGCCAACGCCGACAGCTCATCCGTGCCGATCGCCCCCGTGCTCACCTTCGACACCGCCGCCGCCACCGCCCCGGCCAGTGGCGAACCCGCCACGGCTCCGGCCAGCGCCGCCAGTGCCGCGCTCTGTGGTTCGGAAACCCGGGCGAAGCCGTTGACCAGCGCGGTATCGAAGCCGCTCACCGCGTCCAGGGCCGCCGCGACGCCAGCGGGCGCATCCGCCAGTGCGGTTAGTTGTACAGCCTGCATCAGCGACCCACCCCCGCCGGGAACCAGTGCAGTTCCGGGATCGGCGTCGCGCTACCCGGCAGTTCCAGGTAGGTCAGATGCCGCAGGAACCGGCTGAACACCGCGGCGGCCGGAGCTGGGTCGCGAGTTCCATTGAGGCAGCTCGCGAGTCGCGCGCCCGCAGGAACCTCGACACGCAGGAAGCGCGCCACCCGGTCCTGCCCGTACTGGAGCACCGCTTCTTCGATCAGTGCGTCCAGATGCTTGCAGACCCACCCCTGGTTCAACCCGCCGCACGGCCGGTTGTTATTGGTGCTACAGCTCAGCCCATGCGTCCCCGCGGTCACCGACGCCACGTACACGCGTGAAATATCGGAGCCACTCGACACCACGCCCTGGAGACGTCCGTCGGCCAGCTCCACGAACGGCACCTTGTTCAGTTTGCGCGGTGCGACGGCGGGCAAAACCCGCACGACAGAAGCGCTTTCCCAGGCCGGTTCATCCGGCGTGGCACTCGGATTCGAGGCCATCGTTCTCCCTCCCGGTCGATCACGTGCGCCCAAGATATGTGACAGCACCGACAAGTACCGTCCCAACCCCGAATCGGCTGGTGAAGAACACTTCCGCGCCGGCTTCCAGGCCCACCCGGCGGCGATGACGACCGCCATGAACTGAGCGCTCGCCGCACATGAAGCGGTCCTATTCCCTTTCCCCGCAACGCAATTGCGATGCGCGTGCATCAGCGACCGCGCCGACCGGCTGGTCCACGGCACAGTCGGGAAAGGCCGAGACAGCGACCAGTTGCGGCAAACTGATCCTCGCGGCGAAACAATTCCTCGCTTGGCTCTGGTTGGCTGAATCGATACAGCTACAACAAGTTCGAAAATCCAAGAGGTTTGAGCTTTTTGGTTGGCTCGGGTGAACTCGGTCTCCGCTATTTACTTCTCGCAAATGGGTGACGTCATCGGAGTGTGAGCAGGCAGGCGGCGGCTGCGGCAGTACTGGCCCCAACGATCGGAACGCGGTGCGTGCGGATGTCCGGTCCGGACTGGACACTTATCCCGATCGAGGTTCTAGCAGGTCCTCGACCAGGCTGCTGGTGAGAGCACGCGGGATACTCGCCCCGGTCAGGGCGCAATAAACGAGCGCACCGAGCAGGGCATCGAGAGTGGCGTCGAGGCCGAGTTCGGGTGAGATCTCACCGGCGTCGATTGCGCGCGTGAGCATGTCGCGTTCTCGAGCGCGGCGTGGATCGAGATAGCGCGTGTGGAAGCTCTCGGCCGTGCTGGGATTGTGCTGCACCTCGGCGATGAGTGCGAGCAGGACCTTGCCGGCAGGCTCGCGCGTGAGGAATCGGGCGAAGCCGCGGATGTACGCGCGGATGTTTTCTGCTGTGGGCTTGTCCGTTGGGACGGGGAGGTGCTTGTCGCTGTCTTCGATGAGCGTGTCGAGGAGGATCTCGACCTTCGAGGGCCACCAGCGGTAGATCGTCTGCTTGGCGACGCCGGCACGACGCGCAATCGCCTCGATGGAGCCGCACCTGCGCTGATCGAGCTGTCGAGCCACCCGCCGAGCACCGGCATCCCGTATTCGGCATTCGAGGACCGGCTATGACCCGAGACACGTTGTCGGACAGGCGATCAGGAGCCACCATTCGGACCCGCACTATGCGGCGATAGGGGGCATTCGGCGAAGAACACGATGTGGATTCGGTGATGGTTGTGGGCTAGAGGATCGGTGCCGGTCCGCGCCGCTTGTGACGCTGGTAGGCCACGCGACCTCATGGCCCACCACCTCAGCCCAAAACCGAAACGACTGCGGTGTCACTGATTTCGAGCAGGCGACGACGTGCCTTCGGATCGTGGGCCTGCGCGTGCGGACGGCTCTGGCTGGTGCCGTTGAAATACCGGCCTGTTGTCTGCGCCAAGCCCGGATCACAGATCAGCCGGAGAGTGGCATCCGCGCCCTCGGCGACCGTGCTGATCGGCGTGACTCCAGATTCCAGCACCATGGTCGTCGCCATGAGTGTGGCCGGGTGCAGGGCGTTCACCGTGACGCCGGTCCCGTCGAGTTCCTCGGCGTACTCGATGGTCGCCATGATCATCGCCAGCTTGGCGCGGCAGTACGCGGTGTACACGCCGTAGTCGTGCTCGGGGTTCGGATCGTCGAAGTTGATCTCCTGCTGCCCGGCGGAGGCCACGTTCACCACCCGCGCCGGAGCCGATGCCCTCAGCAGCGGAAGCAGCCGCCGCGTCAGCCGATACGGGGCCAGATGGTTGACCGCCCACAGCAATTCGTTGCCGTCGGCGCTGATTTCGCGTCTCCCGTTCGGCCGGCCGCCGGTGCCGGCATTGTTCACCAGCACATCCAATCGCGAAGTGCGGGCGATTATCTCGTCGGCCAGCCGGTCCACCTCCGCGAGCCGCGACAGGTCGGCCAGGACGATCTCCGGCACGGGCCCGCTCGCGGCCGTTACCTCAGCTGCGAGCGCTGCGGCTCGATCGGGGTTGCGGCCGTGCAGAATCAGCCGGGCACCCGCGGCGCCGAGCCGCACCGCGAGTTCCCGACCGAGCCCGTCCGTCGCGCCCGTGATCAGCACAGTGCGATCGACCATGCGATCGATATCGTTGTCGTTCATAACCTTTCCTTGCAGTTTCATGCCCGTCCTCGGCCCGGATGCTGACCGAAGTGGCGGTCGGGTCGAGCGTGACGTGCGTGCCGAGGCGTGCGCACGACGAGCGGCTCGCCGGTGGCCGACATCGGTATGCCGTTCACGATGACCTCGCCCCAGCGGACGATGGCGTCGCTGTCGCACCGCGAGCGACGAACGATCTCGACTTCGCAGGGGATCGACTCAGCTACTGGAAGCCGCGCATGACGACGAATTCGCGTTGGTGGCGGAAACGGCACCTCGAACGGAATTCACTGCATTGTCTCCGCCGTGGCGACGAGCGTCGCCCGGCCCAGGATGTGGCCGGCGATAGTGAACCCGAGCAGAGCCGGCGTGGAGTCGGAGGCGATGCCGATGTCGGCCACATCCAGAGCGTGCACGGTGACGAAATAGCGGTGCCGACCGTGCCCTGCCGGCGGTGCCGCACCGATGTATCGAGGTAGGCGCGCGTCGTTCGGCAATTGGAAGGAGCCGACCGGCAAACCGATGCCCGCGTCGTCTCCGGCGCCCTCGGGAAGGCTCGTGGTCGTGGCCGGGATGTTGGCGACTGCCCAGTGCCAGAAGCCGGAGCCGGTAGGTGCGTCGGGGTCGTACACGGTAACGGCGTAGCTCTTTGTGCCTGCTGGGGCGCCACTCCAACTCAGTTGCGGGGAAACGTCTTTGCCGCCAGGAACGCCGGAGGACCACTGTGCGGGTTGCCAGGCGGCGCCGTCGCTCACCGTGGTGCTGGTGACCGTGAACGAGGCTGCCTCGGGGAGGCGGGCGAAGGGATTGTTTGCGCTCATCGTGTCGCGCCTTTCGAGTCGTGCTGGATACGCAAGATCGACGATATCAGAAATAATCGATGATTTTGTAAATCGTCTATGATTGGATCATGACTCGGATAGTCCACACCCCGACCTCGTCGGAGAAGCAGATGCTTTCCGAACAGGTCTACGCACACTTGCGGAACGCGATCATGCGCGGCGAGTACGCGCCCGGTGACGCGCTCAAGCCGCAGGATCTATCCAGGCAACACGGTGTGAGCCTGGCTGTGGTGCGTGAGGCGCTGGTGCGGCTGGTTGGTGAGGGTCTGGCCGAACGGCTGACCAATCGCGGCTTCGCGGTCCCAGCTTTTTCCGATCGCCGCTGGCAGCAGGTCGGCGAGGCCCGCCGGGCCATCGAGCCGGTTCTGCTACGCATGTCGATCGAACGTGGTGACGTCCACTGGGAGGGGAACGTTCGAGCTGCCCACCACCGGTTGGCGCGCACGCCGGTATTCACCCCGGAGGACGGCGAGTACTACAGCGAGGTATGGGCCGAGGCCCATCGGGTGTTCCATCGCACACTCTTGGAAGGGTGCGGCAACCCGGTGTTGTTGGAAACGTTCGACCGGCTGTGGGTCGCGAGCGAGCTGGCCCGCCGCTGGTCGGCACACCGCAACCCGGAGCGCGACGGCATCGACGAGCATCGCCGATTGGAGGAGGCCGCGCTGGCCCGTGACCCCGACACCGCCGCCGACGTACTGACTCGACACCTCACCCTGACGACGGCCGCACTGGCAGAGCAAGAAGGCTGATACGTCCGACAATCCGGCCAGTCGGTTCGACGGCAACCGAACTAACGTTCACACCACCGTGCTTCCCGATCAGTCTCGTCCGGCGTGCGAGCGTCTCCGAGCTGATCGGGTGATGTCATTCGTTGCGGATCACCGCGACCGACCGCTCGACCGTGTAGGCGTGGGCAGCGGTGAGCACGCGGGCCTGATCGCCGATGACGGCGGACACTCTCGGCGATTTCAGCAGCTCTGCCAGGTGGTCGCGGCTGCTCGCGCCGATCACGAGCGCACCGTGGTAGCGGCGGTGCGCCGGATTGTCATGGGAGACACCGGGAGTCATGTGGGCGAGTTGGGTGTACGGCAGGAACGTGTAGGTCCTGAGGTCGCGGGCACCGGCTGCGTGCAGTGCCGAACCGAGCTCGTCGTGGACGAAGCGGCGGAAGGTCCGGCCGCGCACGCCGCGGCGTCGCCGCAGCAGAACGGCTGTCCGATGCAGCGCGGTGTCGTCGTGGCCGTTGGTCCACCATCGCCCGCCACGTGGGCCGGTCAGCTGGCCGAGAACTCGATCGAAAACGTTCTGCTCGTCGAGGAAGACACCCCGCATGTGCACCGGCGTCGTCAAGGCCGCGACGGTCAGACTGCGCAGCCGCACCTCGGCGAAACCGTCCATCCGCCACACCGGAGCGACCAGGGTCCCCACCCGTGGAGTCGCCGGCCAGTACCCGTGGTCGGTGGGTGAGAACTGGCGCTGGATGTACTCGAGGATGTGCGGATGCTTTTTGACGATCTCGGCATGCGGCCCGGCCCAGTAGGCCGTGGCGACTTCGCGCGGCAGGTCGTCACGCAACGACACCGGGTACACCGCGGAACTCGTGCGGGTGCAGCCGTTCACTGTCCATCCTTCCGATCGGCGAGGGTCAGGGTCTTCGCGAACTCGTCACTGCGCGATAGCGTCTGCTCGCTGAGCGGCCCCCAGATCCCGCGCAATACCTCGAGCGCTCGCCGTCGCGCCGGAAAAACCAGCGTCGGCAGCGAATCTCTGTGCCGTTCGCGGTGAACCGGCAGTGATTGCGGCGTCCCGCGCGGCCGCACCGTCCATGTCGAAAATGGCAACGCGACCGCCGAGCCGGACGATCCGCCGAGCCGTCTCGAAACCGATTTCGCGAGCTCCACTGTTTACCGCGACCGTGCGCCCGGCGAGATCTCCGTGCATATGCAAACTCCTAGTGATGAACTTGTCAGACGTGACCCTAGCATCACGTAGATAGCATCTGATAATCTCATCACACTTGATCAGATCAATTATTGGCCTTCAGTACCGACGCGACCGTCGCGGGTCGCAGCGCCACCGCCTCACCCGCCTGTCCGACGTCGACGCGCACGGCACCATCATCGACATCGGGTACCTCCAGAAAGTGACCACCTGGTGAGCGGCGCGCGGCGAGAGCTGGTGGCGCGTGGGCGGGTCGTGAAGCCCGGCAAGGCACGTAGGCGTCGAGTCCTGTTTCGGGTCGGTACTACGAAGCTGTTCGAACAACACGAAACCCGCCGCGAGCTCGCACGCCGGCGGCGGGCCGATGCGGTGTGGCGGTCAGACCGTGCGGTTCTCCGACTTGATCATCCACGCCAGCTTCTCCAATGAGTCGATGACCTGGTGCAGCAGGTCGCTGGTGCTTGGGTCCTCGGCGTCGACTACGTCGTGCACGTCACGGATGGTGTCGATCGCGGCGTAGGTCCGCGTCGTGATCAAATCGACGACGTCGGAGGTGTTGACCTCTTCGGCCGGGAAGGGCGGGAGGCTCGTTGTCGCCGCGACGGTGTCGGAGCGCCCGTCGGGGACCGCATCGAGGGCTCGCATCCGCTCGGCGATGGTGTCGCTGCTGTCGCGGGCCGCGTCTACGAGTTCATCGAGCTGCAGGTGCAGGTCGCGGAAGTTCGGTCCGACGAGGTTCCAATGGGCCTGCTTGCCTTGCAGGTGCAATTCGATGAGATCGACGAGTACGCCCTGCAGGCTGGCGGCCAGCTGCGGGGAAGCGGTGAAATTCCGGACATCGTCGGCGAGACGACGATTGGTGCGTTGCTGGGTCCGAGTTGCGGCAGTCATGGTTGTACTCCTTTCGGGATCCTTGCCCCAGAACAACGGCCACCTTTATTGGAATCATTCCAGATTGCACTGTGGGGTGGGTCACTGATATCTGCGGCGAATGGTTGTTTTCCCGATAACCGGTGGCGTTAACTCGGTGAGCAGTGCCGTCGAAGGGGTTGGGGTCGCAGTGTTGGTTGGTCGTGAGGTCGAGCGTGACCTGATCACCGCGTTCGTTCAGGGACAGGACGAGCCGGTATTGGTCATCCGCGGTGAGCCGGGGATGGGAAAGACTGCCGTGCTGGATATGGCTGCCGATATCGCGGCGGCCCATGAGGTTCGGGTGTTGCGGGCGGCGGCGCTCGAGTACGAGGCCGAATTGAAGTTCGGTGCGCTCAATCAGCTCCTGCACCCGCTGTTGGACGGAATCGACGAGCTCGGTACCGCGCATCAGCAGGCCTTGAACGTGATCATGGGGTTGGCACCGGGAGCGATGCCATCGCAGCTGATTGCGGGCGCGGCGACACTGGCACTGCTGCGAGCGGCCGTGGGTCGGGCCGCAGCGCTGCTGATGATCGTCGACGATGTGCAGTGGCTCGATTTGTCCAGTGCGATGGCATTGAGTTACGCGGCCCGCCGCTGGAGCGCGATCGACATCCGCATGATCGTGGCTGTGCGCGCGGAATCCGATGACGCCTTCACCCGCAGCGGTTTCCGTGTCCACGACTTGGCGCCGCTCGACGACACCGACGCCGACGCGCTGCTGCGCGCCGCGTACCCGGCGCTCACCGCGAATGTGCGTCGACGCTTGCGCACCGATGCTCACGGCAATCCGCTTGCGCTGCTCGAGTTGCCCGTTGCCTTCGAGAACGGCAGCTCACCGACGGCTCTGCCGGCGATGTTGCCGCTGACGGACCGGTTGCGGAAACTATTCGCCGATCGGTTCGCGGGTTTGCCGGAGGGCACGCGGCGGATGTTGTTGTTCGTCGTACTCGCCGGTGCCGAGAACAGCACGAAGTTGGAAGACTGTGCGCCGACGCCGGAGGGCCTGGCCGATCTACCGCCCGCCGAACGGGCCGGAATTGTGCGCGTGAACCCGCGCACCGGCAGATTGGAGCTCCGTCATCCGCTGCTCCGCTCGGCGGTCATCGAGCAGTCGACGAGCGCGGAACGCCGTCAGGTCCACCGCGTTCTCGCCGAGGCCTTTGCCGGGGAACCACAACGGCGGGCCTGGCACCTCGGGCAGGCGGCGGTCGGTCCCGACGACGAGATCGCCGCGGCACTGGAAGGATTGTCACAGCAGATGATTCGTCATGGTGACAGCAGACGCGCGACGGCTGCGATGCTGCGCGCCGCCGAGCTGAGCACCTCGGATGCCGATCGCGCCCGGCGCACCGCGCGCGCGGCCTATCTGGGGACGCTGATCACCGGAGACCTTGCCGACACGGCCCGTCTGCTGTGGGAGGTGAACCGCGCGGAGGTGCGCGAATCGCCGTCGTTGGAAGCGGCGGTCGCCGCGGCCTACCAGTTGCTCAACGATGAAGGTGACGCAGGCACCGCAGGCAGATTGTTGCTGGCGACAATCCGAGTGCACGATCGTGAGATCGGTTCCGGTGCGGACGCCATGATCGAGGCCTTGCACACGTTGCTGTATGTCGGCTTCTACAGCGGACGGCCGGAACTCTGGAACGAGATAGGCAGCGTTCTCGAGCGCGCCGAGCCGCAGCCCGCGGATACGCTGGCGTTGCTGCACGACATCTTCGTCAACCCGGTCGGTGCCCCGCCGGAAGCGCTGCGCCGGCTCGACGACGCACTCGATGGCTTGCGCTTCTCCTCCGATCCACTGCGGATCGTTCGCGTCGCGACGGCGGCTGCCTATGTCGATCGCATCGGCACTGCCCGCGACTCGTTGTGGCGGGTGATCGCCGACGGTCGCCGTGGCGGTGCGATCGCCAAAGCCATCGAAGCCCTGTTCTTGATCGCACAGGTCGATTTCTTCGAAGGTGATTGGGATGAACTGATCGAGGTCACCGACGAGGGGCTGCAGTTGTGCGCCGAACTCGGCTACACCCTGCTGGCGGGACCCGGAAATTTCCTGCGCGCACTGGTCGATGTGGCCCGCGGCCATACCGACACCGCCGATGTCGCCGCGGAGAGACTACTGCTGTGGGCCGCACCGCGACACCTGGTTACCTACGCCGCCTACTCGTCGCACATCCGATGTCTGTCCGCGCTCGGGCGATCGAATTTCGACGAGGCATACCGGCATGCGGCATCGGTCAACGCCCCGGGTGGGTTTCCGCGCTACACGCCGCATGCCGTCTGGCTGGTACTGGACCTCACCGAAGCGGCAGTTCGCAGCGGCAGGGTTGCCGAGGCGCGAGCCCACGCCGAGGCCGCCGTAGCGGCCGGTGTGCCCCAGCTTTCCTCGCGGCTCAGGTTGCTGACCAATGCCGCGCTCGCCCTCACCGATCCGCACGACTGGCGCGCACTTTTCGACGACGCGCTGGCCACTCCCGACGGCGATCGGTGGGTTTTCGACCGGGCCCGAATTGAATTGCTTTACGGGGAACGGCTGCGTCGAGAGCGTGAACCAGCGGCAGCGCGCGCCCATTTGACCACCGCGGCGCGGGCATTCGAACGACTACGCGCGACTCCATGGCTGGAACGGACCCAATCGGAACTGCGCGCGGCCGGCGAACCCGCTGCCTCGGCGACCCGCGGCTCCGTACTGACCGCACAGGAACAAGCGGTCGCCGAACTCGCGGCATCGGGGCTGACGAACAAGGAGATCGCCGAGCGGCTTTTCCTGTCGGCGCGGACGGTTTCCACCCACCTGCATCGCGTGTTCCCGAAACTCGGCATCTCCACCCGCAGCGCACTGCGCGACGCAATGAGCAGACACCCCGGCTGATCTACGTCAAATGACGGATTCACCGCCTCGGCCGCGCTCCTAGATTCGGTGGTGCCGAACAGCAATTCGATGCAGAGGAGATCCGGCATGAGCGCGCAGAACAAGACTGTCGTCCTGGTCCACGGGGGTTTCGTGGACGGGTCCGGATGGCGGGCGGTCTACGACGAGCTCACCAGAGCAGGAATCAGCGTGCGGGTCGTGCAGAATCCGACCAAGTCGCTCGCCGACGATGCCGCGACCACCCGACAGGTCATCGACGACATCGACGGCGAGGTAGTCCTTGTCGGACATTCCTACGGCGGGGCGGTCATCACCGAAGCAGGTACCCACGACAAGGTCATCGCCCTCGTCTACATCACCGCCTTCGCCCCCGATAAGGGCGAGTCGGTGAACACACTCATCGCGGGCTTCCCTCAGGACGGGCCGCAGCCTCCGATCCTGGCGCCGCAGCAGGGATACCTGTTCCTCGACCGGACGAAGTTCCACGAATCGTTCGCCGGGGATCTCTCCGCTCCGGACGCGGCGTTCCTGGCCGACTCCCAGGTGCCGTGGGGTTTGGACGCGCTCGGCGGAACGGTAAGCGAGGCGGCCTGGCGTCTGAAGCCGAGCTGGTACCTGCGAGTCACCGAGGACAAGATGATCCCGCCCACGGCGCAGGCCTCGATGGCCGAACGGATCGGTGCGACCGTCGTCGAGACGCCGGGCAGCCACGCCGTCTATGTCTCCCGCCCCGACGTGGTCGCGAACATCATCCGGGCCGCGGCGGACGCGGTCTGACACGGAAGCCACCTTTGCCGAAGCGCTCAGCCAACCGCGCACCGTGCTCGATTGCTGACGGTATGCTCGGGATTGACTAGCCGGAGGTGGATGTGCGGGTAGTGCTGGCCGACGACGACGTCCTGCTTCGCGAAGGTGTCGCCAGCCTGCTCGCACGCTGCGGCTTGGACGTGGTGGGGCAGGCCGGAGACGCCGCACAACTCTTGGCCCTGGTTCGGGACATGGTTCCGGATCTGGTGGTGGTCGACATCCGGATGCCACCGACGCACACCACCGAGGGGCTCGACGCGGCCCGGGTGATCCGGGCCGAACTCCCGGAGACAGGCATTCTGGTCCTGTCGGCGCACGCCGCTGTCGAGGATGCGATGGAGTTGCTGGCCGGTGGTAGGCGGATCGGCTATCTGCTCGAGAGCCGGATCACCGACGTGGCGGAGTTCGTCGACACCCTGCATCGAATCGCCAAGGGCGCATCGGTCATCGACCCCGCCCTGGTGCAGGAGCTGGTATCGGCCCGCCGGCGCGACGATCCGCTGGCCGTGCTCAGCGCCCGGGAGCGGGAAGTGCTCGCACTGATGGCGGAGGGCCGATCCAACGCCGGCATCGCCCGCCGGCTGTGGGTACGTGCGCAGCATTTTGACCAAACTGGATCTGCCCGAGACCGGGGACGACCACCGCAGAGTCCTCGCGGTGGTCACCTTTCTCGATGCTCGCTGAGCGGATCGCCGCGGTCCTCGGCGGCGAGCAGCTCATGGATCGCGCCCGACGACAGCGCGGACTTGGCCAGGAAGCCCACCGCGTGGCTCGCCGCGACCATATCGGCGAAGTCTTGCCCGGCATGGGCAGAGGTGAGGATCACCGGCGGCGGCACATGTCCGCCATAGCGGTGCAGGCGCTCGGCCAGTTCGAAGCCGTTCTCCTCGCCGAGCTCGATATCGACAAGTGTCACGTCCGGCTCGAGCTCCACGACACCCCGCAACGCCGCGCCGCTGGTCGACGCCACACCGACGACGGTGATTCCCTCTCGCTCGAGCAGTTCGCGTCCGGCGTCGAGAAAGTCGACGCTGTCATCCACGATGAAACAACGCAGCCGCTGAGCCGACAGCACCATGACCTGAGTGTCCGGTAGCGCGCTACGGGCGCGCATCCCCGCTAACGGGAACTTCGCACCGGTACAGCGATGCCCGGGCCGCCACGACAGCCGATCGCGGACGGCCGGGCCGGTGCTCATCGCGTCGACTGGGCCGTGCGGTTCTCGGCGCTCAGCATCCACCGCTGCTTCTCGATGTCGTCGATGAGGGGGTGCAGCAGATCCGCCGTGGACGGGTCCTCGACATCGACGGCGTCGTGCACGGCGCGCATGGTGCCTGCGGTAGTGCGGAGCCGGTCGCAGATCAGCTCGACTACCGCGGCGGTGTTCTGCTCGCCACCGGGAAAGGCCGTCAGCATTGTGGTGGCGGCAACGGTCTCGGGGCGTCCGTCGGGCACCGCGTCCAGTGCGCGCATCCGCTCGGCGATGGTGTCGCTGCCCGCACGGGCGATGTCGACGATCTCGTCGAGCTGCAGGTGCAAGTCGCGGAAATTGGTGCCGACGACGTTCCAGTGCGCTTGCTTGCCCAGCAACTGCAACGCGATGAGATCGGTGAGGATCTGTTGCAGGTTCGCGCGCATCCTCGGCGAAGCCCGGAACCCCGAGGCGTCGACTGCGGAGTCATGGAAGATCGACGTGGTGGACATTGTTGCTCCCGTCTCGTGCTGGGCCCCGATCGATCGGGGCAATCGGAACGGCCGGGCAACGCCGCCGCCGGCCCATGGCATTCGGCCGCCGTCGTCGCGAGCAGGCAATCGCCTTCGGCCTGCCGCCGTGTTCCCCGTCCGCTATCAGCTTCGCCATTCGGCGAACTCGTGTCGCCACCGCTGACACCCATTCATCGCGCCCGCCACCCGGAAAGATCGCCTACCCGCTACCGGCCAGTCCTGCGAACCGCTCTCGACAGGGGCAACCACCCGATTGTCCGAGAGCGGCGGGGGAGGATACTGAGTTCATGCCGCCGACGGATGTGCTATCGGCGTGGCTGCGTCCGGCGACACCGCCGCTGTCGTTGGGGATCGTGATCGCCGCGGTTGTTATCGCGCTGGAGACGCTTGTGATCGTCCTCCTGGAGGATCTGTCGCCCGGTGAGACATTCGAGCCGGTCTATCTGCTCGGCATCCTGGTGATCTCCATGGTGTGGGGATTGGGCTTGGCGGTAACCACCTCGCTGGTCAGCGCCGTCGCGCTGGCCTACTTCGGTGGTGCCAGGCCCGGCGGCGAGTTCGAGCCGTTCAACTTCCAGAACGGTGTGCTCGTCGTCGTGTTCCTCGCGGCGGCGTTGTGTACGAACTTCATCGCGGGGCTGGCCCGAGTCCGGGCCGTCGAAGCCGAGCAACGCCGCCGCGAAGCCGAGGACGCCAAAGCCGGACTCCGGGACAGCCGCGACCGGATCGGTGTGCTGGCCGAACAGCAGGCCGCGCTGCGGCGGGTGGCTACCCTGGTGGCGCGCGGCGCGCCCGGCTTCGAGATCTTCGCGACGGTGGCCGAGCAGTTGGCTCGCGCGCTCGGCACTGCCAATGCGTCGCTGTGGCGCTACGAGTCCGACGGCACTGCCACTCTGGTCTCGGCTCATGACGACCCATCGCAGAATGCGGCGATGCCCATCGGTTCGCGCTGGTCGCTGGAGGGCGACAACATCGTCGGCCTGATTCGCACCAGCGGCCGCCCGGCCCGGATCGACACCGACGACGCTCCGGGGTGTGCGGCTGCGCGCATCCGTGAGCTCGGTCTGCAGGGCGGGGTGGGGGCGCCGATCGTGGTCGAGGGCAATATGTGGGGCGCCGCTGTCGTCGGCAGCGTCGAGCCCGTGCCGCTGCCACCGGATACCGAGGCGCGTGTCGCCGACTTCGCCGACCTCGTCGCGACGGCGATCGCCAATGCCGAATCGCGCGCGGAACTGACCGCGTCGCGCGCCAGGATCGTGGCGGCCGGTGATGAGGCGCGGCGCCGCCTGGAACGCGATCTGCATGACGGAGCCCAGCAACGGCTGGTGTCTCTCGCTTTGGAATTGCACTCTCTGAAGGACTCGGTGCCATCCGAATTCGGTGCGCTCAGCGGGCAGATCGCTCGGGTCGCGAGCGGTCTGGCCGCCGCATCGGAGAATCTCCAGGAACTCTCGCGCGGCATTCATCCGGTGATCCTGTCGAAAGGTGGACTCGTCCCGGCTTTGAAGACGCTGGCCCGCCGCTGCCCCGTTCCGGTGGACCTCGATGTCGCGGTCGAGCGGCGATTACCGGATTCGGTGGAGATCGGCGCCTATTACGCGGTGGCCGAAGCGCTGACGAATGCTGCCAAGTACGCCCAAGCCTCCGAAGTGTCCGTCTGGGCTGCGATGAAGGGCGACAGTCTCTGTTTGTCGATTCGCGATGACGGCATCGGCGGCGCCGACTCCAGGAAAGGATCGGGACTCATCGGGCTCAAAGACCGCATCGAAGCGCTGGGCGGCCATGTGCTCGTCACCAGTTCGACGGGGGCCGGTACGTCGCTGTACATCACGATCCCAATAGCGGCTCGAGACAGCACACGTCTCATGTGACCGTGCGGTTCTACCGATAGGTCCAGCCGGGTGACCGGCCCCACCGGCCCCGGATCCAGCGGGCTCGATCGGGTCGAGTTGCAGCTAGCGGGTATGCACACTGTCACGGTAGTGGGGCCGCTCGACTGCGGCCAGCGTCGACGACAAAGGCATGCGGCCAGACGATTCTGGACCTCGTTCTATCGGTCCCATCGGGCATTCGAGGAGTCTCGACATGGTCATACAACAAGCCGTCATATCCCGAGCAGCCGCCGAGGCTCCCGCCCGCGCACCGGCGGGGCCGACCACGGAGGTCGGCGCGACGGGGAGCGAGGGCGTGGTTCGACCTGCGATGTGGTCGGGTGGGCCGGTTGGCGAACTGATCGCCGAACATATCGGCGCCCTGCACGTCACGCACTCGACCATCGCGAACCCGCAGTCCGCCGAGTTCGCGGCCCGGGTCGGCAACGGCACCCGCACGGGAAGGTGGCGGCTGAGTTGGCTCCCCGAAATGGCACTGACCCGAACGCAGGCCATCAGCGCAATGGTGCTCGAGCGAATCCTCATCACTCATGATCTCGACAGCGCAACCATGCTGCGGGTCATGAGTCTGCTGGCCGCCGACCTGCGGATGCCGCTGCACCAGCTCCTCGTCCGCCTCTCGTCGCATCAGGAACGGGCAGGTGCGCCGCTTCGCGGTGGTTCGGCAACGTGCGCGAGGTCTGCTATCGAGGTGTCTATTCCGCCCAGGGGTTGCCGAGGATGACCTCGACGAAGTCGGTTCGGGTGAAGCCGGGTGCGTAGTGGGCGAGGACGTCGGCGTTGACGGTGCCGAAGGTGGAGTCGGGGCGATGGGCGAAGCCGTGGGTGAATGCCGCGAGGATCTGACGTTTGAAGTCGGGGCGCGGATGGGCCGCGACGACCGCCTCGATGTCGGCGCGGTCGAGGTCGTGGTAGCCGAAGCCGAGGACGTCGGTTTCGACTCCGGCGGTGACCATCGCAATCTCCGGGGCCATGTGCTCGGGAATGCCCGGGGTGGTGTGCAGCGCGATGGCAGTCCAGATCCCTTGGGCCGCATCGTGTTCGATGCCGTGTCCGGTGAGGAATTCGCGGGCCGCATCGGCGCCGTCGACCTCGAACCGTTGCATGCTGGCGCCGTACGCCTCGGTCAAGCCGAGGTCGTGGAACATGGCGCCGACGTACAGCAGTTCGGAATCGGGCCGCAGACCGAGTCGCCGGGCTTGCAGCATCCCGAACAGGTACACCCGCCGCGAATGGTGGAACAACAGCGGGGGCTCGCTCTCGCGGATCACCTCGGTCGCGTCGGCGACCAGTCGGGTGTCGGGAATCGGTATTCCGGCGATCTGCTCTGTCATCGAGGACTCCTGGAGTTCGAACAGCCGATGCTCCCAGTGTGCTCGTTGCTAACGATATGCGGATCAATACACCGAATCAGCGGTGTGTGCTGCCACTTTTATGAAGTTGCGGGACATATGCTGACCGGCGTTGCAGGGTAGCTGCCCGCACTGTCCGCCATTGCGAACGGAGGCGTATGTCCAGCGATTCCGAACCGGAAACGACGGGCGTCAACCGACGCGCGGCGATCGGCACCGGCGCCGCCGCGCTGGGTGGAGCAGCGATGGGCGCGGGGCTGATGGCGGCCACCGGCTGCGCCGACACCGCCGCGAGTCAACTGCCGAATACCGGTGAGATCGCCGAGAACCTGCAGAACTCGCCGCATCTGTTCCACCTCACCTCGGCGGATCCGCAGCGTTACGACGGCGGCACCCTCCAAGGCGCGCACGAGGGTAGTTTCCCGGTGCTGGCCGGGCAGAACGGATCGGTCTACTTCGTGCGTCTCGAGCCGGGCGGCATCCGCGAGCCACACTGGCACCCCAGTGCCTGGGAAATGAACTACCACATTTCCGGCACCGCCAAATGGACCATTCTCGGCACCCACTCCGACGGCAGCTACCACGCTCAATCCTTCGAAGCCCATCCGGGCGACCTCGTATTCGCGCCACAGGGCTTCTTCCACTACTTCGAGAACGCCCGCACCGACGCACCTCTCGAGGTCCTCATCGTGTTCAACACCAGCGCGGCGGAAACCAACGACGACATCGGCATCCTCGCCGCGGTCAACTCCATCCCGCGCTCTGTACTCGCCACCGTGCTGGGCATTCCGGAAACCGCCTTGGCGGGCATACCCACCGATATCAAACCGGTCGTCGTCACCAAACGGCACTGAGGGCAATCGCCACGTCCGTACCGACATTCATCGCCGGTCCGGTCCGCGGCGGGCGCGTGTGCGGGTCGTACGGTAGCCCCACACACTCAGCGAACCGGCGAGACCTACGTAGAGGGCGTAGGCGAGGATGACCAACAGCACGCCGTAGTCGCGTGGCCAAGTCCGTGTCGGCAGTACTGCGGCGCACCCGGCGATGATCAGTACGACGCCCAGAACCAGTGCGGGTGCTCCGAGCGCGGCAATATCGTCGTTGCCGCGCTGGGTATTCGGCGCGGGGACGCTTTCGGTGCCATTCGTTGCCGGACGCAGGCCGGTGGGGGCAGGTGTATCCGATGGTTGGGGACTAGATTCCGTCGGAATCCACACAATCAATTCCTCTTTCTGAATCTTTCGACGACTGGGGCCAATTCGGCGGCATTGGTGACGATGTCGACGTGCCCGCCGCCGTGCAGGTGCAGGGTCGAGTGGGGGAGCAGACAGTGCATGATCCGGGAGTTGGTGACGGGAACGACCGGATCGTCGAGGCCTGCGACGATAAGCGTGGGCTGCCGGATGAGCGGCAGCGCGAAGATGCTGGTCCAGACCGATCCGGCCAGCAGTTGGTGGAAGTATCCGACCCGAGATCCGGTGGTCGGTCCTCGCTCGAACAGTTCCTCCACCATCGCGGGTTCGGCACGGGCGGTGCCGCCGTAGAGTTCACCGGCGATCGAGGCGGCGTAGTGATGGTCCCGAAACCGGCGTGGGGTCAGCATTTTCCGCAGCGTTGCCGGACGGCCGGGCACCATGATCATGCCGGTGCCGGTGGAGACCAGGATGAGTTTCCGGCAGCGGCGCGGGTTCTGCAGAGCGAATTGCTGCGCCAATGCGCCACCCCAGGACAGCCCGAGGATATCGACCGGCTGCCGGATACGCAGTTTGCGCAGCAGTTGTCCGAGCATGACGGCGAGATAGGGAAACCCATACGGCAGTGGCGAATTCGCTGACCCGCCGCTACCGGGGACATCGAACCGGACCACTGTCGTGGTCGGGTGGAGGTGGGCGACCAGCGGGTCGAGCACCTCCAGACCAGCCCCGATACCGTTGCACAGCACCAGCGGCACGCCGGTTCCCCAGCGGACATCGACGCGGATCCGTTGTCCGAGTACGGCGATGAGCCGCCGCTCGGTCTGCGGCTCGGTCTGCGGCGCGGTCACGCTTGCCTCTGTGAAATCCATTGCCGGAGTTTCTCTTTCAGTGTTCGAGGACGTAGCTACCCGGCGCGGGATCCAGCGGCGGCAGCTGCGCGGTGCCCAACGCCTCCGGTGCATCGGTGTCGCGGCCGCTGCGTTCGGCCAGCCACGCCACGAAGTTCGGCCACCAGGAGCCCTGCTGTGCGGTCGCGGAGTCCAGCCACTCGGCGGGATCGTCCGGGTCGGCCGCACCGATCCGGTAGGAGGATTTGGCATTTGCCGGTGGGTTGACCAGTGCGGCGATATGGCCGCTGCTGGACAGCACGAACTGCAGATCCTTGCTGCCGAGCAACCGGGCGCTGCGATAGCAGGCCTGCCACGGCGAGATATGGTCCGCGATACCGGCGACGATGTAGGTGTCGACGGTGATCTGGGACAGGTCGACCGGGGTGCCGAGCATATTCACCTGATTCGGTGTGGCGAGGCAATTATGCAGCCCCATCAGCACCATGTCCCGGTGCAGGGCGGCCGTCATGCGGGTGGTGTCGGCATTCCAGAACAGCACGTCGAAGGGCTTCGGTGCGCGGCCCTGGAGATAGTTGTTGACCCAGTAGCGCCACACCAGATCGTTGGGCCGCAGCCATGCGAAGACTTCGGCCAGCGTGCGGCCGTCGAGGTACCCCTTCCGGGCCGACAATGCGATGGCGATATTCGCGGTTTCTTCGTCCATTGCGGCCGCGGCGAAACCCGACCGGCTCTGGTCGAGCACGGTCACCATCAGCGTCAGACCGGCCAGCCGATGCGCCTGTTCCGTCGCGGTCAGATGCGCGGCGGTCATGGCGGCGATGATGCCGCCGGAACACGAGCCTTGCAGGTGGGTGCGATCGGATCCGGTGATCCGCTCGACCACGTCGAGCGCATCGATGATTGCTTGTCCGTACGCGTCGAGCCCTAGGTCACGTTGCGCCACGGTCGGATTGCGCCACGAGATGGCGAACACCTGCTGGCCCTCGCGCAGGAAGTATTCGATCATGCTGCGGCCCGGCGCGATATCCATGACGTAGAACTTGTTGATCACCGGCGGCACCATCAGCAGCGGAACCGTCCGTACGCGCTCGGTCTGCGGCCGGTACTGGATCAATTCGAACAGCTCCGTGCGGAACACCACCGAACCCGGTGTCGTGGCCACGTTTTCGCCGAGCGTGAACGCGTCCGGCTCCACCATGGCGGGGATATGCGGCCGAGCTGACATATCCGCGAGGAAATGACGAAGCCCACGCACCGCGCTGCGACCGCCCGTGTCCACCAACGCTTTCCAAGCGGTCGGGTTCAGCATCGGGTTGTTGCTGGGCGCGAGCCCCTCCATCACATTGTCGATTACGAAACGCATCCACTCGGTGTCACGCCAGTCCAGGTGTGCGTCCGTGAAGAGCGCGTCGACCGTGTCGTTGGTGGCGAGATAGGCCTGCATGGATCGCTTGAACAGTGGATTGTCCCGCCAGCCCGGATCGTCGAAGCGGCGGTCGCCCGCGGCGGGCGCGCGGTCGGAGCGGCCACGGGCGATGGTCATCAGCTCGTGGCCGAGCGATCCGACCTGGTCGGCAACGGTGCGCGGCTGCTTGGCCAGACTCAGGGCCAGCCGGGTCCACGAAGTATTCGGCAGCATGCGCCTGCCGACGCCGACCGCGGACGTCGTCAGCAACAGGTCCAGGGGTGCCGCGAGTTCGTCGGCGCCGTCGATCGTCGTTGTCATATTTCTCCTCGGTACACAGCGGCTGCTTCTCGCCCGCGTTGCGCGGCGGCAGTGCCGCGTTGTGGGCTGCGATGCCGGGGCTGCGTTGTCGATGGGCATCGGATCGGCGGATGGCGTCGGCTCCTTTGCCGACGCGTCCACTCAGGGTTGATGCCGGAACGGTAGATCGGCGCGCAGGTTCGGCCATCGTCCCGAGAGCACGAAATCTGCCCGGATGTTTGTCACCAGCGTGGGTGCTATGCCGGGTCCGGGCGCAATGCCGCCGCCCCGTACCACTGGCACACCAACAGCGCCATCTCGACCCCGAGCCGGTCGTCGTCTATCGGTCGACCGCGTCGCGCCACCGCGCGCGCCACCCGGTACTTCACGGAATTGAAGTGCAGGTTCATCTCCGCGGCCGCGGCCTTATAGCTCGATCCATTGCGCAGAAATACCCGCAATGTGTCCCGGAGCCGCTCGTCGTTGTCGTTGTCGGCAGCCAGATCGCCGAGTACCTCGTGCACCCATTCCCGTGCTTCGGTGATGTCGCCGCACATCAGTGCCGCGGCCGAGAGTCCAGGATCGGTCGCGGAAAACACCGTCGGATGATCCGTGCCGCGAACTAGCGCGACCGCGCGGGCGGCCTGTGCGTGGCGATGCGATCGGCGGAAGCCCTCGACCCCGGCATCGGGTGTGCCGATCGCGAAACAAGGGACATCGGCCCGGTCGCACGCGAAACCGCGGACGGTATCCACCACGTCGGCGGGCAGCGAACGGTAGGGCAGCCAGGCCCATCCGCTGACCCGATCCGCGGCGGCGAAAAGCGGGCGCGCCGACGTGCTCGCCGCTTCGGCCAGTTCTCGCACGAACCGCTGCATCCGGGGGAGCTCGTCACCTTGGTTACTCAGCTCCGGGTACCACAGCACCAGCGCGAGATGATGCCAGCGCAGTGGATAGCGGATCGACTCGGTTGCCGCGTCGATATCGATGGCGCCGGTCCCGCTCAGCACTTCGCGGACCTTGAGTGCGCGGATGCTGTTCTGGTTCTCGAGCCACTGTTCCCGCTCACTCTGGTAGGCGGCGACGACCTGTCGAGTGATGGAGTCGATGTAGCTGAACAGCGTCGTAGTGATGCTTTGCAGGACGTCGATGTGCCGCTGTGCCGCGATATCGCCGTCGCGCACTTCCGCGAAGACCAGTTCGCTCATCCGGCGCTGCCCGACCCAGTAGGCGCGAATCAGGGAGTTGACCGAAACACCATGCTGGGCAAGGCGTTTGGCGTACTCGATCGCCGCGGTGGGCGCCTGGACGCGCGCGACCGGAATATCGTGACGCACCGCGTGCAGCAGTGTTTCGACATTGGCTTCCACGCTGGCACCGAGCAGTTCCAGGGAATGCGTGTCGTCGCGTAACTCGGCTATTTCTGTCTCGAGTTCGCGTCGGATGGCCGCGCCGATTTCCGTCACCCGCTCGTTCATGTGGGCGGCGATCCATGCGACGTACTGGCCGACCTCGACTTCGCTACCGCGACGAAAAGTCGTCACCTGATCATTGTAGGTACCCAGCTCCGGCGCGACCGGAAAAATGCCCGACAGCCTTTGTCCTCGAGCGACAACTGCGGCGCGGAACTTCATTTGCTCGCGACGGTGCTGTGCGACGCGTCGATTTCTACCGTTATCGCTGTTCCCGCCCAATTCCTCGGTTTCAGGACCCGCTCATGAATCTTTCGACATTGCCCGATCGCCGAGCAGCGGCGAATCCGGATGGTCCGGCCCTTGCCGACGACTCCACCGAGCTGACCAACGCCCGGTTTCTGGACGTGGTGCGCCGTGCCGCAACCACGTTGCGCGACAAGGGTGTCGAGCGCGGCGACGTGGTGGCTGTCATGCTGCCCAACACCGTGGACCTGGTCGTATCCTTGTTCGCCGCCTGGCGTTTGGGCGCCGCGGCGACGCCGATCAATCCATCGCTGACCGCCGCCGAGGCCGACTACCAGATCGCCGATGCGGCGGCGAAGGTGCTGATCACCATCGATCCGCCCGCGCTCGCGGTGCCGCCGCTCGCCACGGTGGTGCGCACGGCGATCCTCACGCACGCGGAGCCCTTGGCCGACGTCGGTGCGGAGCCTTCGCAAGACGGTACGGCGCTGCTCATCTATACCAGCGGCACCACCGGAAAACCGAAGGGAGTGGTGCTCGACCACACGAATCTGAACGCGATGTGCCGGATGGTGATCGATGCGTTCGAGCTCACCGACACCGACCACAGCCTGCTGATCCTGCCGCTGTTCCACGTCAACGGCATCGTCGTCGGCACGCTGTCACCGCTGCTGGCCGGCGGCCGAGCCACCGTGGCGGGCCGGTTCCGCGCGGACACCTTCTTCGACCGGATCGAGCGCAGCCGGGCGACGTATTTCTCCGCTGTGCCGACGATCTACACGATGCTGTGCGATCTGCCCGCGCAGGTGCGACCGGATACCTCGTCGGTGCGCTTCGCGGTCTGTGGCGCCGCCGCCGCGAGCGTGGAAGTGCTGACGAGATTCGAAGCGCGGTACGCAATTCCGGTCATCGAGGGGTACGGCTTGTCCGAGGGCTGCTGCGCCAGCACTGTCAACCCGTTGCGCGGCAGGCGCAAGCCGGGAACCGTCGGGTTGCCGCTGCCGGGGCAGAGCGTCCGGATCGCGGGACCCGACGGCTCGCCGGTGCCGGATGGTGCGGTGGGCGAGGTTCTCGTGTCCGGCCCGAACATCATGCGCGGCTACCTGAATCGGCCGGAGGAGACGGCTCGAACACTGGTCGACGGCTGGCTGCGCACCGGCGATATCGGCCGTCTCGACGCGGACGGGTATCTCGTATTGGTCGACCGGGCCAAGGACATGATCATCCGTGGCGGCGAGAACATCTACCCCAAGGAGATCGAGACCGTCGCCTACCAACTGCCGGAGATAGGTGAAGCCGCGGTGGTCGGCAGGGGGCATCCGGTGTACGGCGAGGAGCCGGTGCTGTTCGTCGCGCTCAACTCGGGCGCCGTCCTGGACACCGGCAAGATTCTCGATCATCTGCGCAACGCGTTGTCGAAATACAAACTGCCCGTTGCGATCACGATTCTGAATGAACTCCCCAAGAATCCCGTCGGCAAGATCGACAAGCCCGAACTGCGTCGGCTGTCCGCCGCGGGCAATTGAGTCAGCACGACAATTCGAGGAGCAGAAGAAATGGGATTCGTCGAACCGGATCTGCCGAAGGTCGATCCGGATACATTTTTGCACGAGCCGCTCATGGAACGAATGCGCATTCTCGCGGTCAACTGGGCCGAGAACGGATTCGGATCACCGAGGATGGTGCACAGCATCTATATCCTCAAACTGATTTTCGGCTACGCCCTCGGCGGTGTCGTGGTCGCGACGGTGACTTCGGGTCTGCCCGCGTTCTGGCATATCTCGCAATGGTGGGATCAGCCGATCGTCTATCAGAAGGCGGTGCTGTGGACCGTGCTGCTGGAGGCCATCGGCGTCGCGGGCTCATGGGGACCGCTCGCGGGCAAGGTGCGGCCGATGACCGGTGGCATTCGCTTCTGGGCCAGGCCGGGCACGATTCGGCTGCGGCCCTGGCGGTGGATGCCGTTCACCGCGGGTGATCGGCGCACACCGGTCGATGTGGCGCTGTACTGCGCGCTACTGGTCAGCGTGGCCGTTGCGCTGTTCACGCCCGGCGTGCGCAGTGCGTCGTTGATCGAGGCGGTACCGGACAACACGTCCGGACTGGTGAATCCGGCGCTGCTGATTGCGCCGATCGTGCTGTTGATCGTCAACGGTCTGCGGGACAAGACCGTCTTCCTGGGCGCGCGCGGCGAACAGTATCTGCCCGCGCTGGTCTTCTTCGCGACGCTGCCGTTCGTCGACATGATCATCGCGCTGAAGTTGCTGATCCTGGTCGTGTGGGTCGGTGCGGGCGTATCGAAGTTCGGCAAGCATTTCTCGCTGGTGGTACCGCCGATGGTGAGCAACAGCCCGTCGGTTCCGTTCAAGTGGTTCAAGCGTGCGCACTACCGTGACTTCCCGCGTGACCTGCGCCCGTCCCGGGTCGCCGATGTGATGGCCCACGTCGGCGGCACGACGGTCGAGATCATCGCCCCACTGGTGCTGTTCTTCTCCACCAACATGTGGCTGACCGCGGCGGCGGCCACGGTGATGGTCGTCTTCCACCTGTTCATCGTCTCCACGTTCCCGCTCGCGGTGCCACTGGAGTGGAATGTGCTGTTCGCTTACGCGACGGTCTTCCTGTTCCTCGGCTTTCCGAATTGGCAGGGTTACGCGATCACCGATATCTCCTCGCCGTGGCTGGCCGCGGTGATCATCGCCGGGCTGTTGTTCTACCCGGTGCTGGGCAACTTCCGGCCGGATAAGGTGTCGTTCCTGCCGTCGATGCGGCAGTACGCAGGCAACTGGGCCTCGGCGGTGTGGGCGTTCGCGCCCGGCGCGGAGGCGAAGCTGGACAAGGTGACACGGCCCGCGAAGAACCAGGTGGACCAGTTCATCGCGTTCGGCTACGAACCCACGTGGGCCGAAATCACCATGCAGCAGGTTATTGCCTGGCGCACCCTGCACAGCCAGGGCCGCGGACTGTTCTCGGTATTGCTGCGCGACCTGCCCGATATCGACACCCGGACGGTGCGCGAGGCCGAATTCGTCTGTAACTCGCTGATCGGCTTCAACTTCGGCGACGGACACTTGCACAACGAGGATCTGGTCGCCGCCGTGCAGCGGGAGGCCGCGTTCGAGCCGGGTGAGCTGGTGGTCGTCTGGGTGGAGTCACAGGCGTGGGGCAGCAAGGTGCAGCACTACCAGGTCATCGACGCCGCGCTCGGTGTAATCGAAAGGGGCACTTGGCGCGTGGCCGATGCGGTGGCCGAGCAGCCGTGGCTACCCAATGGTCCGATCCCACTGGAGGTCACGTGGTCGCCCGAGGCGCCCCGGCAGGCAGCAGGGCCCGCCCGCGACGAGCAGGACCACGGGCACGGAGCGCTGGCATGACGACCGCGACGGTGGTGGGCGGTGGGCCCAACGGCCTGGCCGCCGCGGTGGTCCTGGCCAGGGCGGGCGTCCAGGTGACCGTGCTCGAGGCCGCCGACGAGATAGGCGGCGGCGCCCGCACCACCGAGGCGCTGCTGCCGGGCCTGCTGCACGATCAGTGCTCGGCCATCCATCCCATGGCCGTCGGTTCGCCGTTGCTCACCGAACTCGGCTTGGAAGCCTACGGATTAGCTTGGTGCACACCGGAAATCGACTGTGTGCATCCGCTCGATGGGGGCCGGGCGGGCGTGCTCTACCGCTCGGTCGAGGCGACCGCGGCCGGGCTGGGTCGTGACGGCCGACGATGGCGGATGTTGTTCGGCGCACCATCGGCGCGGTTCGACGCGCTGTCGGAGGACATCATGCGGCCGCTGCTGCGCGTCCCGCGGCATCCGCTTACGCTGGCGCGCTTCGGCCTGCCGACTGTCCTGCCCGGCTCCACCCTGGCCCGGCTATTGCGCACCGATACGGCGCGTGCGCTCTTCGGCGGTGTCGCGGCACACGCGTTCCGACCGCTGCACCACCCGCTCACCTCGGCCATCGGTCTGGGCATCATCACTGCGGGGCACCGGTACGGGTGGCCGGTCGCGGCCGGTGGTTCGGGGGCGATCACCGGCGCGCTGGCCGCCTTGCTGACCGATCTCGGCGGCAAGATCGAGACCGGCATCCGGATCGAAACCGCGTCGCAGCTGCCTACCAGCGATGTGACGATGTTCGATCTGGCACCCGATGCGGTAGCCGGAATCTTGGGCGACCGGCTCCCGGCCCGTATTGCCCGCGCTTATCGCGGATTCCGCCAGGGACCGGGCGCGTTCAAGGTGGATTTCGCCGTGGAAGGCGGTGTGCCATGGACCAATCCGGAAGCGCGCCGCGCCGGAACGGTGCACCTCGCGGGCGGCTATGCCGAACTGGCGGCCACCGAACGCGAGATCCACGCCGGACGCATGCCCGATCGGCCGTTCGTATTGATCGGTCAGCAGTACTTGGCCGACCCGCAGCGCTCGGTGGGCGACGTGCACCCGCTGTGGACCTACGCCCACGTGCCCAATGGCTACACCGGCGATGCCACCGAAGCCATCATCGCGCAGATCGAACGGTTCGCCCCCGGCTTCCGTGATCGCATAGTCGGTCGCAGCACGCGCACCACGACCCAAATGAGCGCCTACAACCCCAATTTCGTCGGCGGGGACATCATGACCGGCTCGAAGGACATCCGCCAGCTCGTATTCGGACCGCGAATGACGTTGTCGCCGTACACGATCGGTCTCCCCGGCAGGTATATCTGCTCGGCCGCGACACCGCCCGGGCCCGGTGCACACGGCATGTGCGGCGCCAATGCGGCCACGGTCGCGCTCGACCATCTCCGTCGCATCGCCTGACCGACGAACACACCCACATCACTCGAAGGAGAATTTCATGACCACTCTCGAGACCCTCCCCGTCGCCGCACCGGCGGTCGGCAAACTGACCGGACGGGTGGCCTTCGTCACCGGCGGCACCCGCGGTATCGGTGCGGCGATCGCGCACAGCCTGGCCAACCAAGGCGCGACCGTCGCTGTCGGCTACAGCCGCAGTTCCGAGGGCGCCGAACGCTTCGTCACGGGCTTGCGTCGGATCACCGACAGGTACGGTGCCGCCGCCTCGTCCCATTGCGGCAATGTCGGCTCGGCCGCCGACTGCCGCCGCACCATCGCCGAAGTCATCGTAATCCACGGCCGCATCGACATCCTGGTCAACAACGCGGGCATCACCATGGACAAGACGGTTGCCGAGATGACCGAGGAGGACTGGCACACCGTACTGGCGGTCAACCTCTCCGGCGCTTTCTTCCTCTCCCAGGCCGCACTCGCGCACATGGTGGAGCGCGGCACCGGACGCATCGTCAACGTTTCCTCGGTCGTCGGTGAAACGGGCAATATCGGCCAGGCCAACTACGCCGCCTCCAAATCCGGGTTGTTCGGTCTCACCAAAACCCTGGCGAAGGAGGCCGCCTTCCAGCTCGCGCGTTCCGGCAAGCGCAGTGACGACAGCATCGGCATCACCGTGAATACGGTCACTCCGGGCCTCGTCACCACAGATATGACCGCGGCCATCCCGACGAAGGTGCTGAACGCGCTCACCGGCCGAATCCCCGTCGGCCGCGCGGGCAGGCCCGAGGAGATCGCGCGGGTGGTCCATTTCCTGGCCGCCGACGCGTCCTCCTACATCACCGGACAGGTGTGGAGCGTCAACGGCGGCATGGACATGTGAGTGCGGGGCCTGGAACCGCAGAGCCGTGTCACCCGACTCGGTGGCCACAACGGGCGGCTGAAGACCACAGCCACCAACTCGGCGACACGTCGTCGCGGAGCTGGTGGCTGTGCATCAGAACTCGATCAGTTTGTTGGCGCTGGTGACCTCGTGCAATCTGCCTCGAGAGGTTTCGCCCATGGAACGGGTTTCGGGCTAGCCGACAGCTGGTGCGAGGTCACCGCCGATTCGCGCTTCCGACAGGAAATCTGGGAGCGAGACGGACAGGCGGGCGCTGACTTCGGTCAACCCGGACATCAACGCTTGTGCTGGTTCGGTACCGGTCGTTTGGATGATGATCGGGGCAGGCTGTAGCCCCTCGATCCGTAGTCGGCAAAAGTAGTCCGCGTCCGGTTTCGTAAAAGGCTGCGGAGCATCGACCGTCACGAGTATCGATCGGCCGCTTCGCTGAATCCTCCTGATTACCAAAGCCTTTCCAAATCCGACAGTCATAGCGAAATAGTATGGCCTCGGGCGTATTCAACCGAATACTGCGGGCGTGTCCGAGAACCAGGCGCGTCCTTACCGATGACCACAGGACGACATGCGGGCAGCGCCGGCTCGCCGCCGACAACCCGATGTCTCCGCCGTGGCTAGCCCTGGTACGGGTGGTTGGTGAACTGGATTGCACCGGCCTCCGGGAAGTGGGCCGCGTTGACGGTGACGGTGCCGACGAAGTTGTCGTGGCCGGGGCTGAACAGGGCCGAATAGCCGCTGTTGCCCCAAAAGCCGGGGCCGTTGGCGTGCGCGGTGAAGCTGCCGGTTTCGCCGGTGTCGACATTGCGGTAGTTCAGGGTGATGTCGAGTGAACACTGGCCGACGCCGATCATCTGTGCGGTCACGGTGAAGGCGGCCATGCCCGGATAGGCGTTGCCGTTGACCGACGAGTCGACGATCGCTACGCACGGGCCGTTGGTCAGCGAGTAGATTGTCGCGAACTTACCGCCGCTCGAGTCCGCGGAAGCTGGTGCGGCCATGGCAGTTACGGCTGCTGCGGTCATCGCGGCGAGGGAGAAAGCAGTCACGGATCGAATCGAACGCATCATTACCCCCAGAGATGGAATGGTGGTCATGCCGACGCTATGCCGTGCGACGGTACCAGTCTTCCCGTCATCCCATGACCGTTCGCGCGGAACAAAGCCGGAACCTACAGCGCAACCTCGCGCGATGAGATCACCCGAGGCTGAAGGGTTGGCCCCATAGGGTTTCGGAGTCGTCCATGACGTTGTCGTGCACGGTGACCGTGGTGTAGGCGCGAGCTTCGGCGGCGCCTGCGCAACCTTCCATGGACAGTGTGTGGTCCACGTACTGAGTGATGCCCGATGTGCCGGTGAAGGTGTAGTCCTCGATTTCCTTGGTGGCTACCTTGCCGGGCTTCAACTGAATGCTCAGGGAGGGATCGGCATAGGGCGAGACGCCTGAGTCGCCCGCAGTACCACCGGCGTATCCGCCTGCGGTGACGCCGCCGTTGCCCCCGCCGCCCCCGTCGCCGTTGTTGCCCGCGCTGTCGGCACCCGCGGGCGCGTCGGTTTTCGGCTGGGGCGGCGGCGTATCGCCGCTGCCGTCCGCATGTGTACCGCTGCCGAGATCGACTTGGCAGCCAACGAGGTAACCGGTCTCGATCCGACCGCCGGTGACGGTGATATCGGCGGGCACGGTGATGTGCACCGCCGTCACGCCGGAAACCCAGGCGTTGCGGGAAAGTGGGCTCGCGGCCATCGATCCCGAGATCGTCGCGTGTTCACCGGTGCGGTCGACCGCGACGACGAGGCCATCACGAGTTGTGAACCGGTCGTGGCCATCGGGGAGGGGTATCGCGGTATCGGCTTGTGCCGCAACGGATGTCACCAGCACGACAGGCAGGAAGGCGCACGTCATGATCACGGCGCCCAGTGAACGGCGCATCGCGCTGTTCCTCTCGTTCGATCGCATCACGCCGCTCATCCGACGCTGAACGGGTCGCCGTACAAGCTCACTTCGGCCGACCCCTGGTCGTTGGCCACTGTCAGGGCGCTGAACGCGCGCGCCTGCGCATATCCGCCGCACCCACTCAGCTGGATGCCGCGATTGCGGTAGGCGATGCCGACGGCACCAGCCGCGGGATCGAGCTTCTTGGTGCCGAACTTCACCACCGCGACACCGCCCGGCACCAGTTTGATACTCGGGGTCAATTCCGGTGACACCGAGCCGGGCGACATGTAGACATCACCGCCGAGTGACAGCCCACCGGACAGATCTACCTGGCAGCCGATCAGATAACCGGTCTCCAAACTGCCCGCCGTCGCCCCCGGAGCTGTGGCGTACGCGGTCGCCGACAGCTGCGCCGTGCGTGACATGCCGTTGGCGGCGAGGGACTGGGAGATGATCGCCGTCTCACCGGTTCTGGTCAGATCCACCGGAATTCCCGTCGCCGTCGTCAAGGCCTGCTCGCCGTCGGGCAGCGGCACCACCGTATCCGCATGCGCGAACCCACCTCCGAGCATCAGCACCGCCAACCCGACGCTGATACCGGTCGACCACCGGCCGACGCCATCGATCACCCTCATCAAACCCCATCCTCAACTGCTGCCGGCTACGGGAGAACCTCGCACGCAAACCTGAGCTTCGGCTGGGAATCAGCAGTGTGGTTGCTGTCGAATCCCGCCACCATGGCCAATGGGGTGTACGCGCTCATAGCCGGCTCCTAACTTGTTCCCATTTTCGGCAGAGGTTGGGCCGCAACGATTCTCGCGTCGGGGCGGCAAGGATCGGCCCGACGGATCCAGAACCAGGGAGGAAACGTATGGGAGTCGAGTCGAAGCTGGTCACGGCGGCCGCGGCGGGCGTAGTGGTGTTCGCTGCACTGGGTGTCGGGGCCGGTGTCGCGAGCGCTGATCAGGCGCAGGGGCCGGCAGCGGGGCAGCAGTGCCCGCCGCCGCCCGGCGATCACCAGGGCCCGCCACCGGGCGATCAGCAGGGTCCGCCGCCCGGGGACCCGCAGGGCCCGCCGCCCGGATGCCCCGCGCCCGGACAGTGATCGGCAGCCCTGTGTCCGCAAGGACATAGGGCATTTTTCATGCGGGCGTGCCCGCGTCATCACAACTATGGTGTGGGCGTGCGGATTCGACGGTGGCGGCGCGTGTACCTCGGCGCCGAATACGCGGCGCTGTTCTTCGGCGGAACGACCGCGTACAACGCGGTATTACGAGGCAGACCGCCGATTCCCGCGCTACTCGCATTGGCGGTCGGCGTAACCGGTTACCTGCGGCGTTCCTCGGACTTCGACCGCGCGGCGCTCTGGCGCTCCGAGGCGATCCACAAACAAGCGCGCTCCATGACGGCGCTGGCGGGTTCGAATGCGCTGGCGCTCACCGCGGCGGTCGCGGTGCTGCGGCGGGACAATCTGTTCGAGCTGCCGCGGCGGAATCCCTGGCTGTGGCTGGCGGTCATGGTGCTGTATCCCGTGCTGAGCGTGTACCCGCAGGAGCTGATCTTCCGTTCGTTCCTGTTCCACCGATACGCGCCGGTCTTCGGCGACGGCGTCGGGTTGGTGGCTGCGAGCGCGATCGCATTCGGCTACGTGCACATCATCTTCGGCAGTTGGCTCTCGGTCGTGCTGAGCGGTGTCGGCGGCTGGATCTTCGCCACGCGGTATTTGCGGACGCAATCGCTGTTCACCGCGTCCGTCGAGCATTCGGTGTACGGAATGCTCATCTTCACAGTCGGTTTGGGGCAGTACTTCTATCACGGTGCCGCTCCGGCGGCGCGCATCCAGCGTTCAGGCGCGGCGGCGTAGGGCCTCGATAACTGTCCGCGCCGCATTGGACGGGGTGCGCCGGGCGCTGTATGCGATGGCAAGTTTCCACGGAATCGGTTCGGCTGCTTCGGAATATACGATGCCGGTTGCTCGGGTGGCGACGGACTTCGGTATGAGTGTGGCGCCGAAATCGTTGGCGGCCAACTCCAATGCGAAAATTTGGTCCGCGACTTCGATGACGGTTCGGCGATCGGGGAACAGGATATCCGCGATACCGCGGATGCCCCAGCCCGGCGGGAAATCGATGAATCGGACGCCGTCGAGATCGGCGGTGCGGAATCGGCGACCCGCGAGGGGATGTGTCGGTGCGGTGCACAGGACGAGGGTTTCCGGGTGAACCGGGTGCAATGTGATTCCGGACAGATCGTCGAACATGCCCGCCACCAAGGCGATATCGAGACTGCCGTCGCGCAGTCCGGCGATATTGCCCGCCACTCCTGAGGTGCTCTGACGCATCTGCAGCGTGATCGATGGATATTGCCGGTGCATATCTGCGATCACGGAGGCGAGGTCGATGGTGTGGACGTTCATGAGGTTGCCGATGACCACCTCGCCGCGAACCTGTCCCCGGGCCGTATCGATCGCGTCGACGACCTCGCGCCGGGCCCGCAGCATCGCCTTGGCCGGTTCGACCATCGCGTGCCCGGCCTCGGTGAGTTCGAGCGCCCGCGGCGTCCGGTCGAACAGGCGGGCGCCGAGTTCGTGCTCCAACTTCGCCACACTCGTAGACACCGCGGACTGCACCAGATCGAGTGACCGGGCGGCGGCGGTGAAGGAGCGATGTTCCAGGCAGGCGAGGAAGCATTCGATCTGCCGCATCTCCATGGCGCGAGGCTATATCTATTCTGTAGATGGCTCCATCAAAATTCATCGCTTTTGTTGATTGCCCTGGCGGCGGACGATGTGAAGCGTGACTATCTCGATCGCGAGCACCCCCGACGTGAAGCTGACCCGGCTGGTAGTGCTGCTCTTCGCCCTGACTGCCGGGTCGTCCGCGGGCTGTCTCTACTATTTGCAGCCGCTGCTGCACGAGGTCGCGGGGGAGTTGCGTGTCTCGACCGCGACGGCGGCCCTGTTGGTGAGCGCGGCGCAGATCGGCTATCTGACCGGGATCGCACTGCTTGTTCCGCTGGGTGATTTCCTGGAGCGCCGTCGCATGGTTCCGGCCCTGCTGGTGGCTTCCTTTGTGGCCCTCACGGTTTCGGCGGCGGCACCGAACTTCGCGGTACTGCTGACCGCGGTGTTCGTCACCGGGGTGACCGCGTCGGCGGCGCAGATCGTGGTGCCGTGGGCGTCGGCGCTGGCCGACCCGGATCGGCGTGGCGAGGTCGTGGGCACGGTGATGAGTGGATTGCTGCTCGGCATCCTGCTGTCGCGCGTATTGTCCGGCGCCATAGCGGAATTGGGTGGTTGGCGGACGGTGCTGCTGGTCGCGGCCGGTCTACAGCTGGCGATGTCGGTGAGCGTGTATGTTCTCGTGCCCGATACGGGTCGGGCCGCCGCCGAGGAGCGCTACTCCGAGGTACTCGCCTCGATCTTCGCGCTCATCCGGACCCACCCGGTGCTGCGGCAGCGGATGGCGCTGGGTTTCCTTGGCATGGCGTGCTTTTCGCTGGTGTGGACCTCGATCGTCTTCCTGCTCGCGGGTACGCATTCCAGTCCTTACCACTACTCGGAGTTCACCATCGGGCTGTTCGGTCTGGCCGGGGCGGCCGGTGCGCTGGGCGCGCCGGTGGTGGGCCGATTGGCCGATCGCGGATATCAGCGTGAGGTCACCACGGCGGTCTGGGTGACGGTGCTTTCGAGCTGGGCGCTGTTGGCGTGGGGCGGGCACAATGTCGTGGCCTTGATTGCCGCGCTGCTGGTCTTCGACCTCGGTGTCCAGGGCATCCAGCTGTCGAATCAGAGCGCGATCTATGCCCTCGATCCGGCCGCCCGCAGCAGGCTGACCACCGCCTATATGGTCAGCTTCTTCCTCGGCGGCGTCGCGGGTTCGGTCGTCGCGGGAGCCGCATACCAGTCCGGAGGTTGGTCGCTGGTATGCGGAATCGGTCTCACCGCAACACTGCTGGGCCTGCTGCTATGGGTTGTTCAGGTCGTCGCGACCAAGAACTGCTCCGCGGTCGGGGGCCGCAGGCCGTCTGTCCTGTCGGCGAAGTAGCGCTGGGTCAGGGTGGATGTCGAAATGTGTTGTGCCGAAGCGAAACCCGCTGCCTCGGCCAGCGCGATCAGCTCATCGGGGCTGAACAGGCTGAGGAATGGAACTCCGCTTGCTCGCGCGGCGTTCTCGACGGCCTGACGTATCGCGCGTTCCTCGGCGTCCAGTAGGTCCAGTGGCAGTTGGAAGGTCATCGCCAAGGTGGAGTGGGGTGCGAGGGTCGAGATCCGCTGCAGCGTCTGGACGTTCGCTTCGCGCGTGAGGTACATGGAGACGCCGGTTTCGGCGACCACCGCGGGACGCGACGGGTCGAAGCCCGCGGAAATGAGCCGGTCCCACCAGGATTCGGCCTCGAAATCGACCGGGACCAGCCGCAGCCACTGCGGAATTCCGTAGCCGAGTTCGACCAAGCGCTGCCGCTTCCATGCCTGCGGGCCGGGCTGGTCTACCTCGAATACGGTTAGGCCGGAGGCGATTTCGGGACGGCGCTGAGCGAAGGTGTCGAGTCCCGCGCCCAGGATGACGTACTGATCGACGCCGCGCGCCGCTTGCTCGACCACCAGATCCTCGACGAAACGGGCGCGCGCCACGACGCATGCGCGCGAGAGGCTGGTCGTCTCGGGATTCATATCCCCGCGGGCGCGCCATCCGGCGTCGGGGTCGATCAGCCGCAGCCCGATCTCGTCTTCGAGCACATGCGGCGCCGGATCGATCTCGACGTGTAAGGCGCGCCACAGCGCGACGCGCTCCGCCGTGCTCTCGGGGCCGATGACCTGTTGCATGGTTCAGTCGACCTTTCCGACCTGCAGGCTCCAGACCCGGCCGTCCGGATCGCGCACCGTCATTTCCTTTGTCCCGTAATGGGTTTCCTCGAATGGCGTGACCACCTCGACGTCATCGCTCGGCCGGAACGCATCCGGTTGGGTCACCGTCAGCACGAGCTGTGTCTGTGGGGTCTGGCTTCGTGGGATCTCGGCGATGAATACATATGGACCATCGCCATTGCGGAACAGTCCGGAGTTGTGGTCGGTCGTGAATTCGGGTTCGAAACCGAGCGCCTGAAAGAACCGTGCCGCTTTGCCCCAGTTGTGCGTTTCGACGAAAACGCCTTCGATGCCCTGCGTCGTCATATCGTCTCTCCTTCTTGCGCTCGCGGTTGCTGATCGTGGGTGTCGTCGAGGTATCCGCGCAGTGCCTCCGCGACCAGTGCCGACAGCGACATGCCGGACTCGATCGCCCGGAACTTGACCTGCTTGATCAACCCCACCGGCAAATACACGTTGAACTGCTTCACATCCTCGTCGCCCACACCCCGATGCTAGCATCCTAGAAAGCTAGTAACAAGATCATCATGCTCTGGTGTCGGCAAACGTCGAGCGGCGTACGCAGCCGATGCATGGTGATCTTGATCAGGCGCCGGAATGCGGGGGCATTCGGAGGGCTGCGGGGCGGCGCGATAACTTGAGCGGGTGATCAAGAGTTCGGTATCCACGACGGCGGGGGCATGGCGGGCAGGTGACGGCGTCCCGGTGACGTTGCGGGAGGCAACGGTGGCATGGGCCTTCGCGGCACATGCGGAGCTGTCCGAGACCGCCACGGGGTACGGGAACTTCATCACTGTCGATGAGTTGGCCGAGCGGGTACAGGAGGCGTCCGGGGTGCATACGGGTGCGCCGACGCGGACTTGGATGGAGGCGATCCTGCGCAAGGTCGCGCGGCGTTGCCACAATGCGGGCGAACCGCCGCTGACCTCGCTCTGCGTGCAGGAGAACCACACCGTCGGCGACACCTACAAGTACGTGCTGGAACTCGCCGGACTGCCGGTTCCGAAGGACCTCGAGTTGCACGCCTCCTACGCCCGGTGGCAGTGCTACGAGCACCACGGCGCCACCATGCCCGCCGAGCTGACCGCGCCGCCGCTGACGCCCAAGGTGGCGGGCCGACGCTCGGCGCGCGCCACCACCACACAGGAGGCCAAGCCGGAGCCTGCCCGCGCGGCGGTGTGCGACCAGTGCTTCATCCAGCTGCCTGCCAGCGGGACCTGCCAGTACTGCGTGTAGGCGTTACGGCGAAACGGACTTCCGGACGCTCAACGCGCCCTCCATGTTCGCGTGATATCGGCAGTAGAAGGGGTGCGAGCCGACTTCGTCTGGTGCGGTGAAGGTGATGGTCTGGCCCGGGCCGATCTCGTGATCGAAGAGGCCGGGGCGTTTGCTGGTGATGCTGTGTTTCACCGAATCGAGGTTGACCACCGTGAGCGCCGCGCCCGGCGTGATCGGGGGCGTGCCGGTGTAGTTCTGATGGTCGATGGTGATGGTGACGGCGGGTATCGGGGCCGGGCCCGATGACGTGGGCGGGGCGATTTCCTCCGACGTGCCGCACCCTGCCGCCCATGCGACGGTGAGCAAACCGATCGCGATCCGATGCCGCCATGGGGCGGTTCGAGTGCTGTTCACCTAGACCGGCTGCCCACAATTCGAGCCGTCATGCCCGTACCCGTTGACCTCATCCGGAATCGGGGTGTGACGTCGACCAACCTTCTCCGACGATGAGTTCGCGACGCGCTCGAACTCGGCCTCGCCCCGTTGGCGGCGCGGATCTGGCGGCGAGGCGCCCCTGCTCGACGGTGTTTAGGCCACGGCCGAAACATGGTGGGGGTGCCGCACGCCGATTCCTAGGCTGCTGAACAGTGCGGATTCAGGAGTCGGTGATGGTGGACGAAGTAGTGGCGCGGCCCGGATGGCTGGTGCTGGGACGGATGAGCGTCGGCGCGGTGGTGGCCGGGCGGCGGAAACGATGGTGGCCGAACGCGCTGGGGTGGACGGCGACGTCGGCGGCCACGGATCAGCTGCTGCGCCTGGATCCGGTCCTCGCGGTGATGGTGCGAGGTCCGCGATGATCGCGGGTACCGTGAGGTGCCTGAGCACGACGATGCGGGGCAGCGAATGAAGCGGATCTACTGCACACCAGACGATCTGACGCGGATCCGGATCGGGGCACCACTCGGCGCGATGGGCGAAACGGTGCTGGCCACCCGGGTGGTGCAGCGCACCGACGCGCCACTGTACGACGGCTGGCGCGGACAGGTGCGACGCGCGATGCCGGACAACTTCGGCGTGCTCGCGGATATCTTCCCCGGCGTGCACCACTTCGTCGACCTGATCACACCTACCCGTGGTGCGCGGTCGATGTCGGCCGGAATCGAGGCATTGCATCTGGCCTCCCGTGACGAACTCCGCCGCGAAGTGGAGCACGCAGGTCGCCGGCGGGCGCTGACCGACCACCCGCTCCCCGCGTGGACGCGGAATCTGTCCGCCCGCGACAGCGCAGCCCGCCACGATGTCGCGCTCGCCGTCGAGGCATTCCATGCGGTGGCATTCACCGGTCGGTGGGCGCATGTGCAGTCGTACCTGGAGGTGGCGGCCGAGCGGATGGCGCGCACCATCGCCACCGAGGGCGTCGAACGGTTCTTCACCGGACTGGCGCCCTTCGCGCGGTGGCGCGCGCCCGCGCTCGAGGTGCTCACCCCTATCGAATGTCACGACGAACATCTCGACGGGCGCGGGCTGATCATCATTCCCTCGCTGTTCATCTGGCCCGGACCGAAGCTGCTGAAGTCCACCATCGATAAGGACGCGCCGATGACGCTGGTGGTTCCGGTGCTGCGCGACATCGCCGATTTCGGCACGGCATGGGGTCCTCGCGCGGCCAACGAGGCGCTGACCGCACTGCTCGGCCGGACGCGCGCCGCCGCACTGCAGGAGATCGCCGAGGGCTGCACGACGACCGAACTCGCTCGCCGACTGGGTATTTCACCCGCGACGGCCAGCGAACACGCATCGATACTGCGCGAGGCCGGGCTGATCGAGAGCCGGCGGCACCGCAATTCGATGCGGCACCAGGCGACGACCTTGGGTATCGCCTTGCTCGACGGTGATCTCGACGGTGGTGTGCGCATCGCTTAGTCCCGCGCCAGTATCGTCGGGCGGGTGCAGCTCATAACCGACCGGAAGACCGTGCTCCGGGTGGGTGCCGGTCTGGTCGCCGGATCGGCGCTGGTCGTCGCGGGTGCCAATATCCGATTGTGGCTGGTATCGGCCGGATATCGATCCGGACCCGCGGCCGCGCCGACGGTTCCGGTAGTGATCGTGCCGGGCGCGAAGGTCGGGCCCGACGGTGCGCCGATGGCCTATATGCGCGGACGACTCGATGTCGCGATCGAACTGCTGCGGGCCGGAAAGGTACGTGAGATTCTCGTATCCGGTGATGCGGCAGGCACTTCCGGCGACGAAATCGCTTCGATGACAAAGTATCTCGCGGACCATGGCATCGATCCGGCGGTGGTGCGCTGCGATGGCGAAGGCTTGTCGACCCGGGCGACGTGCGAACGAGCCAAGGATTTGTTCGGCATCGACCGCGCCATCATCGTCACGCAATACCAGCATCTGCCACGGGCGGTCGCATTGTGCCGCGGTGCGGGCATCGATGGCCACGGCGTCACCGCATATTGTGAGTGCAGACGAAAAACCCTTGTGCGCAACACTATTCGTGAATGGTTGGCTGCGCCCAAGGCGGTCGCCGCACTGATCTGACGCTGATCCGAGCCCTACCGGGGGTCTGGAAGCGCGGGATCCATCGGATCGACCGGACCACCGGGATTCGGGATCGGTGGCGGTCGCATCGGATCCGGCTGTGGCCGAGGATCGGGGATCGGTGGCTCCGGTGTCGGGCCGGGCTCCGGCGGTATCGGATCAGGCGACGGGCCGGGTACCGGCTCGGGACCAGGCTTCGGCGGAATCAGCTGCGGCTCCGGACCGGGGACCGGCTCCGGATACGGCTCGGGCCCCGGCACTGGTTCCGGCATGGGTTTCGGCGGCACCGGGTCCGGGATCGGTGTCGGTGGTACCGGGTCCGGAATCGGCGGGATAGGACTCGGATTCGGTGGCACGGGACGAGTCATGCGCATTCCTCCTCAGCACAGCGGTACCCATCCGATTGCGGGTGAATCAGCAGGCGGATCCCGGGCGCGGTGACCAACCCGCGCTCTGAAGTGTTCCCTTCCCCGGATCGGACGACTCCGCTCGTTCGGAAGATCGAAACCGCTTGATGGGCTGCGGGTTTGAGGCACCAGCCCAACGGGCTGGAGGGGGTATCTCGTGCAGCAGGTTTGTCCGCACAGCGCGCAGCCGATCGTTATCGACCCGATGGTCGGTGATCTCGCGGGCGAGACCAGTCGGCTGCGCGCGGCCGGTCCGCTCACGCGAATCGATCTACTCGGCGTGCCGGCCTGGACCGTCACCGAGTACGCCACCGCCAGGCACTTGCTCACCGACTCCCGGCTGGTCAAGGACATCAATTCGTGGGCGCTGTGGACGTCGGGGACGGTGACGCGGGAATGGCCGCTCATCGGCATGATCGATACCGGACGGTCCATGTTCACCGTGGACGGCGCCGAACATCGGCGGCTGCGCAACAAGACCATGCAGGCGCTGACACCGCGTCGGCTGGATGCACTGCGTCCGGCGATCGCGCGGCTCACCACCGAACTACTGGACGACCTGGAGCGAACGGGCCGCGACGGCGTGGTCGATCTCGAGACCGAATTCGCCTATCCGCTGCCGATGCGGGTCATCGGTGAGCTGATGGGCGTCGTCCGTGCCGATCACGCGATGCTGCTGACCTGGTACAAGGCTTTCTTCTCGGCCCTCACCCCGCAGGACGAGCGGTTGCGGGTGATCGATGAATTGGATGCCTATTTCATCGATCTGGTGCGCAAGAAGACGGTCAAGCCGACCGACGACCTCACCACCGCGCTCATCTTCGCCGCCGACGGCGGTACGCCGCTGACCGAGAAGGAGGTCGTCGGCAATCTGAAGGCGCTCGTCGCGGCGGGACACGAGACGACCGTCGGACTTCTGCTCAACACCGTCCGCGCCCTGCTGGGCCGCCCGGAGCAATTGCGCGCGATCCGCGACGGCGACTTCGAATGGCAGCAGGCGATCGAGGAAACGCTGCGCTGGGACACCCCCGTGACCCATCTGCTCATGCGCTTCGCTACCGAGGACATCACCGTCGGCGACACCGTGATCGAGCGGGGCGAGGGTGTGGTCATGTCCTATCGCGCCATCGGCCGCGACACCGCGGTGCACGGCCGCGATGCCGACGATTTCGATATCACCCGCCCAACGGTCGACCGGCATCTGGCCTTCGGCCACGGACCGCATATCTGCCCGGGTGCGGCCCTGTCCAGGATGGAGGCCGGGATCGGTCTGCCCGCGCTGTTCGAGCGTTTTCCGAAGCTGCGATTCGCGGTGCCGGTCGAGGAGATCCGCAATCTGCCGGTGCTCACCCAGAACGACCTGGCCACCTTCCCGGTGCACCTCGCCTGACGCGCTCAGTTGGTGCGCGCGGCGTATCCGAGCGGCAGCTTGTGCGGCGGACAGTTGATCACCGTATCGTCGTCGAGCTCCCGGGTTTCCACGAAGGTGATGCGCCCGGACGAGGCGACCAGGGTCAGCGGGTAGGTCGGTCCCTTCTCCCGGTCGGCGATGATCGCGTCGAGATTGTCCTCGTAGCGGGTGAGGGTGCTGTCGGGATAGTCGAGCATCCATTGCGGGTAGGAGATCGTGGTGTGCACCCGACGATCGCCGAGCCAGATGATGAGCACGGCGGTGGTTCCGGTCGGCTCCACCCAGGCGATTTTGTACAGATCGTCGTTGAGCTGGACCAGCTTCGCCGCCTGATTCTTGGACCAGCGCCCGAACATCGGACCCATCAGACATCGCCATTCGATATTCTGCGGACCCCGCACATACAGCTCGTATTTCCAGCCGTTCTCATAGGCGTAGATGAGATGTTTGCCGACAATTCCGGAGAGATCGCCGGTTAGTGCCGAGACCGTGATCGCTGACTGCTGCGCGCTCATCGGTAACTCCTCTCGGTCGACCAACGCGGTCGGTACCTGCGTCTTTGTCGTCAGCCTAATCACCAGCGCGAGCATTGCGAACGGTTTGCCGGGAACGGTGCAGTCATGTCTGGGCGGCCGCGTAGAGGACCTCGCGCATCCCGGGCAGTGATTCCTGATCCGCGCGCCATACCAGCCGCAGACTCAGATCGGGCACCGGGAAGTCCAAGCGGACGAGTGTGCCGTGCGCGAGGCCATCGGCGACCGCGAACTCCGGCAGCAGGGATATGCCGAGTCCGTGTTCGGCCCAGGCCCGCATGACCGGAACCGCACCGGCCTTCACTCGCCGCGGACCCGAGCCGAGCACCTTTTCACCCGCCATCCAGAACGAGCATTCGGGCACATTGACCAGCAGCCGTTCATCGATGAGGTCGGCGGGCGTCAAGCCGGGCCGAGCCGTCAGCGGGTGCGTCGGCGCGGCGACCAGGGCCAACGGCACCGGATCCAGGTCGAGGAAGGCCAGCGGTTCGGCGGGCGCCGGGAAGCCCAGATCACCAACGGCGCCACCGGAATCCAGCAGCAGTGCCGCATCGAGATCGCCGCCGACCACATCGGCGAGCAGGCCGTCGCGGGCGCGATCAGAGCGCACCTCGACCTCGATATCGGGCCGTCGCTCGGCCAGCCGCGCCAGCACCCGCGGGACATACACGCCCGCCAGGGTTTCCAGCGCCCCGAGGCGCAGGACCGGCCGTTCCTCCCGTACGTCGCGCACCGCCTGCTCGGCCTGTTCGAGCAGCCGCCGCGCCCAGCCGGTGAGCCGTTGACCCGCCGGTGTGAGCCGCATGCCCTTGGGGTCGCGCACGAAAAGTGCCACCCCGAGCGCGGTTTCGAGGGTGCGAATCTGCTGGGACACCGAGGACGGCGCGAGCTCGAGCGCGACCGCGGCCTCGGTGACCGTGCGGTGGCGCACCACGGCCTCGAAGGTCCGCAGCTGACGTAACTCCATGACCTGGCCAACAGCGACGCAGCATTCGGATATTCCGAATGCGGTATGCGCCGCAGCCGGTGGAGCCGTCGTGCCCGTCCGGCGAGAGTCGATCGGGTCACCAAACGAGCCGAGGAGCTGTTGCATCGGATGAGCATTCTGCAATCGCGGGCGAGTACGTCCGCCGCGTCGACCAGGGCGCTGCTGGGGATTTCCCTCGGGTACTTCATGGTGCTGTTGGATATGACGGTGCTTTCGGTCGCCGAGCCGGATCTGGCGGCGTCCCTGCACACCTCGGTCGCGGGACTGCAATGGGCGACCACCGGCTATACCGTCGCCTTCGCCGCACTGCTGCTCTCCGCGGGCGCGGTGGCCGATCGCCATGGTGCGCATCGGGTATTCCGTTTCGGCACAGCGGCTTTCGGTTTGGTCTCGCTGCTGAGCGCCTTCGCGCCGAACCTGTGGGTGCTGGTCGCGCTGCGGGTGCTGTTGGGTGTCGCGGCGGCAGCGTGCGTGCCCGCATCGATGGCGATGATCGCCCAGCTCTATCCGGATCCGGGCCGACGTGCCCGTGCGATTTCGACGTGGGCGGCGATCAGCGGCTCGGCGGTCGCGGCGGGGCCGATCGTGGGTGGCGCACTGGTCGGGCTGGCCGGTTGGCGGTCGATATTCGTCGTCAATGTTCCCATCGCGGCGGTCGTGTTGGCGCTGAGCATGGGATCCGCGGTGACCTGCGCGCGCGGTGATCGCCGCATCGACTGGGCCGCGCAGTTGACCGCGGCCGTCGCCCTGGCGCTGTGCACCGATGCGCTGATCGCGGTGGGTGCGCAGTCGTGGGGGCACACGGCGTGGTCGCTGAGCGGCGCGGTGCTGGCCGTGATCATCTTCGTCTATCTCGAACGACGCAGTGCCACACCGGTATTGAATCGAGAGCTGTTGCGCGCGGGCCGAGTGCGTGCGGGGTTGCTGGTGGGTGCCGCGGTGAATTTCGCGCTCACCGGGGCACTGTTCGTCCTGCCGTTGCTGCTGCAGCGACACCTGAATCCGCTGCAGACCGGGCTCGCCTTCCTGCCGCTGACCGTGCCGTTCGCCGTCATCCCGCCGCTCGCGGGCAGACTCGTGGCCCGCGTCGGATCGCGGCGACCGATCCTGACCGGGCTCGCCCTGCTCGCGGCGGGCGGTGTGGTGCTGGCCGCGGCGGTGTTCGCGGGCCTCGGTTATCCGGTGTTGGCGGTCGGCCTGCTGTTGTCGGGATTCGGCGTCGCCTTTGCCCTTCCGGCGCTCGTGACCGCCATTGTCAATGTGGCACCACCGGGAACCGCGGGCTCGGTCGGCGGCCTGCTAAATGCCGTCCGCCAAGTCGGCGCGACACTCGGTGTCGCGATCATGGGTGCGCTCGTCACTGCTGGCATCGGCTGGTCCTTGCTGACCGCCGCAGCGGTCTGCGCACTCGCCTGCATCGTCTTCGGCTACCACCGCGCCGCCGAATCCTGACGTCCCGAAGCGGAGTGCGGCCACGAAGTACAGTGTCGAATGGACGCTGGGATCTGAACGTGTTCAAGGGGGTTGCATGGGAAGCACGGGCCTGTGGCGGCCAGGCGTACTGGCGCTGACAGCGGCGCTGGTCACGGCCTGTGGGGGTGCATCGGCACCGACGGACCCGTACCTCTGGTTGGAAGATCTCGACAGTCCGCGCGTGCAACAGTGGGTCGCCACCGAAAATGCCCGCACGCTAGGGGTATTGGAGCAGGACCTGCGTTTCGCGGGAAACCTGGCCGAGGCCACCGAACTCGGCAAGTCCCCCGACCGCCTGCCCACACCGACACTGCGCGACGGCGGCGTCGACAACTTCTGGCAGGACGGCAACCACGCCCGCGGCATCTGGCGCACCACATCCGTCGCGGATTATGAATCGCCGCAACCGAATTGGAACACCGTTCTGGATCTCGACGCCCTCGCGGCGGCGGAGTCCGAGAACTGGGTGTGGAAGGGGGTCGACTGCGACCCGGTCACCCATAAGCGCTGCCTCGTCAGTCTGTCCGAGGGGGGCGAGGATGCGGTGACCGTGCGCGAATTCGACCGCACCACCAACCGATTCGTGCCGGACGGATTCGTGCTGCCGCGCGGTAAACAAAATGCGGCCTGGGTCGACGAGAACACCCTGCTGGTCTCGCGGGAATGGCAGCCCGGGGAGATGACCACTTCCGGCTATCCCTATGTCGTCAAACAGTGGCGTCGCGGCCGATCTCTCACCGACGCAGTCGAACTCGCGCGTGGCAATAAAGCCGATCTGTCTACCACGCCGATGTTGCTGGACAATGGCAACGGTCGGCGGTTGAGTCTGGTGCGGCGCAGTCCGTCGTTCTGGGAGCACGAGGTCAGTCTGGTTGCCGGATCCGGGCTGGTGCGGGTGGCACTGCCGCCGAAATCGGATGTGCAGGGCTTCGTCGGCAATCGAATTCTGGTGTCGCTGCGACAGGACTGGACGACCGACGGTGCGACATTCACCGCCGGATCACTGGTCTCGCTCGACGCGGATGAACTCACCGCGGACCCGACGCGGCTGCGCGCGAAGCCCGTCTATGTCCCGAGCGCGTCGCAAACCCTGGAAGCTGTGCTGACAACGCGTGATCGGATCGTCGTGACCTCGCTCGACGACGTGAAGGGACGCGCCACCGTCTATACGCCGCAACCGGACGGCTCCTGGTCAGGATCACCGGTTCCGTTGCCGGACAACGCAACCATCGACACGGTGGATGCCGATTCGGCCGGTTCGCTCGCCTATCTGACGGTCACCTCCTTCCTCGACCCAGCAGCGCTGTGGCGGCTCGACACCGTCACCGGAGCGGTGATGCCGGTGAAAACAAGTCCGCGACAGTTCGATTCGTCCCGCTACGTGGTCGAACAGCAGAAGGCCACCTCGCCCGACGGCACCAGGGTGCCCTATTTCGTCGTCCATGCCGCCGATATGAAGTTCGACGGCACCAATCCCACGATCATGTATGCCTACGGCGGTTTCGGTTCCTCCATGACACCGAACTACAACGGCCTGATGGGCCGGCTCTGGCTGGACCGCGGGGGTGTGTTCGTGCTGGCGAACATTCGCGGCGGCGGTGAATTCGGACCGGCTTGGCACGAGGCCGCGCTGACCACCAACCGCCAGCGTGCCTTCGACGATTTCGCCGCCGTCGGCCGGGATGTGATCGACCGAAAGATCACCGCCCCGAGCCATCTCGGCATCCAGGGCGGTTCGAACGGCGGTCTGCTGATGGGGGTCGAGCTGGTCCAGCATCCGGAGCTGTGGCAAGCGGTGGATATCGAGATACCGCTGCTCGATATGGTCCGCTACGAGCAGATCGCCGCGGGTGCTTCGTGGGTGGGCGAATACGGCAGCATCGCCGATCCGGTGCAACGCGCCTTCCTCGAATCCATATCGCCGTACCGGAATCTGCGCCCGGGCGTGCACTATCCGGAGCCCTTCGTCTGGACCAGCACCAAGGACGATCGGGTCGGCCCGCAGCACGCCCGGAAATTCGCCGCCCGGCTCGCCGAATTCGGCGACCCCTACCTGTTCTACGAGGCCACCGAGGGTGGGCACGGCGGCGGCACCAACATCGACGAGACGGCCCGTACCAGCGCACTCGAATTCACCTACTTCATGCGCAAGCTCATGTAGGAATGGTTGACCACGCGCGGTTCGGCGGTGCATGGTTGGCCGATGACCGGCGAAGAGGTCCGTGCGGGCGTAAAGCTGACCAATCTCGACGCACCACTGTTCGACGGTGCCGACGCGACGAAGCGCGATCTGATCGACTACCTCGAATTAGTCGGTGATCGGCTGGTCGGGCAACTGCGCGACCGTCCGCTCTCAGTGGTGCGTATCCGGCCTGGCCAGGAACCGTTCATGCAGAAGAACCTGCCGAAGTACACCCCGGACTGGGTGCGTCGGGTGACGGTGTGGGCCGAGACCTCCAAACGCGAGGTGACCTACGCCCTCTGCGATGACGTGCGCACATTGTTGTGGTTCGGCAATCAGCGCGCGGTCGAATATCACCCGACCCTGCTGCCGGCCGATCACAGCGCGGGCCCGACCCACCTGATCCTGGATCTCGATCCGCCCGAGGGCGGCCCCTTCCGGCAGGTCGTACGTGCCGCCGAGCTGATCAGGCAGGCGCTGGCCGATGACGGACTCGCGGGAGCGGTGAAAACCAGCGGCGCAAAGGGTGTGCACGTCTTCGTGCCGATCGAGCCGCGCGTCCCGATCGAGGATGTCGCCGCCGCCACCCGGGCGATCGCGGCCAGGGCCGAACGTATCGATCCGGAGCTGGCCACCACCGCATTCATCCGCGAGGACCGCGCGGGCAAGGTCTTCCTGGATTCGACGCGCGCGGGCGGTGCGACTGTCGTCGCGGCCTACAGCCCGCGCGTGCGTCCGGGCGTGCCGGTGTCCTTCCCGATCGAATGGGCACAACTCGCCGATATCAGCCCGGCCGATTTCACGGTGCGCACCGCATCGAAGCAGCTGGGCGATCGGGATCCGTGGGCTCAGGAAATGCCCGCGCCGCAGGCCTTGCCCGCCGATCTCATCGAGGAGGGCCACACCATCCCGGTGGCCCGGGTCCAAGCGATGCACGAGGGCAAGCGTCGGGCCCGGGCCCGCAGGCAGACTTAGCTTTTCAGTGCTCGATGACGGTGCGGAAGTGCGCCGCCCCGTCGGTGATCGCGTCGACAGTGACCAGAGCCCGGAATTCGATGGCGTCGTCGGTGACCGTGCAGACCTCCGTCGCGCCGATATCGGCGTCGAGGGAGTTCGGGCAATGTAGGTCCTGCGGGGTGTGCCCGGTCTGGTCGGTGAAATCGATGGCGACCCGCCGGGCGAGCTGTGCACCGGAGAGCGCGTCCATGTCGTCGTCATCGTCATTGCTCCAGCCCATGGAGGTTTGGGCGAAGCTGCCGAGAATGCCGACGATGAGCATGACGATCAGCAGCGTCCGGCCGCCGCTGGAGAGAACCAGCGGGCGAGTCGGCGACTGAGCAGGTTCGGGCCCACCCGTCACCCGAGCACCACCCGCGATCGAACCGCCTGTATATATCGGACCGGATGGGGCCGCCTGCTTATCGCCGAAAACACCCGTCAGGTACGTCGGGGTCAGCAAGTACGCGTAGGCGGACACCCGCATTTCGATGCGCAGCACCGCCGAAGTGGCCTCGAAGATCGCTCCCGGCATCCGGCCGGTGATCAGGACGATCAGCCACAGAATGAACGAGATGATTCCCCATCCGGTGGTGAACCAGCTCGACAGCACCAGGATCGGGAAGGCCAGGATGAGCCGGAACAGCACGGCGAGCCGGTTCAACGGCGTGGGCGCAGGGAACAGCAGGCGGATCGGATAGTCCGGCGCGGTCCAGGCGAACGGAGGGTAGTCGTCGACCAGCAACATCGCATAGCCGTGCACCCGCACGGTGTAGCCGTAATACCCGCGCAGGAACTCACCGCACCAATCGGGCAATCGGCCGAGCACCAGCGCACCGAACCAGCCGCAGACGATCACCACGAAAGCGGCGATGCTCAGGAACCAGAGCACGATCAGCTGGGGTATGGCCAACAGCAGTCGCAGCAGAACGGTCCAGCGGCGGTGTTGCTCCGGCGGAAAGACATCGAGTTCGACCAATGCTCGGCCACTGGTCGGTGATCCTTCTTTCATTACCACGGCGACCCACTCACTTCCTTCGTCCAGCGGAATTGTCCAGAACTCGGATGAGTGAGATCGAATGTAGCCCGTGGATTGCCGATAGATCGGTAACCGCGCCGACCGAGCCGGACCGCGGTGCGAGGAGCTCTCTGTTAAGGGATCTTAAATAGCGGTCTCCGGACAGGCGCCGCCGATGGGCAAAGCGCACAATTCCGTTGTCGGAGAGAACGATCCACTCCCGACGGTACGGGTCCTCAGTGGATCTAGTGAGACAGTTGTCAGCGGAGGAACCAGTGCCCCCACATGTGACCGTGATTCATAGAGTGCGCGGTGTCGCCGTCCCCTACCTGGAGCGTATCGACCACAATGCCAATGTCGTTACCTACGTTTGCGCGAATGATCTGATCGATGGAATTCCGCGGCATGCGGCCGCCGCCGTAGAATTACTCGAAGATATGGCGAACGTGCCCGAAGCCGTACACGCAATGGCGGCTCGATTCGGAACGCCGGACCGCATTGTCGCGCTGCACGAATTCGATTTGCTGACCGCAGCTCGATTGCGGCGAGAATTCGGTATCGCGGGTGACAGTCCGGACTATGTGCTCCCGTTCCGCGACAAATTGGTGATGGGTGCGACGGTCGCCACGGCCGGCGTGCCGGCTCCCGCCTTCACCCATGTCGGCGATGTCGAGTCGATTATGGACTTTGCCGCGGTGCACGGCTTTCCGCTCATCGTCAAACCCCGTCTCGGCGGCGGGAGCAAGGACATCATCCGGCTGAATTCCATCGATGATTGCGCGGCATTGCCCGACCTGAGCTCGGAATCTTTTCTCGTACAACGTTTCTGTCCGGACGAGGTCGGCGCCGTCGACGGCGTGTGGACCGGTGCCGAGCTCGGTCCGTGGCGGGCCTCACAATATCTCGGGACGTGTCTCGAATTCGCCAGTGGTGGAACAACTCTCGGGTACGTTGAGATCGACGATCCGGAAATTGTCGAGCCGCTGGCGAGCTTCACCGAGGCCGTGCTCACCGCGCTCAGCGCCGATGTGCCGACGGTCTTCCACCTCGAATTCTTTCTGGGCCGCAACGGTGTCGCGCCGCGTATCCAGTTCCTCGAAGTGGCCGCACGAGCCTCGGGTGGGGAGACCACGCACATGTGGCGGGAGGTGCACGGCTACGACCTGCTCGGTGCGGCGGTGGATATCCAACTGGGCCGGATTCCCGCCACCGATCCGCTCAGCGATGAATCGGTAGTCGGCGAATTACTGATCCACCCGTCGGTGACCCCACCGTGCACCGTGGTGGACGTCCAGCTCCACATACCGCAGCAGTATGCGCCGTACCATGTCTCGGTCCCACAGCCGGGGACGACGATCACCCAGACATTCGGCTATGCCGATATCGGTGCCGCATTCCGGTTCCGGGGCAACTCCACGGTGGAGGTCATCGACTCACTGCGCCGCACCGCGGCGGGATTCCGGATGGATTGCGTGGCATACGATCCGGCCGCCGACCCGGCCGTCGCCTGAGTCGAGGGAACGGATCGTGTCACGTGCCCTGCCGCCGGTCGGCCCGCAGCGTGTGCTGACGCTGATTACGGCGGCATCCGCCGTCTTCAGCGGAATCTATCTATCCACCGTCGTCCTCTACTTCACCCGGATCGTGCACATCTCGCCGATGCAGGTCGGCATCGGCCTCAGCGTCGCCGGGGCCGTATCCATCGCTGTCTCGATACTGGCGGGAAAGCTGTCGGATCGGCGCGGCCCGCTGGGTGTGCTGCGGGTCAGTCTGGTCCTGGCGGCCTGCGGCACCCTCGGCTTTCTCACGGTCGGTGAATTCGCTTGGTATCTGGTCGTTATTCCGGCCACGGCGGCCGCACAGACCTGTGTGCAGCTGATGATTTCGACGATCATCACCCGCGTCGTCACCGAACGGGCCAATGAATTCCGCGCCTACATCCGTTCGATTCTGAATGTGGGCATCGCCATCGGCATCGGCCTCTCCGCGGTTGCCGTGCAATGGGATTCGGCGAACTTCTATCACGCGGCCATCGTCATCGGCGCTGGTTGTGCTGCCGGGGCCGCCCTCATGGTGGAGCGGCTGCCGGCCTTGGGGCCGGTGGCGGTGGAGTCCGGTGCGCCAAGACAGCGCTGGGCGGTGCTGCGTGATCGGCCGTATCTGGCGCTCACCGTATTGGATGGGGTGCTGTCGCTGCAGTACCGGATTCAGTCGGTCGCGATTCCGCTGTGGATCATCGGTGCGACGACGGCGCCGCGGTGGTCGATCGCCGCGATCGACATGCTCAATATCTTCATCGTGGTGTTCTTCCAGGTCCGCGCGAGCCGCAGCATCGATACCGCCCGCGCGGGCGGTGCCGCGCTGCGGCGCGCCGGGTGGGCATTCCTGCTGGCCTGCATTGTGCTGGCGGCAGCCGAAGGCCAGTCCGGCTGGCTCGCGGTGCTTACCCTCGCCAGCGGCGCGGCGGTGTTGAGCGTCGGTGAACTGTGGCAGACGGCAGGCGGTTTCGAGGTCTCGAATGCCTTGGCGCCGCCGGAGGCCATCGGTGAGTATCTGGGCGTATTCGGCACCGGACTCCGATTGGCCGATGCGCTCGGTCCGGCCTTGCTGACCTGGTTGTGCATCGGGATAGGTGTCGCGGGCTGGTATGTCGCGGGGCTGATTCTGCTGGCCGCCGGTCTGCTCGCACCGGTATTCGTCGCGAAGGCGGAGTCCAGGCGGGACCGGTATGCCCTCGCGGCGGCACCGTAGGCCGCTACCCGGTGGCCGAGACCGCGGTATCAGCCGGACCGATCGGTAGGACGAAATACAGTTCGCTGCGCCGGGCGACGCCGAGTTTGCGATAGACGCGGGTGAGATGTTGTTCGACGGTGCTGGTGGTGATGGCGAGTTTGTCGGCGATCTCGCGATTGGCCTTGCCGCGGGCCGCCAGCTCCGCCACCCGGCGTTCGGCCGGGCTCAGCGTCGCGAGCCCACCCGGAATCCGGCGCAGTGCGGGCATGGGCTGGGTCGGCTGCGTCGCGGTTTGGGGTTTGCCGTCGAGTAGATCGCGCAGCAGCACCTCGGCGCCGCAGGTTTCGGCGATACGCGCCGCGTCGCGGATCAGTGTGCGAGATCGCTCGTGATCGCCGACGCTGCGGTGCGCCTTGCCGAGTTCGCCGAGGGCCGTGGCCAATTCGACATCGTCACCGCCGGTGCGGGCGATGGCGGCCGACTCACGCAGCAAGCGGAAAGCCTGATAGCGATCGCTGGTGGTGGCGAGCAACCGGAGTGCGACGCCACCGGAGCGGTGCCGGTCGGCGGTGCCGAGCAATTCGAGATGTCTGGTCGCGAATTCCTGTGCCTGCCGGTGCTCACCGAGTGTGAGATGGGCGGCGGCAATGTCATTGCGCCACGGCACCAGCCAGGGGAAGTCCATATTCCACCGGTCCATGAGATAGCCGCACCGACGGAAACTGCGTAATGCCTCGTCGGCGCGGCCGACAGCGAGGTGATGGTGTCCCTGCGCCTGAAGATACGGCAGGCCGAAGCGCGATTCGAAAATTGTTCGGGGCACCGCCCTTTCGAGCTGGGTTGCGGCCTCGGCATGCCGGCCGGCGATCGTCAGCGCATGCACCATTGTGGCGATCGGCGTGCCGATCCAGAGGCCGAGGTGTTCGGCGGGTACGTAATTCAGCGCCAGCGCCGCATCGCTGGTCGCATCGCGAATATTGCCCTTGCGCAGCATGGTTTCCGCGCGCAGCCCGGCGAAGATCGACTGCCAAGTCGGGGCGCGGCGGGCATCGGCCTCGGCGAGCAGCGATTCGCACCAGGCCGCCGCGGTATCGAGCCGATTGCTGTAGATGAGGCAATGCACCGCCGCGACCAGGGTTTCGATGGTGGTCGAGGTGAGGCGATGGCTGGTGAGCAAACGCTGCGCGAGCGTGTCGATCTCGTCGAGCGGATGGGTGAACAGGCCGGTGAGCAGATCTGCGCCGTGGCGATGCGGTGAATGCTGATCGGTGCGCACCTTGGGCGGCCGGGCCGGGGCCGCGAAGAGTCGCGGATGACGTTGGACGTGCGGGGGATAGGAGTACCGCAGCCAGGCGCGCAGGAAGTCGATCTCCGGCGTCGCCTCGTCCGGTTCGCCGCTGTTCAATTGGCCGAGCGCGTGATCGGCCTGCTGCACCTGCCCGTGCCACAGCAGATACATGATGGCGGCGGGCAATTCGTGGTACGGCACCCGGCCCGTGCGCAGCGCCGCCTTCAACCGGGTGAACTGGCGCGAGCGGGTCGACGGATTGATCCGCCATTCCAGGCAGACCAGCCGGATCGCGATGGTGGCCCGCTCGCCCGCGTCCCGGGTGGCGCGATAGGCCGATTCCAGCCGATCGACCGCCGGTTCGATCTGGTCATTGGTTATCGCATCCTCGGCGGCGGTGCGCAGTACGTCGACGGCCCATGGGTAGCCGGCGGCACCGGCGTCGACCAGGTGGTCGGCGACGGTGCTCGCCGGAAAACCCCGATGGTGCAGCAGTTCCGCGGCCCGGCCGTGCAATTTCTGCCGGACCTGGTCGGGGGTGTTGCGCAGGATCCGCTCACCGACCTCCGGATGTTCGAAACGCGCGGTTTCGGCGAGTTGTCGGACGACGGCCCGCACCGCGGCCTCGTCCACCTCCAGCAGCTCGGCGACCAGGCCGGCCGTGCTCGCGGTGCCGAGCACGGCCATGGCCTGACCGACCCGGGATTTGGCGAAGTCGGCCCAGTGGTCGCGATGCGCTGGGGTGTCGCTGTGTGGCGGGACAGGCTGACACATACTCTGAGCCCTTCGTCGAGGTGGTGAGCCCGACTGAGGGAGAGCACCATCGAAAACGAGCAGCTCGGGTGCACTGAGGATGCGGCATCGTCGCAGCGGGAAGGACGCGTCCACGCGCCCGATGATCCAGCCGGTGAACACAGGTTAATTCGCCCGCCCGATCCTGTCACGACAACTGATGACACCTACGTAATATGAGGTGTTTCAATGCCTTTCGTATCATTGACTCCCGGCGTGCGCGAATGCGTGCTGATGGTAGGCCAGACAGGCGGCCGAGGTATCGTCGGCGGCCAGGAAAAGCACCGTGCGTGCCGCGTCGAGAGCGCCGCTGTCGCGCGCGCTCACGTACGCGTGCACCGGGGCCGCGGAGTACGGATTGTCCACCGAGGGATCGACGCCGACGACCGATTCCGGTTTGAATCCGAGCGCCGCCGCGAGGCGGGCGCGGAAGGCGAGGGTCCAGGTGGGTGCGAGCAGCACCGCGCGGCCCTCGGCGAAATCGGCGACGTCCAGTCCTTCGGCGTTCAGGCAGTCGCGCACGGCCACCGCGGCCAATTCGACCAGATCGCCGGCACCGGCCCGGGTGCTCATGGCCGAGCGGCCGTTCGCGCCGGCCTCGCCCATCGCGACCCATGCGGTCGGGTCGGCGGGCCCGGCGATATCGGTGGTGTGCAGCCCGCCGAATCCGGCTGCGGTGCCGGATGTTCCGAGCAGGATGGCCGCCGCGCTGGTGCTGTAGGGGAAGCCGTCGACATGACGCTCGGTCGACGGGTGCGTATCACCGGCGACCAGCAGCGCGTACGACACTTCGCCGCTGACCAGGAAGCATTCGGCGGTCGCGATCGCGTGTAGTAGTCCGGTCCCGCCGTTCATCAGGTCGAAGGAGAATGCGGGCACCCGGCCGGGGGCGTATTCCAGTCCGATGCCGACACGCTTCTGGATCAGCGCCGATACCGCGGGTTCGGAGATGTTCTGATCGCGGAAGACCCCGGCATTGATCAGCATTCCGACCTGCTCCGGGGCGATGTCGGCCTGTTCGAGGCAGGAGGTGGCCGCGCGGGCCGCCAGGTCGAAATAGCTGCCGGTATCGAGATCGGCATTGATGGCGGCCGCGAGGATCGTGGTCGGCATGGCTCAGGCCTCCAAGCGGGAAATGGTGGCGGCGAGGTGTCCGGAGACGATGCCGGATGCCTCCGGAATCATCAGCACCTTGGACCCCTTGGGGATCTTCTGCTGCGCGAGGTGTTCGTGCAGGACCACGAAATGCGAGGTCGACGCGGTATTGCCGAAGTCGTGCAGCACATTCAGGGCTTGCGGCATCGGGGTGCCGAAGTGCTGCTCGGTGAGGTGCGAGATGTACTCGATGGCGGGCGCGCTGAACTGGTGGTGGATCCAGTAGTCGAACTTCTCGCTCTCCCAGGTGCGCCCGGTCTCCTCCAGGAAGGTCGACATGCGGTTGATGGCCTGCAGATAGCGGCCCTCGTTCTGCATTGCGCGGTTATCGGTGTACAGCGCGATTCCCGGGGCCTGGTCGCTCGGCATGCCGATGCAGTGTTCCGCGCCGTCGGCGGAGGTCATCAGTTCGACATAGTGGATTTCGTCGTCATCGTCACCGCGATCGTCGAGCATCACCGCGACCGCCGCATCGCCGACGGTCAGCGCGGCGAACTGCGGATCGTAGGGCTTGTTGATCTCGCGCGCCGCGGTCTCGGCGATCGGAGTGATCTGCTCGCCGCTGACGACCAGCCCATTGCGGACCACACCGGCCTTGATCATGCGATCCAGCACCAGCACCCCGGTCATCATGCCCGCACAGGCATTCGAGACATCGAAATGGCGGGCCTTCGTCGTACCGATCTCCTTGCCCAGCATGACCGCGAAAGACGGTGCGTAGCAGAAGATTTCCTTCCCGCGAGTGCGGGTGATGGAGGCCGAGACGACCACATCGATCTCGTCGGGGGCGTAATCGGAGTGCGTCAGGCAGTCCTCGATGGCGCGCAGGGCCAGATCGAAGGAGGATTCGTAGCCCTCGTCGCTGGAGTCGTAGACGCGCCGATTCTTGATGCCGGTAATCCGTTCCAGATCAAGGGATCTCGGCACCGCCAGTCCGGCGATGATCTCCTCGGTGGAACGGACGGTGGATGGTGTGTACGAGCCGATGGACTCGAAACGTGTGCGCAGCATTACCCCTGCTTTCTGTGTCGCATTTTTCCCTGTGTTGCCAGGAGTTTCGACGGCGCTGTCGTCGTGGACGCCCTATTCGGGCAGCCCGACCAAACTCGCGCTCACCTCGCACAATTGGCGGGCCCGCGCATCGTCGCGGGCCAGCCGCGACGGTTCGCGCTCGCGGGTCTTGCGGAAATAGGCACCGGTCACCTCGGCGACGCTCGGATCCGTCGCGAGGAAGGTGAGCGCGGCGGCGCCCTCGGCCGCGGTGATGAAGAACAGGCGTTTGCCGAGCGCGACGATCGGTTGCCCGAACCATGGCAGCGAATTCCAGATGCCGGTCGAGACCGCGCCGGGATGGAAGGCATTGACCGTAACGCCGGTGCCCGCCAGTCGATCGGCCAGTGCGCGGGCGTAGAGCACATTGGCCAATTTGGATCGGCTGTACGCCTTTTCGCCCGAATAGCCTTCACGGAACCCGAGATCGTCGAAATCGAGAGTCGCGCCGTAGTGCATCACCGACGAGGTGAACAGAATGCGCGCGGGGGCGCTCTGGACCAGCAGATCGATGAGCAGTTCGGTGAGCAGGAATCCGCCGAGATGGTTGGTGGCGAAGGTCGCCTCGATACCGTCCTCGGTTTCGGTCCGCGTCTGGTGATAGCTGCCCGCATTATTGGCAAGTACGTCGATGCGGTCGTAGTCGGCTTCGACCGCCTTGGCGAGTTGGCGCACCGACGACTGCGATGCGATATCGCATTCCAGCGTATCGACCGCTCCCGCCCCCGCGGCCAGCACCAATTCCGCACTGTCGGCGAGCTTCTGCGGATTCCGGCCGACCAACACCAGCCGATCGCCCCCTGCGGCGAGCTGTTGCGCGGCTTCGAGACCGATGCCCGAGGTGGCCCCCGTAATCAGGATCGTCTTCATGTTCGATCACCTTGCCATCGATGCCATGGCCGAAATCCGCTCTCGGGGTGGCTTCGGCGAGTTGCCCGATGTGTGCGAACGACCCCGATGGCCGGGCGCGCTCGATTGATCGCGCAGATCAGCACGCGCGTGCCGAATTCGGCCCAATGATGCTGCGCCGTAGTTGTAGCCGTCGCGCATGACTGTCGATAGGGGTGGATAGGGGTAGGTCGTTCCATCTGAGGCGGTTCGTCGAGGCCGCAGAGATGGCGAGTCGTGGACCCGCCGAACTGCTCTGGTCCAATTGGGGGACAAGTGCGTTGTGGCGCTCGGCTTGTGTAGCTGTTGCCTGATCGACCTTGATGACCGCGCGTCGGCGGACAGCGGATGCATCTCGAGGGCACTACGGACCTCGGACCGATCGAGCCGGTGGACGGGACGAGCGGGGGAGGGATCCTGACAGCAGCGCCATCACAACCCCGTGTCGAGATCGATGCACGTGGTGGTGATCGCGTGGCAGATCCGGTCCACGTCGGCATCGGTTGTCCGCCAGTTGCTGAACGCGGCGCGGACACCGGGTATACCGTCGTAAACGGTTGGCGTCAAGAAGGTTTCGCCACCTTCGGCGATCGCTCGGGTCAGCGCCTGTATGCGCTCGGTGGTCGGCCGGTCGGCGAGGGTGAAGCAGACGACATTGAGTCGCACGCGTGCCAGCAGCCGCACGAGTCCACTTGCGGTGAGTAATTCGCCGAGGCGGCGAGCCGAAGCGACATTGCGCTGCACGATCTCTCGATGACCTGCCCTGCCGTATGCGGTAAGAGTGAACCAGGTGGCCAGCGCCCGCAGTCGGCGCGAACTCTCCGGGACCAGGTGCACGAAATCCGGAGTGCCGGTGGGTATTCCGAGATAGGCGGCGGTGTTCTGGAAGACCTGGACCTGCAGGTCGCGACGGCGGGTGAACTGCACCGCCGCGTCGTAGGGCACATTCAACCATTTGTGCAGGTCGACGCAGATCGAATCGGCCGCAGCGAGTCCGTCGACCAGATGCGCGTATTCGGGTGCGAGCGCGGCGAAGGCTCCGAACGCACCGTCGATGTGCAGCCAGAACGGGTAGCGCTGCTTCAGCTCCGCGATCGCGCGCAGATCGTCGAAATCGACGGTATTCACCGTGCCCGCATTGGCGACCACGATCGACGGATGGCCGTCGAGTGCGTCCAGAGCGTCGGCGAGCCGTCGGATATCAACCGCCTCGCGACCGGAATGTGTTGGTATCAGCCGTAATTGATCGCGGCCGACGCCGAGCATGGCCAGTCCCTTGTAGATACTCGCGTGCGGCGCGCCGGACAACACATGTACCGGGCCGAGCGCTCCCACACCGGCCTGTGCGACCGATATTCCGACCTGCTCGCCCAACCACTCACGGGCAGTTGCCAACCCGACGAAATTCGACATGGTGGCACCGGAGACGAAAGCGCCGGTGTGCTCGGTGAGCCCGAACAGTTGGCCGAGCCAATCCACGGCTTCCCGTTCGAGTGCCGAGGACGCCGAATCGGCGGTGGTGATGGTGTTCTGGTCCAATACGCTGGTCAGCCAGTCGCCCGCGATCGATGCGGGGGTTGTTCCGCCGGTCACGAATCCGAGATACCGCGGCCCCGCGCTGCCGGAGAGCCTCGGCTCCCACCGTTCCTGAAATTCGCGCAATGCGCCGCGCAGTCCGATGCCGACCTCCGGAACGACACTTGCCGTTGCCTTGTCGATGTCCGGCCGTGCCACCGGCCGGTCGTTCAGCCCGGCCAATACCTGCACCGCCGCGCGACGGGTCTCGTCCAGCAGTGCGGGGAGGTCGGCGAGATCATCGGCGAGTATCGGGTCCATCCACCGACCCTAGAGACGCCGCCCCGGCGCTGTCGTGAGCCAGTTACGACGAACTGGACGTGTCGATCGGTTCAGTGTGATGCGTCCATCCGGGCGATCTGTCCGGCCAGGTCGTCGGGGTCGGTGAGCAATCGCTTCGCCGGTGTCAGCCAACATTGCGCGAGCAGGTCGTACCCGATCCGGCCGATCTCCGCATGCCGAGGCCATTGTTCACGTGTCCACGCCGGTTCGTCGCGATATGCCGCCACACCGCTGAGGTGATTGCCGACGAGTTCGAACTGCAGATCGCGACGCAACCGCATGGCGACCGGATCGGCCGGTGGCTTCGTGCGCAGGATCTCGATCAGGTCCGCGGCCACCCGCAGCACCTTGGATTCGTTCCATCGCAGGTCGTGCCGGTGCGCACGCGGCACGATCACCCACATTGCCGCAACCGCGACCAGCGCACCGACCAGCGTCTCGATCAGCCGATCGCGGACGGGAACCAGTATCGGCCCACCCAGCGCGCCACCGATCAGCAGCGCCAATGGCGTGATGAAGACGACGGCGATCCCGTAATTGCGCACTACGAACAGATCCGTCAGGAACATCAGAGCCATGAGCACGAGCACGAGCACGATGTCCGACGGCGCGATTGCGTGCAGCGCCGCGAACACGATCAGCCCGACGACCGTGCCCCCGACGCGATGCAATGCGCGCACGGTGCCGACAATGCGATCCGGCCCCAGATTCAGCACCAGGACGGCGGTGATCACGGCCCAGTCCGGTCGGCCGAGGTCCACCAGCACACTGATGCCACCCGCGATCACGGCGGCGGCCAGCGTGCGCAGCGCCGTGGTCGCCGCATGCGAGCGGATCGTCAGTGACCGTCGCAGTCGCTGACCGACAGTCGGGCGGGTCATCGGCACCGGCGCGTCGAGCACGTCCGGTGCGGCGTCCGCTATCCCGATGAATTGGCGATGTGCGGCCAGCAGCGTCCGGACGATCTCCGAATCCGGTTCGCGGGCAGGCAGACCCGCATCATGGACCGTGGCCCACGCCGAATGCAGCGCGGCACCCGCCGCGTGCCGCTCGGCGGCGGACGGTTGCCCGTTCTTCCGGTATTCGACGTAGGTATCGACGGCACGCAAGGCCGATGCCAGCGACGCCTTTTCCGGCGCACGCGCATCGCGCAATATCGGACTCATCGAAACCAGCACCGAACTCAGCACGCCGAGCGCGGTATATCCCACGATGACCGGTACCGAAATACCGGCGGCGGCCATCCGCGTCGCTACCGCGCATACCAGCACGAAGAAGAACATGCCCGGCGGTCCGGCCCGCGTCGCGACCATGACATAGCTCGCGACCAGCGCCACAACGGAAAGTGCCGCCACACCGATAATTCCGGCCGTCGCGTGCCACAGATCGCCGATCACGGCACCGAGCGCCGCCGCCGTGAGAAAGCCCGCCCCCGCGATCAGCACTATCCGCCAACGCATTCGGTAGGCGCGCGCCTCGCCGTAGAGCACAGCGAACGCACCCAGCGCGACGATCATCGCCTGCTGCTGATGCCCCGTCGCGAGCACGCTCAGCGCGGGCAACCCGAATGCGAGCGCGGACCGCGCCGCCACCGGCCACCGCCAACCCGTGTGCGCCGATCCGAACAGCAGCGCGCGCCGCCGCGGCGGCGTCGGCACCGGATGGTGTGACGGATCGGGGGTCGGGTCGTCCACCAGGCCATTCAACACCAACCGACCATTGGGTTTTGTGTGTCGGGACACGCGCTCGCCCCTTTTGCTCTAGCGTTGGCCAGGTTGCTGCCGAGAGGGGTTATCGATGCGTACGGGGATGCTGGAGCTGGTGCAGTTGCGGGCGCTCGTCGATGCGGGGGAGATCGACACGGTGCTGGTGGCAATGACCGATATGCAGGGCCGTTTACAGGGAAAGCGTTGTGCGGCAAGGTTTTTCCTGGACGAGGTGATCGGGCACGCGACCGAGGCGTGCAATTACCTGCTCGCGGTGGATGTCGATATGACGACGGTCGACGGATACGCGATCTCGTCCTGGGAAACCGGCTACGGCGACTTCGTCCTGCGGCCGGATCTCAGTACGCTCCGGCTGGTGCCGTGGCAGCCGGGAACCGCGCTGGTGCTGTGTGATGTCGAGCACGTGGAACCGGCACGTCAGCCGGTCACGGTATCGCCGCGGCAGATATTGCGAGCGCAATTGGCGCGGCTCGCCGAACGTGGGCTGCATGCCTACGTCGGGACCGAACTCGAGTTCCTGGTCTTCGACGACAGCTACGAGGACGCGTGGAATTCCGGCTATCGCGATCTGCGGCCCGCCAACCAGTACAACGTCGACTATTCGATGCTGGGGACCGCACGCATCGAGCCACTGCTGCGTCGCATTCGCAATGAAATGGCCGGTGCGGGACTGTATGTCGAATCGGCCAAGGGTGAATGCAATCCGGGTCAGCACGAGATCGCATTCCGCTATGACGAGGCGCTGGTGACCTGCGACAACCACAGCATCTACAAGAACGGCGCCAAGGAGATCGCCGCCCAGGAGGGCCGCAGTCTCAGCTTCATGGCGAAATACAATGAGCGCGAGGGCAATTCGTGCCATATTCATATAAGTCTGCGTGCCGATTCGGGTGCGGCGGTATTCGCGGGTGACGGCCCGCACGGCACCTCCGCACTCATGCGGCATTTCCTCGCCGGGCAACTGGATTGCCTGCGCGAGTTCACCTACCTGCTCGCGCCGAATATCAACTCCTACAAGCGATTCGTGGCAGGGAGTTTCGCGCCGACCGCATTGGCCTGGGGACGTGACAACCGGACCTGTTCGCTGCGCGTGGTGGGCGAGGATCTGTCCCTGCGGATGGAGAACCGGATCCCGGGCGGCGATGTGAATCCGTATCTGGCCGTCGCCGCGACCATTGCCGCCGGATTACACGGTATCGAGCACGCGCTCCCGCTCGAGCCGGAGTTCCACGGCAATGCCTACCGGTCCCAGCGCCCGCGGGTGCCGCGTACGCTGCGGGAAGCGGCGCAATTGTTCGGCGAGAGCAAGGTGGCACGGACAGCGTTCGGCGACGACGTGGTGGACCATTATCGGAATGCGGCACAGGTCGAGCTGGACGCCTTCGACGCCGCCGTCACCGATTGGGAGCGAATCCGTGGTTTCGAGCGGCTCTGAGCAGATCCGTCCGGTCATCGGCCTGCCGACCTACCTGGAACAGGCCCGATTCGGCGCCTGGGATGTGCCGAGTGCGGTGCTGCCGCACAACTACCTGCAGTTGGTGGAGCGCGCGGGCGGCATACCGGTGCTGCTGCCGCCCACCGGCGTGGCGCGCGCGGAGCTGGTGGATCGGCTCGACGGGTTGGTGCTGACTGGCGGCGCCGATGTCGATCCGGCCCGCTACGGCGCGCCGCCGGATGCGGCCCTCGGCCCACTGCGCGCCGACCGTGACGATTCCGAATTCGAGCTGTTGGCCCTGGCACGCGCTGCCGGTCTGCCGATCCTCGCGATCTGTCGCGGCCTGCAACTGGTCAATGTCGCGTTCGGCGGCACCCTGATCCAGCATCTGCCGGATCTGCTCGGCCACGACGACCATTCGGGTACGCCGGGTGGCTTCCACCCGAACCGGGTCACGACGGTGCCGGACAGCCTGGTCGCCACGATCGCCGGACCGGAGGTGAAGGTGAATTGCCACCATCACCAGGCCGTCGCCATCCTGGCCGATGGCCTGGTCGCGACCGCGCACGCGTCGGACGGCACGATCGAGGCGGCGGAGGCGCCGGACGGTCCGTTCCTGGTGGGTGTGCAGTGGCATCCGGAGGCGGATGCGACCGATACGCGATTGATGCGAGCACTGGTCCAGGCGGCGGCCACCTATCGAAAGGAACGGAATTCGTGACGACAACGCAGGTGGTCAACCCGGCGACCGAGCAGGTCGTCACGACACTCGAATTGGTGAGCGTGGCCGAGACCGATGCGGCCATCGAGCGGGCGCAGCGGGCCGGGGCCGATTGGCGCGTGGTCGCACCGGGGGATCGGGCTCGGTTGCTGCGTCGGTTCGCCGAGGCCGTCGACGCGAATCTCGAGCAGCTCGCCCAGCTCGAGGTGGCCAATGCCGGGCACACCATCTGCAATGCGCGCTGGGAGGCGGGCAATGTCCGCGATGTGCTGCATTTCGCCGCCGGGATTCCGGAACGGCTGCTGGGCAACCAGATTCCGGTCGCGGGCGGGGTCGACATCACCTTCCACGAACCGCTCGGCGTGGTCGGGGTGATCGTGCCGTGGAACTTCCCGATGCCGATCGCGGCATGGGGATTCGGTCCCGCACTCGCCGCCGGGAATACGGTGGTGCTCAAGCCTGCCGAGCTCACGCCGCTCACCGCGATCCGATTGGGTGAGCTCGCGCTCGAAGCCGGTGTGCCGGAAGGTGTTTTCCAGGTACTGCCCGGCAAGGGTTCGGTGGTGGGGCAGCGGTTCGTGACCCATCCCGCCGTGCGGAAGGTGGTCTTCACCGGGTCCACCGAGGTGGGCAAGGAGATCATGGCCGGATGTGCGCGCCAGGTGAAGCGGGTGACGCTCGAATTGGGCGGTAAGAGCGCGAATATCGTTTTCGCCGACGCCGATCTGGAGCGGGCGGCGGCGACCGCGCCCTACGGTGTTTTCGACAATGCCGGGCAGGATTGCTGTGCGCGGTCGCGAATTCTGGTGCAGCGCAGTGTGTTCGACCGGTTCCTGGAATTGCTGGAACCGGCTGTGCGTGGGGTTCGGGTCGGTGATCCCGCGGCGGAGTCCACCGAAATGGGCCCGCTGATTTCGGCCGCGCATCGTGCTCGGGTGGCCTCGTTCGTCGAGCCGTCGACCAAGGTGGCATTCACCGGTACGCAGCCCGACGGACCCGGATTCTGGTATCCGCCAACGGTTGTGCTGCCCGACGCGCAGTCGGATCGGGTCCTCACCGAGGAGGTGTTCGGGCCGGTGGTCGCGGTGGTTCCGTTCGAGGACGAGGCCGATGCCGTTCGCATTGCCAATGACACCGAATACGGTCTGTCCGGCTCCATCTGGACCAATGACGTGGGCCGGGCGCTGCGGGTGTCTCGCGGTGTGGAAGCCGGGAATCTGTCGGTGAATTCGCATTCCTCGGTGCGGTATTGGACGCCGTTCGGCGGATTCAAACAGTCCGGGCTCGGGCGCGAACTCGGACCCGATGCGGCACTTGCCTTTACCGAGACCAAGAACGTCTTCATAGCAACTGATTAAGGAGATGTGTTGCAGCGCTTAAAGGATCGAGTCGCCGTCGTCACCGGCGGCGGGAGCGGTATCGGCCTGGCCACCGTTCGCCGGTTCGCGGCGGAGGGTGCCAAGGTCGTCGTCGCCGATATCGATGCCGCCGCGGGAGAGGCCGCGGCCGGCGAAGTGGGCGGCCTGTTCGTGAAGGTGGACGTCACCGACGAGGCCCAGGTCGAGGCCGTGTTCCAGACCGCCGTCGACACCTATGGCGGACTCGATATCGCCTTCAACAATGCCGGAATCTCGCCGCCGGAAGACGATTCGATTCTGACCACCGGCATCGACGCCTGGCGTCGGGTGCAGGAGGTCAATCTGACCTCGGTGTATCTGTGCAGCAAGTACGCCATCAACCACATGCTGGAGCGGGGTAAGGGCTCGGTGATCAATACCGCGTCGTTCGTCGCGGTCATGGGGGCGGCGACCTCGCAGATCTCCTACACCGCATCCAAGGGCGGTGTGCTCGCAATGAGCCGTGAACTCGGTGTGCAGTTCGCGCGCAACGGGATTCGGGTCAACGCGCTGTGTCCCGGGCCGGTGAACACGCCACTGCTGCAGGAGCTGTTCGCGAAGGACCCCGAACGCGCCGCGCGCCGCCTGGTGCACATCCCCGTCGGACGCTTCGCCGAGCCGGAGGAGATCGCCGCCGCGGTCGCATTTCTGGCCAGTGACGACTCCTCGTTCATCACCGCATCGCAGTTCCTGGTGGACGGTGGCATCTCCGGCGCATACGTCACACCGTTGTAAAGGTACGGTTGATTCGGGCGGACCGCTGCGCAGTAAGCCAGGATTCGCCATACGTCGCCGATCAGAGGGAGGCTCGTGAAGATGAGTACGGAAGATGGGCGATCGCCCGGGCTGTTCAGTCACGACGCCCTGACAACCGAACAGTCCGTCCAAACCGACGCCGTCGGTCCCGATTTCCGCCCGGTATTCAGCCGAAGTGACGGCAGCGCACCCGGTTCGTATCCCCAGCCGGATCAAGGAAACTGAGCACGCGTAGCGCCGGACTCAGTGCGGCGCTACGCCTACTTCTTCGAACCATGTGATCCGCTGGTAGAACCTGATGCTCCTCCTCCGTGTCTCCGTAATGCCGTGCTGCACCGGCCTTCTCGCCGAATAGCTGGTGCACGGCGAATCCGCGAGTCGCCGAGCCGACAGCATCCACTCCGGCTCCCGGGCCGACCGATGTACCGCGAACGGAGTCATCGCCCAACGACTTCGGTGCCGCGTCCCCCGGACTTCGCTGCCGCCGTCGCGGCCCGGGACAACCGCGCGAACACATCACTCGACGATGGCTGATCGGGTGCGGGTGTGGTGTTTGCGGCATGGTGAGTCGGAGAATGTCGCTGCCGGGGTTGCGGGTGCTGTGCCGTGGTCGGCGTTGACCGTGGTTGGTCGCCGGCAAGCTGTTGATGCGGCCCATAGGTTGGCCGATGAGCCGATTGTTCGGATCTATTCGAGTAGTGCGCTGCGTGCTCGGCAGACTGCCGCTGGGCTGGCATCGCGACGACGGCTCGATGTCGTAGCGATGGATGAATTGGCCGAGGTCGGCATCGGTGAGTTCGACGGGAGCAGGGATCCGGCGATCCTCGGGCTGACCGCGAAAGTGCTGCGCGCGTGGATCGTTGAGGGTGATCTCGAGCAGCGCGTGAGGGATGGCGAGTCGGGGCGGCAGGTGGTTGCCCGGATGACCGGATCGTTCCGGCGGATCGCGGCTGACCATGGTGGCGAGACTGTCGCTGTGGTCGGGCACGTCGCCAGCCTGACCGTGACATTGGCAAGATTGTGCGATCTTCGTGCTCGGGTGTGGGGAACTCCGTTGCCGCACGCCGAGCCGTTTCTCGTGGAATGGAATGGCACGGCTTGGCGGTGCCTATCGTGGCCTGTGCCGCTGCGGCCGTAGTGCCTCGATGCCCGTCGCGACGCGCGGAAAGTCGGCGGCGCGTCCCGACGTCGAAGAGCCCAGGGCGGCCTTCAGGGAGTGTGCATCAGCTGACCGGCGAGCGTGAACAGGCGGCGGCCGAGCCGCATGACAGGCAGACCCAGCGGAATGAGGATCAGCGTCACGCACAGCACTGCGCCGACGAGCCAGACCACGGCCGCGAGGATTCCGACTACCGTGCCGAGCACGGCTGTCACGAGCCCCAACACCACGCCGAGCAGGCCCTTTAGCAATTGCATCATGACCTCCTGCTCCCATTCTGCGCTCTTTCGAGCGAGGTGCCGAGTTCGGGACTGCCGGAATATGTCCAGGCCGCGCTGGGCCGTTTCGTCGGCATTTGCCGCCGATCGACGCGGGAGCGACGGACGAATCAGGCGTGTCCGTCTCGGCCGAATGAGGCGACACGGTGCCTGCACGACCGCGCGATCGGTGCCGGGGATGGCCTGTGCGGTGCCGGCTGTCGCTGATTGTGCAGCTGGTCGGGTGTCGTCGGTCTGCGGGGTCGGCGCGCCGGCACAACGCCTTGTGAAGCGCGCGGGAGCCCACCAGATCCGCCTGGTCCGGCGGCGCGTGCTTAGACTGACGGGGGAGAAGGAAGGACCGTTGATGAAGCGAAATCTGAACTGCCCCTGCGGCGAACAGATCGTCGGGACGGATGAGGACGACCTGGTCGAGAAGACCAAGGCGCATCTGGCCGAGAACCACCCGGGGCACGACTATTCCCGGGACGAAATTCTGTTCATCGCGTACTGATCCACCGCACCCGGCTTTTCGTCACCGGTTATGACAAAAAGCCGGGCGAGGTGGGTTATTTGGGGGAGCCGAGGCGAGCGCCACCGTCCACGCGTACCACCACGCCGGTGGTGAAGGTGTTGTCGGTGAGGAATTCGATGGCCTTGGCGATATCGTCCGCGCTGCCGATCCGGCCGACCGGGGTCTGTGCCGCGATTCCGGCGAACACCTCGGCGCGGGCGTCCGCGGGGAGGAAGCTCCACCATTCGGTGTCGATCACACCAGGGGATACGGCGTTCACACGCACGGGTGCGAGTTCGACCGCGAGCACGGGAACGATGGCTTCGACACCGGCATTGACGGCGGCCAGTGCGGCGGTTGTCGGCATTGCGCCGCCCGCGGATGCAGCGGAGACCAGCGTGATCGACCCGTCCTGCGCGAGATGCGGCAGCGCCGCCTGAATGGTGGCGACGTGCGGCAGCAGTTTGCCGGAGACGTGGGCCTGCAGTTGGTCGAGGCCGAGTTCGCGGAACGGGGTGGTGCCGGACGGTCCGGTCACGGTCACCACCACATGGTCGACCGGCCCGACCTCCGAAAATAGTTGTGCCAGTTCATTTTCGGCGCGCGCATCCACGACCTTGCCGGTGACCTGCGGGCCCAGCTCGGCCAGTGCGGCGGCGAGTCGTTCTTCGTTGCGTCCGGCGATGACGACCTCCGCGCCGTTCGCGGCGAGTCGGCGAGCGGTCGCCAGGCCGATTCCAGAGGTTCCACCAACGATGACGACTTTGTTGTTCACAAGATCCTCCTGAAGTTCGAAACACGATGATTTTCGAACCACCGTGCCTCGTTAATATATTCGAGGCACGGTGTCTTGTAAAGTGACCCGCATGACAGGAACCCGCGGTCGACCCCGCAGTGAGGACGCCAGGCGCGCGATCCTGCATACGGCGCTGGAACTCTGCGAGCGCGACGGCTACCAAGATCTGACCATCAAGGCCATCGCGGACGGGGCGGGCGTCGGGCGGCAGACGGTCTACCGCTGGTGGCCGGACAAGGCCTCGATTCTGATCGAGGCGCTGGTCGGTTTGGCCGAAGAGCATGCGGCACTGCATGTTTCGGACGAATCGGTGGATGTGCTCGTCGCCGTCGAGCGCCTGCTGACGGCCACTTTCGACCTCGCGCAGAAGGTGACGGGTCAGGCGCTGGTCGGTCTGATGGCGGACGCGCAACGCGATCCAGCCCTGTCCGAACGATTGCAGGACACCGTGATCGGCCCGCGACGAGCGACACTGCGCGCACTGCTCCAGCGCGGTGTCGACACTGGAAAACTGACCCCGGTGGTCCCGCTGGATCTCGTCGTCGATTTCGTCTTCGGTGCCATGTGGTACCGGCTGCTCAGTCACCACGCGCCGGTGAATGCCGCGCTGGCGAAGGATGTCACGACCAGCGTCGCGACCATGCTCGCGCCGTGAGATCGCAGACCTGGGCAATGAATGCCTCGCTCGCGAGGATGAGTGCCGGGTCATTCGGGCGGGGGAGGCGGGTTGGTGCGGGTGCGGGAGAAACTGGATTCGTTATGAGTTCTCTTGCTCGGACCGTGTCCTGGTCGTCGAAGCGGCTGCGCGCGTTGCCGTCAGGTGCGGTCGATATCGTGCTCGCCGTCGCGGTCACGGCGGCCAGCGTCGGGCCCGCGATCGTGATGCGTGCGCCGTGGTGGGTGATCGCCTGCTGTGTGCTCGCGTCCGCGCCGGTGCTGTGGCGGCGACGCGCGCCGATTCTCGTATTGCTCGTGGTCGGGCCCGCGATCACGGTGCTGGCCTGTTTGCACGCCATGCCCGCATTGCCGTACGGAACCATCATCTGCGTGTACACGATCGCGGCCTGCAGTCCGACTCGGCCGCGGCGGGTTGCGCTGACCAGCGTGAGCATCGGAATCCGGCATCCGAAGTTACCGGCGCGCAACGGCTTCGGTTCGCAAGCGCGACCGTCCTTCTGATCGTTGCGGTAGGTGCATTCGGCTGGTGGCGCTTGGCGGTTGCACCGGAGCGGGATACCGTGCGCATCGGTCTCCTCGCGGTTTCCCAACCGCCGGAATATGTTCCGGCGAACTCGGCCGATGGTCGCGATATGGTCGCGCGTGCGGTCAGCGAGATCGATCGGCTCGCGGATCAGGGCGCGCAGGTAGTTGTGCTCCCCGAAAAGGCTTGGACCGCAGATGAATCGACGTTGACGGACCTATCTGGTCCGCTTACCGAGGTCGCCACGCGGCGCGGTATCCATGTCGTCGCGGGACTCGTGAAAACCGCCGGCGGAATCAGTGTCAATGCCGCCATCGCCTACCCGTCGGGCGTCGAATACGCCAAGCACCGCTTGATTCCGGGTCTGGAGGACGACCTCGAGCCGGGTAGGGCCTGGCAGCGCATTCCAGGCGAACCTTGGGCGCTGGCAGTGTGTTTCGACCTGGATGGTCCGGACCTGGTGCGCGAGAACCGGAACCGCGGGGAGACCTTACTGCTGGTCCCGGCTTTGGACTTCACCAACGATCGCTGGTTGCACAGCCGTATGGCCATCATGCGCGGCATCGAATCCGGTATCGGCATTGCGCGCGCACCTCAACTCGGCGAACTCGTGGCCAGTGATTCCCGCGGCCATATCCTGGCGTCGGCGCGGACCGATGTCACCGTTACCCGATCGGTGCTCGCCACCATAGCGCTGGACTCGGGCAAAACGGTCTACGCCCGATTCGGCGACTGGTTCGCATGGCTGTCCGTGGCGGTGTTCGCGGCATCATTCATCGGCTCATTCCGGCGGCGATCGCGCCCAGCAGCAGGCTCCAGCGACGGCTGATGACGAACAGCATTCGACGCCCAAAAACACAAGTGTGACCATGCTCACATTTGCCTGAAATCCCGCAGGTGGCAGCGGGCCCGTCACCGGGTCGGCCGGTCCACTGCTTGTTTGCCCAGTTTGGAACCGGGGTACGGGTTAATTCCGTGCCTGTACTCGGAAAAACCGGATCGGGCCGGTCGAACGAATCGAGGCCCGTGACCGGGGCTGGTGAGGAGGCGCAGGTGACGGATCGCGAATCGGAGAAGAAGACGCTACGCCGATCGGTCGCCGCCTCCGCGATGGGCAATGCCACCGAATGGTTCGACTACGGCGTCTACGCCGCGACCGCCACCTATCTCACCGACGCATTCTTCCCGGGCGAACTCGGCACCCTCGGCACCATGCTCGGCTTCGCCATCTCCTTCCTGCTGCGCCCGCTCGGCGGTATGGTCTGGGGACCGCTCGGCGACCGACTCGGCCGAAAGGTCGTGCTGGCCACCACAATTCTGTTGATGGCCGCTGCTACCGGATGCATCGGCCTGATTCCGACCCATGCCCAGATCGGTTGGTTCGCACCGGTTCTGCTCATCGCCCTGCGCGTCGTGCAAGGCTTCTCGACCGGCGGCGAATATGGCGGTGCCGCAACATATCTGGCCGAATGCGCCAACGACCGCAAGCGCGGATTCCTCGGCAGCTTCCTGGAATTCGGCACTCTCGGCGGGTTCGTCGGCGGCTCGGCGGTCGTGCTGCTGTGTCAGCTCATCTTCGGTTCGGATGCGATGCACGACTGGGGTTGGCGCGTGCCGTTCCTGTTCGCGGTGCCGCTCGGCCTGATCGGCTGGTACCTGCGCTCGCATTTGAACGAGTCGCCCGTGTTCACCGAGGTGGCCGACAAACCGCACCCGCCGGGCGGCGTGTGGGAGGTGCTGACCACCTACCACCGCGAAACCCTGACGCTGATCGGCCTGGTGGTCGCCCTGAACGTGGTGAACTACACCCTGCTCACCTATCAACCGACCTACCTGCAGAACACCATCGGCGTCGGCGAATCGACCACCACCGCGATGATGCTGATCGGGCAGTTGGTGATGATGATCGTGCTGCCGTTCTTCGGCAGGTTGTCCGACCGGGTGGGCCGCCGCCCGCTCTGGCTGGTCTCGCTGGTCGGACTCGCGATACTCGCGCTGCCCATGTACTGGCTGATGGGGCAGGGAACCGGTTGGGCCATCACCGGATTCATCGTGCTCGGCCTGCTGTACGTCCCCCAGCTGGCGACGATCAGCTCGACCTTCCCGGCGATCTTCCCGACGCATGTGCGCTATGCGGGGTTCGCCCTCGGCTACAACATCTCGACCGCCGCATTCGGCGGCACCGCACCGCTGGTCAACGAGGCTGCGATCGAATCGACCGGCTGGTCACTGTTCCCAGCCGCGTATATGGTGGGCGCCAGCCTGATCGGACTCGTCGCCTGGTCGTTCCTGCGCGAGACCGCGGGAACCTCGTTGCGCGGCACCGTCGTTCCCGATGCGCAGCAACTGACGCCACCGATCGCGGCACAGACGGTCTGAACCTGGGAATCTGCTGAGCACACACCCATGCGAGTAGTGTCGGCATTGCCGACGGATTGCTGAGTTCGCGCTCCGCGAGTCGGTAACCGTGGGCAGACACCTATCGGATTGGAGACGCTCGTGCAGATTCAGGTCAACACCGGCAGCAATATCCACGGCGGCGCATCGCTGGCCGAGCGCGTGGAATCGACGCTCTCCTCGACACTCGACCGCTTCGGTGAGCAGCTCACCCGACTGGAAGTTCATCTGACCGATCTGAACGCCGATAAAGGCGGTCCGGACGATAAGCAGTGCGTACTGGAGGCCCGGATATCCGGTCAGCCTCCGGTCGCCGTAACTCACCGCGCGGCTACGGTCGAAGAGGCTTATACCGGCGCCGCCGACGCCATGGCCAACCTCCTCGAAAGTCGCTTCGGCCGCCTGCATCACACGAAGGGTGGCGAATCCATCAGGCACTTGCGCGTCGAATAATAGACAGCATCGACCATATTCCCACCGGTGGGAATCGGCTTACGATATCGGCGCAGCAGGTTACCCAGCCGGCCGTGATCGTAACCATTCTCATAGGTAAGTCCACCGCGCACCGAACTTGTTGATACCGAACAGATTAAAAAGCCCACGCCGGCACGGAACTCGTGTGTAATACCGATCGGTAACTGGTGTGTGGGGGCTGATGAGGGTCCGGTGATGCATGTGAATGCCGTCGATATCGCGCCTCGATCGGAGGGTCCGGTCAACCGTCGGCGTACGGGAGCTTTCTGGTTCGGTCTGGTGTTGACGGTGCTCGGCACCGCCCTGCACCTTCCGATGTATCTCATGGCCCGCGACATGGGCTATCGGTTGGCGGGCATGCCCATGGACGGCGCCATGATCACGGGGATGATCTTGATCGTGGTCGGGTTGGGCGTCACCACTTACGGCCTTTTCCCGCAGCGCGCGGTCAACGACACGGTGGCCGGGCTGCGGGTGCGGGCACTCGACGACGCGCCGATCAACCGGGTGCACGTGGTGCTGCTGCTGATCATGGCCGCCGCGATCACCATCGACGTGATGAAGCCGACGACCCTGGCCTTCGTCGTTCCCGGTGTCGGCGCCGAATACCACCTGCGCACCCCGGCGAGCCCGCATCTGGACGCGCTACCGGTGGCGCTGCTGCCGCTGTCCGGTATCACCGGCACGGTGCTGGGGTCGTTCCTGTGGGGTTGGCTCGGTGACCGCATCGGCCGCAAGGCGGCGATCCTGCTGGCCGGAATCTTCTTCGTGGGAACCGCGATCTGCGGCGCCATGCCGAGCTTCGAACTGAATGTGGCGATGTGCTTCATCATGGGCCTGAGCGCGGGCGGGATGCTGCCGATCGCCTTCACGCTGCTCTCGGAGACCATCCCGGCGCGCCACCGCGGTTGGCTGCTGGTGCTGATCGGCGGCGATATCGCGGGGGCCTACGTCATCACCAGCTGGCTGTCCTCGACGATCGGCGAGACCTACGGCTGGCGCAGCATGTGGCTGATCGGCTTGCCCACCGGACTGCTGCTGGTGCTGCTGGTCCGCTGGATTCCGGAGTCGCCGCGGTTCCTGATGGCCATCGGCAGGCACCGCGAGGCCGAAGAGGTGCTGCGCACATACAATGCCGAGGTCATCGAGGTCGAGCAGCCGCAAGCCGCTGCCGAGGATGATCTGCAGGGTGGGTTCGGTCAGCTGCTGCGCCGTCCCTTCGCCGGAATGACCATCGTGCTGGCGCTTTTGGGGCTCGGGGTCGGACTGGTCACCTACGGCTTCCAGCTATGGCTGCCGACGAATCTGCGCAGCCTCGGATTCACCGGTGTCAGCGCCGACAAGATCCTGCGTGACTCCGCGCTGATCGGTTTTCCGCTGAACTTCCTGGTCGCCTACTGCTATCACCGCTCGACCAAATGGACGCTGATCACGCTCAGCACGCTGCTCGCCGTCGCGCTGGGCGGTTTCGTAATCCTCGGTGACCACATCGCCGACAACACCACGCTGCTGTATGCCCTTCTCGTGGTGCCGATCTGGGGTTCCAGCTCGGTGGTCGCGGTCATCGTCGCCTATGGCGCGGAGGTCTACCCGACCCGGATCAGGTCCCGCGGCAGCGGCGTCGCGGCGGCCATGACCAAGGCGGGCGGTGTGCTGGTCATCGCGCTGGTGGTGCTCGCCGTGGCCACGCCATCGATCACCGTGACCGCGCTGATCAGCGCGGCGCCGATCGCGATCGCGGCGGTGGTGGCCGTCGGGTTCATCGTCGAAACCCGGCGCAAGCCATTGGAAGAGATCACCGCCGAGGAGTTGGGCGTCGCGGCGGCGTAGCAAGGACGAGCACTGCTAGGTGAGGTAATGATCGACACTGCAACTGCGTTGGAGCCCGCACTAACCGGCTCGATGCGCGATCGCCTGATAGCGGCCACAGTACAACTCATCTCGACGGAAGGACTCGCCTCGTTGACCGTGCGTCGCGTGGCGCGGATATGCGGGGTCTCGACCATGGCGATCTACTCCAACTTCAGCGGCATGCCGGGCTTGATCCAGGCGGTCGGCTCGGAGGGCTTCGCGCAGTTGGTCGCGCGGCTGGCCGAATGCGAGGTGAGCGACGATCCGATCGCCGAAATCCTGGTGCTCGGCTTCGTCTTCCGGGACGAGGCGGTGCGCAAACCCGAACTGTTCCGGCTGATGTTCGCCACCGAGTCGCCGAAGGCCGAGGTGAAGGTGCACCGCGGCAATGTGCTGGCCGATAGCAGCGATTCCGACTTCGAGAACTTCGCGGAGAGCTTCGATTTCGTGGTGCGCGCGACCCGGCGGGCGCTGGCGGCGAATCTGTTGCACAGCACGAATGAGCGCTCGGCCGCGGCCCAGTTCTGGACCGGGCTGTACGGGTTCATCCAGCTGGATATGGCCGGCCTGTACGGCGACCAGGGGGTGTCGGAGGTGCTATTGCCTTCGATCGTCAACATCCTGATCGGCATGGGCGCCGAACGCGCGACGATCGAGCGGTCGGTAGCGCGTGCCCTCGAGCAGGTCACCGCGCTGACCGGCCCGCACACGTGATCAGCCACGGAGTTTGACCGCGATGCGCTGGGCGCGGGCCATGGCGCGTTCGGCGAAACCATTGCGCTTGGGTAGCAATTCGAGTTGCAGCAGCAGCTCGTTCAGGTCCCAGGTGGCCTTGCTGCGCCAGATGAGTCCGGAGCGGAACTGCCAGATGTCGACCACGAACAGGTCGAATTTCTTGTTGGTGCCTGCGAATCCGGGCGGATCGATCATGCCGAGGTGGGTGCCCGTCATTCGCCACGGCACGATCGCCGCCAGCGCGTCCGAGGTGACGACCGGCTCGAAGACGGTGGTGTAACTGACATCTGGAAATGCCCGCTTGGTGTCGTGGACGAACTTCGCGACCCCGGCCCGGCCGATGATCAGCTCGCCCTCGGACGGGTCCAGCCAGCGGGTGTCCTCGGTGACGCAGGCCGCCACCGCGTCGCCGTCGCCGGTGTTCCAACCGGCGATGTAGCGCTCGACGAACTCGCGCAGCCAGTCGGTGTCCTCGATGGGCTCGGCGGCCGGGTCGAGGGCGAATTCACCAGAGTTCATGGCCGCCACCGTACTTGCATAACAATGTCATGGGTTCGAATAACAATGTAATTCGAACCCATGACATTGTTATTCTTTGAGACCGCTGTGCGGTGTGCCGACCTATAAACAGTGTCAGCCTCGGCGATAACAATGTCATGGCCTGTCCGATAACACTGTAATTTCACTATGTGGACCCCGATCCGGGCTCGTTGCAACAGGTTTCAGCCATTTTGCGCTGCCGACTGAATATCGAAAGTATGCTGCCTACCGTTCAATGCTCAGGGTAGAAATCGAGGACTGCGCAATGTCCGATGCAGCAATCGTCGGTATCGGCTGTCGATTTCCCGGTGGAATCGACGGACCGGGCGCCTTTTGGGATTTTCTGATCCGCAAGGGCGACGGCATCGTCGAGGTGCCGCCGGATCGCTGGAGCCTCGACAAGTTCTACGATCCGGATCCGGACGCGCCCGGCCGGATGTACACCCGCAGTGGCGGATTCCTGACCCAGTCGCTGTGGGAGTTCGACGCCGAATTCTTCGGCATCTCCCAGCGCGAGGCCTCGATCATGGATCCGCAGCAACGGTTGCTGCTCGAGGTCGCGTGGGAGGCACTCGACGATAGCGGAATGGCCGGACGCATCGCGGGTCGCGATATCGGCGTCTTCGTCGGCGGCTTCATGAACGACAATGCGGTGGGCCGCAACGTGGTCCGCTCCGCGATCAACAGCCACACCCCGACGAGCTCGTCGCACACCCTGCTCTCGGCGCGCATCGCCTTTCTGCTCGACCTGCACGGCCCGACCATGACCATCGACACCGCCTGCTCGTCGTCGCTGGTGGCACTGCATCAGGCCGTCCGATCACTGGCGCTCGGCGAATGCAGCTCCGCCATCGTCGGCGGCGCCAATGCGATGCTGCAGCCGGAAACCTTCATCTCCATGTGCAAGGGGCGATTCCTGTCCGTCGACGGTCGCTGCAAATCGTTCGACGCCGCCGCCGACGGCTACGGCCGTGGTGAGGGCGCGGGTGTGGTGATCCTCAAGCCGCTCGAGGCCGCGGTACGCGACGGTGACCGCATCTATGCGGTGGTCCGCGGGAGCGGCGTGAACCAGGACGGCCGCACCTTGGCCATTCCGGTGCCGAATCCCGTCGCACAGGAGGAACTTGCCCGGCGCGTGCACACCAGCGCGGGCATCGCACCGCATGAGATCGGTTACGTCGAGGCGCACGGCACCGGGACACCGGTCGGCGATCCGGCGGAGCTGACGGCCCTCGGCAAGGTGTACGGCGCAATCGACGGCCGGACCGAGCCGCTGCCGGTCGGATCGGTCAAGAACAATATCGGTCACACCGAGGCCGCGGCAGGCGTGGCCGGAGTCATCAAGGCCGCGTTGACCGTTCACCATCGGACGATCGCGCCGCAGGCCCGGCTGGACCAGCTCAATCCCGAGATCCCGTTCGACGAACTGCGGCTGCGGGTGCCGATGGCAGCCGAACCTCTGGTCCGGCCGCTGGTGGCGGTCAACAGCTTCGGCTACGGCGGCACCAACGCGCATGCGCTCATCGGCCCTGCTCCTGCTGCCGTCGAAACTCCTTCCGGCACAACGACAATGCGGCTGCCGATCTTGCCGCTATCGGCGCGCAGCGAACCGGCACTGCGCACGCTCGCCGCAGGGCTGTTGGCTGCGGCCGACACCGAACCGCTCGGCACCCTGACCGAGGCAGCCTGGGTGCGCCGCGCGCATCACCCGTTGCGAGCCGCCTTCCGCTACGGCGATGCCGGCGAATTGCGTTCCCAACTGGCGGAATTCGCCGCCGGTGGTGGTCGACCCCCCACTCGCGCCATCGCGGAAGGCCACACCGATCCGGTATTCGTCTTCAGCGGGATGGGGCCGCAGTGGTGGGCTATGGGCCGCGGCCTGCTCGTGGGCGAAGGCCCGGCCGCCGAACTGGCACGCGAAATCGATAGGGAATTCACCGAACTCGCGGGCTGGTCGATCCTCGCGGAGATGGGCCGCGACGAGGCGGACTCCCGGATCGCGCGCACCGAGATCGCACAACCGGCGAACTTCCTGCTCCAGGCCGCGCTGACGGCGGAACTCGCGGAGTTCGGCATTCGACCCGCCGTCACGATGGGACACAGTGTCGGCGAGGTGACCGCGGCGTACGTATCCGGTGCGCTGTCGCTGACCGAGGCCGTTGCGGTCAGTTATCACCGGTCCCGCTTGCAGGCCACCACGGCGGGGACCGGCGGCATGCTGGCGGTCGGGTTGACCGAGGCCGAGGCGCGCGAACTGCTGTCGGACCTCGACGGCGTGTGCGTGGCCGCGGTGAACAGCCCGTCGGCGCTCACCTTGGCCGGGGACAGTCAGGTACTCGCGGACCTCGGCGAACATCTCACCGCCGACGGCGTTTTCGCCAAGGCGCTGCGTGTCGAAGTCCCGTACCACAGCCATCTGATGGACCCGATCCTCGATGATCTGCGTGCCGCACTGGCGACGATCGCACCGGGGGATCCCACCGTTCCCGCCTACTCGACGGTCACCGGTACGCAAGCGACGCACCAGGATTGGGGTCCGGAGTACTGGGCCCGCAATGTCCGCGATCAGGTCCGGTTCGCGGACGCGGTCGGCGAGTTGCTCGATGCCGGGCATCGGGTCTTCCTGGAAGTCGGCCCGCACCCGGTGCTGGGCGGCAGTATTCGGGAAATCCTGGTGCAGCAAGGCATTACCGGTGCTGCCATCAGCACGCTGACGCGCGGCGGCGATGACAGCGCGAACATACTGACCGCGATCGGCGAGTTGTACCGGGCGGGTTCTTTGGACGGTGACCGCCTGCCCGGCGCGGTCGATCCGGGTGCCGGGCACGTCGACCTGCCGGACTATCCGTGGCAGCGCCGGTTCGTGTGGACCCAGGAGCCGGAAACGGAGCTGGATCGGATCGGCACCCCGAACGGATTCGCGATGCTCGGCGATCGCACCACGTCGGTGGCCACGGAATGGGAAGTCCAACTGTCGGTTTCGAACCTGCCGTGGCTGCGCGATCACGTGGTGGCCGGTGCCGTGGTGCTGCCGGGTGCGGCCTACCTGGACGCCGCTATGAGCGCCATCGCACTACGCACCGGCCGGGATACCTTCGGGCTCGAATCCGTCGAATTCATCAGCCCGCTGGTTGTCGACGAGCACGATGTGCCCGTCGTCCGCATCGGCGTGGAAGAGAGCACCCACCGGTTCACCATCCAGTCCCGGCCCGCAGGTGGTGGGGTATGGGCACTCAATGCACACGGCCGTCTCATCGAGGCGGACACCGACGCCACCACCGTCGACATCGCGCCGGCCGCGCACTCGGCGGAGGTCGCGGTCGAGGAACTCTACGAGAGCATGGCCGAGCACGGACTCCGCTACGGCCCGGCCTTCCGGCTGCTGAATCAGGTCTGGGTCGGCGCGGATAGCGTTGTCGCACACCTCGATTCGTCCGCAACAATCGGGCAGCGGCATCTCGCCCACCCGGCGATAGTTGATTCAGCCCTACAGTGCTTCGCCGCGCTGCACGCGAGAACGGCTGCGACACAGCCGAATTCCGGCACCGATGCCGAGGTGGTCGTGCCTGCCGCGATTGCCGGGATCCGTTGGACCGGACCGATGCCGGTCGATCCGGTCGTGGTCCTCACCCGCGTACCCGGTAATCCGTTGCGCGCCGATATCCGCATCGCGTCCGCGAGCGGCGATGTCGCACTGACCATGTCGGGGGTGCAGTTCCGCGCCCTCACACCGCCGCCGGCGCTCTCCGAGCAACTCGACGGGCTGTTCTACGAGCCGGTGTGGGAGATCGTGAGGGACTCCGCGGAACCGGCGATGCAAGACCTGCCCGGTGACGAGGAGTTCCTGCTCGTCGTCAACCTCGGCGCGGAAATCTCCCAGCGGGCCAAGGAAATCGCCAATGCGCGGATCCGGGCCGAAGTGGTGACGGTGGGCGAGCATGCCTCGGCGGCCGACAGTGAACAACTGCTCGACCTGCTGCGTGTCGCTCATTCCCGGCCCGAGGTCGAGCGCCTGCGGCTCGTTGTCGTAGCCGGGTCCGAACTCGACGGCATGCGCAATGTGTACGGGCTCGCACAGGTCGCCCAGGCGATCAAGGCCCTGCTGTCCGACGAGCTGCCCCTCGTAATCCACGCCGTCGTGGTCACCGAACATGGGTTGTGCCTGCCGATCGACCGGTTCGCCCGGCTCGAGCATTCGGTACTGAGCGGGGCGCGTCGCGAACTGCTCAACGAACTTCCCGCCGGACAGTGGCGGCTGGTGGATACCGAACCCGCCTCCGCGGCGGCGGACATCCTCGAGCAGATCTACACCGACACCACCATCGACGAGGTGGCGCTGCGGGCGAGCGCGCGCTGGACGATCCGCTGGCGGCAGACCCTCACCGACCGGCTGGCCGGATGGGATGTGCCACGGCCGCTCACCGATCCCGAACAGTCCTTCCGGCTCGATATCCCACGCTCGCGACTGCTGCCGGAACTCGCACTGCGCACCTGCGATCGGGTCGCGCCGGAACCGGACGAGGTCGAGATCCGAATGCAGGCGGTCGGCCTGAACTACAAGGACACCCTCAAGGTGCTGGGCGTGCTCACCGAAAAAGAGCTGGAGGGGACATTTTTCGGCACCGATATCGGCATGGACGGCTATGGCGTCGTGACCAGGGTCGGCAGCAATATCACCGATATCGCACCGGGAGACGAGATTTCGGTCGTGGCACCGGGAATCGTGCAGCGCTACGTGACGATCCGGCCGGACACCGGTGCGACCACCCGGATGGACATTTTCCCGCCCGGCACCTTCGATCCGCTGCACTGCACCTCGGTAATGCCGCTGTTCACCGCAGAAATCGCGCTCGGCGAACTGGCTCGGGTGCAGCCGGGCGAAACGGTGCTGATCCACGGCGCGGCGGGCGGCATGGGCATGGCCGCCGTCCAGGTCGCGCTGCGGATGGGGGCACGAGTGATCGCCACCGCCGGTACCGAGGAGCGGCGCGCCCAGGTGCGGGCGCTCGGCGCGCACGAGGTGCTCGGTTCCCGGTCGATCGGCTTCGTCGACGAGGTGCTGCGCTTGACCGACGGTGCGGGCGTCGATGTCGTCTACAGTTCCGCGCCCGGCGAGATCTTGCAGCAGAACTTCCGGGTCGCGGGCGAATTCGGCCGCATCGTGGATATCGGCAAGGCCGACATCTACGGCTCGGGCACCATCGACCTGCGCCCATTCGACCGAAATCTGGCATTCTTCGCCGTCGATATCGACCGCATCCTGGCCCGGCGACCCGAGCAGGTCCGCCGGGCGGCCCGGCGTGTAGTGGACGCGATGTTCCACGGCGAGTACACCGCGTTGCCGAACACGCCGTTCGCACTCGACCAGCTGACCGCGGCATTCGAAACGGTGGCGCGCTCCGCCCAGATCGGCCGGGTCGTGCTCGATCTGCGCGAAGAACATCCGGCGGTGCGCCACATCCCGCGCGAATTCGAATTCGACCCCACCGCAAGCTATCTGGTGACCGGCGGCTTCGGAGCCTTCGGTCTGGCCACCGCACGTCAGCTGGTGCGCGCCGGAGTGCGTCACCTGGTGCTCGTCGGTCGCAGTGGCGCATCCACCGATGCGGCGCGAGAACAGTTGGCGCGGTTCGCGAACGAGGGTGTCGACGTGCGCGAGGAACGCGTCGATGTCGCCGACTACGACGCGGTCGCCGATCTCGTCGCGTGCATCCAGGCCGGCCGTGCACCGCTGCGCGGTGTCATCCATGCCGCGGGTGTGGTCAACAACACCGAGATTCCCGAGGTCACCGCCGAATCGCTGCGCGAGATCTTCGATCCGAAGGTGATCGGCGCGACCAATCTCGATCGGGCCACCACCGCCGCGGACGTCGAGCTCGACCTGTTCGTGCTCTACTCCTCGGCTAGCGGCATCGCCGGGCTCTCGCCCCAATTGGGTTATGCGTCAGCCAATTCCGCGCTCGACGCACTCGCCTGGGCCCGGCGTGCACAGGGCAGGCCCGCACTGTCGGTGGACTGGGGATTCATGCGCGGGGACGGCGGTATGGCCGACTCCCGGGCGGTATCCCGTTATGCCGAGATGACCGGATACGGCTCGCTGGATATGGATTTCGCGACCCTGCTGCTGCGGGAATGTCTGCGTTTCGACATCACCCAGCTGGCCCTGCTCGATATCGACTGGGCGCAATGGGCACTCGCGCATCGCTCGTCGGCGCGCGCGCCACGGTTCGTCGAATTGGTCACCGCCGCGGGCGGTGGGGCGGCGGGCACGAGCGCGCTGCGCGCCGAAATCCTGGCGCTGGACCCGGAATTCCGCGGCGAGGTCGTCGCCTGCCTGCTCGCCGAACAACTCGCGGTCGTTCTCGGCGTCGACGCGGAGACCGTGGATCTGGCGACTCCGACCATGGAATTGGGGCTGGATTCGCTGATGGCCATGGAATTCGGTGCACGCGTCGTGAAAAGCCTCGGCGTCAAGATGTCGGTCCTCTCGATCGGGGCCGGACTCTCGCTGGCGGGCCTCGGCGTCAAGATCGCCGCTCAGATCGCGCACGAAGAAGCAAGTACCGGAACGACAGCAGCGTGAGGACTACTGCATGACAACTGAGAGCATCGATCCCCGTGCGCTCGCCCGTGCCCTGATGGCCAAGCACGATGCGGGCAATGGTGCCAGTACCAAACGTGCCGGCACCGCGACGGCGCCGGGACCCGAACGCGGCGCGGCCGATGTGCGGACCGCTCACGGCCCGAGCATGCAGACCTCTTTCCGCGATCATCCAGGCGTGCTCGAGGCCAACGAGAAGTTCGCCGCCTTCGACGCCTGGACGCGCGAGGCCGGTGTGCTCAATCCCTACTACCTGCCGCACGACGGCATCAGCGGTGCGGTGACCAGCTTCGCGGACCGGGACATGCTGAACTTCAGCAGTTTCGGCTATCTGGATCTGGCCGCCGAGCCGCGCGTGCATGCCGCCGCCATTGCCGCGATCGGCCGCTACGGGACGTCCGCGGCCGCGGTCCGGATGGTCGCGGGGGAGCTACCGCTCTACGGGGAGTTGGAACGTGAGCTCGCGCGAATCTACGACACCGAGGCCGCCATCGTGACGGCCAGCGGCTTCCTCACCAATGCGGCGGCGGTCGCCTTCCTGCTCGGGAAGCGCGATATTGCGGTCTGCGACTCGCTGATCCACAACAGCATCGTGTCCGGCACCGAATGGGCGGGCTGCAAACGAGTCACCTTCCGGCACAATGATCCCGAATCGCTGGACGCGATTCTGGCTATGTCACGGCGCAGCTTCGATCGGGCCCTCGTGCTGATCGAGGGTGTGTACAGCATGGACGGCGATGTGGTCCGGCTGCCCGAAATCATCGAGGTGGCAAGGAAATACGACTGCTCGATCATGATCGACGAAGCGCATTCGTTCGGTGTCCTCGGTGCGCGCGGGCTCGGCGCGCGTGAGCTGTTCGATCTGCCCGGCGATGCCGTCGATGTCTGGATGGGCACGCTGTCGAAGGCGCTCGGCAGCGTCGGCGGATACCTGGCGGCCAATCGCGAACTCGTCGAAGGGTTCAAATACTCCGCCGCTGGTCTGAGCATGTACACGGCCTCACCCGCGCCGTCCGCGGCGGCGGCCGCACTGGAGGGTCTGGCCGTGCTGCACGACGAGCCGCAACGCGTCGCGGCACTGCGGCACAACGCCGAGTACTTCCATCGCCGGGCCCGCGAACTCGGCTTCGACACCGGTAACGGCCAGGCCACACCGATCACCCCGATCATCACCGGCGCGAACGAACCCGCGGTGCGCGCCTCGATGGAACTGCTGGAGCGCAATGTGATGGCCAATGCCATCGGGCATCCGGTGGTCCCCGAGGGCGAGGCGCGCTTGCGGTTCTTCATCAACTGCCGGCATACCGAGGCGCAGCTCGATCACGCGTTGGACACCCTGCGGTCGGTGTTCGACGGTCTCACCACGGAAGAGAGTCACCACTCGTGAAATTGCCGGTCAGTTCTTCTCTGTTGCGAAAAGCGTTGGTGCCATTGGCATCATTGACGCTGATGGCGGTGCTGTTCGTACCGGCCCACTCGGCCATGATCGCCCCGGTCGAGACCGATCCGAACAGTCCGCTGGCGAGCCGGTTCCATTTCACGGAGATGCCGATCGCGCTGCCACCCGGCTTGCCCGAGCACAAGATCCGGCATATCGAGCCACGGTACGAGCACGTCGTCGCCTGGATGTCCTCGGTCAACTCCGCGGCGGCGATCAACGATATCGACGGTAACGGCCGTGCCGATGATCTGTGCCTGGTCGATTCCCGATCCGATACGGTGATCGTGACGCCGACGCCGGACAGCGACACCAGCCGCTACGCACCGTTCGTACTGGACCCGGCTCCGCTGCCGACCGACGACCGGATGGCCCCGACCGGCTGTGTCCCTGGCGATTTCGACCATTCGGGCCGCATCGGTCTGATGGTGTACTACGGCGGACGCACCCCCATCCTGTACCTGCCGCGCGCGGGCGCCAAGCATCTGGACAACAAGGCATTCCGGCCGGTGGAAATGGTGGAGCCGCCTGCCACCAAGGACGGCAGCTATCAGGGCGCGCGCTGGTTCACCCTGGCCGCCTCCGTCGCCGACTTCGACGGTGACGGCAATCCGGACGTCTACCTCGGAAACTATTTCCCGGACAGCGATTTCATCGGTCCGGACGGTCAGCACAGCCTGACCCTGAACGAATCGTTCTCCAAAGCGACCAATGCCGGGACCGACCGCATCCTCACCTTCCAGCAGAGCACCGGCGGCGCCGAACCGACCGCGGTTTACCGCGAGGTGGTCGATGCGCTCCCGGAGGGGAAGGCGAACGGCTGGACGCTGGCATCGGCAACCCAGGACCTCACCGGCGATCAACTACCCGAGCTGTATGTGGCCAACGATATGGGCCCGGATCGCCTGTTCGTGAACAAGTCGACGCCGGGGCACATCAGCTTCGGCCTGGCCGAAGGTGAGCGCGGCCCGACCGATCCGAAGTCCTTTGTGCTCGGCCATGATTCGTTCAAGGGCATGGGCGCGGACTTCGCCGATCTCGACGGCAACGGCATGCCCGATCTGTTCGTCAGCAATATCGCGCAGCGCTGGGGCATCGTCGAAGCCAACCTAGCCTTCTACAACACCGCAGCTGATCCGAAACATGCTGCGGCGCAACTGGAGTCGGGTATCGCCCCGTTCGAGAACCGCGCCGTGGAGAAGGGCATCGCCTGGGACGGCTGGTGCTGGGATACCAAGGTCGCCGATTTCGACAACAGCGGCCGACCGCAGATCGTGCAGACCAACGGCATGTTCAAGGGTTCGAGCACGCGCTGGCCGCAGGTGCAGGAAATGGCCACGATGAACGACGATTTCAGCAAATACCCGTGGGCCTGGCCGAAGTTCACCGAGGAATCGGACCTGGCGGGCAATAACCGGATCGGCTTCTTCGCCCAGGACGACGGCGGCAAGTTCACCAATATCTCGCCCGCCCTGGACACCTTCGCGGCGACACCCACCCGCGGCATCGCGGTCGGTGACTCGACCGGAACCGGCAACCTCGGCTTCGCGGTCGCCAGGCAGTGGGAGGCACCGGTCTTCTACCGCAACGACGCCCCGCATCCCGGGCAGTACCTCGGCCTGCGCCTGTTGACCCCACCGACCACCGCTGCCGCCGGCGAGACAACGGTCGCGGGCAAGCCAGTGCTCGGGTCTCCGGCCCTCGGCGCCGAAATCACCGTGACGATGCCGGACGGCAAAACCCATGTGGCACAGGTCGACGGCGGCAGTGGGCACGCGGGTAAGCGGTCCACCGATATCCACGTCGGACTCGGCGATATCGATCCCACTACCGCGTTGTCGGTACAACTCGCGTGGCGCGATAACCACGGCGCCGTGCACACCCAGCAGTTGCAGCTGAAACCGGGGCAACACACCCTCGTACTCGACTCCGATGCCCGGGAGGTGCACCAGTGAGTGTTCAAGGAAACGGCACACATTCGAACGGAACACTCGTCGTCGAAAGCCCCAACGGCTCCTCGGCCGAGCCCGAGCCGGCACCGGCGCAGACCTGGCGGCGAAAGTGGTTGGGCGTCAATATCGAAGGACGTGATCCGCGCTACCTCGCGCTGCGCAACTTCGCGGCGTCGCTGACGATCTTCAATATTCTGGGCTTCCTGTGGCTCGGATTCGAGCAGCCGTGGCTGTGGCCGTTCCTCAGTGCGGGTACCGCGTATGCGGTGGAGATGATCCTGGAAACGCTGGCGGCATGGGCCTATCGCCGCCCGGCGGGCTACCGGGGCAACGGGCTTCGCGGGCTGATCGTGTTCCTGCTGCCCGCGCACATCACCGGTGTGGCCTTCAACTTCCTGATGTACGCGGCAGATCAATTCCTGCCGATCATGTTCGGCATTACGGTCGCGGTCGGCACGAAATGGGTACTGCGGGCCAAGGTCAACGGCAAGGTCAAGCACTTCATGAACCCGTCGAACTTCGGGATCGTGGTCGCGCTGCTGGTCTTCCCGACGATCGCCGTGGTCGGTCCGTATCACTTCGTCGAGAACGTCTCGGGTCCGGCCGATGCGCTGATCGTGCTCGGTCTGCTCGGCGCGGGCACCATGCTCAACGCCAAGCTGACCAAGAAGACGCCGCTGATCATGGCCTGGCTCGGTGCGTATGTGCTGCAGGCGGTGGTGCGTGGCCTGCTGGACAGCAACATCTCGATCATCGCGGCGCTGCTGCCGATGACCGGTATCGCCTTCGTGCTCTACACCAACTACATGATCACCGACCCGGCGACGACGCCGTTCGCCAAGCGCGATCAGATCATCTTCGGCGCCTCGGTCGGTCTGATGTACGGCGTGCTGATGGCCCTGCACGTCTCGTTCGGCTTGTTCTTCGCGCTGGTGATCGTCTGCGCGAGTCGCGGACTGTTCTGGTGGAGCCGGAATATTCGGGAGTGGCTGGCCAATCGCGCGACCGTCGTGGTGGTGGACGTCCAGGAGACGGCACCGGAGCCGGATGAACTGGCGGCGGTTGAGCCGGGCGAGCCGGTGGTAGCTGAGTCGGATGAGCCGGTGGCACAGCCGGTGGCGGTCGAGTCCGCAGAGCCGGTGGCAGCTGAGTCGGGAGAGCTGGTGGCAGTCGAGTCCGGCGATCCGGTGGCGGTTGAGTCGGGCGATCCGGTGGCGGTTGAGTCGGGCGATCCGGTGGCGGTTGAGTCTGGCGAGCCGGTGGCAGCTGAGTCGGGAGAGCTGGTGGCAGTCGAGTCCGGCGATCCGGTGGCGGTCGAGTCGGGCGATCCGGCGGTGGTTGAGTCGGGCGAGCCAGTGGTATCTGAGTCGGATGAGCCGGCGGTAGCTGAGTCGGGCGAATCGGTGGCGGTTGAGTCGGACGATCCAGCGGTGGTCGAGTCCGGCGATCCGGTGGAAGTCGAACCGGAGAAGGAACCGGCGCGGTCCTCATAGCCGAAACCAACACCGCTGCAACAGAATCGAAGGTCATATGCCATCACTGATCGGACCACTTCGCTCTACCCTGCTCGGCACCAATATCGAGCAGGAACCGCTGAAGCGCCCCGGCTTCGCGACACCGAGCCCGGCGACCGCCGCCGAACTCGAGCGGGTCGCCACCCACCTGTCCACCAGCATCCACGTCGCCGTATGCAGTAAGAACAACGCGGAGCTGGTCGAGCAGATCCAACAGCTGCCCGAGCAGTACCAGGGCTTCGCATTCGAAGGCGCCGCAACGGGTCTGGCCGCTGTCGATTCGATCACCCCGTTCAGCCATCGCGCCGCGGACCTGTTCACCGGCCCCGCGGCCAAACACGATCTGACCATGTATGTCGGCGTCGGTCTGGCGATGGGCAAGATTCCGAAACCGATTTGGAAGAAGGTCTTTCCGAAGCATCCGGTGTACCGCTGGCTCGCGATCGACGGATACGGCTTCTACAACGCCTTCTTCCGCACCGGGAAATACATCGACCGCCAGCACGTCGACGAGCGGTACCCGTCCTGGATGGGGGATACCGCACCGTTGAAACGGGCTGCTGATCAGGGCATCGGGCGCGCACTCTGGTTCATCGGCGGCGGATCGGTCGACGGTGTGGCATCGCGGATCGCGGAGTTCGACCCGAGCAGACATGCCGACCTGTGGAACGGCATCGGCATCGCGACCACCTTCGCCGGTGGTGTGGAAGTCGCCGACCTGGAAGCGATCCGGTCCCTGGTGCCGCAGTTCCACCAGCAGTTGGCGGCGGGATCGACCATGGTCGCGAAGATCCGGCAGCAGGCCGACAGCGCGACCCTGCACACCGAGGTCGCGGTGCGGACCTATACCGGCCGCACCATCGACGAGGCCGCGGCCTTGATCGATAAGGCGTTCGTCGGCATACCGGAGGACGGCACGGCCACCAGTTATCACGCCTGGCGCGACCGTCTCGGTGAGCTCGCCGTACCCGGCGGGAACTGAAAATGACTGTGCGCTGGACGGATAAGCATGTGATCGTCACCGGCGGCTCCGATGGCATCGGCGCCGCCGTGGCCGCCGCGTTCGCCGTACGCGGCGCGCGCGTCTCGGTCATCGCTCGGCGGGAGGCGCCATTGCGCGCCACCGCCGAGCGGATCGGGGCCGACTGGCGCACCGCCGATGTCACCGACCGAACGGGGCTGGCGGTCGCCGTGCAGGAATTGGAGGAACGCAACGGAGCCTGCGCGGTGATTGCCTGCTGCGCGGGGCTCACCCTGCCTGGACTGTTCCTCGATATCGACAGCGATGAATTCGGCATCCAGAGCGATGCGAACTATCTCGGCTCGGTCAATGCCATTCGATGTGTACTGCCCGGAATGGTCGAGCGTGGCGAAGGGCGTGTCCTGCTGACCAGTTCGACGGCGGCCTTCCTCGGCATCCCCGGATATTCGAGCTACGGGCCGACCAAGGCGAGCGTCCGCCAGCTCGGGCTGTGCCTGCGCTACGAAGTCGAGCCCGCCGGGGTGACGGTATCCGTGCTGTACCCCGCCGACACCGACACTCCCGGACTCGCCAGGGAGAACCTGCGCAAACCGGCCGAGACCAAGGCCATTACCGGTTCGATCAAGCCGATGCCCGCCGAGAAGGTCGGCGAAGCGGCGGTGCGTGGGATGGAGCGGGGCCGCCATCACATCACGCTGGATCCGCTGACCACCTTTTTCATGCGATGGGCCAATCTCCCGGAGGACCTGTCCCGGCCGTTCTTCCGCCGCAGTATTGCCCGAGCACGTCGACATGCGCAGCAGGAGCAGACCTGATGTCCACCACAGTCAGCGGCGGGGAAGCCTCGTTGCGTGCACAATTACGCCGCATCTTCACCGCGGGCCCCGGCGAGGAGGGGCGTCCGCTACCGCTGCGCACGAAGATCAACTACGCGATGTGGCTGACCCGCCCCGAAATCGCGCCGATGTCCGCTGCGGTCATGGCGGCCGATGTCCTGTTCAGCGCGCACACCGGCGCCGAGATCTGGTCGGCGCCGATGATCGTGGCCGCGGTAATGCTGGCCGCCGCGATTCAACTGTTGCACGTCGCCAATTGCCTGGCCGATCGCTGGGTGGACGTCGAATACAAATCCAAGTTCTCCCGCATGGTTCGAGATCTCGGCGTGCGATTCGTGGCCCGGCAGATCTACCTCACCACCGCGGGCATCGGCGTCGCGGCCGTATACCTCGCCGTGGCGACCGGGCATCCCGATCTGCTGCTGATCATTCCGGTCGGAACCCTGTTGCTGCTCGAATATTCGCTGCCACCTTGGCATTTCAAGGCCGCCGGATTCTGGCAGATCCCATGGACCTACATCATGACCATGGTCTTTCCGGGCGTGGTCGTGCTCCGGCTGTACGACCGACCGATCGAAATCCCCGCGCTCATCGCCATTCTCGGCTTGGGGCTGACGACCACCGGAGTTTTCGTCGCGAACACCGCCGAAGACATTCCGGAAGACACCGAGCACGGATTCCGGACCTCGGTGGTCGCGCTCGGTCTGCGCGTCTCGCTGTTCGAGTCGATGACGCGGGTCACCGTCGGCGCCGCACTCGTGGCGGGGTCCGTCGTCGCCATGGTGGGATTTACCTGGACATTGATCGTGTATGTCGTTGGCGTGTCGATCGTCATCGGCTACCTGGGCCGGACCCAGTTCGGCACCTGGGGCAAGCCGCTGGACGACGCCATGCCGCTCGTCCGATCGCAGGCGAAACTGTTCGTATACATGGTCGCGCTCGTTGCCTGGGCGGCCATCGTGCCCGCGGCCGCCGTGTTCTGCCAACGATCATTATGACCACCGAGATACGCTCCGATCGTGAGACTCTGCTCGTCGAACTGGTCGATGAGCACGGCCGCGCAATCGGAGCCCGTTCCGTGGCCGATGCCCACCGCGCGCCCGGTCAGCTGCACCGCGCCTTCTCGGTATTGCTGTACGACGCGTCCGGACGGATCATGCTGCAACGTCGCGCCGCAGTCAAAACCCGCTTCCCGCAACGGCTTTCGAATACTTGCTGCGGCCATCCCGCACCCGGTCAGGACGTGCTGGCAGCGGCGTCGATCCGGCTGATGGAGGAGCTGAACCTAGCGGTCACGGACTTGACCGAGGTGGGCATCTACCGCTACCGCGCCGCCGACCCGCGCGGCGACCAGGTGGAGCACGAATGGGACCATGTGCTGGTCGGTGTCAAATCCGGCGACCTGCCCCGCCCCGATCCGGCCGAGGTCTCCGAATGCCTCTGGGTCGACCCCGCCGAGTTGCTCGAGGACATCTCGGCGACACCCGACTCCTACACCCCGTGGCTACGCGGCGTCCTCGATATTGCCACGCGTGCAGCCGATTTCACTGATGCAGACAGCACGAAGGCCTGCTACCGGGCACTCGGCTAGGTCGCACCTGAACACGCGACCGCAGCTGCGGAACATCCCGCACGCCGACCACGGCGCTCTCGATGCTAGGCACCGTTGATACTGGACCGGCGACGAGATCACAGCAGGCTTATGAGCCCCCACAACACACCCACCAGGACGAGGAGCAGCAGCGGGATCATTCCTCTGAGCTCTGGCCAGTTCGGACGCCAATAGCGTTGCACCACAGGCATGGTCTGCAAGCTGCGCGATAGGCGAGGGATGCGGTAGATGATGATCAATATCGTCATCAACACAATGTCCAGGACCGCCAGCACCAAGACGAGGTTCGTCATCGTGCCCCACCCTCTATGCTTGGCAATGATTTGCCTTGCAGCCTAAATGGATTGGCAAGTTGCTGCAGTTCGTAGGCGAGTGGTGCGGGCAGAGACGTGAGACATGACCTATGGCCGATCGAACTCGCCATCATTGACGCCAGCAGTGAAGGCTTCCCACTCGCCAGGGGTGAAGACCAGCGCCGGGCCGGTCGGGTTCTTGGAGTCCCGCACGCCGACCAGGCCTCTGTCCAGATGTGCCACCTCTACGCAATCCTGGCCCCCGCCACTGTGGCTACTCTTGAACCACTTCGCCCCGGACAAGTCAACGCCCACGTTCGAACTCCTTCGCAACTTCACGTAATAGGTCTCGGCTTGGTCGGGCATCGAGCGCCTCGCGCCGGAGGACCTCATACGCCTCACGGTACCTGTCGAGATCCGCTGGCCGCTCCAGGAAGATGCCCCCGGTGAAACTCTCCACGTAGACGAGGCTGGGCTCTTCGGGCTTGCCCTTGCCTCACCGCTGATCTTCGTACGCGAGCACCACACACAGCATTACGTCGACGCCGTCCGTCGACCTCTGCGACACCACACCTACCCGAGGCTTCCATCCGAACGCCACTATCTCAACCCGCAGTCTGGTCAATAAGAGTGTAATGATATGGCCGGATAAGAAACAAGATCAGGTGGAACTGGTGGCGGGGGTTTCTCGGGCGATGCCGCCATGGATTCCACCTGATCTTGTTCGGGCGACTACTCGGACATCCAGCGCGAGGGCGGATCCAGTCCGTTTCGGGGCGTGCAGTGTTCATTGGCTTGGCTGAAGTCCGTAAACTGATAGATAGTCTCCAAAGGGTCGAAATGGGTATACGGTTTGTTGCCGGGGCAAGCGGAGTAGCAGGAGAGGCTGAGATGACGAGCAGCGAGCTGGCCGGTGTCGCGATCGATGCGATGCGATTGCAGAACGGATATGCGCGTGCGATCGACACGCGCGACTGGGACCTCTTCCGGGAGTTGTTCACCCCCGATGTAGTCGCGGAGTACCCGGGCATGCCGTTCTCGGGGATCGAGCACTGGTTGGAGTTCTTCGTGCCCTTCCACGACGACTGCACATGGATCCAGCATGCGATGACCAATCACGTCGTCGGTGCGGACGCCGACGGTATCTGGGGAACCTGCTACGGCTTCGTCGAGTGGACAATGCGCGATCGACCGAACCTCATCAACCGATCCCGAACCCTGTACCGAGACCGCTTGATTCAGCAGAACGGCTCCTGGGTCATCACCCGCCGCAAATGCGACCTCCTGATGAACCAGCCCGACGCCCCCATCCCCAATGGCATCACCTACCCGAACTCCGTTCTCGACCTGGCCGACATCTCATAACCCACCCGCAGTATCGAACGAGCCGTCCATGGGACCGCACCGACGTGCTGTCGTCCAGATCCCTTCGATGAGATCGGCACCGCTTTCGCGCAATGCGTGCGCCGCGGGCGACTTCAGATCATGCACGAATGCGTGTACTTCCCAACCGCGTTCGAGTAGTTGTGCTGTGGTCGCCCGACCTTGCTGACCGGTCGCGCCGATCACAAGCACCGGTCCCTTGCCGCCCGTCAGGCCAGATGGGATTCGTTGGCGGAGTTCGGGTTCGGCGGTGTCAACATCCGGCATTCATGGTGATCCTGTTGATGCCGACTGCTCGTCGTAAACCCGACGCGCCGAATCGATCTCGTGTCGGTGACGATCGGCCCAGCCCGTCAACGCCAGCAGGGTCTCATAGAGCTCTCGGGCCATCGGTGTCGCTTCGTATTCGGTCCTGGGCGGCACTGTTGGATAGACCGTCCGGACCAATAGGCCGTCGCGCTCGAGGTTGCGGAGGGTTAGCGTCAACATTCGACGACTGACTCCCTTGATTTCGCGCTCGAGATGCGTAAAGCGCATCGGTCGCTGCGTGGTCAGCAGCAAGACGCCGATAGCCCATTTGCCGCTGATCCGGTTGAGCACTTCCAGCACCGAACACGCCTTGTCGATGGATGAGCCCGCAGCTTCGCCAACACTGATTGCCTCCACCTGCGCTGGAACATCAATGTGCCCCTGAGACATGAAAGTGCCTCCTTCCGCTGAGCGTGATGGTGACAGATCATGCACTTAGTTACAAATAGTGCACCATTACGGAGGGCAGCCCGTGACCGACATCCATGAAACTTCGTACGAGCCAGGCCGCGGAGCGCCGCCGACGCGACTCTCCGCGGAGAGGTTGGAGCGATTCCTCGGCGCTAATCGGATGGGGGCGCTGGCAACGATCAAGCGTGACGGGCACCCACATCTGTCAACGGTTGCCTACAGATGGGATCCGGCAACGCGCATGATCTCGATCGGTTCGACAGCCGATCGCGTCAAAGTACGCCAGCTCACCCGGGATCCGCGTGCTGCGCTCTATGTGAGCAGCGCTGACCAGCTCACTTTCGCGGTCGCCGAGGGCGCGGCCGAAATCTCCCCCGTCAGTACTACTCCCGGAGACGCAACCGGCCGCGAAATGCTCTCGATGTTCCCCGAGTTCGACAACCCTGAGGACGAAGCGACCTTCCTGGCGAACATGGTCGAGGACAACCGACTGGTGATCAGGCTTCGTGTGTCCAAGCTATACGGAGACACCCTCGCCGCCGGGCACTGACCAGGCGAGAGCGCATGTGGGTGCTCGCGATGGCGGTTCGGTTCCCCCACACCGGGCGGCGCGCGGTTAGCGCGCCGCTCGTCATCATGCTTGCGGCACAACAGATTTCGCGGGATTACTGAGCACGACATCGAGGCGCGCCGAGATGGCGGGGGTGAGCCTCACTTGGTACACCTGGCTCGAACAGGGGCGCAAGATCGCGGCGAGTCCACAGGTGGTCGATGCGCTGGCCAGGGCATTGCGCCTCGATGCCGGACAGCAACGCCACCTGCGCCGCCTGGCCGGTCTCGCCGATCCGGTCGCCGCGGCCCAGCCAGGCGATGCGATATCGCGCCTACAGCGTCTGGTCGATTCGATTCGCAGCGTTCCGAGCGTCGACGGCCCACACGTACGCTTGCGCGGTCGCCGCGATCCGTGGGACAAAGCGCTCGATCGTCGGGTCTTCGGAGAAGTGCAGTACCTGCCCCGGTTCGGGGTACACCTCAGTCGCCCTCGGGGGCGTCTTCCGGCCAACCATCCTCGATGACCAGGCGGCCGGATTGCATTGCCTGCGTGTACTGTTCGGCGACTACGGGGGTGGGGTAGGTGGGCCAGTAGGAGATGGCGCCGGTGGGTTTGTCGATGACGCAGACCGAACCGCCGATGGTCGGGGGGAGTGGGGGTTTGTGTGGGTCGATACCCGGTGGGGGCGCGAAGATGGCGACGACGGTGAACCCCGCGTCGAATTCGGTGAGCAGGTTGCTGATGCCGTCCTCGGTGGACAGGTAGTGATCGGCGAGGCGTTGTGCCTCGGCGAGATCCACCGGGGTGCTCGCCTCGGTGGGGTAGGCGTGGATATCCATGCCAGAGAATTTACGGCCAAAGGCGAACGGGCCGTGGTCATTCGAAGTGGACGGTGGCGATCATCCGGCGGGCCAGGGTTTCCGGATCGGAGCTGTCACCGAGTGCCGAATCCTGTAGTGCCCCTTCGCGCCACAGTGCCGCGAAGCCGTGGACCAGTGACCAGGCGGCCAGGCGGGTGGCTTGTTGCTGCTCGACGGTGTTGTCGGGCTGCATGACCGAGACTCCGGAGCGGAGCGCGGCTCCCGCGGCCGTGCGGGCGGCGACCAGGCGCTCGTCGGCGGCGTGCAGGAGTTCGCGCCGGAACATCACATCGAAATGGCCGGGATGTTCGCGGGCGAAGCGCGTGTAGGCGACCGCGACCTCACGGAATTCCGGTCCGGCCGCGGCCAGCTGCTCAGCGAGCAGGTCGAAACCTTCGATGGCGAGTGCGGTCAATAGCCCCGCGCGATCACCGAAGTGATGCGCGGGGGCCGCGTGCGAGACATCGGCCCGGCGGGCCAGCCCGCGCAGGGATACCGCGTCGACACCGTCGGTCGCGATCTGGTCGGCGGCCGCGGCCAGGATGGTGGCCCGCAGATCGCCGTGGTGATAGCCGCTCTTCGCCATGTCTCGATGGTCGCCCAAAATCTAGCCATTGACAAGTTTCCCGCTCAGGCCTAATCTAGCCACTGTCAAGATTTGGTGCTCGACCCACAGGAGACTCTGATGGCACCGCTGGTTGTACTCATCGTCATCGCCGGACTCGCACGGTTCATCGGCTGGCTCGGCAACCTCGGTTGGCTCGACTCCTGGCCGCACGCCGCCGCACTCGGGCTGGCCGCGATGTTCGCCCTCACGTCGAGCGCGCACTTCGTCGAGCCGAAGCGCGGCGCACTGATCGCCATGGTGCCGCCGCGGCTGCCCAATCCGGCGGGTTGGGTGACCTTCACCGGCTTGCTCGAAATCGGTGGCGCAGTAGGCCTTTTGATCCCGCCCATCGCCAAACTGGCTGCTGCGGGCCTGATCCTGCTGCTGATCGTGATGTTCCCCGCGAATATCCGTGCGGCACGGGCGGATATCGGTATCAAGACCATGCCGCTGCCGCTACGCACCATCGTGCAGGGCATTTTCCTCGGCGCGGGCGCACTCGTCCTGCTCGGCTGATCACCGAAACCAGCGTCGGCACACCGAATTCCGGTGTGCCGACGTCTGTTGTGCCAGAGCCTCACGGGTTGCCGGTGTCGTATGTTGCGGCCTGATCGGCAGCGCCGCGAAGTTCCCTCGATACCGACCTGCGACAGCTGCGCGGCCTGACGCGTGCGGAGGCCAGCGGTCCGCAGCGCAATGACGTGCGAGTTCGCAGCGGTATCCTCCGACGGGCACGGTTGCGCCGCCGCCGAGAGGATATCGATGTCATCACTGGTTCCCGCGACACTCGGTTGGCTGGTGCTCGGCTACGTGGGCGCCATTACGCTGGGTCGGCTGATGTTGTTGCGGGACACGATCATCGATCAGCTCATCAATCGCAATCTGCTCTGGAGCATCGCCGCCCTGCTGTGCTACCGATGCGCCCAGGCGAGTGTCACCAGTCCGGTCTACGTCCTCGCGCTGGGATGCGTGGAAATGACAACCATGCACCTGTTTGTCATAGCCCGATACATTCTCGCCGAGACCGATTCGACAGTGGTGTGGCGGCGGCTGCGTCGGTGCGGTTTCGTCGCCGCGGCGGCCACTGTCGTTATGTTGCTCGCCGGGATAGTGGCACAGGACAACGGACGACCGGTCGATCTGAGCGCACACGGGCCCGCGGCGATCTTCGGGATCGCCTATGCCGCACCGCTTGCGGTCAATATGGTCGTTTTCCTGCTCTCGGGCATCCACGAGCTGCGCTTGGGCGACCTCAGCGCCAAGATGCAGGTGGTCTGCTGGATTCTGGGGATCAGCGGCGGCTTCGTCTTGAGTAGTCAGGCACTTTCCATCGCGCAGTTGCTGACGGGGCGACCCGCCCTCGGTCCGCATTTGCCGCGTGGAGAACTCGATTTCGTGCTCTGCGTGACCCTCAACGTGACCCTGCTCGCCATCCCTTTGCTCAGCGCGCTGCTCACGCTGGCCGGTTGGGATCGCGACGGTCGACTCTGTCGCCGACTGCGGCCGCTGTGGCGCGACCTCACCGCGGCGGTACCGGAGATCGTGCTGCCCGCCGACCCGCGACACGGCGCGGACCCGGTCACCCGACTGTTCCGCATGACCGTCGAGATCCGCGACGCACTGTTGCACCTAGGGTCCTACCTCCCCGCCGAGACCGCGCAACCGCAGCGCAGGGCCGAACCGGACTGGGAGATAACCGATTACGCGCACCGGCTGGCATACGCCGTGCGTGCCAGAAAGGCAGGCGAACGGCCCGCGGTCGTCGGATCCCGCCCACGACTGCCCATGACCGGGCACGATTTCGATGCCGAACTCCGGCACCTGCTCGGCCTCGCCCGCGTCTGGCCGAAGACGGCGGTGCGTTGAAGTTTGCACCAGGTGCCGCACACCACGGACGGCCATAGGCTGTATCCCATGACCTACAAGATCGTTTCTCGGCGGTTCGACCTCGATGTGGACGGCTCATCGCTGACCGGCTATCTGGCTCGACCGGAGGGTGACAGCGCATTTCCGGCCGTCTTGGTCGGTGCCGAGTTGTGGGGACTCACCGAGGATGCGCAGCGGATCGTCGATCGGGTCGCCGAGCTCGGCTATGTGGCCTTCGTGGTGAACGTCTATCACCGCTCGGGTCCGGAGACCGCTGCGGGTCTGGCCGAGACCGATGAGAACCGGACGCGTGCCTTCGGTCTGCTCGGCGAGCTGACCCGCGACGGTGTCGAAGCCGACTTCCGGGCCGCCATCGCCTATGCCCGCGAGCACGGCGTCGCCACCGATAAGACCGGTGTGCTCGGTTTCAGCCTCGGCGGCCATCTGGCCTACTTCGCCGCCACCCGACTGGACCTGGATGCCGCGGCCATTTTCTACCCCGGCTGGCTGACCTCGGCGGGCACCGCGCTGAGCAGGCCGGAGCCGCTGCTGGCCGCGACCGAGAACATCGCCAAGGGTGATGTGCGGCTGCTGCTGTTCTTCGCCGAACTCGATCACGTCATCGATGCCGAACAGCGCGAACAAGTCGAGGCGGCCTTGAATCAGGCCGGTGTGCGGCACGAATCGGTGGTCTACCCGGGCGCGAAGCACGCCTTCTTCTTCCCCGGCCGGGAACCGTACGACGAAGCCGCCGCTGCGGATTCGTGGCGGCGCACCGCCGAGCTGTTCGCCACCGAATTGGGCTGAGCCCGAACCGGATACGACGAGAGCCCGACCGGCCCTGTCTCCCCCTCCGAAGACAGGCCCGATCGGGCTGTAATAAATATTCCTCGGAGAGCTTGACAGGGCCTTAAAGGAGCCTTAATGGAGACGTGTCAAGCGGATCAGTGCCGCTTGCGGCCGAGTTGAGCCAGGAATTCCGCATTGGTCGGAGCCTGGCGCAGGCCCTCCAGTAGCAGGTCGGTGGACTGCTGACCGTCCACCGCGGCGAGGGTGCGGCGCAACAGCTGGGTGGCCGCCAATTCGTCCGGGGTGAGCAGCAATTCGTCCTTGCGGGTGCTGGACTGTGCGATATCGACGGCAGGGAAGACCCGGCGGCTCGCGGTCGCGCGATCCAGTTTCAGCTCGGCATTGCCGGTGCCCTTGTACTCCTCGAAGATTACGGTGTCGGCCAGCGAACCGGTCTCCACCAGGGCGGTGGCGATAATGGTGAGCGAGCCGCCGTTCTCGAAATTGCGTGCGGCGCCGAGGAATTTCTTCGGCGGTGCGAGCGCGGCGGCATCGACGCCACCGGAGAGCACCCGCCCGGAGGACGGTGCGGCGTTGTTGTACGCACGGGCGAGGCGGGTCAGCGAGTCGAGCAGTACGACGACATCCCTGCCCATTTCGGCCAGGCGCTTGGCATGTTCGATGGCGAGTTCGGCCAATGCGATCTGCTCGCGTGGAGTTTGGTCGAAGGTGGCGGCGGCGACGTCGGCGGGTACCGACCTGGCCAGATCGGTGACCTCCTCGGGACGCTCGCCCACCAGTACGAGCATCAGTTCGCACTCCGGGTGGTTCTTCGCGATACCGTGCGCGATCGCTTGCAGCACAGAGGTTTTGCCCGCCTTGGGCGGTGCGACAACGAGTGCGCGCTGCCCCTTGCCGATGGGCATGACCAGATCGGTGACCCGGGTGGTCATGGCATGCGGTTCGGTTTCCAGACGCAACCGCTGGTTGGGGTAGATGGGGACGAGGTCCTCGAAGTTGGGCCGGGCGCGCTTGGGATCCTGCCCGTTGACCGATTCGATGCGGACCAACGGGTCGAGCTTGCCACTGCGTGCGGGTTCCGCGGTGCCGATAATGAAATCGCCACGGCGCAAACCGAATTCGCGGATGAGCCGGGGCGGCACATGCACGTCGGACAGACCGGGGAGGTAGCCGTCGACCCGGAGGACGGCGGCGCGATTGTCGGCGATATCGAGCATGCCGCTGACGGATCGTAGGGGGTGCTGAGCGGTCTCGACCGCCGCGCCCCCGTCTTGTGGTACGGGAAATGTGTTGTCTTTCATGGTTTTTCCTTTGCATGGGTACGGCGAACGGCCGTATGAGGCAGCGGCGATCAGGGCTCGCTGCTGGGAATGTCCCTCTGGGCTCCGGGAACGAGGTGAACTACCATCGTGATAGGGGAGTTGAGGGATCTTGCGGGGGTCCGGCGCAGATCGGCCGGGATACCAACATCCACAAGGACAAAGCCGAGGGTACATCGTCGAACGGCTGTCGCGCAATGGTCACAGCCCGACCACGGTGACCGGCCCAGGCCACAGTTTCGTATCGGTAGCCGAGCATGCGAACGGCTCGGCGGTGTGTCTCGTATCAGTCCATATCCGGCCAGGACCGACCGAAGGCAGGAGCTGCAATGGCTGAACTCGAACCGTTCTACCAGCAAGTCCAATCGCACTACGACGTCTCCGACGACTTCTACCGGCTATTCCTCGACCCGTCGATGACCTACAGTTGCGCCTACTTCGAGCGCGACGATATGACCCTCGAACAAGCCCAGCTCGCCAAGATCGATCTCGCGCTCGGCAAACTGGATCTGCGGCCCGGGATGACCCTGCTCGATGTCGGATGCGGTTGGGGCGCAACGATGTTCCGTGCGGTCGAGCGTCATGGCGTGAAGGTCGTCGGTCTCACCTTGAGCCGCAATCAGTACGAGCACGTCCGCTCGGAGATCGATCGGCGCGGTGTGGCGGGCGTCGAGATTCGGCTGCAGGGCTGGGAGGAGTTCGACGGGGGTGTGGACCGGATCGTCAGCATCGGTGCGTTCGAACATTTCCGCCGTGAGCGGTACCCGGCATTTTTCGAGCGCTGCTACCGCATGCTCCCGCCCGATGGCCGGATGCTGCTGCATACCATCATCGGCCATACCCTCAACGACCTGCGTCGCATGAATATTCCGGTGACCAGGGAGGCCGCGCTTTTCCACATCTTCATCAGGCGCGAGATCTTCCCCGGCGGGCAGCTGCCCCAGCCCGCCGAGGTCACCCGGCTGGCCGGGCAGGCCGGATTCGGCACCGAGCGGATCCAGCCGCTGCGCCTGCACTACGCACGCACGCTGGATCAGTGGGCCCACGCGCTGGTGGACCAGCACAACGAGGCGGTGCGGATCGCCTCGGAGGAGGTCTACGCCAGATATTTGAAATACCTCACCGGATGTGCCCGGTACTTCCGCAGCGGACACATCGACGTCATGCAGTTCACATTGGTGAAGTGAGGGATCAGAGGACGGCTTGGGTCTGGGTCACCTTGGCGACTATCTTGTCCGCGTCGTCCCGGATTTCGGTCTCCACCACGATGAACGACCGCCCCGCGTGCAGCGGTCGCGCCGTCGCGGTCGCATAGCCGGAACGCACGGCCCGCAGGAAATTCGTCTTGGATTCGACCGTCGTCGTGCCCTGCTTGCCTTCGGGCAGATTCAGGAACGCACACACCGCGGCGGTCCCATCGGCGAGCGACATCAGCACCCCACCGTGCAGCACTCCGCCCAGCGTGCACAGCGATTCGTCCCAGGCGATCCGACTGCGCACCAATTCGGTGCCGTGTTCGAGCACCTCGACTCCGAGGCGCTCGGTGAACGGCATGGACTGGTGAAAGAGCTTGGTGCCCACCTCATCGATCATGAAGTCAGCCTGCCCGATGCACCCGGCGCGCGTCGATTACTCCGGAGGTAATGAGCAATGCGAGCAGCACGGTCGCACCGCCGCAGAGCAGCACCGTCCCGGACGACGTCCGGTCCACGATCACCCCGCCCACCAGCGCGCCGACACAGAAGGTCGCCTGGAACGATGCGGTGAACAGCACCGACGCCACCTCGGGCGCATCGGGCAGGGCGTCGGCGAACCAGGTCTGCAGCACCACCGGCACACCGCCGTATCCGATACCCCAGACAATGAGCAATGCGACAGCGCCGAACTCCCAGCGCCCCAGCAACGGCAGCAGTAGCATCGCGGCCGCCATCGCACTCGCCGCGAAGCCGAGCGCGAAACGGGGACGGCCGAGCAGAGTGCCGCCGAGGAAGTTCCCGGCAATGCCCGCCACACCGTAGATCAGCAGCAGCACCGTGATCGTGCCCGCACTCACCTCGGTGATCTGCTCCAGGAACGGTGTGACGTAGGTGTAGGTGCCGAACTGCGCGATCACCACGAAAAATGTTGCCAGCAAAGCAATTCGGATACCCGCACCGCGTAGACCGATGCGCAGCGCGGTCAGGCGAAGGGCCTGCTCGGCGGGCAGCGCGGGCAGTGCGCCCGCGAGCAGCACCAGCACCACCGCGGACAGCAGGCCCAAGACCACGAAGGCAGCCCGCCAGCCCGCGACGTTGCCGACGAAGGTGCCCGCGGGCACGCCGAGCACCGAGCCGAGCGGAACGGAGGAGAAGATCACCGCCGTCGCCCGGTGCACCGACTCCGGCGGCACCAACCGGCCGGCCAGTCCGGCCGCGATCGACCAGTAGCCGCCGATGGTGATCCCGATCAGCACGCGGGCGGCCAGCACCACCCAGAACTCCGGTGCGAGCGCGGCCACCGCATTGGCGATCACCAGCAATAACGTGCAGCCGCACAGCAACAGTCGGCGATCGATCCGCGCGGCAGCGACGGTCACCAGGGGCGCGGCGATCGCGGCCAGCAGACCGGGCAGAGTCATCATCAGTCCCGCCATACCGTCCGAGATCGTGAAATCGGCTCCGATCGAGGTCAGCAGGCCGATCGGCAGAATCTCGGTCGTCACGATCGAGAAGATGCCGAGCATCACCGCGACGACGGCGAGCCACCGGATCAGCGGCGGCCGGGCGACGGTGCTGGGGGAGGGCGCAAGAGCTATGGACATGCGCTCCAGTCCAGCAATCCCGGCCGCCGACTTCTGGCGGGTTCAGGCCGTCGATGCCGAAGCGGCTCAGCTCATCCGGGCGACGACCGCGCCGGGCAGATGCGGCAGCACCACATCGATGAGCCGCCACGGCCAACCGGGAACGCAGGCGCGAATCTTCTCGTGCTCGATCGCCCGCACCATCGCCGCGACGCCCTTCGTCAATGGTGTGACCATGCGTGCATCACCAGCCTTCGCCGCCATATCGGTGGCGATGAATCCGGGAAGCAGTGTGGTCACCGCGATCGGTGAGTTGGCGAATTCGACCGTGAGCGCCTCACCGAGCGCGGCCAGTCCCGCTTTGCTCGCGGAATATGCGGCCTTCTTACCCGGCAGGCCGCGCACCGCACTCATCGAGGAAACCAGCACCAGGTGGCCCGACTCCTGGGCACGAAAGATCTCCAGCGCCGCCTCTGTCTGGGCGAGGGCGCTGACGAAATTGGTGGTGGCCGTGGCGATATTGGCATCCGCACGGCCGGTGCCGATCCGCGCGCCTTTGCCGATGCCGGCATTGACGATCACTCGATCCACTCCGCCGAGTTCATCGCGCAGTTCCGCGAAAACCCGCGGGACGGCCGCATGGTCATCGACGTCGAGCGCGCGGACCGCGACGGTAATGCCGGGGTGTGCGGCGGTGAGTTCGTTGCGCAGGGCATCGAGCGCGTCCAGGCGTCGTGCGCATAGAGCCAGGTCACGGCCCTTGGCGGCGAAATCCCGCGCCATGGCCGCACCGAGTCCGGCGCTCGCACCGGTGATCAGGATTTTGCTCCGCGTCATGGTTGCGAACCATAGCGGTTACTGCACGCGACTCGATATCCGTGCGGGTTCGACTCAGCCGCCGAATGAGCCCGTACTCGGTGGCAGCATGTGCCAAGCGCCGCAGTTCACCGTCTTGAAGGCCACATCGGTCGGCGCGATCTCGGCGCGGACCGGACGGTTCCTGGTGAAGTCGTTATTGATGATGTAGTGCTGATCGGTGTTATCACCTTCGACCTTGCGCAGCCGCCGCCAGTCGCAGCCGACAGCCGGGTCGGGGGTGCCTTGGCCCTCCCAGATTCCGGGGAAGATATCGACGCCGACCAGGTAGACACCATCCTCGGTGATGGTGTTGCGGGGCTGGGCGGCCGCGGTCCCGGCGCCCAGCAGTGTCACGGTGGACGCCATTGCCCCCGCGATCACGAGCGTGCTTGCACGCATACTGCTGTCTCCTCGAATTGTGCTCTTGCCGCCACTGGCGGCTGACCTGCGGAGATCCCCGTTTCTCCGGGGCCAAGGTCTACCAGACTCGACGGTCGATTTCGGTGGAATCGCCAGATTCCGGTCGGGCGTGATTCCACTTGCCCGGATTCTCGCGATATCTGTTGTATGAGTGGTATTTGTCCGGTGGTCGACGTCGCGGGCAGGCGGTCGACTTGCGGGGTGGCATGTGCTGGGCTTTGTACCGACGATGGGATCGCCGCCGTGCTTGCCGCGGACCGGGCGCTACTACATTGGCGCGCCATGCGCGGACTCGGCGATTCGGGCCTCGCCGAACACGCCGTGCAGGAGACGCTGCTGCGAGCCTGGCGGTCGTGTGCAGGGTTCGACGAGCGTAAGGGCACGGTGCGCACCTGGCTGCTCGCCATCGAACGCAACGTCATGATCGATATCGCCCGCGCCCGCGCCGCCCGGCCCGCGGATACCGGCTGGGACGAGATCACCGAGATCAGCGATGTCCGCTTCGCGGATCCGGACTTCGCCGAGCGTCTCGTCGACGGTCTGCTCGTCGCCGATCTACTCGCCAGGCTGCCCGAATCGCAGCGCGCGGCGGTGGTGGAGGTGATCCTGCGGGACCGGGCCTATCAAGAGGTGGCCGATGACTTCGGCGTGCCGGTCGGCACGGTCAAGACCCGGGTGCACTATGCGCTGCGGTCGTTGCGTCGCTTGCCGATCGGGGCCTGAGCCCGCATCCGGTTGGCAATCCTCGCTTCACGGCGGTGTGAGCCGCTTTTTGGTCGCCTGATCAGCGAGAATACGCTCGAATACATCGATAACATTTCAATAACGTAGCTTGCTTTGCTGATGCTGGCGTTGCCAGAGTGAACCACTGGGTTTGGTGTTACTAGTGGGAAGGGAGGGGTGCTCCGTTCCGGGGCACCGACACCGCACATGAAGCCAAGCATCATCAGTACCGGTATCTGCGGCGCGGTTACGGCCGCCGTGGTGGTGACGCTGTCGGGGCTGACCCCGGCCGCGATCGCCGATCCGCCGGATATGTCCACGAAACTCGTAGGCAAGACGATATTCCTAGACCCGGGTCATCAGGGGCCCGACCACGCCGAGAATTTGGCGAAGCAAGTGAGCGACGGTCGTGGCGGCACCAAGGACTGCCAGACCACCGGCATGACCACGGTCAACGGCGTGCCGGAGCACACCATCAACTGGAAGGTGGCCGACCTGGTCCGGGCCGCCCTGCAGGATCTGGGCGCCAAGGTGGTGCTCAGCCGTCAGGACGACTCCGGATGGGGCGGCTGCGTCGACGAACGCGCGCAGGCCGCCAATGCCTCCGGCGCCGATGTCGCGGTGAGCATCCACGCCGATGGCGCACCGGCGCAGGACCGCGGCATCCATATGATCGTGCCGCAGCTGCCGATCCCGGATCCGAAGGCCGATCAGGTCCAGTCCGGCCCCGGTCTCGCGGCGACTGAGGCGGTGCGCGACGCGTATCTCGAGGCCGGATTCCCGGCCGCGAATTATGCGGGCGCACAGGACGGTCTGCAGACCCGCGCGGATGTGGCCGGTCCGGCAATGACCACCGTCCCGGATGTTTTCATCGAGATGGGCAATGGCGCCAATGTCGAGGACGCCGCGCTGTTGGAGAGTCCGGAGGGGCAGGTCAAACACGCCCTGGCCATAACGACCGGCCTGGTGGGCTTCCTGCTCGGCGCTCCGCAGCAGGCGACGGCGGCACTGGGGACGGCTCCGGCGCAGACCGGGTCGGCCGATCGGCCTGCCTCGGCTCCGGTATCGAATACTCCGCAGGCGGAGTCGGTTCCGCAGGCACCCGCTGCACAGCAGGTTCCTGGTGGAGCGCAGGCTTCGGCTGTCCCGCAGCCGCAGGCCATTCCCGAACCCGCGGTGGCGCCGAATTCCGCGGGGACGGTCCCGACCGCACCCGCATCATCGAATCCGCCGCAGGGGTACGCACAGGCACCGGGCTACGCACAGGTGCCGAGCTCACCCGATCCGCAGACACCGGGATCGGCGCAGTCGCCAAGTGCTCCGCAAGCGGGTTCGCCGCAGGGCTACGGGCTCTCGCCCAACACACCGCAGTCGCAGGGGTACGGTCTCTTGCCGAATAGCCCGCAGTCGCCCGGTTCGGGGCAAACCCCCGGATCCCAGTTGCCGGGCCAGACCGCGCCGAGCACGACGGGTACCCTGCCCGCCTTGGTCGGCACGATCATGCAAATGATGCTCCCGCTGGCGAAGTCCCTCGGTATGGACAACACCGCGGTCACCTCGGAGCTGATCAACTTCGCCTACACCCTGGCCAGCACCCTGCTCGGCCCGACCAAGTAGCACGGCGGCCTGGCTGTGCACATAGTCGCGAGTGGTCCGCATTCGTACCTACCGCGGAGCGAGTCTTACGAGCGACGTTCGCGGCCCGTCTCGCGTCCGAGCCGAAGGCGCGGCCATTCAACTCAGTCGAGTCGTCGAAGCGCATGCGCCGTAGGCGCGAGTCTCGACGGCGCCGCCGGCGACTGCTTGCAGGTCGCTCGAAATGGTCGGACGCGAGACACCTGGGGGCCGCGAACACACAGCGCCGCGGGCGCTGCCAATAGACTCAGCCGAGTGGCCGAGCGGATTCCTGTTCTGATCGTCGCCGGGTTCCTCGGATCCGGGAAGACGACGCTGCTCAATCATCTGCTGCGCAACAACCGGGGCACGCGGATCGGGGTGGTGGTCAACGACTTCGGGGCCATCAATATCGATTCCATGCTGGTGGCCGGGCAGGTCGATGCGATGGTGTCGCTCGGCAACGGGTGCGTCTGCTGTGCGGTGGACGTCGGCGAACTCGACGACTTGTTCACCAAGCTCGCGCAGCCGCGTGCCAAGATCGACGTGATCGTGGTCGAGGCCAGTGGACTGGCCGAACCGCGCAATCTGATTCGGATGGTGGTGGGCAGCGAGAACCCGCGCATTCGCTATGGCGGTTTGGTCGAGGTGGTCGACGCCGAGCAGTTCCCGGAAAGTCGCGAGCGTCATCCCGAACTCGCCACCCATCTGCGCTTGGCGGATCTGGTGGTGCTCAACAAGGCCGATCGGGTGTCGCAGGATCGGCTGGATGGGTTGCGGCAGGAGATCACCGAGCTGATCGGGCAGGTGCCGGTGTACGCGACCACCCGTGGCCGCATGGACCCCGGCCTGCTCTTCGACGAGCCGCTGCGGGAAATCCCGCGGGTCGCCGAACAATTGAGCTTCGACGAACTGCTCCACGACCACGACCATGCCGATTCTTTCGAGCGACCTGCAAGCAGTCGCTACGGGCCGCACCGGCATCTACACGACGACTACACCAGCGTGTCCTTCACCAGCGACCGGGAATTGGACCCGCGCCGTCTGGTCGAATTCCTCGAGGATCCGCCGCCCGGCCTGTTCCGCGCCAAGGGGTTCGCCGCCTTCGGGGTCGCCGCCGAACGGCGCAAGTTCGTGCTGCACATGGTCGGTCGCCACATCGTCTTCGAACCGGACTCCTGGTCGCGCGGCGAATCGCGCACGACCCGCTTGGTGCTTATCGGTGCCGGCCTGCCCGCCGACACGGTACTGGCGCGGCTGCACGATACCGTGCACACCGCTGCCGAACCTTTGGACCAGCAAGCCATGCTCGGCATCTGGCGCTACACCCCGCACTGACACCGGAAAAAGTTGGCGCGTTCTGCTCGAAGCTGACGCGTTCGGTACTTGGCCCGGCGATCGCGCGGACATAGAACTGAGATATTGCCCCGCCGCACGCGGCATGTGCGCAATGGAGCGAACGTGGCGCGCGCGGTGTCGGTTCGACCCAAGAACCGTGATCGACCGTATTTGTCTCTACGACCGATTGGAGAGTTTCGTGTCAGAGACCTGGGAGAGTGCCACCGCGTACGTGGTCGCCGCGTTGGAGGCCAAGGGCACCGCGACGCGTGACGATTTCGACGTGCCCGCCATCGTCGCCGCATCCCGAGATATTGCCGACAGCTGGGATTTTCGCGCTATCGAGGATGCGACCTTCTGGCGCATCGCGGCGACCTTCCTGAAGGTCTGACCGGCCCGGCGTGACGGTAGGGGATGCGGCGCGTGGGAATGCGGCGGATCAGGCCGGTAGTTCCGATCGGTACATGAGCTGGGTCATGGATCGACGGCGGGCCGCCCGCCGCATCGAACCCACATCCGAATATCCGAGCAGTTCGGCTTGGCGTGTTCGGCTCAGTACGGTGCCTTCGGCGCTCGCCTGCGCGAGCCGGGCATTGCGCGCCCGTTCCAATTCCATCCGCCAGGTGGTACCCGCCTCCATCAGCCGCCGCTGCAGTGTCCGCGGACTGGTGGCGAGCCGGTAGGCCACCCGATCCAGCGATACCGCACCGTCCGCCATTGCCTCGGCCAGCTCGGTCGCTACTCGATCCGGCCATGCGGTCGCCAGGGGCGGCGGTGGCGGCAGGGCGTCGGCGAGCGGCTGCAGCACGGCAGCCAGGACGGGATCGCTGGTGGTCAGCGGCAGATTCATATCGTCGGCGCGGAAGGTCATCGCATCGACCGGTGCGCCGAATTCGATAGCGGGGGTGCCGAAGACCTCGACAAAGGTGTCGATTTTGGCCGGTGCCTGCTGCCGCAATGCCACCCGCAACGGGACGAGCGGGATCCGGACCACACGCCGTGCCCTGCTGAGCACCGCCGCCAGGCCCCACACCTGGGTGAGGTCCCGGCCGCGGCCCTCGCCATCGATCATGTCGAGGTAGAGCGTGACCTCGTGCTCGCTCTCGGCGACCAGTTCGAACCGATGATTGGTGGTCACCGCGGAGACGTAGGGGCCGCAGGTCGCCAGGCCCGCGCCGAGTGTCGGCGCGGTGGCGAACAGGTAGTCGTAGAGGCCGAAGCTGTTGAGTTTGTAGCGGCTGGCCACATGCAACGCGACATTCGGATCGCCGAGCCCGTGTTCGCCGAGTTCCCAGAGTCGCGAGAAGGTGTGACTCGGCAGGTGTACGTCCTCGCCGACCATGGTCCATTCGGGTAGGCCGGTCTCGCGGATCAGCCGATCCCGATCCAGCCCGGCATCGGTGAGCTGCGAGATGACGAATCTGTGCAGCAGTACCTGATCGGTTCCCAATGCGCCCCTCCTACCGCGGATCGACGTCCTCGTGCGGGAACGCTATCCCGCGCCTATTGAATCGTCACTGAATTCGCGTCACAGTGTTGTTTCGGGCAACAACAGCAGGCGCTCACGTCGCCGTTATTCACAGGCAATGGGCCTTTACCCGCAGGCGTTCACCCATTCCGAGAGTCCGTCGGTGAAGAGCTGGCGCTTCCAGATCGGCACCTCGTGTTTGATCCGATCCACCAATTCCGCACAGGTGGCGAACGCTTCGGCACGGTGCGGGGCGGCGACCGCGACGACGATCGCGAGATCGCCGACGGTCAACTGACCGATTCGGTGGACGGCCGCGACCGGAAGTCCGGCGCGCTCGGCGAGTTCCGCACAGCAATTTCGCAGGAACCGTTCAGCTTCCGGATGCGCCGAATATTCCAAAGCGGAAACTGCTTGTCCGCCATCGTGATTGCGCACCTTGCCGGTGAAAACCACTACGGCGCCGTGCTCCGGTCCGGTCACCGCCGCCTCGACCGCCGCCGGATCCAGTGGCTGATCGCTGATACCCGCCAGGCGTACGCTCGCGAATTCACTTGTTGTCATGGTGGCCGCCTCCGGCTACTTGCGCGAGCAGATGATCCAGCAGCGGCTCGAGCACCGCCATACCGTCTTTGACGCCACCGGGGGAGCCGGGCAGATTCACCACCACCGATCGGCCCGCCAGTCCGGCCACGCCCCGACTGAGTGCGGCCAGTGGGAATTTCGCGGTGCCGCGTTGCCGAATCGCCTCTGCGACACCGGGTAATTCGCGATCCAGAACGGCCAGCGTCGCCTCGGGCGTCGCATCGGTGGGGGAGGCGCCGGTGCCGCCGGTGCTGATCACCAGCGACGGCTCGAACCGCAGGGCGTCGGCCAAGCCGATGTCGATTTCGGCGTCGGCGTAGATCAGCGGCCCGCGCACCGAGAAGCCGAGTCCGCCGAGCCATTCCGCGAGTACGGGACCGGTGGTGTCGACCCGGGTGCCGCACGCGGCTCCGGTGGAGGCGACCAGGACGACGGCGGAGCGCTGATCGGATTCCGAGATCTGTTCCGGCGAAATGTCTTCCGTGGGCTCTGGTTCGTCGGCGAGTGTGGGGATGTCCACTGGACCCTGGTCGGCGGGCCGCTCCCAATGTCCGTGTTTGCCACCCTCTTTGGTGAGCAGCCGGACGCCGTTGAGCGTCGCCGCGGGGTCGACCGCCTTGACCATGTCGTGCAGGGTGAGCCCGGCCACCGCCACCGCGGTCAGCGCTTCCATCTCGACGCCGGTGGGGCCCTTGGTTTTCGCGCTCGCCTCGATCGTGATGGTGTCCTGGGTGAAGCCGAATTCGACCTTCACCGAGGACAACGCCAGCTGATGGCACAGCGGAATGAGTTCGGAGGTTTTCTTCGCACCCGCGATACCGGCGATTCGTGCGGTCGAGAGCACATCGGCCTTCGGCATATCGTCGGCCCGCACCAGCGCGACCACCTCGGCGGTGGTGCACAGCTCACCGGCCGCGACCGCGATCCGGGTGGTGTCGGATTTCGCGCTCACATCGACCATGCGGGCGCGACCTTCCCGGTCGACATGGGACAACTCGCTCATAGTGACCACACTCGCACAGGTGCGCCGACCGGCAGCGAGGTGACCTCGGCGGGCACATCGATCAATACATCCGCCCAGGCCATGCCCGCGATGAGATGCGAACCGGGTCCGGAGGCAACCTCGACGGCCGTCGGCCCGCGATGCAATCCGGGCGCCGCGGCGTCCTCGCGTACCAGTTGACCGCGCAGGAATTGGCGTCGTCCCTCGGGGGAGCGCACCGCATTGCGCAGCGGCACTTCGTAGATCTCCACCTCGGGCAGGCCCGCGATCTGGCGCAGCATCGGCCGCGCGAAGACCTCGAAGGACACCATTGTGCTCACCGGATTCCCGGGAAAACTCAGCACCGGCACGCCGTCTATGACGGTAAGCCCTTGCGGCCCACCGGGTTGCACCGCGACCGAGCCGAATTCACCGCCCAGCGGTTGCAATACCTCCTTGACCACCTCGAAATCGCCCTTGGATACTCCACCGGAGGTGAAGACGATATCGGCGGATTTCGTTGCGGCGGAAAGCAATGCGCGGAATTTCGCCCGATCGTCGGTGCTGTGCTCCACCGAAACGACGCTGACACCGTTGGCGCCGAGCGCGGCCGCGAGCGCGACACCGTTGGAGTTGTAGATTTGGCCGGGGCGCAATGGCGTTCCGGCGGCGACCAATTCGTCACCGGTGGTGATGACCGCCGCCCGAATCGGTTGGAATACAGGCACATTCGGCAGTCCGACCGCTGCCAGCGCGGCAATGTGGCGGGGTGCCAGCACGGTGCCCGCGCGAGCCAGCAGCTCGCCTGTGCGCACATCGGTGCCCGGTTCGCGGACGAACTCACCCGCGGTGCGGCCCCGCTCGACGGTCACCGTCGCGGCATCGCTGTGCACATCCTCCACCGGCACCACACAATCGGCGCCGGGCGGAATCGGCGCACCGGTCATCACCTTCATCGCGGCGCCGTGCGGCAACGGCGTCTGTCCGGCCGCACCCGCCGCGACCACACCGACCAGCGGCAGCGTCACCGGAGTGACCACCACCGATTCGGCGCGCACCGCATAGCCGTCCATCGCCGAGTTGCGGAACACCGGCAGGTCGACCGGGGCGTGGATATCGTCGGCCAGCTGTCGGCCCAGCGCCGCCGGCACCGCGACGGATTCGACCGCGCGGGCGGCCAGCGGGCGCAGCAGCCCCTCGATGGTGTCCCGGTAGGCGTCGACGGACCGGGCGGTGGCGGGCGGGCTGGGCCGGTGGCCACCGGAGGTGTCGGCACGCGAGGTCATACGGCCAGCCTAATCGCCCAGCGGTAGCGAGTTCTCTTGTCGTATCGCACGAACGCTCACCCGCTGAACTCGGAGTTTGTGAGCTCGAGATGGTGCGGTCCGCCCATGGGCACTGCGCGCGGACCGGTCATAATGGACTGGTGACGCTGGTCGAGATGGGGATTCCCGCCGTGCGGTCCAGGCTGCCCTCACTTGACGGACGGCCCGATACGCCGTACCTGGTTGATCGATTCGGGCGCACAGCACGTGATCTGCGCGTATCGATCACCGAGAAGTGTTCGCTGCGATGTACCTACTGCATGCCCGAGGAGGGCCTGCCCGCGATTCCGCAGGACGAACTGCTGACGGTCGAGGAGATCGTGCGACTCGTCACGCTCGCGGTGCGGGAGTTGGGGGTGCGTGAGGTCAGGTTCACCGGCGGGGAGCCGCTGCTACGTCGCGATCTCGAGCGGATCGTCGCGGGCTGTCACGAGCGGGTACCCGGAGTCCCGCTGTCCATGACGACCAATGGCGTCGGACTCGCCCATCGGGCCCGCGGACTCGCGGCCGCCGGGCTGAGCCGGGTGAATGTCTCGCTGGATACCGTGGATCGGCTCGGCTTCGCCCGCCTGACCCGCCGCGATCGGCTCGAATCGGTCTTCGCAGGCATCCGCGCGGCCAAGGATGCCGGACTGGCGCCGATGAAGATCAACGCCGTACTGATGCGCGACACCCTCGCCGGTGCGCCGGATCTGTTGCGCTGGTGTCTGGACGAGGGCTGTGAACTGCGGTTCATCGAGGAGATGCCGCTGGACGCCGATCACGAATGGGCCCGCGCCAATATGGTGACCGCGGCCGAATTGCTCGACGTGCTCGGTACCAGGTTCACGCTGACCGAGGTCGGCCGGTCGGATCCCGCCGCCCCGGCGGAGAAATGGCTCGTCGACGGCGGTCCGGCGGCGGTCGGCATCATCGCGACGGTGACCCGCAAATTCTGCGACACCTGCGATCGGACCCGGCTCACCGCCGACGGCATGCTGCGGTCGTGCCTGTTCAGTGATCAGGAATTCGATGTGCGCCAAGCACTGCGGTCGGGCGCGGACGACGAGGAGATCGCGACCATCTGGCGCGGCGCCATGTGGAACAAGTGGGCGGGACACGGGATCGATGCCGAGGATTTCGTCCCGCCGGAACGCACGATGGGAGCCATCGGTGGTTGAGATCCGCTACTTCGCCGCGATTGCCGACGTCGTCGGCAAGGACCGGGAAACCCTGGATTTTTCGGCCGACGCCACGATCGCCGACCTGCGCACCACCCTCGCCGAGTGCTACGGTCCCGACCTCGACAAGATGCTCGCCGTCTGCGCCTACCTCGTCGGCGACGAACTCACCCGCGACCCGTCGGTCGCACTGACTCCCCGAGTCGACATCCTCCCACCCTTCGCAGGCGGCTGACGGTGTGTGTGGGCAAGTAGGTGCTCCTCGACCGGGTTAGCATCTGCGCCAATGCAGTGCGCCGGACCGGATCAGGAGTCGATATGTCCCAGCCACCGAATCAGGCACCTGCGCAGCACCCGGTGGTGGTGCGGTTCCACGAGGTGCGGGGCGAGAGTCTGCAACTGCGGGTGGCGGACTGGATCACGAAGTTCGCCGGGTCTATGCGGTTCGTCTATATCCACGCCATAGGTTTCGCGATCTGGATGATTTGGGCCGAACGGAGTCCATGGCCGACGCTGACCCTGGTCGTCTCCCTGGAGGCGATATTCCTGTCCACCTTCGTGATGATCGGCCAGAATCGGCAGGCCCAGTTCCAACAGATGAAGGCCGATCACGACTTCAACGAGCAGGAGCTGGAGCTCAAGACCAATACCGAGCTGACCAGAGCCATTCATGAGATGACCAAGGAACTGCACCGCAGGCTGCTGGAGACTCCGAATCCGAAGTAGTCAGCGCCACCAGGTGTCGAGCGGTGTGACCGGGACGGTGCGCTTGTGGCGGGTGTTCAGGAAGATCGTCTCGAGCTTCTGGGCGACCTCCGGCGTGACGTCCTTGCCCTCCAGGTAGGCATCGATCTCGCTGTAGCGCAGGCCGAGCGCCTCCTCGTCGGGCAGGGCCGGGCGATCGTCCTCGAGATCGGCGGTCGGAACCTTGGACCAGATGCTCGACGGTGCGCCGAGTTCCTGCAGCAGCGCCGCGCCCTGGCGCTTGGTGAGGCCGGTCAGCGGCGTGATGTCGACGCCGCCGTCGCCGAATTTGGTGAAGAAGCCGGTGACCGCCTCGGCCGCGTGATCGGTGCCGACGACGAGCATATTTTCCTGACCGGCGATGGCGTACTGGGTCACCATGCGTTCGCGGGCCTTGACATTGCCGCGCACGAAATCGCGCAGCTTATCGGTCTGCAGCGCCGAGGCCACTTCGGCGGCAACGGCATTGGCGCCGGGGCGGATATTGACAACCACCGAGCGGTCGGGCTGGATGAACCGCAGCGCGATCCGCGCATCGGCCTCGTCGGCCTGCACACCGTAGGGCAGTCGCACCGCGATGAAGGCGGCATCAGCGCCGTCGGCACGCAGTTCCTCGACCGCGAGCTGGCACAGTCGTCCGGTCAGCGCGCTGTCCTGACCACCGCTGATGCCGAGTACGAAACCTCGTGCGGGACTTGCGCTCAGATAGTCCTTGAGGAAATCGACCCGGCGCCGCACTTCGAGCTTCGGTTCGATATTCGATTGGACGCCCAACTCGGCGATGATCTGTTCACGCAGGTTCCCCATGACGCATCACTCTACTGGCCGCGCCGAGATGACAACCCGCCGAACGAACGCCTCCCAGTTGTCGCCGATCTGACATCGGTCGTAACCGAGGACATGCATCTGATGCATCACCAATGCGGCGCCGAGTAGGCCCAGCAGACCATCGGCGACCAGTACGACATCGCCGTCGACCCGCGCCTGCCGCAGCAGCATCGTCACGTGCGCGCGCAGCAGTCCGTAGGGCGGGCCGGTGAAGCGATCGCCCGCCTCGCCGATTTCCGCGGCCCGATGCAGTTCGCCCGCGACCTCGATATCGAGTAGCCGGGCCCGGCCGAAGGCGACCAGTCGCTCCACCGCCGGTGCGCCGGGCCCCATCGGCGGCGGTCCGAACATGAACTCTTCCTGGAACTTTCGCTCGGCGTGGTCCAAGAGCGCGCGCAGCAGCCCCGACCTGCTGCCGAACCGTCGGAAGACGGTGCCCTTGCCGACGCCGGCCCGCTTGGCGAGTGCGTCCATCGTCAGGCTGTCCACACCTTGTTCGCGCACGATCTCCTGCGCCGCGTCCAGGAGTAGCTGGCGGTTGCGCGCGGCGTCGGCGCGTTCGTGATTTCCGGGCAGGGGCGCACCGACGCCGAGCAGCGGTCGCTCGGGCATCATTCCGTCCGGCATGGATGTGCTGTAGCTCACAGGCCTCTCGCGGTTCTCCCGGGAATGAAATCGGACCATGGTCCGGTTAGTGTAGGCAAAAGATTGGACACCACATTCAGTACACCAGGAGACATCATGAGCGAGACCCGGATTCTTACTCTTGTCGGCAGCCTTCGCGCCGCCTCGATCAACCGCAGGCTCGCCGAGGCCGCGGCGCAGACCGCACCGGAGGGTGTCGAGTTCACCATCTATGAGGGTCTCGCCGATATCCCCTTCTACAACGAGGATCTCGACGTGCCCGGCTCGGTACCCGCTGCGGCGCAGGCGCTGCGTGACGCGGTCGCCGCATCCGACGGCCTGCTCCTGGTGACGCCCGAATACAACGGCAGCATCCCCGCTGTACTGAAGAACGCCATCGACTGGGCCTCGCGCCCGTATGGCGCAGGTGCGCTCAAGGATCGGCCGGTCGCGGTGGTCAGTGGTTCGATCAGCCCGAATGCGGCCAAGTGGGCGCACGGCGATGTGGTCAAGACGCTCGGCGTCGCGGGTGCCCGGGTTGTCGAGACCGCCCACCTGCACTTCGCCGGATTCGGCGAGCGGTTCGCCGCCTCGCATCCGCGCGAGGATGCCGAGGCGCTGACGCAGCTCGGCGCGACCGTGCGCGAACTGGTTCAGGCGACCGGTGAACTGGTGTCCGTCTAAGCGCCGAGGTTCTGTCGGCAGGGTCGCCCCCGGCTCCATCCGTGGAGTACGGGGGCGGCCCTTTTTCGTTCGCCGAAAGAAGTTTGCTGGAAGGGCGCTACGGTACGAAATTGTGATCTGCGCCACTGTTGTGTCGGGTTGCGAATCGAGTGTCCAGGTACTTACCGCTTGGGAATTTCATCTTTGTGACTCGCAACATGTCGTGTTTTATGACTCTGTCGGCCACTAGGTGTAGTGTCTTCGGTACTGGAAGACGGGATGGGATCAGCTTCGGCCGCGAGCGGCTGAGCAGGGGTTTCAGGTACGGATCCAGGAGTTTGCGCAGCGTACGTCGGATCAAGCACTGCATACGGATCACAGGCTGTGGATCAGGCATAGGAGAGAGGGACATCAATGACCATCACCGTGTACACCAAGCCCGCTTGCGTCCAGTGCAATGCCACCTACAAGGCGCTCGACAAGGCCGGGGTGGACTACGAAGTCATCGACATCTCCGAGAACGACGAGGCGCGCGACTACGTCATGGCGCTGGGTTACCTGCAGGCTCCGGTCGTCGTCGCCGGTGAGGACCACTGGTCCGGCTTCCGGCCCGACCGCATCAAGTCGCTCGCTTCCGTGGCGGCCTGATCGCATCCAGCTTTCCGGTGTATCCGATGGAAGGGGGAGGAGGTAGCCATGTCCACAGCGACAGCGCTGGTCTACTTCTCCAGCGCCTCGGAGAATACGCACCGCTTCGTCGAGAAGCTGGGACTCCCGGCGACTCGCATACCACTGCACACCGCTGACTCGCTGCGCGTAGACGAACCATACGTGCTGATCGTCCCCACCTACGGGGGCGGTCGGCACGTACTGGGGGGAAATAGATCCGATAAGGATTTCGTGCCGCGGCAGGTCGCCAAGTTCCTCAACGATCCGCACAACCGTGCGCTGCTCCGCGGCGTCGTCGCGGCGGGCAACACGAACTTCGGCGATACCTATTGCTATGCGGGCGAGGTGATCTCGCGCAAGTGCGGGGTGCCCTACCTGTATCGCTTCGAACTCATGGGAACCGCTGAGGACGTCGAGCGCGTCCGAGAGGGATTGGGATTGTTTTGGCAACAGCAACGACAGCACCGACCGGCAAAACGGCTCGCTTAGAGCAGCCCCCGGTCCGTACCGCCGAGGCGGGCGAGGTCATGGACTACCACGCCCTCAACGCGATGCTGAACCTGTACGGCGCCGACGGCAAGATCCAGTTCGACAAGGACCGTGAGGCCGCGCACCAGTACTTCCTGCAACACGTCAACCAGAACACCGTCTTCTTCCACAATCTGGACGAGAAGCTGGACTACCTGGTCGACGAGAACTATTACGAGGCAGAGGTTCTCGAGCAGTACAGTCGCGCGTTCATCAAGACGCTGTTCCAACAGGCCTACGCCAAGAAGTTCCGGTTCCCGACCTTCCTCGGCGCGTTCAAGTACTACACCTCCTACACGCTCAAGACCTTCGACGGTAAGCGCTACCTGGAGCGGTTCGAGGACCGGGTTTGCATGGTGGCGTTGACGCTGGCGGCCGGTGACGAGGTGCTCGCGGGCAAGCTGGTCGACGAGATCATCGACGGGCGCTTTCAGCCCGCCACCCCGACCTTCCTCAACTCGGGTAAGAAGCAGCGCGGCGAACCGGTGTCCTGCTTCCTGCTGCGCATCGAGGACAATATGGAGTCGATCGGGCGCTCCATCAATTCGGCGCTGCAGCTGTCCAAGCGCGGTGGCGGAGTTGCCCTGCTGCTCTCCAATATTCGTGAGCACGGTGCGCCGATCAAGAAGATCGAGAACCAGAGCTCGGGTGTCATCCCGATCATGAAGCTGCTCGAGGATTCGTTCTCCTACGCCAACCAGCTCGGTGCGCGGCAGGGTGCGGGCGCGGTGTATCTGCACGCGCACCACCCGGACATCTACCGGTTCCTGGACACCAAGCGGGAGAACGCGGACGAGAAGATCCGCATCAAGACACTGTCCCTGGGCGTGGTGATCCCGGACATCACCTTCGAACTGGCGAAGAAGAACGAGGATATGTACCTCTTCTCGCCGTACGACGTGGAGCGCATCTACGGGGTGCCGTTCGCCGATATCAATGTCACCGAGAAGTACTACGAGATGGTCGACGACAAGCGCATCCGCAAGTCGAAGATCAAGGCGCGCGAGTTCTTCCAGACCATTGCCGAGCTGCAGTTCGAATCCGGTTACCCGTACATCATGTTCGAGGACACGGTGAACCGGGCCAATCCGATCGCGGGCAAGATCACCCACTCGAATCTGTGCTCGGAGATCCTGCAGGTGTCGACGCCGTCGCTGTTCAACGACGATCTTTCCTATGCCAAGGTAGGCAAGGATATTTCGTGCAACCTCGGCTCGTTGAACATCGCCAAGACGATGGATTCACCGGACTTCGCGCGCACCATCGAGGTGGCGATCCGGGCGCTGACCGCGGTATCGGATCAGACGCATATCTACTCGGTGCCCTCGATCGAGCAGGGCAACAACGAATCCCACGCGATCGGCCTCGGCCAGATGAACCTGCACGGGTATCTGGCCCGTGAGCGGGTGCGCTACGGGTCGGAAGAGGGCATCGACTTCACCAATATCTACTTCTATACCGTGGTGTACCACGCGATTCGGGCCTCGAATCTGATCGCGAAGGAGCGCGGAGCCTACTTCGGCGGCTTCCCCGAATCCAAGTACGCCTCCGGTGAGTACTTCGACAAGTACACCGATCAGGTGTGGGAGCCGAAGACCGAACGGGTCGCACAGCTCTTCGCCGATGCGGGCGTGCACATTCCGACCCAGGACGATTGGCGTGAGCTGAAGGCCTCGGTCATGGAGCACGGCATCTACAACCAGAACCTGCAGGCCGTCCCGCCGACCGGCTCGATCTCCTACATCAACCACTCCACCAGCTCGATCCACCCGGTGGCGTCGAAGATCGAGATCCGTAAGGAAGGCAAGATCGGCCGCGTCTACTACCCGGCGCCCTACCTCGACAACGACAACCTCGAGTACTACGACGACGCTTACGAAATCGGCTACGAGAAGATCATCGACACCTACGCCGCCGCCACCCAGCACGTGGACCAGGGCCTGTCGCTGACCCTCTTCTTCAAGGACACCGCCACCACTCGCGACCTCAACCGCGCCCAGATCTACGCTTGGCGCAAGGGCATCAAAACCCTCTACTACATCCGTCTGCGCCAAATGGCTTTGGAGGGAACCGAAGTCGAGGGCTGCGTCTCCTGCATGCTGTGATTTGTGGTTCTGCGGCAACGGATTCCGTTGCCGCAGGCATATCTTTCAGCTGGGAAGCAAGCACGGACAGTTCCCCCGGTGAGGGTCGTCGTCGAATCGGTGCCCCGCGTGGCCCCCGCCGTCGCCCCGTTCCTTGCTCGCGCCATGTGCGGCGCGTGAGCCGCGAAAAATAATGACCGGGACAGTGATTTCGCGTGCCCGCACCGCCTCGACGAGCCGCTGACCGGCATCGCGGATGGTGCTGCCACCTTCAGCTCGGTACGGCTCAGCCGAAGAGTTGGAGGGGAGTTACTACGACGGTGAAGGTGCCTACGCACCAGAGTTTGATCAATTGCCAGAGGGTGGGGAAGGTGCCGTCGGGGTAGCGCAGGCGTAGGCCGAAGAAGGCCTTGCCGAGGGTTGTGCCTGCAATGCGCTGGATGACTGTGCGGTGCACGAAAGATGTTGCGACGGCGGCGGTTACGGCCAGGGGAATGGCTTGATCGGGGTCTGGGGAGTATTCGGTGATCGTGAGCCAGACGGCGCCGCCGATGGCTGCGTGCAGCATCAGATCGATGGCGAAGGCAATGAGCATCGGCCTTCTCGGCTCGTCGATGATGCCATCGGGGCGCGGCCGACCGGCGTTCAGCGACATCGAATCGTATTTTGTCGCTTCGGGTTTGCGTACCGGTTCGACAGAGCGTGGTGACCCGCCCGGGTCGGGTACGAACCGCGACTGCACAGCCGGAGGCGGCGTCGCGTCCGCATAGCGGCCCGGATTGCCATGCACCACAGATATCTCCCGAGTCATCGTGTCGTGAGCTGACCGCCGACCATTGTGTCAGCGGTCCCAGTGCTGGGAAGTGCGAGGTCCGCAGGCGCAGCGGCCTGCGGACCTCGAGCAGTTACCGCAGGGCTGGGGCTATTTCACGTTCGAAGAGGTCGATTCCGCTGGTGTCGTAGGCGGCTTCGGGGAAGTTGAAGATGGCGTAGCCGAGGCCGAGGTCGCGGACGGTGGACACGCGCTCGGTGATCTGTTCCGGGGTGCCAACGGCGGGGGAGGTGCGGAGCATGCCGTCGACGAAGGATTTGGCCTGGTCGTCGCTGATCACCGTGGCCAAGCGGGCCTGCAGGGCCGAAAGGCGTTGCTCTACTTCGGTTTCGGTGGATCCGATGACCGCGTTGAAGTTCGAGGAGCGCACGATGGCATCGAAATCGGTGCCCACCTCGGTGCAGTGCGCGCGCAGGATCTCGGACTTGTGGGTGAATTCCTCCGGTGCGCCACTGAAGTTGGTGTACTGGGCGTACTTTGCCGCGATTCGCAGCGTCTTCTTCTCGCCACCGCCCGCGACCCAGATCGGAATACCGCCCTCCTGCAATGGAAGTGGCCGCACGATCGCACCGTCGACCTGGTAGTACCTACCGTCGAGCGTGGCTTTGCCCTCGGTCCAGGCTTGGCGGAAGATTTGTACGCCCTCGTCGAGCCGCCCGAGCCGCTCGCCCGCCGACGGAAACCCGTAACCGTAAGCGCGCCACTCGTGTTCGTACCAGCCGCCGCCGATACCCATCTCGACCCGGCCGCCGGAGATCAGATCCGTGGTCGCGGCGACCTTGGCCAGATATGCCGGATTGCGGTAGCTGATCGCGGTACACATCTGCCCCAGCCGAATGCGTGATGTGGTGGCCGCGAACGCCGCCATCAGCGTCCACGCTTCGTGTGTCGCCTCTTCGGTCGGCACCGGCACCGTGTGGAAGTGGTCGTACACCCATAGCGATTCCCAGGTATCTCCGGCATCCGCCCGCTGGGCGAGATCGCGCATCACCCCCCACTGCGCCGCCGGGTCGATATCGACCAAATCCAGCCGCCACCCCTGTGGAATGAAGATGCCGAAGCGCACAGATCTCTCCTTCGTATGTTTTCACCGAACCTAGCCGCAACGATCCTCGCGGGCATCCCATGATTGGTGCAGAGTTCGGCTCGGCCTGCGTCGAATCTCCGGCCGGCCGGAAATTCGCTGGCGGTGCGGCGCGGTCCGGGTCATGCTGAAGGTTGATGAACAAAGAAAGACAACAGCGACTCGGCATCGACTTCGGCCGGGTCATCCAGGGGGCGGCCTTTGCGGCGGGCGCTGCGGACACCGTATTTCTGTCGGGGGGAATCGAACAGGCACTGGCATCACCGCCGAGTGCCGACGCGTTCGAGGTATTGGCGCGGTTGGTGCTTCGGTTCGACGGCCAGGCATGGGTTATCTCGAAATGCGGGCCCCGGGTTCAGGAGCGCACCTTGCAGTGGCTCGACCACCACGAGTTCTACGACCGGACGGGCGTGCCGAAGGACAATGTGCGGTTCTGCCGGGCCAGGGCGGATAAGGCGAAGCACTGCGCGGAATTGGGGATCACGCACATGATCGACGACCGCATGGAGGTGCATCAGGCTCTGCGCGATCTGGTACCGCATCTGTATCTGTTCGGTGTGCAAGAACGGCCGGTACCGGACTGGGTAGAGCACACGCCGACCTGGCCCGATGTCGAGATCGCCGTCGGCGCCACCTCGACATCCTGACACTGGATGTGGGTCCGGTCATATCAGAGCGAGATATCGTCGGTCTTTACGCGATTCGAGTGTGAATACTCGCGTCACCGCATGTATCCTTCAACCGGAAGCTGTGCGGTCGGCCCGATCCGGGCGGCGCATTCGAGAAATCTGCAGTGGTGACGGCCCTGTGGCGGCGTTGAGGAGGTGGGGTTGCGATGCGCAGCGAACCTCCCAGTCGAAGGCCGCGCGGCGCCGCCCCTTCGTAAAACCGTCCTGTAGGTGTCGGTCCCGGGGTTGGTGCCCGCGGTGTGACGTCGTTCTTTCGATTCACTCGCTTATCTCGCCGTGTGCTGAGGACCTCCCATGTCGCAGACCGATCTCATCGAAGCACGTCCGACGCTGTCCGCATCCCTGCAGGACATCGTGGACACCCACCGTGTCGATGCCGCACTCGACTGGCTCGACAACCAGCAGCCGCATGTCATAGCGGACGAACTCGCACGCATGGACGCCGTCCAGGCGGGCGTCGCCTTCCGTCTCCTCGACAAGGATCTGGCGCTCGCCGTCTTCGAGGAGCTCGAACCCGTTGACCAGCAACAGATTCTGGAGGGTCTGCGCGATCAGAGCTTCCGCGATCTGGTCGAGGCCATGGATCCCGACGACCGCGCCAGGATGCTGCGCGAGGCGCCGGCCAAGGTCGCCAAGAAGGTGCTGGCCGGACTGAGCGCGCGCGAACGCCGGATGACCGCTGCACTGCTCGGCTATCCGGAAGGTTCGGTCGGGCTGTACATGACGCCGGAAGTCGTTGCGCTGCCGCGTAATCTGAGCGTGCCCGATGCACTGCAGACGGTACGTATCAAGGGCATCAATGCCGAAACGGTGTACACGCTGCCCGTCGTCGACGCCGGTCGCCGGCTCACCGGGATTGTCGAACTGCGTGAGCTGGTGCTGAGCCGTCCCGAGACCATGGTCTCGGATCTGGTCGTCACCGAGCCGACATTCGTGCGCGCGACCGACTCCGCCGAGAAGGCGGCGCGGCTGATGCGCGAAACCAATGTCATCAACCTGCCGGTCGTCGACAGCGAGGACCGGCTGGTCGGACTGCTCACCATCGATGACGCCGTAGAGGTTATCGAGGCCGCCGACAGTGAGGACGTCGCCAAGCAGGCGGGTTCGGCACCGTGGGAGGGCCACTACATGGCGGCCAAGGTGTTCCAGTTGGCCCGCTACCGTGCCCTGTGGTTGCTGCTGTTGCTGTTCGCGGCCACCCTGACGGTCAGCGTCACCGACTTCTTCGAGGGCACCCTGCAGCAGGCGGCGCACCTGGCGCTGTTCATCCCGCTGCTCATCGGCGCGGGCGGGAATGCCGGTGCTCAGGCCGCGACCGCATGTGTGCGTGCGCTCGCCGTCGGCGAGGTGCGCGGCTCCGACCTGTTCAAGGTGATCTGGCGCGAATGCCGCGTCGGCCTGGTTCTCGGCACCATGCTGGCCACCGCGGGCGTCGCCATCGGCGCGCTGTTCGTCGATCCGGGCACCGCCCTGGTCGTCGGCATCACCCTGGTCATCATCTGCGGCTGGGCCGCGACCATCGGCGGCACCATGCCATTGCTCGCCAAGCGATTCCGCATCGATCCGGCGGTCGTCTCGGCCCCGATGGTCACCACCCTGGTCGACGCCACCGGCCTCATCATCTACTTCACCACCGCCAAACTGGTCCTCGGAATCTGAGGACCGCAGGAGGTACTCTCAGCAGCCGAGCCCAGACGGTGTGTGCCTGAGCGGCCGAGGCCGGAACCTCGTGAGCCGATCGGGTTCTGTTGCACGCCAGGCCAATTCGGTATCGTCAGCGGCAAACCTGCTGGGCACCTTCGGCAGTCGGGCCATCGAGGATCGAGTGCTCGCCGCTGGGAAAGGCGTGTTGGACGGCGGCGCGAGTCGTGTGACATCATGTGTTCATTCGGATTCTGACTCTGGGGGGAGTCCAATGGTCACTTTTGTGCAGCTGCGTGACGCGAAGCCATATCTGTGGCAGACTGCCGCCGACGATTTGCTGGCGGTGTCGAAACAGGCCGACCGAACCGCGGACAACATTCACGCCAACGGGATCAAGGCACTAGAGGACAACTGGCCCGACCATACCGGCCGGATCGCTCGCGATACGTTGGTCACGATTGCCCATCGTGTGGTGAACGTGAGCATTCTGTCCCGGGGTGCGATGACTGCGCTCGACGCTCTGCAGGATGCGATCGCCATCGCGCAGTGCGAGCTGCATGCCGCCGTCGAGCATGCCGGTCTGGTCGGGCTCACCGTGGACGACAGCGGCCGGGTCGGCATTGCACCTGGCGCCATCCCCAATGGGCTTCTTCTCGCCGAAAATGTGGATAACGCCATCGGTATCAGTCGTATCACCACCGCGCTCAACGGTCTCGGTGAGCCACCCCGGTAATGGGCTGTTGTCTCCAACCGGCAAATCGACCGAATGCCCGGCAGGACATACCGGGGGCTCTTCGACCGGACGGTGCCGGGCCTCGTGTCCGGCACCTGCGGTGGTCGCTCAGAACTCCCAGTCTTCGTCTTCGGTATTGACGGCCTTGCCGATGACGTAGCTGGAGCCGGAGCCGGAGAAGAAGTCGTGGTTCTCGTCGGCGTTGGGGGACAGGGCCGAGAGGATGGCCGGATTGACTTCGGTTTCGTCCTTGGGGAACAGGCCTTCGTAGCCGAGGTTCATCAGTGCCTTGTTGGCGTTGTAGCGCAGGAACTTCTTGACGTCCTCGGTGAGGCCGACCTCGTCGTAGAGATCCTGGGTGTATTCGACCTCGTTGTCGTAGAGCTCGAAGAGCAGCTCGAAGGTGTAGTTCTTGAGGTCGTCGCGTTCGGCCTGGCCGAGCAGTTCCAGACCCTTCTGGTACTTGTAGCCGATGTAGTAGCCGTGCACCGCCTCGTCGCGGATGATCAGGCGGATCAGGTCGGCGGTATTGGTGAGCTTGGCCCGCGAGGACCAGTACATCGGCAGGTAGAAGCCGGAGTAGAACAGGAAGCTCTCCAGCAGTGTGGAGGCGACCTTGCGCTTGAGCGGATCGTCGCCGCGGTAGTACTCCAGCACGATCTCGGCCTTGCGCTGCAGGTTTCGGTTCTCCTCCGACCAGCGGAACGCGTCATCGATCTCGCGGGTGGAGCACAGCGTGGAGAAGATCGAGCTGTAGCTCTTGGCGTGCACCGACTCCATGAACGCGATATTGGTGAGCACCGCCTCCTCGTGCGGCGTCACGGCGTCCGGGATCAGGCTCACCGCGCCGACCGTGCCCTGGATCGTGTCCAGCAGCGTCAGGCCGGTGAAGACTCGCATGGTCAGTTGCTTCTCGTCGGCGGTGAGGGTGTTCCACGACGGGATGTCGTTGGACACCGGCACCTTCTCGGGCAGCCAGAAGTTGCCGGTCAGGCGGTCCCAGACCTCGGCATCCTTCTCGTCGGGCACCCGATTCCAGTTGATGGCCGACACCCGATCGATCAGTTTCATCCTGCCTCCACACCCTTCCCGAGCACGCTGCCGTCACGGAATTGCTACGCCCTGGACACTACTCCTTGGGGGTGACAAGTCCATGCAGCACAACACCTTGTGTCGCAGCGGTGTCTTTCGCAATGGCGCAGATGCGCCGGTGACCACTGCCTGCGGCACCCATTGTGCGGCACGCGGTGCGAAATCCGTGCATCGCGCCGGGTGGGCGCAGCGTCACATTTTCACTCGCGGATGTCGGAGCCGGCAGTAGCATGGTCCGACCGTGTGGCGGCAACCGAGAGGGCCCGATGTCCGCACCGACCGATCCGGATATGTCCGATCTGCTCGGCCGACTAGCACGTGTGCCGAGTGGCCGCCGGAGCAAATGGGTGGTGCTCGGCGTCTGGATCATCGCCCTGCTGGCACTGGGCGCCTTCGCCGGAAAGCTCACCGGCGCACAGAAGAACGACAATGTCACCTGGCTGCCGGACAGCGCCGAATCCACCCAGGCATTCAAGCTGGCCGAGAAATTCGGCAATAGCGACGATGTTCCGGTGGTGCTGGTGTACGAGCGCCGTGACGGGATCACCGATGCCGATCGACTGGCGGTCGGCGCCGATGCCAAACGGTTCCGGCAGGTCGAGCATGTCGTGCCCGATAAGGTGCTCGGCCCGATCCAATCCGGGGATGGTCAGGCGCTGGAAATCCTGGTGCCGATCTCCATGGGATCCGAGGGCTGGAACCGCCTGATGAATGTGGTCGGTGCGATCGATGACGCGGCAGGGGAGCGCCCCGACGGATTGTCCTTCTATGCCACCGGACCGGCGGGGTACGCGGCCGAATTCGGCGAGGTGTTCAAGGGGATCGACGGTCTGCTGCTGTACTCGGCCGCCGCGGTTGTCATCGTCATTCTGCTGCTCACCTACGGTCCGATGCTGTGGGCGTTTCCGCTGATCACCGTAGGTTTCGCGCTGGTGATATCGCAGGCCGCGGTATTCGGCGCGACCAAGCTGGGGCTGACCGTCAACGCGCAGAGCCAGGCCATCCTCACCGTCCTGGTCTTCGGCGCGGGCACCGACTATGCGCTGCTGCTGGTTGCGCGCTATCGCGAGGAACTGCGCCGCCATCCCGATAAACACGAGGCGATGGCGGTCGCACTGCATCGCGCCGGACCCGCGGTGCTGGCCAGCGGTTGCACCGTGATCGTCTCGATGTTGGCGCTGCTGGTGGCGGAGATGAACTCCACCAAGGGCATCGGGCCGGTCTGCGCCATCGGAATCACGGTGGCGCTGCTGGCGATGTTGACGCTGCTGCCCGCACTGCTGGTGATCCTCGGCCGGTGGATCTTCTGGCCGCGGCATCCGAATTTCGGCACCGTCAACGAGACCGAATCCGGCATCTGGGCGCGCATCGGATTCGCGATTGCCCGGCGGCCGCGCACCGTCTGGATCGGCACGGCACTGGCACTCGGCGCACTGGCACTCGGTGCCGGCGGGCTGCAGGCCGAGGGCATCGCGAATAAAGACGCCTTCGTCGGCTCATCCGCCGCGGTCACCGGAACCGAGGTGCTGGAACGGCATTTCGAGGCGGGCACCGGTCAGCCGGTGATGGTCGTCGCCTCGTCCGCGCGCGTCGATGCGGTCGCCACCGCCTTGGGCTCGACACCCGGAATTACGGCGCCGTCGCGACCGATCGTCCGGGACGATCTGGCCTATCTCGAGGGCACGCTCACGGATCCGCCGGACAGTCGGGCCGCCGAGGCCACCATCGATCGGGTGCGTGCGGCCGTGCACGTGGTGGATCCGCAGGCCAGGGTCGGCGGGCAGACCGCCGTCGTGCTGGACATCAAACGCGCTGTGGCACATGACAATCGGGTCATCGCGCCGGTGGTACTCGCCATTGTGATGGCGATCCTGATGATGCTGCTGCGTGCGGTGGCCGCGCCGATTCTGCTCACGGCGACTGTGGTGCTGTCCTATTTCGCCGCGCTCGGGTTGAGCCGCTGGATCTTCGATCTGGCCGGTTTCAAGGGCGCTGATGCCGGACTGCCGCTGCTGACCTTCGTCTTCCTGGTGGCACTCGGCATCGACTACAACATCTTCCTGATGTCGCGGGTGCGCGAGGAGGCGATCAAACATCGCACCAAGGCGGGCGCACTCATCGGCTTGGCCGCAACGGGCGGCGTGATCACTTCGGCCGGACTGGTCCTGGCAGGCACATTCGCGGTATTCGCGACCATGCCGGTGGTCACCTTCGCCGAATTGGGCATTGTCATCGCCGTCGGCGTGCTGCTCGATACCGTGATCGTGCGTTCTATCCTGGTCACCGCCCTGACGCTGGATATCGGCGACCGGATCTGGTGGCCGAGTGCACTGGCCCGGCCCAGAGCGGCCGCGGAACGCGAACCGGAGACCAGTCTCAGTAAGTGACCCGCCGTCGTGCTGCCGCATTTCGGACGCGGCGAGGGTTACGTTGTGGCCGTCGAGTACCACGCGTTTCGCCAAGGAGGGTGTGTTATGACAAGTCCCGGCCCGACCGAGACCGGACCAGCGCTCAATGACATGACGATCTTCGCGGCCGTATTGATTCTGATCACCGGCGTGCTGCATCTGCTCGCCGCCATAGCGGCCATCGCCAAGCGTGACTTATTCGTCTTGACCGAGGATCAGGTCTTCCAGGTGAATGTCTCGGCCTGGGGCTGGGTTCACCTGGTGATCGCGGTGCTGATCATTATCGCGGGCATCGGCATTATCACCGGACAGACCTGGGGTTATCTGGCGGGTATCGTGATGGCCTCGATCAGTCTGCTGGACAACTTCCTGTTCGCGCCGATGTATCCGTTCTGGTCGTTGGTGATGATCGCACTCGATGTGCTGGTGATCTGGGCGCTGGCGCGGCAGATCGGCGCTGAAAGCGGAGTCGCCCGATAGGGTTTCGCGTTATCGGCCCCCGGCCCGTCGAGTACGGGGCGGGGGCCGAGTTGTCTGCCTACCTCGTGCGCGGCGGCGGTCCGCCCTGCCCGCCGGGACCGCCTTGTCCTCCGGGACCGCCCTGTCCCGGTGGCGTGCCGCCATTGCCGGACTGGGTGTTCTGCGATTTCTCGGCGACGCCGATGGTGATCGAGACGGTCATACCCGAACTCGGAGTGCCGGTGACCGTGGCCATTTCGGCATCCCAGCCATCGCCGAAGACATTGTCAGAGGCGAGTGAGATCTGGGAAAGGTTGCCGATGCTCTGCGCGTATCCGGAGTCGGCGGCGAACACGGTGCTGCAGACGTCCTGCGGTAGTGCGATCTGTGAGGTGAGGCGGGCGTTGTCGCCCGCGACGGCGGTGCTGAGCGAGTCGTATACCTCGAAATGGATATGCGGCCAGCGACCGGAGTAGCAGGCGGGGAAGATCGAGGTGAAGCTCACCTCGCCATTGGCATCCGCGACTTGGACGCCGCGCAGGTAGTTCTGGTCGGTAATGCTCTTGCCGTAGAGCGAGTATTCGCCGGAGCGGTCGCAATGCCAGACGTAGACGGCCATGCCCGCGCCCGCGGCGCCGCTCTTGGCCAAGTCCTGCAGCTTCAATCGTAGTGTCATCGGAACACCCTGTGCGACACCGGAATACACGCCGAAGCTGGTCGTGATGTCGGATCGGACCACACCGGATTCGATCAGCACATTGGGTCCGTTCGAGCCGTCGCCCGGGTACGGTCCCGCGGTCTCTTGCGGTGCGGCGGTGACCGTCCCGGTGCTGGTGGTCGTGGTGCTTGGAGAGGTGGCGCTGGTGGTCGTCGCCGATGCGCAGCCCGCCGCCACTGTCGCCGCCCCGGCTGCGCCGAAGAAGGCCAGGGCACGGCGGCGTGACATCACCCTCATATCGTGGGCGAGTCCGAGATCGTGCTCGTGTACGTCGCCGTCGCGGCGGTGCGCGGGCTGTGCGCTCACTGCGTTGTCCTTCCGTCGTCGCGGTCAGCTGTCGACTGTGACGCTATGGACGCAGGCTAGGCGGTATGTGGGCCCAGGCTGGGAACGAGCTGTGAGCGAGCGAACCATCAACACAGCGCGCAGTCGTGAGCGGTGCCGATCGCTACCAGCCCGGCGGGTGCGGAGTCCTGGATCAGCCACCACCAGCGCCCGGTTCCGGCGGCGGCGCCGCGAGGTGTTCATCGAGTACCGGCGCGATGATCGAGAGTGCGTGCGGCGAGGTCAGGTCGTTGTGGGCGAGGTCGATATCGTGGTTGACGACCAGGCCGGAGGCGTAGGGCCGCCAACCGTCCGGCCCGACCATATCGGAGCTGTCCACGGTGGCGCTGAAATAGAGCAGGTCGCCCCGATAGACCGGGCGGTGATAGCCGGTGCGGGTGCGCGCGGCCGCGTTGTAGGAAGCCGCCATTCGCTCGATGATCTCGGCATCGATGAGCTCCATACCGAGCCGGGCCTCGATGAGTTCGGCGGCCTCCTGGGCGCTCGCCTCGGCGGGAACATCGTCGATGCCGAAGATCGCGCCGAAGGTGTTGACGAATGCGCCCGCGGAAAGCTGTTCGATGGTGTCGCTGTCGATATCGGCATGGTCGCTGTCCAGAAGTGCTACGACGCCGACGGTTTCGCCCGCCGCCTGCAGTTTCGCCGCCATGGCGTGTGCGATGAGGCCACCGAAGGACCAGCCGAGCAGATGGTACGGCCCGTTCGGCTGGACGGCGCGGATTTCGCGGATGTACCGGTCGGCGGACTCCTCGATGGAGCGCGCCGCCGGTTCGCGGCCGCTGAGTTCTGGGGCCTGTAGACCGTAGATCGGACGGCCGGGCCGCAGCCGTTCCGCGAATCCCAGGTAGCTCCAGGACATTCCGGACGAAGAGTGGATGCAGAACAATGCAGGCTCGGTGCCGCCGAGCCGGATCGGCAGCAGCACATCGAGACCGAGTCCGCCTGGTGCGGCGGCGGTTTCGCGTGCCGCAACTTGCGCGGCGATCGTCGCGGCTTCTTCGTCGGCAGCGCGCTGCGCTGCCGGGGTATGCGCGAAATGGGCTGCCGCACTGAGAATCTCGTACCACAGGCGGGACAACGCGGCGATCTCGGCGCGGTCCACTAGTGTTCCCGGGAAGCGGAGATCCACGTGCAGCCGATCGTCGATGACGACTGCGCTGATCTCGATCGCGGAGGCGACCGGGAGTTCGGGATGCTCGTCGGCGCGCAGATCGCCGAATTCATCGGTGGGGGACCAGCCGAGCCCCTCGAGTCCGGCGGGAATATCGACTTCCGGGTGTCGACCGAGGTATCCGAAGCTGATCCGGCCCGGCAGTCGAGCCGGAAGTTGTTCTGCTGCAGTTGGATTGAGGTAGCGCAGCATCCCGTATCCAATGCCCTGGTCCGGCACCGCGAGCAGCTGGTGTTTGATCGCGCGGATCGCCGCGCCCATCGCCGCACCGCCCGCGCAGGCGTCATCGATATCGATCGCGGACAGATCCAGCCGCGCCGGGTAGATACTCGTGCACCAGCCGAGTGTCCGATTCAGATTCGCGCCCGGGATCACATCCCGCCTGCCATCGCCCGCCAACCGCAGCAGGGCCGTCGACTCGTCCACATTCCGCCACCGCACCAGCGCCAATGTCAGCGTTGCGAGCAGAGCATCGGTGACCGCGCCCTGGAACAGTTCCGGCAGTGTGGTCAGCAGCGCGGTGGTGACCTCCTCGGATACCTCGAATTCGACCGTGCGCAGTGTGTGCGCCTGGTCGATCGCCGGATCGAGCTCTCGGGAGCCGATCAGCGGATCGGGACCGGCGATCATGTCCTGCCAGTAGTCGAGTTCGGCACTGCGCCGTTCGGTCCGCGCCTCGTCGACGAGAGCATGCGACCACCGACGCATCGATGTCCCGACGTCGGCGAGGACAGGTGTGTTCCCGACCGAAACCTGCGCCCACGCGGCGATCGAGTCCGCCACCAGAACTCGCCACGACGCACTGTCGACGGCGAGTCGGTGCGCCACCACGATCAGGCGGCCCGATCGCGTCCGCGCCCCGGCATCGCCGACCGGATCCAGCCAGACAGCTTGCAGCACAATGCCATTCGCCGGGGAAAGCCGGCCCGCCGCGGAATCCAGCTCGGTGGCCGCGTATTCGCGCAGATCGAGCGCGTCGGCGCCGGCATCGTATTCGATGCGGTGCACCAGCGCGTCGACATCGACCGAGCCGGGCTCGCCGACCCGCCACTGCCAGCCGTCCTCGGCCCGCCGGAGCCGCGAGCGCAGTATGTCGTGCCGATCGACCACCGCGGCGAGTGTCGCAACGAGTTGCGCACGTTCGACGCCGACCGGAAGTTCCAACACCACGGACTGCGCGCAGCGGTCGATATCGCCGCCACGCTCCACCAGTTCGTGCACGCTCGGGGTGAGCGGCAACTCGCCGATCCCGCCGCCGGGCAGTTCGTCGAGCGTCACGACCGGCCCCGCCACCACAGCGGCCAATGCGGCAACCGTGCGATGTTCGAAGACCTGCAGCGGCGAGCACTGGATACCGTGCATTTTCGCGCGGGAGACCAGTTTGATCGCCATGATGCTGTCGCCGCCGAGCGCGAAGAACGAATCGTCGACGCCGACCTTGTCGCGGTCGAGCAGTTCGGCGTAGATCTGCGCGAGGACCTCCTCGGTGGGAGTCGTCGGAGCGCGGTACTCGGTCTGCTCGACGACGAATTCGGGTTCCGGCAATGCTTTTCGGTCGAGCTTGCCCACGGCGTTGAGCGGGATGGCATCCATGACCACGAATGCGGCGGGCACCATATACGCGGGCAAGGTATCGGCGGCGAACGCGCGCACGCGGGCGATATCGAGGTCGACACCGGGCTTGCGCACGAGATAGGCCGCAAGCGCCGTGGATCCGGTCGGGCCGGGAACGCCGAGGGTGACCGCGAAGTCGACCCCGTCCGCGCGACCGAGAACCGCATCGATCTCACCCAGCTCGATGCGCTGACCGCGCACCTTGACCTGGAAGTCGGTGCGGCCGATGTACTCCAGCTCCAGTCCCGCCGCGCGGGTCCAGCGCACCAGGTCACCGGTGCGGTACATGAGTTCGCCGGGACCGCCGAAGGGGTTCGCGATGAAGCGCGCGGCGGTCAGACTCGGCCGGGCGTGATAGCAGCGGGCCAGTGCGGAGCCCGCGAGGTACAGCTCGCCCGCGACACCGACAGGCACCGGACGCAGCCGATCGTCGAGGACCAGTACGGCCGCGCCGCGAATGGGCGCACCGATGGTGACCGGTTTGCCCGCGACGAGTGGGCCGGAACCCGTTGCCCAGATGGTGAATTCGGTCGGACCGTACAGATTCAGCATGCTCCGGCCGTCACACCAGCGTTCGGCCAGTTCGGCACCGACCGCCTCGCCCGCCACCGCGAGCACGCGCACACTCGATACCTCGGCCGGATCAATGGTGGCCAGGGCCGACGGCGTGATCACCATATGCGTGACCTGCTCGGCGGCAATCAATTCGGCGAGCGCGCTACCGCCGAAGACCTCCGGCGGTGCCACTACCGACGCGCCGCCGGAGCCGAATGCCATCAGCGCCTCGAAGACCGACGCGTCGAAACTCGGTGAGGCGACCTGCAATACCCGCGCGTGTTCGTCGATGCCGAGCGATTCCCGTTGTGCCGCAATGAGGTCGGCGATACCGCGATGAGAGACGGAGACGCCCTTGGGTGTTCCGGTCGAACCCGAGGTGTAGATCATCCAGGCGGGGCTGTCCGGACGGATCGACTCCGGCGACAACGTTGCGTCACTTGCCGCCCGTTGCCGACCGCGGAACTCGGCATCGTCGAGCACCAGCCATTCGGTGCTGTCGGGCAACAGCGGCCGGTAGGCGGCGAGGGTGAGGCCGACCCGCGCACCGGAATCGGTGAGCATGTGATCGATCCGGTCCACCGGATGTTTCGGATCGACCGGCAGGAAGGCCGCACCGGCCTTCGCGGCCGCCCACATGCCGATCAGCAGTTCGGCGGAGCGGGGGAGGCCCAGAGCCACTACGGTTTCCGTGCCGGTGCCCGCTTCGAGCAGGAGCCGGGCCAACTGGTTCGACGTGGCGTCGAGTTCACGGTAGGTCGTCGTGCGTCCGTCAGCGACCAAGGCCGGGCGGTCCGGATAGGACGTGGCGGACGCGGCGAGCGTCTGGGCAAGGGTCGTGGTCCCGGCGGTCACGGTACCGCGTACCGGAACGAGCTCGGTGCGTTCGGATTCGGCGAGGATATCGATATCGGCCAGGCGGATATCGATATCCGAGACGATCGCGGCGAGGACGCGACGCCATCGATCGACGAAGGTTGCCACCGTGGCTTCGTCGAAAAGGTCCCTCGCGTATGTCAATACACCCTCGACGCCGTCCGGGCCATCGGCGGTGAAACGTTCACGCAGGTCGAGTGTCAGATCGAATTGCGAGGCGCCGCGATCGAAATCCTCTACCTCGAACCGCAATCCGGGCAGTTCCAGGACCGGTTCGACGAAGTTCTGCAGTGACAGCGACACCTGGAAGATCGGATGGTGTGCGGTCGATCTGGTCGGGTTGAGCACCTGGACGAGCCGTTCGAACGGCACATCGGTATTGCCGAAGGCATCCAGATCCGCGGACCGCACGGTGGCGAGGAACTGCCGGAATCCCGTCCCCGGATCGACCGGCGTGCGCAGCGCCAGCGTATTGACGAACATGCCGACGAGTTCGTCGAGCGCCTCCTCGCCACGGCCCGCGACGGGCGTGCCGATCACGACATCGTCGGTACCGCCGAGCCGGGCCAGCAGCACCGCGAGCGCGGCGTGTACGACCATGAAGACGCTGACATTGTTCGCGGTCGCGAATTCGATTATGGCGCCGTGCAATTGCGAGTTCAGCGTGAAATCGAGGTCGGCGCTGCGCATCGACTGCACTGCCGGGCGCGGGCGATCGGCGGGCAGCTCCAACACATCCGGCGCACCGGCGAGGATATCGGACCAATACCGGATCTGCCGTGCCGCAAGCGATTCCGGATCCGACTCGCTACCGAGCAACTCCCGATGCCACAGCGCGAAATCGGCGTACTGCACGCCGAGCGGCACGCGGGTCGTGTCGGCACCGCTGGTCCGCTCCGAGTATGCGGCGACCAGATCGGCCGCCAATGGCGCCATCGAGGCACCGTCGGCGCTGATGTGATGGACCACGAGCACGACGACATGCACCGACGGCGGTTCGACCACCACTGGCGCCTCGGTCACGAAGGGACTCGACGACACCGGCGGAACATCCATCGAAGCATGCGACGACACCGGCGGAATGCCCGCGCCGGCGCCGGAGGACACCGGCACCGATCCCTTGCCGTTCGCACCGGTGCCGTCGCCGATACGGAAGATGCCGACCCGCAGCGGCGGCTCCTTGGTGATATCGAATCCGGTGCCCGCCAAGGCATTGATCCGATGACGCAGGGCCGCAGTGTCTCCGGTGTCGATCACGGTCAACTCCGGCGCGGCGGCCGCCGTACCGATCACCACCTGACGGGGTCCCTCCGCATCGGCGGGGTAGATGGTGCGCAGACTCTCGTGCCGCTCGACCACATCGGCGAGCGCATGTCGCATCGCCGCCACATCGAGGTTTCCGGTGAGCCGCAAGGCGACCGCGATGTTGTACGCGGGTGAAGCCGGATCCATCCGATTGAGTACCCACATGCGCTGCTGCGCCGGGGACAACGGAATTCGGTCCGGACGGATGCGCGGCGCCAGCGTGAACCGGCCCGGCTTGCCGTCGGTGGCCGGGATGACCCGCGCGGACAGTTGGGCGACGGTCGGCGCGTCGAACAGATCGCGCAGCGCGATGGTGGAGCCGAGGGACGAATTGATCCGGGCGACAACCTTGGTCGCGCTGAGTGAGTTGCCGCCGAGTTCGAAGAAAGACTGGTCGACGCTCACCTGCTCGCTGCCGAGCACCTCGCCGAATACCTCGGCGACCGCCTGTTCGACCGGTGTCCGCGGCGCGAGATACGGCCGGTCGGTGGCCGAGAAGTCCGGCACCGGAAGGGCTTTGCGATCCAGTTTGCCGACCGGGGTCAGCGGAATGTCGTCGAGCACGACCAGGTATCCGGGCACCATATAGCTGGGCAGTTCGGCCGCCACCTGCTCCCGCAGGCGCTCGGGATCGAGTTCGGTGCCCGGGGTCGGCAGGACATAGGAGACCAGCACGGTCGCGCCCGCCGGTCCGGTGAGGCCGATGGTCACCGCGTATTCGACCTGTTCGTCGCGTGAGAGCACGGCATCGATTTCGCCGAGTTCGATGCGCAGACCACGGATCTTGACCTGGAAGTCGCTGCGGCCCAAGTACTCCAGTTCGAGCGCGTCGTCGGCTCCGATGACCCATCGGACCATATCGCCGGTTCGATACATCCTTTCCCCGGCGGCGCCATACGGATTCGCGATGAAGCGCGCCGCGGTCATCTCGAACCGATTGAAGTAACCACGTGCCAGCGCCGGACCGGCCAGGTACAGCTCACCCGCGATGCCCACGGGAACCGGTCGCAGCCAGGTATCGAGCACCAGGTTCGACGCGCCGCGGATCGGCCCGCCGATGGTGATCGGTTTCCCCGGCAGCAGTTCGACGGGGCTGGTCGCGCAGATGCTGAATTCGGTAGGGCCGTACAGATTCAGCATCCGCCGCCCGACCGCCCAGCGCTCGATCAGCTCGGGTGTGGCGGCCTCGCCTCCGACTCCGAGCACCCGCAGGTCGGGCAGGTCGGTCGGTTCCATGGTGGCCAGCGCCGACGGCGTCATCGCGGCGTGGGTGACTCGCTCGGCGCGCAGCAGATGTTCGAGATCGCTGCCGCCGTAGACATCCGGTGGCGATACCACCAGGCGGGCACCCGCCGAATGCGCCATCAGCAGTTCCAAGACCGATGCGTCGAAACTCGGCGAAGCGACCTGTAGCGAACTGCTGGAGGAATCGAGTTCGAGGCCCTCTCGCTGTGCGGTGGCCACATTCGCGATACCGCGATGGCTGACCAGGACCGCCTTGGGCTTACCGGTGGAGCCCGAGGTGTAGATCAGGTAGGCGGTCTGGTCGATATTGATGGGGCCGCCGCGCTCTTCGTCGGTGATGGGCGCGTCGGAGACGAGCATGACCCGTCGAATCGTGTTCAGGTCGTCGAGCAGCAGCCAATCGATGGTGCCGGGCAGCGTCTCACCGGTCGCCGTGACGGTCACTCCGATCGGCGCCTTCGAATCGGTGAGCATGTGCTCGATCCGCTCCACCGGATAGCTCGGATCCAGCGGTAGGAAGGCCGCACCGGTCTTGGCGAGCGCCCAGACGGCCACCACGGATTCCAGTGACCGGGTGAGTGCGAGTATGACGAAGATCTCCCGACCGACACCGCGGCCGAGCAGTACCCGGGCGAAGCGGTTGGACCACGCGTCGAGTTCGCCATAGCTCATGGTGAGATCGCCCGCGGTGATCGCGATGGCATCGGGATCGATGCGCGCGCCCGCCGACAGGATATCCGGAAATGTCTGCGGCGGAACCGATTCCGCGCCGCGCACCGGCAGCAGGGTGGCCAGTTCGGCGTCGTCGCAGTATTGCAGCTGGGAGACGAGGGCATTCGGGTTGTCGGCGAGTTGGGTCAGTAGCCGGACGAAGCGATCCAGCAGTGGTTGTGCCGCGGTGAGATCGAGCTGGTCGGCCATGAATTTCAGGTTGATACGCAGCGTGTCGTGCCCGTCTTCGCCGTGCACCGGAATGACCATGAGGCCCAACGGGTAGGGCGTCGCGTCGGTGCCCTCGACATCGAGCACCCGCATACCCGCGATGTCGAGTGCCTGCGACAGCGCCTCCCGGTCGATCGGATACGACTCGAATACGGTGAGCGTGTCGAAGAGTTCGGCGAGGCCGACGGCCCGGTGGATGGCGGCCAGCCCCACATGCTGGTGGTCCAGCAGGCGTGCCTGCTCGGCCTGGATGCGGGTCAGTAGGTCGGCGACCTTTTCCGCGGGATCGAGCTGGACCCGTACCGGGAGCGTATTGATGAACAGCCCGACCATCTCTTCGACACCGGGCAGCTCCGGTGGCCTACCGGAGACAGTGCCGCCGAACACCACATCCGTGCGCCCGGTCGACATGGCGAGCAGCATTGCCCATGCGGCCTGCACCATCGTATTCACCGTCGCGCCGGATTCGCGTGCGATGGTCTCCAGCCGCTCGACCGTGGTGCGGGCCAAGTCATGAGTGATCATTCCGGCCTCGGTCGATTCGATCCCGGCCAGCGACGGGACCGCGCGCGTCGGCGTATCCACGCCGGCCAGCGATTGCGTCCAGGCTGCCAGCGAGGCCTCGTTGTCCTGCTCATCGAGCCACGCCAGGAACTCCCGGTACGAGTGCGCGGGCGGCAGTGCGGAGGTGTCGCCCCTGGTGACGTAGAGCGTCAGCAGTTCGCGCACCAGCAGCGGCGTCGACCAGCCGTCCAGCACCAGATGGTGATTGGTCATGACCAGCCGATAGATATCGGCCCCGGTGCGGATGAGGGTGAAACGGATCAGCGGTGGTCGGTCGAGTTCGAATCTAGTGCGGGCATCAAGGGCGATGAGGCGGTCGAGTTCGCGGTCGCGTTCGTCGGTGTCGGCGATATCGGTGAGATCGATATCCTGCCAGCGGATTTCGCCATCGGCGAGAACGAGCTGGCGCGGACCGTCGTCGGTTTCGGCGAAGGCTACGCGCAGGTTCTCGTGGCGCTCCAGCAAGGCCTGTGCCGCATTGTGCAAGCGGGCGGCATCGACGGTGCCCGCCAGGGTGAGCAGTGATTGGACGGTGTAGTCGTCGGCGGTGTCGGTGTCGTAGAGCGCGTGAAAGAGCAGACCGTACTGCAGCGGCGAAAGCGGCCAGACGTCGACGAGACTCGGGTAGGTGCGTTCCCAGCTCTCGATCTGCCGTTGGGGCACCGTGACGAGTTCGAAGTCGGACGGGGTGCGTCCGCCCGCGCCCGGCGAGCCGGCGTGCGCCGCGAGCGCGCGCAGCGCCTGTGACCACAGCTCGGCGAGTTGACCGACATCCGCCTCGTCGAGCAGCCGCGAGGCGTAGGCCCAGGTGACCTCCAAGCCGACATCGGTGAGCACGGCATTGATATCGACGACCGCGGCCAGCGGCGCCGACTCGTTGTGCGTCGCCGCGAAACGCTGTGGCAGCCACGCTCCCGCGTGCCCGCCGGTGAGCGCACGGCCGAGATAGTTGAAGCTGAGCTGCGGGATCGGCGCGTCCGCGAGGGTGGCGGCGGACTCCGGATGCTGATAGCGCAGCATGCCGTAGCCGATGCCCTTATCCGGCACCGCGCGCAGCTGTTCCTTGACCTTCTTGATCGCGGTGCCCGCCGCGCCGCCACCGGCGAACGCGTCGTCGAGATCGATCCCGGTCACATCGATGGCCAGCGGGTAGATGCTGGTGAACCAGCCTGCCGTGCGGGCGATATCGGCGCCTGGCAGGAGCGTCTCGGAGCGGCCGTGGCCTTCCAGAGTGAGCAGCGTGGTATTGCGATCGCGCCAGCGGCTCACCGCGAGGGCGAGCCCGGTGAGCAGCACATCGTCTGCACCGCAATGGAATTGGTCGGGCAGAGTGGCCAGTACGGTGTTGGCGATATCCGGGTCCACGGTGGTCCGGCACTGGCCCATGGTGGCGACGACGTCGACCGCGGGATCCAATGCCGCCGAGCCGATGACCGGATCCGGGGTGGCCAGCATCTGTTGCCACAGCGGCAGTTCGGCTACCCGCTCGGGCGCCTGTTCGGCTTGACCGTATGCCCACCGCCGGAAGGAGGTGCCGACGGGCCCGGGAGCGCCGCCCGTCGCCGCGATCGCCAGGTCCGGCAGCAGGATTCGCCAGGAGACGCCGTCGGTCACCAGATGGTGCAGCACCAGCCAGCACAGAGGATCGGCCCCCGCCCGCTCGATCAGCACGAAGCGCGTGACGACACCCGCCTCGGGATCCAGCAGATCCGCCGCCTGTTGTAATTCGCGTTCGTAGCTGTCGTCGGAGTCCGCGCCGGCCGCGACTACCTCGATCAGATCGTCGGCAGTTATCGAATCACGCTCGCCGACAATCCATTCCCAGCCTTGCTCGGTGTGCCGCAGGGTGGAGCGAAGCACATCGTGATGGTCGATGAGTGCTTGGACTGCGGCGCTGAGCTGGTCGCGGCCGAAGGCCTCCGGGAGACCGATCAAGACGGCCTGACCGAAGCGGCTCCAGGTCGGTCCCTGCTCCACCATGGCGTGCACGATCGGCGTGAGCTCCACGGCGCCGACCCCGCCGCCGGGCAGTTCGGTGACCGTCTGCGCGCGCACGTCGGTCGCGATCGCGGCCAGCGCGGCAACGGTCTTGCGCTCGAACACATCTCGTGCACTGAAGCCGATCCCGGCGGCCTTCGCGCGCGATACCAGTTGGATGGAGACGATACTGTCACCGCCGAGTGCGAAGAAGCTGTCGTCGATACCGACCGTTTCGAGTCCGAGGACATCGGCGAACAAGTCGGCCAGTGCCGCTTCGCGCGGCGTCGACGGCGCCCGGCTCACAGCGGCCCGGACACTGAAATCCGGTGCGGGCAGAGCCCTGCGGTCCACCTTGCCGAGCGGTGTCAGCGGAATGCTGTCGAGCACCATGATCACCGAGGGGACCATATAGGCCGGAAGCGTCTCACCGACAGCGGCTTTCAGTGCCTCCGGGTGAATCTCGGTGCCGGGCTTGCCGAGCACGTACGCCACCAATGCGGTCACTCCGGTGGGCGTCTTCGCGCCGATGGTGAGTGCGAAGTCGACATCGGGCTGCCGTTGCAGCGCGGCATCGATCTCGCCGAGTTCGATGCGGAACCCGCGCACCTTGACCTGGAAGTCGCTGCGGCCCTGGTACTCCAGTTCGTCGTCTGCGGTCCACCGCACGAGATCGCCGGTGCGGTACATCCGCTCACCCGGCGCGTACGGGTTGGCGACGAAACGGCTGGCGGTCAACCCGTTGCGCTGGTGATAGCCGCGCGCAACGCCCGCGCCGGCCAGATACAGCTCGCCGACCGAGCCGCGGGCCACCGGCCGCAACCACGGGTCGAGCACGACGGCGGTGACGCCGAGGACGATGCTGCCGATGGTTACCGGCCCGCCGGGGCGCAAGGGCCCGCTCAAGGTCACGGTGACGGTGGTTTCGGTGGGTCCGTAGCCGTTCAACAGCGTCCGCCCGGACCAGGTGGTCACCAACTCCGGCGGACACGCGTCACCACCGACGACGATCGTCTGCAGATCCGGCAGCGTCGCCGGGTCCAGCGAGCCCACGACCGTCGGGGTGACATTGAGGTGAGTGACCCGGTGCGCGCGCAGAACTTCGGCCATCTCCTCGCCCGCATACGCCGACGGCGGCACGACGGCGAGCGTCGCACCCGCCGCGAGGGTGACCAGGATCTCCTCGACGGAAATATCGAAACTCGGCGAAACCGCGTGTGCCACTACCGAATCGGCGTCGACACCGAAACCGGCGCCGGAACCGGTGACCAAATTCGCCAGGCCGCGATGCGACACCAGCACACCCTTGGGCAGGCCCGTCGATCCGGAGGTGTAGATGATGTAGGCGATCTGATCCAGGTGCACCGCCCCGCGGCGTTCGGCATCGGTGATCGCCGCCGAATCTTGCGCGCCCACCGTTTCGGCCGTCGCGTCGTCGTCGAGCAGCAGCCAATTCACGCGGTCCGGCAAGGACTTTCGCGCCGGGTGCACGGTCAAGCCCGCGACGACCCCGCTGTCGCCGACCATATGCTCGATCCGATCGGCGGGATAGGTCGGATCGATGGGGACGAATGCCGCACCGGATTTCGCCACCGCGAGCGTGGCGAGGACGGATTCGGCCGAACGCGGAATCGAGATCGCGACGGTGTGTTCGGGTCCGGCGCCCGCCGCGATCAGCACGCGGGCCAGGCGGTTGGTGTACTCGTCGACCTGACGGTAGGTCATGCTGGTGTCGCCGCTGCGCAGCGCCACCGCCTCCGGGTCGAGTGCGGCACCGGCCGCGATGATTTCGGGGAGGGTGCGCGGTGCGACCGCCTCGGGTCCACGCGCGGGCACCAGCCGATCCTGCTCCTGCGGGGAGACGACCCGGACGGTACACAGCGGCGCATCCGGTCCGGCGGCCAGGAACGCGTGCAGGAACCTCGAGAAGCGGGCATGGTGTGCCGCCAATTCCTCGGTGCTGTACAGGTTCCCGTTGCCCTGCAGATCGATATGGGTGCTCTCGCCGCCGACGCCCGGATACAGGTTGAAAAACACGTCATCGATCAACCCGGATGTCAGCACGTGCAGTCGTCCGGTGACCGAGCCGAGCTGAATCCTGGTGTCCACCATCATCAAATTGACGGCCGGACCGAACGACGACGCCTCGTCCATCGACCAGCCGAGATCACGGACGATGTCCTCCTGCCGGTAACGCTGTCTGCGCAGCGCCCCGGTCAGCTCACTCTGCGCTGCCCGGATCATGTCACCGACCGTGGTGGTCGGTGACAACTTCATGCGCATCGGAACGACATTGGCGACCATACCGCCGGAGCGGCGCAGTGCCGCCGTGGTGCGTCCCGAAACCGGCAGGCTCAGTACCACTTCGGGGGCACCGGTCATCGCGGCGAGATAGGCGCCGAAGGCGGCGACGATGGTCGGCGCGGCGTTCGAGCCGGCCGCCTTCGCCACGGTATCGAGCAATTCGGCCGTCGCGGCGGGCAGTGCGCCCGAGACCCGGCTCGGCGGCGCGTCGACATCGGCCTCGCGACCCGCGAGATTGACCGGGTCGGCCATCCCGGCCAGATGCTCGCGCCAGTACTCGCGGTCGGCGTCGAATCGGTCCGAGCCGCGGTAGGCCAGATCGGCGTCGACGATCTGCTGCAGTGGTTCGGCCTTGGCGGGCGGCGCCTCGCTGCCCTCGATGACGGCGTTGTAGATCTCGCCGGTGCGCTGTACCAGTGCGAGCGCACCCATACCGTCCAGCACGATGTGGTGCATGCGCGAGTACCAGAACCAGCGGTCATCGGCCAGCCGCAGCATGGCCACCACGACCAATCGGTCGCGCATCAGATCCAGCGGCGCGGAGTACTCCGCGCGCATCCAGGCATGTGCCGCTGCCTCGGGATCGGGCTTATCGCGCAGGTCGATGACGGTGAGTTCGTCGACAATGGTGGTGTCGACGAACTGGTACGGCTGACCCTCGACATCGAGCAGCCGGACATATCCGGTCCCGAATTCGCGCCCGGTCTGCTTGGCCGCCGCGGCGAGCGCGTCGAGATCGAGGTCGCCGATCAGTTCGACGTACTGTGCGATCGAGATAGGCGTATCGCCCGCGATGTGCTGGGCGAACCAGATGCCGCGCTGGGCTGCCGACAGCGGGAACGCGCTGTCGGGCGGTGCGGTGCCTATTTTTCCGTTCGAGGACGATGGCTGTTGCATAAGCACACCTGCGTTCTGACGTCTGGAGCGGTGGCGCACCGCTGGTCCCGACCGTCGCGTAGTAGCAAGTTCATTTTGGACCGGCGCCGAGCCGACCGAAGGCGTATTGACAACACTGTGTTCGATCGGCGGCGTCCCAGAGGCTTAAGTGGTCGAGCGGCGCTGCCGCCTCCGGGCGTACGCGCCGCAGCGCGCCCGAACTCCTAGGGTTCGGGCGCGCAGGCTGAATAGCGGGTCAGGCGGACTTCCGCTCGGTCAGCCGATCGGCATCGGTGATCGGGGCGTCGGAGCTGACCAGGTAGCGCTGCAGCGTCGAGCGGTCGTCCAGGAGCAGCCAGTCGATGTCATCGCTGAGCTCGGGGCGACGGGCCTTGGTGGTGATGCCGAGGGAGGCACCGGGGACGGCGGTCGCGTCCTCGGCCACCGATGCCGGAGTCGCGCCGAGCTTGACGACGGCGGATGTGGCAACCGTGTCTTCGATCTGCGGGTCGATCGCCAGTGCGATCCGCGCGTTCGCAGCGGCGCCACGGGCGATCAGCACTCGGGCCAGCCGATTCGCCCAGCGATCCAGCTCGACGTTGGCGAGCGTCCCGGAGTTGCCGGAGACCGCACACAGCTCGAGCTCGGCCGCTTTCCGCAGACGCGGCTGCAGCTGGATGACGTTGGTAGCGGGCGTTTCGACCAGAGTGCTCATTGTGATCCCCTCACAGGTTCCGTCTTGTTTTCGATGCCCTTCTAATCTCGCTGCTGGGAGGGGTTGGCGACAGCTACCCAAGCGCTGGTAGGAGCACTCCGAGGGTGAGCGAATCCATACCCAAGGTGTGCGCGCTTACAAGGTGTGCGCGCTCAGAGGACCGATCAAATCACTCGCAACGACCACGGAGCGAGTCTTATGAGCGACCCGTTCGTGGTCTGTCTCGCGTTCGAGTCGTCGAAGCGCATGCGCCGCAGGTGCGGGACGCGACCATCCGTGGCGTGTGCATCGGTGGCCGAACGATCCGCTTTCGGTGACGCCAACGGAGCGAGTCTTATGAGCGACTTCGTGGTCTGTCTCGCGTTCGAGTCGTCGAAGCGCATGCGCCGCAGGTGCGAGTCTCGACGACTCGGACGCGAGACACCAGGGGGCCGCGAACCCGCCGCGCCGAAGGCGCGGCCAATCCAACACAGTCAGTCGGTGACGTAACCGTTCAAGCTGCTGCGCAGGTCGGCGAGCAGGGCGCGGGCCGCGGTGAGGCCGTCACCGTGCCACACGGTGTCTTCGACCGCGAAGACGCGCTTATCGGAGGAGGCGCCGAGATCCTTCCAGGCGTCGCTGCGCAGCACCGTCTTACCGTGCTCTGCACCTGCCTCGCCGGCGAAGACAACGTAGATGATGTCGCCATCGACCTTGATCAGGTCCTTCTCGGTCACGTCGAAGGAGGTGCCGCGCTGCGCGGTCGGCCGCTGTACGCCCACATCGGCGAGAACCTGTCCGGCGAAGCTATTGCTGCCCTGGACCTGGTCGTGATCGGCGGTGAAGCGGACCACCGAGGCCTGGGACTGGCTGGCGGCCAGGGCATTACCGGTCTCGCGCGCCTCGGTGCGGTAGTTCTCCAATGCCGTTGTCGCGGCATTGCGGCGGCCGAGACCCGCTGCGAGCGTGTTGAATTCGGTCTGCCAGCCGCTGCCGGGATCGGCGAGTACGGTCGGCGCGATCGCCTGCAATGCGGCGAAACCGCCTGGGCCGCTCGAAATATCGCCGATGATCAGATCGGGATGCAGTGCGGCGATCTGCCCGAGATCGGGCTGTGCCGCCGAACCGACCGCGGGAATCTTCAGCACGCCGTAACCGAGATACATGGGCTGCGAGCGGGGTCCGTCGATCGGGACCGCGCCGACGACCCGCTCCCACAGGCCGACCGCGCAGGCGGCGTCCAAGGCGGAGGTGGACAGCACCACGACGCGCTGCGGATCGGCGGGGACCTCCGAGGTGCCCGCGGCGTGGGTGACGGTGCGGGTCTTGCCGTTCGACGGATCGGGTGCGCTCGGCAGCGGGCAGGCCTGCGAGGTGTCACGCTCCAGGCCGACCACACCCGCGCCCGCGATATTCGTCGTGGTGCGAATGATCGAGCTGGCATCGTCCTTCTGACTGCAGCTCGCGACGAGCAATGCGGCGCAGAGCAGGGCGACCGCGGTGCCCCCGTGCCGGACCGCGCGATTCCTGGCGGTGCCGTATCGGCGGGAGTCTGTGCGGTTTCGGGTGCGAACACGGGCGCTCACCGGCATGCGGGTGAGGGTACCGCGTGGCGTGGGTGCCGGGACGCGAAGGCCACCACCGCGTGCACCCCGCATCCGGACCCTGTCCGCTACCGTGCGGAATCCCGCTGTCGTACAGCGGATTCCGCGCGGTAGCGGGATCGGCTACTCGGCGTTGCCGCCGATGCTGAAACGTGCCTCGGTCGGATCGGCGACCTGTGCGATCCGGCCGTATGGGGTGTTCTCGGGCTGCGCCAGCACGGCGCCGCCCAGTTCGACGACCTTCGCGACGGCCGCGTCGACGTCATCGGCACCGAAGTAGACGGTCCAGCCCGCCGGTACACCCTCGGGCAGGAAGGCCGAGGCATCCATGACACCGCCGAGCATCGGGGTGGTGGCATGGATCGTGGTGTAGCGGAACTCCGGGGTGTCGGAGATGGCGAAGGTATCGCTCCAGCCGAAGACGTCGCGGTAGAAGTCGAGCGAGCGGGCGTAGTCGCGAGTGTGCAGTTCGAACCAGGACGGGATGCCGACGTGGTCGCTCCAGGTGCCGCCCGAGGCGATGCCGATGGTCTCGAAACCGCCGAAGGTGCCGGTCTGCCAGATGCCGACGCCCGCACCGCCGACATCGCCGAGCACGGCCATCGCGCCGAGATCGCCCACCTCCATGGGCGGCACAATGACCGCGCCGCCGTGCTCGGCAGCCGCGTCGGCGGTGGCCTTGGCATCGGGCGAGGCGAGGTAGACCGTCCATTGATCGGGTCCCTCGGCCCCGTCCGGGGTCTTGCCCATGCCGCCCGCGACGGCCTTACCGTCCTTGCGGAAGGTGATGTAGCCGCCGAACTCCTCGTCCGCGCGGTCTGCGGTCCAGCCGAACAACTGGCCGTAGAAGGCGATGGCCCCATCTGGATCAGAGGTGTAGATATCGACCCAGCAGGGGTCGCCGGTCTCGGGTGCGGGCCCACCCGTCGCCCGACCGCCGCCCCTCATCGAATCGCTACGCGATGCAGTACTCATCAAAGGTCTCCTTGCCGAGAGTGGATCACTGTCACCGATAGAGACGTCGGCTGCCCGGGAAAGTCATCGGCGGCGACTGCTTGCAGGTCGCTCGGTGCCGGATTTCGATCGTCGGCGTACTCGCCCTGACCGCGAAATACGACACAGAGTAGGACCCGTGCTGATGGCTGTCGCAGCACCCGTTTACGATCTCAGGAGCGCAAGCGAACTCCTCGTCTGTCCCCGGTAGTGGGGCGGATGCGAGCAGCGGAGCCTGCGGAGCGACCTAAAGGCACCTTTCAGGAGGATCAGTGACTGCCGTAGAGCCAAAGCCAGTCCCTCAGTTGGAAGCGACTCGGCCGTATCCGGCTCGGACCGGGCCGAAGGGCTCGTTCATCGTCAAGATGGTCACCACCACCGACCCCAAGGTCCTCGGTGTCATGTACCTGACCACCTCGATGGCGTTCTTCCTCATCGGTGGTCTGATGGCCCTGCTGATGCGTGGTGAGCTGGCCCGGCCGGGTCTGCAGTTCCTGTCTCCCGAGCAGTTCAACCAGCTGTTCACCATGCACGGCACGATCATGCTGCTGTTCTATGCGACCGCGATCGTGTTCGGCTTCGCCAATATCGTCCTGCCGCTGCAGATCGGCGCGCCTGACGTCGCCTTCCCGCGCTTGAACGCCTTCAGCTACTGGTTGTACGCCTTCGGCGCGACCATGGCGACCGCGGGCTTCATCACCCCCGGTGGCGCCGCGGACTTCGGTTGGACGGCGTACGTGCCGCTGACCGACATCCTGCACTCGCCGGGCGTCGGCACCGACCTGTGGATCCTCGGCCTCGCGGTCTCCGGTCTGGGCACCATCCTCGGTGGCGTCAACATGCTCACCACCGTGGTCTGCCTGCGTGCCCCCGGCATGACCATGTTCCGGATGCCGATCTTCACCTGGAACATCGCCGTCACCAGCGTCCTCGTGCTGCTCGCCTTCCCGCTGCTCACCGCCGCGCTGTTCGGCTTGGCCTACGACCGTCATCTCGGTGGCCACATCTACGATCCGGCCACCGGCGGCATCCTGCTCTACCAGCACCTGTTCTGGTTCTTCGGCCACCCCGAGGTGTACATCATCGCGCTGCCGTTCTTCGGCATCGTCTCGGAGATCTTCCCGGTCTTCTCGCGTAAGCCGATCTTCGGTTACACCACGCTGGTCTACGCGACCCTCGGCATCGCGGCGCTGTCGATCGCGGTGTGGGCGCACCACATGTACGCCACCGGCGCCGTGCTGCTGCCGTACTTCTCGTTCATGACCTTCCTGATCGCCGTCCCGACCGGGGTGAAGTTCTTCAACTGGATCGGCACCATGTGGCGCGGCCAGCTGACCTTCGAATCGCCGATGCTGTTCTCCCTCGGCTTCCTGGTCACCTTCCTCTTCGGTGGTCTGTCCGGCGTCATCCTGGCCAGCCCGCCGCTGGACTTCCACGTGACCGACTCGTACTTCGTCGTCGCGCACTTCCACTACGTGCTCTTCGGCACCATCGTGTTCGCCACCTACGCCGGTATCTACTTCTGGTTCCCGAAGATCACCGGACGCATGCTGGACGAGCGCCTCGGCAAGTGGCACTTCTGGACCACCTTCATCGGCTTCCACACCACCTTCTTGGTGCAGCACTGGCTGGGCGCCGAAGGCATGCCGCGCCGCTACGCCGACTACCTGCCCAGCGACGGATTCACCACGCTGAACACCATTTCCACCATCGGCGCCTTCATCCTGGGCGCGTCGATGCTGCCGTTCATCTGGAACGTGTTCAAGAGCTACCGCTACGGCGAAGTGGTCACCGTCGATGATCCGTGGGGTTACGGCAACTCGCTGGAGTGGGCCACCACCTGCCCACCACCGCGGCACAACTTCTACGAACTGCCCCGAATCCGGTCCGAGCGTCCCGCCTTCGAGCTGCACTACCCGCATATGGTCGAGCGGATGCGGGCCGAGGCCCATGTGGGCTGGGGTTCGGGCAAACATGCCACCGAGGTGCATGAAGGCGCCTTGGCAAAGCATTAGCATTTCCGATCGATGAGAGTGTGCACCTGCTGATCATCAGTGGGTGCACACTCATTTGTGGGACAAGCACCGACCGCAGCGTTGCGACACCGGGGTCCAGCACAGCTACGGCAAACAACTAACTTGGAGCACCTCAGTTGGCCGACACCACCGTCCTCGTCACCGTCACCGGACCCGACCGGCCCGGTGTGACCTCCGTGCTGCTCGCGGCGATGTCGCGGCACCACGTGAGCCTGCTGGATGTGGAGCAGGTCGTCATCCGCGGCCGACTGACCCTCGGCGTGCTGGTCACCTGCCCGAGCGATCCGGAGGCGCTGCAGGAGGAGCTCGAAGAGGCGATGAATACCGTCGGCATGCACGTCGACGTCGAGGTCGACGCGCAGGTCGGCAGGCAGCCGATGTCCACCCATGCGGTGGTCATCCTCGGCGCGCCGGTGACCGCACGCGCATTCAGTTCGGTCTCCCGTCAGCTCGCCGCGCTCGGCGCCAACATCGACACCATCCGCGGCATTGCCGACTACCCGGTGACCGGCATGGAACTCCTGGTCACCGCGACCGATACCGGCCCCGATTCCGATGCCCGGCTGCGCACGGCGCTGGCCGAGGTCGCGGTTGCCGAACAGGTGGACGTCGCGGTGGAGCGGGCCGGACTGGCCCGCCGAGCCAAGCGGCTCATCGTCTTCGACGTCGATTCGACCCTGATCCAGGGCGAGGTCATCGAGATGCTCGCCGCGCACGCCGGGGTCGAGGATCAGGTCCGCGAGGTTACCGAGGCGGCTATGCGCGGTGAAATCGACTTCGCCGAATCGCTGCGTCAGCGGGTGGCGACTCTCGAGGGGCTGGACGAATCGGTGATCGAGGAGGTCGCCGACCGGATCGAGCTGACCCCGGGCGCGCGCACCACCATTCGGACCCTGCGCCGCATCGGATTCCGCTGCGGTGTGGTGTCGGGCGGCTTCCGTCAGGTGATCGAACCGCTCGCGCACGAACTGGAATTGGACTTCGTACAGGCCAATACGCTCGAGGTCGTGGACGGCAAGCTGACCGGCCGGGTGGTCGGCGAGATCGTCGACCGCGCCTTCAAGGCCACCGCGCTGCGCAAATTCGCGGCGGAGGCGGGGGTGCCGATGGAGCAGACCGTGGCCGTCGGCGACGGCGCCAATGACATCGACATGCTCAATGCGGCCGGACTCGGTGTCGCCTTCAATGCCAAGCCCGCGTTGCGCGAGGTCGCCGATGCGGCCCTGTCGCATCCCTACCTGGACGCGGTCCTGTTCATCCTCGGCGTGACCCGCGACGAGGTGGAGGCCGCCGATGCCCGCGACGGCGGAATCCGTCGCGTCCCGCTCGTCGGCAGCTGAGTCGCGCGGGTCGGTAGGCTCGCTGGGGGTGTCGCGCCTGCGCGGCGGTTTTCGTTGACGATCGAGGTGGCGTGATGTCGAGTATCCCGGAGGCCGAATTGTCAACGGGCGTCGAGGGATTCCGCATTCGGCATGCGGAGCTGGCGCGCGGCTACGGCGGTCTCGGCGATCCGGAGGATCCCGCTCTCGTGCAGGCCATGCAGATGGTGCTGCACATTCCGAAGGTCGATCCGCCGCGGCGCAGTGCGCTGCTGGAGGCCGCGGCGGTGGCCACGGTGGCGCTGTGCCTGGATGAGCGGGTCGGACCCGACGGGGTGTGGGAGCAGCGGTTCCTGGCCTGGAAGCGGTCGCGGATCCGCAAGGTGGCGCGGCGGGCGCGGGGTGCGCAGTGGCTGGCGGCCAACGAGGTGGACGGAGTGACCGTCGAGGTGGATGGTGCGCAGGCGCGGGCATTCGTGCCGGGGCCGGTCGGCGAGGTCGATCCGCGGATCAGGCGGCTGCAGATCAACGGCACCGATCTCGAACACGACGATCCCGGACCCGCCGATCCCGATCTGCCGGTGCTGTGGGTGAATGCGAAACTCGGCATGACGCTCGGCAAGGCCGCCGCTCAGGTCGGTCACGCCAGCATGTTGCTAGCCGGTGCGCTCACGGTGGACGAGGCGCTGCGGTGGTCGCAGCGTGAGTTCCGATGCGCGGTGCGCGAATCCGGTCCGGAACAGTGGGCGTCGCTGTGCGAGCAGGTGTCTCGGGGACGGGCTGTGGCGGTCCGTGACGCTGGTTTCACCGAGGTCGCTCCAGGTTCGATAACTGTGATCGCGGTGCCTGGACAATACTGATTGCCCCGGGGGGAATTGCCTCCGATTTACACTGCAGGTCCCGCAAGCGATTACGCGGTGTAGATGTTTCGCTGTTCGGTGCCAGGGGGATTCACCCGGGCCCGATCTGGGTACGTTCGACGCAACAGGACCGCCGCACACCACTTGCCGGAGGCCATCATGATGACGACGCTGTTGGTGATACTCGCCGTTTGGGTAGGTTGTTCGATTCCGCTGGCACTGATCGTCGCGCGGATGTTCCGCTCCACCGATGAGCCGCCGAAAAACCCGCCGGGAGCGGTGCGCGCACCGTCGGCGAAGGCACGTCGTGGCGGACGAATGGCCACGTCGTGGCTACCGGCATGGGTCGGTCGTACGAACACAGCGCATTTGAGCCAAGATGGAGCCCGTGCCGCAACCGGATCCCGATCTGCTCATTGATTTCACCGACGTGACCATCCGACGCTCGGGTCACACCCTCGTCGGCCCGGTCACCTGGCAGGTCGAGCTCGACGAACGCTGGGTGGTCCTCGGACCCAATGGCGCGGGCAAGACCTCGCTGCTCCGCATGGCCGCCGCCGAAGTGCATCCGACCTCGGGCATCGCCCATCTGCTCGGTGAAGTCATCGGCAAAACCGATGTCAGCGAGCTACGACCGCGCATCGGCTGGTCCTCGGCCGCGGTGGCCAGCCGGATTCCGCGCGACGAGAAGGTCAGCGATCTGGTGGTCTCCGCCGGTTACGCGCTTCTCGGTCGCTGGCGCGAGCGGTACGACGATATCGATACCGATCGCGCCATCGATATGCTCGAAAGCCTCGGCGCCGAACATCTTTCCGATCGCACCTACGGAACGCTGTCCGAGGGGGAGCGCAAGCGGGTGCTGATCGCCCGCGCGATGATGACCGATCCGGAGTTGCTGCTGCTCGACGAGCCCGCGGCCGGTCTGGATCTGGGCGGCCGTGAGGAGTTGGTGGAACGCCTCGGCGATCTGGCCTCGGATCCCGATTCGCCCGCCATGGTCTTGGTGACTCACCATGTCGAGGAGATTCCGCCGGGCTTCACCCATGGCCTGCTGCTGAACGAGGGCGCGGTTGTCGCGCAGGGTTTGCTGCCGGATGTGCTCACCGCCGAGAACCTGAGCGAGGCCTTCCGTCAGTCGATCGCGCTGGATCGCGTCGATGGCCGGTACTTCGCGCGGCGCGCGCGTCGCTTGGGGCGGCACCGTTCGCGCTGAGCCCGTGATGTGGATTACGGCGTAAAACAAGCAGGCGTTAGGGTGCAGGAGTGAGTGAGACGAACGCGCAGGAGCCCATTCCGCCGCTCAAGGACGCGTCGACGGTGATGTTGGTGCGTGACGGTGCCACCGGGCCCGAGGTGTTCCTGCAGCGCCGGGTCGGGGCGATGGCCTTCGCCGCCGGTATGACCGTTTTCCCTGGCGGTGGTGTCGATCCGTCGGACGGAACCGCCGATATCGAATGGGCGGGACCCGAACCCGCTTGGTGGGCGGCGAAATTCGGCACCACCGAGCCGAGGGCCAAGGCGCTCGTTGCCGCCGCAGTGCGCGAAACCTTCGAAGAGTGCGGGGTACTGCTGGCCGGGCCTACCGCCGACACCGTCGTCTCCGATACCACTGGTTACCACAATGCCCGGGCTCGACTGGAGCGTCGCGAGGTGTCGCTGGCGGCCTTCCTCGCCGAAGAGAAACTGGTGCTGCGCGCGGATCTGCTGCGGCCATGGGCGAATTGGATCACCCCGGTGATCGAGCCGCGACGTTATGACACCCGGTTCTTCGTCGCGGTGCTGCCGCAGGGGCAGCTCGCCGACGGTGCCACCTCCGAGGCGGCCGAGGTGCAATGGCGCACCGCGGGGGAGGAGCTCGACCGCTGGCGTGCGGGTACCGATGTGCTGTTGCCGCCGACCTGGTCGCAGCTCGATGCCATTGCCGAATTCGCTTCCACGGCGGAAATTCTGGCCATCGACCGGGTAATCGAACCGATCATGCCGGTGCTCACCGGTGACAACGGGCGACAGGTGCTCCAGTTCCCGGACAATCAGCGATACTTCGCCGGAATGCCGGATACCAGCAGGCTCAGAGGATCCGCGCGTCCGTGAGGCAGTAGGTTTCTGCCATGGCCGAATTCGTGACCCTGGAGTTGCCCGAGGATCCCGCCGTCCGTGGCGTTGCCGTCCTCCGGATCGACCGTCCGCCGCTGAACCTGCTGAATGCGCAGCTGGTCCGGGAGGTGGCCGAGGCGGCGGCGGTTGTCGCCGTACACCCCGGGGTCGCGGCATTGGTCGTCTACGGTGACGAGCGGGTCTTCTGCGCGGGCGACGACCTCGCCGAACTCTCCGGGCTCGGCCCGGATCAGGCCGAAGCCATGGCCGCCGATCTGCAAGCGGCACTGGGCTGCCTGGCCAAGGTGCCCCAGCCCACGGTCGCCGCGATCAGCGGCTACTGCCTCGGCGGCGGCCTGGAACTCGCCCTCGCCGCCGACCGCCGCATCATCGGCGACAACGTCAAACTCGGCCTGCCCCAAATCAAAGCGGGCCTCATCCCCCTCGCAGGTATTCGCCGCCTATCGCTGCTGATCGGCCCCGGCGCCGCCAAAGACCTCGTCTACACCGGCCGCTTCGTCGAGGCCGACGAAGCACGCACCCTCGGTCTGGTCGACGAGGTCGTTGCCCCCGACGACGTCTACACCACCGCCATCCGCTGGGCCCGACAATTCATCGACGGCCCCACCCGCGCCCTCGCCGCCGCGAAAGCCGTCTTCGAAGCTGGCCCGCACGGCCTGGACCGCGCCCGCACCGAATGGACCACCCTCTTCACCACCGAAGACCGCCGCATCGGCACCAAGTCCTACTTGGCCGACGGCCCAGGCTCGGCGACGTTCGTCGGGCGCTGACGGGGCCCGAACGGGCTCGGTCGAGTCGGTGGTTTTCGTCTGGCTCTCGGGTCGATCTGCCCAGGCGGGGGCTGACGGCTCGAGCGTTCTCGCATCGAATGCTCTTCTCCACCGAGGGCCGCCGCATCGGCACGGAGACGTACCTGGCCGGCGGTCCAGGTCCGGCAACCGTTGTCGGACGCTGACGGGCCCCGGACGGGCATCGCAGCAGGCTGACGGTTCGGTTCGGCTTGCTTGTCGCTACTGGTCGGTAGTCGGGATCTGCGGTGCCGTGGTCGGTTGGGTCGGGTTTGGGCGATCCGAGTGCAGATGCGGACCATAAACAGGAACACGTTCCTGGGTGACGGATTGTGTGACTTTCGCAGCACTCGATGATCGTGAGTCCCACTCGAGCCCCAGGTTGCCGGCTGCATCTGGGTCGCGTGGCGGTGCGGGGGTAGATCGTCGGGCAGGTTCAGAACCAGAACGAGTCTCGGGGTACAGGGCGGCGGGGCGAAATCACGTCCTACTCACTGGTCCGCTGCAGACGTGCGGCGGAGGGTTGGCTAGGCTAGCCCACCATGACGGTCCACCCCGATGACCCGGCGCCGAACCCGCATGCCACCGAGGCCGAGGTCGAAGCAGCGCTGAAGGATACGAAGCTCGCCCAGGTGCTCTATCACGACTGGGAAGCCGAGACCTATGACGACAAATGGTCGATTTCCTATGACGAGCGCTGTATCGACTATGCCCGCGGCCGGTTCGACGCCGCGGTCGGCCCCGCGCCGCTGCCGTACGAGCGCGCGCTGGAACTGGGCTGTGGCACCGGCTTCTTCCTGCTGAACCTCATGCAGGGTGGCATCGCGAAGTCCGGCTCGGTCACCGACCTGTCGCCGGGCATGGTGAAGGTCGCACTGCGCAATGCCGAGAACCTCGGGCTCGATGTCGACGGCCGGGTCGCCGACGCCGAGACCATCCCGTACGAGGACGACACCTTCGACCTCGTCGTCGGCCACGCGGTGCTGCACCACATCCCGGATGTGGAACTGGCGCTCAAGGAGTGCCTGCGCGTGCTGAAGCCGGGCGGGCGTTTCGTCTTCGCCGGTGAACCGACCACCGCGGGCAACTTCTACGCCCGCTGGCTCGGCCGCATCACCTGGAAGGCCACCACCACCGTGACCAAGCTGCCCGCATTGTCGGGTTGGCGGCGTCCGCAGGCCGAACTGGACGAGTCCTCGCGCGCCGCGGCGCTGGAGGCGGTCGTGGACCTGCACACCTTCGATCCGAGCGATCTCGAGGCGATGGCCAGGCGTGCCGGCGCCACCGAGGTCAAGGCGAGCACCGAGGAATTCGCGGCGGCGCTGTGGGGCTGGCCGGTGCGCACCTTCGAGGCGGCCGTCCCGGACGAGAAGCTCACCATGGGCTACCGGATGGCCATGTACCGTGCGTGGCTGCGGCTGAGCTGGTTGGACGAGAACGTCATGCGCCGCGTGGTGCCGCGCCAGTTCTTCTACAACGCCATGATCACCGGCGTGAAGCCGGGCGCTGCCGGCAAGTAGTGGGTTACCGCTTCGGCCGCGAGGATGTCGTCTTCCTCGGCAGCGCGGCGGGTTGCGCCGCGCTGGCCGAGGTGGATCGGCTGGAGCTGACTCCCGCGACGCACCTGCGCGATTTGGAGCGGGTGCGTCGCGAATTCGGTGAGCGGTCGGCCGCACTCGTGGAAACGGTGCGCCTGCGCCGCCGTGCCGCGGCCAAGCTCGTCGATACCGGACAGTGGCTGTTCACCGATGACGCACTGCAACAGGCGACGCCGACGCTGGTCGCCCGACACCGCGCCGCGCGCCTGTCCGGACGCGTCGTACACGATGTGACCTGCTCGATCGGCGCGGAACTCGCCGAACTGGTCCGCACCTGCCCTTCCGTACTCGGCAGCGACCTCGACGACGTGCGCCTGTCCATGGCCGCACACAATCTCGCCGCATCCCGAAATGTTCTGCTGGCCAAGGCCGATGCCCTCGTCCCGACCAGCACCGGCACCGTGGTCATCGCCGATCCGGCCCGCCGCGCGGACGGTCGCCGCACGCACGATCCGGCCAAGCTGCAACCCCCGCTACCGGATCTGCTTGCCGCCTATCCCGGCCGCGATCTGGCCGTAAAGTGCGCTCCCGGACTGGATTTCGACCGCCTGGACTGGCCGGGCGAGATCGAGGTCGTCTCCCTCGACGGCGCGGTCCGCGAGGCCTGCCTGTGGTCACCGGGCCTTTCCGACAGCGACGTCACCCGCCGCGCAACAGTCCTCACCTCCCGAGGCGATTCCGTCACCTACACCGACGCCGCCCCCGACGATATTCCGGAACAGCCCCCCGGCGAGTGGATCATCGACCCCGACGGGGCCATCGTCCGCGCAGGCCTCGTGCGCCACTACGCCGCCGAACACGGCCTCTGGCAACTGGACCCGCAGATCGCCTATCTGACCGGCAACACCGTCCCCCACGGCGTCCGCGGCTTCCGCATCCTCGACCGCCTGGAATTCCGCGAAAAAACCCTCCGCCAAGAACTGTCCCGCCGCAACTGCGGCCCCCTCGAAATCCGCATCCGAGGCCTCGACATAGACCCCGACGCCCTCCGCAAACGCCTCAAACTCCGCGGCACCACCCCCTACACCCTCATCCTCACCCGCCTATCCCGCACCGCCGCCGCCTTCCTCTGCACCTGACCCCACCCACCGCCCCACCCCGCACTCGCCGGCATCGAGAATGTACTGATGGCGGGCCGCCTCGATATTCGCCGCCGCCAGCCCATGGTGATCAGGCGTCCAGGATTGTGCTTCGCCCCCGGGAGACGGTGATCGAGTGTCCAGCACCTAGCTGCAAGCCTGGCGCGGACAGTGCTCCTGGCTTCGGGAATGCAAGCTGTTCAGGCCGCCCCCGAGCGGCTACTGCTCGGGTTTGAAGGTGAAGACTTCGCCGATGCGGGTGGCGAGGACCACCTCGCCCTTGGGGCCGATGGAGGTGCCGGTGGTGGTGCCTTTGGCATCCGGCAGGACGTCCGAGTCGACGGTTGTGCCGGTCTTGGTGTCGAAGGTGATCAGGTTGATGCCGTCGCCGATGGCGGCGGCGGTGTAGCCGGTGTCGCCCGCGGTCTGGACGGGGGTGCCGCGCAGGGTGAGATCCTTGCGCTCCCAGGCGATTTCGGCGGCGTCGCCCTTGTCGCGCAGGGCGAGCAGGTGGCCCTCGTCACCGGCGGGGATGATCAGGCCGTCGCTGGAGACCGAAATGCCGCCGCGCGGAGCCCAATCCAGCGGCTGCACCCACTTGGTCCGGCCGTCGGCGGCGTCGATCGCGATGAGGCGCTTGGAGTTGTCGCCGACATAGACGGTCCGGCCGTCGGCGGACAGCGTCGGGCTGGTCGCGCTGCCGTCGGTGAGCAGGTCCGCGCTCCATTCCTGCTGAATCTTATTGTCGGCGTAGCGCAACGCGACCAGTGCGGCGATCGGCTTGCCCGGCTTCCACAGCGTGACGAAGAAGCGGCCGCTGGACACTTCGATCGGCGAGATGTTGGCGACCGCGCACTGCGGTCCGCCGATCGCGCAGTCGTCGAGACCCTGACCCGCCGCGGGCCGGGTGAGATCCGGGTACGCCAGGAAATCGGGATCGCCGAGCAGTTGGGCGGTGCTGACGATGCGCGCACCGGTCTGGCGGCTGAGCACATCCATCTGACCGGACTGGGTGACCGTCAGGATGTTCCCGTCGCCGGTGAACTGCGCCGAAACCGGCACGCCCGCAACGGGAGTTCGCCAGCGCGGCTGCCCGATGGAGTTGAACGCACTGACCCCGCTGTCGTCGCCGACGTAGACATTGGTGCCGCTGTCGACCACCGAGGGCGCGGAGATCGCATTCGGTCCCAGCGCATTGCAGAAGCGTTTGCGGCCGGTCGGCATCTGCAGCGAGAGAATGGCGCAGTTGTTCGGGGTCAGGGTGGTGACGAACATTTGCCCGTCCGGGCCGAGCGTCACAGGTTCCTCGATCGGCCCGCCGACCGGCCGCGACCAGCTCAGCGATAATTTGCGCGAGCCGGTGACCGGGCTGACGCCACTGTTGCGGCCGTCGTGGTGCGCGGTGGTCCAGCCCTTGCCCGATCCGACGGTGATGTCGTCGACGTCGGTGCCGCAGCCCGTCAATACCAGCGCGCCGATGGCCGCCGCCGCTCCCAGCCGGGACAGGGTCAGCCCGCGCGCCGGGTTGGCCAGTACGCCGCCGCTTCGCACCTGCTGCACTCCTGTCGTCGTTGCCCGCTGGGGACGTGACCGAAAGCGTGTCGACCCCCGGGTACGCGCACCACCGCCCGCGTGGAGGTTCGCCGCCGCCGTCGGCGGCGCAGCGATCACTGTACGGGAGGGTCCGCCGACGTTGTACGGGTCCCGGCGGTGTTTTCCGACGGGATAAGCTCTAGCCGTCGCGACCGGGACGGTCGCCATGTCAAGGACCACGACAGGAGATGACTTCGTGACGAGCATGTGGGGCGCACCGTTGCGCTCGCGGTGGCGTGGCTCGCGCCGCCGGGATCCGCAGCAAGCGCGATTTCTGACGCTGGCGTCGCTGCGCTGGGTGCTCGCGAACAGGGCGTACACGCCTTGGTATCTGGTGCGGTACTACCGGCTGTTCAAATTCAAGGCGGCCAATCCGCATATCGTGCTGCGCGGCATGGTCTTCCTCGGCAAGCGCGTCGAAATCCACGCGACCCCCGAATTGGGCCGGATGGAAATCGGCCGCTGGGTACATATCGGCGACGGCAATGCCATTCGCTGCCACGAGGGTTCGCTGCGCATCGGCGACAAGGTCGTCTTCGGCAAGGACAATGTGGTCAACACCTACCTCGATATCGAGATCGGTGAATCCACGCTGGTCGCGGACTGGTGCTACATCTGCGACTTCGACCACCGCATGGACGACATCAATATGCCGATCAAGGATCAGGGCATCGTCAAAAGCCCCGTCCGCATCGGCCCGGACACCTGGATCGCCGCAAAGGTGACCGTGCTGCGCGAAACCCGCGTCGGCCGCGGCTGTGTGCTCGGTGCGCATGCGGTGGTCAAGGGCGAGATTCCGGACTACAGTATCGCCGTCGGCGCGCCCGCCAAGGTCGTCAAGAACCGCAAGGCGACCTGGGAGGCCGGCGCCGAGGAGCGCGCCAAATACGTTGCCGCGCTGGAAGATATCGAGCGCAAGAAGAATGGCGCCACCCAGTCGGCATGACCCACCCGGCCCGACGCGCCGCGCGCTGAGCCGGGTCGTCGAGGGCAGTCGAATGGTGGTTCCCGGCCTGGGTTCGAGCAACCATTCGACTGCCCTCGATGAGGGTCGGCGGCAGTGGGTACGGTCAGCGATATGAACAGGTACGCGGCGCTGTTGCGCGGGATCATGCCGACGAACCCCAATATGAAGGGGGAGAAGCTGCGCGGGGTGTTCGAGGGGCTCGGATTCGAGAAGGTCGCCACGGTATTGGCCAGTGGCAATGTGGTCTTCCGTACCGCGGACACCGATATCGCGAAGTTGGAAACCCGCATCCAGGACGCGCTGAACAGCGAACTCGGAATTCCAGGCGGCACCATCGTGCGCACCTACGATGAACTGCGCGACCTGCTCGACACCGATCCGTTTCCCGGCCTGACCCACGGCCGCGGCACCTACCTCACCGCGACCTTCCTCAAACAGGCCCCGCCGAACGTCGCCGAAGAACTGCGCGGGCACACCGAACCCGGCGTCCAGATCGTCGGCTACGACACGGCTGCCCGCGTCGTCCTCTCGATCATCGACAACACCGAGCCCCGCACCCCGAACTTCATGGCCTGGATGGAGAAGACCTACAGCAAGGAGATCACCACCCGCACCTGGCTCACCATCCAGAAGATCGTCAAGAAGATGGAGAGCTAGGCATTACTTCGGATCACGCTCGGGGAGAGGGCGTTCGATGATGGTGGGGCGGCCGAGGGGATTGCGGACGCGGCGTTTGGCCGAGGAGTAGACCAGGGCGGTTTCGGCGGCCACGACGTCCCAGGCGAAGTCGGCGGTGAGGCGTTCGCGCGCGGCGTAGGCGCGGTCCTGGGTGGCGGCCGGATCGTCGAGGGTGGCGCGCACGGCTTCGACGATGCCGTCCACATCCGCCGGTTCGAAGGATGCGCCGGTGACGCCGTCGATGACGGCCTCGCCGAGACCACCGGCGGTGGAGGTGATCAGCGGGGTACCGGCGGCGGCTGCCTCGAGTGCGACGATGCCGAAGGGTTCGTAGCGGCTCGGCAGCACGATGGCATCGGCGCCGTGCAACCAGCCGAGCAGTTCCTCGTGATCGAGCTGACCGGTGAAGGTCACCGCCCGCGCGACCCGATGCACCCGGGCGCGCTCGCGCAGCCATTCGAACTGGGTGCCGATCCCGGCGACGGTCAGTGTGGTGCCGGGGTGGGCGCGGCGGATGCGCGGCAGCGCGGCGATCGCATCCTGCACGCCCTTCTCGTACTCGAGCCGACCGACGTAGAGCAGACGCGGCGGACCGGTGCGCGGTGCGCGCGGCCGAAAGGTCCACGCGCCCACATCGATTCCATTGCGGATCACCGTCATCGGCACCCGCTCGGGCCCGTAGAGCCGCTCCACCTCGTTCTGCATGGAGGTCGAGCAGGTGATCAGCGCATCCGATTCATTGGCCAGCCACCACTCGACCGAATGCACCTGCTTGTTGACCCGACCCGAGACCCAACCGCTGTGCCGCCCGGCCTCGGTGGCGTGGATGGTCGAAACCAGCGGCACGTCGTAGTACTCGGCCAGCGCGATCGCCGGATGCGCGACCAGCCAATCGTGCGCGTGCACGACATCCGGGACCCAGCCGTCGCCGATGCCGGGCTTGCCGAGCGCGACTCCCGCGCGCACCATCGCGTGGCCCATGGCCAGCGTCCAGGCGAGCATGTCCTCGCCGAAGTCGAAGCACGGCGGATCCTCCGCGACCGCGACAACCAGCACGCCCTCGGCGATGAAGGAGTGGGTGGGGTGGGTCACGGAGTCGGTGCCGGAGGGTCGGCGGGCGAGCACGACCACTTCGTGGCCGGCCGCGGCCAGTTCGACCGCCAGGTGATGCACATGGCGGCCCAACCCACCGACCACAACCGGTGGGTACTCCCACGACACCATCAAGATCTTCATGAATGTCCTTATCAGGCGGAGTCTCGGTCCGCGATCGCCAGCCGCCGTGCGTCCAAACTCGGGAAGAACCCGTCGGCCGCCCCCCATCCTGCCGCCAACTGGTGTGCTTTGGCGACTTGGCCCGCGCCGACGGCGGCGGCGATTTCCCGCACGGCGTGGGCGTGTCGTTGCGCGCGGTCGCGTGCGTAGCCGGCCGCGGAGTCCTTGCTGACCATGAATGCCCAGTCGCTGGAGACGGTGAGGATGGCCTCGCGCAGCAGCTGATCGGCAACCGGGTCGCGCAGTGCGGCGCCGCCGTCCGCGGCCCGCATCTTGTCGACCGTATCGAGGGTGAGCCGGACAATATCGTCGTTCAGATCCACCAGGTCTTTCACCTGGTCACCGGCCCACACTCGCCAATCCTTACCCGAACCCCAGGACGAATCGGCAAGCGGAACCGGCTCGCCGACGAACCCGCGCGCCCTGGCATCGGCCAGCGTGCCGACGGTGACGCCCGCCTCGGGCAGTGCCCGCAGCACCTGGGCCAGCCACTGCGGACCCTCGTGCCACCAATGTCCGAACAATTCGGTATCGAATGCGGCGACGACCAGGGCCGGACGTCCGATACGCGCCGATTCGTCGATCAGCCGTTCGCGCACGGTCCGCACGAAATCGTCGACATCGCGGACCACCGCCCCGGCCGCCAGTTCCGGGTCGTACGGGGCCTTGTCCGGACCGGCGACCGTCTTGCCGGTGACGCGGGCGGGCTTGAGACCCGTCGCATGGTCATAGTGATGAAAGTCACGATAGGCGCTCTGGCCCGGATAGCCGGACTTGGGCGACCAAACCCGGTAGCTCACTTGCAGATCCCGCCCGAAGGCCACCACATCCGATTCCCGGACCGGTCGGCCGAGGGTGGTGTCGCCACGCAGTGCGGGTCCGTCGACCATGAAATGTGTCACACCCGCGGCCGCGTATCCGGTCTCCATGCCGGGGGTGTAGCCGCATTCGGGCGCCCAGATGCCGGTCGGGGTGTGGCCCCAGCGCTGCCGGGCATCGGCCAGGCCTTCGTCGAGCTGGAAGGCGCGCAGTCGCGGGTGCAGCAGCGGCTGGAACGGGTGCGCGAGCGGGCCGCCGAGCAGTTCGATGGCCTCGGCGTCGATGAGCTGCCGCCAGACCGGCGCAGCGCCGTGGCGCCAGTGCTGTTCGAATTCCGCGAGTGCCGCTGCGGCCAGCCGGTGCTCATGCCTGCCGAGTGCGATATTGCCCGCCATCGCGGCCTCGTCGGCGCGCAGCTGCCAGTTGCCGAGCCAATGATGCATGCCCGCAAGGCAATGCGGATCGTCCAGCTGGGCGGCGAGCACCGGCGTGATGCCGAGGCTGAGCAGGTGCGAACGGCCTTCCGCGGCAAGGGTTCTCAGCACATCGACGACCGGAAGGTAAGAGGCGGCCCAGGATTGGTAGAGCCATTCCTCGCCGACCGGCCAGCGGCCGTGGTGGGCCAGCCAGGGCAGATGGGAATGCAGGACCAGAGTGAACTGGCCGGGAACTTCCTGCTCGCTCACGGCTTCACCGCGATGGCGACCAGATCGAGGCTCGCATCGATGTCCTCGGTGATCAGTGCGAAATCGTCGATGGCGACCGCGGCGACATCGGCGGTCAGCTCGGCGGGCCACGGCTCACCGGCCAGTGCGCGCTCGATCTGCGCATCGATGAACGAGCCACCGTGCTTGGCGTCCAACGCCTTCAGTGTCGGGCCGTGGTGTACCCCGGACATGAGCGTGACCCGGAAACCCGCGTCGACGAGCAGTTCGGTGAGTTCGTCGGCATCGAGTTCGCGGGTGTGGAACGGGTTGAGCGGTGTATCGCGGCCGGGGGAGAAGGTGATCCGGTTGGGCGTGCTGATCAGCAGTTCCCCGCCGGGCCGCAGCACCCGCAGACATTCCCGGATGAACTGGCCCTGGTCCCAGAGGTGTTCGATCACTTGGAAATTCACCACGACATCGACCGACTCGTCCTCCAGCGGCAGCGCGGCGAGGTTGCCCTGGATCATCTCCACGCGCGGGTAGCGGGCGCGCACATGCTCGACCGCGCTGGTGTCGTAGTCGAGGCCGATCACCTCGGCGGCCACATCGGCGATCATGTTCGCGCCGTAACCCTCACCGGATCCGGCCTCCAGCACCGTCTTTCCGGCGCAACGCTCGAGCAGGCGCGCGTAGACGATCTCGTGCCGACGGAACCAGTAGTTCTCCTCGGCGATGCCGGGTACGGTCCGCTCGCCGGTCAGCGGCAACGGCTCCACGGCCGACTCGGGAGTAATGCCCGGGGTGGTGCCCACTGCGGCAGGGATCACAGCCTCGCTCATCGCTCCGACGTTACTGGTTGGACGGCCGCAAGATATCGCCAGGACCTCCGTTGTGAGAGAGAAGCGACTAAGTTACCCGCGAGTAACTTAACGTAGGGTAGTGTCACGCCCTGAGCTACAAACAAGGACGTACGGCGCCGCTCGTGCGACCACCACACACGTGTAACCAGAACAGGAGGTCGACGAAGACCGATGCCGAACATCGTCGTACTCATCAAGCAGGTTCCCGACACCTGGTCCGAGCGCAAGCTGACCGATGGTGACTTCACCCTCGATCGCGAAGCCGCCGACGCCGTCCTCGACGAGATCAACGAGCGCGCCGTCGAAGAAGCGCTGCTGATCAAGGAGGCCCAGGGCGGCGAGGTCACCGTGCTGGCCGCCGGTCCGGACCGTGCCACCGAGGCCATCCGCAAGGCGCTGTCCATGGGCGCCGACAAGGCCATCCACATCAACGATCCGGCGATCCACGGCTCCGACGCCGTGCAGACCGCCTGGGTGCTGGCCAGCGCGCTGGGTCAGGTCGAGGGTGTCGAACTGGTCATCGCGGGCAACGAGGCCACCGACGGTCGCGCCGGTGCTGTACCCGCGATCATCGCCGAGTACCTGGGCCTGCCCCAGCTGACGCACCTGCGCAAGCTGACCGTCGACGGCGAGAAGATCACCGGTGAGCGGGAGACCGACGACGGCGTGTTCAAGCTGGAGGCCACCCTCCCGGCCATCGTCAGCGTCACCGAGAAGATCAACGAGCCGCGCTTCCCCTCCTTCAAGGGCATCATGGCCGCGAAGAAGAAGGAAGTGCAGACCTTCACGCTGGCCGACCTGGGCGTCGACCCGTCGACCGTCGGTGTCGCCAACTCGGGCACCGCCGTCACCGCGGCCACCCCGAAGCCCCCGCGCACCGCGGGCGAGAAGATCGCGGACGAGGGCGACGGCGGCACCAAGATCGCCGCGTACCTGGTCGGTCAGAAGATCATCTGATCCCGCCCGAGACTGCTTAGGAGAGAACACAAATGGCAGAAGTACTTGTGCTCGTCGAGCACGCCGACGGTGCGATCAAGAAGGTCAGCACCGAACTGCTCACCGCCGCGAGCGCGCTGGGTGAGCCCGCAGCCGTCGTGACCGGCCCGGCCGGCACCGGCGAGAAGCTGGCCGACGCGCTGGCCGCCGCGGGCGCCGCGAAGATCTACATCGCCGAATCCGACGATGTCGAGAACTTCCTGGTCACCCCGAAGGTCGACGTGCTCGCCGGTCTGGTCGAGTCGATTTCCCCGGCCGCCGTGATCGTAGCCGCCACCGCCGAGGGCAAGGAGGTGTCGGGCCGTCTCGCCGCGCGCATCGGCTCCGGCCTGCTCGTCGATGTCATCGACGTCAAGTCCGACGGTTCGGTCGTGCACTCCATCTTCGGTGGCGCGTTCACCGTCGACGCCAAGGCCACCGGCGACGTGCCGGTGATCTCGGTGCGTCCGGGCGCCGTCGAGGCCATCGCCTCGGCCGGTGCGGGCGAGAAGGTGACCGTCGAGGTGCCCGCGCAGGAAGAGGGCGTCGTGAAGGTGACCTCGCGCGAGCCGGTCGTCGGTGGCGACCGTCCGGAGCTCACCGAGGCGAGCATCGTCGTCTCCGGTGGTCGCGGTGTCGGTTCCGCCGACAACTTCGCGGTCGTCGAGGCGCTGGCCGATTCGCTCGGCGCCGCCGTCGGCGCTTCGCGCGCCGCCGTCGACTCGGGCTACTACCCGGGCCAGTTCCAGGTCGGTCAGACCGGTAAGACGGTCTCCCCGCAGCTCTACATCGCCCTCGGCATCTCCGGCGCCATCCAGCACCGCGCCGGTATGCAGACCTCGAAGACCATCGTCGCGGTCAACAAGGACGAAGAGGCCCCGATCTTCGAGATCGCGGACTACGGCATCGTCGGCGACCTGTTCAATGTCGCCCCGCAGCTGACCGAAGCTGTGAAGACCCACAAGGGCTGACGCATTCGCCGAGCAAACAAAGGTGGCCCCGACCGGAAACGGTCGGGGCCACCTTTCGTTTGCAGGATGATCGCCGAGCATGGTGATCGAACCTGGTCGTCGTGATTCAACACCAGCCGATGAGGCATCCAATCGTAGGAACGAGATCGCCCGCCAGCTGACGGTCGGTGACAGCTCGTGAGAGCTGACAAGCTCCAGTGCTGTCCGAATGGCTCCGGCTGATAGCGGCGCCATTCGCTTATTCATACGGTCCCGCCAGGTGGGATAACCTGCGGATATGGCTGTTCCTACGACTCGGATGCTGGTGCTCGCCGTGGTGCGGCTGCTGGCGCCCGTGCACGGTTATGACGTTCGGCGGGAGCTGTTGTCCTGGCGGGCGGACAATTGGGCGAATGTGAAACCGGGCTCGGTGTACGGCGCACTGAACACGTTGCAGCGCGACGGGCTCATCGCGGTGGCGGGTGTCGGACAGGACGGTGCGCGACCGGAGCGCACGACTTATCAAATGACCGCCGAGGGGGAGAAGGTCTTCGCCCAGATGCTACGTGACGCACTGTGGGATGCCGAGCAGCCGAAGCATCCGTACGCCGCGGCGGTGGCACTGCTGCCACAGGCGCCTCGGGACGAGGTCATCGCCGCGCTGCGCAGCCGGATCAAGAAGTTCGAGGCCGAACTCGAACAGCTCGACCGGGAGGAGCGTCGTGTCATGGCCGGTAGCGGCGATCCGGCGGAGACCGAACCGCATCATGTCGCCGACGCGATCCGGTTGGCCTCCGAACATATCCGGGCCGATCTGCGCTGGTCGCAGAAAACGTTGGAGCGCATCGAAAGTGGCGAGTTGGAGATCTGGGATCGGTTCCCGGCGCGGCTGGACGGTCGCAGCGCCATCATCGATTGATCAAGACTGAATAGTAAAGCTTGACTATTTGGTCGGGCGTTTCTACCGTTGTTCAGGTGGAAACGATCGACTCCGTTCGCGATCGCACCCGCACCTCGGTGATCCGGGTGCGCGGACTGGCGCGGACGTTTGAAACCAAAAACGGCCCCGTCCAAGCGGTTACGGGCGTCGACTTCGATGTGTACGAGGGTGAGATCCTCGGTCTGCTCGGCCCCAACGGCGCGGGAAAGACCACGACACTGCGGATGCTCAGCACCCTCATCGCCCCGACCGCTGGCGCGGCGGTCATCTCCGACGCGGATCTACGGGCCGAGCAGCGGACCGTGCGTTCGCGCATCGGCTACGTCGCCCAGGGCGGAATGACCAATGACGATGCGCTGGTCATCGACGAATTGGTGTTGCAGGCAAGACTTTTCGGGCTGAGCAAGGCGCAGGCCGTGCACAACGCCGAAGAACTACTCGTCGCGCTCGACCTGGACGGACTCGGCCGGCGCAAATGCAACCAGCTCTCCGGCGGTCAGCGCCGCCGCGTCGATATCGCGCTCGGCCTGGTGCACGGCCCACGGCTGATCTACCTCGACGAGCCGACCAGCGGCCTGGATCCGCAGAGCCGCGCGAATCTGTGGGAGCACATCCGGCGCCTGCGCGAGCGGGGTACCACGGTCGTGCTCACCACCCACTATCTGGACGAGGCCGACGCACTGTGTGACCGTCTGCTGATCATGGACCACGGCGGCATCGTCGCCGAGGGCTCGCCCGACGAACTCAAGCGCCGCATCTCCGGTGACGTGGTGAGCTTCGAAATCGATGACGGCCATGCGGATCTCGCGCTCCAGGTCGCCCAGTCGGTGCTCGAGGTGCGCTCGCTGGTGCGCTCGGAGGATGCGGGTGCGGACCGGATCGGTGCGACGCTGGTGCATCTCACCGTGGATCGCGGCGATGCTGCGGTGGTACCCCTGTTGCGTGCCATGGACGAGCGCGGTCTCGTACCGGGTGCGCTCACTGTCAAACGTCCCAGCCTCGACGATGTCTTTCTCACTATTACGGGGCGTTCGCTGCGGGAGGCGAGTCACTCATGAGGTTCATGCGCGAGACCGGACTGATCTTCTGGTCCCAACTGCGGGCAAATCTGCGAAATCCGGTGTGGGTCTTGATCGGTCTGTCCCAGCCGGTGCTGTATCTGGTGCTGTTCGGGCCGCTGGTCAAGGGCATCGCGCCGTCGCTCGGCGCGGATTCCGATCCGTGGAAGCTGCTCACGCCCGCATTGGTCATCCAGACCGGGCTGTTCGGCGCGATCTATGTCGGCTTCAGCATTGTGGCGGAATTGCGCGCGGGAGTAGTCGAACGGCAGCGGGTCACGCCCGCGAGCCGGGGCGCACTGCTGACCGGGCGCGTGCTGAAAGACATGGTTGTGCTCGTTGTCCAGGCGTTGGTACTCGTCGGAGTTGCCATGGCGGCATTCGGGGTTCGGCCGGATCCGCTCGGCGTGGTGCTGTCGGTGTTGTTGATCGCGGTCATGGCGGCCGGTTTGGCCGCGGCGTCCTATGCGCTGGGTCTGTGGGCCAAATCCGAGGATGTACTCGCCTCGGTGCTCAATAGTCTCGCGGTGCCGCTGATGCTGCTGTCCGGCATTCTGCTGCCGTTGAGCGTCGGGCCGAGTTGGCTGCGCACGATCGGCAAGGTGAATCCGTTCTCGCACACCGTCGATGCGGCCAGGGCCCTGTTCCGCGGTGACTTCGGTGCGTCCGAGGTGTACCTCGGGACCGGGCTCACGCTGGCGGTCGCCGCGGTGGCGATGTTGATCGGCGCACGTAGCTTCACTCGCGAGAACGCCTGACACCGATGCCGTGAGATCTGCTCGGTGACAGCAGATCTCAGCGGCGGTGCAACCCGGACAGCAGCGTGGTGAGGATCGGCGAGCGGCGCGCATCGCTGCGCAAGACCGCGGAGACCGGAATACGTAGTCGGTGCTCGGCGAGGTGCAGGACGACCAGGCCCTCGGTCGGGCTGTCGGCGTAGAGCACCGTCCAGGCGTCCGGGCGATTGATCAGCTCCATGGTCGCGGTGTGATCGGGTGGAATCGGTGGACCGAAGGTGGGTCCCGCCGATAGATCGGCGAAGGCAGCCCGAATCACATTGTGCAGCAGCACCTGTTCCTGCTCGGGCGGGAGCAGCAGCGGATACGGGCTGAGATCCGCCAGCGTCACCTGGTCGTGCGGGGCCAGCGGATGGGCGGCGGAGGTGGCGATGACGAGGTCCTCGATCCACAGCTTCTCCACCGCGAGACCGGGCTCGTCGACACTGCCGCGGATGAGCGCGAGATCGCAGTCGCCGTCGGCCACCGCGGTGATCCGCTGCCGGAACGGTTTGATGACGAATTCGATCTCGGCATCCGGATGCGCGGCGCGCGCCCCGGCGATCGCGGAGAGGGATCGGGTCGCGAAGGACATATTCGCGGCCAGCCGGATGCGGTGACCTGAGGTGCGCACGGTGGCGCGGATGGCCGACTCCAGACTGAGCATCTGTTTAGCCAGGGGAAGTAGCCGCATGGTCGCGTCGGTCGGCACAACGGCCCTGGTCGAACGCTCGAACAAGGCTACGCCGAGGTCACGCTCCAACCGGGCGATCTGATGGCTGATCGCCGATTGGGAGATGTAGCAGCGGGCCGCGGCCCTGCTGAAACTCAGCTCCTCGCACACCGCGACGAAGTAGGTGAGCTGGCGAAGCTCCACTTGATCTCCAATTCATGAGCGATCCAGATAAGAGTCATATCTATTATGCGCCTGAACACCTGAAATATCTGCGGATCGAATGACGGTTGGTAATGAGAGAAGGAGGCTGTCATGGAACACGCAGATGTTGTCATCGTTGGATCGGGATTCGGGGGGCTTGCCGCCGCTAAGCAGTTGGCCAAATCGGGCATCAATTACGTTCTTATCTCGAGCACTCCGGAGCATCTCTTCCAGCCGTTGCTCTATCAGGTCGCGACAGGTGTGCTGGCATCGCACGAGATCGCGCCGCCGATCGCCTCGGTACTGCGCAGGCATAGGGAGGCCGACGTCCGGCTCGGCAAGGTCGTCGCCATCGACGCCGACAACGCGGTGCTCACCTACGAGCACGACGGCGAGCGCACGCAGATCCGCTACGGCTCGCTGATCGCCGCCACCGGCGCCTCGCAGTCGTACTTCGGCCGCGACGATTTCGCCGATAAGACGTTCTCGCTCAAGACCATCGACGATGCGAAGTTGCTGCGCGCGCAGATCGAGCGGGTCTTCACCGAGGCCGGGGGCGCGGATGCGGAGACCCGCAAGCGCCTGCTGAGCTTCGTGGTGGTCGGCGCGGGCGCGACCGGTGTCGAGGTTGCCGGTCAGCTGAAGGAACTCGCGAAACGGCATTACCACCAAGAGGTTTCGGTGACCCTGGTCGAGGGTGCGGGCGAGGTGCTGCCGCCCTTCGGTGGCGGACTCTCGGAGTACGCGAAGGCATCGCTGACCAAGAGCGGCGTCGAGGTGCTGCTGGGCACCTTCGTGACCGATATCGAATACGGCAAGGTGACCGTCAAGGACAAGCAGGGCATCGAGCGCCGGATCGCGGCCGAGACGGTCGTCTGGTCGGCGGGTGTGCAGGCGGGCGGGTTCGCACAGCTCCTGGCCGAGGCCACCGGCTGCGAAACCGACCGCGCCGCACGGCTTTTGATCAATCCGGACCTGACCGTCGGCGGACATGCCGATATCTACGCCATCGGCGATATGACCTCGCTCAACGGCTATCCGGGCCAGTCGCCGGTCGCCATGCAGGAGGGCAGGCACGCCGCCGACATCATTCGCCGCAAGAAGCTCCCCGGCACCCCGTTCAAATATTGGGACAAGGGCAGCATGGCGGTGATCAGCCGGTTCAGCGCGGTGGTGAAACTCAATGAGCACATCACCTTCCGCGGCGTCATCGCGTGGACGATGTGGCTCGCGGTGCACCTGCTGTACCTGGTCGGGTTCCGCAATCGTTTCGCCGCCGTGGCCTCGTGGCTCGTCGCCTTCATCGGCACGGGTCGCCCCGGTTTCGACGAGGTGGATGCGGCGCAGGATCCGGTGCGGATACCGGAGCGCGACGCCGCCTGATCTGCTGGCGAAAAGGTCACGGATCAGGCAAAAGGCGGCGGTAGCGATGCGGGAGACGGAACGCGACGCGACAGTTCGGTGAACGCTCGGTGTGATCATCATCTCGTTCACCGAACCGGCATCGAGGCGACACTTCGAGGTTGCTCCGGCGCAGTTTCGGACTGGCTTCATCACCGATATGACTATTTCGTCCGTGTTGACAGCCCCGGCTCGACCGACGGACTCCGGGGCGGAACGGTCTCGGTATTCGCTCGTCGTCTCCTCCGATTCGGCGCACCGGCTGGCCGCGCAGCGCCTGCGCTACGGCGTCTTCGCCAGTGAGCCCGGCTTCCACATTCCCGACAACGGAACGGGTCTCGACGCGGACCATTTCGACGAGCACTGCGACCACCTGCTGGTCCGCGACGACCGGACCGAGGAATTCGTCGGCTGCTACCGAATGCTGCCGCCGGACAAGGTGACTGCCGCGGGCGGTTACTACACGGCCACCGAATTCGATTTGGCCCAACTGGATCCGGAGGGCAACCGGATCGTGGAAATGGGCCGTGCGTGTGTGGTGCCCGACCACCGCAACGGCTCGGTGCTGACCCTCATGTGGGCAGGCATCCTGCACTACATCCAGCTCACCGGATACGAATGGGTGATGGGCTGCGTCTCGGTGCCCATGCAGGACACTCCAGCCGACCCGGCCGGTGTGAACGTGCGCGGCGTGCGGGATATGTTGCTCGGCCGCCACGGATCCGATCCCGAGCGGCGGGTGCACCCCTACCGTCCGGTGGTCGTCGACGGGCTGACGCTGGAGGAGATGACACCGCCCGCGCGCCCGAAGCTGCCCCCGCTGCTGCGCGGCTACCTGCGCCTGGGTGCGGAGATCTGCGGCGAACCCGCGCACGATCCGGATTTCGCGGTCGCCGATTTCGTCGCACTGCTCGGCCTGGACACGATCAACACCCGCTACCTCAACCGATTACAAGACGCGGCCAATGCACTCGACGGGGGACGGTGAGTCAGATGGTGTTCGACGCGCCGCCCGCAGAGCGCTCCGCGCATTCCTGGATGCCGTCGAGCCCATGTGGGCCCGGCTGTATCGATCCGGTCGATGAGATCGGTACCGCACGGGTGATCGGCCGACTATTCGGCGTGGCCGGATTGTTGCTCAGCTTTCCCGTCGTCAATGTCGTGACGCCCCGCGGACACCGCGAACAGTTGCAGCGGCGGTATGCGCGAAGTGTTTTGAGCTGTCTGGGGATTCGGTTGCGGGTTGTCGACAACCGAGCCGATGCGGGGGAGTCGGCCGATGCGCGCTTCGGCGCTTCGGGTGACGGGCTGCTGATCGTGGCCGGACATATCGGCTGGACCGATGTGGTCGTCATGGCCGCGGTGCAGCCACTGGGCTTCGTGGCCCGCGCCGATATGGTCGATTGGCCGCTGCTCGGTGGGCTGGCCAAACTCATGCGGGTCATTCCGATCGAACGCGAACGGCTGCGCGAACTGCCCGGTGTGGTGGCACATCTCGGTGAACGGCTGGCGGCGGGGGACCGGGTCGCGGTATTCCCCGAAGGAACGACATGGTGTGGCCGCGCCTACGGCACCATGCGGCCCGCGCTCTTCCAGGCGGCGGTGGACACCGGAACCTCGGTGCAGCCGGTGCGCGTGCGGTATCTGGACGCGCACGGCACCCAGTCGACCATTCCCGGATTCGTGGGTGACGACAGCTTCGGCACCTCGGCGAAGCGCGTCCTGCGCTCGCGCGGCATGGTCGCCGAGGTGGTGCTCGAGCCGGTGGAGTACCCCGGGCTCGATCGCCGTGATCTGGCTCGCCGGTGCGAACAGGCGGTGCGCGGCACCGATTTGTCGCGCCACGGGGCCATCGACGCATCGGATTGGATCGAGGCGACGGCTACCCGCGTGCAGGATCCGGAGTCGGCAGCGGCGCAGCCGCAACGGCCGTCGCGGCGGTTGCGACCGTTCCGACGCAGGGGCTCCGGCCATCAAGTTGCCTCGTCTGCGGTGTCGACAGACTGATCGAAGGGCACGGTCACGAGGCCGACTGGGCGATTGCCCGGTCGGCCTCCGCCGTTTCGGCAGCGAAATCGCTCCGCCGCAATAGATTTCGGTGTTGTGAGCAGCGCGGATATCCGGTGAAACGCGCGTGAGATGCCGGTGAAAGGCATCGCCCGGATGCTTGTTCGCAACCGCACCGACCGGCTGGGAGGAGCCGGCGCGGAGCGGAGAACAGGGTCCATTTCGCGGGGAGGATATCCATGTCCAGCAGCGTCCGTCGGTGCGTTGGGTTCATCGGTGCGGCAATCGGTTTCGCCGTATTGTCGACCTCTGCGACACTGCCCGCCGTCGCCACACCCAATGTCGGTGTGACCGGCGAGCAACTCAGCAAGGCGACTGTCACCGAGCCGATCCACATCGCTCCGGACGGCCCCGTCGATGTCCAGTTCTCCGTGCTCACCGTCGCCCCTGGCGGCAGTGTCGGCTGGCATTCGCATCCCGGTGACGTACTCGTGAATGTCGCCGATGGCATCGCAACTCGATATGAGGCCGACGACCGGCAGTGCGCACCAACCACATTCGGTGTGGGCCGAGGCTGGGTCGAGCACCCGCACCACGTACACACCGTGCGTAACGAGACCGACAAACCGCTGACGCTCGACGTCGTCCTCATCACGCCCGCCGGCCAACCATCCGGCATCAGCGAACCGGACCCCGGCAACTGCCGGTTCTGAAACCCGAACTCGCACAGATGAAAGGAGGTAATCCCATGATCGAGACAGGAGTCGACGACGGCCCGACCTGCTGAACCCGAGGGGATCGCCCGTGCGTACCGGGCGATCCCCGCTTCCATCCATAGGAGATCAGTCATGCGCCATGGCGCGCTCGTGGTGATCGCCGCAGGCTCCAGCGCGTCGCTGGTCCTGCCGCTCTATCTGACCGAACTTCGCAAGACCCAGCCCGGCGAGATCGTCGTCCTGCTCACCCGCAGCGCGGAACGATTCGTGCCACGGGAAGTGGTCGGCTGGTTGGCCGACGAAGTCATCACCTCCGACAGCCCGACCCTCAATCCGGTCGAACTCGCGCTGACCTCGAACGGCATCGTGGTGCTCCCGGCCACCGCGCACCTGGTCGCCGCCTCGGCACTGGGACTCGCGTCGACGCCCGCGACGACCACACTGCTCGCCGCGCCTCGACCCTGCCTGTGGTTTCCGCATATGAACAAGGTCATGTGGGACAAGCCCGTGCTCCAGCGGCATGTGGCGAGTCTGCGGGCGGCGGGCGAAACGGTGGTGGAGCCGGAATCCCGTGTCGTGTACGAGATGTGGCGCGGGGCGCGGGGCGACGGCGTGTCGATGGTGCCGCCGGACAAGGCTGCCGTCATCGTGCGCGAGTGGTTCGATGAGCGCACGTAATGTATTGCGGCAGCGCGATTTTCGGTTACTCTTCGTCGGTCAGACGGTATCGATGGCCGGGGATGCCCCGGCGGTGCTCGCGCTCACCTTCGTCGTGTTGGAGATCGGCGGATCACCCGCGGCGCTCGGTGGCGTGCTCGCCGCCCGCTTCGTGCCCCTGACCGGACTGTTGTTGCTCGGCGGAGTGCTAGCGGATCGGTTTCCGCGTCGCGAGTTGATGATCGCGGCGGATCTCACCCGCGCGGCCACCCAGGCCGTGCTGGCCGTATTGCTCGCATGCGGGGCGGCTCAGCTGTGGCAGATCATGGTGTTGCAGGTGGTCTACGGCGGCGCGCAGGCACTGTTCACTCCGGCGTCGGGCGGCATCGTCGCGCAACTTGTGCCTGCCGACTCACTGCGCGCCGCGAATGCGCTGGTTGCCATGTCGAGCAGCCTGCTGCGCGTGGTCGGTCCGGCGCTGGGGGCGGTGCTCATCGCGGCGGCGGGGCTCGGTGCGGCCGTGGCAGTGGATGCCGTCACCTTCCTGATCAGCGCGGTTGTGCTACTCGGGGTTCGGCGCCCGGCCGCGAGCCAGCGGACGACATCGGAGCCCCTATTGAGCGCACTGCGAACCGGCTGGCGCGAAGTGGCCTCCCGCGCCTGGCTGTGGACCTCGATAGCGAACTTCACCGTATTCAGCGCGGTGGCGGTGCCCGCCGTACTCGTGCTCGGGCCGCGGGTCGCGCAGCTGGAATTCGGCGGTCCGGACGGTTGGGCGGTGATCATGACAACCTTCGCCGCGGGTGCCGTCCTCGGGAGCGCCGTCGCGCTGCGCATATCCGCCGCCCGCCCGGCCGCGGTCTGCGCGGCCCTGCTGGCTGTCGCGGCGGCGCGTCCCGCGCTGCTGGTCAGCGGGCTCGGCCTGCCGATCATCGGCGTCTACAGCGCGTTGTCCGGAGCCGCCGTCTCGATGGCGATGGTGTACTGGCGCACGCTCTTACAGGAGCGGATACCGCTGTCGGTGCTATCGCGCGTCAGGTCGATCGATGATTTCGGCTCGACGCTGCTCACACCCGTCGCCTACCTCGCCACCGGTCAGCTGGCGGCTTATGCCGGGCTGCACGGGGGAATGGTGCTACTCACCGCGATCGCGGTCGCCGCCAGTGTCGCGACCGTCGCAGTTCCCGCCGTTCGCCATGTGTCCGGCAATACCGATGCGGTGGCTGCGGGATTGCCGGCCGCGTCACACCCGGGTCGGGTACGTTGACCCAAGGCGAGTACGTGATCGGCGATGACCCCAGTGGGGCGGATTCGTTGCGTGATCGAACTCGGCGGACGATCGGCGGCACCTTCCCAGAGGGAGCGGCGCTATGGATCTCGATACGATCACCGATATCGTTCGGCGACCCCCCGACCGACCGGGCGCGGCCTGGCGCGACGGCGACGCGTGGCTGGCGGGGGGAACGTGGCTGTTCTCGACCGAGCAGCCGGAGCTGCGCCGTCTCATCGATCTCACCGCACTCGGCTGGGACAGCCTGGTGCCGAGCGCCGCGGGCCTGGAGATCGGCGCGACATGCACCATCCGCGAGCTGAATGCCTTTGCGCCGCCGAGTGACCGGCCCGCCGGGATGCTCTTCACCACGTGCTGCGAGGCGTTCCTGTCCTCGTTCAAGGTCTGGAACGCGGCGACGGTGGGCGGCAATATCTGCATGTCGCTGCCCGCGGGTCCGATGATCACACTGACGGTCGCGCTCGAAGCCACATACACGGTGTGGGCTGCCGACGGATCCGAACGCACCGTCGATGCCGCCGACTTCGTCCTCGGCGACCACCGGAACATCCTCGCCCCCGGCGAGATCCTGCGCCGCATCGATATCCCGGTCGCGGCACTTCGCAAGCGGTGTACGCACCGGCGCTTCAGCCTGACACGCCTGGGCCGCTCGACGCTTTTCCTGATCGCCACCCAGTCGCCGGGGACCGCGGACCTGCTGCTCACCATCACCGCGGGTACCACCCGCCCGGTGCGCTTGGCGTTCGACACCATGCCCGACGCCGCCACACTGCGCGAGCGCATCGACGCCATTCCCGAAGCCCTGTGGTTCAGCGACCCGAACGGCACGCCCGACCATCGGCACCACCTGGCCAGGTACTTCGCCGAGGAGATCCGCGTCGAGCTCAGCGAAGGCGGTCCGCCGTGACATACACCGTGAACGGAAATACCTTCGACGCCGAGCCGAACCCGGGTCAATGCCTGCGCACATTCCTGCGCTCACTCGGCTGCCACGGTGTCAAGAAGGGGTGCGACGCGGGCGATTGCGGCGCCTGCACGGTATGGCTGGACGGCGATCCCGTACACAGCTGCATCACGCCCGCATTCCGTGCCGAGGGACGTACGGTCACCACTATCGAGGGCCTCGGGTCGCCCGAGGACATGCACCCGATGCAGCGACAGTTTCGCGATGGTCCCGGCTTCCAATGCGGCTTCTGCACCGCGGGCATGATCATGACCACGGTGGCGCTCACCGACGCCCAGCGACAAGACCTTTCGCGCGCGCTCAAGGGCAACCTCTGCCGCTGCACCGGCTACCGGGCGATCGAAGACGCGGTGCACGGTGTCGCCGAGATCGAGGTCGCCCGGCCGGGCCGAGTAATCGGGACCAGCGTCGGTACTCCGGCGGGCGCCGAGGTGGTGACCGGTCGCGCCGAATTCACCATGGACACCGCCGTCGAGGGCATGTTGCACCTGAAGATGCTGCGCTCTCCGCACGCCCATGCCCGCATCGTGTCGATCGACAAGACCGCGGCGCTCGCGGTTCCCGGTGTGCATCGCGTTTATACCTGGGAAGACGTGCCGCGCAAGCGCTTCACGACCGCGATCCACACCGATCACCTCGTCGATCCCAGCGACACCTACATCCTCGACGATGTGGTGCGCTTCGTCGGTCAACGCGTGGTCGCGGTGCTGGCCGACACCGTCGCGGCCGCCGAGGAGGGCTGTCGCAAGGTGGTCGTCGAGTACGAGGTGCTGCCCGCGGTTTTCGATCCGGCAGCGGCGATGGCCGACGGCGCTCCCCAGCTGCACGGCTCGCACGACCCGTTCATGCACGATCCCGAGCACAACATCCTGCTCGAGATCCACGGGCACGTCGGTGATGTCGAGGCGGGCTTCGCCGAGGCCGATGTGATCCACGAGGGCACGTATTTCTCGCCGCGCGTTCAGCATGCGCATCTCGAGACACACGGATCGATCGCGTGGATCGAGGACGGTCGCCTGCACGTACGTACCAGCTCCCAATCGCCGTCCATCGCCAAGAACAAGCTCGGCTATCTCTTCGACCTGCGTCCCGATCAGGTGCGCGTGTTCTGCAAGCGGGTCGGCGGTGCGTTCGGCGGTAAGCAGGAGGTCATCACCGAGGATCTGGTCGCCCTTGCCGCATTGGATACCGGGCGGCCGGTCAGTTTCGAGTTCACGCGCGAAGAGGAGTTCACGACGGCCTCACCACGGCATCCGATGTCGCTGACGGTGAAGCTCGGCGCACGAGCCGACGGCACGCTCACCGCGATCCAGGTCCGCAATGTGTCGAATACCGGCGCCTACGGCAACCACGGCGGCGAGACGCTGTTCGCCGGTGGGGCCGCCGTCGCGACCTACCGCTGCCGGAACAAGAAGTTCGATGCGTATTCGGTCTATACGAACAGCGTGCCCGGCGGCGCACTGCGCGGCTACGGCATGACCCAGCCCGCATTCGCGATGGAGTCGGCCATGCACGAGCTGGCGGTCGCGCTCGATATGGATCCGCTCGAGCTGCGGCGCCGCAATATCGTGCGTCCCGGCGATGGTCTCGTCGCGTTCGACGACGGCCCGGACGATGTCATGTTCCGCGAGGACGGCCTCAGCCGATGCATCGATCTCGTCGATGACGCGTTGCGGCGCAACGCCGTCGAGCCGCCCCCGGGAGCCGAGTGGGTCATCGGCACCGGCACCGCCAGCACGCTGCACGAGACCGCGCCCCCGACCGACCATCTCGCCGAGGCCTGGCTGACCCTCGGTGACGACGGTATATACGAGCTCGCCGTCGGCACCGTCGAATTCGGCGAGGGCACCCCGACCGCCCACGTGCAGATCGCGGCCGACCGGCTCGGCACCACGCCGGCACGGGTGCGCCTGGTGCAATCCGATACCGACCGAACGGGTTTCGATACCGGCGCATTCGCCAGCGCGGGTCTTTTCGTCGCAGGGAACGCGGTGCTGCGGGCGGCCGAGGCGCTGCGCGATCGCATTCTGTTCTTGGCGGCCGAACATGCGGGAGTCGATATCGCTTCGTGCGCGATGGACGACACCGCGATCGTCTGCGGTGACAGCCGCATATCGCTGTCGGAGCTGATCGAGGTAGCGCGCAGTCGCGGCATCCGATTGACCGAGGCGCGCAAGGCCTTCGGGTCGCCGCGCAGCGTCGTCTTCAACACTCACGGCTTCCGGATCGCCGTGCATCGGATGACGGGCGAGATCCGCATCCTCTACAGCGTGCACGCCGCCGACGCGGGCGTCCTCATCAACCCGGCGCAGGTGCGCGGCCAGATCGAGGGCGGTGTCGCACAGGGCATCGGCTTCGCGCTGACCGAGAACTTCCACGTCGATGCGAACGGCGCGATGGTCAACCCGAACCTGCGCAACTACCGCATCCCGGCCTACGCCGATATTCCCCGCACCGAAGTACTGACGGTCGACTCCGCCGATTCCGTCGGGGCGATGCACTCGAAAGGCATTGCGGAGTGCTGCGTCAACCCGGTGGCGCCTGCGCTGGCCAATGCGCTTCAGGACGCGACGGGCGTCCGATTCCGCGCGCTGCCGCTCACACCCGAGCGCATCTATCGGCGACTCATACCGGTTCCGGCGCGCCCCGAGCCGTGAGGAGACTGCGATGGGATCCGGGAAACTCACCGATAGTGCGGCGACGGTCATCATCGGCCAGCAGGTGCGCCCGGGTTTCGAGAAGGCATTCAAGTCGTGGCAGGAGGACCTGAACGCCGCGGCATCGGGCTATCCGGGATTCCTCGGAGCCGAGATCGCCGCTCCCACCGCGGTGCAGCCCGAATGGGTCGTGGTCTACCGCTTCGACTCCGTCGGCCGTCTACAGGATTGGATAAACAGCGCCACCCGTCAGGAATTCCTGGACAGCGGGCAGCAATACTTCGACGGCCCCGCCACCCAGCAGGTCATCAGTGGCGGCACGCGACCGGTGGATCCCCTCGTGACGGTCGTGGTCACCCACCGCGTGACCCCCGACAGCGTTGCGGATTTCCTTACGTGGCAAGCAGATCTGAGCCGGGAGGAGGCGAAATTCGAAGGCTTCCGCGGCACCGAGCTGTTCCGCCCGATCGAGGGTGTGCAGGACGAGTGGACGGCGCTCTACCGCTTCGATACCGCGGCGAACCTGGCCACCTGGCTCACCTCGAAACGGCGGCAAGAGCTCCTCACCGAGGGCGAGAAGTTCAGCGACTTCGAGCTGCGCACCATCGATAACTCGTTCGGCAGCTGGTTCGCCTTCGACGAGAACGGCAACGAGACTGCGGCTCCGTCGGATACCAAGACCGCCGTCGCGGTGTGGGTGGGCCTCTACCCGACCGTCGTGCTGCTCACCCTCGCACTGTCACCCCTGAAGATGCCGCTCTGGCTGGGGTTGCTCATCGGCAATCTGCTGTCCAGTTTCGTGATGAGCTTCTTCACGATGCCGTACTACGTGAACCGGTTGCTGCGGCGATGGCTGCGCCCGCCCCCGGATACACCGGTGGCCAAGATGAACCGCCGTGGCATCGCCATTGTCGTCGCCGTCATGCTGGCGTGGGTAGTCATCTTCTACGTGGTGACGACCCAGCTGTGGTCGTTGCCCTAACGGCCACCCAGCGGTGCAGGCCCAGTCGGTGCGGGAATCGTGCTCAATAGCGTCGGTGTCAGGGTTGTGGCATCCGGGTCGGCTCGGTTCAGTCCGAACTTTCGGATCTCGGTCTGTCCACTGATGAGCAGATCCGCGCCGGAGGTTGTGCTGGTGGTCCCCACCCGCACGCCGCTGCCCGCAGGTGCATCGGTGAACGGGACGAACGACGCGATCTCTCGGAACGCGACCGTGCTCGCATGATGGTTCGGGCTCTCTGTGTACATCGCGGGCTGCCCGTCGAGCCGCGACCCGCTCGACCACACGCGCACTGTGCCGTCGCCGCCGAGCATGCCGGCGATGATGCTCTTCGCTCCGCCCTCGGCGCCGGCCACCCACCCTGTCGAAAGCGCGACACCGTCCCGGTAGTTCTCGTCGAAAGCCAGGAACTCCGAGGTCATTACCGGCTCGCTGGAATGACCGGCGTGGTTGTCGCCTTTCGCCGTGTACAGGTCGTAGCGGAAGGTCTTCACACGCGGGGCGTCACCGGGACCAGGTGCGGTCACAATGCCGGCCCGGCCTGACGCGGTATCGACCATCCCGGCGGCAACCGTGACCCCAGCCGTCGATCCGGGATACGGCGTGAAGGTCGAATACTGCTCGGGTGCCTTGCCGTGTTCACTCGGCAGCGTCGACGAGAACACCTTCACCTGGGATTCGATGCCGGGGCCCGAGCCGGCGATGATGTTGTCGGCCAATGCATTTCCATCGATATCGGCACCCGCGACATCGACCCCGCCGCGGAAGTCGGGTCCGAACGGCGCGAACCGAGCCAGTTCCTCACTGAAGGGCGCACCGCCCGCGCCGTTGTAGGCCACGACCTCCGAGCTCACTCCCGCGCCGGTACCGGCCACCAGGTCGAGCACCCCATCCCCGTTCACATCGGCCATCGCGACAGTCGGTGTGCCCTCGAACGAAGTGAACGGCGTGACCGTCGCGACCAGCCTGTCGCCATTGCCGTCGTATACCTGCACGGTCGCGGGCTTGCCGGGCGAACCCGGTATCGCCACCGCATAGGTCGATACCGCGGGGATTACGTCGACGAGCGCCATCAGGCCGTTGTCCTCGTGATTGAGGCGATGGCAATGGATTACGAAGGTGCCGATGTACTCGGAGAACTTCATGCGCAACGTCACCGAGGCGGGCACGAGCGGGTTCTCGTTCGCGTCGGTCACCGGGGCAGGCACATTGACGTTGTCCTCACCCCACATCTGCACGCCGGTCCTGGTATTCGCCACCGGATCCACGATCTCCATCACCTGCATATCGTTCACATGGATGTGCATCGGGTGCTGGTCATTGTTCAGGTTGGTGATCAGCCATTCCTCGACCGAGTCGAGTCGCGGTTGGAGCAGCGGGATATTCGGGAAGGTGTTGTCGTCGAACTGGTAGGTGAACGCCTTGGGATCGCTGCTGCTGGCCTTGTCGTTGCCGAAACCACCCGTGACCGTGAGCGTGCGTCGCACATCGGGCTGCCCGACCGACGTGTCCACGAAAGAGGTGTAGGCGTCGAGCTGCTGGCCCGGCACGAACGGCGTGGTCTGCCCGATGCCGTCGTCGGGCCGCACCCGGATGAGCTTCTGGGTGGGGAAGACGAAAAAGCCGTCCTCGTAGCTGATGAACGAGGGGTCGATGCTGAGCGTGCCGAGCACGGCGGGTGGGTGGTCGGTACCGTTATTCGTATAGAGCACACCGGGATTCGTGACCGGGCGTGCTCCGGGCAGGGGTGGCATCTCGAGCACGAGATCGCCGGTTCGCGGCATTGTCACAGCGATCGCGTATCGCGACCCCGGCGGGATGACCAGGCGGGTGCCGTCGCCGTCGACCGGCGGGTGGACCTCGGAGAAGGGGACGCCGTCCTGGCCGACGATCGCGAACTGCGGATGGTTGCCGGTCGTGGTCTCGGTCAGCGTGACCGGCATATAGGCGAAGTCGCTGATATTCGCCAGGATCCAGATCTCGGTCTGACCGGGCTTCAGTTTCAACGAGGGCTGGAACTGTCCGTTGATCGTGAACTGGACGTCGCGCTGGTTGTCGGGCAGCGTCGGGTCCGCCGGGACCGTGATGGGCGGCTGGGTCGTCGGGTCGCTGGTGAAACTCTGCAGGTTGTTCGGCACGAACTGGGTTTGCCCGCGGTGGTTGGCGGGCGACAGCGGCCCGCTGTGCCAGTTGGTGACGTACCGGGAGCCCGTAGTTGTTTCCGCGAAGTTCACCGGGGCCAGGCTCGGCCGGTAGGTGCCGTCGGCGAGCTGCGATCCCTCCGGCGGCCGCAGTGTGCTCACGTACTGCGGCCAGTTCGGGTCGTTCAACTGATGGCCGCGGCCTTTGCGGTCGAAGACGAAGTTGTACTGCAGCGCCATAACGCGGATCGGAATGCTGTTCTGCGTCACCAGTGGCAGATTGCCGTCGGGCCGCCCGATTTCCAGTAGTCCCGCAGCCCCTTGTAGGTCTGTTGCGCCGTGACTGTGTGGCGATGGCTGTGGTACCAGTACATGCCGTTCGGCATGCTCTTCGGCACCGCATAGTCGTAGACGTTGCCCTTGCCCGCCGGGATGTCGAGCAGGACATTGTCGGCGTTGCCGTCGGGGCTCACATGCAGTCCGTGGGTGTGCAGGTTGAGGGGCGACGAGGCGAGGGCAGGCGGGTAGATCGGCACATCGCCGCCCACGGGAGTGAAGGCCGGGTTGTAGAAGTCCCTGATCGTCAGCCCCTGCAGATCGTTGTCGAAGTGCACGATCAAGCGCTCGCCCGGATCGACCCGCAGCGTCGGCGCCGGATAACCGTTGTCCCCCTTGGTCGAGCCGTCCGAGGCGGTTCCTCTGATGAGGTCGTAGCCGAAGACCAGCAAGTTCGAAACCGGTTCCGAGACCGTGTCGAGGGCGACGGTGCCCTGATGCGCCGACAGCCGGACTTCGAGAACGCCGTTCTTGCTCATCAGTTCGACCGGCTCTTTGTACGCGACCGGGGCGTTGCCGCCGCTCGAGGTAGTGGACCCATCGGACGTGCACGCGGCAACCAGCAGTGCTATCGACGCGGCAATAGCCACGATCGTGACAATCGGCTTCCTTCGACGAGTAACCATGGGCTCGGCGTTTCCACGACAGCGGCTGGGTTCCAAAGCATCGATCGACGACCCGAAGACTACTCAGGAAGTCGGTCGGCTCGCTCGGATTTGCCGTGGGATGAGCCGCTGACCATCGCAGACGCGCCGGAGCGGGGAATACCGGAAGGTGGTCGGCGGGTTGCGCATCGTGGGTGAGTCGCGGACAAATCGGCGAATGCGACGGGATACCCCGAAGATGTGCAGGTCAACGGTGGGATAGGCTTTGACGGTCATGAAGTCGGCTTTTGCGGGTCCGGTCCATGGGGCGCCCCAGACGGTCTACCTCGATCATGCGGCGACCACTCCGATGGTGCCTGCCGCGATCGAGGCGATGACGGCTGCCCTCGGGATGGCGGGCAATGCCTCCTCACTGCACGGTTCGGGACGTGCGGCCCGGCGGATGCTGGAGGAGGCACGCGAGTCGATCGCCGCCGATCTGGGCGCCCGGCCATCGGAGGTGATTTTCACCTCCGGCGGGACCGAGAGCGACAATCTGGCGATCAAGGGCATCTACTGGGCCCGCCATGATGCCGAACCGCGCCGGACCAGGATTATCGCGGGTTCGACCGAACATCATGCCGTCATCGATGCCGTCGAGTGGCTGGAGCAGCACGAGGGCGCGCAGGTGACCTGGCTGCCGGTCGACTCCGACGGTGTGGTGTCGCCGCGGGTGCTGCGGGCGGCGCTGGCCGAACATATCGACGAGGTCGCACTGGTGTCCATCATGTGGGCCAATAACGAGGTCGGCACCATTGCGCCGATCGTCGAATTGGCCGCGGTGGCACAGGAATTCGGCGTGCCCATGCACAGTGACGCGATCCAGGCCGCCGCGCAGCTGCCGATCGATTTCGCGGCGAGTGGGCTTTCGGCCGCGAGTTTCGCCGGGCACAAGGTCGGTGGACCGCATGGTGTCGGCGTGCTGCTGCTCGGCAGGCAGGTGCCGTGTGTGCCGCTCCTGCACGGCGGCGGGCACGAGCGCGATCTGCGCTCCGGGACCTCCGATACCGCCGCGGCGGTCGGACTCGCCACCGCACTGAACTACACGGTGACCGAGTTACCGACGCGCACAAAGGAATTGACAGCGCTGCGGGACGAGCTGATCAAGGGCATCCGCGATGCGGTTCCGGATGCGGTGCTGAGCGGTCCGGACGGTACGCGTCGGTTGCCGGGCAATGTGCACTTCACTTTTCCTGGCTGCGAAGGTGATTCGCTGCTGATGCTGTTGGACGCGGCCGGGATCGAATGCTCTACCGGGTCGGCCTGCAATGCGGGTGTGGCCACCCCGAGTCATGTGTTGATCGCCATGGGCGTGCAGCCGTGGCAGGCCCGCGGTTCACTGCGCTTTTCGTTGGGGCACACCTCGACTCGCGCCGATGTGGACGCGGTGCTGAATGTCTTGCCCCAGATTGTGGAAAGGGCCATGGCCGCGGGTCTGGCCGGTGCGAAGGGAGGTGTCTGATGCGGGTTCTCGCCGCGATGAGTGGTGGTGTGGATTCGGCTGTGGCGGCGGCACGTGCCGTCGACGCTGGTCACGAGGTGGTCGGCGTACATCTGGCGCTGTCCGCGACACCGGGCACCCTGCGCACCGGTTCGCGCGGTTGCTGCTCGAAGGAGGATGCGGGCGACGCCCGGCGGGCCGCCGACGTGCTCGGAATCCCCTTCTATGTCTGGGATTTCGCGGACCGCTTCAAGGAAGACGTGATCGACGATTTCGTCGCCGCCTACGCCGCGGGTGAAACCCCGAATCCTTGTCTGCGTTGCAACGAGAAGATCAAGTTCTCCGCCCTCGCCGACCGTGCGGTGGCCCTCGGCTTCGATGCCGTGGTCACCGGCCATTACGCGCGGCTCGAGGAAGGTGTGCTGCGCCGTGCCGTCGATGCCGACAAGGACCAGTCCTATGTGCTCGCGGTGCTGACCGCGCAGCAGCTGTCGCGGGCCATGTTCCCGGTGGGCGACACCCCTAAGCCGCAGATCCGCGCCGAGGCCGCCGAGCGCGGGCTCGCGGTGGCGAATAAGCCCGACAGCCATGACATCTGCTTCATCCCGTCCGGTGACACCCAGGCCTTCCTCGGCGCGAAGATCGGCATCCGGCCGGGTGCGGTCGTCGACTCCGACGGGCAGGTGCTCGCGAATCACGAAGGCGTGCACGGGTTCACGATCGGTCAGCGCAAGGGGCTCGGACTGCCGGGCCCGGCCGCCGATGGTAAGCCGCGCTATGTCACCGAGATCGATCCCGACTCCGGCACCGTCCGCGTCGGCTCGGCCGAGGATCTGCAGGTGTGGACCGTAGCGGCCGATCGCGCCATCTGGACCTCCGGCGCGGCGCCCGAGGGCCCGATCGAGTGCGTGGCGCAGGTGCGCGCACACGGTGGTACCGCACCGGCCGTGGCCGAGGCGGTCGGCGACGGGCTGATTGTGCGACTGCGCGAGCCGCTGACCGGTGTCGCCCGCGGCCAGGCCGTTGTGCTGTATCGCCCGGATACGTTGGGAGATCAGGTGATCGGCAGCGGCACCATCACCGGCACCGCGCGCGATGCGTCGGATTCTGTGAGTAGCGCGGGCGCGAGCACAAGGCAGTGAGTGACGCCGACATCGGGCGGCGCGGCAAGCGAGATCGCTTCGTCCCGGCACAGACCGGGTTCCACCACACGATGGGGTGCATACCCCGCATAGGGGCAACGCAGTGAGTGAAATCGCCAAGGAATCAGGCGAAATCCCGGCGAAGGAACCCGTGCGGATTGCGGGCGGGATCGCGACCGCCGTCGGTTCCTGGCCGGGTACGGATCCGCGGGAGGCTGCGGCCACGATCATCGGTGAGTTGCCGGATCTGCCGCATCTGGTCGAATTGCCCGGGCGCGGTGTGGGTTCGGACATGATCGGGCGCATCTCGGCACTCCTGGTGGATATGCGATTCGACACCACCACGCGGGGTTATCGGCTGGCATCCCGGCCCGGTGCGGTCTCGCGGCGTGCGCACGATCTGCTCAGGTCGGATCTGGACGCACTCGAAGAGGCCTGGGCGACAACGGGTTCGGTAGGTACGGTCAAACTGCAGGCCACCGGACCGCTGAGCCTCGCGGCCCAACTCGAACTCCCCGTCGGACACCGGGTCCTCACCGATTCCGGTGCGGTGCGCGATATTTCGGAATCACTGGCCGAAGGTCTGGCCCAGCACGTGGACGAGGTCCGCAAACGTCTCGGCGCGGAAGTCGTTCTGCAACTGGATGAACCATCACTGACCGATGTGCTGAACGGCTCTCTGCGCGGCGTCAGCGTGCTCAACACGGTGCGCGAGGTCCCCGAACCGGAGGCACTCGCGGTGCTGGACGCGGTCATCACCGCCCAGGCCGTCCCAGTACTGATCCACACCTGCGCCGACGCGCCCGCCCTATCCTTCCTTCGCGGCAGTGCGGCCACCGCAATCGGCTTCGATATGGCCACCATCACCACTCGCGGACTCGACGATATCGGCGAAACCCTCGACGCGGGAAAACAATTGGTTCTCGGCCTCGTTCCGGTCACGCCACCCGGCATACTCCCGACCTGGCGCGATATCGCCGAACCCGGAGTCCGCCTCGTCGACCGCCTCGGCCTGCGTCGCACCGTCCTGGCCTCCCAGATCCTGGTCGCCCCCGCCTGCGGGCTGGGCGGTGCGCCACTCGAATGGGCCCGCCGAGCCCTCCGCCTCTCCACCGAAGTAGCCCGCGCCTTCGCCGAAGAGCCGGAGTCCCTGGACTTCTCCTGACGTGCGGTGCCGCCGATTGCTATCGTCGTAGGTGCGGACGCGCGAAGACCACGGGCCGGTATGGGTTAGTCCGGTCAGCCTTCCGCTTCACACCGCACTGCAAGGTGCGACCTGTGCGTCCCTTCCGTTGTTGTGCGCGAAGGGAGCGTCATGGGTTTTCGAGTAGTCGTCGTCGGGGCCGGCCTCGGTGGCCTCGGCCTGGCTCAGGGTCTACGACAAGCAGGTATCGAAGTCGTTGTCTACGAACGGGATTCTGCGCTGACCGTCCGTCGGCAGGGCTATCGGCTGCATATCGACAGCCACGGCAGGGATGCCCTGGTTCGGTTGCTGCCGCCGCAGCTATTTCGGGTGTTCCAGGCCACCGCCGGACTGCCGAATCCCCGGTTCACCGCGCTGAATCATCGACTCGAACGGGTATTCACCCAGGTGGAGGATGATCCGGCGGCGGTTTCCCTGGCGGTCGACCGGCTGGTACTGCGTCAACTGCTGTTCGCGGGTATCGAGGACGCTGTCGAATTCGGAAAAGAGTTGCGGAGCTACGAGATTCAGCGAGACGGCCGAGTCGTCGCACATTTTGCGGACGGCGGCCGCGCAGACGGTGATGTCCTGGTCGCCGCAGACGGCGTGAATTCCGCTGTGCGACAGCAATACCTGCCGCACGCGCGGATCGTCGACACCGGGGTGCGCCAGCTGTACGGCGCGATGCCACTCACCGACCGCACACGGGATCTGTTCGAGGACGATATGTTCGGCGTCTTCACCGCTGTCACCGGTCCGGAGCGCACCTACCTCGGCGTCGCGCCGGTCGAGTTTCCCGTGCCGCCGCAGCAGGCCGGCGCGATGGCAGGCCTTACGCTGCTGCCGTTATCCGACTACATGACATGCTCTTTCGGCGCGCGGCGGGAATGGTTCGCCGATTCGGGGGAAGCGCTGCGTGCGGCGAACGGCGCAAAATTGCACGCCATCATGACTGCCGCGACCCGGGACTGGCATCCGCGGGTTCGCGAGATCGTCGCGCACTGCCGACCGGATTCACTGTTCGCGCTGCCACTGCGCACCAGCGTGCCGATCGACCCGTGGCCGACCACCCGCGTCACCCTGCTCGGCGATGCGATCCATGCGATGAGTCCGGCGGCGGGTTCCGGTGCGTGTACGGCACTGCGCGATGCGGCTCGGTTGACCGTCGCCCTGACCGAGGCTCGCGCGAGCGGCGATCCGATCGCCGCATTGCGCGCGTACGAGACGGAGATGATCGACTACGGATTCGCGGCGGTGCGGGCGGGCGCTATCGACGGGCAACGTCACCTCGGACAGGATCCGCTGCCCGGATAGTCCGCCGCGACGTGCGGGAATGTGGCGATGACTTGTCGGTGGGCTCGACTAGTGTGCGTTGGGTGAGTGACAGCGACATTGCGGCGGAGCCGGCTACGGCGGAGCAGCGGGTGGAGTGGCAGCGGCTTGCGGACGAGGTTCGGGAGCACCAGTTCCGGTACTACGTGCGGGACGCGCCCATCATCTCCGACGGTGAGTTCGACAAGCTGCTGCGGCAACTGCAGGCGCTCGAGGACGCACATCCGGATCTGCGCACGCCCGATTCGCCGACCCAGCTGGTCGGCGGCGGATTCGCGACGGATTTCACCGCCGTGGACCACCTCGAGCGAATGCTGTCGCTGGACAATGTCTTCGACTTCGACGAGCTGCGCACTTGGGCCGGCCGGGTCGAAGCCGAGACCGGGTCGAATCTGCACTATCTGTGCGAGGTGAAGATCGACGGTGTCGCACTGAACCTGGTGTACGAGAAGGGGCGGTTGGTGCGCGGCGCGACCCGCGGCGACGGCCGCACCGGTGAGGACGTCACGCTCAACGCGCGCACCATCGAGGACATTCCGGGCGAGCTGACCGCGACCGCGGAGTTCCCGATCCCGGAGCTGCTCGAGGTGCGCGGCGAGGTCTACTTCCGGCTGGCGGATTTCGAGACCCTCAACGCGGCGATCGTGGCCGAGGGCAAACCGCCGTATGCGAATCCGCGCAATACCGCGGCGGGTTCGCTGCGCCAGAAAGATCCGGCGGTCACCGCGCGGCGGCGGCTGCGGATGATCTGCCACGGCTTCGGACGCATGGAGGGCTACACCCCGAACTCACAGCACGAGGCCTACCGCGCGCTCGCCGCATGGGGTCTGCCGGTCTCCGAACACACCAAACTGGTGCAGGGTATCGATGCGGTGATCGAGCGCGTCAACTATTGGGGCGAGCACCGTCACGATATCGAGCACGAAATCGACGGCCAGGTGATCAAGGTCGACGAGATGGCGCTGCAGCGCAGGCTCGGCTCGACCTCACGCGCCCCGCGCTGGGCAATCGCCTACAAGTATCCGCCCGAAGAGGCCACGACCAAGCTGCTGAATATCGAGGTGAACGTCGGGCGCACCGGCCGGGTCACCCCGTTCGCGGTAATGGAACCGGTCTCCATCGCGGGCTCCACGGTCGCCATGGCCACCCTGCACAATGCCTCCGAGGTCAAGCGCAAGGGCGTGCTCATCGGCGACACCGTCACCATCCGCAAGGCCGGTGACGTGATTCCGGAGGTGCTCGGCCCGGTGGTCGACGCACGCACCGGCGACGAGCGCGAATTCGTCATGCCGACGCACTGTCCGGAATGCGGCACCGAGCTGGCGCCGCAGAAGGAGGGCGACGCCGATATCCGCTGTCCCAACCAGCAGTTCTGTCCGGCGCAGCTGCGGGAGCGGGTGTTCCATGTGGCCGGTCGCGGTGCGTTCGATATCGAATCGCTGGGCTACGAGGCCGCCAATGATCTGCTGAAGTCGAGCGCGATCACCGACGAGGGCGATCTGTTCGACCTCGACGAGGCGCGACTGCTGACCACCACGCTGTTCGCCAATAAGGACGGCGGCCTGTCCGCCAATGGCAAGCGACTGCTGGAGAACTTGCAGACCGCCAAGAATCGGCCGCTGTGGCGGGTACTGGTCGGGTTGTCCATCCGGCACGTCGGGCCTACCGCGGCGCGGGTGCTGGCCAGGGAATTCGGCAGTCTCGATCGGATCCAGGACGCTGCGGTCGAGGAACTGGCCGCCGCCGACGGTGTCGGTCCGACCATTGCCGCCGCGGTCGCCGAATGGTTCACCGTCGATTGGCATCGCGCGATCGTCGACAAGTGGCGTGCCGCGGGCGTGCGGATGGCCGATGAACGCGACGAGTCCATCGAGCGCACCCTCGAGGGTCTATCGATCGTGGTAACCGGATCGCTGGAAGGGTTTTCCCGCGACGGCGCCAAGGAGGCGATCCTGGTGCGCGGCGGTAAGGCCGCGGGCTCGGTCTCGAAGAAGACGGCATTCGTGGTGATCGGTGATTCGCCGGGCTCCAAGGCCGACAAGGCGGAGGAACTCGGTGTGCCGATCCTCGACGAGGACGGATTCCGCAAGCTGCTCGAGCAGGGTCCGGCGGCGGTCACGCCGGAGACGGCCGCCGAGGATGCCGAAGCCGAGGAGTAGATATGCCGCCGGCGAATACTCCTTGACCTGAACCTGGCTTCAGGTATGACGATCGACTGGTAGGTAACTATCAGGAGATTCGATATGACTCACCGCTCTACCGCTCTGATCACCGGTGCTTCGGCGGGATTCGGTCTGGCTCTTGCGCGCTCGCTCATCGGGCGCGGCTGGCGGGTGATCGGCACCGCCCGCCGCGCCGACCGGCTGGCCCGGGCGGCGGCCGAACTCGGCGAAGCCTTTTTGGCCGTGCCGGGCGATATCACCGATCCGGCGCACCGCGCCGAGCTGGCCGAGGTCGCGGGCGAATTCGGACATCTCGACCTGCTCGTGAACAATGCGAGCAGGCTCGGGCCCAGTCCGATGCCGCGACTGGCGAACTATCCGCTCGATCAGCTCGAGCTGGTGTATCGGACCAATGTCATTGCCCCGCTCGCGGTCCTGCAGTTCGCGCTGCCACTGCTCGATCCGGATGGTGTCGCGGTGAATATCAGCTCCGATGCGGGCGTCGAACCGTATCCGGACTGGGGCGGCTACGGCTCGTCGAAGGCTGCCCTGGATCAACTCACCGCCATCCTGGCCGCCGAACATCCGGAGCTGTCGATCTACTCCTTCGATCCCGGCGATATGCGCACCGAAATGCATCAGGCGGCATTTCCCGGCGACGATATCTCCGATCGTCCCGAGCCCGAGACAGTCGTGCCCGCGCTGCTGCGCTTGATCGAGCAGCGACCCAAGAACGACCGCTATACCGCCGCCGATTTCGCCGCGGGGGTCGGTAGATGACCACCGCGCTGAATGAATGGCCCGATGTGCTGCCACCCGAGCGAAATGCCGCCGTTCCGCCGGAGGCGCGCGGACTGGCTCGCGACGAGGTACGGATGCTGGTGGCGGCGGATCGCCTCACCCACAACACCTTCCGTGAACTCCCACAGCATCTGCACGCGGGTGACCTTGTGGTGGTGAACAATTCGGCGACACTGGCCGCGGCGGTCGACGGCACCCTCGACGGCATGCCGGTCACGCTGCATCTGTCCACCTGGCTCAACGCACCCGTCGACGGTGCGAGCGGGCCACCGGACACCTTCGGCGGTTGCGACGGACTGTGGGTAGTCGAGGTGCGCACCCGCGAGCGCACGCCCTATCCGCGTGACCTCCACCCGGGCAATGAGATTCAGCTGCCGGAGGGGGCCGCCGCCACCCTGCGTGAACCCTGGCTACCGAGTGCACGCCGACTCTGGATCGCCGAACTCAGCGCCGATCCCACCTGGCTGCTGGCGACCCACGGCTATCCGATCACCTATTCGTATGTGCCACAACGTTGGTCGCCTTCGTACTACGCGACCGTCTTCGGCCGGATCCCGGGCAGCGCCGAAATGCCCAGTGCGGCACGTCCGTTCACGCAAAGGCTGGTGCTCGACCTGGTGACTTCAGGCGTCGCGATCGCGCCGATCACCCTGCACACCGGGGTCTCCTCGCCCGAGGCGGGCGAACCCCCGAGCCCGGAGCGGTTCGCTGTATCGGCGACGACCGCACGTCTGGTGAACGACACCAAGGCGGCGGGCGGGCGCGTCATCGCGGTCGGCACCACGGTGACGCGAGCGTTGGAGACCACCGCCGATCACAACGGAAGCGTGCATCCGGCCCGGGGGTGGACCGAACTGGTCCTCGGTCCGCGACACCCCGCCCGGGTGGTCGACGGCATCATTACCGGCTGGCACGCGCCCGGCGCATCGCATCTGGAGCTACTCGTTGCGGTCGCGGGCGAGGCCACCGTCCACGAGGCGTATGCGACCGCACTCGATACCGGATATCTCTGGCACGAGTTCGGTGACAGCGCGTTGCTCTTCGGTCCCGGCGCTAGGAGGGGCTGATGCTCACGGTGGAGTCGAGCTGGCCACCGACCTCGATCCGGCCGCACTTACCGTCGCTGAGATCGAGGTGGGCGTTCCTGGTCTTGGTCCGGCTCTTCTGGATGGTGGTGTCGACGATGACCTGGACCTTGCCCACCGAGCACACCTTCACGAGCGCGGGCGAGCCGTCGAAGCTGTAGGTGCCGCCACTCTGGCAGGTGTTGGTCTCGTCGTGGAAGAAGATCCGGGCGGTACCGTCCGGACAGGGCGCCTCGGCGGCAGCTTGCGGCGGTCCGAGCACGACCAGCGGGCCGAGCGCGAGCGCGGCCGCGACGGAGCTGCGGGCCACTAGACGACTAATCGTCAGTTCCATCGTTGAATCCCTCATCAGTACATTTCCGGCAGATGCCAGCGGGTAGCCGCGGCGCCTGCATGATAACGCGTGACGTGCGCATTTGTCCGGCGGAAGCACCGCGGGCGGTGCCTGTCGCGGCCGTGACGCGGATGCGGTGTCGCGGTCCGGCGGGTGAACCGACAGGATGGCGGGATGCTGCGCAGTTTTCAGGTGACGAATCACAGATCGCTGGCCGAACGGCAGGACTTGCGTTTGAGCCGGGGGAGCGGACCGGTCGCGGTGCCGGTGACGGCGGTGCACGGTGCGAGTGCCGCGGGCAAGACGAGCCTGATCGACGCGCTGGGGCAGATGCGCGATGCGGTGTTGCATTCGGTGACCGGCTGGGATCCTTACGCGGGACCGGTGCGCGCGCCGCATCGCGGATTCCCGGATCGCCCTTCGGAATTCGTGGCGAGCTTCGTCGCGGAGGGTGTGCCGTACACCTACGGGTTCCGGCTGGACAACGCGGATGTGACGGCCGAGTGGCTCTACACGCATCCGCGCTCGCGCAAGCGAATCGTGTTCGAGCGCAACGGCGAGCAGATCAAGATCGGGCCGATGTTCGAGGCCGCGCGCTACGGTATCGCCGCATTGTTGCCGCTGGTGCGGCCGAATGCGTTGCTGCTCAGTCTCGCCGGGCAGATGTATGCCGAGGCGCTGGTGCCCGCGTATCGGTGGTTCTCCGCGATGCTCGAGGTGCAGCACGGCGCGACGGATGCGACGGCGGTCGCACATCGCCTCGGCAGTCATCTTTCCGCGGCCCCGGACCATGCGGTGCGGCTGCTCATGTTGCTGCGCACCGCCGAACTCGGCATCGCCGATCTGCTGATCGCCGAGCCGGACCCGATGTACGCGGACTACCTGCGCGAACTCGACGCCGATATCGCGGGGACCGGCAAACAGGTGGAGTTGTGTGCGACCTCACCGGCGCATGCTGACCAGTTGCTGCGGGAGAACGGCATCACCGAGATCATGCTCGAACGCGAGCTGACCAATCTGAAGGCCGCGCGCGATGCCCTCTACACCCGGATGGTCGAGCGTCGCGGCGTCGGCCTCGGACTGGTGCACGCCGGCATCGACTCCGCCTTCGATATCACCGACGAATCCGCCGCCACCCTCTCGATGCTGCGCTTGCTCCCGACCATGCTCGACGCACTGGACTCCGGCCGGGTGCTCGCGATCGACGATATCGGCGCGCACCTGCCGGTCGAGGAGACCGATCGGCTGATTCAGCTCTTCCAGAATCCGGAGACCAATTCCCGTGGCGCGCAACTGATCTTCACCACGAACAATCGGTCGCTGATCGATCGCGCGAACGGTCGCTCCCAGCGCACCCGCACCGCGGTCTGGCAGATCCGCCGCACCGATCACGGCACCAGCGAGCTCGCCTCGCTGTAGTCCGTGGCATCGCCCACATGAGGCCATCGGTCGCTGCCGGTGAGCATGCGGCGCTGCGGTGCCCAACAGTGCCGCGGTTTGCCTGCCCGGACCAATTGCCGGTGGCATGGTGCAATTCGCGATGCCGGTGAGCGCCTGCGCCGGACTCGCTTGCCGCCGTGCCAATCGCGTGTTTGCCTGCCCGGACCGAGCGTGGGTCGGGGGTGCGTTCTGGCTGTCGGCGGGTGTGCTGCGTTGGCGTTGGTTGCCGTCGTGCACAGCGGCGTCGCGGTATGGGTGTCCGGACCCGGCGTGGGTCGCATGGTGCAGGTCGCGATGCGGTGAGTGTGCTGCGCCGGACTCGGTTGCTGCCGTGCCCAGCAGTGCCTCGGTATGTACGCCTGGACCAATAGCATGGGTGCCATGGTGCAGTTCGCGATGCTGGTGATCATGGTCGGCGCGCTGGTGGCGATGGTCATGCTCTACCTGCGTGGGCGCAACGGTGTCCGGCTGTCGAATCCGGAGTCGGGGACGCTGTATGTCACCGGGGTGAGCCCGCGGCCCGACGCGACCGGCGAGCAGTACGTGACCATTACCGGCAATCTGACCGGTCCGTCGGTGCCCGGCACCGTGGTGTACGGCCGTCTGGTGTGGGATGTGAACAACTGGCCTGCCATCGGGGATCTGATCCCGGTCGTCTACCCGTCCGGCAAACCGGAACGCTGGCAGATCTCGCACCCGGACGCCCGTCCTGGGCTCGGTTCCTGACCGACGTCGATGTCGAGTCGGCGGCCTCCGCGGCGAATCCGGTCGACCGACCGGGTTGTTCGGGAGGGGCCGCTCGGGCGGTGGGAGGATGCCGGTATGGATGTGCAGGACTCCCAGGTCGTCGTTCGCGACGCTCGTCCGGACGAATACGACGCCGTCGGTGACCTGACGGTCGAGGTGTATGTCGGGGAGGGCTATGTGCGTCCCGGCAGCCCGTATGTGACCGAACTCGCCGATATCACCCATCGCGCGGGTGCGGCGCAGGTGCTGGTCGCCGTGCACGACGATCGGGTGGTCGGTTCGCTGGCGGTAGCTCGGCCGGGAACGCCTTACGCGGAGATCGCCCGACCGGGGGAGCTGGAGTTCCGGATGCTCGCCGTGTCGAAGTCGGCGCGCGGGCTAGGTGCGGGAACGGCGTTGGTGCGCACCGTCATCGAGACCGCACAGGCCGAATCCTTTGCCGCCGTGGTGCTTACCACGATGCCCGCCATGGTCGACGCACGGCGGATCTATGACCGATTCGGTTTCGTCCCTGCGCCGGAGCGGGATTGGAAGACCGATGCGGGCGAATGGCTGTCGGTGCTGAGGCTGGATCTCCCAGCCTGAATATCCGACAGCACCGACCGGTGTCGGCCGAGCGGCGACCTGCGCGGTCAGAATTCGGGCGTCCTCAGCCCAATGCGGTCGCGACGATCCCCGCGAGGTAACCGAGCCGTGCCACCTCGGACGGGCGAAAGTCGGGCCCACCGGGACGCCCGAGCAGCAGCACCTTGCCGGTATTTCCGAGCGGCGCGGCGGCCAGCTTGGTGTCCATATCGCGCCAGATCTGCGGCACCCAGTCGGCCTCGGGATCCAGGACGGCGGGCTTCTCCAACGGCATCCACGGCGCCGAACCAGCCTGCGTCTGCGGCGCACTCTGGCTGCCGACCAGGCGATAGGCACCCTGCGGCCCCATATCGATGATGGTGCTCCAGCCGACGCGCAGCACTCGCGGCACTCCGTCGACGAGCACCTGCAGCCGATCGTCGCGCGCACTGGCGACCTGATCGATCAGTTCGAGTTCGCGATGGGTATCCAGCACACCGGAATACGGGCGGATGGAGTCCACGTGCACATCGCCGATCGATTCGGCGGCGGTGATCAAGGTATCCGGTAGCGCACCCTGCGGCACCTCGACCACGAGATCGTCGACCGCGTATCCCGCACCCCGTTCGACCACGTCGAGGGAGAGGATGTCGGCGCCGACGGAGCCCAGTGCGAGCGCGAGCGCACCCAGGCTTCCCGGTCGATCCGGAAGTTGCACGCGGAGCAGGTAAGACACGCGCGTTCCTTTCCTTGGCGGCCGAGGCTCTGAAACGAATACCCGGGTCACGCAATACTTACACCCACAAGTCCCGGTTATCGACTCGAAGTGCGGCCAGTGACGGATGCCACAGTGCGAATTCGCGCGGAAGCGGCGTGTCACGCTAGCCGGAGGGGTGTGTCGTTGCATGCGCGGCTCCTGTGAAAGTTGTGGAGTGGGGAGTCGCTAGGCTGTTCGTTGGCCGTTCACCAAGCTCAACCATGCCGAAAGGGGTCCGCGGTGCCCGCCATCTCCCGCGACGAGGTCGCACACCTCGCCCGGCTGTCCAGGCTCGCCCTGTCCGAAGCCGAACTGGATCAGTTCGCCGGTCAGTTGGATTCGATCCTGAGTCACGTGCGGACCATCTCCGAGGTCGCCGCCGCCGATGTGCCGGCGACCGCGTCGCCGAATCCGGCGACCAATGTGACGCGTCCGGATCAGGTCATCCCGTGCCTCACCCCGGACGAGGCGCTCTCGGGTGCCCCCGCGGTCGAGGACCAGCGGTTCCTGGTCCCGCAGATCCTGGGAGAGGGCGAATGACCGACGACCTGACCACGCTGCCCGCTGCCGAGTTGGCGGCGAAGATCCATGGCCGTGAGGTGACCTCGGTGGAGGTCACCCAGGCGCATCTGGATCGGATCGCCACCGTCGACGGTGAGTACCACGCATTCCTGCATGTGGCCGGCAACGAGGCGCTCAGCGCAGCCGCCGCGGTGGACGCCGCGCTCGCCGCGGGCGATGCGCCCGCCTCGCCGCTGGCCGGAGTTCCGTTGGCGCTCAAGGACGTTTTCACGACCACGGATATGCCGACCACATGTGCCTCGAAGATTCTCGAGGGCTGGGTCGCACCGTACGACGCGACGCTGACCAGCCGGTTGCGCGCCGCGGGCATCCCGATCCTCGGCAAGACCAACATGGACGAGTTCGCGATGGGCTCCTCCACCGAGAACTCGGCCTTCGGTCCGACCCGAAATCCGTGGGATACCACCAGGATTCCGGGTGGTTCGGGTGGTGGCTCGGCGGCCGCACTGGCTTCGCATCAGGCGCCGCTGGCGATCGGCACCGATACCGGTGGGTCGATTCGGCAGCCCGCCGCGGTGACCGCGACCGTCGGCACCAAGCCGACCTACGGCACGGTCTCCCGGTTCGGTCTGGTCGCGTGTGCGTCCTCGCTGGATCAGGGTGGTCCGTGCGGTCGCACCGTCCTCGATACCGCGCTGCTGCACGAGGTGGTCGCCGGATACGACCCGCGCGACTCCACCTCCCGCGACGTGCCGGTGCCGCCGGTGGTCGCCGCGGCACGCCAGGGCGCCACGGGCGATCTGCGCGGCGTGAAAGTCGGTGTGGTGAAGGAACTGCACTCCGACAGCTACCAGCCGGGCGTCATCGCGTCCTTCGATGCGGCGGTCGGTGTGCTGAAGGATTTGGGCGCCGAGGTCGTCGAAGTGTCTTGTCCGCACTTCGAATACGCGCTCGCCTCCTACTATCTGATCCTGCCGAGCGAGGTGTCCTCGAACCTCGCGCGCTTCGACGCCATGCGCTACGGACTGCGCGTCGCCGACGACGGCAACCACAGCGCGGAGCAGGTCATGGCCGCGACCCGCGCCGCCGGATTCGGCCCGGAAGTCAAGCGCCGCATCATGATCGGCACCTACGCGCTGTCGGCCGGGTACTACGACGCCTACTACGGTCAGGCGCTCAAGGTGCGCACGCTGATCGCCCGCGACTTCGACAAGGCCTACGAGCAGGTCGACGTCCTGGTCTCCCCGACCAGCCCCTTCACCCCGTGGAAGCTGGGTGAGAAGGTCGACGATCCGCTGGCGATGTACCTCTCCGACCTGTGCACCCTGCCCACGAACCTGGCGGGGCATCCGGCGATGTCGGTGCCGTCCGGATTGAGCAAGGACGATGGGATGCCGGTGGGTCTGCAGATCATGGCTCCCGCGCTTGCCGATGATCGGCTCTACCGCGTCGGTGCGGCGTATGAGGCCGCGCGGGGGCCGGTCGCGTAAGAAGTATTGGCCTGAGCGCCCACTCCCACACGCAATCCGCGGGATCGGAGTGGGCGCTCAGGACATCCTTACGCGGGCCAGACGAACTCGGGGTCGCTGAGGTAGTCCTGGCGTCGCTGATCCAATGCCAGCGCGACCATTTGGTGCGCCCCGGGGCCGATTACCTTGCGCACCGGTGGGTTCGGCATGTTCACGAGCGCGATCAGTTCCGCCGCAGCTACTTCCGGGGCTGCTTCCACCCACTCGGGCTCGGCATCCGCCTCCGGCGGCGGAGCGGTCGGGTCCGGATAGTCCGGCATGCCCAGGATGCCTGTGCGCAGTTCGTCGTACGCCGGGAGCGCCGTCGCGAACTTCATGCTCGACTTCGCCCAATCGGTATCGAAACCGCCGAGCTGTGCCAGCGTGACGTGAATTCCGAAGGGCCGCAACTCATCCGCGAGTGACGCGCCGAATCCCTCGAGCGCCCATTTGCTTGCGTTGTACATGCTGAACAGCGGCAGGCTGCCGACCGCGCCGACGGTCGAGATCTGCACGATATGCCCCGAGCCCTGCTTGCGCAGATGCGGCACTGCGGCCTGTGAAACCCACAGCGCGCCATAGAAATTGGTATCCATCTGGGCGCGGATCTCGGCTTCGGTCAGTTCCTCGACCGCACCGACCAGACCGTATCCGGCGTTGTTCACGATCACATCGATACTGCCCGCGCTCGCGAATGCCTTGTCCACCGTGGCGATCGCGCGGTCGCGGTCGCGAACATCCAAGGGCAGCACCGTCAATCGTCCGTCGTCGATATCGGCCATCGATCGCGGGTCGCGGGCGGTCGCGACAACACGGTCGCCACCGGCGAGCGCGGCGAGTGTGAACGCCCGCCCCAGCCCGCGGTTAGCACCGGTGATGAACCAGGTTCTGGTCATTGTCGATCCTTTCGTCGCGAGACGCTCCGTCTCGTTTGATGACCATGCCAATCGAATCCTGTCTTGTCAAGACGAGACGTTTCGTCTCGTTATTGGTACAGTCTCGTCATGGCCGAAACACCCAGCGCAGCCAGGCGCAGCGAACGTGCGCGCGCGGCGATCCTCGCTGCCGCCGCCGAACTGATCCGTGAGCTGCCCTACGCGAAGTTGAGCGTCGAGGCCATCGCATCCCGCGCCGGGGTCGGCAAGCAGACGATCTACCGTTGGTGGCCGTCGAAGGGGGCCGTCGTGTTCGACGCGATGCTCGAACTCTATTCGGGCCCGGACGGTCTCGTCCTTCCCGATACCGGCGATATCCGCGCGGACCTGCGCGAACTGCTCCGCGGCGCGATCGCCGAGCTCACCGATCCGAGTTTCGAGGCCTTCCTGCGCGCGATGTACATCGAGATCCAACAGGATCAGGAACTCGCCAACGCCTACCGTGCGCGACTCCTGCTGCCACAGCGTGCCGCCATCGCCGAGCGCCTATCGGCTGCCGTCCGAGCCGGGCAGTTGCGCTCCGATCTCGATTCGGACCTTGCCATCGATCTGCTCCTCGGCCCGATCCAATCCCGCTGGTCGGTGGGCCTTCCCGGTCTTACCGACTCCTATGTCGATGCCACCCTCGAAGCAGCACTGGCCCACCTCGCGCCCTGACTCGATGATCGCGAGCACGAAGAAGATCACCCGAAGGTGAACCGCCTGCAAGGCGAGACTGCCCTCCGCCGGGGGGAGGCCCGGTCGAGTCGACGCATTTGCTCCCGCACGCGTTCGTGTTCCGGACGTGGCACGTCGGACGGCATGTCGTCGTGCGATGTGCTCGGGAGGGGGCGGTAGTCGCGCTGGGACTTCGGGATCGGCGAGGTCGTCAGTGGGCGCGGAGGGATTCGGATTGTTTTTGGATGCCTTCGGTCATGCCGGCGAAGCCGCGTTGGAGGTTTTTGCCGAGGGCGGCTACTACCAGGGGGCGCAGCCAGCCGCCGAGTTCGAAGTGGGATTCGTAGCGGGTGCGGTCGGGGCCGAGTGCGGTGACTCGGTGTGAGCGCAGGCTGTGCAGGGCACCGAGGGGGACCGGCTTCATCGAGTAGCTGAGTTCGGTGCCCGGGGTGTGTGAGACCATCCATTCGCGCTGGCGGCGCGGGCTGGAGCCGGAGACCGCGACCAGCATATCGATCGGTTCGCCGGGGACGAGGGTGCTGCGGCATTCGATGCAGAAGGGGTTCCACTCGCCGTAGCGGGGCAGGTCGGTGATCACCTGCCACACCAGTTCGGCGGGGGCGTCGATTTCGACGGTGGCATCGATGACAAAGGGCATGGTTAGCAAATTAGAACATGTTCTATAGCTGATCAAGCCTCTCAGCAGGAAAGTCGCGGGTCAGCAGGCGCCCATGGCGGTGCCCTGATCGGTGCCGTAGCGGTGGCCGTGGCCCGGCGGCGCGTTCAGCGCGGCGAGCAGATCCGCGCTGGTCTGCAGGAAGCTCACCACCGGAAGCCATTGTGGCACAGGGGCATCCACCCGAACGCCGCGGAGCTCGGGTGCGCGCCACAGCAGCGACGGCGACCAATGCACCACCGGATCCGAGCTGTTGGCCAATACCGTCGCGCCCGCCCGATGCACCTGACCGGCGGGTGGGCCCGCCCAGAGCGCCGCGCAGGTCCGACGGTCCTGGTCGGCGTCGTCGGCGAATATCGAGCTCCCGCCGAGCGCGCCGAGGCTCTGCCCGTAGACGTAGAGCTTGGGCTTGTGGTCGAGCATGTCGATGCGGCGCGCCACGGCATCGAACAGCGCTCGTGCATACGCGACCGCATCGTCGCGCCCGAAGACGAAGGTCACCCAGCTGGGGGCGTAGGAGTACTGCATCCCGACGAGTGCGACATCACCGCCGAAGCGTTCGTAGAACCCGCGAACCGCATTCGCATCGATCCATCCGGACCCGGTCGGCACCGCGAGCACGATATTCGACCGCTCGAATCCGCCGGACCGTTCCAGCTCTCGAATAGCCAGGGCCACCCGGGAATCGAGATCGGGTGCGGAGTCGAGTCCGACGTACACCCGGATCGGTCCGGCGGGCGAACCGGTGACGAACTTGCGTCCCTCCGCGCCCAATGAAGGCCAGCTGACCGCAGATTCGGCGCTCCCGGACAGATCATACGAAACCGGTTGCACCAGTGCGGGATCGATCGTCGCATTGGCGGCGGCATAGGCACTGCGTCGCCAATCAACCGCCGCGGGTACCCCGACAAGGTAGAGCACCGACACCGCCACCACCCCCACGGCGACACTGCGCGCCGAACCCAGCTTTCGCGCGAACCATCCAGTTGCGCGGGCGATTCCGGTGACAACCCCCACGATCGCGACCGATACGAGCGCCCAGCGCAGCCAATAGTCCGGACCGATCAGCGCCGTATCCATCGCCGTACGCAGCCGGTTCTGCCAATGGGTTGCCTGCACGACCATCCCGACAACCGCGAGCACCGCCGAACCGAGCAACGGCGTGCGGAATCGATCCATCCGGCGGTTGATATCGAAATCCGAGCGTCGCAACGCAAATCGAACAACCCCCGCAACGGCCAGCGCAACTGCGGCGAGCAGCCCGGTCAACATCGCCTGGGCGCTCGGTGTGCGCGGAAGCAGGCTGGGGGCCAGGGATATCGATGTGCCGAGACCGATTCCGAGCGTCGTGCCGATTCGCGGCCGCACAGCCCAGCGAAACCCTTCGGTGACGAGCGCCTTCCAGCGATTCCCCGGTCCAGGTGAAATGCTCGGGCTGGGCGATGCGACCGAATCATTCCGGGTAGAAATCGGTCTGGTCGCGGTCAACGTGCTCATGCCCGAACCGCCAGAGCGCCAATGCGATTCGAAGCTCGTCCCGAGGAACGACCTCGATCCCGCGCATCGGCAAGCCGCCGCCGGACCGACGGCAGGAACCCGGCCGCCCCGAGCCCGGCCAGACCGCCACCGACGATCCACCCGCCGTTCCCGGAATCTTCTGCTCCGAAAGCGGATTCGACAACCGGCACGCCGTAGTCCTGCCGCTGCGAATTCAGATCGACGAACGTATTCGCAATGCTCGCCATCGCATTGCACCGCGCCCGCGAGAACCCGTCCGCCCGAGCCGCGCACGCCTCGTGCATATGCACGGCCAGCGTCGCATCCAGCGCCTGCCTGGCCCACCCCCTCAGCGGCTGACCCTGCGCGTCCGCATAGCGCAGCAGGTCATACCCCAAATCGTGTGCCTTACAAGCGGTCTCGAACTCACCGGGCAACGTCACCGGCGACGAGCACTCCCCACCCGGATTCACCAGGAGCCCATCGACAACAGCTGGTCGATACCCGAACCGCTCCGCGAAATCGGCGGGAATCACCTCGACCGACCCCGGCCCACCCGAGGTCAGGCCGACCACCGCGGCACCGGCCGACGCATTCTCCACCGTCGGCTCGACGGTTGCGGCATGCGCCGCGGGCGCAAGCATGATGGTGGCCGCCATGGTGGTCAGTGCGGCCGCTGTCAGTGCGGCACAGCGTCGTGCGATGGATCGGGTTCGGGCGCCGGCATCGATGGTCGGTGTGCTCATGGTGCTCGACGGTAGGAATCCATCCCGCTACGCCACCTCACGCCGCGGTGCGGTTTCCCGGCCCGTGCCGCCGGGGGAGCGCGTGCGCGTCCTCCTACTCCGGTACTGGACCGGAATTCACCCGTGGGTATGAGGACCCCCACCGCTCGGGCTTCCTACTGTCGTAGCCATGAGGGAAAAACGTCGTGGCTGGATCAAGGGGATGAACGCGCGGATGTGGTTCGACGCGTTCACCGTGCTGCTCGCGGTGATCTTCTATGCCGTCGCCTGGCCGACACTGCACCTCACCCATGACGTGCCGGTCGCGGTGCAGCCGTTCATCGCCGCACTCGCCGCGTTCCCTATCCTGCTGATCCGGCTCAACCCGGCACTGGGCTGGGCGATATCCGCGGGTTCGGCCCTGCTCATCGCCCTGGCCATCCCGAATCAGCCGGACAATGAGATCCCGATCCAGGTCGTGCACATCCTGTGCCTGTTCGCGCTGCTGTTCGCGGTGGCCTTGCGCGCGGCCGTCCCGATCGTCGCGGTCGCCTGGGGTGCTACCTCGCTGCTGCTGGCCACCGCGATGACCAGCGACGGTGACATCTCCGGCAGCGCGTGGGCCTGGCCGATCGCCTTCGCCGCCGTCGTGCTGTTCGCGATGCTGGTGCGCTGGCTGGTGCAGTCGCGCAAACAGTTGCTGGCCCAGGAGGAGGAGAACGAGCTGGAGCGGGCCCGGCGCGCCATCCTGGAGGAGAAGGCCCGCATCGCCCGCGACCTGCACGATGTCGTAGCCCACCACATGTCGCTCGTCGTGGTGCAGGCCCAGACCGCGCCCTATCGGGTCGAGGGTGTGACTCCCGCTACTCGCGCGGAATTCGAATCCATCGGCGCGACCGCCCGCGAGGCATTGAACGAGATCCGCGGCATGCTCGGCGTGCTGCGCAGCGACGGTCAACTGCCCGAGCACGCACCGCAACCGAAGGCCGCCGATGTGCTCGGCCTGTTCGAGGGCGCCCGCCGCGCCGGTGTGCGCATCGACTGGACCGTCGACGGACTGCTGGATCCGGTCCCGGATTCGGTCGGCCTCGCGCTGTACCGGATCGTCCAGGAGTCGCTGTCCAATGCCTCCCGGCATGCCCCGGGTGCATCGGTGCAGGTAGCGATCGTGATCGGCGCCGACGCACTGCAGCTGAGCGTCGGCAACGCTCTGAGCGCTACCGTCGCGCGCCCGGTCGGCAACGGCGGTCACGGCATAGCGGGCATGCAGGCGCGTGCGCTCGCGGTCGGGGGCGAGGTGTCGGCGGGTCCGCGTGCGGACGGCGGATTCGAGGTCCGGGCCCGGCTGCCGATCGCTCCGGCGGCCGGCGCTGCGCTGGACCCGGCGATGATCGCCACGATGACTGCCGCCGAAGATGTCTGAGCAGCCTGCTCCCTGAAAATTCCTGCAGGACAATTGATTTCGAATGGACATGGCTAACTCGTCGGGTACGCCCAAACTTGCCGTGCACCTGAACGTGACGCATATGGCACCCAACTTGTCCGGCCCGAGTAGGCGGATAGGCTCTGTTGGTGGCAATTACTGTTCTGATCGCCGACGACCAGGCCATGGTGCGTCAGGGTTTCGGCGCCCTGCTCGCCGCCCAATCCGATATCAGCGTGGTCGGTGACGCGCCGGACGGAAAGGTTGCCGTCGCCGAGGCCAAGCGGCTGCGCCCGGATGTGGTGCTGATGGATGTGCGCATGCCGGAGATGAACGGGCTCGACGCCGCGCGCGCCATCCTTGCCGCCGGTTTCGACCCGCCGGTGCGGGTCCTCATGCTGACCACCTTCGATATCGACGATTACGTCTACGAGGCGTTGAGCATCGGCGCCAGCGGATTCCTGCTCAAGGACGCGCCCGCCGAGGAGTTGGTGCGCGCGGTGCGTGTGGTCGCCGACGGCCAAGCCCTGCTCGCCCCGACGGTCACCCGCCGACTGATAGCCGATGTCACCCGCCGCCGCACCGCGAGCCGTGTCAAACCCACACCCGCGCTGGCGTCATTGACTCCGCGTGAACGCGAGGTGCTGGAGTTGATCGCCAAGGGCATGTCCAATACCGAGATCGCCGGCGCGCTGTTCGTCGCCGAGCAGACCGTGAAAACCCATGTCTCCAAGGTATTTTCGAAACTGAATCTGCGCGACCGCGCGCAGGCGGTCGTGCTCGCCTACGAATCGGGTCTGGTCACCCCGGGCTAGCGCGGCTGCTGCTGGCACTTACCGCCGTTGAGATCGTCGAGGTGTCGCGACAGCAGCCGGGCCAGCCGATCGAGCAGAGCGGTCGCATCCTCGAAGGTGCCCGAATCCGCCTGTGCCGCAAGCGCGACCGCGACACCGCCGGATCGGGTCGGCACGATGCCGAACTGGCGGACCGTGTAGACGCCGGTTTCGTCGTCGGGCCCCCAGCCGCCCTTGAATTCGGTGCCCTCGATGGTGCCGAGGCCCCAGCGCTGTTCCGGCGTGATCTGTTCCATCAGCTCGACCACGGTGGCGGACTCGGGTAGGCACGGCAGCTGCGAGGCGAAGCGCACCTGATTGGCCAGCGTCCATTCGGTCGCGCCGAATGCGGTGTAGTCCAGACTGGTCTTCGGTCCGTACACACTGGTCAGCGCGTCACCGGCCTCGTCGAGGACCCCCTGGACGGCCCGCGCGGCCTCTTCACCGTCCCCGAGCGATTCCCAGAGCGCTTCTGCCGCATCGTTATCCGAGACGGTGATCGCCTCGTGCGCGTATTCGGCGACGCCGGTCGGGTCGTGCCGCAGCGCCGCGATGGCCAGCGGCACCTTGATGGTGGACCAGGCGATGCCGCTGGTCCAGTCGCCGAAGATGGTCATCCGGCCGCCGCCGACCGGCATGATCGCCATCCCGACCTGGCCGAGCAGATTCGGCTGCAGTTGGGTGAAGTCGGCGGCCAGCGAATCGGGCCGCGAGATCGACCAGCCGGGATGCCAGGAACCGGGCCGTTCGACGGGGAGCGTCGGTTCCGCGGGCGCGTCGTGGGTGCTGGGTAAGAGGGAACAGGAGGTGAGTGTGACCAAAACCGTGAGTGCCGCGCCGCGCAGCGCCACCCGATAATTCACCATCGTTCTTGTAGACCTCACCGCCGCGTCCTCCCCACCACCACAACCTGACACCCGTTGTTCCATCGGCGGTGCGAAAAACATCCTCGTCACACCCGCCCGGTCGGTGACCGGACGTCGCGCGATCAGCACCGAGTCATGCCAGCAGCTGACACGGTGATGACGCACTGTTGATAGTTTCGCCGATTTTCCCGGAGAATTCGAAACGGCGTGGCCAAGGGGCTACCCGGTAGGCTCACAACTCTGTTTACGCGCTCGGACGACCGATGTCCGAGGGCCGCAGTCACCTGAAGGGGGTCGCGTTGCTGAACAGCGGTGAGGTGTTCGCCGGGTTCACCGTGGAGCGGCTGCTCGGCCAGGGGGGCATGGGCTCGGTATACCTGGCCAGACACCCCCGCCTCGGTAAGCAGACGGCGCTGAAGCTGCTGAATCGGGAGCTGTTCACCGACGCCGAGGTGCGTGCGCGCTTCGACCGGGAGGCCGATCTGGCCGCGCATCTGGACCACCCGAATATCGTCGCCGTGTACGACCGCGGCTCCGAGGACGATCAGCTCTGGATCTCCATGCAATACATCGACGGCGTCGACGCGGCGACCGTCGACCCGATGACACTGCCGCCGGAGCGGGCGGTGCAGATCATCGAGGGGGTCGCGGCGGCACTGGATTACGCCCATGGCATGGGTGTGCTGCATCGGGATGTGAAGCCCGCCAACTTCCTGCTGGCTCGCTCCAGCGGTGGGCAGGGCGAGCGGGTCTTCCTGACCGACTTCGGTATCGCCCGGTTGCGTGAGGACTCCACGCACCTGACCCAGACCGGCATGTTCAGCGCGACCCTGTCCTATGCCTCGCCCGAGCAGATGACCGGCGCCAAGCTGGACAACCGCACCGATCAGTACTCATTGGCGTGCGCGCTGTACTGGCTGTTCACCGGCATGGCGCCATTCGACGCGCCCGATCCGAACGACATCATCCGCGGGCACCTGCAACATATCGCCGCGCCGTTGGCGACCCGACGCCAGGGCTTGAATCCCGCGCTGGACGGGGTGCTCGCCAAGGCGATGGCCAAACGCCCCGAACATCGGTACGCGACATGTGTCGAGTTCGCCGCCGCGGCCCGCAAGGCATTGACCGCGCCACCGGTTGCCACCGTGCAGGTGAATCCCGGCTTCCCACCGGTGTATCCGGGACAGGTCGTTGGATCCGCGCCGCCCGCACCGGGATTCGGTGCGGATCAGGCCGCCTCCGCGCAGGCGGTCGGGCCCGCTGGATATGGTGCGCCGCAGGCCTATCCACCAGCGCAGCAGCCGATGGCGCCGGGGGTGCCTACGGGATATCCGGCCGCACCTGCGCCGCAGCCGGGTGCACCGGCGACGCATGGGATACCAGCGCAGGGGGCACCGCAGGCTGCGGGGTATTCGGTGGCGCCGGCGCAACCGGGTGCGCCGACGACACAGGGGCCACCGCAGGCTGGGGCGTATCCGGCGGCACCACCTCAGCCGGGTGCACAGGCCACGCAGGGGCCACCGCAAGCTGCGGCGTATCCGGCTGCACCGCAGCAGGCAGCTCCGCCTCAGCAGGGGCCACCGCAGGTGCAGGGCCAGCCGATGCAGGCCCCAGCGGCGCAGAGCTCGCCGATTCCGGGACAGCCGGCGCAACAGCCGCCGTCTGCGATGCCGCCCGGTGCCGCGCCACCCCCATTCGGGCCGAATGCCGTTGGCTCGCAACCGACTCCGGACCATGGGCGGAGTACGGCCGTGCTGGTCGGCTGGATCGTCGTCGGCATCGTGGTCGCGGTGATCGCCGTAATGGGCACACTCGTGGTCGTCGGCTGGGAGTCGGAAGGCCCGCCCGATGCCGCCGTGCCGCCACCCGTTACCGCCACGACGGCGGCCGCTTCGTCCGATGCACTTGCCAAGAGCCGCAGGCTCTTTCCGAATCTGGTGCCGCAGGGCAAGGACGATTTCGGTGAGGCCTATCAAGATGCGCGCTGCATGGCTTCGGAGGCCGGGGAGCCGCTGGGGATCGAGGACGAACCCTTGAAATCCAGCCCCTGGGTCACCGCATGGGAATGCCATCGCGAAACCCAGGCCACCACCCAGATGAGCTACACCATCCTCGAATACGCCTCCGCCGCCGACGCCCGAGCCGTGGTCCAGGCACTGCCCGCCAATGTCGCAACGGCCGGTAAGAAGAGCGGAATCCCGGTCAACACTCACCGCTGGGTCGTGGAAGACCCACCGGGTCCCCTCCAGCCCTTCTACCACACGGCCAAACTCGTAGTGAGCTTCGAATCCGACCCGGTCCGCTCGAATTTCCTGGTGTACGTGGGTAACCACGGCACCGCAGGCGGAGTGCAAACCGTCCCGCCGACACCCACGGCCCAGGACGCGCTCACTGCCTGGTGGGACGCAGCACCGCTGTAATCGCCTGCCGAACGAGCCGAACGGGCTGTGGCATGCAATGCGGCAGCCCGATCGGACTCAGTCGACCGCCAACGCCTCCACGATCGGCATGCGCGCCGCACGTAATGCGGGCGGAATCGATCCGAGCAGCGCCAACGCCAGTGCGGCGGTGCCGTACACCAGGAGCATCGGGCTCGGCTGGTACGCGATGTCGATTGTCAGCGCGTGCCCGACGGCGACGGTCGCCAGATACTGGATCGCCGCGCCGGCCGCGAGACCTATTGCCGCGCCGATGAATCCGATGCCAACGGCCTCGGCGAGCACCGAGCGCAGCAGGAATTTGCGGCTGGTGCCCATGGCCCGCAGTACGCCGAGTTCGCGGCGGCGTTCCAGGACCGAGAGCATCAGGGTGTTCAGCAGTGCCACGGTGGCCACCAACACCACGATCCACAGAATGGCGTAGCTGATCGCCGAGCCCTGCCGGAGGCTGGAGGAGATGGCGACGACCGCTTGCGCACCGGTGTCGACGTGGATATCCGCGGGCACCACGCGCCGCACGGCGGCCTGCACTGCCGACTTGTCCACGCCCGGTTGGAAATGCACCGCGAGTACGGTTTCACCCGGTCGCTGATACCACGCGCGCATCTGGTCGAGATTCATCACGACTACACCCGAGATGGCCGAGATATACGGAATCACGTCCAGCACCCGCACGGTGTGGTTGCCGGTCGGGGTCGGCAGGGTCAATTCGGCCCCGGCGCCGACGCCGAGCGATCGCGCGACATCCCGCGAGATCGCCACCCCTTCCCCGGCGGCCAAGTGGGCAATGACTTCTCGACTCACCGAGCCGGTCTCGGATTCGTCCGCCTCGCTCGGATACCCCTGCAACATCACCCGCCCGGTGCCGAGGGTGGCGAACGCCATCTGCGCGGGCCCGACTTCTTCGACCCCGGGAACCTCGGCGATCTTCTCGCGTAATCCATTGGGCAGCAACGGCCCCGTCGGGAACTGCTCCATCGAGCTGGTGCTGACGAACAGATCGGTATCGCTGAAGCCGGCGAAGGATGCGGTGGCCGAATCGACCATATTGCGCGAGCCCCCGCCCATCGCGACCGTGGCGGATACGCCGATCATCACCGTCATCGCGGTGGCCCAGACCCGCCGGGGTGCGCGTTCGAGGGTGGTGGCCCCGAGCGTGCCCGGTGCGCCGAAGCGTCCGGCGATCGCCGCGGCGGCCCACACGATCGGTCCGGTGGCAGCGAAGCACAGCGTCACCGCCCCGGCGAACGACATCGAGATCGACGCCAGCGACATGCGGCCCAGATCGGCCTCGGCAATGACGATCGCGCCGACGATGAGGCCGACGCCGAGCACGATCGAGGTCCAGCGCAGTGCCGCACTCGTCGTATCGGTGCGCGCCACCCCCACCGGCGCCAGCGCCTCGATCGGTTCGACCTGGTACACCTGGCGCGCCGCTATGGCGGCCGCCAGCACACTGGCCGCCACACAGGCGCCGATCGCCATCGGAATCGCGTAGCCGGGCACCATATATTCGGTGCGCGCCTCCACCGATTGCATGATGGCGGTGGGAAGTTTGTCGATCGCGACACCACCTATCGCGGCGCCGACCGCCGCGCCACCCAACCCGCCGAGCACGCCGAGCAGCGCCGCCTCGACCAGCAGATCACGCACCATCGGCCCGCGCTTGCCGCCGATCGCCCGCAGCATGGACAGCACCGGCCTGCGTTGGGCGACCGCCATACTCATCGCGTTGTAGATCAGGAATGCCGAGACGATCAGGGCGGCCGCCGAGGCCATGAGCGTCGAGTACCGCACGATCTGGATGGCGCCACCGGCCTGTGCGGTCCGCAGCCCGGGATCGGCGACCACGGCGCGTCCGTCGACCACCTTGGTCAGCCTCTCGCGCAACTGGTCGACATCGGTGCCGTCGGCCGCAATGATCTGAATCGAGTCCAGCCGCCCGACGCGGTCGGTGAGTTTCTGCGCCAGCCCGAGCGGTGCGGCAATGATGTGGCCACCGTTGAGCTGCTCGGCGGTCTTCTTGTCGAGAACCGCTGCGACAGTCACGGTTCCGGCGCCGAGCGGGAACTGTTCACCTTCGGCGCGCCCCATCCCGGATCCGACCAGGACACCGTTCGGCACGGTGAGCAATTTGCTCGCCTGCGCGGCCACCGATCCGCCCAGATCGCTACCGAGTGCGGTAATGCTGGTGTCGGCGCCGATCAGCAGCGCCTTATCCGCACCGGATCCGATCTGCGCACGCAACATCGGCACTGCCTTGTCGACGCCGGGTGTGGTCGCGATGCGTTGCAGTTCCTGCTGATCGAAGCCCGCGTCGGTGATCCCGGTGACCTCCAATACGGCCTTGCCGCCGAGACTTCGGGTCAGCCGGTCCACCGAACCGGTGACCGAACCGGAGATGCTGAACACCGCGACCAGCAGCGATGCCGAAATGGACATCACCGTCAGTGACATGAGGGTGCGGCCGCGGTGGGCGAGCAGTTCCCCGATATTGAACAGGCGCAGCCGATCCCATGCCGCGCCGATCACGCGCGTACCGTCCGCGTGGCGATATCGACCTTGTCATTGGAGCCGATCTGCCCGTCGCGCAACGTGATCACCCGGTCGCAGTATTCGATAGCGCCCATATCGTGGGTCACCATGACGACCGAATTTCCGTTGCCCGCAATATCGCCGAGCAGTTTCAGGATGGACGCACCGGTCTTGGAATCCAGATTGCCGGTCGGTTCGTCGGCCAGGATGAGCGGCGGATCCATGATCAATGCGCGCGCCACCGCGACGCGCTGCATCTGACCGCCGGACAATTCGGCGGGCCGATGGGCGGCGCGTTCACTCAGCCCGACCAGGTCGAGCAGTTCCAGCGCGCGCGGTTTGGCCTTGCGCAATCCGGTGCCGTCCAACAGCTTCGGAATCGCGACATTCTCCCAAGCGGTCAGGGTCGGCAGCAGATTGAAGAACTGGAAGATGAAACCGACGCGGTGGCGGCGGAATTCGGACTGCCGCTCGTCGTCGAGGCCGCCGATCTCCGCACCCTGGAAGCGGATCGACCCGGAATCGGGGGTATCGAGTGCGCCCAGCAGATGCAGCAGCGTGCTCTTACCCGAGCCGGACGGCCCGATGATCGAGGTGAATTCACCGGATTCGATGCGCAGGCTGATGCCGTCCAGTGCGCGCACAACCTGTTCGCCGACGCGATATTCCTTGGTGATATCCGTCAGTTCCAGCATGGCCTGGTCCGACATGGCGGTCCCCCACCCTCTTTCTCAACTATTCGATCTTGGTCGATTGCGGCGTACCGCAGTGTCGCACCGGGCGCGTTATCGCGCCATAGCCTCGGCTGCCCGAACTCGGCGGCGATATTGCGCGTCGAGCACGGCGCGCAGTACCGGTTGTTCGGCGGCGAGTTCGAGATAGGCCTCGACCGTGGACTGGCCCTGCGCCAGCGCCTGGTCCAATTTCGCGTCGAGATGGATATTCCACCGATACCGCAACGCGAGCAAGAGGCCCTCTGGGCCGCCGAACAACCGGTCCAGTTCCGGGATCTCCGCGAACAGGTCCGGACTGGCCGGATCGACGGCCGCGCGGGTGAGCACGGTGCGCACGATCTCGGTTCGGCGGTGGTGATCTTCCCATCCGTTACGACTGCTGTGTCGCTCGACATGATCGCCGTGGGGATTGCTTGCAGGTCGCTCGAAATGATCGGACATGGCATATGTCCTTCCGTGATTTGGTAGATCTCACGCTACGGACGACGAAATACGGTGTCTTCGTGCCAGGGACGCGAATCGATCTCCTACCGCGGTAGGAGCCACGGCCCGCTCCGAGCACGATGCACCGGCCCCGACCTGGCGGTTAGCCTTACAGGATGGATGTGACCCACGCCATCGCGTCGTCGGCGGGCGCCCAACCGGCGATACCGTTCCGCGAGAGTGGGCGCGTCCAGGATCGGTTCGTTGCCTTCGTGCGCAACCCGGTCGCGGTCCTGCGCCGCAATCTCGAAGAGCTGCCGTTCGACTATCCGCCCTCGGTGATGATCAGCGCCGACGCGGCTCTGCTGGTGGTCGGTGTCGGGGCGGTCATTCAGCGCCACGAATATTTTCCGACCGCGCTGCCGATTCTGGCGCTCGTCCTGGTCTTCCTCTCGGTGCCGCTGTTCTGCTTCTTCGGTGTGACGCCGAGCCCGATCCTGCTCGCGGTCTCCGGCCTGGTCGCGACGGCGATCATGCTCACCCAGCCGGTGTCGTCCGACTTCTCCCCGTTCATCCTGGTGGTGATGGTGGGCGAGGTCGCGGCCATCGTGCGAAAACGTTTCAGCGCCCTGTTCGCGGTTGTCGCGGTGCTCGAGTTGATGGCCTTCGACGCGGCCGGGCACCTGATGTGGAGTGTGTCGGGTCAGCGATTGCAAGGCCTGCAGATGTACATCGTCGGGATCGCACTCGGCTGGCTGGTCGGCGTGATGCTGCAGTACCAGCGCAAATTCCTCTATCAGGAACGCCAGAGCCAGCAGATCCGGGCCGAACGCGCCGCCGACGCGGAGCGCAGCCGTATCGCGCGCGAGGTGCACGATGTCATCGCGCATTCGCTGAGCATCACCCTGCTGCATCTGACCGCCGCCCGGCACGCCCTGCAGACAGACCGTGACGTGGACGAAGCGGTGGACGCGCTCGTCGATGCCGAACGACTCGGCAGGCAGGCCATGGCCGATATCCGACGTACCATCGGCCTGCTCGATGCCCGGCCGTCCAAACTCGTTCCGGAGCCCGGCATCCGGGATATCGATGATCTGGTCGGTGATTTCGCGGGGGCCGGATTGGATGTTCGCTATACCCGTACCGAGGATCTGTCCGCGGTGTCGGCCGCGGTCGGGCTCGCGCTCTATCGGATCGGCCAGGAGTCCCTGGCCAATGTGATCAAACATGCGCCCGGCGCGACCGCGACCGTGCTGTTGGAGGTGGACTCGTCGATGGCCCGGCTCATCGTGAACAATTCGCTGCCCAAGGGATTGCCGCCGGATCTCGGCGGCGGGATGGGACTGTCCGGTATGCGCCAGCGCGCCGAACTGCTCGGTGGCCGCATCAAGACCGGTCCCAACGACGACGGCTGGACGGTGCGAGCTGAATTCCCACTGAGCGGCGCGCGGGCCTGGTCGATGTCGTGCGGTCTGCCCGACGTCGTCCACGGGGCCGCGAGTGCGGTGCGTGACATGCGGCGCGACGGCGCGGCGGGGGAGGGCGCGTGACGACAGGGGCTGCGGCCGGTGGCGGCGACACGGTTACCGTGCTGGTCGTCGACGATCAGGAACTCGTCCGCGGTGGGCTGCGGCGCATCCTGCGGCGGCGCGACGGTTTCGTGGTCATCGAATGCGCCGACGGCGATGAGGTGCCCGCCGCGTTAGCGGCCAATCGACCCGATGTCGTGCTGATGGATCTGCGCATGAAGCGCGTCGGCGGCATCGATGCGACCCGCACGCTGCGTGCGCGCGACGGTGCGCCGCCGGTGCTGGTGCTCACCACCTTCGACGACGACCAACTGCTTTCCGGCGCATTGCGGGCCGGAGCGGCCGGATTCATCCTGAAGGATTCGCCCGCCGAAGATCTGATCCGGGCCGTCCGCACAGTCGCCGTCGGCGGGGCCTGGTTGGACCCGTCGGTCACCGGTCGGGTGCTCTCGGCATATCGGACGGTTCGTCCCGCCGTCACCCGCGACGACAGCCGACTCTCCGAACTCACGGCGCGCGAGTACGAGGTGCTCGAATTGATCGGGCGTGGGCGCGTCAATACCGAGATCGCACGCGACCTCGGCATCTCGGAAGTCACCGTCAAGAGCCATATCGGACACATATTCGGCAAACTGGAGCTGCGGGATCGGGCCGCCGCGATCGTGTTTGCGTTTGACCACGGGGTGGTCGCACCAGGACAATCCACAGGTTGACGGGCAGCCGGATCGCGCATACCCGGAGCTGGTGATGGGCGATCTTTGCCCGGGATGTGGAGGAATGACGGGGTGGACGGACCTGGATGGAGAGTCGGTAGCCGGTTCGGGCCGTATGAGCTCAGAGCGCTACTCGGCAAAGGGGGTATGGGCGAGGTCTACGAGGCGTACGACACGGTGAAGGACCGCGTGGTCGCGGTCAAACTGCTGTCCGACGAACTCGCCAGGGACCCGGTCTACCAGGTGCGCTTCCGTCGCGAATCGCAGGCGGCGGCCCGGCTGGCCGAACCGCACATCATCCCGATCCACGACTGGGGGGTGATCGACGGTGTGTTGTTCATCGATATGCGGCTGGTGCCCGGCACCGATCTGCGTGAGATCCTGCGCAATCAGGGGCCGATGAGCGCCGAGCGCGCGATCGGCATCATCGAGCAGATCGCGGCCGGCTTGGACGCCGCGCACGCCGACGGTCTCGTGCACCGCGATGTGAAACCGGCCAACATCCTGGTCACCGAGGCGGATTTCGCCTACCTGGTCGACTTCGGCATCGCCCATATCGAGGGCGACAGCGCGGTCACCCAGGCGGGTACGGCCATCGGCTCCTACACCTACATGGCCCCGGAGCGATTCGATTCCGGACCGGTGACCGGTCGCGCCGATATCTACTCGCTTGCCTGTGTACTGCACGAATGCCTCACCGGAGCAACACCGTTCCCGGCCGGGAGCATGAGCGTGTTGATCCGGTCGCACCTAACCGAGGCACCGCCGCGGCCGAGCGTGCAGCGACCCGGAGTTCCCGCGGCGATGGACGAGGTGATCGCCCGCGGTATGGCAAAGGAGGCCGCCGATCGCTTCCCGACCGCGACCGATCTCGCACGCGCGGCCAGGGCCGCACTCGCCACCGCGCCCGCCGCGAATACGCCGACCTTGATCGTGCGGCCGCCCGATCCGTCGCGCGGACCATCGGATCAGGCTGTGGTGCACCGCAGTCCGGTGACGCCCGCGGAGTCGACAGGAGCGATTCCGGCGGTGATCCATCCGACCGGGCCGACGGTGGTCTCGCCCGCCGATCTGCAGTTCACGCCGTTGCCACCACAGCAACCCGCCGGTCCGCCGTTCGGGTCGCCCGGGGCCGGCCGGCCGGCCCGGCCGTTCCCGGATGCGCATTTGTACGAGGAGTCGCCGCCGGAGTTTCCGCAGCACTTGCCGTCACCGCGGCACCCGGGTGATCCGGCGGCTCCGCCGACTCAGCGGTATCCGGAGTCGCATTACCCAGAGGCGGGGTACCCGGAGGCTCGATACCCGGCGCGGCAGTATCCGGAACAGTATGGCGCGCAACAGGATTCGTCCGCTCCGGAGACGCGCCGGGTCCCGTTGCCGGAACCCTTTTCCGGCACACCGCCATTCGAGCCGCCGCGCGGTCCCGCCCATGCGGCGCCCAACCCGTACCGGCCGTCGCCGCAACCGGCCGAGTATTCACCGCAAGGCTATGCCGAACCCGATTACGCAGACGATTACTACACGCAGGATCCCGCCGCGGATCCGTATCAGCGGGATCGATCGGTCATGTTGCCGATTATGGTCACCGTCTTCGTCATCGTGGTGCTTGCGGTCGGCGGTGCTATCGGCTGGCAGGTGCTCGGCTCCGGCAAATCCGGGGATTCGAATGTGCAGGCAGGTGCGCAGGTGACCACCACGGCCGCCATCGGCACCGCAGGCGGTTCGACCACATCTCGGTCGACCTCGACCACCAAGGCCGCACCCACCTCGGTCACCCTGCCCGCGGGCGCGACGAACTGCACGAACGGCCAACCCGTCGCAGGCAGCTTCACCCAGTCGGCCACCGGATCCTCGGTCACCAGCTGCGGTTTCGCGGAAGCGGTCCGCAAGGCATACGCCGAATCCGCCGCCACGAACGTCTCGCGCTCATCGCGCTCGGTGGTGGCAGCCAGTCCGGTTACCGGCCGGACCTACACCATGAACTGCGTCGCGGACGGACAATTGGTGACCTGCACCGGCGGTGAAAACGCGGTGGTATACGTCTACTGACGCAGTCCGGTTTCAGCGTTCGAGAGGACGGAGCCCGATCATTGTCCGGGCACTGGCGTAGGTGTAGCGCCCCTTCCCGTGTGCGGCGAGTGTGCGTTCGGCCGGCCTCGGATGTCCGTGGCCCGTTGATCTTCCGAGGTACCGCGCGCTTGCCGTAGATAGCCTGGCGGTAGTGCTCGAATCCCTGCTGTTGTCAACCGGCGGAGTTCGCCGTTTTCGTCAACAGTCAGCGCGGATAGCGGGAGCGCGTCTCTTGTGGTGAGGGATTTGAGTGGTGAGCAAGAATTGGTCGAAGCTGCTGCCGGACTGGCTATCTGGCGAATCTCGCCATTGGATCGTGCGTGATTTTGGTGTGAGCGTTGGGTCCCGCGTCGTTCATGAACGGTGCACGGATCCTGTGCGTTGGAATACGGTGCACGGATGAGTTTCCGGCTGGCGGCGTACGCGGTGTGCATCGAGGACGGGCGGGTGCTGCTCGCGCGTTATGTACCGCCAGAGGGCGAGACGAACTGGACTCTTCCTGGCGGTGGAGTCGAACACGGGGAGGATCCGTTCGACGCGGTGACCCGGGAGGTCGGGGAGGAGACCGGCTGTGACGCGGTGGTCGAGCGCCTGTTGGGTGTGGACTCGAGGGTTATCCCAGCGGCAGAACGCCGTGTGCCCGGACCGCTGCCGCACCAGAATGTCGGCATCTTCTACCGGGTTCGTATCACCGGCGGCCGGTTGCGGCCCGAGCCCAATGGCGAGACCGCCGAGTCGGTCTGGACACCGATCCCCGACGTCGCTCATCTGCGCAGATCATCGCTGGTCGACATCGGTCTCGCTTTGGCTCGGACTGTTCCGGAGACTGGCCACGTCGCTGCTGTTCCAGTCGGCGGCCTGATCCAGCACTGAGGTGGGTGAATCTCGATCATCTCGGCGTCGAGTGGGTCCAGATCGGCGGGAGCCGATCCAACAACCAGCGACCACGGCTTCATCGCGGTCGATATCCGAAAACCCGGGCATGGCCGGGGTTCGCAGCGTGGATCGGCCTCGGTTCAGCGGGTGGCGATTATTGCCGAGCCGTGGCCGAAGAGGCCCTGATTCACCGCGATGCCTGCACGGGCGTTCTCCACTTGGCGGCTGTCGGCCTGGCCGCGCAATTGCCACGTGAGCTCGCAGATCTGAGCGATCGCCTGCGCGGGGATCGCCTCACCGAAGCAGGCCAGCCCACCACTGGGGTTCACCGGCACACGTCCACCCAAAGTCGTTGCGCCGCTGCGCAGTAGTTCCTCGGCGCCGCCGGTGTCGCAGAGCCCGATGTCCTCGTACCAGTCCAACTCCAGAGCGGTCGAGAGGTCGTAGACCTCCGCGAAGGACAGGTCGGAAGGCCCGAGCCCGGCCTCCTCGTACGCGGCGTGCGCGATGGCTGAACGGAACGTGTGCGGCGGGGGCTCGGCGGCCACGGCGGAGTCCGTCGCGAAATCCGGCAGGTCGAGTACGGTTTTCGGGAACGTCGGAGTGACCGTGGACAGCGCCCGGATACGGACCGGTTCGGTGACGCCGTGGCGGCGGGCGTACTCCATCGAGGTCAGTACCAGTGCCGCACCGCCGTCACTGGTCGCGCAGATGTCGAGCAGCCGCAGCGGGTCCGAGACGATCGCCGAGGCCGCGACCTCCTCGGCCGAAACCTCCTTGCGGTAGCGGGCGTACGGGTTGTTCAGGCCGTGCTTGGCGTTCTTTACCTTGACCGCGGCGAAATCGTCGAGCGTGGCACCATGCAGCGCCATCCGGCGGCGGGCATAGAGCGCGAAATAGATGGGGTTGGTGGCACCGAGCAGGTGGAAGCGCAACCAGTCCGGATCGTCGCGGCGTTCACCGCCGACCGGCTGGAAGAAGCCCTTCGGGGCGGCATCCGCGCCGATCACCAGCGCTACATCGGTCAACCCGGCCAGGATCTGGGCACGCGCATTGGCGATGGCTTGCGCACCGGAGGCGCAGGCCGCGTAGCTGCTCGAGATCCGCGCACCCGACCAGCCCAGCGCCTGGGCAAATGTCGCACCGGAGACGAAACCGGGGTATCCATTGCGGATCGTGTCCGCGCCGGCGATGTAGCCGACGTCGAGGTGGTCCACCCCGGCATCGGCCAGCGCCGCGCGCGCCGCGACCAGCCCGTATTCGACGAAATTGCGCCCCCACTTGCCCCATTGGTGCATGCCCGCACCGAGGACGGCAATGTCGCGATCATTCGTGTCAGGCATCGACCGGCCTCCACATCCACACCGTGTGCTCCGCGTCCTCGTCCTCGTACAGCACGCCGAGGGTCAGTTCGACCGGCATGCCGACGGCCAGGTCGTCCACCGTGAGGCCGCGCACGACCTGCCCGAGAATCACCATCTGTTCGACCTCGAGCTCCACCGCGGCGACGACATACGGCTCGAACGGATCGGGCGAGACATAGGGCGGGGGCGGCTTGTACCGGGCATCCGCGTATGACCAGATCCGGCCACTCGTGGAGAACAAGTACTCGGCCAGCTCGGAGCCGTCCTTCGGACTTGCACACTGCGGGTTGCGACAGGCCAGCGTGTTCCGCGGGAAATACGGTGTGCCGCACACATTGCAGCGACTTCCCACGAGACGTACCGCGCCGTCGTCCGCAGTGAACCAATCTGCCACCGCGGGCCGTTGCTCTTTCTGCACAAACCCGACGTTATAGGAACATGTTCTATTTTGGGGCGGAAATTCGCTCCGGCGATGTACGCGCGGCGGTACGGTGAGTGCGGATTGAGGACGCGACGAGACCCTCGAGCCGAGCTGGAGTACCACAACGCCGATGGGCACCAAAGCCATTGACCCGCAGTCGATCCGCAACGTCACGATCATCGGGGACCCCGACGAGACGACGCGGGTCGTCCACCGCCTGTTCCGCCGTTTCGCCAGGACCGGGTCCGGCACGGCGGCCACGGTCCATTGGGTGACGGGCCGCGTCGACCACACTGTCCATATCGCCGAGCTGTCGAGCAACGCGCCCATCGCGGACCTGGAGCGGTCCATCCGGGTAGCCGACGGGGTGATCGCGGTCGTGAATGCTGCCGTGAACAGCACCCCGCGACTCGGGACGATACTGCGGCTTGCCGACGACCACCAGGTCGCACGGCTGTGTCTGGTGACCGGACTCGATCATCCCGCCGCCGACTTCGACCGCTGCGTCCGCACGATCACCGAGACGCGCGGGGCGGTGCCGTTGGCGCTGCAGATTCCTATCGGCATCGGCACCGAGTTCGAAGGCGTCATCGATCTGGTCCGGATGTGGGTGCTCGAACCGATGGCCGTCGAATTCTACGGCAGCCATTGGAAAGTCGCCGAGCAGTGGTACCGCGACCTCTCGGCCACGGTGATGGAACAGGACGCGCCGGATTCGGACGCAATCCTCGGCCTGCGAGAGATCCCACCCGAATACTTGCACGAGCGCATCCGCTGCCTCACGCGCATCGGCGACGCTGTGCCCGTCCTGTGTGATGCGGCGCCATGGAGTGACGACATCGCCCCGCTCGTGGAAGCCATCGTCCGGTATCTGCCGTCTCCCATGCACGTCTGTCAACCGGAACATGCTCTCGACTATTGACGGACGCTGCCATCGGGCGACGCCTTCGGCAGTTCAGCGACTACGCGGCAATAATCGGGCCTCTGTGTTCGCGTCCTCCACCAATCTTTCAACCATGTGATATCGGTTCAAGAGCGGCTCGGGAGCATCTGCTACTGGTTTGGTCATGGTGTTGCCTGCTGCCCTCGACGGGGGAGTGGCTCGCCGCTACAGCGCCGCTCATTTCCATTGGGCGGCCAAATTGTGGTCACACAGGTGAAAGTGCCGAATACGATCCCGCTCTACAAGCAGACCGACTACTGCCAGCCCAGGCGCAACCGACAACGCCCCCGAGAATCTGACCATCCCCCTCGGGCTGCTCGTCTTCATCGGAGTTGCGGAGGTCGCGGGCGGTGTCGGCCTGATGGTGCCCAGGCTCAGTGCCCTGGCTGCCGCGGGTCTGTCGGTTCTCACCGTGCTCGCCGCCGGGACGCAGGCTTTCATCGCCGACAAGCCCCTGATGGGGATCTTCCCACTGGTGCTCGCCGCGATCTTCGCCTGGATCGCCTACCAGCGCCGCGCCACCATCACCGATCTGCGCGACTCGCTCTCGCGATGACAAATCCATACCCACGACTGGCGATCGGTTGTCCACCCACCGATCGCCGGTCGTGCGTTCCCGGATCGATAGCCCGTCGGGTTGGCGGCGATCGATCCAGCGGCCATCTGGTCCGCGCGGCGGTGACGGTCGCATTCGAGCGCGGGCTGCGGTTGAATGGGCCGTTAGTCGGCCACGTAGCGCAGCATCACCACCTTGTCGAAGTGCTTCGTCTCGGCCAGCCGGAGCTGGATTCGCTTGTCCAGCAACGGGAAGAGCGGCGTGCCGCCGCCGACGACCACCGGATAGAGGAACAGCCAGTACTCGTCGATGAGCCCGTGCGGCATCAGCGAGGCCGCGAGGCTCGCGCCACCGACCTCCATGACGCCGTCGCCCCCAGCCTTCAGCCCGCGGACCTCCTCGACCGCGTTCTCACTGATCAGGGTGCTGTTCCAGTGGACCTCGGTGAGCGTCCGGGAGAAGACGACCTTCGGCTTCTCCGTCCAGAGCCTGCCGAACTCACGCTCGATGCGCGGCGCGTTCTCGGACACGTGCGGCCAGTACTCGGCCATCAGCTCGTACAGGCGACGGCCGTGCAGCGAGACCTCGATCTCGCGGTAGCGGTCATTGTGGAACTGGTGCAGCTCCTCGTCCGGGTTCGTCCAGTCGATGCTGCCGTCGCGGTCGTTGACGTAGCCGTCCAGGGACACGCCGAACGAGTAGATCAGTTTCCTCATGACTGGGTAGACCTCCCGGACGCGGAGAACTCATCGGACACCGACGAGACAAGTTCTGCGGAACACGGGCTCTCACAGTGCGCGGGAGAACACCGCCACCAGAAAGTCGGACTCGTCGGTGAATGGGCGTAGATCCCACGTCGAAAGCCGCAGATCCATCGCGAGACCGGCGTCCGCGGCGTCGGCGAGGAACTGTGGAAACTCGTAACCACGATTGGCGCCGAATCCCACGACCACCCGACCGGCCGGGGCGAGATTGCGGGCGAATCCAGCCAGCACCGCCTCCCGGGTGGACGGCGCCAGAAATGTCATCACGTTGCCCGCGCACACGATGACATCGAAGTCGGCGGCGATCCCACGGCCCGCCAGGTCCAGTTCGGCGAGATCACCGACGATCCAGGCCGGACCGGGATAGTCCTGCTCCGCCGCGGCGATCAATACCGGATCGACGTCGACGCCGACCACGACGTGACCAGCTTGGTGCAAATAGCCACCCACCCGTCCTGGACCGCACCCCGCATCCAGAACCCGGCTGCCGCGCTCGAGCATCGCGTCGACGAGCCGTGCCTCGCCGACGATATCCGTACCGTCGGCCGCCAACGCACGGAACCGCTCCGCGTACCACGTCGAATGAGCCGGGTCGGCAGCAGTGAGCTCCTCCCACTGGCTGGGAATACGTCCGCTCATCGTCTGCTCCTTCTCATTCGAGCCCGCCTCCCCGTTCACTGTGCCACCGTAGGGCCGATCGGTACCGCGCGACCTGATCGTGTCCGCGCCGGTGCAGCCGCCCATTGACGCCGGACCTCACGCCGTTCGACTACCACCGAATGATTGGTGCGGCGGTCGCTCGTGACACAGTTCCGGGCGTTCGACGTGTATCCCGAAACGGTCGGCGTCGACGTCTTTCGGCCCTTTCGCCGACGGTGACGGTCGCTATCGGAGATCGGCATCGGCCACTATTGACATCCGCGCAGTTTGCCGTACTTGGGTGCGATGAGGTGGTCACCGTCGCGGTCTGTCTCAGCCGACCGACCTTTTTGCAGTCTCCTCGATCTGCTGCCTGGGTCACCGATGAGATCGATTGTCTCGCGGCGTCGATATCGGTAATCCACCCGAGAGGAGAGCGTTATGAACCAGTCCACCAACGAATCGGCACGCGAGCGCCTGGAGGTCTTCGTCGGGGAATGGACGATGCAGGCCGGACCTGCTGGCGGGCCGCCGTGGCCGGGTGCGGGCGTGGTCACCTTCGAATGGCTCACGGGCACACCGCTGTTGGTTCAGCGCTGGCATATCGACCTGCCCGAGGCTCCCGACGGTGTCGCAGTCATCGGTTGCGATGGAATGAGCGACACCTACTACCAGCTCTACACTGACGACCGGGACGTCCAGCGAATCTATGAGATGACCCTGACCGACGGCATCTGGACGTTGCAGCGCGACGGCGAGCCCTTTGCCCAGCGATTCACCGGCAGGTTCTCCGACGACGGGAGGACGATCCTGGGTCGCTGGGAGCTGGCCGAGGACCGAAGGACCTGGAAGACGGACTTCGACCTGACCTACACGAAGGTCGCGTAGCGCCTCGCACCGCAGGACCGCGCATCTGTGTGCCGCAGTTTCGGGATCGCGATGCGCATGTTCGTCTCCGACTGGTTCCTCTCGCTGATGATCGGCGTCAGTCCGTCGCCCATGCGGGCAGGGGCTCGCGTGCCGACAACCACTGTTCCGGTATTCCGCGCACCGTGCCTCGGCATCCGATCCCGGTGTGTGCTGCCACGATTCCACCGACGATCGCGGCTGTGGTGTCCACATCGCCTCCGGCCTCGATGCAGGCGGTGACGGCGGCGGGATAGTCATCGAGAAACGTGGCGGCCGCCCACAGCGTGAACGGCACCGTGTCCTGGGCGCTGACCTGTGCGCCGTTGCCCAGCTCGTACGCTGCTTCGGCTACCGATCGGCCGAGTAGCTTTCGAGCTCGCCGGATACCGTCCGTGGTCCGGCCATCGACCAGGTACGGCTCTACTACGTGCATCAATTCACTTGGTGTACAGCCTTTTCCGCGAGTCGCCGCAGCGTGGCTCGCCGCGGCGGCGACCGCCATGGCGCCCACGATCGCTTCCGGGTGCCGATGGGTGACCTCGGCGGAGAATGCGGCCTGCGCTGCCGCTCGGCGCGGGTCTCCAGCGAAGTACGCCCCGAGCGGCGCGACCCGCATCGCAGCCCCGTTCCCCCACGATCCGCGGCCGCCGAAAGCAGCTGCGGCCGCTTCGTTCCAGGGGCGTCCGTCGCGAATCTCGTGCAGCACAACGACTGTGCCGCCGCCATAGCCACGATAGGGTTCGCAGCGATCGGCGAATGCGGCCGCGAGCGCGTCCCGGTCGACACAGCCGCGGCCGTGGACTTCCGAGTACACCGAACAGGCCATCTCGGTGTCGTCGGTCCACTGCCACGGGGCCGCGGGCGGGTGCCCGGCGAGCAGGTCAGCGACGGAGTGGCCGGGCACGAAGAACTGAGCACCCAGCGCATCACCAACGGACAAACCCTCGAGGCTGTGATACGCGGAATCCAACGGCATACGGTGGTCAATAGTGCCAACCGCAATCAGCTACCGCAACACTCGGTATGAGCAAACGGCACAACGGTCCACAGTTGCATTCCACCGTATGACCGCTGCGGTCGACTCACTTTTGGGCTGCCGAGACCACATGCCGCCGATCGTGTCTCGGAGCCTGCCCGCCATGCGGCGCGGCCTGGCCGTGCAAGCAGTTGACGTACAGCTGGATGTATCCGCTGGCTGAGCATCCCGCCCGGTGGATTGTCGACTGGACGCTGCAGCCGCAGGGCAGTCGGCTACGACGTCCGGATCAGCACCCCGGATCCTCGCTCTGCGGTGGACATCCGATATCACACCGCAGTCCGATTCCAGGTCATACCAAGGGATTACATGGAATGAGAATCGGGCCGATAGCTTCGGAGTATCGAAATCGCCACCCCGCCCCGGACACACCGAGCAGTGCCCGCTGGATCAGATCTCCGATCGACATCTACCGGTCGGCATCGAGGACGGACGGAGGTGGTATCTCCGACTCAGCCCTCAGGAAGATCTATGACGACACCGGCCTTGGCCCCACAGTCATTTCCACAGTCATCGCGGCGCGGCGGCGCCGGCGGTGATTACGCCCGTCTGTTGCGCCGGATCTCCGACGCGGGACTGATGAATCGGCGTCCTGTCTACTACGCCGTCCGGCTCAGCCTCGTCGGGATTGCGTTCGCGGCCGGCTGGGCGGCGTTCGTCCTCGTCGGCGACTCGTGGTGGACGCTCATCGTCGCGGCGCTCATGGCCGTGACGTGCGCCCAGGTCGCACTCGTCATGCACGATGTCGCGCACCGCCAAGTCTTCCGGTTACGGCGGCCGACGGAGGTCGTGGGCCGACTCGTCGGCAACGCCGGCATAGGCCTGGCCTACGGCTGGTGGCAGGACAAGCACACCCGGCATCACGCCAATCCGAACCACGAGGAACTCGACCCCGATGTCGCGCCCGACATTCTGGTCTGGTCACAACAGCAGGCGCGGGCCAGCCGTGGCCTGCCTCGTCTCATCGGGAGGGCGCAGGCGTTCCTGTTCTTCCCGCTACTGATGCTGGAGGGCCTGAACCTCCACGTGGCCGGCGTACGTGCGCTCAGAAATCGATCGGTGAAATACCGCGGATTGGAGGGCGCGCTGCTCTTCGGCCACTTCGCCGCCTATCTGGCCGCATTGTTCGCGGTCCTGCCCGCCGACAAAGCCTTCGCGTTCCTCGCTGTCCACCAGGCGCTGTTCGGCCTGTACATGGGCTGCATTTTCGCCCCGAACCATAAGGGCATGCCAACCCTGACCGGCGACGACCGCCCCGACTACTTGCGCAGGCAGGTGCTGACCTCCCGCAACGTGCGAGGTGGCGTGCTGACCGACCTCGCCCTCGGCGGGCTCAACTATCAGATCGAGCACCACTTGTTCCCGAGCATGCCGACGCCGAATCTGCGTCACGCCCAGGTGATCGTCCGCGACTACTGCGCCGAAATCGGCGTGCCGTACCACGAGACCGGGCTGATCTCCTCTTACCGCGAGGCGCTGCGGCACATGCACCACGTCGGCGCGCCCCTCCGCACCCCCGACCGACACACGGTCACCAGATGAACCTTTCCCCGGCCGGGCAACAGCGACAAAGTAGGCCGGAGTCCGGACACACCTGAGCCTTCGGCGGCGGGGTGGCGGCGCGCGGGGGCAAGAAATCGTTCACATGTTCGTTCACCCACGCCGCACCCGACGGTGCCGAGGCTGAATAGTGTCGATCTATCGTGGATCCGTGAGCACTACCTCTCTGAACCAGGAACCCGACCGCGGCATGGCCCGGGACCGACGTCGGGAGGAATTGCGGGAGTTTCTGCGTAGTCGACGCGAGCGGTTGACTCCCTCGGCAGTGGGGCTGCCCGAAGCCGGGCGACGACGCACACCGGGGTTGCGGCGCGAGGAAGTCGCGGTATTGGCGGGGGTGGGCGTGTCTTGGTACACGTGGCTCGAGCAAGGCCGCGATATCAAGGTGTCCGACGACGTGCTCGACGCGGTCGCGCGTGCGTTGCTACTGGACGACATCGAACGCGCTCACCTGTACCGGTTGGCGGGCCTGAATCCGCCGCAACAGCAGGCAGCGCCGTCGATTCCGGCATCACCGCAGATGCGGCGTCTACTCGACACCTGGGCTCCGCGGCCGGGCTACATCCGGGACCGGCACTGGAACTTCACCGCGGTCAACGATGCGGCTCGGGCGGTGTTCGGCTATGGCGATACCGACCACAACTGCCTGACGTCGTTTTTCACCAACACGCGGTTGCGGGTGTCGCACCAGCAGTGGGATGAGATCGCCCCGGCGGTGGCCGCCGGGTTCCGCGCCGACGCCGCCCGCTATCCCGACGATCCCGAGTTCGACCGCATCGCAGGGGATCTGGCACAGGTCAGCCCGGAATTCGCCGAGCTGTGGGCGCGTCACGACGCGGCCGAGCATTCAACCGCGGTCAAGGCCGTCGACCACCCCGACGTCGGGGTGATGGTGTTCGAAGCGACCCTGTTCCCGTTGCCCGACCATCCCGGACATCACCTCATCCTGCACAACCCGGTCCCCGGCACCGAGACCAGTGAACGGTTGGAGCGATTGCTGCGCTCCCAGCCTGGTGGTGGCACACCCCCCATGAACTGACACTGCCTATCGGTGTGCCGGGACCGCAGGATTGGTGCCATGAGCAACACGATGCAGATGAAGGCAGTCACCATCCCCGAGTTCGGCCCCGCCGAGGTGCTGCGGGAGGCCGCCGTGAACATCCCCGAGCCCGGGCCTGGTCAGGTCGCCATCGATGTGGCCTTCGCCGGTGCGAACTTCGCCGAGATCCTCTACCGGCAAGGCGTGGTCGACGTCCCGCTGCCGTTCGTGCCCGGCATCGAGATCTCCGGCCACGTCCGCGCTGTGGGAGCCGAGGTGGTGGGACTGACAGTCGGTCAGCCGGTAGCCGCGTTGACCATCGTCGACAGCGGCGGGTACGCCGAGGTGGCGGTCACCGCCGCGGACCTGGTCGCTCCGCTCGATGAGCAGTCCCTGAGCCTGGCCACGGCCGCGGCGTTGCCGTCCAACAGCACCACCGCGTTCCTGGTCCTCGACCGCGTCGCCCGGATCGAACCCGGCGAGAGTGTACTGGTACACGCCGCCGCCGGTGGTGTCGGCAGCCAGCTCGGCCAAGCGGCCCGACTGTTGGGCGCGGGTCGCGTGGTCGGCACCGTGGGCACCCCTGAGAAGATCGCGACCGCCACCGCGTTCGGCTACGACGAGGTTATCCTGCGCGACCAGCTCGCCGACGCGGGCGAGTTCGACATCGTGGTCGACATGGTCGGCGGACCAACGCGCCGCGCCAGCCTGGACCGGCTCGCTCCGATGGGGCGCATGGTGGTGATGGGCAACGCTTCCGGCGCCGAGGACGTCGGGATGTCAGCCAACGAACTATGGTTCAGCAACAAGACGGTCTCCGGGTTCAACCTGGCTGCCTTCTCCGCCGCCTATCCCGCCGATGCGGGAACCGCACTGCGTCGCGCGGTCGCCGCCGCCACCAACGGAGACCTCCGGATCCAGGTCGAGACGCTGCCCCTGCATCAAGCGATCGAAGCGCACCGTCGCATCGAGTCCGGCTCCACCACAGGCAAATTGGTGCTCGAAGTCACGCCTGCTTGATCTGGAAACACCAGTCGTCAAGTCCCGCAGACGCGGTCCTGTGGCCGACAGCAGGAGCGAGACGTCACCCTCTCGACAGAAGCACGCGTCCACTCGATGCGCGCTTCTCGGAAGTTCGCAGAATACTGGCAGGCCGACGTATCACAACTTGTCGAATACGCTTTCCGAGATGTTCACGCGTTCTGGCATCCCGCCGCGTTGAGTGCGTGGATCTGCCTGGTCGAGCTCATGGCTCGGTGGTCGATACCCGGCCTTCGCCGACAGGCGCCCCTTCGCCGCCGATCGGGTCGAGCGCATGATCGTCGAGGATGAGTGGATCCCGGATGTCGGACACCCTGCTGGCCATACGAGTGTCGGAGAAAGGGCTGACATAAGAATTGTTGGACGCCAATGGTTTTCGACACGCTCGATGGATATCACACCCGAGATCTCGTGTGACGCCTCCGATAGATAGCGCGGTGTTTTTGCATTGGTAAGTGGTGCGCAGCCGAGAGAAATCGTGCTACGGGCTGCGGGTTGACCGGGTGTAGATGAGGTGGATTGGTGTGTCGTAACGCTGGTTTGTCGGTCACGATGAATGGGTGAAGCCGGGGTGCGCCTCGAATGCCAGTCGGGGAGAGCTGATGTCGGCGATGTCAGGAGGGGTTGTGGATTCGCTGACGAGTGTGGTGTTCGTGCACGGGTTCATCTCGGGGGCGCGGACGTGGGAGGCGTTCGATGAGGTGATCGCTGGTGATGAGGAATTCGCCGGCAGTGTCGAGGTGGACAAGTTCGCCTATGACACTCGCCCGTTCCAGTTGCATCCGTTGCGGCGGATTCCTGCGTTGTCGGAGGTCGCGGAGAGTCTGCGGGTCAAGCTTGTCGATGAGATCCCGGCGGGGCGTGCGGTGGTGTTGGTGACCCACAGTATGGGTGGGTTGGTAGTGCAGCAGTATCTGGCGGACCGGGTGCGTGGTGGGACGACCGAGGAGTTGGCGTCGATCGCGGGGGTCGTGATGTTCTCCTGTCCGAACGAGGGATCGCTGCTGCTGTACTCCGCGCGCAAGTGGGTGTCGATCGTGCCGATGCTGCGTAACCGGCAGGAACGGGCGCTGCGTCCGATCAACCGGCAGATCACCGCCAACCGTAAGGAGGTGCTGAATCGGATCGTGCACGCCGAGGATCCAGCGATGCGGATTCCGATGTGGCTGTTCGCCGCCGAAAGCGACGGGGTGGTGTCGCCGCAGTCGGCCAGGTCGGTGTTTCCCGACCGGTTCGTGGGTGCGTTGCCTGGGGATCATTTCTCGATCATCCGTCCCGACTCGGTTCGTCATCGCAGCTATCTCACGCTGAAAAACCGTGTTGCCTACGCGATCACCGATCATCAGCGGCGGCGTACCCCCGATGGTGATCAGCAGCAACGTCCTCCTCCGCGGGCGGGGGTGATCGACACATTGCGCCCTGATCTGGATACTTTCGTCGGCCGTGACAATGAGGTGCAGCAGATCCTCGCCGCCGCTGACTCCGCCCGGGTGGTCGCGGTGGATGGTATGGCTGGTGCGGGTAAGACCGCGCTGGTGACCAGGGTCGCGCATCTGCTGGCCGACCGGTTCCCCGATGGCCGCTACTTCCTCGATCTCAACGGCCACACCCCTGAACAGACACCGGCCGTACCCACTGACCTGCTGGCACGACTGCTGACCAATCTGGGTGTCGAGCCGGGCGCTATTCCCGAATCTGTCGGTGCGCGCCAAGATCTGTGGGTGGACCGGGTCCGTGATCGGCGGGTGTTGTTGGTGCTTGATGACGCGCTCGATCCGGTGCAGGTCGAACCGTTGCTGCCGTCGGGAACTGGATGTCTGACGGTGATCACCAGCAGGCGTCGCTTGAGCACGCTCGACGCGGCGGTGACTGTCTCGGTCGATACCCTCGATCCCGATGCCGCAGCGGGTTTGTTCAGCACGGTAGGCGGCCGCGCCCCGGCCGATGCTGACCAGCCCGCAGTCGCGGATATCGTGCGGTTGTGTGGGTATCTGCCGTTGGCGATCACACTATTGGCCAGACGGCTCGCATCTCACCCGACCTGGACGGTTCCCGCTCTGGCCGCCGAATTTGCCGCCACGAACGACCGTCTGCCCCATATCGACCTCGATGCGCGCCACCGTGCGGTGAAGGCCTCGTTCACCCTGTCGTATGAGGATCTGCCCGCTGGGCGGCAGCGATTGTTCCGGCGACTGGGGCTGCACCCAGGTCCGGACCTCGAAGCCCATGCTGTCGCTGCTCTCGCTGAGATCCCGGCCGAGATCGCGCGCAACGAACTCGACGCACTCTATACCGACCACCTGCTCGACGAGATTGGTCCCGGCCGCTACCGACTTCACGATCTGGTGCGCGAATACGCCCATGCCGTGGCAGAGGACGACCCGATCCAGGACCGCGCCGATGCTGTGGATCGGCTCTTGGCGCACTATCAGACCACCGGCACCAAACCCGACCAGCCGATGTTGGATTGGATGCGGATCGAACGCGAAAACCTGCTGGCCTGTATTGATTACACTGCAGTCCACAGTCGGCCGACACAGCTGATCGCTCTGACCAGCATGCTCACCGACCTGCTCGTAGAAGACGGCCCCTGGCCCCTGGCGATCGAACTCCACCAGCGCGCCGCCGAGACTGCTCGCCGCATTGCAAGCCTGCCCGAAGCCGCCGGTTTCCTTTTCTACCTCGGTTGGACCAACTATGCGGTCGGTGAGTACTCGGTGTCGGTCGAGTGGTATCAGCAGGCGCTGGACATCTATCGCCAACTCGGCAAGCGACTCGACGAAGCCGACACTCTCTTCGGGCTCGGCTGGACCCAAAGTACGGCGGGTGAGTATTCGGCGGCGGCAGAGTGGTATCAGCTCGCGTTGGACATCTACCGCAAACTCGGCCACCCGGCTGGCGAAGCCACCACTCTTGTCGGACTCGGGACAGTACGCTCAGCGACAAGTGAATACTCGGCGGCGGCAGAGCTGTATCAGCGGGCGTTGGACATCTACCGCGAACTCGGTGACCGACATCATGAAGCCGTTGCACTCTACGAGCTCGGTCGTACCTGGTACACGATCGGCGAGTATTCCGGGGCGGCCCAGTGGCTCGAGCAGGCGTTGGGCATTTACCGCGAACTCGGTGATCGACCTGGCGAGGCCGACTCCCTCTACGAGCTCGGTCGTACCCGGTACACGATCGGCGAGTATTCCGGGGCGGCCCAGTGGCTCGAGCAGGCGTTGAGCATTTACCGCGAACTCGGTGATCGACCTGGCGAGGCCAACTCCCTCTACGAACTCGGTCGTGCCTGCTACATAATCAGTGAATATTCCGGGGCGGCCCAGTGGTTCCAGCAGGCGTTGGACGTCTACCACGAACTCGGCAATCGGTACAAGGAAGCCGACTCCCTCTACCAGCTCGGGTTGGCCCGTAACGCGACGGATGCCTACAAAGCCGCGGCCGAGTGGTTCCAGCGGGCGTTGGACATCTACCGCGAACTCGGCATCCGACCTGGCGAGCCCGACTCCCTCTACCAGCTCGGTCGCGCCTGTTACATACTCAGGGAGTATTCCGTGGCGGCCGAGTGGTTCCAGCAGGCGTTGGACATCTACCGCGAACTCGGCAACCGCCAAGCGGAAGCCGACACTCTCGTGCAGCTGAACTTGGTACATCAGACAAGGGGTCACCTTGCGATATCGGCCGAGTTGTGTCGGCAGGCACAGTCGATCTACCGCGAACTCGGCGACCGGCTCGGCGAAGCCGATACCCTCTGCGAACTTGGCCGAGTGCGTCTCGCTGTTAGTGAGTACTCGGCGGCGGGCGAGTTGTTCCAGCAGGTACAGGTGATCTACCGCGAGCTCGGTGACCGGCGCGGCGAAGCCAACACCCTCCATGAGCTCGGCCGAGTGCGCTTCGGGGGTGGTGAATATCTGGTGTCGGCCGAGTTGTTCCAGCAGGCCCGGGTCATCTACCGCGAAATCGGTGCCCGGCTCGGCGAAGCCAACACCCACTACGAGCTCGGGCGAATACATTCGACGATCGGTGAGCATTCGGCGGCGGCCGAGTTGTTCCAGCAGGCACAGGCCATCTACCGCGAACTCGGCGACTGGCACGGCGAAGCCGACATCCACTACGAGCTCGGGCGAATACATTCGACGATCGGTGAGCATTCGGCGGCGGCCGAGTTGTTCCAGCAGACACTGGCCATCTACCGCGAACTCGGCGTCCGGCCCGGCGAAGCCGACACCCTCTACGACCTTGGCCGTATGCATCATGCGAGTGCGGAGTATCCGGTGTCGGCCGAGTTGTTCCAGCAGGCCCTGGTCATCTACCGCGAGATCGGCAGCCGGCACGGCGAAGCCAACACTCTCTGCGGGCTCGGTTTCGGTCGCTACGTGACCGGAAACTACACTTCGGCGATCGAGTTGTATCAGCAGGCACAGGCCATCTACCGCGCGATCGGCGCCCGGCTCGGCGAAGCCAACGCCCTCTACGACCTCGGCCGAGTGCGCTTCGCGGTTGGTGAATATCCGGTGTCGGCCGAGTTGTTCCAGCAGGCCCTGGTCATCTACCGCGAACTCGGCGACCGGCGCGGCGAAGCCGACGCCCTCTATGAACTCGGGCAGGCGTGTCGTGCGGGTAGTGACCACGCGGGAGCGGTCGAGTTGTATCAGCAGGCGTTGAACCTCTACCGCGAGCTCGGCGACCGGCAAGGAGAAGCCAAGGCGCTGGGGAAACTCGTCGACACCCCCAACGCCCTCGAGAAGCTGATCGAGTCGCGCGAGCTTCTCGACAGCCAGCTCGACAGCTGGCTAACTCAGTTCAGAAGGGAATGATGGCACCTACGGTCTTCGCGTGTATCGGGAATGTTGGTAATGCGAAATTTCAGAGCATGTCGAATAGGTGCGTGGCGCTGACGTCGCGAACGCTCGATAGGCGGCTACTTAAGACTGGTGGTAGGGCTTGATCCCGGCCAGGATCAGCCCCAGGTACCCGGTGGGAAGCTCCCTAAGCGGCTGCCCACTAGCATCATCGGTGTGGCTCTCTAATGGCTTGCGTCCCACCGGGTTACCGTGCGGGCGTGGCTGGAAAGGGGTCTGCCCTGGCTCGAAGTAGCGGTGCCTTCCTGCACGGATACCTCCTCCGTCGATCTGGAAGGATACCGATGCCGGTCATCATCGGAATGGACCCGCACAAACGCTCGGCCACCATCGAAATCATCGACCCCGACGCGAAGATCCTCGCGACCGGGCGTTACGGCACCGACACCGCCGGATACGGTGAAATGCTATGTGCGGCACAGCGATTTCCGCAACGGGTGTGGGCGATCGAGGGCTGCAACGGTGTCGGACGGCATGTGGCGCACCGGCTGGTAGCCGACGGAGAAACCGTCATCGACGTACCGGCGAAACTGTCGGCGCAGGTTCGGGTGTTCGCCACCGGCAACGGCCGTAAAACCGACCCGGTCGACGCGCATTCGGTCGCGTTGGCGGCGTTGCGGTCGCCGAATCTGCGTCGGGTGCAGGCGGATCCGGACTTGGTCGCGTTGGGTCTGCTGGTCGATCGTCGTGACGAGCTCGGCCGTGCCCGCACCGAACTGTTGAACCGGATCCACCGGCTGCTGCTGGAGTTGGTGCCCGGAGGCGCCAAAAGATTTCTGTCGGCCATGCAGGCCCGCGCCTTGGCTCAGACCGTCGAACCGGCCGATGCCGCGGCCCGGGTTCGTCTGCGGCTGGTCAGCGAGCTGATCGACGATCTCGAGGTCCTCGACCGGAAAACCAAAGCAGCGGACAAAGAACTCAAGCAACTGGTCCTCGCGCGCGGGTCGACAGTGATGGACCTGCACGGCATCGGCCCCTGCGGTGCTGCACGGCTTCTCGCCGACACCGACAACATCCACCGCTTCGTTTCCCGGGACCGGTTCGCTTCCTGGAACGGCACCGCACCGCTGGACGCCTCCTCCGGCCAGCAGCAGCGACACCGGCTCTCCCGGGCCGGCAACCGCAAGATCAACCATGTCCTGCACACCATGGCAGTGGTCCAGCTGCGCAACCCGACGGCGGGGCGTGCTTATTACGACAACAAGAAGGCTGCCGGGAAGACTTCCATGGAGGCGATGCGGGCACTCAAACGACGCCTGTCCAATGTCGTCTATCAGCGGATGCTCGCCGACCAGCGGCGACGAGATGCGGCAAGCCCGGGAGGGCACTCGGGGGCGACTACTGACTCCAGCGCGGCCGGCCCTACCCCGCACGCCGGTCCTTCGGACAAGCCACAACCCGGACCTACCGCCACCCAGCCTAACGGCGAACTCCCAACTGCGTCTTGACATAAAGGGGAGCCATTACCGTGCGTTCGGTGTGGTGGGTAATTCGTCTCGTGAAATCCGAGGTATCTCATTGGATCCGAGCACTCTGTCAAGCCAGGCGTCCGGTGTTGTCCTGGCATTCTGTCGCTACGAGCCAGGGATCGCGTCGCTGCTGACCGCAGTACCGTGTCGACATGAGCGAGCGTAGCGAAGGAAGAATAGACAAAGCCGAGCTGCGGGCGAGTCGAACAGCGGTACTGGTCTGCCAGGCCAGGGCGGTGGCGGACGGCCGTGTCGCGGTGGGGCGGTTCGCCGATCCGATTGCCCGGCAGCTGCTGCACGTCGACGAGCGGGCCGCCGTCGAACTGGCTCGCGGCAACGTCCCGCGGCGCTGGCAGGATCGGATCGAGTTCGAGTTCCTCGCTGCCACCGCCGATGTGCTGGCCGCACGCACCGTGGCGATCGACGACGCGGTGCGGGAAGTGCAGAATCCGCAGTTGGTGGTTCTGGGCGCGGGTCTGGATGCGCGCGGCTGGCGGATGCCGGAACTGGCCGGAGTCCGACTGTTCGAGGTGGATCAGCCCGCTTCGCAACGGGACAAGTGCACCCGCCTGGGCGAGTTGGCGCCGACAGCGAAGTCGGTGCGCTTCGTGCCGGTGGAATTCGGCCGTGACGCCCTGGGCGCCGCGCTGAATTCCGCCGAACACGATCGCACCCGGCCGACCACGTGGATCTGGGAGGGCGTGCTGCCCTACCTCACGCACCACCAGTCGAATTCGACCCTGGCCGAGATCGCTGCCTGCTCGGCCGGAGGCTCACGGCTGATCGCGACCTATTCGAACCGGCTGCCGATACCCGGCGCGGGGCGACTGGCGCTGCGGATCTTGTTCGGAATTGCTCGGCGGACCAACCCGATGTCGCACGAGCGGCACGTCTCGGCCTGGCGGCAGGAGCAGATGCGCGAGCTGCTGGGCGCGCACGGCTGGCGGGTGGTCTCCGACGTCGACCAGCTCACCCTCGCCCAAGGGCTGGCCATCCCAGTCCGCCGCCCACAGACCCTGGCCAACGGCCGGGTGGTCGTCGCCGACTGCTGAAAAGCGCTACCCGCGTCGCGTCGTCGGCAGCGGTGGAGACTGCGGCATGGACGAAACGATTACTCGCTGCCGTGCTGTGGGTCAGCATGTCAGTCAGCCGATAACTTCTGCAGAGTGTGTTTGCCTGGCGACGACCCGCCCCACGGGCGGGCCCACCCGCCGGATGTCGATCGAATGGCGTTGCCGCGTCGATGGCGTCTTGAAAATCGGCACCGCGTGCATTCCGTGACGTAGCGCGAGAATCGATGAGTATTACACCGATTCAGCCGCGGGCGCTCACCGAGCTCGAGTGCGGCGTCGTCACCAAGCTGCTGTCGTCCGGTGCCGTCGGTGCGGGCGAGTTCCTGTCGCAGATCCCGTTCACGCGGGTCGTCGCGACCTGGGGTGACGGTTCGTCCAGCGTTGACCTGGCGGTGCTGCCCAGTGCAGTGCCGGCGTCCGGATCGACGGACGGGATCTTTGCCAGCGGAGCGGTCACGGACCGGAACGGGGCACCTGTCGGTGAGGTCATCCTGTGGGTCGAGAACGGCAGGCTCAGCGGAATCGAGTACGCCTGTATACGGATGAGCGCCCACGGGCGCTGCCCGAGCCTGCGCAGATCGAGGTTCTGTAGAGCTGTCCTCGACTCGGGCAGCACCTGGTTGCCGCGTCGTGCAACGTAGGGAAGGCAATCGGGTAGCCGGGGCAGCAACTTGACGAAGCTGAATCAACTGTGCACACTGCTCTCATTAGAGAGCGATGCTCTTGGCGACTCATGGGAGAGCGGACATGCACGAAGTCTGGAAATGGGCCAACCTCACGCTGGCATTCGGGATGGAGTTGGTCGCGCTCGGGGCGCTGGGACTGTGGGGCTGGAAGACCGCCACTGTGACTCCGGTCAAGCTCGTGTTGGCTGTGGGTGTGCCACTGCTCGCGGCGCTGGCCTGGGGCCTGTTCGCGGCGCCGCATGCGACATTCGACAACCCACTGCTCGCGGTCGTCACCAAGGTTGTGGTTTTCGGCAGTGCTGCGGTCGGACTGTGGGCCGTGGGCTACCGAGCGGTCGCGGTCGTCTTCGTCGCCGTCCTGATAGCGAATCTGCTGGCGATCAGGTGTGGGCATCTGACCTTGTGAGCACGCCGCGTGATGTACGGAGTTCAGAAGATCTTTGGGGCAGAGGGCAGCCCGGAATCCAAGCCGCGGCCGCTCCGCTGGCGACGCCCGAATCCGCAAGGTAGATTACACATTTCGTGATTCGTCGCGGTGGGTCGGCAGTCGCTCAACGGGATTCGTTTGCGGCGCAGGTCCGAGTTGGCGCGGACCGGACTGTCGGCCGGGCACTGACTCGGTAAAAGTCGTTCTCCCGCAACCGAAGTTGTCACAGAACAACCGTCGTACCCGAATCCCGATCACCACCTCGCGGCTGGCTACTGCGGCGTCGGACAACCGGCGCTCGTATCGGCTGTGTACTTACACCGACGGCTTCTGCGTCCCGGAAACGCATGAGAAGCAGCGCCGGTACTGGATCGGTTCACCGCCGTGGCCGTTGGTCTGCGAGCCCTGTCAAACGGCGGCTTTGTCCTCTGCGGCGGGCAAGCTGTTCAGCAGCGTGCGCACCATGGTGGGTACCTGGACATCGAGTTCGGTGGGTATCGGCCGGTCGGCGGTGAGATATCGCCGAACCGCGGCGTACGGCAGGTCGACAATGGTGAGAACGATCGTCGCCGTGGACAACCCGGTTTCGGCGCGTAACGAGTGGACGAGTCCGCGGATGGCGGCGTCCCACCGGGCTGTTTCGGCGGCGCGTTCCGCACTTGCGGTGGCGGGCCAGCTCTGCGGAGCGAAGTGGTGGACACCCGCGAGCAGGACCTGCGCGTCGAGCGGGTTGCTCCGGCACCACTGCACGATGTGGCCGGTGATCGCGGCGGCGGCCTCGACCGGATCGTCCTCGTCGAACAGGACGTAGGCGTCCCGGTGCAGGTGCCCGACGGCCCTGTTCCACAGGGCAGCCAGCAATGAGGGCCGATCGGCGAAGCGATGGTAGACCGACCCGCTCGGTGCACCGGATTCCCGGATCACCCCGGACATCGTGACGCCGGCGGGACCCTGCGTAGCCAGCAGTCGCGCAGCGGCGTCGAGGATCGCCGCGGTGTCGTGTACGAATCTCACCACGCTGTAGAGAGTACTCTCCAGAGAGCGTTGTAGAGTGAAGTCTCTACAACGATGAGAGGCCAACCATGACCATCACAGCCGAGGACGTCTACCAACTCGCTCCGTTCGTCCGCACTCTCGGAGTGGAGTTCTCAGAACTCACACCCTCCGCGGTCACCGCCCGCCTGACCCACACCGTCGCGCTGTCGACAACAGGGGGTGGCCTGCACGGCGGTGCCCTGATGGGGTTGGCCGATGCGGCTGCCGCGGTCTGTGCCGCCCTGAATTCCGCCCCGGGGGCACTGCCCGCGACGACCGATTCGACAACGCATTTCCTGCGTCCGGTCCGCGGAGCGGCGCATGCGGTCGCCGCGCCGATTCGCGTCAGCCGCACCGCGGTGGTGGTCGGTGTGCGAATCGCGGACGAGTCCGGCGAACTGTGCGTCCATGTGATCCAAACTGTGCAGACGCGCGTTCCACACGCGGCCGCCTGAAACCGAAAGATCAGCGACCCCTGTCAGATGCGGGAGCAGAACCGCCAACGGTCCAAGATCACAACACCGGCGACATGATGAGCCATCAACAGCCCGTTCGCACTCCGAGGCGGATCAATCACGCAATCCGTGCCAGATCCAGTTGTTGCGGAGTTCGGACATAGTTTTCGGGTTCCGGGACGTTGGAGGGCCTGGCGGGTCGGCCGCTCGCTCATGTCGAGCCCGAGCGTGGTCCGTGGTCGAGCCCACCGGTGCTGTGCCGGTCGTGGCGGTCGTCTATCTGACGGCAGCCGCTCTGAGGAGACCCTCCGCCGTCGGGCTGTCGGTCACGAGGGTGTTCACGTAGCCGGCGCGCGCCGCAACGAGGATGGAGTCCACCTTGTCTTGGCCGATGGCCACGCCGATTGTGTGCGGAATGCGCGGGAGGTCCTCTAGCGGGACGGCGATGAGGCGCTCGAACCCACTGGACTCGATCGGCGCTCCGTCGGGTCCGTAGGGCCGGGCGCAGATGTCACCGACGGCGTGCTCGAGCGATGCCTCCCGCGCCGAGATGACGCTCGGCAGCGACGAGCGGTGCAGCGGTGGAGCACCGATCCCGAGCAGTGCGGCGCGCGCAGACCGCCACAGTTGCTGGACCCGTTGGATCTGTGGGTCGCTCATCAACGCTTCGTGCAGGGTCGGGGTCGGCATGGCGGGGGCGTACAGCATGACGGGGGCTCCACCGACCCGCAGCGCCAGCGCCCGCGTGATCTCGTTCGACTGGTAGTGCGCCTCCGGCTCTTCGATACCGCCGACTGTCGGGCACAGGAGGACGCCGGGCAGCTGTGGCAGATCGTGACGTGCGACTGCGAATACCGTTGCGCCGGTTGACACTAGAAGCGTGTCTCCGGGGCGCAGTTGCGATTCGGTGAGCGCGTCGGCGACGCGGGGAGCGAGCAGCGTCCCCAATTCGACGCCTGGGGACTCCGGTGTCACGTATGCCGCAGTTAGTCCAAGCGCCTGGCGGAGATCATGCTCGAGGTCGGTCAGCGCCCGCTTCTCCGGGTTGCGGACTGTGACCTGGACGATGCCGGTCTCGCGCGCTTCGGCGAGGAGACGACTCACGGTCGCACGGCTGGTACCGATCTGGTGTGCGATCTCGGCCTGAGTCGCGTTGTCCAGGTAGTACAGCCGCGCAGCCTGGTACACCAATCCGGGAGGAAACCGGCGGCGGGCACCCGCCTCGATACTCCCGGCTGCTCGGTCTCTCATCGGCATCCTCCTTCCGTGCGAATCGGTGTGCAGATGTTCAGAGTATTCGATCGGGTCTGAACATTCGTGCTGTACATTTGTTCACCGATGTCTATAGTGACATAGAACACGCCTCCCTCGGGAGGTGGCAGGCAGTAAGGAGTCCCTCGTGACTGATCGACAACGCGCCGGGTCGGCCGCTGGTGACACGATGCAGGCGGTGGTGTGTCACGGTCCCGCTGATTACCGGCTGGAGAAGTTGCCGGTCCCGTCGCGGAGACCAGGAGAGGCACTCATCCGCGTCGAGGCCGTCGGCATTTGCGCGAGCGACCTGAAGTGCTACCACGGCGCATCGAAGTTCTGGGGTGACGAAAACCGGGCGGCATGGGCGGAGACGGAGGTCGTACCGGGGCATGAGATCACCGGGCGGGTCGTCGAGCTCGACGATGCCGCTCGCGAGCGCTGGGGCGTCGAGGTCGGCGATCGCATCGTCGTCGAGCAGATCGTTCCGTGCTGGAACTGCCGCTACTGTGCCGAGGGCAACTACCACATGTGTCAGGTGCACGACATCTACGGCTTCAAGCGCGCAACCCACGGCGGCATGCAGGAGTACATGGTCATCACGCAGGGTTCTCTGGTCCATCGGATCAGCGCTGACATTCCCCCTGCGCACGCGGCCTTCGCGGAGCCGCTGTCTTGCGCGCTCCACGCCGTCGAACGGGCCGAGATCACATTCTCCGATGTGGTTGTCGTCGCCGGGTGCGGGCCCATCGGCCTCGGCATGGTCGCGGGTGCGGCGGCGAAGTCTCCGGCCCAGGTCATTGCTCTGGACATGGAGCCGCGCAAGCTGGAGCTTGCGGCGCGCGCCGGGGCCACGATGACGATCGACATCAGCAAGCAAGATCCCGTTGCCCGCGTTCGAGAACTTACCGGTGGTTATGGCGCCGATGTCTACCTCGAGGCGACCGGGCACCCTTCGGCGGTGATCCAGGGCCTCAACCTGCTGCGCAAGCTCGGTCGCTTTATCGAATACAGCGTCTTCAAGGAGGCGGTGACCGTCGATTGGACGATCATCAGCGATGACAAGGAACTCGACGTGCGCGGCGCCCATCTAGGACCGAACTGCTGGCCTGCTGCGATCCGGCTCATCGAGGGCGGCAAGCTCCCGCTCGACGACATCTGCACCCACCAGCTGCCGATTGCGGAGTTTGCGCGCGGACTCGACCTCGTCGCGTCGGGCAAGGAGTCGATCAAGGTCTCACTCATTCCCTGATCGGTCGGCTCAGGCTGACGGAAACGATCGGCTCGCGACCGGCCGAACCATGGTCGCCCACTGCCACCCGGACATCACATCAGATCGGAAAGACATCGTTATGAACGTTATCAAGACGACCCGGGCCGCCATTGTCCTCGCTATTGCCCTCACCCTGCCGCTGGCGGCGTGCAGCTCGGGTAAGAACGCCACAACCGCTACCGGCGGTATCGATGGTGCGAAGGTCGCCTTCCTCATGCCGGACCAGGCATCGACCCGGTATGAGCAGCACGATGCGCCGGGCTTCAAGGCTGCGCTCAGCAAGTTGTGCGCGAGCTGTACGGCGCTCTACAACAATGCCAACGCTGACGCAGCGAAACAGCAGCAGCAGTTCGACGCCGCCATCTCGCAGGGCGTCAAGGCCATCGTGATCGATCCGGTCGACTCCACCGCCGCGGCCTCCATGGTGTCACGTGCTCAGGCCAGGGGAATCAAGGTCGTTGCCTACGATCGGCCCATCCCGGACGCGAAGGTCGATTACTACGTGTCCTTCGATAACGAGGCCATCGGCAAGGCGATCGCCGAATCGCTCGTCAAGCACATGAAGGACACCGGCGTCCCGACCGACAAAGGGATCCTGGAGGTCAACGGCTCACCGACCGACGCGGCAGCAGGTCTGATCAAGAAGGGTATCCACGAAGGCCTCGCCAGCGGCGGGTACGCGACGCTCGCCGAGTACGACACCCCTGACTGGGAGCCGACCGCTGCTCAGCAGTGGGTCGCCGGCCAGGTCTCCCGGTTCGGGGGTCAGATCGGCGGGATCGTCGCGGCCAACGACGGGACGGCCGGTGGTGCCATTGCCGCGTTGAAGGCCGCGAACGTCAAGCCTGTCCCGCCGGTAACTGGTAACGACGCAACCAACGCCGGGCTCCAGCTCGTGATCTCGGGTGACCAGTACAACACGATCTCCAAGCCGAGCGAGATAGTTGCCGCCGCGGCAGCTGAAGTCGTCGTCGATCTCGTCGAGGGCAAGCAGGTCGAGGCCGTCGGTGGCGGCAACCTGACAACCGTCTTCAAGGCCCCGACCATGCTCTTCGTGCCTAAGGTCGTCACACGGGACAATCTGAAGGCCGACATCGTCGACGCCAAGATCAACACCGCGGCGGAGCTGTGCACTGGTGCCTATGCCACCGGGTGCACAGCACTGGGGATCTCCTGAAACCGCCTTCACGTCATCGATAGAGTTCATATGACAGCCACGGCAACATCGTCCACGACACCGGTGCTCAGCCTTCGCAGTATCGGCAAGACTTTCGGCGCGGTCTCCGCGCTGACCGACATCGACATGGAAGTCCACGCCGGTGAGGTGGTCGCCCTCGTCGGCGATAACGGGGCGGGTAAGTCCACCCTGGTCAAGGTCCTGTCCGGTGTCCATCAGCCCGACTCCGGTGAGCTCTTCTTCGACGGAAAGCCCGTCACAATTCCCTCGCCGAACGCGGCACTCGAACTCGGCATCGCCACCGTTTTCCAGGATCTCGCGCTCTGTGAGAACCTCGACGTCGTCGCCAACCTGTTTCTCGGCCGAGAACTCGGTCGGACGCGGCTCAGCGAAGTCGAGATGGAGACCCGGTCCTGGGAGCTGCTCGGGGAGCTATCGGCTCGGATCCCGAGCGTTCGCGTCCCCATCGCGTCGCTGTCGGGTGGTCAGCGCCAAACCGTCGCTATCGCCCGGTCGCTGCTGGTCAACCCCCGGCTCATCATGCTCGACGAGCCGACTGCCGCCCTGGGGGTGGCGCAAACCGCGGAAGTCCTCAACCTGATCGAACGGGTCCGCGCGAAGGGGCTCGGCGTCATCATGATCAGTCACAACATGGAGGACGTTCGGGCGGTCGCGGACAGGATCGTGGTGCTCCGGCTCGGCCGCAACAACGGAACCTTCGGTCCGGATGTGAGCAACCACGAGCTTGTCGCGGCAATCACGGGCGCCACGGACAACGTCGTCGCTCGCCGATCGGCCCGGCGAGCGGTCGAGGTCGACGCGGCTGTTCCGAACACCGCAGAGGAGCTGTCATGAGTCAGACGGAAACGTCCACGAAGTCCGAGACGGCCGAGCGCACCGAACTCGACCGCCAGGACAGCCGGGTAACCGTCGGTGTGGGCGGCGTCGGCGGGATGATCACCGGATTCGGTCGCCGCGTGCGCTCCGGTGACCTGGGAGCGCTCCCTGTCCTCGTCGGTCTGGTCGGCATCGCCGTTGTCTTCCAGACCCTGAACCCGGTCTTCCTCACCTCGACGAACCTGGTCAACCTGCTCTACGACAGTGCGGCCGTCGGAATGATCTCCCTGGGCATCGTGCTGGTCCTGATTCTCGGGGAGATCGACCTGTCGGTGGGTTCCTTAAGCGGTCTCTCGGCGGCGTTCCTCGGAGTCCTGTGGGTCAACAAGGGCTGGCCCATGCCGGTGGCCGTCCTAGCGGCCCTGCTCAGCGGCGCGCTGATCGGGCTGCTCTATTCACTGGTCTATACCCGATTCGGTATGCCGAGCTTCGTTGTGACTCTGGCCGGCCTGCTCGCCTTCCTCGGACTTCAGCTTCAGCTGCTCGGCAGCCACGGGTCGATCAACCTCCCGTACGGTTCGCAGCTGGTGACCTTCGGCCAGCAGCAGTTCCTGCCACCCGCTGTGGCTTATGTAATCTGCGTCGTCGCTGCGGTCGGCGTGCTCGTCGCGGGTCTGGCGAACATCCGAGAACGGGCACGGGCCAATCTATCCCGGCCGTCGGTGCAGTCCCGGCTGATCAAGAGCGGTGTGCTGCTGGTCGTCTTCCTTGCCGCCGCCTGGTATCTCAACCAGGACAATGGAGTGCCGTGGATGTTCATGGTCTTCGTCATCGCGGTGGTTGTGGCGAACTATGCCCTGACCCGGACCCGCTGGGGAAGGCACATGTTCGCGGTCGGCGGCAGCGTCGAGGCCGCGCGCCGGGCCGGCATCAACGTCAACCGGGTCTATACGTCTGCGTTCGTGCTCACCGGCACGCTCGCGGCGCTCGGAGGTATTTTCATGGCGGCCCGGCTGGCCTCGGCCAGCCAGAGTGCCGGCACCGGCGACGTCAATCTCAACGCCATCGCCGCCGCGGTCATCGGCGGTACAAGCCTTTTCGGTGGTCGAGGATCAGCGTATTCAGCCCTGCTGGGGATCCTCGTGATCCAGTCCATCTCGAATGGGTTGACATTGCTGAATCTGTCGTCGGCCCCGCGGTTCATGATCACCGGTGCTGTCCTTGCCCTGGCGGTACTCATCGATTCATTGGCGCGCCGATCTCGCGTCTCGCACGGACAGGCATGAGGTCCGCGCCGGCGTCCAACAATCCTCCGAAGTAAGTGGGGCCGATCGCGGCCCGACTTGCATGTCGCGAACATCGGTCCGGCATGTGCGGAGTCACTCGGTGAAGGGGGACTCCTGGATGGAGGACAGCGTGTGCACGAGCGGCTTCGTCGCTCCGTACAGGCTGTCGTAGACGCCGAACAGGTCGTCGTAAAGTGCCCGGGTGCGGGGGTTCGGTTCGATGAGTTGACCGACGGTCGCCCAGTCGGTCTCCGGTGGAACCAGGCCGGTTCCGATCGCGGCGAGCAGTGCGTCGCCGTAGCTCGCGCCCACGGTTTGGGTCGGTACCACCTGGGGTCGGCCGACGACGTCGCTGACGATCTGAGTCCACAAGCCACCCTGCGTTCCGCCGCCGACAGCCACGAGCCGTTCGATCGGGGTCAGCTCGCTGTCGAGAAACTCGATGATCTGCCGGATGCCGTAGGCGATGCCCTCGTATGCAGCACGGAAGAGGTGGCCCCGCCCGTGCCGCAGACTGAGTCCGGCGACGACGCCACGCGCTCTCGGGTCGAAGATCGGCGTGCGCTCACCAGCGAAGTACGGCAGGAGTACCAGGCCGTCGGATCCAGGCGGCACGGCCGCCGCCTCGGCGATGAGCTGTTCGAACGGCACGTCCCCGGTCAACTGCTGAACCCATGAAGTGAGCGACCCTGAGGTCGACATTCCCGCGGCGAGCGTGAACTGCCCCGGCTCGATGCCAGAGGTTGTCCATAGCAGCGGGTGGGTTTGGAGGGTAGGCAGAACCTGGACGAAGAACATCGTCGAGCCGTACATCAGCATCACGTCCCCGGGTCGCCGTACCCCGGCGCTGAAAGCCTCACTCCAGGCATCGACGGTACCCGCGCAGACGGGAGTCCCGGCGGGCAGACCCGTCTCCTGTGCGGCCACTGACGTTATTGCGCCGACAACTTCATGTGGCCAAACGATCTGCGGCATCTCGAGATGCCCGACGATATCGCCGATCCAATCCTGCGCCCAATCCTGCCCGCGCAGGTCGTACAGCGGGTCGCTCTGGCTGGCCGTATGGTGGTCGAGCACGTAGGCCCCGGTCAGTTTTGCGACGGCATATGAGCTGGAGTTGTACCACCGGGTGGCCCGTCGCCACACGTCCGGCTCGTTGCGCGCCACCCACAGCATTTTCGGTCCCACTGCTTGGGTCGACAGAGCTTTACCGCAACGCTGCAGCACTTTGTCGGCACCGAGTCGGTCGGTGAGTTCGGTTATCTCCGCCGTAGCCCGCATGTCGATTCCGTAGAGAATCGCCGACCGGACCGGGCGCAAATCCTGGTCACACAGCAGCAGACACGGACCGACGCCACTGACGCATATGCCGGCTAGATGATGCTCTGCGATATGGGGAACGAGTTCCCGGCATACCTCGACCAGATCGCCCCACCAGATGGTCTCTGCATCTACCTCTGCCCAGCCCGGCCGAGGAAGGCTCATGCCGTGTTTTCGGACCGCCGTCGCGAGAATCCTGCCGTCGCTGGTTGTCAGCACCCCCTTGGTGCTGCCCGTACCCATGTCGACACCAAGGAGCAGATCCGACAACCCAGTCACCCGCACTTCCACATCATTGCCGCGCGTTCGGCATCAGCGTAATAGAGGCGGGCGGCGGATACCGGACCATTCCCGTCGTCCAGCTCTGCTTCGCGCGCGACATCGCGCACGTCGAGTTTCAGGGCTTGGGCTACGGCGTGGATGGTGTCGATCGAGGACGTGTGCTCGGGGTTGGATCAACCGGCTGACCGTCATCAGACCGGTGCGCGTTGCCGTCATCGCCACGGTGATGGCCAGCCGTGATCTGACGGCCTGGCACGGCCATCGCCTCAGCCGGTTACATCTGGCCGTGGCGAACCGGGCCGGCTGGTTCGTAGGTGCCGAGGACGATGCCGAGATCGGTCACGGTGAGCTCGACCGGGCGCATCGTCGCCGGGAGGATGCCGTCGTTGAACAAGCGGCGACCGGAGCCGAGCACCAGTGGAAATGTCATCAGGCGGAAGCGGTCGACGAGTTCGTGCTGCAACAGCGTCTGGAGCAGTTTGCCGCTTCCCCAGATCTGCAGCTCGTCGCCGGGTTCGTCCTTGAGCGCCTGCACCGCCGCGACGATGTCGCCGGTCAGGAGGCGAGCGGTGCCGGGGTACTCGCCGCGCCACGCGGCAGCGGCCTCGCTGAGCGAGTTGGACACGACGTACTTGGGCAGCGAGTTGATCGCGGTGGCGATGGGGTTGCCGGGGTCGGTTTGATCAGGCCAGTAGCCGCGGAAGATGTCGAACGTTCTGCGACCGAACAGGAACGCGCTGGCGTGGCTGTTGAGCTCGGTGACGAACTCGCCGACTGCTTGGTCCGGGAAGGGGGCCTGCCAGCCGCCGTGGGTGAAGGCGTCGCTGGGATCTTCCTCGGGCCCGCCGGGGGCCTGCATCACGCCGTCGAGGGTCAGGAACGTCTGAACGGTGAGCTTCATATGAATGCAGACGGAGCGGCGCACTGATTCTGAGCGGTCTCAGGTCGAATCGCTGCCGGCCGAGTCGGAGCGCATCTCCTTCGTGCCGGTGACGGCGACTTGGTCGACGTGACCGGCGACCTCACCAGTTACGTTTCGGATTGCCCACTTGACTGTGCTTTCGCGCACGACCTTCTGTCCGTCTCTGCCGTATGGCAAGTGGGAGCTGGCCGACGATTCCCAGTACCGCGCACGGATCGAGCTTCGAGTTCGAGTTCATGTGGGGGCGTTGGGATTCGGTTCGTAGCGCGCTTTCCGATAGGTGTGAGATGGCGTTGTCGGGCACAGATCGACCTTCAGCCCGCCGCCCACGAACTGCCGTTGGTGAACATGCGGAATGCGTGTGACATATCGAAAATGGTGTGTTGCAACCGGATTCGAGAACCGACCGGTTGCTGTCACCGAACCGGTTTGTTCTGGTGCGGATTTCATGATGCCCGTCGAGGCCCGGCATGATCGGATCGAGCACTACACCACCCCCGAACAACTCGCGGTCCACTTCGCTACTGACACATGAAACGTGCTACTCACATTGCAGACCGGCCCGTTCATCGAATGCGCGCATGTCGGCCGGCCCCGTGACCACACGCACCGGATGTGCGTGCTCTTGGCGGCGAAGTACCCGAACGACCTACGAAAGGCGGATCCAGCCTCGATGAAGCATGAATACGAAGCCAAGTTCTTGGCAATCGACGTCGACGCCGTGCGCGCCGCGCTCACGGCCCTCGGCGCCACGCAGTTGTTCCCGCGAACACTATTGACCCGCAAAATATTCGATAACGACACGCTCGCCCGCGGCGCGTGGGTACGTCTGCGCAACGAGGGCTCCCGGTCAACACTCACTCTCAAGCAAGTCACCGATGCCAGCACCATCGACGGCACCACCGAGATCGAAACGACCGTCGGTGACTTGGACGCCATGGCCGAGATCCTGGCACACCTCGGCCTGCGCGAGGTCCGCTACCAGGAAAACTTCCGCGAGGAGTGGCAGCTGGGCGACGTAGTATTCGACCTCGATACGTGGCCAGATCTGCCGACGTTCTTGGAGATCGAGGGCCCGGACGAAGCGGCGGTCCGTCGCGCCGCGAACCTGCTGAGCCTCAACTATGCCGAGGCGCGCTTCGGCAGCGTCGATGAGATCTACAAGAGCGAAACCGGCCGCGACATCCTCATCGAGCCGACACTGCTGTTCAGCGTTACCCAAGAGTCCTAGCCTCGCCGATTGGGTCGTCAGGTTCGAATCCCTCGGTGATGTGGGTCCGGACGGCCTGGACCCTCACACCGGACGAATTCGCCTGGGAATGGGCCGAAACCGTACTCGACAAGTACCCGGACCCGATCAGCATCATCGAATAGGTCACTACCGGTGACGAATACGGCCAGCTCATCGCCCAGATCGGCGCCCGCTATCCACGCCGCGGCGACCCGGACCTCACCCGGACCGCTGCGAATGCTGGCCAACCCGACATCCGGATCGTGTGCAAAGGCCGATCGCACAAGCGAATCCGATCACTCGGCGCCGCTGTCGCCGATCTCGGCGTGATCCTGTTCCAAAAGCCAGGCGCAACACCAGATTTCGGTGGCGAAATCAAACTGGTCGTCACCCGGCGTCATAACCTCGGCGAACACATCGCGGCCGCCATGCCGCCCGCCATGCCGGTGCCGCCGGGGCGATGACCGGTTGCACACCACGAGTCCGGGGAGGTAGCCACCAGTTCCTGGCAGAACACCTCCACCGGTGTCCGACCGGTCGAAGAACGCATCCGGCTGCCACGAAACGCCGCGGGGCACTTACGTATCGAACGGTTTCTCGATGAACCACGACCGCATACGCCGTCGTACCTGAGCTGGATCAATATCCGCTCCGGGTGTTCATGTTGCCGTACGGATCCTGGCGAAATCCTATGTCGTGATTGGAGACTCGCGATGAAACGGAGTTGTGAGGGGTGCACAGGGCTCGAAACTCTGTTGCGCCTCGACAGACCCCCACGTCGTCATTGCAGGGTTGCCGAGCCTATCCGCCGTACTGAGAGCCGTCTGTGCACAACCACGACAGCCAGGCACTGAGTGCCACGGATTGGCAGACTGGGTGCGATTCGCGGCGAAACGAACAACGGGTCGTCGCCGTGCGGCATGCTGATTCTGGATGCCGGGATCAGATCACACATCGCGCAGGCCCGGACGATGACGGAAGGTGCACCCTCCCACCGTGAACGACTTCTCGCCTGTGATCGGCAGTTGGAAACCCGCCAGTATGGAGCCCGTGCTGCGCGCGATCGATGAGGTCGAGCTCGCGGACGCCATCGCGGGGTCTCCCAGTACCCGCAACGAAACCGTGTTCGCAAATCGGCGGTTTCTGTCTCGCAGCTGGCTGCACACCGCACATGCGTTTGGGCACATCGGAATTCGCAGTGGCGACGTGTCGGCGCCGCTGCCCATCCGGCATGCGGGCGACGTTGCCGCGGACCCCACGCTGCGGGGAGCGGCCGTCACGATCAGTCTCGACCGGCTGCGCGTCGCGGACTATCCCGGCCGGGGCGGCCACCACGTACTGTTCACGTTCCGCGCGGACCACCACGCCTCCGACGGCGAGGAGGTGTGCCACTTCAGTCTCGCCCAGCGGGTGCGTGAAGGTGAGCAAGCGGCCGTGCTCGGCTACCCGATCTTCACCGGGCTCCGAGTCGGTGGTGAGGGCATCTCCTTCCGTTGCTACACGGTCAATGTCAAGAACGACGATGACGAGGCGTTGATCGCGTGCCTCGACTCCGCGATGTTCCAGCGCGGCTTGGCGCTGGGGTCGGTTCTGCACCCGGCTGTCGGGCTGCTCGGTGAGATGTCGGTTGGCCTCACCAAGGCGCTCGCGCAACGCCGGAACAACGTGCCCGTGCAGGACTTTCATCTCGGCCTCGGCTTCAGCGGGGTGTCGACCCGTGCCGCGCTGGCCGAGGGGTCGTATGTGGCGGTGCAGATTCCGGAGACGGATGAGCTGGCCTGGGACTGGGGCGAGTGGCGTTTCTATCCCGCGACAGGGCAGATCGCACATCGTGAAGACAAGACGATGTTGTTGCCGTACAACTACATTGTCCTGGGCGTGAGCCGATCCGCTGATGGCTGACCTGCGCCTGACCGTGGCAGACGGAACCGTAACCGTCTCCTTCGGCGGCGTTGACGTCTCCGTGTCATGGACACCGCAGCTCAGTGCACGCGACCGCGCCAATCTGCGGTGGTACTTCGAGGACTATCTGGAGTATCCGACGCCGGCGGGCGAGGAGCTTACCGTCTCGATCGAGCATCGGATGCGCGAGCTCGGCAGGTCGTGGTTCGATGCGATCTTCGCGAGGGAGCCGGCCGAATCCTTGTGGCGCGCTGCGGAACCGTTGCTCGACGGCATGCGGGTCGAGATCGAGGACCGCACCCCGGAAGGCGATATGTTGCCTTGGGAACTTCTGCGCCTGCCGGACGGCTCGCCGCTTGCCCTGCGCGCAGCATCGTTTGTCCGGGTGCCGGTCATCGACAAGGTGACCGATGAAAGCAACGACGACAACCCGCTGCGTGTCCTGTTGGTGGTTGCACGTCCAGCGGGCAATGAGGACGTCCCGTTTCGCAGCGTTGCGCAACCGCTGGTGCGGTCATTGCGTCGCATGGGTGTCGAGGTCGAAGTCCTGCGGCCGCCGACCTTCCGGGCGCTGCGGGACAGGTTGGGGGCGGCGCACGCCGACGGCAGGCCACTCCAGGTGGTGCATTTCGACGGGCACGGACGGTATACCGACCTGGTACCCAGGCCAGTCGGCGCGACATCGCGGCCACGCGGCTACGTGGTATTCGAAGACCCGGGCGGGAACTCGGAGGGCCAATTGGTGCCGGGTGCGACACTCGGCAAGTTACTCGCGGCTACGGGGGTCCGTATCCTCGGACTCAACGCTTGCAGGTCCGCGCACGCCGCAGCCGAACGACCCGAGGACACCACGGCGGTGGTCGGGCCCACCGAGCACGAGAGGGAGTCCGCGGTCGCGGCCTTCCCGTCCTTTGCCAGCGAGGTCCTCGGTTGCGGCGTCCCCGGCGTGGTCGCCATGCACTACAACGTCTATGTCGCGACCGCGACCGCTGTGGTCGGCCGGGTTTACGAAGGTCTTGTCGCGGGCGGCACATTGGGGGAGTCGGTCTCGGCCGCTCGTCGTGGACTCGCCGACGAGCCAGTTCGCACGGTGCTGGGCCGGTCCCGATCATTCGCAGACTGGTCGGTCCCGCTCGTATTCGAAGCGCGGCCGGTGCGGTTCCTCCCCAGTGCTACGGCCGAACCCGCACCGGCGTGGCAGGTGGACGCAGCCGTACCGCCTCCACCTGCGGTCGGTGTCGTCGGTCGGGACGATGTTCTGCTCCGGCTGGATCGCGCGTTCGACGAACACCCCGTGGTCGTGTTGCATGGCCTGGCGGGCTCGGGAAAGTCCGTAGTAGCAGCCGAATTCGTGCGGTGGTATGCCGATACCGCGGGGGGACGCGGCGCTGTGCTGTGGTCGTCCTTCCGCCAACTGAAGAGCCCCGACGACCTGTTGGACAAGGCGGCCGCCGAGCTGCACGGCCTGCGCCCCGAACTGTGGGTGTGGGACAACGTGGAGACGGTGGCCGAGCCGGGACCGTACGCGGAACTCCTTGCGCGTCTGAGTGATTCAGGCGTCCGGCTCTTGCTCACTTCACGTCGCGAGGAGCACGACTGGCTCCCGGACGCCGCTCAGCTGTCGTTGCCGCCGCTTCGGTCCGAGGACCGGATCGGCCTCATCGCCGAGTTGCTGGCGGCACGGAGCGAACCGCTCACGGATGTGGGCCAGTGGCTGGAGGTCGCCGGCGCCAGCCGGGGAAATCCCATGATTCTCGAAGCGCTGGTCGACTGTACACTGTCCGGCCACCAGCAGGTTGTCGCTGGTGACCTGGTCGGCTCCCTGCGGTCGGCGCTGGGCAACGTCGATGACGAGGTGCTTCGTGTCCTGGCATTGTGTCAGGGCTTCACCGATCTCGCCCTCTTGCATTTTACGGGACTCGAGGAAATCCGTTGTCGCCCGGTACTGGAGCGGCTCAGCGCGATCGGTGCCGCGCAGCAGGTGACCGGCGGGGTGTGGATGCTGCATCCGGTCGTGTCAGACCTGGTCGAGCAGCGCGAAGACGATCTACGGGAACGGTACGTGTGGAGTGTCGCGGCGCTGGGCGAGAAGTACAACACGGACTGGCGCAGTCAGGGTGCCGTGGGTGCGGTCGGCTGGGCACGTGCACACGAGGACAACCTGTTGCACGCGTATCGGATCTGCGTCGAGGACGGGCAGTGGTTCGCGATGGTCGGCGTGCTGTCCGGACTCCGCGTGCTTTACGAGAGTGAGCACCGGTTCGGCACCTGGGATCGCATACTCGACGCTCTCCGCGACCACGTCATGCTCCCGGACACCGAGGAGCCCAGGCAGGGCCGGGAGAATCTGTGGGACGTCTATACGGAGTTGCTCGTGCAGCGGGGCATGCGCAACCGTGAACTCGGGCTGGCGTTCCGCCTCCAGCAACTGCGGATCAAACGTGATCTCGAATCGTTTTCCGACCTTCTCGAGGATCCGCCGGACTGGTCGCGTAATCCGCAGGCCAAGAACTTTCTCGACCGCTACGACGACCCGGCCGCACGCTCGCGGGCGCTTCAACTACTCCGGGCCGATCTCGTCCGGAGTCTCGGTGTCTCCTACGACGACCTGGGACAGATCCTCGCCGCGGCGGGCAGCCCCGGCTGCCTCGACGCCTACCACCGGGCGCTGGACTTCTTCGCCGGGATCGACGACGGACCAAGTATGGCACGCACCTTGGGCAAGATCTCCGACGCGCACTGCCGTCTGCCGGACATTCTGGACCTGGACATGGCCGAGCAAACCGCGCTCGAAAGCTACCGGTTGCGTGCGGAAAAGGACTTCCAAGGTCGCGCGAAAAGCTGCGGCCAGCTCGGCAATATCGCGTTGGCCAAGGCGAACCGACTACCTCCCGACGCCGCGGAGGAACGAAAGCCGTTGATACGCGATGCAGTCGGCTGGCTCGAACGCGCGCTCGCCGCGACTCCGCACTGGGCTCGAGCGGACACGGCCCCCGCCCACAACCAGCTCGGCATGTGCCTGCTCATGCTCGGCGACCTGGCAGAGGGCAGACGACACTATGTCCAAGCGATTGCGGACTACGAGGCCAGCGGTGACTTCTGGTATGCGGCGAGCTCAGCGGTGAACCTCGGTGCGGGCCTTCTGCAGTTCCAGCGGTACGACGAAGCCGCTGGATACGCGAAGGGCGCGCTCGAGTTCTTCCGCCGGATCGGTGATGAGGAACAGATCGTGCGTGCCGAAGGGCTGTTGCGCATCAGCATGATGATGAGCGAGAGGTTTCCCGTGGATGAGGCCCGAGGGTGAGGTCGCGCATCAGTGGCTTGACCGCTGAGTCGAAACCCGCGATCACTCGGTTGTGCCGAAATACGGCGACCAAGCCAGTCCCGTGCCCCGGTGCGGGAGACATCCCGTCACCCGGTGAGGGGGTGCACGTGTCGGAGAGTGGACCCAGCTCGCGCGCGGCGAATATTCGGTGGCCGTAATCCGCCTGGACGCGGGATCATTGCTCACCTGTGTCGCTCGTTCAATTCGAGACGAGGGGGAGCATGAGTTCACGCGCGACGGCGGTAAAGCTGGTGCTGCGTTTTTATGGCCGAGAAATGGCCTCTCGCAAGGCCACAACGATTCCGGCGCTGCTCGGGCCGGCGCTCGGCAATATCTGCAACCTGTACATCGCACCGCTGATCGTCGCCATGATGGTCGGCCGGGTCGCGGTGACCGGGGATACGAGTTTCGGGGCTCTGGCTTCGTACACCCTCGCCTTCGGCGGCGTCCTGCTGCTCGCGGAACTGTTGTGGCGCATCGGGATTCACTGCTTGAACCGTGTCGACGCCTACGGAATCGAGCACCTGTATGTCGTTGCCATGGACGAGTTGCTCGCCAAGGACGCGGCGTTCTTCCACAACAACTTCGCCGGTTCGCTGACGAAGCGCTCGGTCAGCTTCGCGGCTCGGTTCGAACAGTTCGTGGACACCCTCGCCTTCGAGATTCTGGCGGCCCTGGTCCCGCTTCTGTTCGCCTCGGTTGTGTTGTGGCGCTACAACCCCATGCTGGTCGCCGTGCTGATGGGGATGATCGTGGTGACCGCGCTGGTCATCTTGCCCTTGATCCAGCGCCGCCAGAAGCTGGTGGACGACCGAGAAGCCGCCATTGCGCTGGTTTCCGGGCATCTGGCCGACAGTTTGGCCAATATGCAGGTGGTGCGCGCCTTCGCTGCCGAACCACAGGAGGCTGCCGAGCATCGGCGGCGGGTGGCCTCGTCGCGGCGAAAGTCGTTGCGCTCCTGGGATTATGCGAACCTGCGGATAGATACGCTGGTGGCGCCGCTGGTGGCGCTCACCAACGTGATCGGCCTCCTGATCGCATTGGGTCTCAGCGGCGGGAATGCGGGGGTGGAGACCATTGTGGTGGCATTCACCTACTACTTCAACGCCACCGGGATCATGTTCCGGTTCAACCAGATCTACCGGCGGTTGGAGACCGTGCTCACCGAGGCGGCGCAGTTCACCGAACTGCTGCTGGACGAACCGAAGGTGCTCGATACCGAACATCCGGAACCACTGCGGCCCAAGGGTTTCGACGTGCGGTTCGAGAGAGTGAACTTCGCGTATGGCGGTGCGCGGCAGCTGTTTCACGAATTGGATCTGCACGTGCCCAGCGGCACCAAGGTAGGCCTGGTCGGGCGATCCGGTGGTGGCAAGACCACCATCACCCAACTACTTCTGCGGTTGATGGATATCCAGTCCGGAACCATACGCATCGGCGGGCAGGACATAGCGCGGACGCGGCAGGCGGATCTGCGCAGTTTGATCGCCTATGTGCCACAGGATCCGGCCATGTTTCACCGGACCCTCAGCGAGAACATCCGGTTCGCCCGCCCGAACGCCACGGACGAGGAGATCCTGCGGGCCGCCAAGGCCGCGCACGTCACCGAGTTCGCGGACGCCCTGCCGCAGGGTATGGAAACGCTCATCGGCGAGCGCGGCGTGAAACTGTCCGGGGGCCAGCGTCAGCGGGTCGCGCTGGCTCGGGCCATCATCCGAGACGCGCCCATCCTGCTCCTGGACGAGGCGACCAGCGCCCTCGACTCGGAAAGCGAATTGCTTGTGCAGCAAGCGCTCTGGGAGTTGATGCAAGGGCGTACGGCGCTGGTCGTCGCGCATCGGCTGAGCACTGTGGCCGGAATGGACCGGCTGGTGGTGCTCGACCAAGGCCGAATCGTCGAGGAGGGAACACATGAGGAGTTGCTCTCTGCGAAAGGAACATACGCGCAGCTGTGGCGGTACCAGTCGGGTGGATTCCTCGGCGAGGACGTGGTCGCCCATTGATCGGAGGATCGATCCCGCCGTAGGCACGTGGGTACTTCTCGGCCAGGTCATCGCCGGCTAAAGCGACCTGGTGGGTTTTCGACAATTCCTGAACTTGTTGTTCAACCCCTTGCCATTGCGGGATTTTATGGCCTATGCGGGTTTCCGACATCGCGATGAGTGGCGCGGACCCGTTTTCTGAGCCGGGTAGCCATCCGGAGCCGGGCGGCAGGTCTCGATACTCGAGCTGGTAGCGGGGTTTTCGGCAGTCGATCGACTACACGCACCGCTTCGGCGAGACCGCGCGTGCGGAACGCTGGAAAACGTGAGAAAAGTCAGCCATTGGCTGGATTCATGCAGGCCCAGGCGATCACACGCCATTGTGTTTCATGACCTCGGCATTACCGCGCTTGCACACCGTCATTCATCCGGTCGGTCGCCGCCGCTTTTCGACCGACCAAGGGCTGCCAATGGGTTCACGCACGACATGGGTTTGTATTTCGATGTGGACACGATATCGAGGACTGTCACTCGAGCTCACCGCGTCCAGCGCAGACTCGAACGGCCGCAAAAGATCCAGTGATCACCTTTCATGCTTGGACACCTGTATAGGTTTGCTGACTCGAAAGGAACTGCGATATGAGCGCTTTGGGCACCCCACTCAAAAAGATCGTCGCCACCAGCGCGATCATCGGCGGGGCAGGCATGGTATCCATTGGCCAGGCTTCCGCCGCTAGCGATCAGGAATGGGATAGCCTCGCCGCGTGTGAGTCGGGCGGTAATTGGAGTATCAACACTGGCAACGGGTTTCAGGGCGGTCTGCAGTTCTCGCCGGGCACATGGGCCGCATATGGCGGTGCCGCGTATGCGCAGACTGCCGATAAAGCCACCCGTGAGCAGCAGATCGCCGTCGCCGAGCACGTGCTCGCCGCTCAGGGCTGGGGCCCTTGGGCAGGATGTTCGGCAGCGCTCGGCCTCCGGTGAGGCAGCAGAGCTGTCCAGCGGATACGACCTAGCCATGAGAATGTCATCGTCCCGGGTCTCATGAACGCCGCCCGCTGCGGTGAACACCTCTCGCACAGCCACGTCGGTCAAGGGAACAGCGGCCACCCTTGCGAGTGATAGTCGGCATGACCGCGTACTGCGACGGCCCGAGATAACCTCGGCGCGTTGCTGTTCGGACGTCCCGCGCTCGCCGGTTCGGTCAGCGCGGAATGCGGCATGAGGCGATGTCGCGATACTGACGGCCGCGGCGGGTCTTCCGGTCAGTTCCGCTTCAGGGTGCCGACACTCAGCGAACCGCTCGCAGCGGTCCGCAGCTTCTTCTCTGCTTCGCGGATGTAGCTGACGGGATCCTTGTCCACGGGCTGGACACCGGCGTAGTTGCGCGCTTCGTAAGCGGCGAACGCGACGGCCAGCTGGTGGCGGCGCGCCAGCCCGGCCATGCGGCGAAAGTCGGTGAGGCCCTCGCGTTCTTCCTCGGCCATGTGATCGCTGTTGGCCGAGTTCGCCGCCGCGACGGCCGCGTACCAGTCCTCGGTGCCGACCTGATGATGCGCCACTTCGGCGATCGCATCCCTGATCTCGTTGTGGTCGTGGATAGCGTCGAGTGTCTCGTCCTCCACCCCGCCCGCGCGGCGGGCAGCGATACCCGCCTGCAGCAACTCGGGGTAGAAGATCTCCTCTTCCGCCTGCGCGTGCAGTTCGAGGAAGGCGGCCAGTCTGTCCCAGATCGCGGAAAGCGCACCGGTCTCCGCGCGATCGATCTGCTCCAGGATTGCGAACAGCCGCCGCTGTTCATGGTGGTCATCGAGGATCAGCTGGGTAATGTCCACAATTCCTCCCTGATACCGCACTTCAGGTCAGCACTGAACGCCAGACAGACTGCCTTTCGGCAGCTGGCATATCCCTTCGGGAGCCGACGATAACGCACCTCCGAGCCGCAACGCACCTGCGTGCCGCCCCGCTGCCCGCGTCCGCTGCACCATTCAGGGATCGAGCGCCCAGCGGCAGAGGAGTGCAGGCGACCGCTCGGGCCACCGATGCGATGGAGTACTGCGATGTCCACGGCTTGTTGCCCGTGCGCTTGACATTGTCACTGTGTGAAGGCCTTCACTGGCTGTCGGAGGTGGTCCCCATTAATTCGACACACAGGAATCCACAGGACATGCGACTGCTCGACGCGTTGGCGGCTAGGAACTCGTCGACGCGGCTCGAGGCGGCTCTGGCAGTCGGCACGCATCCCGAGCCCGGTTTCGTCGATGCGCTCATAGAGCGGTGCGCGATCGAGCCGGACTTCTTTGTGCGCGACATGCTCACGTGGGCGCTGACCCGTCTCCCGTCGGAGATCACGGTTCCGAAACTCCGCGCGGAACTCCGTTCCGAACGCGCACAGGCCCGGAGCCAAGCGCTGCACACGCTGTCCAAGATCGGGGACAGGGACGCATGGCCCGCAATCACGCGGTCATTGCTGCACGACGCCGACGACGAGGTCGCGCGGAGTGCATGGCGCGCTGCTGTCGTTCTCGTGCCCGACGGGGAGAAGCAAGGGCTGGCCGCGGAGCTGGCCACGCAATTCGGCCGCGGTGACCGGGAGGTACGACTGAGTCTGAGCCGCGCCCTCGTCGCGCTCGGCGACGTGGTCGAGCCGGTCCTGCAAAAGGCGCTGGCAAGTCACGACCCGACGGTGCGTGCGCATGCGAGCGCCACGGAGCGGCTACTGCGTGACCCGGATGCCGGATTCGACCTCGCCGTCGGTGCGGCGAGAAGGGTCGTCGCACTCGGTCCGGACCGGGAGGAGACAACTGCGTGCTGATCGGTGAGGTGGCGCGCCGCTCGGGGGTGAGCGCCCGGATGCTCAGGCACTACGACTCCCTCGGGCTGGTACGACCGACGGGCCGCACCGTGGGTGGCTACCGCGAATACTCTCCCGAAGATATCCGGCGGATCTTCCATGTGGAGGGGTTGCGGTCCCTGGGGCTGTCACTGAGCCAGATCGGACGCGCTCTCGACGGCCCCGGATTCACCCCGTCCGGACTGGTCGGCGACCTCATCCGAAAGACCGAAGAGCGACTGAACCGGGAGCGAGAACTCCTCGAGCGGCTCCGTACGGTCGATGCGGCCGAGCCCTCCGACTGGCAGGACGTCTTGCGCATCGTCGAGCTCCTGCACGGACTCGGTTCGCAGAATGCCGCCCGGCGGCAGCAGGCCGTCCTGGCTTCGGCCGAGGACATGTCGGTGCCCGCCGAGCTGCTGGCCGAGGCGGTCCTCACCGAATCCGATCCGAACGTTGCCGGGGCCCTGCGGTGGGCCCTCACCCGGGCGGGCGGTGACGGTGTGGCGAGCGTGGCAGCCGGCATGGTCTCGGCGGATGTAGACGTCCGGCGGCGCGCGGTCCTGGCGCTCGCCGAGCTACCGGGCGACGAGGCGACCGCGGTGCTCACGGAAGCGCTCGCGGACGCGGACACGACGGTCCGTAGACATGCTGCTCTCGCACTGGGTGCGCGGGGCGTGACCCGGGCTGTGCCGGAACTTGTCGGCACGGTGGTCGAGGGTCCGAACGATGTCGAGGCGGCCGAGCTCTTGGGAACGTTGGCGCGAGACGCGAAGTGGGCAGACCGGATCATGAGAGCGCTGGTCGACGAGTTCACCGCACACAAAGCGGACTCGGCGGTGCGGATACGACTGACCCAGGCACTCGCCGAGATGCCGGGAACCATCGCGCTGGATACCCTGCGGCAACTGGCTCACGACGATGATCGGGCCGTGGCCCTCATCGCGTCGGCGCTCGTGGAAACGCTCGAAGCACGGGACGACGAGCTAGGGCAGCCCTAGAACGACTCGCTCATCGGCATTTTCGTGCGTTCGTAGATGGCGGGCTCGGCGAGCTTCTTCGCGTCCGGCTCGGCGATTGGGCTCGGCGGCACCAGAACGACTTCGGGCGCCTTTGCCGAGTCGCCTGGCCTATCAGCAGTGCAGGATCAGAGCCAGCGCACTGATGTCTCGACCGCCGCCCGCGGCTGTAGTGCCCGGTCCGAGATCGTGTCACCATTACCTGTGCTTGAAGAAGCAACGGTCGGTGTGATCATTCCGGCGTACAACATGGCTGGCTGCCTCGACCGTGCGCTGTATTCGCTCGCGATGCAGACGCAGCCACCTCGAGAGGTGGTCGTCGTCGACGATGGTTCGCAGGATGCCACCTATGCGGTTGCGCACCGCTGGCGGGGCGTGCTCCCGATCAAAGTTGTCCGTCACGAACACAGGTGTGGGATCGGGGCAGCTCGCGCGACGGGGATAGCCCTGATGGATACCGAGCTGGTGGCGCAGTTGGATGCGGATGATTTCGTGACACCTGCTCACCTGGCCGCGCTACGTCGGACATACCTGGAACGCCCCGGGTTGATCAGCCCACGTGCGCTGCATTGGTATGGCGGATTGAAGTTGTGTGTCGACCGGATGCACGACGCGCACCCACGACCGGGGGTCGGTCACCTCGACCAGATCCTCATGCGCAACTACGTTTTGGTCGGTGCACTCTACAGTCGTCGGCTGTACGAGGACGTCGGCGGATATCGCGATCGGAAAATCACCTACGCGGAGGACTGGGATCTGTGGCTGCGGATGGTGAACGCAGGGGCACAGGTAGCCAAACCCGTCGAGCACACCTACGTATACCGGACCGGATTCCCCAGCTACAGCAACGGTCTGGACTGGGATGTGGCCGATGTCGAGGTGCTCGATCGGTTCCAGGCCGAACTCGAGTTCTTCGACGGCACTGCGCGCGAAGATCCGGCGCGATACCGGAGAATCACCAAGTTCGCCCTGCTGGGTCGCATGGGAAGACGGTATTTGGCGCGCGCCGCACCGGTCACGCTCGACTTCGCCGCCGCGGCAATGGCAAAGGCGGGCCTCGCCGGTGCTGGATCGTTGACCGCCGCGGCTCATGATCCTGATCTCGGGTTGCTCATTCTGACACGGAATGCAGACAACATCGACAGTCTCCTGCTGCTGTCCTCCGAAACGTCCGGAGTGCTGCTCCGAGCCGAATTGCAGGATCATGGAATGAAAGTCGTCCAAGTATCGGATGAATCCATCCGGGTTACCTACCCGGTCTTGGAACCGGTGGCAGCTGATGAGAAGTTCGATACCGTCTCGCGAAGTATCGCTACCGGTCGGCCGTGGGAAAACCTGCTCGATGATCGGACCATCTCATGAAAGGACCCGTCCGAGGCGAAGCCGACAATACTCTCGGGTCACGGCGGCGCGTTTTCGGCCTCGTCGATTCGGAAAGCCGATTCGTGCAGAGTCCTACGTTCATCCTATCCCTGATGAGATCTGGATCGACCCTGCTGAGATGCGTCCTCGATTCACATTCCGAAATATATTCTCCGCACGAGTTGCACCTCCGCTCTATCCACGTGGAAGCGATAGACGGCGCAAGGCTGTCGATCGATCGGCTCCACTTGGGACAACACGACCTGAAATTCATGCTCTGGGATCAACTCTTGTATCGACAACTGATGGCGAGCGGGAAGAGATTCCTGGTCGAAAAAACTCCGGGCAACATACTGATATACGAGCAGATACTGTCGTGCTGGCCCGATGCTAGATTCATCATTCTCTATAGAAATCCGGTCGACATCTGCCTCTCGTACTTGAACTCCGGAATCGCTTCCGAAGTCGAGGAAGCATGCGACTCGATATTGCAATGGTCGGAAGGATTGGAAGCGGCGGCGACGCATCCCGATTCGATAGAAGTCCGATACGAGAATCTTCTCGAAACGCCTGATCTCGTCTGCAGCGATTTATGTCGCTTTATCGGCGTCGATTATGAGCCGACGATGCTCGACTACGGAAATTACGATCATGGGGCTTACGAGCCCAACCTGGGGGACTGGCGGGACAAGATTCACAGCGGGCGCATCCAGCTGCCGAGCACTGACACCGCGGTCTACGACTTGCCGGTTTCCCTCGGCGAGCTGTCCAAGCGCTGGGGATATGGCGAGAACGATGACCGGTGAGACCCGGTAAACGATCCGCGGGCGTGATTCCAGATGAGTTGGGATGGGCCCGGTTATCCGGCTGAACGTTGTGCGTCGGCAATGACGAGCTGATGGCATTCGGTCAGCCGCTCAACGTCATGAGCACGCCCGGGCGCATGCGTCTCAGGGGCGGTGGGCGCGCAGACCGTCGACGAGGATCGACAGCAACCGCGGCCCTCGTGCGTCGAGTTCGGCGTCGTCCAGCCGCGACAACCAGCTGATGAGCACGATGACGTCGCGGGCTTCGGCATCGGCGCGGACGCTGCCGGTCGAGCGGCCGGCGGCCAGTAGCAGTTCTACGGCCTCACCGATCGGGCCGAGGCTGTGAGCGACGAGGTCGCGCCATGTCGCCGCCTCGACGGCGGCGAACACATCGCGCTTGACCCGGGCGTAGGCGGCCACCCGGTCGAACCACGCCGCCAACGCATCCAGCGGCTGGTGAGTTGCCAGCAGTCGCGGAGCCGCGGCGACCAGGTCGTCCACATCACGGCGGTACACCTCGGCGAGGAGGTCCTCTCGTGTCGGGAAGTGCCGGTACAGCGTGCCCTGCCCGATGCCGCAGGCCTTCGCGACCGCGTTGAGCTTCAGCTCTCCCGGCTCGTGCACCAGATCGCGTGCCGCTTGGAGGATTCGTTCGCGGTTGCGCTGTGCATCCGCACGCCGCGTTCCGCCGCTCTCGACAGAAGCGGACAGGTGTCCGCTAAGGTCGTCGGTATAACCGGACATGTGTCCATTCTAGGCGGAGGATCTTCATGACCATCCACGGCAAGGTTGTCGCCATTACCGGCGCCAGCAGCGGAATCGGTGAAGCGACAGCTCGCCACCTCGCCTCACTCGGTGCGGCCGTCGTACTCGGTGCCCGCCGCACCGAACGGCTGGAACGACTGGTTGCCGAGATCGAAGCCGCTGGTGGCGAGGCGGTCGCCAGGCGCGTGGACGTCACCGATCCCGACGACCTCCAGTCGCTCGTCACCCTCGCCGTCGAGCGCTTCGGCCGTCTGGACGTCTTGGTGGGCAACGCCGGGATCAGCAGGATCGGCCCCGTTGCCGATCTCGACGTCGAGGGTTGGTCCGCGATGGTCGATGTGAATGTCAAGGGGATTCTGCACGGGATCGCCGCGGCCCTGCCGGTGTTCCGCCGTCAGGGCAATGGTCACCTCGTCACCGTCGTGTCGACCTCCGGTCTGAAGATCGTCCCCACCCAGGCGGTGTACGCCGGGACGAAGAACGCGGTACGCACCCTCTTGGAGGGCCTGCGGCAGGAGAGCACCGACGGGGTTCTGCGGACGACGTCGATCTCCCCTGGCTACGTCCGCACCGAGCTCATCGACAACGCCGTCGACGATCCGGCCGAGCGCGAGCAGGCCAGCCGCGGCCGTGTCGGGCGGCCTGGCGGCCGGGTGTTGCACGGCATTTCCGTGCGTTGTCTCGGAGCGGCTTTCGACGCCCGTGCGTTCAGTGCCGCCTCGATCCCCGCGCGAGCGGGCGCCATGTCCCGCCGCGGTTCCCGCCATCACGATCACGGCGCTCGGTCCGCCTCAGGAGACGTGGATTCCGGTGAAGGACAACAGGATTTCGGCGGTTCGGGTGGGATCCTCGACCAGGGGTGAGTGGCCGACGCCCGGCATGGTTACCACCGTCGCGCCGGGAACGGTGCGGTATTCGGCGGTGGAGGTAGCGAAGCGCCACCGGCGATCCTGTTCACCGAAGATCACCAGCAGGGGTTTGCCGAGGGCGGTCAGCCGGTCCGGGAGGGTCCGCTGGTTCAGGTAGTCGCTGCTGGCCGCCGCGGTCGCGGTGCGGGCGTGGTATGTCATCTCGCTCAGGTCGTCGACGAACTGCTGCGGGATCGGGAAATCGTCGTGGCGAAGGCGCTTCGCGCCGGGTTGCGAGGTGGGGTCAGGATTGGTGCAGGCTGGTGCGGATCGCGTCCACGGTGGCGTCGAGCCGGACCTGGTGCGATCCCTCCCAATAGATCCGCCCGCAGCCGCGGCACTTCCGAAACGCCTCGTAATGGCGGCGGGTGAGCGGTTGCAGCCGATCTTCGACCTCGGCTTTGGCGACCGCGACAACAGCGCCACCGCAGCGCAGGCAGCGGGTGAACGGCGCCAAGTGCTCGACGAGATCCAACCGTCGGATCACCTCGACGATCTGATCGACCGGCTGGTCCGATCTGATGTACACGCCGTGAGTTACGTTGCGCCGCTTCAGCAGTCCACGGTCGCGGGTGAGCAGGATCCGGTGCTCGGCCGCCGACAGTTCGGCGAGTGCGGCGTCGTCGGCGTCCCATCGACAGTGCACATCCAGGCCCATCAGCCGCATCAGCTTGGCGAGGCCACCGAGATTGACGTCGGCGACGAAGCGCGGCTCGCGCAGTGGGTGTGGGCGCACCCTGGTAACCCGGCCGATGTCCAGGGTCTCGAATACGGGATAGGCGGTGATCCGATCGCCTTCGCGGGGGCGCAGGCCGAAGGTGACCGGTTGACCGTTGACCAGAACCAGGTCGACCTCGGTGTGCGGGATGCCGGCCGCCTCGATGACGTCCTTCACGCTCTGGTGCGGACGGAACGGTCGACGCAGCACCGCGTACCGCTCGCCGGGCCGTAGGAAATCGTTCAGCTCGGCGTAGACCCGCAGGTCGACGCTCATTCGACGAATACCGCCATCGCTGCCGTGAATCCGTGCAACGCATTGCGCCCGGCGATGGGACCGATCTCGCCGGCGGCGAAGATGCCCGCGAGCGGTATGCCGTCGAGCAAGTCCTCGATCAGGGCGGCGTCGTGGTTCGCGACCCCGAACATCCGGCGACCCCGTCCGTTGCAGGTGAACAGCAACGCACCCGCCGGGTGTCCTGGCAGGTCCGAACCCGCTCGGACGAGGGCCGCACGCAGATCTTCGTCCGCCCCGACCGCGTCGCGGACCTGGAACTGCACGGTCGTGCCGACCTCGACGAGCTCGCCGATCTCGAGCGCGCCGCTCGACGGGTCGGCACCGAGGAGGCCACGGATCAGGAAATCGCCCTGCCCGGGTACTGCCAGATGCTCGTCGACCACGATGCCGATCTGCAACCCGTGTGTCACCAGTTCCTGCTGGTCGGGTGGCAGCACCTCGACGATCTCGCGCAACCGCACGATCGGCGGTCGGCCGCCCAATTCGGTGATCAGCGCGCCACGCGCGCCGGTGACGATATACGGATACCCGATCGGTCGGCAGCCCTGCGACACGATGGGGACACCGTGCAGTCCGGGAACTCGCACGCCGACCGCGCCGGAGGTCACCACATCGTGGTCGCAGAACAACCGGCAGCCGCCCGGTCCCCCCGCGCCGCTCACCAGCCCGCCCATCACCGTGGTGCCTGGCAGATCGGTATTCAGGTGCTCGAGCAGAATGTCGGCGGGGAACGAGAACGGGTCCGGCAGCAGCAGGTGGAAGTCGCGTGCGGTGGTGTCGAAGCGGTAGCCCGCGAGTAGCCCTCCGGTCGCCGTGCGGACGAAGTCGAGCTGGAAGGTCTCGGCGGCGGGCAATCCGGATGCCAGCCATACCGCCACCGCGGGCTCGTCCTCGATCTCACGGCGACCGGCTACGATCGCCTGCGCCACGCATCCGACGAGTGCGGGCACCTGGACCGTCTGGTGGACTCCGGCGAGTACCGCCGAGGCATCGTCGGTATGTGCTCGGGATGCCAGCAGCACAGCAAGCGACGGCGTCTCACCCGCGATCTGATCGCAGGCGTGCGCTGCGGCTTCTGCTCCTGCCTGCCACGCTCCCGGCGCGGTGGAGAGCCCTACTCCGATCCGCACATCTCTATCGTAGCGAACCCCTATGTGAGCGCGGGTAGTGTTGCTGCACAAGGCATTTCAGCGGATTCCGGCCAAAAACACGCCGTCGGGGCGGTGGGTGTGGGCATCGGTAGAGGATCCAGCTCGGCCTCATGTGGTCCAAGGGCGCCGTAATCCCAGCACAACACGTTGTAGGCGCGTATTTGGTCATCGGGTTCTCGTCAGCGCAGGTGCTTGCGTCGAGAATTTCCGGTTCCCGGTCGGGTCGGCCCGCACCGATGTCAGCGTGGCACCGACCGCGCGCCCACGGGGTGAGGTTCAGGTTCTTCGTGCCGGACTGCAGACTGGTTGGCAATGAAACTGCCCGAGCTTCCTGATCTGCCCGTGCGTGGCGCGCTCGACCGCATTGTCGCGACATTGACCGAGCGCGGCGCCGCCGTATTGGTCGCGCCTCCGGGAACCGGGAAGACGACATTGGTGCCGCTGGCGTTGGAGACTGCCGGGCGCGTGGTGGTGGCCGAGCCTCGCCGTTTGGCGGCGCGAGCGGCGGCGGGGCGGATGGCCGCGCTGCTGGGTGAGTCGGTAGGGGAGACGGTCGGGTATTCGATCCGGGGAGATCGGCGGGTCAGTGCCCGGACCCGGATCGAGGTCGTCACATCCGGGTTGCTGGTGCGGCGGTTGCAGGGCGATCCCGAGTTGGCGGGCGCGGATGTCGTGGTTCTCGACGAATGTCATGAGCGGCATCTCGACGCGGACCTGCTGTTGGCGTTGCTGCTGGATGCGCGGGCCGGCTTGCGGCCGGATCTGCGGGTGCTCGCTACATCGGCAACTGTTGCGGCCGAACGTCTTTCGGTGCTGCTGGGTAGTGCGCCGGTGTTGCAGGTACGGGGGCGGGCCCACCCGGTGGAGACGACGTATGTTCCGTCGTTGCCGCGGGAACGGAGCGAAGCGCAGGTGGCCCGCGCCACGCGGGCGGCGCTCGTCGGGGCCGACGGCGATGTGCTCGTCTTCCTACCCGGAGCGGCCGAAATCCGCCGGACCATGGATCTTTTGGCCGATGCGGACGTGGATCTGGTTCCGTTGCACGGCAGGCTTTCCGCTGCCGGGCAGGATATCGCGTTGCGTCCGGGCCCGCGGCGGCGCGTCGTGTTGTCCACCGCGGTGGCTGAATCGAGTTTGACGGTGCCGGGGGTACGCGCCGTGGTGGATTCGGGACTGGCTCGGGTGCCGCGCATCGATCGGGGACGTGGGTTGTCCGGCCTTGCGACAGTACGGGTTTCGGCTGCCGTCGCCGAGCAACGGGCTGGGCGCGCGGGACGCGAGGCTCCGGGAAAGGTGTGGCGCTGCTGGCCGGAGTACGAGAACGGCACCCTGCCTGCCTACCCGGAGCCGGAGATTCGCACGGCGGATCTGACGCGTCTCGCATTGGAGCTCGCGTGTTGGGGCACACCCGATGGCCATGGCCTCGCGTGGTGGGACGCACCGCCGCAGGGCGGGTTGGCAGCCGGCCGAGATGTGTTGCGCGCGTTAGGAGCCGTGACCGGAGCGGGGGAGGTCACTGAGCGCGGGCGACACATGGCACGAGTCGGACTGCATCCCCGATTGGCGCGGGCGCTGCTCGACGGTGCCGCCGAGGTCGGCACCCGGGCGGCGGCGGAAGTTGTCGCGGTCCTCGACGATGACACCCTCGTGTCCGGCGTCGATCTCGTGGCCGGTCTGCGCGCGTTGCGGCGTGCGCGGCCACCGCGCTGGCGGCGGGAGGTCGAGCGTCTGTCGCGATTGGTCGACGCGACAGATGGCGACGACGATCCGGCTTTCGTTGTCGCACTGGCACATCCGGAACGGCTGGCACGGCGACGTAATCCCGGCTCGGCGAGCTATCTGATGGCGGGTGGCACGGCGGTGACCCTGCCGCCGGGTTCCGGATTGGGTGATGCGGAATGGCTGGCGGTCGCGGTGGCGACACGCGATCCGGGTCGTTCCGACGGGCGGATCCGGTCGGCCGCGGTCGCCGACGAAAAGCTCGCTCGCCGTGCGGCATCGAGCCTGTTGGAGATCACGGACGAGGTGGATTGGGTCGACGGTGACGTGGTTGCCCGGCGGGTCGAGCGATTGGGCGCGATCGTATTGTCGGAGCGGCAGATTCGTGATCCCGATCGCCAATTGCTGAGCGCGGCAGTGCGACGCGGCCTGAATTCGACCGGACTCACTCTGCTGCACTGGGATTCCGACGCGGTCGCACTCCGGCAGCGCCTCGACTTCCTGCACCGCACACTCGGCGCCCCCTGGCCGCCGGTCGACGACGAATCACTGCTGGCCGACGCCGACGCCTGGCTCGGCCCCGAACTCGCGACGGCGCGGCGCGGCGCGGACCTCGAACGCATCGACGCGGGACAGGCATTGCGTCGCCTGCTGCCGTGGCCCGATGCCGCGCGCATGGACGAACTCGCGCCGGAGCGCCTGCCAGTGCCCTCCGGCAGTCGCGTCCGTCTCGACTACTCGACCGACCCGCCGGTGCTCGCGGTCAAGGTGCAGGAGGTCTTCGGCTGGACGCGGACACCGTCGCTGGCCGATGGGCAAGTGCCGATCGTGTTGCACCTGCTCTCACCCGCTCAACGCCCCGTCGCGATCACTGCGGACCTGGCGTCGTTCTGGCGCACCGGCTGGCCGCAAGTCCGCAGCGACCTGCGCGGTCGCTACCCCAAGCACGCATGGCCGGAGGATCCCACCAGCGTGCCCGCTCACCGCGGCACCGCCCGGAACGCCGGCTAGGTATCGACCCGTCGGTCCGGCGAATTCGCCTCTCCCGCAATCCAGTTCGCGAGGACAGCGGCCTGGCTGTGGTCGACGTCGCGGGTGGCGGTCAACAAGGTCACCGGATGTTCGCGGGCGATCTCCCGCAGCTGCGCGACGGCCTCACGGTGCCGGGTATCGCGCAGTTCCGCTAGATATCGGCGACGGAATTCGGCGAAGCGCTCGGGCTGGTGCCCATACCACTTGCGCAGTTCGGTCGACGGTGCGATGTCGCGCATCCACTCGTCCAGGTGTGCGGCCTCCTTGCGGATCCCGCGCGGCCAGACCCGATCGACGAGCACGCGGGTGCCGTCCGACGGAATCGGCGCTTCATAGATTCTCCGGTAGGTGACGTGCTGGCTCATCATGCTCCCGTCCTGAGCTGGTCACTTCTCCTCGCGTGGAGCTCTAGAGGTAGCTCCCATGTTAGGCCGCCAGCAGTTGGCAATCATCGATTCAATCAGTGATTGAATCGCTGATTGAAACGTGATTGACTTCGGTCATGGTGGAACAGGCGGCCGCGGCGGGCACGCGCGAGCGGCTATTGCTGGCGGCCGAGCGACTCTTGCTGACCGAGCGGTACGACGATGTCTCGGTGCGGGCGATCTGCGCGGCGGCCGGGGCCAATCCCGCTGCGGTGCACTATCACTTCGGCTCGAAGGAAGCACTGGTCGCGGCGTTGCTGGAGGATCGGCTCGGATCATTGTGGGCCGAACGGCTGACCGAGGTGACGACCGCGCACGGTTCGGTATCGGCGCTGGTGGATGCGGTGATCGAGCCGTTCATCGGATTGGCGGCCGATCCCGTCGGGCGGCTGCACCTGCGGCTGTTGGCCCAATTCGTCCTCGGTCGGCACCCGACGATGTGGCGTCGGCACTGGTTCCGCATGGACGCCTGGGTCGGCTTGCTGCCGCAGCTGAGCGAACGCGAGAGTCGGCGGCGCTGGGGATTGGCGTTCGACCTGATCATCGTGCAGTTCGGTGGTGTCGGCACCGGGGAGCGTGAGCTGTCGGACGAGGCGGTCCGCACGCTGCGGGATTTCGTGGTCGCCGGACTGACCGCGCCAGGAGAGAAATGATGAACGAAGTATTCGCACCGACCACACTCGGCCCGATCCCATTGCGCAACAGGGTGATCAAGGCCGCGACATTCGAGGGACGAACACCGGACGCACTGGTCACCGACGAACTGATCGACTTCCACCGCGAAATCGCCGCCGGCGGAGTGGGTATGACGACGGTCGCCTACTGCGCGATATCGCCGGGTGGCCGCACCGACCGGCACCAGATCTGGATGCGCCCGGAAGCCGTCGCGGGACTGCGCGAACTCACCGACGCCGTGCACGCCGAAGGCGCCGCCGTCAGCGCCCAGATCGGTCATGCGGGCCCGGTGGCCAATGCCGCATCCAATCGCGCCCCCGCACTGGCGCCGAGCCGAATGTTCAGCCCACTCGGTATGCGCCCGATGCGCGTTCCGGACCCGTCCGAAATCGCCACGGTCATAGCCGATTACGCGAATGCCGCGCGGCTCGCCGAGCAGTCGGGTTTCGATGCGGTCGAAATCCACTTCGGCCACAACTATTTGGTGAGTTCGTTCCTGAGCCCGCTACTGAACCGGCGCAAGGATCGTTACGGCGGATCCCCGGCCAACCGCGCCCGGCTCGCCCGCGAGGTCGCGGTAGCGGTGCGCGAAGCTGTCGGCGACCGCTTGGCCGTCACTGCGAAGCTGAATATGGAAGACGGTGTGCGCGGCGGCCTTTCGCTCCCGGAGTCATTGCAGGTGGCGGCCTGGCTGGAATCGGACGGCGCACTGGACGCCTTGGAACTCACCGCAGGCAGTTCCCTGCTCAATCCGATGCTCCTGTTCCACGGCGACGCCCCACGCAAGTCATTCGCGAAAGTCCTTCCCGCCCCGGCACGCTGGGGCTTCCGCCTGATGGGCCGCGCGTTCCTGCGCGAGTACCCATACCACGATGCCTACCTACTCGAACGCGCCCGTCAATTCCGCAGCCAACTATCGATGCCATTGATCCTATTGGGTGGCATCACCGACCTCGACACAATGCGCACGGCAATGGCAGAGGGTTTCGAATTCGTCGCCATGGGCCGCGCCCTACTGCGCGAACCAGACCTCCCCCGCCGAATCCAAGCCGACCAGAACACCCGATCGGCCTGTACCCACTGCAACGAATGCATGCCCACCATCTACACCCGCACCCACTGCGTCCTCCGTCCTCCAACTGACAATTAGCCGAGAATGTATTGGCAGCGGGGCACTCTCGATATTTGCCGCCACCGATACATGGTGATCGGGTGTCCAGATCCCAGGGCTGAGCTTGCGGCAGGGAAGGGCGGGCATCCTCAGTTGAGGCGGCAAGTGTTACAGCTTGTAGCCGATTTGGCGCAGTAGTTGTTTACGGGCGTCTTTGTCGCTGGGGCCTTCGATGCCGAGCGGTGCGCCCCCGTCGACGACTCCGATAATTCCGCGTCCCGATTCGGTTTCGGCAATCAATATCTCGACCGGGTTTGCGGTAGCGCAGAATATTCCACAGACCTCGGGGACCTGTCGCACCGCATTGAGCACATTGACCGGATAGCCCTCGCGCAGGAAAACGATGAACGAATGTCCCGCGGCGATCGCGACGGCATTCTTGGTGGCGAGCTCGGTCAGATCGTCGTCATTGCCGGAGGTCCGGATCAGCCGCGGCCCGGATGCCTCACAGAATGCCAACCCGAAACGCAGATGCGGACTGATCCCGACCAGTGCCTCGTGCAGGTCTTCGACCGCCTTGATGAAGTGGGCCTGCCCGACGATGACGTTGAGATCATCCGGTTTATCGATGTGTACCGAAGTCAGCTCCATCGAACTATCCTGCGCCGGATTCGAGTCTGTGCGCCAGGGCGACACGCCCGTCCCTTCAAGGCGTGCAGTACCCCTGGTACCAGGAAAAGTGGGCTATGTCGGATTTGTCGAGTACGTTGCGAGACGATGAACACGAGGAGTTCGCGGATGAGGGCGGCAGCGCGCGGTCATGCGCGACCAGCGGCACCGAGCGGGCACATTACGGTGTACATGCCGGTTGACCACGCTGTAAGCCGTTGTCGCTGTTCGGGGTTCGGCGGCGTGGGCGCGGTTGCGGTGGGCGGTCGGTGTCGTTGCCAAGTACGGTGTCGGGATGCCGTGTTGACATCGAAACGCGGGGCAGTTCGAAACGAGAATGTGTCGAAGTATGTATTTTGAGCTATCCCGACGCCTGCGAAAAGTGGTCGGCGGTACCGCGCTGGCCGGACTCCTCCTGGTGGCCGGATGCGGTGCGGACGCCGACAAGCACGCTGCGGAACCCAGCATCACCGCGGCCGCCGCGCACACCGATCAGCAGCATCTATCTGTCACTGTGCCGGGCACGCTGGCCGCCGGTTTCCAGGAACTGCAGTTGAGTGTGCACGGCAAACTGGGCATGGCGATCATGCCGGTCGGCGGCGAGAAGATGGTGACCTTCGGCGACTGGACCACCGGACCCGCCTGGTCGACGATGAAGGTGCCGCTGGTCATCGCGTCGCAGCGCAAGAGTTCGACGAGTTCGAGCTACGCGGCGACGGCGGCGATCACCCAGTCCGATAACGCCGCGGCCGATACCCTCTGGCAGTCGCTCGGCACCGGCCAGGAGGCGGCCAAGGCGGTCGAGGCAGTGCTGCGCGAGGGCGGCGATACCAAGACCACGGTGCCCGCCACCAAGACGCGCTCGGATGCCTCCGCATTCGGACAGGCGGATTGGGCGCTCTCCGAACAGGTTCGGTTCGCCTCCCGGCTGCCATGCCTGTCGCAGAGCTCGGACGTGATCGATCTGATGGAACAGATCACGTCGAGTCAGCGCTGGGGCCTCGGCGAACTCAAGGGCGCGGAATTCAAAGGTGGTTGGGGGCCAGACACATCCGGCTCCTATCTGGTCCGTCAATTCGGTCTGATCCAGGGACCGGCCGGTCAGATCGCGGTCGCCATTGCCATCCAGCCCGATTCGGGCAGCTTCTCCGAGGGAACGAACATCCTGGACCGGCTCGCCACCGTGATCTCCCAACACCTCGACGAATTCTCCGGCGGCAGCTGTTCCTGATCCCGGTCGAGTCGGCGCCCGCGGGTTCGCGCGGCGGCCCCGTGGGCGCGCACACTTGACCGGGTAACGGTGGCACCCGAGAATCCCGACTAACGGGTGAGATCGCAGGACCACGATCGTGGGGCGGTTCGGCGAGGTGGAGGTAACGGGGTGGACGAAACGCAGTCGCGGGCCGGTACGCGATTCGGACCCTACGAATTGCGTGCATTGCTGGGCCGCGGCGGGATGGGGGAGGTCTACGAGGCGTACGACACGGTCAAGGACCGCGTGGTCGCGGTCAAGCTGCTGCCCATGGCGCTGGCCGGCGATCCGCGATTCCAGCAGCGATTCCGGCACGAATCCCGGGTTGCCGCGCGGCTGGCTGAACCACACGTCATCCCGATTCACGACTGGGGCGAGATCGACGGTGTGCTCTATATCGATATGCGGCTGGTCCGGGGCAGCGATCTGCGCTCGGTGCTGCGCGACAAGGGGCCACTGAGCCCCACCCGTGCGGTCGGCATCATCGAACAGGTCGCGGCCGCATTGGATGCCGCGCATGCCGAGGGCTTGGTGCATCGCGACGTGAAACCCGCCAATATCCTGGTCACACCTTCGGATTTCGCCTACCTTGCCGACTTCGGCATCGCCCGGTCCGAGCGCGACCCCAGCGTCACCGCGACCGGCCAAGCGATCGGCTCCTACAGCTACATCGCGCCGGAACGATTCGACACCGCCCCGATCGGCGGCACCGCCGACGTCTACTCCCTCGCCTGCGTGCTGTTCGAATGCCTCACCGGTACACAACCTTTTCCGGCCGACGGAATGAGTTCGCTCATCCGAGCCCACCTTTCGACACCGCCACCCCGCCCGACCACCAAACGAGCCGGACTGCCCGGCGCACTGGACGAGGTCATCTCCCGCGGTATGGCCAAGGAACCCGCCGACCGCTACCCCACGGCCCGCGCGCTGGCAGCAGCGGCCAGAGCCGCAGTGTCGGGCACATCGTCGGTCCCGAACTCGGACTTGCCCACCGCCCAGATCTCGAAGAACCCACAACCCGCTCCAGCGACCGTCATCTTCCCGACCTTCGGACCGGAATCGGCGGTCGGGCAGCAATCGCCGAGTCGGCCGCAACAGCCGGGCGGGTCGTGGCAGGCGGGCGGTCCGGCGTCGGCGAGCGGGTCGCAGCGGACAGGCGGTGCGCCGTCGGGGAGTGGTCTGCGGTCGGCGAGTGGTCCGCAGCGGGCGGGCGGCCAGCCGCAAGGGGGCGGTTCCCCAATATCGAACAGACCTCGATCGCAGATCGGGCCACCCTCCACCAGCAGACCGCAGCAGATCACCGGACTCGAGCCGACACTCGTGCCCCAGCACCCATCGGATCCGACGCACCGCGACATTCCACCGCATGACGCGACCACCGAGGCACTGTCGAGAACCGTCGGCATGCCGATGCCCCGATACGACGCACCATATCCACCGGATGCGACACCGATTCCTGCACGTCGATCGATGCGCATCGGCTGGATCGGCGCGGTGCTTGTCGTCCTGGCGATCGGGGGAATTGTCGGCTGGCAGATGCACAACGCAAGCGAACATTCCGGCCGGCCGACGACCACGACCATGCCCGCACACCTGCCCGCCGGTGCGAAACCGTGCGCCCAGCTGTATCCGGCGCTCGGCCGCTTCACCTCGTCCGCGATCGGCACCACCGTCACCAGTTGCGCCTTCGCCGAGGAGGTGCGCAAGGCATACGCGAATGGTGGTGACAGCACTATTACCGATCGGTCGGTCATGGCGCACAGCCCGATCAACAATCGGGATTACAAGATGAATTGCACGGCCGGTGATCAATTCGCAACCTGCAGCGGCGGTGAGAACGCCATCGTCTATGTGTATTGAGTCGTAGCCGTTACCCGGTGTTCACGGGGGTGCGACCGCGCGATCGCGTGAAGCGGTGCAAGATATGCGCCATGCGCATCGGAGTCTTGACCGGAGGCGGCGACTGTCCAGGACTGAACGCGGTCATCCGTGCCGTCGTTCGCACCGCGAACGGACGCTACGGGGACGCGATCATCGGATTCCAGGATGGTTGGCGCGGGCTACTCGAAGACCGAAAGATCACCATTCTGAACGACGATCGCACCGACCGCCTGCTCACCAAGGGCGGCACGATGCTCGGCACCGCTCGCACCAATCCCGACAAACTGCGTGCCGGACTGGACCAGATCAAACGTACCCTCGACGACAACGGGATCGAGGCACTGATCCCGATCGGCGGCGAGGGCACGCTCACCGCCGCGAGTTGGCTGTCCGACGAGGGTGTCCCGGTGGTCGGGGTCCCGAAGACCATCGATAACGACATCGACTGCACCGACGTCACTTTCGGCCACGACACCGCGCTGTCCATCGCCTCCGAGGCCATCGACCGGCTGCACACCACCGCGGAATCGCATCAGCGCGTCATGCTGGTCGAGGTGATGGGCCGCCATGCGGGCTGGATCGCGATCAACTCGGGCATGGCGGCTGGTGCGCACCTCACGCTGGTTCCCGAGGTGCCCTTCGACGTGGACGAGGTGTGCTCGATGATCAAGCGCCGCTTCCAGCGCGGCGACAAGCACTTCATCTGCGTGGTCGCCGAAGGTGCGCATCCGGCCCCGGATTCCGGATTCGCGCTGCTCGAGGGTGGCATCGACGAATTCGGCCACGAGCGGTTCACCGGTGTCGCGCAGCAGCTGGGCACCGAGATCGAACGCCGCATCGGCAAAGAGGTCCGCACCACCGTGCTCGGTCACGTCCAGCGCGGCGGCAGCCCGACCCCGTACGACCGGGTGCTGGCGACCCGGTTCGGTCTGCATGCCGCCGAAGCCGTACATGCCGGACAATTCGGCCAAATGGTTGCTCTGCACGGCACTTCCATCGATCTGGTTCCGTTGTCCGAGGCCACCAAGCAGCTCAAGCGGGTGCCCACCGACCGCTACCGCGAAGCCGAGGCATTTTTCGGCTGATTCCAGCGTTTGTTGCACAATCGAGACCTGCCGAATTCCTTGTCGCACAGCTACTCTGGTCGTTGTGGCTCAACTCCAGGTATCCGACCTGCCCACCGATGCTGTCGCCGTATTTCGCCGCCGTGCTCGCATCGCGGGCATATCGATCGAAGCTCAGGTCCGTCAGGAGCTGATCGCAATGGCGGGTCGGCGAACTTCCGTGGACACGATCGTGGAATTCCTGGAAGCCCAGGGCCGCGATCTGACCCCGCAATTCGACTCCGACGCGGTAACCCTCATCCAGGTCTACGATCTGCCCGCCGACGCCCTCGGCATGTTCGGCCGCCGTGCCCGCGCCGCCGAACTCCCGCTCGGCGCCTACGTCCGCCGTGAACTCCTCGCCATCGCGCGCCGCGGCGGCGTGCCGGACGCACTGCTGGAATTCCAGGAGGCCCAAGAAGACGACCCCACCCTCGAACTCGACATGGACGCGATCGCCGCCGCAGTCCGATACGCCCGCGGAGCCTGAACCTCCGCCCCGGTGTTTCGCTGACGGGGACTGATCGCGGCGGCGGTGTGAGCGCAGGATTGCCCGGCACGCCACAGTGGCGGTCGACGCCTTCACGACGGTCGGCACGTGAGATGGCCTCGGTGCGCTGAGCGGTCCTGCGTCGGCGTGGCCGGGGTGGACTGCACGGGCGAGGTGCTGTTGGGGCGAGTGAGCGGAATGCCGCCGGGGACGGATGCCCGAGCGCAGCACGCGTCCCGGAGTTCGTCCGAATTGTCCACGCGGATCGGTAGTGTTGCGGCATGCGCACTGGGCGATGGCTCGTCTCGGTTCTGGTCCTGATCGTTGCGTTGGTGGCGGGGTGTTCGTCATCGGATAAGGGCGAGACCCGGTCGTTGACCGGGGATTGGCACGGGTCCATCGAGGTGCCCGACGCGCCGTTGGCGGTGGGGGTGAGTTTCGCGGACAACGGCAGCGCCACCATCGACATCCCGTCGCAGGGTGTGAACGGCGCGGAGCTGAAAGATGTTTCCGCCGAACCGGATCGGGTGGCGTTCGCGATTCCGAACACTCCGGGCGATCCGGTGTTCGACGGCAAATTGGACAAGGATGCCAACCGGATCAGCGGTGAGTTCCGGCAAGCGGGCCAGAGCCTGCCGTTGACGCTCGAGCCCGGCAAGATCGGGACGTCCGCGCATCCGCAGGAGCCGAAACCGCCGTACCCCTACCGCTCCGAAGACGTCACCTATCGCAACGGCGATATCACCATCGCGGGCACATTGACCTTGCCCGAGGGCAACGGCCCCTTCCCCGCAATCCTGATGATCTCGGGCAGCGGCCCTCAGGACCGCGACGAAGAACTCATGGGCCACAAGCCTTTCCTGCTGCTGGCCGACACCTACACCCGCGCGGGTTATGCCGTACTGCGCACCGATGACCGCGGCGTCGGCGGTACCAGCGGCAAACTCGACGACGCCACGTACAACGATCTCGCTGAGGATGCGGCCGCCGGCGTGCGCTTCCTACGCGCCCGCCCGGATATCGACCCGGCCCGCGTCGGACTGTTCGGCCACAGTGAAGGCGGCTATCTCACACCTCTGGTGGCATCGCGCCCAGACAGCGGCGTCGCCTTCGCGATCCTGATGGCCGGCCCCTCGTTACCCGGCTGGGAGGTCCTGATCGAGCAGAACCGCGCACTGCTCCGCGCGGCAGGCGCACCGCAGTCCCGAATCGATGATCAGGTCACCTACATCACCGACTGGACCAACCTGATCCGCTCCGGTGACCTGGCCGCCGCCAAGGACCTCGCCTACCGCCACAACGAATCCCTCCCGCCGAACCAGCGCGCCTCCGCGGAAACCCTCGACGCCTACCACACCACGTACATGGCGTCCTTCATCACCTATGACCCGGCCCCCGCGCTCTCCGCCCTGCGCATCCCGGTCCTGGCCTTCTTCGGCACCAAGGACATGCAGGTCCTCGCCACCCAGAACGAACAACCGATGCGTGACCGCCTGGCCGCCGACCCGGACGCCACCGTCCACGTCTTCCCCGACCTCAACCACCTCATGCAACCGGCCAACTCCGGCCTGCCCAGCGAATACACCGGCATCGAAACCACCATCGCCCCCGACGTCCTCACCTACACCACCACCTGGCTCACCCAACACGCCCAACCCCGCTAGCCGAACCGCCCGGTCAGAGCGCTAGCGCACATCCAGTGCGCTCCTCGCAGAAGCTCCACCTTCTGCGAGGAGCGCACTGGTTATGCGACGGCTCAGCAGTCACCGGGCCGACGCGGTCGCGAGAGACACGACGGGTGCTGACCGCTTGGCGAGGGCGGCGGGCGGGTCAATAGACTGATCGCTATGAGTGCACCCACCGTCGACTTGATGGACTATGCCGATGTCATCGACCGGTTCGAGCCGGTGCTCGGCATGGAGGTTCACGTCGAGCTGAACACCGCGACCAAGATGTTCTGCGGTTGTCCGACCGAGTTCGGCGCGGAGCCGAACACCCAGGTGTGCCCGGTGTGCCTCGGTCTGCCCGGCTCGCTGCCGGTGGTGAACGAGCAGGCCGTGGCGTCGGCGATCCGGATCGGGCTGGCCCTGAATTGCGCGATCACCCCGTGGGGCCGGTTCGCGCGCAAGAACTACTTCTACCCGGACCAGCCGAAGAACTACCAGATCAGCCAATATGACGAGCCGATCGCCACCAACGGTCACCTCGACGTGGTACTCGACGACGGCAGCACCTTCCGCGTCGAGATCGAGCGCGCGCATATGGAGGAGGACACCGGCAAGTCCACCCACATCGGTGGCTCGACCGGCCGCATCCACGGCGCGAGTCACTCGCTGCTGGACTACAACCGGGCCGGCGTGCCGCTCATCGAGATCGTCACCAAGCCGATCACCGGCGCGGGGGAGCGGGCACCGGAAGTGGCGCGCGCCTATGTGACCGCGCTGCGTGAAGTTCTGAAGTCGTTGCAGGTCTCCGACGTCAAAATGGAGCAGGGCTCGCTGCGCTGCGATGCCAACGTGTCGCTGATGGCCATCGGCGCAACGGAATTCGGCACCCGCACCGAGACCAAGAACGTCAACTCGCTCAAGAGCGTCGAGGTCGCGGTCCGCTTCGAAATGCGCCGCCAAGCCGCCATTCTCGCCGACGGCGGTTCGATCGTGCAGGAGACCAGGCACTTCCACGAGAGCGACGGCACCACCTCGCCCGGTCGCCGCAAGGAGACCGCCGAGGACTACCGCTACTTCCCCGAGCCGGACCTGGAACCCGTTGCGCCCGCGGAGGATTGGGTAGAGCAGCTGCGCGGCACGATCCCGGAGTACCCGTGGCTGCGCCGCGCGCGCATCCAGTCCGACTGGGGACTGTCCGCCGAGGTCATGCGTGATCTGGTGAACGCGGGCGCGTTGGACCTGATCATCGCGACCGTCGATGCGGGCGCTCCGGTCAACGAGGCACGCTCGTGGTGGGTCGCTTACCTCACCGAAAAGGCCAAGGAGCGCGAGGTTTCCCTGGAGGAGCTGCCGATCACGCCCGCCCAGGTGGCCGAGGTGATCAAGCTCGTCGAATCGAAGACGGTGAACAACAAGGTTGCCAAGCAGGTCGTCGACTTCGTCCTGGCAGGCGAGGGTGATCCGGCGAAGATCGTCGAGACCAAGGGCCTCGGCATGGTCAGCGACGAGACCGCGCTGCAGGCGGAGGTGCAGAAGGCGCTCGAGGCCAATCCCGATATCGCCGAGAAGATCCGCTCGGGCAAGGTGCAGGCCGCGGGCAAGATCGTCGGTGACGTCATGAAGGCGACGCGCGGCCAAGCCGACGCAGCCCGCGTGCGTGAGCTCGTGCTCGAGGCCTGCGCCTGAGTTCGGTCCGCACCCGCGGTTTTCCCGACCAAGCCAACGTGAAGTGGGCGGATCCCTCAGGGACCCGCCCACTTTGCTATCGGCGCGGTTAGTCCGGCCCGGTGCCCTGCGACGGCGGCGGGATCTTGATCACCCGATCGTCGAACGGCCCGTGATTATCGTCATTGTTGACGGTGGTCGCCCATATGGTGCCGTCCGCACCGGCCGCCGCACCCCCGAGCCTGCCGTATTTGTCCTGCACAGTGAACGTCGGCGCCGCGGTGACCGCGTGAGTGTTCGCATCCGGATTCGCAATCGCCAGCGCCTTCGCCCCCGACATCGCGATCGCCACCACATCGGGTCCGGCCGCGCAGCCACCCACGCCGGGCCGATCCGGCCAAGTCCACGCGGTGGTGATCGATCCGTCCCGGCCCAAGCGCTGCAGACGATCCTCGGTCGGGGTGCGATCGGTGATCCAGACGCTGTCCTTACCGTCGTCGCACAGATCGCCCGCCGTGCCGAGGCCCGACACCACGACCTCCGGATTGGCTCCCGGCGACGGTGAATTGATCCGCAACACCTTGCCCGCCAGTGACGACGGTGCACTTGCCAAACCGGGATTGCCCGCATCGCCGGTCAGCACCAGCAGTTCGGTCGGCGAAATGAATTCCAGCGCACCATGATTGCCGACCGACCCCTTCGGAATTCCGGTGAGGATGGTCTTCGGCGGCCCGTTCTCCGCGATGCGCACCACCCGGTTGTCGGATGCGGTGGTGATGTAGGCGTAGATGAGTCCGTCCTCGCGGTAGGTCGGCGAGAGGGCGATATCGGAGATGCCGCCGTCACCGGAGCCGTCCACATCCACCTGACCGACCAGTATCGGCGGTGACTGCGGATCGCTCGGATCCACCGCGACCGTCTTGTAGATGCGTCCGGTGCGTCGCTCGGTGACCAGCGCATCCTCGCCGAGCGAGATGATGCCCGCGGTGGAATCCAGGCAGGTCGTGATCACATTCGGATCCGGATCGATGCACGGGCCGGTCGGGCGTGGGCGCTGCGATGGGCTCTGCTGTGGCGATTTGGGTTCGGCGGGGTTGAAGGTCGGTTCGGGTGTGAACGGGCTGGAGGCGGAATCGTCGAATCGGGCGCAGCCGACCAGCAGGACGGAGCCGAGCGCCAGGCTCAGGGCGATACGCCCCGCGACAACCAAACTCATGGTTCAGACGTTACGGAAACCGCGGCCGATGTGCCGCTCCGGGTCGACAAACGGACACGCCGTCGCATCGAGACCGCCCATGCGGGCGCGAGGCCGCATAGGGTATCGACCGTGACCGAAGAGCCCAAAGACACATCCGCACCCAGAACCGAGGGCGCGGCATCGCCCACGGAGGAGCAGTCGGCGGTGTCGTCCACCGGTCGTGGCGTGACCAGTCCTTACGATTCACCCACCGGCGTGCTGCCCAGAATGTCCTCCGATACCGGCCCGAGCGGCCCTGATCTGGCCAAGGATGTGCCGCGGACCGAGGAGGAACTCGGGCTCGATCCGGAGATCCCCTCGGTCGGTGAGCAGGCCAGGGCGAACGAAGCCGCGGCCTACTCCTACGCCAGCATCCCGCCCGCCTCGAACGCGTCCGGCGCCGAGCCGAGCCGGCCGCTGCGCCGCCGCAATGGCGACGCCCGCCGCGGCACCCTCGACCTCGGCCTGTTCGTGCTGCGCCTCGTCGTCGGCGGCACCTTCATCTACCACGGCCTGCAGAAGCTCACCACCTGGTTCCACGGCCAGGGGCTCGACAACACGCGCGACATGATGGCGTCGGGCGGCTGGGACCACGCCACCCTGTCGACCATCCTGGTCATCGCCGGTGAAGTCGGTGGCGGCGGACTGCTGGTCCTCGGCCTGGCCAGTCCGCTCGCCGCGGGTGCGGTGCTCGCGGTGATCATCGACGCGTGGCTGTGGAAGCAGGGCATGATCCCCGGCTTCCAGTACAAGTCCTCGGTCAAGAGCGGTGTGGAACTGGAATCCATCCTCGCGGGCACCGCCGTCGTCCTGCTGCTGACCGGACCCGGCCGCCTGTCCTTCGACCGCAACCGCGGCTGGGCGACCCGCCCCGCCTACGGTTCCTTCGTGGTCCTGATCCTGGCCGTGGCCGCCGCCATCGGCACCTGGTACTGGTTGCACGGCGGCAACCCGCTGACCGGGATCGGCCCGTTCGAGTAACCTGTCCACACAACCGGCGCCCTTCAGCATCGAGGGGCGCCGTTTCGTTTCTCGGGGCGATGCTTGTTGGGGCACAAGGGATTCCGTGTCTCCGTTTTCGCCCGATCATCCGCTCACGCGCGAAGGGGCGTGTGCCGAGCGCATGGTTGCGCAATCGCCGAGTGGGCCTGTAGCCGGATACGATTCTGTTGGGCTGGAACGGAAACGGCGTCCCTCATGCAAGCACGAGGGACGCCGTCGAGTGTCGGATAATTACGGCACGCGCCGCACGGCCCCCTTGTCGGCGGACGTCGCCAGGGCGGCATAGGCACGCAGTGCGGTGGTCACCGGACGCACCCGATCGACCGGCTGCCACGGCCGTTCGGACGCTTCCATTTTCGCGCGGCGTTCGGCCAGCACGGCATCGTCGATGAGCACCTCGAGGGTGCGGGTGGTGACGTCGATGCGGATCTGGTCGCCGTTCTCGATCAGGCCGATGGCGCCGCCACTGGCCGCCTCGGGCGACATGTGGCCGATCGACAGACCGGAGGTGCCGCCCGAGAAGCGGCCGTCGGTGATCAGCGCACACTCCTTGCCGAGACCCGCGCCCTTCAGGAATGCGGTGGGGTGCAGCATTTCCTGCATACCGGGGCCGCCCGCGGGACCCTCGTAGCGGACCACGATGACATCGCCCGGCTTGATCTTCTTGCCGAGGATCGCCGAAACGGCCTCCTCCTGCGACTCCACCACGACGGCCGGACCTTGGAAGGTGAACAGTTCCTCATCGATACCGGCGGTCTTGAGCACCGCACCGTCGGGCGCGATATTGCCGCGCAGCACGACCAGACCGCCCTCCTTGGTGTAGGCGTGCTCGAGATCGCGGATGCAGCCGCCCGCGGCATCGGTATCCAGCGACGACCACCGGTTGCTCGTGGAGAACGGCTCGGTCGTGCGCACCCCGCCCGGCGCGGCGTGGAACAGTTCGATGGCTTCCTCGGATGCCTTGCCGGAGCGGATATCCCAGGTGTCGAGCCATTCGTCGAAGCTCTTGGTGTGCACCGTGGTGACGTCGGTCTCCAGCAGTCCGGCCCTGCGCAGTTCGCCGAGGATGGCCGGAATGCCGCCGGCCCGGTGCACATCCTCCATGTGGTAGTCCGAGTTGGGGGAGACCTTGGACAGCGTCGGCACCCGGCGGCTGGTCTCCTCGATGGTCGACAGATCGAAGTCGATCTCACCCTCCTGCGCGGCGGCCAGGGTGTGCAGCACCGTATTGGTGGAACCGCCCATCGCCACGTCCAGCGCCATCGCATTGCGGAAGGCCTTGGCATCGGCCACATTCCGCGGCAGCACCGACGCATCGTCCTCGCGGTACCAGCGATTCGCGATATCGACGATCACGGTGCCCGCCCGCTCGAACAGCGCGTGGCGGGCGGCATGGGTGGCCAGCGTGGATCCGTTGCCGGGCAAGGCGAGTCCGAGCGCCTCGGTGAGGCAGTTCATCGAATTCGCGGTGAACATGCCGGAGCAGGAGCCGCAGGTCGGACAGGCGCTGCGCTCGACCTCGGACAGACCGTCCTCGCTGACATTCATATTGGCGCTGGCGGCGATCGCGGTGATCAGATCGGTCGGCGCCTGTGCGACACCGCCGACGACCACGGCCTTACCGGCCTCCATCGGCCCGCCAGACACGAAGACGGCCGGGATGTTCAGGCGCATTGCGGCATTGAGCATGCCGGGTGTGATCTTGTCGCAGTTGGAGATGCACACCAGCGCGTCGGCGGTGTGCGCGTTCGCCATGTATTCGACCGAATCGGCGATGATTTCACGCGAGGGCAGCGAGTAGAGCATGCCGCCGTGGCCCATCGCGATGCCGTCGTCGACCGCGATGGTGTGGAATTCCCGCGGTACACCACCTGCGGCGCGCACCGCGTCCGCGACGATCTCACCGACATTCTTCAGATGCACGTGGCCCGGTACGAACTGCGTGTAGGAGTTCGCGATGGCGACGATCGGCTTACCGAAGTCGGTGTCGGTCATACCGGTGGCGCGCCAGAGTGCGCGTGCGCCCGCGGCATTGCGGCCGATGGTGGTTGTCCGTGAACGAAGCGGTGGCATGTAAATCCTCGGAAGGTCGCGGGGGCTGATGTGCGACTGCGCGGAGTTCGCTCGATGAGCGAATTCAGCGACCGACCACGTTACTCCTGCGCAGGGGCGGGCCTTTCGTGGCGGTCGACAGCGCTGATCGCCATCGGTCTGTGGTTCGGGATGGTGTCGCCGCGAGGGTGGTCGTCGGCGCGGACGGTGTCATCGGTCGTGTCGGTTCCGGCACCGTCGCTATCCGCCGGTCCGGTACGTGCGGGCGGGGGTTGTCCGTCCGACGCGATCACCGGATCGCATCCGGCAGCGAGCCTACCTGGCGGCGTTCCTATCCCCGTCGCTGGTGAACCGCTACGAATCGGAGTCGCGCGCCTCGGTCTCGGAGTCGCGCGTTTCGGTCTCAGCGGAAGATGCGTCGGCGTTGGCTGCTTTCGCGTCGGCGTTCGGTGTCTCCGCACCCGCATCGGCCTCGGGTGCTTCCGCACCGGCATCGGCGTCGCGCGCTTCCGCCTCGTCCTCGGACTTGCGCGCCTCGTACTCCGCCTCCCGCGCCGCCGCCTCCGCCGCGAACAGATCCGGAATCCGACCGTTCGAGGCGCGGATCAGATCACGCAACCGGTCATAGCTGACCGCGGGCAGCTTCACCTCGGTGTCATCGGTGAGATGCGCGCGCACGAACCCGCGCTTCGGAATGCCGACCCCCGCGACCTGTGCCCAGTCGAGGTGCCGGGAACCGAAAACCGTGCGCAGATCCAGCCCGTCCTCGGACACCGTGGTGCGCGTGCGTTCGACCCACACCGCCGCCGCGACCGGGAGCAGTAGCAGCCACCACAGTCCGATCGGCCAGCCGACGAACGCGAAGAAGACACAGAACAGCAGTACGACCACACCCAGGTGGGCCATCTGCGTAATGCGGATGACCTGCGCCGTCTGCTTCGGCTCGGTCGGTTCCGGCGAACTACCCGTCTCCGATCCCGCCGCGGGCGTATGGGACGATTTAGCCGGTGGCACGGACTGATGCGGTGATGACACACCACCATCCTCGCATCATGGTGAACGGACTCGAGCACCCGCTCGGTCTCACATAATGAGACCTGTTTGACTGATCGACTCGCGCACACATACCGTCATGCGCGTGAATCGAAACGAGTTGCTCGTAATCGGCCGGCGCGTCCAGCGTTGAGCCTGACTACCTGAGTCGAATACGTCAGCTCGCGTTGCGACGCGCCACCCTCGAACAGCCATGCGCTGTCGGGGGCTTTTTTGTGTTCGGGACAAAAGTCCTGGCATGTGGCCGCTTCGCAAGGCACCACGTGCAAGCACAGTTGTCCGGGGTCTAGTACGAACAGTTAGGAACGAAGACGGTGAGTGCACCAACCGCACGGCCCGGGCCCTCGGCCCGCAGGCCGGCGCCTTCGGCGAATCAGCAGGCCGCGCCCGCTGGCGGTCCGGCCAACGCGGCGAACCGCCGCCAGGTCCCGCCCGAGCGGGTCACCGGCGCGCAGTCCGTCGTCCGCTCCCTCGAGGAGCTCGGCGTCGACACGGTATTCGGCATTCCCGGCGGCGCGATTCTCCCGGTCTACGACCCGCTTTTCGATTCCACCAAGGTCCGTCACGTCCTCGTCCGGCACGAGCAGGGCGCGGGGCATGCGGCCACCGGTTATGCGCAGGCCACCGGCAAGGTCGGCGTCTGCATGGCCACCTCCGGTCCGGGTGCGACCAACCTGGTCACCCCGATCGCCGACGCGCAGATGGACTCGGTTCCGATCGTCGCCATCACCGGCCAGGTCGGGCGCGGCCTGATCGGCACCGACGCATTCCAGGAAGCCGATATCTCCGGCATCACCATGCCGATCACCAAGCACAACTTCCTCATCACCGATGGCATCGACATCCCGCGCATGATCGCCGAGGCCTTCTACCTGGCCTCGTCCGGTCGTCCGGGCGCGGTGCTCGTCGATATCCCGAAGGATGTGCTGCAGGCGCAGACCACCTTCAGCTGGCCGCCGGAGATGCGGCTGCCCGGCTACCGCCCGGTGACCAAACCACACGGCAAGCAGGTGCGCGAGGCCGCGCGGATGATCCTGGAGTCCAAGCAGCCGGTGCTCTACGTCGGCGGCGGTGTGATCAAGGCCGACGCCTCGCCCCAGCTGCTGGAGCTGGCCGAACTGACCGGCATCCCGGTGGTCACCACCCTGATGGCGCGCGGTGCGTTCCCGGACAGCCACCAGCTCAACATGGGCATGCCGGGCATGCACGGCACCGTGGGAGCCGTCGCCGCCCTGCAGAAGTCCGATCTGTTGATCACTCTCGGCGCGCGTTTCGACGACCGCGTCACCGGTCAGCTGGACTCCTTCGCGCCCGACGCGAAGATCATCCACGCCGATATCGACCCGGCCGAGATCGGTAAGAACCGGCACGCCGATGTCCCGATCGTCGGCGACTGCCGCGAGGTGATCGTCGAACTGATCGAAACGCTGAAGGCCGACCCCGCCGGTGCGCCGAAACTGGACCTCACCGACTGGTGGCAGTACCTCGACGGCATCCGCAAGAGCTACCCGCTCGGCTGGACGACGCCGAGCGACGGCTCGCTGTCGCCGGAATTCGTCATCGAGGCGCTGGGCCGTCTGGCCGGACCCGACGCCATCTACTGCGCGGGCGTCGGTCAGCACCAGATGTGGGCCGCGCAGTTCATCAAGTACGAAAAGCCGCGCACCTGGCTGAATTCCGGTGGTCTCGGCACCATGGGCTACGCCGTCCCGGCGGCCATGGGCGCCAAGATGGGCGCGCCGGACAAAGAGGTGTGGGCGGTCGACGGTGACGGCTGCTTCCAGATGACCAACCAGGAGTTGGCCACCTGCGCCGTCGAGGGCGTGCCGATCAAGGTCGCGCTGATCAACAACGGCAACCTCGGCATGGTCCGCCAATGGCAGACCCTGTTCTACGAGGAGCGCTACTCCAACACCGATCTGGGCACGCACACCCTGCGCATCCCCGATTTCGTCAAACTCGCCGAAGCCCTCGGCTGCCACGGCATCCGGGTCGAGCGTGAGGAAGACGTGGAGGCCGCGATCCGCGAGGCGCAGTCCATCAACGACCGTCCCGTGGTGATCGACTTCATCGTCGGCAAGGACGCCCAGGTGTGGCCGATGGTCGCCGCAGGCACCAGCAACGACGAGATCATGGCCGCGCGCGGCATCCGCCCACTCTTCGACGAGGACGAGCAGGCCGCCGAGCCCGCCGTCATCCACGAGGCGATGTCGCACGACAAGAGCAAGGGGACCGAACAGTGAGTACGACTCACACCCTCAGCGTGCTGGTGGAGGATAAGCCGGGCGTGCTGGCCCGGGTCGCGGCGCTGTTCTCCCGCCGCGGCTTCAATATCGAATCGCTGGCGGTCGGCGGCACCGAGATCCCGGAGATCTCGCGCATGACCATTGTCGTCACGGTCGAGGATCTGCCGCTCGAGCAGGTCACCAAGCAGCTCAACAAGCTGGTCAACGTCATCAAGATCGTGGAGCAGGACGCCGACACCTCGGTCGCCCGCGAACTGATCCTGGTGAAGGTGCGTGCGGACGCCAGCGTGCGTACCCAGGTCATCGAGGCGGTTACGCTCTTCCGGGCGAAGGTGATCGACGTCTCGCCGGACGCGCTCACCGTCGAGGCGACCGGAACCCGGTCCAAGCTCGACGCGCTGCTGCGGATGCTCGAGCCCTATGGCATCCGGGAGATCGTGCAGTCCGGTGTGGTCGCCGTGGGCCGCGGACCCAAGTCGATCACCGCGACTCGCTAACGCTCGCCGCGCTGTGTTCTCGGGCCGGCCCAAGAACGGGCTGGCCAGCTGAACCGCTTGAAACTAAACAACTTTCGACAAGAAGAACAAGAAGGGAACCTACAGTGGCAGTCGAGATGTTCTACGACGACGACGCCGACCTGTCGATCATCCAGGGCCGCAAGGTCGCTGTCATCGGCTACGGCAGCCAGGGCCACGCGCACTCGCTGAGCCTGCGCGACTCCGGCGTCGAGGTCCGCGTCGGCCTCGCTGAGGGTTCGAAGTCGCGGCCGAAGGCCGAAGAGGCGGGCCTGACCGTCGGCACCCCGGCGGAGGTTTCCGCGTGGGCCGACGTGATCATGGTGCTGGCCCCCGACACCGCCCAGGCGTCGATCTTCACCAACGACATCGAGCCCAACCTGAAGGACGGCGACGCGCTGTTCTTCGGCCACGGCCTCAACATCCACTTCGGCCTGATCAAGCCTCCGGCCAACGTGACCATCGGCATGGTCGCGCCGAAGGGCCCGGGCCACCTGGTGCGTCGCCAGTTCGTCGACGGCAAGGGCGTTCCGGCCCTGATCGCGGTCGAGCAGGACCCGAAGGGTGAGGGCCAGGCGCTGGCGCTGTCCTACGCCAAGGGCATCGGCGGCACCCGCGCCGGCGTCATCAAGACCACCTTCAAGGAAGAGACCGAGACCGACCTGTTCGGTGAGCAGGCCGTGCTCTGCGGCGGCACCGAAGAGCTGGTCAAGACCGGTTTCGAGGTCATGGTCGAGGCGGGCTACGCGCCGGAGATGGCGTACTTCGAGGTGCTGCACGAGCTCAAGCTCATCGTCGACCTCATGTACGAGGGCGGCATCGCCCGCATGAACTACTCGGTCTCCGACACCGCCGAATTCGGTGGCTACCTGTCGGGTCCGCGGGTCATCGACGCCGACACCAAGAAGCGCATGCAGGACATCCTGCGCGACATCCAGGACGGCACCTTCGTCAAGCGCCTCGTCGCCAATGTCGAGGGCGGCAACAAGGAGCTCGAGGCGCTGCGCAAGGCCAACGCCGAGCACCCGATCGAGGTCACCGGCGCCAAGCTGCGCGGCCTGATGAGCTGGGTCGACCGGCCGATCACCGAAACCGCGTAATACGCGCGAGCAGCACAGTGGCCCATCCCGATTCGTCGGGGTGGGCCACTGTCGTTTCGGGCGGACGCCGAAGTGGACCTCGGTGTTTGCGGGATTCGAGGCTATCGCGGATCGGCGTTTCTGGTCGGGATTCACGGAAAACGGATCTTCCTGGAGATAACCTCTCTATCCGATTCTAGATGCCATGGGTACTCCCAAAATCGCAGGAAGGATCACAAATCGTGCGCAGCCGAATATTTGGATTGGCCGCAGCTTTGACGGGAACCCTCATTGTGTTCGGAGGCGGGACGGTCACTGCTCCACATGCATGGACGCAACCGGCCGGAGAGCAACCGGTCGCCGAGGCCGATTTCTACCTTCCGCCGCCATCGCTTCCGGACGGGCGGGGCACCATCGTTCGCGCCGAACCGGCGGCGGTGGCAATGTCGGCGCCCGGGCAGCCGGGAATGGTTCCCGCAGCGGCAACGCGGCTCATGTACGTCAGCAGTGATACCCACGATGCGCGTACGGCGGTGGTGGGCACGTATCTGCAGCCGAGCATGCCGTGGACCGGCCCGGGTGAGCGGCCGCTGGTCGCGTACGCGGGCGGTACCAAGGGACAGGGCGATCAATGCGCGCCCTCGAAGCTGATGACGCAGATCGTCCAGGCCCAGCCTCCATTGGACATAATCTTCGAATACGATCTGGTGGCAATCCGATCGCTGCTCAACCGTGGCATCGCGGTAGTGGTGACCGACTATCACGGCCTCGGCACGCCCGATGTGCACGACTATCTGAACCGGAAAGCGCAGGCCTACGCGGTACTGGACTCTGCGCGCGCCGCGCTGCAATTGCCGGGCTCCGGCCTCAACCCCGGCACGCCGGTCATTCTCTACGGGTATTCGCAGGGCGGTATGGCCTCTGCCGGCGCGGCCGAACTGCAATCGAGCTACGCCCCCGATCTGAATGTGCGCGGCGCCTACGTCGGTGGGCCGGTGGTGGACGATGAATACTTCATCGGATACAACGACGGCCGCGCCGATTTCGCACCGTCGATCGCCTGGATACTCAACGGCATTGCCGCCGACTACCCGGAAACTCGCCCGGTGTTGGACGCCGAACTCAACGACCTCGGCAAGGCGATCCTGCAGGAATCCCTGGGCAAATGCGCGGTCCCGGTCGGACTTGCCCAGGAGCACGGGAATACGTCGGAGTGGACCACCAGCGGAGAACCGCTCACCGCCGTTATCGATAGGTCCCCGGCGTTGCAGTCGGCATTCGCCGAGCAGCGAATCGGCACACGCGCCCCGGCCATTCCGGTACTTGCGGCCTCGGCCATGAACGACCAGGGAGCGCCATTTGTGCCGGTGCGCGACGTGGCCGCCGGTTGGTGTGGTGGCGGAGTGCCCGTTCAGCTGGAATCGAACGCCGAAATTCCCCCGGCATCCGGACTCGTCGGCACTCACGTGATTGCCTTCTTCCCGTCACTGGTGTCCTCACAGCAATGGTTGACCGATCGGCTCGCGGGTATGCCCGCTCCATCCAACTGCGCGGCGCTGCCGTAGCACGGTGATTTTCGGTGCGTAATGCCCGGCGGCGGGCCGGTTCCAGGCCGAAACCCGCCGCCGGCATGCTGATCGAGTACCGTGTTCGATTTCCCGGCCGCGGCGACGATGCACCCCCTCGGCTGAGGAAATTCGTTAGGTCAGAAGGTGGATTTCGACAGATTGCTGGCAGGCGGCGCGGGCACAGCTATTCTGGAGCGACAGTTTCTACCGCAACGGATTTCGGCGGCCCCACCCCCTGTCAGTGTTGTTCTGTTGGAGGCCCGAGGCACCTATGTCGATCTTCGAGAATACGGAAAGACGCGACCCCAAGCGGTATCTGTGGATACTGGGGTTGATCGCTCCGACTTGCGCCGTACTTCCTTCACAACTGGTGGTCCATACAGGCCTGGAAATATTCTGGTGGATCGGCCCGATCATTGTGCTCGTGGTGATCCCGCTGCTGGACATGGCGATAGGGAATGACGGGAGCAATCCGCGCGACGAGGACTACGAGTCCTTGACCAACGATCGCTACTACCGGTGGTGCACTTACCTTTTCCTGCCGCTACAGTTCATCGGCCTGCTCATCGCGGGATATCTCTGGGCCAGACCGGCGCTGAGCATTTCCGACAAGCTGGGTTTGGCCGTGACGCTCGGGTTCGTGTCGGGCATCGGAATCAACGCCGCCCACGAACTCGGCCATCGAGTCGAGCACCTCGAACGCTGGCTGGCGAAAATCGCACTGGCGCAATCGGGATATGGGCACTTCTTCGTCGAGCACAACCGCGGCCATCATGTTCGCGTCGCGACGCCGGAAGATCCGGCCAGTGCCCGATTCGGCGAATCACTGTGGGAGTTCCTGCCGCGCACTATGCTCGGCGGCTTCCGGTCGGCTCTGGTTCTGGAGCGTGAACGCCTTTCCCGCAAGGGAAAGCGCTGGTTCTGCTTGGACAATCATCTGCTGCAGGCTTGGTCGATGAGCATCGCGCTGTTCGGCACGCTGATCGCCCTCTTCGGGCCCGCGGTGATCCCGTTTCTGGCGCTGCAGGCGCTGATCGGCGCCGGGCTGCTCGAGACGGTGAACTACGTCGAGCACTACGGACTGCTTCGCCCGCGCGGTCGCAATGGCAACTACGCGCGCTGCTCCCCGCGTGACAGCTGGAACAGTGACCGTCTGGTCACGAACATATTCCTGTTCCATCTACAACGCCACAGCGACCACCACGCGAATCCGGGCCGCCGCTACCAGACCCTGCGCAGCTCGGAGCAGGCACCGCAGCTACCTGCCGGCTATGCAAGCATGATCCTGTTGGCCGCCGTCCCGCCGATCTGGCGCGCGGTCATGGACCGTCGTGTTCTTGCCCACTACGGCGGTGATATCAACCTCGTCAACACCAAACCTCGGACCAGACGTCGCCGTATCTCCGCTCGCTTGCGCCGGACACCTCCACTGACCGCCGCATCTGCGGAGCCGGCTACTCGCCCGTAGCGGCGCGGTTGCCTATCGTCTTCGGGGACATCGGAGTCGGAACCATTGTCTGCCGAACAGATCGCGAGTCGTGAGCATCTCATCCACCACACTTGTCCCCACTTCCGTACCGAGCCCGGCATCGGCCGGTCGACGTGCCGAGGCCATCCACCGCTTTCTCGTCAAACCGGCGGATGCGGGCATCGCCGGTTCGGTCGACGGCGGCAAGCTACTCGAATGGATCGACAAGGTCGCCTATGCGGCGGCGGCTCAGTGGAGCGGTTGCTACTGCGTTACCGCCTACGTCGGCAATATTCACCTGGACCGCCCGATCGCGGTCGGTGAATTGGTCGAACTGCATGCGAATCTCGTGCACACCGGGCGTACCAGCATGCATATTCTCGTCAGCGTCTATTCGACCGATCCCACACGACGCAGGCCGGTGCAGACAGCGCAGTGCCTGACGATCTTCGTCGCGGTCGACGACAACCGGCGGACCGTCGAAGTGCCGCAATGGAATCCGACGTCGATTCTGGAATTGGAGCGGCATCGGCAAGCGCGGGCGCGGGTTTCGGTTCGCAAGCGGATCGAGGAGGCGATGGCGGCGCAGCAGTACACAGCGGCGGGTACAGCGCCGACGTCGATTCTGCGATTCCTGGCCGCGCCTTCGGATATCAACTGGGGTGGCAAGGTGCACGGCGGTCGCACCATGCAGTGGATTGACGAGGCAGCGTATGTCTGCGGTGCCGATTGGGTTGGGCAGCATGTGATTACGTCGTACTTCGGCGGGATCCGGTTCTACCGGCCGATTGTCATCGGGCACATCGTCGAGGTGAGTGCGCGGCTGATTTACACCGGGCCGCGGAGTATGCATGTCAGCGTGCACGTGACGTCGACGGATACGCACTCCGATGAACCGGCGCTCGCCGCGCACGGTCTCGCGGTTGTTGTCGCGGTCGATGAGAACGGTAAGGCGCGGCCGGTGCGCCAGTGGGTTCCGGTTTCCGCCGAGGATGAGGCGCTCGATGCGCATGCGCGGCACCTCATCGAATTGCGTGCCGAGGTGGAGCGGTTCACGCAGGCGACCGACGTGCCGGCCGATGCCGAACCCAACCATTTCCGGGTGCCGATGCCGTAACAGGTTGTGGCGGGCCTGGTGCATCGCGGTGATCCGGCCTGGATGAGGCCGGATCGCCCTGGTGACAGTGCGGTGGTCCGGACTGTCTGAGGCCGGACCACCGTGGCGCGGGCTAGCTGTTGTTCGGTCTGTGCTGGTTATTGGGGTTCAGTGGGCTGTTCGGGTTGGCCGGATTGTTGGGGTTGAGCGGACTCATGGGGTTGGCCGGGTTGTTGAGGCTGTGCTCCCACTGGTACCGCGGGTTGGTCGGGCTATTCGGGTTGGTCGGGTTGTTCGGGTTCAAGGGGCTCATGGGGTTGGCCGGATTGTTCAGGTTGTTCGCCCAGTCGCGGGCCTCCCTGTCTCGCCGGGCCTGCTCGTTCCGCCACGCCTGCTCGCACTCGTCCCGGTGCTCGGCACTTTCGCAGTCAACCGTCTGTCCCGATCCGGCCGAACCGGTTTCCGGTGCGGCCCATGCCGGAATTGCCGAGGCGGTCAGGGGAACAGCGATAAGAGCGGCCGCCACGGCCGCTTGGCCCAGCATCCGACGAGGCGTCATTGTCATTCTTCCACTCTTGCGTGCACGCGCCGAAAAATCTCCTGCCACAATCGGATTCAGGGAAATTTCAGTCGAAAGTATGAGCCCGGATGGGACTGGAGTAGGGGCTATCCCCTAGGCGAGTCGCTCCGAAGCCGGTTGCCGCCAAACGTTTCTCGGTTCGTCCGCCGCGCCCCAACAGTTTCATCGTTGTCACATATCCAATGGGCACTGCACACAAGATAGAGCTTCTGTGCGATAGACACTGGGTATGTGCCGGCTATCGTGGCTTGATCTGCTGCGGCGCGTCGCTCAGCTCGCTGAGCGCTTGGCTGTGCAAGCTGGATGCGCAGCTCGCGGCACGAGTTCCCGGTTGGCCTGCGGGATGCGACTGATCGCGGTTGGTATCCGATCTATGACAACGGCCCGGCGCCTGTGACGCCGGGCCGTTTCTCTCGATCAGCTACTGCCGAATGTTCCGCGGGGGAACAGGTGGCGGGGGAATCGCCACGGGTCGTTCCAGCGGCCCGGGAGATCACAGTCGTCCCAACGGCCGGGGCTGTGGTTCCAGTCGTCGAAGAAGCCGGGGCGGTCGCAGTCCCAATCGTTGTTGTGCGGGTGCCGCACCTCGGTCACGCCGGGTTCGCTGGTGGCCGGCTCGGCCGAGGCGGGAATGGCCAGCGCGGTCAACGGGACTGCGGCGAGGGCGACGGCCATGGCCACCCGGGTCGATCGGCGGGGAGTCGTTCTCGAGAACACCGTGGATCCTTTCTATCTGCGCGTCCGCGAAGACGCCGTCGTTACTCGCCGGATGCAGGGGATGTCCGGTGACGCAACGATTTGCAGGTCCACACTCGGCCGCGACCGGTCGAATGGCAATGGTGCGAACACGATTTCAGGGAGATTCATCCTTTGGTATGACGAGTCCCCCATGCGGTGGGTGTCGGCCTCAGGGATGGAGCGGAAATCCGCAGGTTCTAGACTGTTACCGATGAGTAAGTTCTTTGGCTCGGTCGACGAGGTGACGCGGCGGCTCACCGACGCCGGATACCTGCCCTCCACCGACATCGCCACCGCGGTGTTCCTCGCCGGTCACCTGGGCAAGCCCCTGCTGATCGAGGGTCCGGCGGGTGTCGGCAAGACCGAGCTGGCCAAGGCGATCGCCACCGCCACCGCTTCCGACCTCGTGCGCCTGCAGTGCTACGAGGGCATCGACGAGGCCCGCGCGCTCTATGAGTGGAATCACGCCAAGCAATTGCTGCGCATCACCGCCACCGACAACGAGAGCTGGGACAGCACCCGCGACCACGTCTTCACCGAAGAATTCCTGCTGCAACGCCCGCTACTGGCCGCGATCCGGAATCCGCGTCCGACCGTGCTGCTCATCGACGAGCTCGACAAGGCCGACATCGAACTCGAAGGACTGCTACTCGAGGTCCTCGGCGACTATCAGGTCAGCATCCCCGAACTCGGCACCGTGACCGCCGTCCGCAAGCCCTTCGTCATCGTCACCTCGAACGCCAACCGTGACCTCTCCGAAGCGCTGAAACGCCGCTGCCTCTACCTCCACATCGACTATCCGACAGCGGAATTGGAACGCGCGATCGTCCGCATGAAGGTCCCCGAGCTCGACGAAACCCTGGGCGAGCCGGTAGTGAGAACCGTCGCCGCCCTCCGCGAACTCTCCCTCCGCAAACCGCCCTCGATCGCCGAAACCGTCGACTGGGCAAGAACTCTCGTAGCTCTGGGTGCCCGCAACCTCACCGGTTCCCTTGTCCGGTCCACCCTCGGCGTACTACTCAAATACCAAGCTGACCATCGCATAGCCATAGATCGCCTCGAGCTTCCCGCTGCCGATCCGCACGAACGCAGGCCGTCATGACCGCCGCTGCCGCGATCCGAGTCGCGCCCGAATGGAGGTGCATGCGATGCACCGCGCATGAACGTGTCGCCCATCAACTGCCGCACCGTTTATCGCGATTCTTTGCGGGCGTCTGCGACGAGTGTGGATCTCGCCGACGGGTGGGGCCGGTGGGCGAGGCGGGTCGGTGCGCCGATGGGGTCGACGGCACGCGCAGTGGGGAATCAATCTGCGTGCGGTGTGACGATATATCAACTGCCGCAGCGTATCTCGGGACCGGCACCTTTCGAGGCAACGGCTCCGGATCCCGACAATGGGTGCGGCTGCCGGGGGAGGGGAACGAGTGGTGACGTCACCCGCGCGGCCCAGCCCTGAGCATCCCGCCGACACGATGACCGATCGCTTGGTCGAGTTCGTCGGATTGTTGCGCGACCACGGCATCTCCGCCGGCCCGAGCGAAACCATCGACGCCGCCGAGGCAATGCTCGCGCTCGGCCTATCCGACCGCAACCGCCTGCGCTCCGGTATGGCCGCCTGCCTGCTGCGTCGTAACGGTCAGCGCGCCGTCTTCGACCAGCTCTTCGATCTCTACTTCCTTACCGCCGAGCAACCGGCAGCCCTGTCGGCTTCCGAATCCATCGACGATCTGCGCGACAGCCTGGTGGACGCACTCGCTCGAGACGACCGCACCGCTGTCACCGAACTCGCCCGGCAGGCCCTCACCGCGCTGGGCGGCTACGGGGGAGTCGGCACCGGAGAGTCCTCGCGCCCGGTCACCACCGCATCGGGTGCGGGCTGGTCGTCCTATCTGACGATGAAATCCCTACGGCCAGAAGAACTTATCGATCGCATCGTCGAGCGCATTGGCACCGATCTCGATACCACCGTCCGCACCATCGAAGCCGACCGCCGCCTCCGCGAATTCCGCACCGCCGTCCAGTCCGAGGCGCGCCTGCGCTCCGCCGAACTCCGTGGCACCGAATACATCGCCCGCCGTGGCGTCGAATCCAGTACCGACCAAGTCGACTTCCTCGGCGCCCGCACCCAGGACCTCGCCGAAATGCGCCGCCTGGTAAACCCTTTGGCCCGCAAACTAGCCACCCGCCTCGCCGCCCGCCGCCGCAAAGCGGTCCGCGGCCAGATCGATATGCGCCGAACCATGCGTCGCTCCATGGCCACCGGCGGCGTGCCGATCGACCCGGTCCTACGCGCTCGCAAACACGGCCACCCCGACCTCGTCGTGCTCGCCGACTTATCCGGCTCCGTAACGGGTTTCGCCGAATTCACCCTGCAACTCGTCCAGGCATTGCAAGACCAATTCAGCAGGGTCCGCAGCTTCGGCTTCATCGACACCTGCGATGAAATCACCGGTTTCTTCACCCCGGGCGAACCTCCCGCCCCCGGCGCCGCCGCCCGAATAATCCGCAACTCCAACGTCGCCCGCTTCGGCAGCAGCAACTACGGTGAGGCCTTCCAAGGCTTCATCGACAACTATCTCGATGCCCTGGGCCCCCGCACCTCCCTGTTGATCCTCGGCGACGCCCGCACCAACCGCACCGACCCGAATCTCCCCGCCCTCCAAGCAATGTCGGACCGGGCCAAACACACCTACTGGCTCAACCCCGAACCGGCTCGCTCCTGGTCCACCGGCGACTCCGCCGCCCAGGTGTATGCCCAGCGGATAACCATGCACGAATGTCGCAACGTCAAGCAGTTGGCCGAGGTAATCGGTCGGCTATTGCCGGCTTGACCGCTCGATGAGGTGTGTGCCGCGCGGAATAGCCATGCACGAATGTCGCAACGTCAGGCAGCTGGCTGAGGTGATCGCTCGGCTATTGCCAGCTTGACCGCTCCGAGAGCGGACATGACCGTGATGACGGAGGGTATGCCGTAACCGCTGGCCCGACCTTTCCCGGCGGTGTCAGCCGAGGATCGGCATAACCGCATCGACAATGGACTCTGTCGTCGGCAGCGCCGCGATCACGTCGGGCGGGCTCAGATGACGCTGTAGTGCTCGTTGGTGCGCCGCGCCGACCAGCAGCAGGGCAGCGGCTCGCAGATCCACCGTGCCGGGAACCCGCTGGTCGGCGTGCTGTATCGACAGGTGCGAGACAACCGCGTCAACCGCACGCTGCGGCCCGATATCCAACTCCCGGCTGCGCTCGGCAAACTTCGCGCGCAACTCCACATCCGACTGCACCGCAGCCATCACCGGAATGGCATCCAAAAAGAACTCCTCCAACGCCTCGACAAGCGCCAGCAGCCCCGCCCGCAACCCCGGCTCCTCATCGACCTCCCCGAGCACGTCCTTCACCGGCCGCAAATGCCGCTGAATCACCGCCTGCAACAACCCCATTCGATCGCCGAAGTGATAAAAAATGCTCGACTCGGCCACCCCCGCCCGCTTCGCAACCTCCTTCGTGGACAACCGAGCCACCCCCGCCTCCACCAAAATCTCCTGCGCCGCAACCACAACCGACTCCCGCACCCCCGTCGAGGGCCGCCCCCGCTGCCCGCGCGTCGCCCGCGCACCATCCGCAGCTTTCGCCACCGCAACCTCCTCTTCGCACCGACCAGCCCTTGCAGTATGCCCCACCCGGGCGTATTTTCTGAGTATCTACTCAGTAATTATACGATCAGCGGAGCCATCCCTATGACCAGCACAAAAGCCCCCACCACCCAGTCCCGCATCCAACGCACCGGCGACGCCATCGTCCGCTTCATCCTCCGCTCGCCACTACACCCCCTACTCAGCAAAAGGCTCCTCATCATCACCGTCTCCGGCCGCAAAACCGGCCGCGAATACGCCAACCCCGTCGGCTACGCCGAACACGAAGGCCATCTCCTGATCGGCACCGCCGCCAACTGGCGCAACAACTTGATTCCGGACGTCCCCGTCCGAATCCTCCTGCGCGGCACCAACATCCAAGCCGCCCACGAAGTAATCACCGACGAACCCCGAGCCGCCACCCTCTACCGCGAAATCCTCACCCAAAACCCAACCCACGGCCGCTTCGCCAAAATCCACCTCAACCCCGACGGCACCGTAAACCTCCCCTCCCTCCGCGCGGCTCTATCCCAAGGCACCGCCGTAGTCCGCCTCAACCCCCTTGTAGCCGAAGGCTGAAGACCGGTGTAATCGGGACAGACCAACAGTTGCGCTGTGGTCTGGCGGTAGCCGCAGCGGCCAGGTTCGAGCGTATCCTGCGTCCGACTCACGGGAGATGTGTAACAACCGTCCGCAATCATCGGATCTCTGGCTAGAGGTCTCGGCTGGATTTGTTGACGCAGTGGGGTGGATATGGCGGAAGAGTGGCAGTTCGACGTCCCGACGACGGGCAGCAAGTTCCTGCCACCTGACGCCAGATATATGGAGGCCCTGAGCAGCCAGGGATACGGATTCGAAGCCGCCATCGCCGACCTCGTGGACAACTCCATCGACGCGGGCGCCAAGGATGTGGTCATCCATTTCCTACGCGATGGCGACGCCCTCGTCAGCTTGTTGGTAATCGATGACGGACGCGGCATGACCGACGAGGAGCTCGACGTCGCGATGACGGTCGGCGGTCGACATCACTACTCGCCTAGTGCCCTCGGTATGTTCGGCACGGGCCTGAAATCGGCCTCGCTCAGCCACGCGGCCGCAGTAACCGTAACCAGCCGAACCCGCAAAACAAGGCCCGCAGGCCGACGTTGGGTAATGGAACGAGCCGTCACCGGCTTTCAATGCGACATCGTTGAACCGAGGTACGCCCAGACGCTGATCGACCGCTACCAAGACTGTCCGATCACCTGGCAGGGCACAGTGATTCGCTGGGACGGCGTCAAGAACTTCCCTCAGCACGGCGGTAGCGGACAAACCGATCGCTACCTGCATCGCACCATCAACAAGCTCGGCCTGCACCTCGGCTTGCAGTTGCACCGCTTCCTACTGCGTGACGACTTCAACATCACTATCGCTGTCGAGGACATCCGCTCCCGCGATGTATACATGAACTTCGGTGTCGTACCGCTCAATCCGTTCGGCTACCCGGTCACCGGTCATCGGGACTACCCCCGCACCTTCGTGGCCGAGGTCCCATCAATCGGCAGTGTTGAACTGACCGCCCACATCTGGCCGCCGAAATCCTCACTGGACGAATACAAGTCCGTCGGGTCGGTGTTGGAGCGCCAGGGCTTCTACTTCTATCGCAACGGTCGCATCGTTCAGGCGGGCGGCTGGAACAACTTCCGTCAGCCCGAGCAAAGTCTGTCGCTGGCCAGGGTCGACGTCGACCTGCCCGCCGACGCGGGTGACGTCTTGCGACTGAGCGTGAAGAAGGAAGGTGTCGAGGCCACGCCGGAATTCGCGTCTGCGGTAGAACGCGCAAAAGACGCGAGCGGTCGCGCTTTCGCCGAATTCATCGCAGACGCCCAGCTGACGTACCGAGAGGCGCGGAAACGATCAGGCACCCAACGTAAGCCGGTGATCCCACCGGGCACCGGATTCGCCCCGGCGGTCAAGGAATCCATCGAAGAAGAGCTGCCTATCCTGCCTGGTGAACAGCCAATCGCCGCACAGTGGCGCAAACTAGCAGGTGATGTCTTCTTCGACATAGACCGCGACACCCGAACCATCGCACTCAATCGACGCTACCGCGCGGCCATCCTCGGTGGCCGCGGGGGAACCCTCAATGACGCCCCACTGCTGAAGTCGCTCATCTACTTTCTCGTGCACGACATCTTCGAAACGGAGTTCAGCGGTCCCCGAGTCAGGGACAATCTCCAACTCTGGCAATCCGTCCTCGTCTCGGCTGCCCGAGCCGAACTCAACCAGCTCGACGACGAGTCAGGAGAATCCGAATGAGCGAAGGGGAAGCGCTGCGCATCGCACTGCACAGCGCGGTGCTTGCGGATATGGGCGGCAGCAGGCCGAAAAGGCTGGCCAAGGCAATGGCCTATCAGGTCGAGGACATGTCGTCCGATGTTGAAGTCCACGCTGATGAGAACGATTTCCGGGAGGCGCTACTAATGTCCGTGCCTGGTGATCGCCTGGTGGACATGTGGCGACGGCAGATGACGCAGTGGGATTTCGCCGAAGCCCCCGTGTGGTCGTCATCAGGCGCCCGCACCGACGCACGCCGTGCCGACATCTACCGCCTCCTCGATCTGGAACGAGCAACCTGCAAATTGCTCGAGGCACTGGTGCCGGTCTCAAAAGCCGTTCCGCCCGTGGTGATCAGCGACAAGTTCGCCCCGTGGTACACCCCCGTATCGCAACAGGGACGCCCCTGGTATTGGCCGTTCTACAGGGGGCTGCTGACCAAGAAGGGCTGGTCCGCCGAGTCCATCGCAGCGCTCGACATCGCTACCGACAGCGTCGTCGAACGTCTCGCCGACCCAACTCGTGTCGATGCCTACCAATCGAAAGGCCTTGTCGTCGGCTACGTCCAGTCCGGTAAAACCGCTAACTTCACCGGTGTAATCGCCAAAGCAGTCGACGCTGGCTACCGACTCGTCATCGTCCTCGGTGGCACCCTCAATCTGCTTCGTGGCCAAACTCAACGCAGGCTCGACATGGAACTCGTCGGACGCGAGAACATCCTGCGCGGCGCAAGCGAATTCGAATCCGACTACGCCGACGACCCCGAGTGGATCCGACGGAAGTTCGTGGAGTTCGGTGGTCTGCCTTCGGCATTGGGTGGCTTCGATATCGTGCGCATGACGACCAGGAACGACGACTACAAGAGTCTGCTCCAAGGCATCGTCGCACTCGAGTTCGAGAAGCGAGAACCGGCCCTGCCGTTATACGACGCACGCAATCTGTACCGTTCCTCTGCCCGGTTGATGGTAGTCAAGAAGAACAAGGCAGTACTCGCAAAGCTCGTCAAAGACCTCAACAAGATCAAAACTCCGCTGTCCGAGATCCCTGTGTTGATCATCGACGACGAATCGGATGAGGCTTCGGTCAACACATCTCGACCGAAGCCGGATGCTGATCGCACCGCCATAAACCAGAAGATTTCCGACCTCTTGAAGATGTTGCCCCGCGCGCAGTACGTCGGCTACACCGCGACTCCATACGCCAACGTCTTCATCGATCCGAGCGACTCCGCCGACATCTTCCCCAAGGACTTCATTGTCTCGCTCCCGCGTCCTTATGGATACATGGGTGCCAGCGATTTCCATGATCTCGACTCCGATGTCGCCGAGCCGGACCGATCCATCCTGAATTCGAACGAGAAAGCCTTCATTCGCGACGTAGTCGTCGAGGACGACGATGATGCGACTTGCCTACAACAGGCGATGGATATGTTCGTGATCACGGCAGCGATGAAGCTCTACCGTGAGGATCAGGGCCTCGGCGATCGCTACTTCCAGCACCACACCATGCTGATCCACGAATCCAGCTGGATCGATGCTCACCGCGAGCTACTCGGCCGAGTCACCAAGCTGTGGTTGGACTCAGGGTATTCCGGCCCAGCCGGACATCAGCGGCTTCGTGCGCTCTTCAACAATGACCTTGCACTCGTTTCAGGGGTGCACGCCGTAGGTCAGGCCGTTCCAAATTCGTACGACGAGCTGATGCCATACATCAGTCCGGCTGTGGTGCGCATCGGCGGCGACGATAAGCCGATCATCGTGGTCAACGGTGATAAGGACCTGGAAACCGGCGAAGCGGATTTCGACAAGCGGTCGATATGGAAGATCCTCATCGGCGGCCAGAAACTGTCTCGCGGATTCACGATCGAAGGTCTGACGGTCTCGTACTTCCGCCGACGGGCCACCAATGTGTCGGCACTGATGCAGATGGGTCGCTGGTTCGGGTTCCGTAGGGGATACCGCGATTTGGTGCGGTTGTACATCGGGCGAGAGGAAGTCGGCCCACGCAAACAGGGAGTGGACCTGTATAAGGCATTCGAGGCCGTCTGCCTAGACGAGGAGAGCTTCCGCGGTGAGCTGGCGCAGTACGCTGTGCTGGTCGACGGAGAGCCACAGGTGACGCCCGCTCAGGTGCCACCGTTGGTTGCCCAACACCTGCCGGGTCTTAAGCCGACGAGTCCGAACAAGATGTACAACTCCCGATTGGTCGAGATTCAAAGCCCAGGTCAGTGGGTGGAACCGACGGCATACCCGACGGCGGCGCCGGACTTGCGCCACAACATGCGCCTGTGGATGCCGGTACTAGAAGCGCTCTCCGCCGAAACCGCCAGTCTTGCTTACAACTTCGAAGACCCGAAGAAGACGCATGCCTACCCGGCGTTCACCGGCAGGCTGGATGCAACCGAGTTCCTCAGTTTGGTCGATGCTTTGAAATGGCGAGCTCCAAGTCAGTTCGCCCCACACCTCCAGTACCTCCGCCAGATCACGAACGAGGGCAATCCGCTCGTCGACGATTGGGTCGTCCTGGCACCCCAACATCTTCGGGGCGGCAATCGGATCGAGCTGGGCGCCGCAGGCCGCATGTTCTCGTGGTTCGGACGTGAGCGACGTCGCAAGCCGTTGTTCGGTGTGATCAGCGACCCCAAACATCGTGGAGTCGCGTACCGAATTGCCGGGGCGTTGGGTGATTCCGGTGAAACGAATACCGAGCGGTTGGTTGCGGATCGGCGTGGGGTCGTTGTGCTCTACCCAATCATCGAACCGAGTCAACCGGCAGAGACAGGTGCCGTTGGGCCGTTCGATGCAGCTCGCGTCGTGATGGCCTTCACCTTCGTCGCTCCGGCGGGTGCACTGCGTGGCGACGAGCGCGTTGTCCGGTTTACCACGATCGATTCGTCGACCGACACCCCGATCATTGATGCCAAAGGTGAGTAGGACCGTCCCCAGAGCTTCAATATGTTCAGACCAAGGCGAGGCAGGTGTACGGCTCCCGAAGATGGCTCTCCTTCGAACTCAGAGTATGGACACCGAATCGGTGAGGTGCGGCGCGTGATCCGCGCCCGCCGGCTATGATCTTGCAGTATGGCGTCAGATGCGGGGGAGGCTGCACCTGCCCAGATGATCGACCTGTTCGCGGGTCCCGGTGGTATGGACGTCGCCGCGCACTGGCTGGGGATCTCGGTCCACGGCGTCGAATGGGACGACAACGCTTGTGCGACAAGGGAAGCTGCCGGACTACTTACCTCGCACAAGGATGTCCGCGACTTAGGGCCGGAGTTGTTTTCGAAGGCGAAAGTGCTCGCTGGGGGCCCGCCGTGTCAGACATTCTCGGTTGCTGGATCCGGTGTCGGCCGCGAGGCGCTCGATGAGGTGCTGCACTTCGTCGATCGCATGGGGGTAGGCGATAAGACCGTCAAGGTCGAACTGAAGAAGCTGCGAGACGAGCGCACCGGCCTGGTCCTGGAACCGTTGCGGTGGGCACTCGACGCTTTCGATATCCATGACTGTGCGTACGAAGTCATTGTGCTGGAACAAGTTCCGGCGGTACTTCCGGTGTGGGAACGAATGGCCTCAGTGCTCGAGGCGAGGGGATACAAGGTTGATACCGGTATCCTTCGAACCGAGCAATTCGGTGTGCCGCAGACTCGTCGTCGCGCGATCCTGGTGGCCCACTTGCATCGCCAACCACAACTTCCGAAAGTAACTCATAGGGTTTTTCGCCGCGGTGCGGTGAAACCTGCCGGGGATACTCATCTGCCCAACTGGTTGACTATGGGGCCGGTGTTGGAGCCCGACAAGGAATTTGTTGTCGTTTCCAATTACGGCTCCGGTGGTGATCCGAAAGCGCGCGGTGAGCGTCGTTTCGACGAGCCTGCCTATACGGTGACGGGAAAAGTTTCACGGAATAAGATCGTCACACTCGATGGACGATACCTCCGAAATCTTGACACTCGCGACTCCGGACGCCTACAGACATTTCCGCACGACTATCCCTGGGCTGGCAAGGATGTTGCCCAACAGGTCGGGAACGCTATCCCGCCACGGTTGGCTGTGCATGTCCTGAGCTGGGCGATTTTTGATCAAGCGCCCAACGAGGCAGCTTTGAACGCTGTCGTCGCGGACGATTGGGAGAACTCGAAAGGTGGGGTACGGCAGGAGCTACTGAGGGTCGGGGATGAGGTAGACGACGACTATTCTGGAGTTTTGTTCGATATCGACTCGTGAACCGGCTCCGTGGGCCTACTGATCGAATTCGGTTGGAAGCACTGAATCGGCGACGCGGCGCGGAGGTAGGAGCGGAGATGGGGTTCCAGACCAACTCAACGCCAGGCGTTCACGTGCTCGGGAGCCTGCGACATAGAGAACACACCGGAGCCGATGCTCTGCGTGCTGTCGTTCGAATCCCTTCAGATTGTGCACATAGTAGGCCGGGAACGTTTTCGCGCTCAGCTGAGGTAGGGCGACTGCCCGAAACTCCAGCCCCTTGGCTCGGTGCATTGTCATCACTCTGACCATATCGCCGAGGCTTTCCTCGTCGGTTCGTTCATTGATCTCGACGTTCGGAATGCCTTCCGTGGTCAGCGCCTGAAGGATGTCTCTGACCTGTCGGTGTTCGAACACGCACACGGCGATATCGGCGAGCGCATACCCTTCTCATGCCTGCCGCCGATCCACTCCGTAATTCCCTGGAGTTCAGCGGCTTCGGAGGCGAAGCCGCGCGTGTCGAGTTCCCGGCCGCTGAAGACCGACCGCGCGCCTGCCAAGGTCTCAGTGGCGAGGTCGAGGTCATCGACCTGCTTGTCGATGACCTCCAAGCATCAGCCGAGAATCTCCTTGGACGTCCGGTAGTTGATGGTCAGTCTGCGCGATCGACCCTTTCTGCCGCGGTCCTGTAGCGAACCGGTGTCGGCGACCGATACGTGGACTGCAACGGGGTAACACTTCGTCCACTTGCCTGAATCCTGTCAGATGAGGCCGATACAGTTACCCGCAACGCGGGGGGAGTCAAACCTCCCATCGTCGAAGTCGGGGCAGCGCGCAGTGGGAGATGCTGGTGAGTAATGTGATTGACGAGCACGACGAACTCTTCGATGTGTTCAGGTTGTTGCTCGATACTTACACGCCAGCCGAGGCGATCAAGAAGCTCCGCCTGTTTTCCATGCCCGATGATGTCATCAAGCGCATCGTGGACCGTCACGAGCGGGAAGTCGTGCGCATCAAGGAGATGCGCGAGCCACACTCCGTTGTGGTCGACAACTACGAAACCTGGTACACCGGGCCTCATCCCGATGACAAGCTGTGGCCGTCGATCACCGCAGGGCTAGCCAAGGACGGCTGGTCGAAGCCATCCATCGACCAGCTGGATGATTCTTCGACGCGGGTCGTCTCACTCCTACAACATCCGAGGCAGAGCTCCTTCTCGACACGCGGCCTAGTCGTCGGTTACGTGCAGTCCGGCAAGACCACCAACTTCACCGCCGTGATGGCCAAGGCTGCTGATCGCCGCTACAAGCTGTTCATCGTGCTCGCAGGGATTCACAACGGCCTTCGCAGACAAACCCAAGCCCGTTTGGTTCAGCAGCTCGTGGAGCCGAACCCCACGCTGTGGTCCCAGATCACTGACCTGGATCACGATTTCCGACCGACCGCGAACCCAGCCAGCTACTTCGGGAAGTCGAATAAAACCCACGTGCTTTGTGTCGTCAAGAAGAACGCGACTGTGCTGCGCAAACTGGTGAAGTGGCTCGCCGATGCGTCGGAGTACTTGGCCGACTGCCCTGCGCTGATTATCGATGACGAGGCCGATCAGGCGACCGTCGCGACGAAGTCGATAAATCCGTTGATTCGGCAGATCCTCAGCACCTTGCCGAAGTCTGCCTATGTTGGATACACAGCCTCACCGTTCGCGAACCTGCTGATCAATCCTGCCGCCGAGGATCTATATCCCGAACACTTCATCGTGAATCTCCCCCAACCGCAGGGACATTTTGGTACGGAGGTTTTGTTCGGCAGATACGCGCTGGACGGCGAAGACCCCAATGACGTCGATGACGGTTACGACATGATCCGTACAGTCCCGGAAGACGACGTAGAGCTGGTCCGACCCAAGACTAGGGCGGACGTCGACGACTTCCACCCGACGATTACCGCAACCCTACGCCGTGCTGTCTTGTACTTCTGGTTGACGACCGCCGCCCGTAGAGTGCGCGGCGGTGGAAATAGGCACTCCACCATGCTTATTCACACAAGTGTGCGCACTGTGGTCCACAACAGATTCCGCGACCCGCTGCTGTCACTGCGAGCCAAAACCAGACGTAACCTTGAGAGTTCGCTGGTTCACCGGGAGTTGCGCGAGCTGTGGGACGAAGAGGCATCCCGAGTGCTGGCTGCCGAGTTCGGAGAACAATCCGTCTCGTTCGATGAGCTCATAGCGGAACTGCCGGATGTACTGCGCGATTGCCGCGTGGTAATGGACAATTCGGAGAGTACCGACCGCCTCGACTACGAGAACGGCCCCGTAGTGGCGATCGCCGTGGGCGGCAACACACTGTCGCGAGGTCTTACCCTCGAGGGCCTGTCTGTCAGCTACTTTGTGCGCTCGGTCTCCACATATGACACGTTGCTGCAGATGGGCCGCTGGTTCGGCTACCGCAAGGGGTACGCCGACCTGCCACGTATATGGATGACCGAGGAACTTGAGGACTGGTTTCGCCACCTCGCAACCGTCGAGACCGAGATGCGCCGCGACATCGATGTCTATATGACCGAGGGCAAGACACCGATGAACTTCGCGGTACGCCTTCGCGCACACCCCGCACTACGCGTCACAGCAGCCGCAAAAATGAAGGACGCGGTGTCAGCGTCGTCATCCTACGGTGGACAACGTGTCCAAACCAGGTACTTCCGTCTGGAATCCGAGTGGCTATTGCAAAACCAAACAGCAGCACGCACGCTCGTGAGCGAGGCTGTGCGCGGCGGCAGTGTGGAGGATAGCGGAGCGGATGGCCGTTATCTTATCCGAGATGTGTCCAGTGACGCCGTCTTGGATTTCCTCCGGGATTACCAGTTCCATGAACGGTCGCAGGATTGCGACGCGAAGCTGATGTCCGGATACATCGAGAAGCGCATCCGAAACGCACAAACATTGCGACGCTGGAACATCGCGGTGGTCGGGAAACCAGTCGACGACAGTACCGAGCGGTTCGACTTCGCGCCGCAGATCAGCGTCAGAACGATCGTTCGATCTCAATTTGCCTCTGGACCGGACCATTCCGACATCAAGACGCTGATGAGCCGTCGTGACGCAGGCCTCGACCTCGAGGGAATCACGACAAGCACAACCGAAGAAGAAATAAAGAAGGTTCGTACGGCGCAACAACCCGACGCCGGACTGCTTGTGCTGTATCCGATCGACAAGGTTTCGAAACCCGAGCCGTCGAAGAACAAGCGTCAACCGCTCAATGCGCCTGAGCACGTCATCGGCGTCGGTCTGGTCTTTCCCACACCCAAGGACAACGACAGCACCGTGGCGTGGGAGGCCAACTACATCTCGGCAGACCTGTCCGGCGTCGAAATCGAGGAGGAGGACTTCAGCGCCCTCGAAGCCGAGGACATCTGATGTCGTCGGAGATCAGAGACGTTCTGGATGATCACTGGCGTCGCCTCGAACGTCGCCGACCGTCAATGTCGTCGGTCGTTATCGTCTCCGAGCTACCGGTACCTACGCCGAACGGATCGCTGGCGGCTGCGCTCGACAGTGCGGGCAACCGGCACCTTCTCGTGCCGGTGGGCGCACATCAGAACGTGCGTAGAGGGCTGAACGGTCCGGTCCTGCTGTTGCACAAGCGGACCCTCGATGACGACCGGACAAGACACGACTACGCCGATCTTGCTTGTCTTCGTCCGGATCTCAGCGATATCTTCACAACGCTGTGTGCTGATGTACTCATCGCCACCGAGGCAGCCCCCGAGAATCCATCGAAGGTCCTCAACCGCGTCCTCGATCAGTGGAGGGCGCTGTTCCAGAACCCCGGTCCGCCGCTTGGACCAGAAAAACTCGCCGGGCTATTCGGCGAGCTGATCGTACTGGCGCGCCTTCTCGAACACGACAGCAGTGCTCATCTCTTGTGGCGAGGTCCGTCCGGCTATCGCCATGATTTCGCGACTGACACGGGCGCTCTTGAAGTGAAGACCTCGACGAGTCCCAACGGTCGCCAGATTCGAATCCACGGCCTCAACCAATTGGAGCCTCCTGCCAACGGCGCACTGAGTCTGATCTGGCTTCGACTGGAGCCGACAGCGCGTGAGGGACTCGGCTTCCTCGACCTGATCGATCGTGTGCTCGAACTTTCCGACGACGAGGCGGCCGTTCTCAACAACCTGGCATCGGTCGGGTACCGCAAAGCGGACGACGACCACTACCGTCACGCTCGATACGAGGTTGGCGAACAGCGCTGGTACAACGTCGATATCGCGTTTCCGCGACTGACCACCATCGACCTCGCGGCCGCATCGATATCTTCGAACGTGCGCGATGTCGATTACACGATCGACCTCTCGGGCGACACGCCTGACCCGATGAACGACAGCCAAGTAGAACGACATATCCGGGTGATGATCGAGGAGCATGTGTGACGCCGCCTGCCTGGGTTTCACAACCATTTCCGCCGGAAGGCGCGAGTGCCGCAGAGGGAATCAGGAATCAGCTCGGCAAGCCCGAGCTGAATCACCTGACGATCCTGATCCGCGAATCGGCGCAAAACAGCTGGGATGCTCGTCGCAGTGATGGCATTTCGGTGGACTATCGCATCGATCTACAGACAGTCAGCGCCGCCGATGCACCCGCCTGGAGGGACAATCTGCTACGTCAGGCTCCTTCCAAACAGGTTCTCCCCCTGCGCGACTCATTACATCAGCCCGCCATCCGGGTGTTGTCGATCTCGGACCGAGGAACCCAGGGGCTCGGTGGGCCGACGCGAGCCGATGTGGTCACTGAACAGCGACGTGACTTCGTTGCATTCCTCCGCAATATCGGTGAGCCACGTGACCAGGCATTAGGCGGCGGCACATACGGTTTCGGCAAAGGCATCCTGTATCTCGTCTCGAAACCGGGCACGATCTTGGTGCACACGCGGTGCCAGTACGAGGGTCGCTACGAAACCCGGCTGATGGGCGCGGCGCTGTGGAAGAGCTATGACGCGAAGGAATCTGACCGCGATCGCCGCTACACCGGTAGGCACTGGTGGGGAGACCCTTCCGGGGACGTGATCGAGCCGCTTGTCGGCGCCGAGGCCGATGCGATGGCACGAAAACTCGGATTGCAACCGTTCGGAGACGCTGACACCGGGACGACGATTGTCATCCTCGACCCCGATTTGGAAGGCGCAGAGCCTGCAGCCGTAGCCCAATATCTCGCGGAGACGATTACGTGCCAGTTGTGGCCGAAGATGATGCCCGATCGCAACGGCGTTGTTCCGATGCGGTTCTCCGTGACCTGCGATGGTATCGACTACAAGGTGCCGGAACCTACGGAGATGAAGTCCCTGCGCTTGTTCGTCTCTGCGTACCGAAAATTGATCGGCAGCGAAGCGCGAGAACTGCATTGCCGCAGGCCGAAGAAACTACTCGGGCGGTTTGCCTTGCACCAGTCGCTGGCGCAACGGTTCGAGCCCACGAACGCCGAGCAGATGGCGGGCTTCGAACACGGGATGGTGCATCACGTCTGCCTGATGCGCCCGGCCGAACTAGTGGTGACGTATTGGCCCGGACCCAAGCCCGCGAGCGAGTACGCCGCGTATGCGGGTGTCTTCCGAGCTGATACCGCAATGGACGAGGCGTATGCAGCGGCTGAGCCACCGACCCACGACAACTGGAACTACCAGTCGCTCGACCATCCTGACTACTCGTTCGTCAAGATGACCTTCGTACGCATGAAGGAAGCAATCGAGGCGCACTTCGGCCCGCGAGGCAGTAGCGGGGTCGAGGCAGCCCGAGTGTCTCTCGGGGCCGCCAGCGAACGACTTTCTCCACTCGTGGGCGGCGCGTGGGGCATCGGCGCGGCCACCGACTATGGCAAGCCAGGCGACACCGCCCTGCCCAGCCGGCCTTCACCTGCACGTCGCCCAAGCGGTCGACGGCAAGAAATCGACGAAGTCGAAGAGGTGGAGATGCCGGACATCACAGGTATCGGCGACGGTAAGCCTGCCAACCCGACTGGGTCTGCAATAGTCATCGACCCGACCGACATCGATCCATTTGCCGAGCCCACAAGACCTTTCAAGCAACGGCGGCGCCGCCCGAAGATCGAATACATCGGTGATCCAGAACTAGATGAACTGTGGGGACACGCCGTGGTGGTGCAGCGCTTCCGCGTGCCGGTCAGCATTCCGCAACGAGTCACCGCCGATCTAGCTGTTGCCCTGAACAGTGACGGTGGTCTTGAGATGGACCCGCCCGCCGGAGCCGATATGCCGGGCCTCGTCGGGTGGCAGGACCCGCACGGCGCGATCCACCAGGTACCCTCGTACGTCATCGAAGGTGGCGACGGCCAGATCTGGAAGGCCGTGGTGAAGCCTGCAGCCGACACCATGACCGACATTGTGCTCTACACAGAGGCGGTCAACTGATGGCCCATCGCGTTCTTCCCTACAAAAAGCCGTTGCCAGCCGTCGTCCAGGCGGGTGATTGGCTCCTTTCGGTCGACGGAGAAGAAATGCCACTGCCGGAGTCCTACCCCTATTGGGACTATCAAACAACAATGCGTCTGCGCCGCGCTGTCAAAGTCGATCTGCGACGCGCCCTCGCCGAATCGATGCTCGACCAGAGTACAGAACTTGCGCTAGCCGCGATATGGACATCGACCGGATCGAAACTCAGGGGAACAGTGATGCGCACAGTGGTCCCCGAGAACGGCGAAGTCGAATTGCGAGCCGATCTTCCGGGCGCAGACCTCGGCGGAGTCGTTTTGTTGGACACCGCGCTGGTACTCGCGCGGCGTCGACACGGCGGTGACCGCCCGGTAGCGCCCCGCCGCGGTGGTTCAGTTCTGTGGAGTGATCGGAGCCAGATTCGTCTGCAAGGTGACGCTCCCCAATTCCCCATCGCCATAGTTGATTTCGACCGAACCAACTATCCCCGTGACGCCGCGTGGCATTTGGAGATCGGCACCAACCTCGACGCGGCGACAATGGGCTCTCTTCTCCTGCTCGTCAATGAAAAGAAGTCCGTCGTTACCGAAGCCCTCAAAGGCGCAGGCAGTCCGCGTGTGGAAGACAAAATCGCCCTGTCCGCGCTCTACGCCGACGTAGCTCGCACAATGGTGGACCACGCCCTGCGTCTGAGCGAATTCGATGACGACTCCCACTTCGTTGACGAGACCCTGGGGGCAACACTGCAGGAACTATTCGGCCGGCTCTTTCCTGGCCGGTCCATAGTGGACATCCGACTGGCAGCACAGGAGTCACCGAATCTGTTCGCCTCCGAACTTCAGGCAGCCGTAAAGATCTTCGAGGGGCTCGCATGACATTTCTGTACCCACGGCTGCTCCGCCACCGAGCGAAAATACTTGCGGCCGAATACAAGGAGCTCACCCCGCTCGATCTCCACGGCCGGTGGGCCATCACCGACGAATCCGCGGTGTTCGTTGCGACTGGCGGCACTAGGGTCGACCACGACAAGTTGCGGTATCTTCGCGACATCATAATCGACCTGGCAAAGGAATCCGGCTTCCCGGAACCACCTGATGCGCGGCAGAAGTCGTCCTTCGATCTCACCCTCGCCGTCGCATTGCACAAAGAAATGCGAATCGCTCCTGCCGAAGCTGCTGCCGGCGATGTCTGGGCATTTCTGGCCTTGCTCGTCCTTCCCGACGTCGCTCACTGGCGCTACCCAAAACCTCCGGGCGACCGAGTACTCGGTTCCGATCTCACTCGTCATGTGTTCGGTCGGATGTGGTGGCGCGCGCACCTGGTGCATTCCCCATCTGATTCCGACCCGTATTCGGCGCTAGATGTACTCGGCGAAGCGGCATTCGACCAGATCTATACGCGTCGCGCAGCCTTGGGCGGCAGTCCGCACTTGATCAAGTCGATTTTGCGGGTGTGGCGGCGCATGGACCTGCACGGCCTAACCGACCGAGACATTCTGCGGGACTTCCTAAAGCGACTGCTCCGCCTGGCTCCGTTCGTCGTCTTCGAAGCATTGGATGAGTCAGCATTGGACGAAGAACTCGTGGAGATCGCGAAGGAGACCGTAATCGGGATACTGTCGGCGAGTGGCCGGATATCGGTGGAAGAAGCCGGTACCCGCGCAGCGCGCGCATTCGGCGAGTAGAGCTCAGCTTCCGATCTGGCGGCCACTCGGGAGTTACTGCCCAAGCACGGCGACCTGTGGGACGCGCTTCGAGATGACTACTGGACTGTGCTGATGAACATGGAGGACCTGCCGAATCCGTTGGAGGCATGGGTCGGATGTTCGAGATAGTTCCGTCCCATCGGAAAGCGATCGCACCGTCCGTGCGCACATTGCTGGCCGCCTTCCATGAGGACACCCACCACAAGCTCGAAATTGCCCCCACTGATAGCGCTCCGATCTATGAGCGCGTGTCCTATGGCTGGCTGAGCCGGGTCGACGAAGACGGTTGGATCTGCGACACGGATGCCGACCTGGATAAATCCGACACGATAACAGTAACCCCGATCAGCGTCCGCGACACGGAAGAATACCCGTCGCGGGTCACTAGATGCTGGCGTGTTTGTGCTGCCAGGCGGCCAACGCGAGAGTGGCTACTCCTAGTAGAAGAAGAAGGACGCCGGAAGTCATTAGGCGGGTGGAGATTTGGGAGAGGCGGGTGGAGTGGGAGCGGGTGGTGAAGTAGGCATCGGTGGGGAGGTTGTCGCCGATGAAGCAGGACTCGGCGGCTTGGGTGGCTTTGGTGGCGCGGGAGTCGGTGACTACGGATGCGGTCAGGGCGGTGACTGCGGCCGTGATGCAGAGGATCGAGATGGTGGTGAGTGCGGCGAATGGCATGAGATCCCCCGGCTTCTAGAGGTCAGTGGGTGGTCGCGCTGACTACAAGAAGTGTTGCAGCAGGGTCTGACATCTTTTGCGGTACAACAGGTTCGTGAGCGGGCGTTGGTTTGTGCGGTTCGAAGCCGCGGAAGCGAACCGGCATGGGCGGTATCCGGGGGTGTTCGGGCTGGTCAATGGGTTGGCGTGGACGGGGGTGTTGACGGGGGAGCAGGAGCGGTTTCGGCGGGTAAACAATGATTGGTACAACGCGAACCTTGTTGATCCGAGTGGGGTGGCCCCTGGGGTTTACGACCGTGCTGTTCACCCGGGAGCGGCGTCGTGGTTCAAGGCGGCGGCTGTGGGGATGATCGGGCGGGTGGAGGGGTATCTCGCGATCCTTGACGCGCATGGGGTGGGGTGGGTGCGGTTGGATTCCGATGCGCCAGGGGAGATCGTGTACGAGGATTCGAATCAGGTGGTCGCGGTACGGTGTGCCGGATCGACGCGGGAGTCGTCTACCGCTCGGTTTGTGTAATGCGTTTGGCCAGTTTCCATTTCACGTACTCGCCGAGTGGTGTGTCCGGCCATTTACGGCACGCGCGGCGGCGGTGGTTCCTGACCTGTTGTTCGGCAACGTCGGCGAGGGAGGGGTCTACCGGACCAATTGACTTCAACAGAGTTTGGGCGTCGAAGTGGCGGTTGGCGCGGTGGGCTCGGGCGCGCTTGCGGGGGAGGTTTTTGCGGGAGGCCTTGTCGTTCTCGCCGTACGTGTTTCGGCGGTCTTTGGCATAGCTGAGCTGCTTCTTCTGCTGCGGGGTCCTCCTCATCGGATGGGGGTAGCGGTGGCCGCTCGGCCCTGAGCCCTGAGCCCACGACGGCCACCGTCGCAGAAGCACCGAATTACACGCGACCAGGCCGAGAACGGTATTGCCGCAGCACCTCTTGGCGAGGTCACCGCCCGAGCGCCTCGCCGGATCAAGATCATGGGGAACTGGTGGCGGTCCTACTCGGGCGATGCCGCCATGGATTCCCCGTGATCGTCGGTCCAGTTGGCTGGGACCTGGTGCGGCTGGTACCGAGGCGGGTCGGTCAGCGGCGGACTTCGGTCAGGGCAACTGGCCGATTTTTGTGTCGTGAAAGTTCGCATGCCTCAGCGATATAGAACGCCTCGAGTGCGTCGGCGGGTGTGCAGGGGTTGGCGAGTTCGCCGGATAGCACGGAGAGGAACGCCGCGAGTTCGTCGGTGTAGGCCCGACGGAAGCGTTCCATGAAGCCGGGGTAGGCGGGGTATGGCGAAGGTGCATAGTCGGGTTCGACGGAAGTCAACGGTGACCGGTCGTCGAGTCCGACGATGGCGTTGCCGCGGGAGCCGAGGGCTTCTAGTCGGACGTCATAGCCTGCGCCGTTGTAGCGGCCGAGGGAGACTGTGGCCAGAGCGCCGTCGTCCAGGCGCAGCAGCACCGCTGCGGTGTCCACATCGCCCGCGTCGGCGAAGAATTGTTCGCCGCGGTTGGCTCCGGTTGCGTAGATCTCCACTACCTCGCGCCCCGTCACCCACCGGATGATGTCGAAATCGTGGACCCCACAGTCCCGGAACAAACCTCCGGAGCGGGGGATGTATTCGGCCGGTGGGGGTGTGGGGTCGAGGGTCGTGGCGCGCAGGGTGTGTAGCCAGCCGAGTGAACCGGAGACGATGGCATCCCGGGCGGCGCGGTAGCCGGCGTCGAAGCGTCGTTGGAAGCCGATTTGGACTGGGACGGTGGAGTTTTGGATGTGGTCGATGACGGAGAGGGTGCCTTGGATGTCGGCGGCTACCGGCTTTTCGCAGAAGACGGGGATGCCCGCGTCGACGGCGCGGATGATGAGTTCGGGGTGGGAGTCGGTGGCGGTCGCGATCACAAGGCCGTCGAGGGGTGCGGCGAGTAAGGCATCTATATCGGAGACGGCTTGAACGCCGAGCTTTCCCGCGGCGGCTCGGGCGCGTTCGGCGTCGGCGTCCGCGACGATGACGGTGTCGACACCGGGAAGGTGTGTGAGCGTTTCGGCATGGGAGGTGCCAATGCGGCCGACGCCGGCCAGGCCCACGGTGAGTGCAGATGTCATCGGCTCTCCTTCTGGCGAAATAGCGGTTCAGTCGCGTGGCGCCGCGGTCGTCGCGCGCACAACCAGGGCGGGTTCCAGACGGCGGCGCACGGCTTCGGTGCGACCGTCGCGCAGCCGTTCGACGAGCGCTTCGATTGCCAAGCGGCCCATCTGAATTCGCGGCTGATCGATGGTGGTCAAGGAAATATGGCGCAGCGCGGCCAGTGAGGTGTTGTCGTAGCCGACGACCGAAACATCTCGCGGCACCGAAAGTTCGGCCTCTTCCAGTGCCGACATCGCACCGACGGCGTTGAAGTCGTTGCCGCACACCAGTGCGGTGGGAAAGTTGTCGCGGGAGAACAGGTTCAGCAGCTTCTGGACTGCGGCGATACCCCCGGAGTCGGTGTGCTCGCTGGCAATGATCATGGGCTCCAACCCATTTCGCGCCATCGCGGCGCGGTAGCCGCGACGGCGCGAGGCCGAAGTGAAGGCTCCGCCGCCGTCGAGATGCACGATCCGGCGGTGGCCGAGCGAGACCAGATGATCCACGGCGAGTGCGGCGCCGAGCTCGCCATCGTCATTGACGGTATCGACGTCGGCAATGGTCGAACTGCGCGAAATGAGCACGATCGGGCACTTCTCGGCGGCGTTGCGGATGGCCGCCACCGGCAGTACGGGTGAGAGCAGGATGATGCCGCCAGGGTGGAAGGACAGCAGGCTCTCCAGTGCGGTGCGCTCACGGGCGGCACTGCGGCGTCCGGTATTGAGGATCAACTCCACGCCCGCGTGCTGAGCGGCTGCGTCCATACCGTCCACCACATCTGCGAAGAACGCATTGCGCAGGTCGGAGACCATGACGCCGATGATGTTCGAGGTCCGGCTGGCCAGCGACCGAGCCATGATGTGCGGCTGATAGCCCAGATCCTTCGCGGCTGCCAGCACCGCGCGGCGACGATGTTCGCTGACCTTGGGGGAGTTGCGCATGACGAGGGAGACCAGCGCGCGGGACACACCGGCGCGGGCGGCGACATCCTCCATGGTCGGTCGCGCCATATCGCCTCCGTTCCGCATCCACCGTGCTCTGCAGTGTCGGACGTTACAAGGTCGGCCAGGGCTATTCAATAGAGCGCTCTAATCCGACATTTTTCCCAGCGCGAGCGCAGGTATTTCCGCTGGATGTTCCAATTATCGCAGGTAGCGGCGATAAAACAGCGACCGATGCAGTACTTGACACAGTATGACCTGCGTTACATAGTTGGAGCGCTCCAATAGCGCCATACGTCGATCGACACCGAAGGTCGGAGAGCCCGGATGACCCAACCTCGCTATCCGCTGCGCATCGCGGCCGCACCGATCTCCTGGGGAGTCTGCGAAGTTCCCGGCTGGGGTCATGTGCTCGATGCGCGGACCGTCCTCACCGAGATGGCCGCCCTCGGCATCTCCGCGACGGAACTGGGCCCACCCGGCTACCTACCGCAGAACCCAGCCGAATTGCGCTCGCTGCTAGATGATTTCGACATCACCTCGGTCGGTGGCTTTCTGGCCCTCCCGCTGCACCGCGACGCCGAGCGGGCAATCGAGACCGCCCGCGAGAACGCCGCGCTGTTCGCCGCGACGGGCGCGGAGGTGATCGTCCTCGCGGCCGCGACCGGCCTGGCCGGATACGACACGCGCCGAGCGCTTTCCGACGAAGAGTGGCGGACCCTGATCGAAACCGCCGCCGCCATCCGGAATGTCGCCGCCGAATTCGGACTGCGCACCACCCTGCATCCCCACGTCGGCACCCTCGTCGAGAGCGAAGCCGAAGTCGACAGGTTCCTCGCCGATTCCGATCTCGACCTCTGCCTGGATACCGGCCACCTGCTCATCGGCGGCACCGATCCGGTGCGCCTCGCAACGCGCTATCCAGAACGCATCGGACATATCCACCTCAAGGATGTGCGCAACGCCATCGCCGACCGAGTGCGCAGCGGCGCAATGGAATACAGCGACGCCGTCCGCCGCGGCATCTACGTTCCGCTCGGCGAGGGCGATATCGACATCGAGGCCCTGGTGCGCAGCGTGCACGCCGCAGGCTACCGCGGCTGGTATGTCATCGAACAGGACACGGCATTGCGTCCCGGCGATTCGGCAGAACAGCCGAGCCGCGACGCCGCCCGCAGTCTGATCCACCTCGCGGGCATAGATGCCGCGCTGGGCTCACCCCGATCCCCTTGGGCCCGAATCTAGATGGGAAGTGATGACAACGATGTCGCTCGAAGTACGCACGGCATGGTGGCGGCGATCCCGCCGCGTGCTGCCGTGGCTGGCCGCGGCCAGCCTCCTCGCCGCGTGCACCGGGCCGGGTGCGGATGTTCCGGCACCGACCCAATCCCCGGTCGCCCAGGGCAAATTGGGCTCCGTCGCGGTGGTGACCCACGGCAGCCCCGGCGACGCCTTCTGGAATGTCGTCAAGAACGGCGCGGAGGCAGCGGGCAAGGACCTCGGTGTCCGCGTCGAATACAACTCCTCGGGCGATCCCGGCCAGCAGGCCAAACTCATCGATAACGCTGTCGCGCAGGGCGTGGACGGTCTCGTCGTATCAATGGCGAACCCGGAGGCATTGCGGCCCTCGATCGAAAAAGCCGTCGCGGCGGGCATTCCGGTGGTGACCATCAATTCGGGCGAGAGCGAGAGCGCCGAATTCGGTGCGATCGGCCATGTGGGACAAAGCGAAACGTTGGCTGGACAGTCCGCGGGTAAGCGCCTCGCCGACGCCGGCCGCAAGAAGCTGCTCTGCGTGATCCACGAGGCGGGCAATATCGGTGCCAATCAGCGCTGTGACGGCGCGACCAAGGCCTTCGGCAACGGCACCACGTTGCAGGTGGATATCAACAATCCCACCGACGCCCAGTCCCGCATCAAGGGCGCATTGGAGGCGGATAGGTCCATCGACGCCGTGCTGACGCTGAATTCACAGGTCGCCGCCCGCGCGGTGGACGGGGTGAAGGAATCGCAGTCGTCCGCGACGGTCGCGACCTTCGACCTGAATACCGATGTGGTCGAGGCGATTCGGGCGGGCAAGCTGCTGTTCGCCGTGGACCAGCAGCAGTACGAGCAGGGCTATCTGCCGATTGTCCTGCTGCAGCTGTATCGGACGAATCTGAACTCGGTCGGTGGTGGCGCACCGGTGCAGACGGGTCCCGCCTTCGTCGACAAGAACAATGTCGAGGCCGTGGCGGCCCGCGTGGCACTGGGCATGCGCTGAGGGAGTGGATGAAATGACTATTGCCACAAAACCTTCCGAGGTCACTCCGAGCACTCCGCCGGACGGACCGTCGCTCTTCCAGCGGATGGTGGTGCGACCGGAGATCGGCGCGCTGCTGGGTGCCGCGCTCGTCTTCGCGCTTTTCTCGATCATTACCGACCGCTTCCTCAGCCCGCTCGGCATCGCGACCTGGCTGGACGATTCGTCCACGCTCGGCATCATGGCGGTCGCGGTGGCGCTACTGATGATCGGCGGCGAATTCGACCTGTCTGCCGGTGTCATGACCGCTTCCACCGCACTGGTCACCGCATTGCTCGCGGTGCACGCGGGTTGGAATGTCTGGCTCGCGCTCTTGGTTTCGCTGCTGTTCGCGCTCACGGTCGGTGCGTTCAACGGCTGGCTCGTGATGCGAACGGGGTTGCCGAGTTTCATCGTCACTCTCGGCACTTTCCTTGCGCTGCAAGGCCTCGATCTCGGCGTGACCCGCCTGGTCACCGGAACCGTTCAGGTGTCGGGTATTCGCAGCGCCGACGGGTACACCTCGGCAGGCTGGGTCTTCGCCTCGACACTCGATATCGGCGATACGCACCTGCAGGCATCGGTCGTATGGTGGGTGGTGCTCACCGCGATCGCCGCACTTGTCTTGGTGCGCACCAAGTTCGGCAACTGGATCTTCGCGGTGGGCGGTGCGCTGCCGAGCGCGCGGGCCGTCGGCGTCCCGGCCGATCGGACGAAGATCGTGCTCTTCATGACCACTGCCTTCGCCGGATGGGTCGTCGGATCCTGCAGCATCCTCCGGTTTTCCAGCGTGCAGGCGAATCAGGGCGTCGGGCTGGAACTGCACTACATCATCGCGGCCGTGGTCGGCGGCTGCCTGCTGACCGGCGGATTTGGTTCGGCGATCGGCGCCGCGATCGGTGCGCTGATCTTCGGCATGGCGCGGCAGGGCATCGTCTTCGCCGGATGGGACAGCGACTGGTTCATGCTGTTCCTCGGCGTGCTGCTGCTGGCCGCGGTGTTGGTCAACAACATATTCAAGAAGCGAGCCGAAAGGGTACGCCGATGAACAAAGCATCGCCTAGCGATTCGATGAGGGGTGGTGGTCGGGTGACGGGTGGGCAACCCTTGATCGAAGCGATCGACATCGGCAAGAGCTACGGCGGTGTCGTCGCACTGCGCGACGTCTCGACCGTGGTGAATGCGGGACAGGTCACCTGCGTCCTCGGCGACAACGGTGCGGGCAAGTCGACGCTGATCAAGATTCTCGCCGGCGTGCATCAGCACGATCGCGGGAAACTGAAGCTGGACGGCCTGCCGACTCGATTGTCCTCGCCCCGTGCGGCTTTGGACCACGGCATCGCGACCGTCTACCAGGATCTCGCGGTGGTGCCGCTGATGAGTGTCTGGCGCAACTTCGTACTCGGCTCCGAACCGACCGTCGGATACGGTCCGCTGCGACTGCTCGACCGACGTAAGGGCCGCGAAATCGCACGGGAGGCACTGGCGGACATGGGGATCGAGATCCGCGATATGGAACAGCCGGTCGGCACACTGTCGGGTGGGCAACGCCAGTGCATCGCGATCGCCAAGGCGGTGCACTACGGGGCCAGAGTGCTCATCCTCGACGAACCGACCGCAGCCCTGGGCGTGAAACAGGCCGGTGTCGTACTGAAATACGTCGTGCAGGCGCGAGATCGCGGGCTCGGGGTCATTCTGATCACCCACAACCCGCACCACGCATATCCGGTCGGCGACCGCTTCCTGCTGCTCAAACGCGGTGCGATGCTCGGCTCGTACGAGAAGTCGGAGATCGACCTGCCGGAGCTCACACGGCAAATGGCCGGCGGCGCCGAATTGGACGCGCTGCAGCACGAATTGCAGCGCGTGGTGACGCCGTGAAGCTGACTACGGCGCAGGCCCTGGTCGGCTGGCTGGTCGCCCAGCATTCGGAGACCTTCGACGGGCGTGAAGTACCGTTGTTCCCAGCCGCTTTCGCGATATTCGGGCACGGCAATGTGCTCGGCCTCGGCACCGCGTTGTCCGAGCGTCGTGATGAAATTCCGGTCTGGCGCGGGCATACCGAACAGGGGATGGCACTGGCGGCCATCGGCCTGGCCAAGGCGACCCACCGCCGTCAGGTCGGAATCGCGACGTCCTCGATCGGGCCCGGCGCGCTGAATATGGTGACCGCCGCCGGCGTCGCCCATGCGAATCGTCTTCCGCTGCTGCTGCTTCCCGGGGATACCTTCAGCAGTCGCGCGCCGGATCCGGTGCTGCAACAGGTCGAACACTTCGGCGACCCGACCATTACCGTCAACGATGCATTCCGCGCGGTGAGCCGCTACTTCGACCGCATCACCCGCCCGGAACAACTCATCGCAACCCTGCCCCAGGCGGCCCGGGTACTGACCGATCCGGCCGATGTGGGCCCGGTGACACTGGCACTGCCACAGGATGTCCAGGCCGAGACCTACGATTTCCCCGCTGCCCTGTTCGAGCCGGTCGTACACCGAATCACGCGTTCGCGCCCCGACTCGCGGGTCGTGGCCGAGGCGGCACGGGCACTGCGATCGGCCCGACGTCCGCTGCTGGTCCTCGGCGGCGGTGTGCGTTATTCGGGTGCGGGTCGGCTGGTACTGGAATTCGCGGAGCGGCACGAGATTCCGATAGCCGAGACGACCGCTGGCCGCACCCTCGTACCGCACGACCACCGGTTGTATGCCGGTCCGCTCGGCGTAACCGGCTCCGCATCCGCCAATGCCGCAGCCGCACAGGCGGATCTGGTGTTGGCCATCGGCACCCGATTACAGGACTTCACCACTGCGTCCTGGACCGTCTTCGCGCCCGACGTACGGTTGATCACCATCAACACGGCCCGGTTCGACGCGGTGAAGCACGGCGCGCTCGCGGTCGTGGGTGATGCCGCCGTGTCGGTGTCGGAATTGGCTGCGCTCCTGGTCAATTGGCAGGTGGATGCCGCATGGTCCGACCGTGCGGAAGGGCTTCGCACCACCTGGGACGCCCACATCGACAAGCTGCGCGCGCCGACACCGGGTACCCCGAGTTACGCCCAAATCGTCGGCGTCGTCAACGAATTGAGCGCACCGGACGACTACGTCATGACTGCTGCGGGCGGTATGCCCGGCGAGTTGATCGGCGGCTGGCGGGCCACCGGCACCGTGCCCACCATGGACGTCGAGTACGGATTCTCCTGCATGGGTTATGAACTCGCGGGCGCCTGGGGTGCGGCCATGGCGCATGTGCACGGCCTGGTCACCACCATGCTCGGCGACGGCTCCTATCTGATGCTCAACTCCGAACTGTTCTCCGCTGCCTTCGCGGGCCACCGATTCGTCGCGGTCGTCTGCGATAACGACGGCTACGCGGTGATCGCCCGGCTCCAGGAGGGGCAGGGCGGTGACCCTTTCAACAACTTCTACGCCGACTGCCGCACCAACCACCCACAACCGCCCCGTGTCGACTTCGCAAGCCACGCAAGATCATTGGGCTGCGCGGTATTCACCGCGACCGACCTGACCGAGTTCCGCGGCGCATACTCGCGGGCCAGGGCAGCGGCATTGAGCGAATCCCGTCCGGCCGTAGTGATCGTGCGCACCCAGCCGTCCGCCTGGACCGATGCGGGCGCGTGGTGGGAGGTCGGTGTGCCGGAGCACTTGGCGGGCCGCGCGGCGTACGACGAGGCCAAGGCGGCGCAGGTGCGTTACCTGGACAGAGCCGAATCAGCGGAGTAGTCGGGCGTGAAATTCCATCAATATGACGATCGCGTGTCACACTTGGTCACGGTCGCATAACTGAAAACCGACCACTTAGTGCACATTCGAGTCCGAAGTCGCGTATTTTCTTTACGAATTCTTAGCTTCGGTCCGACGTCCGTGTCCGGTGTGGTTGCTGGGATTCCGGCGGTGTCCGCGCGGATAGCCGAAAGTGTGCGCTGACCGGCCGATCTATGCGCCGCGAACGCTTTATGCTCAGGATAGCCAGCCCTTCGCAACCGGTGTTGCGTCCGCCGCCGCGGCGCTGCGCCAACGTCGGCTTGCTCACAGTTGCCACTGCTGGATGTGGCCGAATTCGTCGGATGATGGCATTGTTGATCGAGAGATCGGGCTTATCGAAGTGATCTGCTCGGCTCATCAACAGGAAGTAAGAAGTAAAGAACATGGCTCAAGGCAGTGTGAAGTGGTTCAACAGCGAGAAGGGCTTCGGCTTTATCGCTCAAGACGGAGGCGGCCCTGACGTCTTCGTGCATTACTCGGCCGTTTCCGGCTCGGGTTTCCGGTCCCTCGAAGAGGGCCAGCGCGTGGAGTTCGAGATCGGCCAGGGCCAGAAGGGTCCGCAGGCCCAGGACGTCCGCGCTATCTGATCAAGCGTGACTTAGGAGGCTCGCACCCGGCAGGGGGTGCGGGCCTCTCGTCGTTTCGGGGGATATTCAGGCGGCCTTGGTGAAGGTGACGTGGGTGACCGCGGGGGAGTGCGCCACCGAGCTGATCTGGTAGCCCGGCAGGGCGCCGAGATCGTCGTAGAGCCGCTCGCCCGCGCCGAGCAGAATCGGGACTACCGCGAGATGCATCTCGTCCACCAAACCGGCGCGCAGGAACTGCCGGATCGCCGATGAGCCGCCCGCGAGTCGTACATCCTGACCGTCCGCGGCCTTGCAGGCTTGGCGCAGAACCTCTTCCGGCGTTTCGTTCACGAAATGGAACGTTGTGCCACCCGTCATCGGCAGCGATGGTCGCGTGTGATGGGTCATCACGAAAGTGTCGTGGTGGTAGGGCGGGTTGTCGCCCCACCAACCCTGCCATTCGTGATCGGCCCACGGGCCGCGGATCGGGCCGAACATGTTGCGCCCCATGATCGTTGCGCCGATACCGGCATCGCCCGCGACCAGGAAATCGTTGTCCACGCCGGTCTCGCCGGTGTCCGCGCCGTCCATCTGGTGTCCGTAGCGCGTGGCCCACACCCAGTCGTGCAGCCGCAGCCCGCCCTCGCCGAGCGGATTCTCGGGTCCCTGATTCGGTCCGGCGATGTAGCCGTCGAGCGATATCGCGATGTTGTGTACGCGCAACTTGGCCATGATTCTCTCTTCTCGATCTGATTGCATTTTGCAATCGCTTGTGGACAGCCTAAGGGCAACTGGTTGTAGAATGCAAGCAGAAATTTCCACGGAAGGAGCGCCGCATGCGCGACGAGGGACGTTCGGGCTGCCCGATCAACGCGACCATCGAGGTGATCGGCGATCGATGGACGCTGCTGGTCCTGCGCGACGTGATGTTCGGCAATCGCCGCCACTTCCGCGAGCTGCTCGCCGGATCGGAGGAGGGGATCGCGTCCAATATCCTGTCCGACCGGCTCAAGCGCCTCGTTGCGGCCGGGCTGCTCAGTCGCGAGGACACCCGGCCCGGTCAGAAGGCCGAGTACCGGCTCACCGAGCCCGCGATTCAACTGGTGCCGATCATGGCGCAGTTGGGCGCGTGGGGGCTGCGGCATCGCCCGACGACGAAACGCCTGCGCGTACGCGCCGAACTCCTCGAGGAGGGCGGGCCACAGCTCTGGGCCGAGTTCATGGACGAACTGCGCGAGTCGCACCTCGGGACTCCGCGTCCCGATCCGGACGCACCGACCGCCACCGACCGGTTGGCGCGCGCATATGCCGCCGCGGTCGCCGAGTGACGCAGAGCTGATCCGCCCGCGCTACCGCCCTTCTTCGGCCGCCAGGACTTCCTTGCGGAAGAAGCCGGCGGTCACCGCGCGAGCCCGATCCGTGTCCCGGTCGCGCGTCTTCGGGAAAGCATCTGTCGCACGGTCGAATTCGGCCGCGATGAACTCCTCGATCGGGGCCGGCACCGCGCCGCTACCCATTTCACGGGTGCGCGACTTCAGCTCGGTCAGCTCGGCGATCGCCGAAACCAGCTCGCCGGGCAACTCGCACTGCTCCAGCAGCGATGCCAGATGCATCGGCGCCACTGCCGCATCGGGATGTTCACGCAGCCAACGCAAGGCCATCGCGGGCCGCAGCGAATAATTCGGCCGGGACCAAGCGGACCAGCCGTTTTCGTACTGCCGCGACGACTGAGGGTGTGTGACGATGAGCGTCGTGCCGGACTGGACTTATCACCCGCTGCGCCCGATGGCGAATGCCCTGGTCGGGGAGCGTCGCGCACAACTATTGGCCTTGCGGTTGCTGTCGGGTTTGATCGCATTGCCGGGTGGCGGGCGAGCGATCGAGCGCGTTTTCGCCCACCCGCAGTTGCCCGCCGAATGGGCCCAGCGATTCGGCGCGCGGGTTCCGGTCGAGGTCGTGCGGCATGCCATCCGGGTGCTGCCGGTGCAGGGCGCTGCAATCATCGAGGTCGGGCCGGTGGGCCGGGACGATATCGCGGCAGTGCGTGCCGCCGTCCTCGATCGCCGGTGCCGGGTCATCGCGCTGGTCGACGACCCGGAGGTGGGCGCGGAACTCGAGCCGCACGTCGATCAGGTGATCGTCGGCGAACCCGCCGATCGGCACTATCTGACCGAACCCGATATCGCCGCCGCGGTGACGGCCCTGGCCGACTCCGCCGCCATCGTGCTCGCGACTCCGGCGGTGCTGATCGCCGCCGGACCCAGCTGGTTCAACCGTGTCATCGAGGCCGCGCAACCGACCGCTCTGCCGCCGCCGACCCTGCGCGACGTTCCGCTGGACCCACGTCGGTGGCCTGCGTGGTGCTGGGGCCTGCTGGTCGGCATCGGCATGATTGTCGCCGGAATCGGGGCGGCGGCAATCACTTTGGGGCCCGTGCTGCTCTGGTACGACCGCGACTACCTCGGCACGGATGTGGACGGACTGCACGAAATCAACCACCACCTGGTGCATTTCCTGCAGCATGATCGAATCACCATGGCGGGCAATATGATCGCCATCGGCGTGCTGTACGCCGGCCTGGCCTGGGGCGGCATACGGCTGGGGCGCGTCTGGGCTCGCGACGCGTATCTGCTCTCCGGGCTGATCGGATTTCCGACGCTGTTCTACTTCCTGGCGATCGGCTTCGTCGAGCCACTGCACGTCACCGCGGCGGCGGTGCTGTTCCCGATGTTCCTGCTCGCGGTGTGGCGCAAGCCGACCACGCCACATTGGACGGTGCCGCCGGAGTGTCCCGAGTGGATCAGGCGGCGCGCGCTGGTGGGCCAGCTGCTGCTGGTCGCGACCGGGGTGGGCGTATTCATCGGCGGCGTCGTCATCTCGACCGTCGGACTCACCTTCGTATTCGTGCCGACTGATCTCGAGTTCATGCACACCGATGCCGCCACGCTGGAAGCCGCCAACGCGCACCTGCTGCCGTTCATCGCTCATGACCGGGCCGGGTTCGGCGGCGCGCTGATGGCGACGGCGGTGGCGATCGTGCTGCTCGGACTGTGGGGTTGGCGACAGGGCGAGGCATGGGTGTGGTGGGCGCTGCTCGGTGCGGCCGTCGCCGGTTCGGCCGGTGCGCTGGTCATCCACTTCTTCATCCACTACACCGCGTTCGTCCATCTGCTCCCGGTGTATTTCGGTAGCGCCATGCTTGCCGTCGCGCTGATCTTGGCGCGCCCGTATCTGATGTATCGCGCCGACTAATACCGCTGACTCGCGATATCGCGGCAGTGCCGGTCTGCTGTGTCCGAAAGTTGCCGGGTTCCGGAAGGCCTATCTCGGATAGATCTCAGGTCGTGTCGCATATTTTTTCAGAGATCTCTCAGAAATCTTCCTTTGCGGAGCTAATTACAGCTCGAAAAGGCGCTCCCGACCTGCATTTATGAGCATATGGCCTGATCAGAGATGTGCTGGTCGGTTGTCCAGATCACAATGAATTGCAATATGTAGTCTGCGTCACAATCCGCCAGAATTCCGTAACCGTATTTGTGCATGCCCCGATGTGCCATGTGTCAGCCAGTTCGACTGGATTTGTTTTCGACGAAGAGGAAATTTCATGATCCCCGTTATCATCGACACCGGTTCCGCGGCTCTGGACGGCCTGTTCTCCACCGGTAGCGCTGCTCTGCACGGTATTTTCAACACCCTGTGGACGGGTTCGTTCGGCGGCTGATAGCGCTGTCTCGGTCGATAGTTTCGACCGCGCGGACGCCGCTGTGACGGCGTACGACGAGGCAAGGCCTCGCACCGTTGGTGCGGGGCCTTCCTTCATGTTGAGGCACCCGCCTACCGGGGGGTAGGCCGCGGCGGATTCCGGCCAACTAAGCTGGAGCGCGGTAATTGCCGACCCCCTTTCCTCCCAGGAGTACCCCACAGTGAGCCAAGCAGGCCGTCCTGTTGTTCTGATCGCCGACAAGCTCGCCCAGTCGACCGTCGACGCGCTCGGTCACGGTGTCGAGGTCCGCTGGGTCAACGGCCCCGACCGTCCCGCGCTGCTGGCCGCGGTGCCCGAGGCGGACGCCCTCCTCGTCCGCTCGGCCACCACCGTCGACGCCGAGGTGCTCGAGGCCGGGAAGAACCTGAAGATCGTCGCCCGCGCTGGCGTCGGCCTCGACAATGTCGATGTGCCCGCGGCCACCGAACGCGGCGTCATGGTGGTCAACGCGCCCACCTCCAACATCCACACCGCCGCCGAGCACGCCGTCACGCTGCTGCTGGCCGCGGCCCGCCAGATTCCGGCCGCCGATGCGACCCTGCGCGAGCGCACCTGGGCGCGCAGCAAGTTCAACGGTGTCGAGATCTTCGACAAGACCGTCGGTGTGGTCGGCCTCGGTCGCATCGGCCAGCTGTTCGCCGCGCGTCTCGCCGCCTTCGAGACCAAGGTGATCGCCTACGACCCCTACGTCTCCCCGGCCCGCGCCGCCCAGCTCGGCATCGAGCTGCTGCCCCTGGACGAGCTGCTCGAGCGCGCCGACCTGATCTCGGTGCACCTGCCGAAGACCCCGGAGACCAAGGGCATCATCGGCAAGGAAGCCATCGCCAAGACCAAGCCGGGCGTCATCATCGTCAACGCCGCACGCGGCGGGCTCGTCGATGAGCAGGCGCTCGCCGACGCCATCAAGTCGGGTCACGTGCGTGCCGCCGGTCTGGACGTATTCGACACCGAGCCGTGCACCGACAGCCCGCTGTTCGACCTGCCGCAGGTCGTGGTGACCCCGCACCTGGGTGCGTCCACCGCCGAGGCACAGGACCGCGCCGGCACCGATGTCGCCAAGTCCGTACTGCTGGCCCTGGCCGGTGAATTCGTGCCGGGTGCGGTGAATGTCACCGGTGGCACCGTCGGTGACGAGGTCGCGCCGTGGCTGGAGATCGTGCGCAAGCAGGGCCACCTGCTCGGTGCGGTGTCCAACGAGCTGCCGGTCAGCGTCGAGGTGCAGGTGCGCGGCGAGCTGGCCGCCCAAGATGTTGCGGTGCTGGAGCTTTCGGCGCTGCGCGGCATCTTCTCCGCGCTGGTCGAGGACCAGGTCACCTTCGTCAACGCCCCCGCGCTGGCCAAGGACCGCGGCATTACCGCCGAGGTCACCAAGGTTTCGGAGAGCCCGAGCCACCGCAGCGTCGTCGACCTGCGCGCGGTCTTCGGCGACGGCAGCACGCTGAATGTGGCGGGCACGCTGACCGAGCCGCAGCAGGTGCAGAAGATCGTCAACATCAACGGCCGCAACTACGACATGCGTGCCGAGGGCCTGAACCTGGCCGTGCTGAACTACGACGACAAGCCGGGCGCGCTCGGCAAGATCGGCACCAAGCTCGGTGAGGCGGAGATCGACATCCTCGCCGCACAGCTGAGCCAGGATGTCGACAAGGAGGGCGCGACCGTGGTTCTACGTGTGGCCCGCGAAGTTCCCGCCGACGTCCAGGCCGCGATCGCCGAATCCGTCGGTGCGGCCAAGATCGTCCTGGTCGACCTGTTCTGACCACCACCGGCGCCGCGTACGTCGACCGTGCGCGGCGCCGTCACATGTGCCGGGCATGACATGTCACGCCGCGCACGGTGACTGCCGGGCTGCGCTGTCTGCCCGGCAGCGGCGTGCGGTGCGGGACGAAGTACGGTGGCGGTCGGCAATACTGAACGGAGCCTTGTTGTTATGAAGCTTGCTGTTATCGCTGGTGATGGGATCGGCCCCGAGGTCATCGCGGAGGCGCTCAAGGTGCTCGACGTGGTGCAGCCGGGCGTCGAGAAGACCGAATACGATCTCGGCGCGCGGCGCTACCACGCGACCGGTGAGATCCTGCCGGATTCGGTGCTGCCGGAGCTGAAGCAGCACGATGCGATCCTGCTCGGTGCGATCGGCGACCCGTCCGTGCCCAGCGGTGTGCTCGAGCGCGGACTGCTGCTGCGCACCCGGTTCGCGCTGGATCATCACGTCAACCTGCGACCGTCGAAGCTGTACCCGGGCGTGACCAGTCCGCTCGCGGGCAATCCGGATATCGACTTCGTGGTCGTGCGCGAGGGCACCGAGGGCCCCTACACCGGCACCGGCGGCGCGATCCGGGTGGACACCCCGCACGAGGTCGCCACCGAGGTCAGCACCAATACCCGCTTCGGCATCGAGCGCGTCGTCCGCTACGCCTTCGCCAAGGCGCAGGCCCGGCGCAAGCACCTGACGCTGGTGCACAAGAACAATGTGCTGACCTTCGCCGGTTCGCTGTGGCAGCGCACGGTCAACGAGGTCGCGGCGGAGTTCCCGGAGGTGCAGACCGCCTACCAGCACATCGATGCCGCCACCATCCACATGGTCAACGACCCGGGCCGCTTCGATGTGATCGTCACCGACAACCTCTTCGGTGACATCATCACCGACCTCGCGGCAGCGGTCAGCGGCGGAATCGGCCTCGCGGCCAGCGGCAATATCGACGCCTCCGGAACCAACCCGAGCATGTTCGAGCCGGTGCACGGCAGTGCCCCCGATATTGCGGGGCAGTCCAAGGCCGATCCGACCGCCGCGATTCTGTCGGTGTCGTTGCTGCTCAACCACCTCGGAAACACCGAAGGCGCCGCTCGCATCGAAGCGGCGGTCGCCAAGGATCTCGTGTCGCGTAGCGGCGCGGCCTCGACCGTCGAGATCGGAGATCGGATCGCCGCGGCGGTCTGACCTGTTCTACCTGACGGCCCGCGCTCGAGCGAGTTCGAGCGCGGGCCTTTCAGTTTCGCAGGAACGCGAGGGAGTTCGATGAGCGAGCGTCGGGGACCGTATACCGATGTGGATCTGCACCGTTTACCGGACGGCGGAAAGGGTTTCGAGCTCGAGGACGGCTGGTTGATCGCGGTCGCGGGCGGTGCGCGTCACGATTTCGTGGTGCAGCGGCTCGGGCGGCTCATCGATATCGCGGCCGGTGGTGCCGCGGTGCACGTATGTATCGGCGGTGGTTGGGAAGTCAACACGCCCAGCGGCATTCGCAAGCCCGATATCGTGGTGATCCCGAGAGATGTTGCGCGGGCCGCGATTATCGCCGAAACGCCCAGGCTGGTTTCCGGTACGGAGGTGTTGCTCGCCGTGGAGATCGTTGCGCCGGGCGACGGCAGCGAACGCACCGATCGGGTCAGGAAGGTTCGCGAGTACGCGGCCATCGATATTCCGCAGTACTGGATAGTCGAGCATCATCCGGAGGTCCGGATCCACCGAATGCTGCTCGCAGACGGCGCCTTTCGCGCCCATCCAACGGTGACGGCGGGAACCGTATTCACCGCGGCGATCCGAGCCGATCCACCGTTTCGGGTGCGTTTCGATCCTGCCGCCTTGATCGAGATCTGACCTATTCGCGCTCGGTCAGTGCGCCGCCGACCGCCGTGGCAATGCCACGAATCGAGTCGTGGACGGTGCCCGCGATGACATCGTGGACTCGCGCCGCAGGCTCGCCGATCGGCCCGATGGCATCGAACACCGCACCGGCGACCGTTCGATGCTGTTCGACGACAGTGGCTGCCGCACTGACGGATTCGGCGCGGTTGGTCCCAACTCGATCAGCTGCTCAGCGGTCGATTGCGATTGTGCGGTCATCATGGCCGCCTGGTTGCGTCATCGGATTCCCGCGGTTCGGCACTGGACTCGTGATCCCGCCGAAGCTCTTCCGCTGCAACTGGATTCGCCTGCGACGGCGGCATCGGTCCCGGTGGCGACATGGGCTGACCAGGTTGCATGGAAGCGATCGGCCGGCCCGGCGGTGCGGCAGCGAAATCGGACGGCATCGCACCTGTCGGCCGAAGGGGTGGCGGCGGAGCGGGCCATCCGCCGGGAAGGTGCTGCGCGGTAGGAGAACTCACTGAGCCGGGTGCCGCCCAGCGGTGCGGGTGCGGATGTGGTGGCCAATTCGGTGCGCCTGGCGGCACCGGCGGCAACATCGGAGGTGCTACCCAGTTGGGCGTTGGCCAACCTTGGGCGGGGCTGGGCGGCGGAGGTGTCGGCCAACCGGGTGGCGTTGAAAAGTTGGGCGTCGCCTGCAAGCCGGGCGATGCTGCGGGGCTCGGTGGTATCGGGTCGCCGAGCGGTGGTGTCGGGCCGGGTGGTGTTGGTGTGTTCGGCGAATGCGGAGGAGTAGGCCAATCTTCGGGAATGTGCTGTGCGGTAGGAGAACTCGCTGAGTTAGGTGCCGCCCAGCGGTGCGGGTGCGGATACGGTGGCCAATTCGGTGCGGTCGGCGGGCTTGGCGGCACCGGAGGCGTTGCCCAGTTGGGCGGCGGAGTAGGCCGGGCGGGACCGGGCGGTGGTGTTGGCCAGCCGGGTGGGGTTGAAAGGTTGGGCGATGCTGCGGGGCTCGGCGGTGTCGGTGCGTCGGGCGGGTGGGGGATGGAGTTGGGGTCTTGGGACACGGTTATCTCCTTTGTTGTAGGGGATTCGGTGAAGCCAGGATCAACGGGTTGGTGGGGTCGGGGGCTTCGGCATGTCGGGTGGGGTGGGCATCGGGGGTGGGCCGGGCGGCATGGGCATGCGCGGTGGGGTGGGGAAACCGGCTGGCGGGGTGCGGAATCCGGGTGGTGTCGGGGGAACGAGAGGGGGCGGCGGCACCGGGGGTGTGGGGGGAATCGGGGGTGTGGGCGGAATCGGGGGTGTGGCGAACGGGCCCATCGGCGGCATCGGGCCGCTGAAGCGTTGGAATGCCGCTTGGCGGGAGGTACCGAGGAGATCGCCGATTTCGGCCCAGGTGTGGCCTTCTTCGCGGGCCTGCCGGGCCAGGGTGTGCAGGATGTCGTCGACGAGTCGACTGAGATTTCGGGTCGCCGTGAGCGCGGCGAGCACCGGCACGCTGGGCCTGCCCTCCTCCGGGCGTAGCACACCTACAACCAGTTCCGCATTGGCGGACAACAACTTTCCGAGCATCGCCCGCTCGTCCTGCGGGTCGACGCGCTGCTGTTCATCGGACATATGTAAAGCCTGGCTTGACATACCCGCCTTGTCAAGGTTGGGTTTACATCGTGGGTTGTGCGAGGTGATCTGGCCCGGCAGTGTCGGTGTGGTGGACGCTGCTCGGTTACACGATCGGCGACATCAGCCATTCGATCAGCACCGAATCGGCAGCAGGTGCGAGTTGGTGCGCGGCGCTTCCCGACCAGAGATCCGCCATCGGCACAACGGGTGATAGGTCCAGTCCGGCACAGCTCTACCGACAAGCTCGCCCAATGCGGCGGAGCGACCGGGGTGCGCAAGGTTCGTGAGTATGTGCCGCGCTCGGCATTGTGCGATGGCGGACCGTCGATCCGAGGTAGGAATCCATTCAGCTTCGATCCCGCTGCGCAGCGCGACCTCTGAATCAGCGAGTCCATGCGGAGGCGGTCCTGACTGTCTGACGCACCCGCATCGCGACCGCCCCGGTGAGCCGGGACGGTCGCGAATTCGTAAGGGGCCGTTATTCAGATCGTCGATCGGTGGGAACCAGCGGAACCGCCGCCATCGCCAGCGCAGCGGCCAGCAGATATGCGGCGGGGAAGCCGCTGGTGGTGATCAGCACGCCGAAAACCGGTGGTATGGCGGCCATTGCGAGGTTCTGGCCGGTGTTCTGGATGCCGAGTCCACGTCCACTCCAGAACGGTCCGGCGATTTCGGCGACCGCCGTGAAGGCCAAACCGTTATCGGAGACCGTGATGACCGATGCGGCGATCAGCAGCGGAATCGCCGCCCACCACGCATGTGTCCATGCGGCCAAAGCCAAGGCGGCCATGGCGATTACGGCGGCGATGGCGACGCTGCGCAGCGGTCCCAGTCGGCTGCCGACGCGATCGGACCAGGCGCCCGCGCCGATTCGTCCTATGGCGCCGAGGAATTGGGTTCCGGTCACCAGAGCGCCCGCCACGGGCAGCGACCAGCCAACGTCACTATGCAACCACAATAATGCGAAAGTCCATACGGTCCCTTGGGGAATGCACAGCAGCACCGACACCGCGTGGATACGCCACAGCGTCGAATCGCCGCGATACGGGTTGGCTCGATCCGCCGCCGCGCCCGTGGGCCGTGGCGGATCGACGATCCCGATCAGGCAGCCCAGCGCGGCGACACCCGCCATCACCGCGGGCACCAGAACGGCCGCCGAGACCCCGTGCGCGGCCGCAACGGCCGGAATGCTGAGCGCGCCGATGCCGACGCCGATGGGCTGTGCGGTCTGTCGAATACCCATGGCCAGTCCGCGCCGTTGCGGCGCGAACCAGCCGACGATCACCCGGCCGCTGGCCCCGTTGGTACTTGCCGCGCCGACGCCGCCCACGAACAGCAATGCGCCGAGCAGCACGTGATCGGTGACGGTAGCCGCCGCGACGCCCGCACCGAACATCAGCAGCGGTCCGCCGACGAGCACCTTGTGCTCGCCGATCCGGTCCACGACATATCCCCAGGCGATCAGCGTGCATACCAGGCCGACGGTTGGCATGGCCACGAGCAGACCCGCGGTAGCCAGTGGCATGCCATCGGCCGTCAGCGCGGGCAAAAGAAACGGAACCCCGTGGATGAAGACCGCACTCGAGGCCTGTGCGAACACGCCGAGGCCGAGCATGGACCACCGTCGGACGTCGCGCATCTGCGTCACGGTCGTAGCCATGGCCTCACCTCAAAATCTCAGAATATGGGAATGAATTCTCATTCTGTGAACATCGAGTCTCACCGTACACCCAGTGGGCAAGTGGATTCCGCTGTGGTTCTGTCGAACTGCTCACATCGCGAGCCGCCGAACCCGCCGTCGCGCGCGGTTCCGGACCGCTCGGTCGGGCGCGTTCGAGCAGGTCGAGGGCGGTCGATAGACTGCGGTGCATGCGTCTAGGTCGAATCGCCAGTCCCGATGGAGTCGCTTTCGTCAGCATCGAAGGGGAGGGGAGCGAGAGCGTCGCCAAGGAGATCGCGGAACACCCGTTCGGTACTCCGACATTCACCGGGCGGAGTTGGCCGCTGGCCGATGTGCGCCTGCTCGCGCCGATTCTGGCCAGCAAAGTGGTCTGCATCGGTAAGAACTACGCCGCGCACGCGGCCGAAATGGGCGGGGTCGCACCGGCGGACCCGGTGATCTTCATGAAGCCGAGCACCTCGATCATCGGCCCGAACGCGTCGATCGTATTGCCGCCCAGCTCATCCCAGGTCGACTACGAGGGCGAGCTCGCGATCGTCATCGGCCGTCCGTGCAAGGACGTGCCCGCCGCCCGCGCACTCGACGTGGTGCTCGGCTACACCGTCGCCAACGATGTGACCGCGCGCGATCAGCAGAAGCACGACGGCCAGTGGACCCGGGGCAAGGGCTACGACACCTTCTGCCCGCTCGGCCCGTGGATCGAAACCTCGCTCGACCCTTCGGATCTGGAGATCGTCACCGAAGTCGACGGCGAGGTCCGCCAGCGCAGCCGCACTTCGCTTCTGCTGCACGATATTCCGAAGTTCATCGAGTGGGTGACCACGGTGATGACGCTGCTGCCCGGCGATGTGCTCCTCACCGGCACTCCGGAGGGCGTCGGCCCGCTGCGGGCCGGGCAGAACGTCTCCGTGACCGTCGAGGGCATCGGAACCCTCACCAATCCTGTTGCCGCCAAGCGCTAGTCGAAAGAGAGCCATGACTGAAGTACGGGTCCGCTTCTGCCCGTCACCGACCGGAACGCCGCATGTCGGCCTGGTCCGGACGGCACTGTTCAATTGGGCGTACGCCCGCCACACCGGCGGCAAGTTCGTCTTCCGCATCGAAGATACCGATGCCGCACGCGATTCCGAAGAATCCTACGGTGCGATCCTGGACGCGCTGCGCTGGCTCGGCCTCACCTGGGACGAGGGGCCGGAGGTCGGCGGGCCCTATGCGCCCTATCGGCAATCGCAGCGACGCGAGCTGCACATGGAAGTCGTGCGGAATTTGCTGGCGGCCGGTGAAGCGTACGAATCCTTCTCCACCCCCGAGGAAGTCGAGGAGCGCCATCGGGCCGCGGGCCGCGACCCGAAACTCGGCTACGACAACTACGACCGCGATCTCACCCTCGAGGAGATCGAGGCTCATCGGGCCGCCGGGCGTCCGGCGGTAATCCGGCTCCGAATGCCCGACGAAGACATCACCTGGCACGATCTCGTGCGCGGCGAAACCACCTTCAAAGCGGGTACCGTGCCCGATTTCGCACTCACTCGCGGTAATGGCGATCCGCTCTATACGCTGGTTAACCCGGTCGACGACGCATTGATGAAGATCACCCATGTGTTGCGCGGTGAGGACATTCTCTCGTCCACTCCGCGCCAAATCGCGCTCTATGCGGCTATGCGCCGGATCGGCGTCGCGGAGTTCACTCCGGAGTTCGGTCATCTACCGTTCGTGATGGGGCAGGGCAACAAGAAGTTGTCCAAGCGCGATCCGGAGTCGAATCTGTTCGTCCATCGGGATCGGGGATTCATCCCGGAGGGTTTGCTGAATTACCTGGCGCTACTCGGCTGGGGCATCGCGGATGATCGCGATGTTTTCTCGATGGCCGAGATGGTGGCGGCCTTCGATATCTCGAAAGTGAATTCGAATCCGGCCCGTTTCGATCAGAAGAAGGCGGACGCGCTCAACGCCGAACACATCCGATTGCTGGAGCCGGGTGATTTCACGCACCGCTTGCGTGAGTTCCTCACCGAACACGGCCACATCGGCGCCGACATCGACGACAAGTTGTTCGCCGCGGCCGCCGAACTTGTGCAAACCCGGATCGTGGTGTTGTCCGACGCGTGGGATCTGCTGCGTTTCTTGTTCGCGCCCGCGGAAGAGTTCGCGATTGATCCGGCGGCGGGCTCGAAGAACCTCGGTTCCGAAGCCACCCCGGTATTGGACGCCGCCATTGCCGCGCTGGAGCCGCTGACGGCCTGGATCACCCCCGCTATCGAGGATGCGCTCAAAACTGCGCTCATCGATGATCTGGGGCTCAAACCGCGTAAGGCGTTCGCACCAGTGCGAGCGGCAGTGACGGGTTCGCATATCAGCCCGCCGCTGTACGAATCGCTGGAGCTGCTCGGCCGCGAGACGAGCCTGGCTCGGCTGCGCTCGGCGCGAGACTGGACGGCGCCGGCCTGAAAGTCCGCCTTTGACCGAAAAACAGGGCGTTGACCAGCCGATTTGTAGTAGACCGTATGCGGTTTGGTACTCTACTTCTCGGCTCGGAACAGGGCCTCGGGTCAGCCGGACACGAGGTCGAACGTCCTGGTCATTGGGGTATGGTGTAATTGGCAACACAGCTGATTCTGGTTCAGCCATTCTAGGTTCGAGTCCTGGTACCCCAGCGGAGAATGTTGTTCGTCTCTCGGTGCACGACCGAAAGTTGTTCAGCATCCGGCGATTTGGTCGCCGAGCTTCGGTCGGCTAAGCTAACCGAGCTTCCACTGATCGAAAGATCACCGGAAAGATCGCCCGCTGAAATGCGGGAGGTCGAGTCCTGGCCCCGTCGTCTAGCGGCCTAGGACGCCGCCCTCTCAAGGCGGTAGCGCGGGTTCGAATCCCGTCGGGGCTACGCAGAATGGGAGGCCCATGCTCATGGAGAGCATGGGCCTTTTTCTGCTTCGCATTGTCTTGTGGGGGTGAAACCCCCACACCCCCACCCGGAGGGCTTCGCCCCCGGACCCCGAGTGTGGCCGGGGGCTTCGCCCCGGAACAGCAGGTCAGGGTGCGTTGGGCGGGTGGAGTTCCGTTTCCTCGGTGCTGTGGGCACTTTCTTGGCGGTGTGACTGATCCATCAGGGCGCGGGAGTGGGCATCGTGGTCGATGCCCACATGTGACCCGAGTTGCTGGAGTTGGGGAGGGCTTGGATACGCAAAAGCCCTCCAGAGGTTCAGCTGGAGGGCCTTTGGGGTGGGGCTTTATCTATCCGCTCTTGCGGCGGAACTCTCGCTTATGGCTGGCGTTGCCCTGGGTGGAGGTTGCCTTGGAGCGGCCGTCGAGGTGGTCGTTCGACTTGGCGTGGTGCTGGTTTTTGCGCTCCAGGGCTTCCTTGAACTTGCGTTTGACGTCTTCGGTGCTCGGTGCCGTCTTGCCGTTGGAACTATCCGCTTCCGCCATGTCTGCTCCTCGTCGTCGCGGCAGGGTGGCGCGCCACGATGCGTCGCCGCGCTGCCGATTCGGGTCGAACAGGGTTGACGCTACTGTGCCGCACCCGGCGTGTCAGGCGGATTTTGCCCGCGTGGCGCGATCAGTCGAGGGGTTGGGCGGTGGTGCCGCCGAGGGGGAGTTGGGGGAGGCCGAGTTTGCGGTGGTCCCAGCTGCGGAGGCGATCCGGGACTACGCGGACCGCTATGCGCTTGTTGAGCATCTGCTCGACGAGTGGGCGGACTTCTTCGCTGTAGGGACCGGTGTAGCGCTCCCAGACGCTCACGCCGACGGCGAAGAGCTTGTCCGGATCATCGATGATCTCGGCGTGGCCTTCGATCGAGACGCCGCGCAACTGGTTGTAGGTCTGGCCTGCTTCGACCATGCAGGTCACGCGGGGATCGCGGCGCAAGTTCACCGCCTTTTGCGACTTGGCTTTGGTCTCGAACCAGATCTCGCCGTCGATCAGGCCGTACCACATCGCCGTAAGGTGCGGCGCACCGTTCGGGCCGATGGTGGCCAGCGTAGCGATGCGGCTGCGCTCCAGGAATTCGGAAATCTCGGCGTCGGACATGACGATCTGCGCCCGTTGGTTTACTCCCATGCGCACCAACTTTAAAGGTTCGAAACTAGAACGTGTTACAGCCTCTTGTGGAGTGCGTCCGCGGCGGCGACCAGGTCGGCCGCCCAGCGGGCGCCCGGTCTGCGGCCCATGCGATCGATCGGACCCGACACCGAGACCGCCGCGATGACGTGGCCCGCGGCATCGCGCACGGGTGCGGAGACGCTGGCCACACCGCTGGCCCGCTCGGCGGCGCTCTGGGCCCAGCCGCGCTTGCGGACCTCGGCCAGCGCCCGCTCGCCGAATACCGCATCGGCCAGGATGATGCGCTGCAGTTCCGGATCCGCCCAGGCGACCAGCACCTTGGCCGCCGAACCGGCGGTGAGCGGCAAGCGCGCCCCGATCGGCACGGTGTCGCGCAGGCCGACGGGCGGTTCCAGGGCGGCGATGCAGACCCGCGCATTGCCGTCTCGGCAGTAGATCTGGACGCTTTCGCCGGTGATCTCGCGCAAGCGCGGGAGAATGGCCGCGGCGGCCTCGTGCAATGGATCGGTGGCCCCGGCGGCGAGTTCGGTGAGGGCTGGTCCGGGCCGCCACAGACCGTTGTTGTCGCGGGCGAGCAGCCGGTGTACTTCGAGCCCGACAGCCAGGCGGTGGGCGGTGGCCCGGGGCAGTCCGGTGCGGGTGCACAGTTCGTTGAGACCGCATGGGTGCTCCGCGACGGCATATAACACCGACACCGCTTTGTCCAGGACACCGATACCGCTATGCTGTCTCATAGAACGATATTAGCGTCTCGGATACTGAGAAAGCCACTCAGTGGCCTGCTCGCTCCGGACGCGTCGGAACAGTCAAAAACTTGTGCAGCCGTGAGCGTGCCTCAGCCCGGATCGCGTACCTCGGTTGCTCGTCGGAAAGGTGATCGAGAATGGCCGAGCGCCGCACACTGGCCGAGAAGGTGTGGGAGCAGCACGTCGTCGCCCGCGGAGCGGGCGAGGGCACCTCGCGGGAGCCCGATCTGATCTACATCGATCTGCACCTCGTACACGAGGTGACCAGCCCGCAGGCCTTCGACGGACTCCGCGCCGCGGGCCGTCCGGTGCGCCGTCCCGATCTCACCATCGCGACCGAGGACCACAACGTCCCGACGATCGATATCGATAAGCCGATCGCCGACCCCATTTCGCGCACCCAGGTCGAGACGCTGCGCCACAATTGCGCGGAATTCGGTGTGCGCCTGCATCCGATGGGGGACCTGGATCAGGGCATCGTGCACGTCGTCGGGCCGCAATTGGGTTTGACCCAGCCGGGGATGACGGTGGTGTGCGGCGATAGCCACACCTCCACCCACGGCGCGTTCGGCGCGCTGGCAATGGGCATCGGCACCAGCGAGGTCGAGCACGTCCTTGCCACACAGACGCTCTCGCTGCGCCCGTTCAAGACCATGGCGATCACCGTCGACGGCCAATTGCCGCCCGGTGTCACGAGTAAGGACCTGATTCTGGCCGTCATCGCCAAGATCGGCACCGGCGGCGGTCAGGGCTATGTGCTCGAGTATCGCGGTGAGGCCATTCGCGCCATGTCGATGGAGGCGCGAATGACGATCTGCAACATGTCGATCGAAGCGGGCGCGCGGGCCGGCATGATCGCTCCTGACGAAACCACCTATGAATTCCTCAAAGGCCGCCCGCACGCGCCGCAGGGAGCCGACTGGGATGCCGCAGTGGCCGCCTGGGAGGCGCTGAAGACCGATGAGGGCGCCGTTTTCGATGCCGAGGTGCACATCGACGCCGCCGCGCTGAGCCCGTTCGTCACCTGGGGGACCAACCCGGGACAGGGTGCGCCACTGGGCGAGAACGTGCCCGATCCCGCGCAGATTACCGACGAGACGGCGCGCGAGTCCGCGGAGAAAGCGTTGCGATACATGGATTTGGAGCCGGGTACTCCACTTCGTGATGTATCGGTCGACACCGTATTCGTCGGTTCGTGCACCAACGGGCGCATCGAGGATTTGCGCGCCGTGGCCGGGATTTTGAAGGGACGCCGCGTCGCCGACGGGGTCCGAATGTTGGTTGTACCGGGATCTATGCGGGTGCGCGCCCAGGCGGAAAAAGAAGGACTGGGCGAGATTTTCACCGCGGCGGGCGCCGAATGGCGTCAGGCGGGCTGCTCGATGTGCTTGGGAATGAATCCTGATCAGCTCGCGCCGGGTCAGCGCTGTGCTTCGACTTCGAATCGTAACTTCGAGGGTCGGCAGGGCAAAGGTGGCCGTACACACCTGGTTTCCCCGCTCGTAGCGGCCGCAACGGCGGTCCGCGGCACCCTGTCCTCGCCTGCGGATCTGAACTGATCGGCGCGCGGACGCCGTTGTGTCCGCGCCGATTCGTTGTTCCGGCCGCTAGCGACTGCTTGCAGGTCGCTCGAAACGATCGCCGTAGCGACTGCTTGCAGGTCGCTCGAAACGATCAGCCCAAATCGTCTAATGACCCAGGAGAATCAGCAAATGGAAGCCTTCACCGTGCACAAGGGGATCGGAGTGCCGCTGCGCCGATCCAATGTCGACACCGATCAGATCATTCCGGCCGTGTACCTGAAGCGGGTGACGCGAACGGGATTCGAGGACGGACTGTTCGCAGCATGGCGATCGGATCCGGACTTCATTCTGAACACCGAACCCTATAACCGGGGCAGTGTGCTGGTGGCCGGACCGGACTTCGGTACCGGATCCTCGCGCGAACACGCGGTATGGGCGCTGTCGGACTACGGCTTTCGTGTCGTCATCTCCTCGCGCTTCGCCGACATCTTCCGCGGCAATGCGGGCAAGGGCGGACTGTTGGCCGCGCAGATGTCACAGAACGATGTCGAAATGCTCTGGAAGTTGCTCGAGGAACAGCCGGGTCTCGAATTGGTAGTAGACCTCGAGGCGCGCACGGTGACGGCCGGAACCGTCGTGTTGCCGTTCGATATTGATGACTACACGCGGTGGCGTCTGCTCGAAGGATTGGACGACATCGGGCTGACACTGCGGCGTAGTGACGTCATCGGCGAGTTCGAAAAGGCAAGGCCAAGTTGGAAACCCACAACCCTTCCGGCGCATATTTCGCAGGCGTAATCACCCGGTAGCGATAGCTGAGTTCGCCTTGGGGCGGTAGCTGGACGTGTGCTAAACCACATGAATTTTGGCGTGGCACATAGACTCTTGCCCAAAGTGGGTTTACCGTGGTACCTAGTCGGTCCGACGACGGGCCATTAGTCTGCGGAGGATTCAATGAACAAGGCGGAACTGATCGACGTTCTGACCGAAAAGTTGGGTACGGACAGGCGCACGGCCACCGCGGCAGTCGAGCATGTGGTCGACACCATCGTGCGCGCGGTGCACAAGGGTCAGAGCGTCACAATCACCGGATTCGGTGTGTTCGAACAGCGTAAGCGTGCGGCTCGTGTCGCGCGGAACCCGCGTACCGGCGAAACCGTGAAGGTGAAGCCCACTTCGGTGCCGGCGTTCCGTCCGGGCGCGCAGTTCAAAGCCGTCATTGCGGGTAAGCAGAAGCTGACCGCGAGCGGCCCTGCGGTAAAGCGCGGCGCGAATGCACCGGTGGCAGCCAAGAAGGCGGCCGCAAAGAAGACGGCGGCCAAGAAGGCCGCCGCCAAGAAGACGACCGCCACCAAGGCGCCCGCGAAGAAGACGGCGGCCAAGAAGGCCCCGGCAAAGACGACGGCGCGCAAGGCAACTGCCACCAAGACGGCCGCTAAGAAGGCACCCGCCAAGAAGACCGTCGCCAAGAAGACGACGGCAGCGGCCAAGAAGGCTACGACGGCGGCCAAGAAGACCACCACCGCCGCCAAGAAGACGGTCGCGAAGAAGGCGCCCGCGAAGAAGACCGCGGCCAAGAAGGCTCCGGCCCGTCGCGCGCGCTGACGCTGAAGGTGCACTGCCACCGGGTGATTCGGCTCCGCTAGGCGGAATCACTCGGCAAACCGACTCGAAACGGCCCCGAGGTTCGCCTCGGGGCCGTTTCGGCTGTCTGCGCCTGGAATTGGTGTCGAGAAACGACCGTATGACGGTTGTCGTCCCCTCAGGCGTCAGGACTCCACTGCGGCGTCAGGATTTGACGATGGCGTCCGAGAGTGACCGGTCGAGGTGGTCGGCGGCGACCAGTCGACCCGAGACGAACGACAGCACCCACACACTGCCCTTGCGGTTGCGCGCGGACGGCAGCGTAATGCCGTCCCGATCGGCCCACCACCGCAGCAGATCGGGAATTACCTTGCCCTGACTGCACAGAACGCGCACCGCACGATCCGACACGAGGGAAAGGGCGCGTTGACGAGCCTTGTCCGGCGCTGCGGCATAAGCGGTTTCGGAGAAATCCGGTTCGATGCTGATGGTCGTGCCGAGTTGCTCCGCCAGTGGTTCCACCGTCTGGACGCAGCGGTCCGGATCGGCCGAATAGATCTCGGATGCACCGAATGCCAGTAGATTCGGGACCAACGCCTCGGCTTGGGCCCGACCGGCCCGCTCCAGTGGCCGCTGGTCGTCCGGACCGTCGAATCGGTCCTTGCTGCCCGCCTTGGCATGGCGCACCACAAGCAGCGTGCTGGTGGCGGCGGGGAGGCGGGTGAAGGCGCGCACTACCTGTCGGTCCATCGGATAGGACAATTGGTCCATCACCCGGTCCAAGGTGTACCAGGACAGCACATCGACCTCGGAATTGGCGCTGAATTCACCGCCGGAAACCTCGGCGGCCCAATAGTCCACCCGCTTGAGTTTGCGATGTCCCGGAATCGGATACGTGACGTGCCCGAGGTAGCGGCCGAGCCGGCAGTCGAGGCCGGTTTCCTCGCGGACCTCGCGCACGGCGGCGAGCACCGGCGTCTCGCCCGGATCGAGTTTGCCTTTCGGCAGCGACCAATCCTGATACTTGGGGCGGTGCACCACGGCGATCTCGATGGCGCCGGATTCAGCGGCCGCTCGGCGCCACAACACCGCGCCCGCGGCGTGAATGTTGGCTGTTACCCGGGGATCCCAGAACGGTCCGCCGTCCATCTCGTATCCCGTCGCGCCACTCACGACTGCGCCTTACCAGCGCTCGGCTCCGTCGTGCGCGATTGCGCGCTGTGTTGATGGTTCACTCGCTGCCGTTCGTTCACGGCTGATCTGGTCTCCGCACTCGCATCATGAATTGTTGGTGGTCACGTACCTCGACGCCGTTGCTATCGGCGCCGTCGGGTGAGGCATGCCAGCTGCCGTCGGCTTGGAGTACCCAGCAGCGCGTCGTCGGATACAGCGCCGAGTCGAAGACCGAGCCCAGCTGCTCGCACAGCTTCGGATCCTTCACCTGTGCCATGACTTCAACGCGCCGGTCCAGGTTCCGGTGCATCATGTCGGCGCTGCCGATCCAGTATTGGTCCTGGGCCTGGAAGTGCAGAATTCGCGAATGTTCCAGGAAGCGCCCGAGAATCGAACGCACCTCGATGTTCTCGCTCATCCCCTCGACACCGGGTCGCAGACCGCAGATCCCACGCACCACGATCTGTACCGGTATACCGGCCTGAGAAGCTCGGTAGAGCGCGTCGATGACTTGCTCGTCGACAATTGCATTGGCCTTTATCCGGATTCGCGCCGGGGTGCCCTCCCGCGCCAGCTCGATCTCGCGCTGGATGCGCTCGATGATGCCGGCGCGCACACCCTGCGGTGCGACAAGCAGGTTGCGGTAGTTGGCCTTTCGCGAGTAACCGGTCAGCGAATTGAACAGATCGGTCAGGTCGGCGCCGATTTCCGGTGCGGCGGTGAGCAACCCGACGTCCTCGTACAGGCGCGCGGTCTTCGGGTTGTAGTTGCCGGTGCCGATATGGCAGTAGCGGCGGATGGTCGAACCCTCGCGACGCACCACCAGGCAGGTCTTGCAGTGCGTCTTGAGGCCGATGAGGCCATAGACCACATGCACGCCCGCCTGTTCCAGCGCGCGGGCCCATTTGATGTTGGCCTGTTCGTCGAAGCGCGCCTTGATCTCGACCAGTGCGACGACCTGTTTACCCGCCTCGGCCGCGTCGATGAGCGCGTTCACGATCGGGGAGTCACCAGAGGTGCGGTAGAGGGTCTGTTTTATCGCGAGCACCTGCGGGTCGGCGGCGGCCTGTTCGATGAAGCGCTGCACGCTGGTGGAGAACGAGTCGTAGGGGTGATGCACCAGCACATCGCCCTCACGCAGGGCCTGGAAGACATTGCGCGGGGTTTCACGCTCGCCGAACGCGGGCGGCGTCGCGGGCACATACGGCGCGTCCTTGAGATTGGGCCGGTCCACGCCGTATACCTGCCAGAGGCAGGACAGGTCCAGCAGGCCGGGCACCTGGATCACATCGCCGGGATCGACCTCGAGCTCACGCAGCAGCAGATCGAGCATGTGCTCGGTCATATCGTCGGAGACCTCTAGTCGGACCGGCGAGCCGAAGCGGCGGCGAGCGAGTTCCCGCTCCAACGCCTGCAGCAGATCCTCGTCGCGATCCTCGTCGACCTCGAAATCGGCATTGCGGGTGATCCGGAACGAGTGGTGTTCGACGACCTTCATACCCGGGAACAGCAGATCGAGGTGCGCGGCGATCAGTTCTTCCATCGGCAGGAAGGCCGCGACCGGGGAGCCGGAGTCGGTGCGCCGCACCCGAACGAAGCGATCGACGTTGTCGGGCACCTTGACGCGGGCGAAATGTTCGCCGCCGGTGGAGGAATCCTTCACCGTCACCGCGAGGTTGAGACTCAGGCCGCTGATGTAGGGGAACGGGTGCGCCGGATCCACCGCGAGCGGGGTGAGCACCGGAAAAACCTGATCCTGGAAGTAGCCCGAGAGGCGTTGGCGCTCATCGTCATCCAGATCGGACCAGTCGATGATGGCGATGCCCTCGGCGGTCAGCGCGGGCAGTACCGAGTCGAGGAAGACGCGGGCGTGCCGGTCGGCGATCTCCTGGGTGCGCGCCGCGATCAGCTCCAATTGTTCGGTGGGCGAACGGCCGTCGGCCGAACGCACCGAAAGTCCGGTCTCCGCACGGCGTTTGAGACCGGCGACGCGGACCATATAGAACTCGTCCAGATTGGAGGCGAAGATCGCCAGGAATTTCGCGCGCTCCAACAATGGCAGCGATGCGTCCTCGGCAAGCGCGAGAACTCGGGTGTTGAAGTCGAGCCAACTGAGTTCGCGGTTCAGGTAGCGATCACGTGGCAACCGCTGTTCGCCGGCATCCTCGGCCGGTGGGGTCGCGGCGGGCAGTGCGGTCGGCAGCACTTGTTGTTTGACGGTTTCGATATCGCTCATGCCCGCGCCTCGCTGGCACGCGGCACCGACATGCGCGATGCACGCTGGTTCCGAAATAGCTTGCTTCGCTCACTCACGCCAACGATCATCCCCTACAAACCGGGCCGTGTGCAGCCCGACGCCATCATTGCCGTGCGTATCACGCCGGATGTGGCGACCGGCTAGCACACCCGGCGTACCCGCTCGTGAACGTGAATCGGCCAACCGATGTCGTGCAGCACAGCGCCTGTCGAATCGCCCGCGCCGAGCTCGATGGCGCGGTCCAGATCGTCGGCGGTGTCGACGTCGAGCCGCAATCCGGGCCAGTCACCGTGCAGGTCGACCGCACCCGCGTCGATGTGTCGACGCGCCGAACCGGGACCGAAGCGCGGATCCAGCGGGGCGACGGTATCGCGAACCAATAATGCGGCCGTACCGCTGCCGGCGTGGTCGACGACGACCGAACGAACGCCGACCGGCGCGGTGGTCAGCATGTCCGAGAGTTCGTCGGGGCGCAAGGCGGGCAGATCCGCCTGCAGGGCCAGCAGCTCGATCGGACCGTGCCGGTGTCGTAATGCGGTGGCCGCGTCAGTGAGCGCGGTGTTCAGACCGTCCGGGTCGGTCGCGTCGATTACCTCACGGCGGGGTTCGGGATGCACCACCGCACCGAGCGTGCGCGCCAGCTCGGCAACGACCGGATCCGGGGTCACCACGGTGACCGACGCGATCTGCGGAACCGCGACGGCGGCGGACACGGTGTCGGCGAGCATGGCGAGCACCAGCCGGGCCCGGTGTTCCGGGCGCAGCCGATCGGCCAGACGGCTCTTGGCCCGATCGAGGCTCTTCACCGCGATCACGGCGTGCAACGCATGCGGACGCATGGTGCTAATCCTTCCATGAGTGGTTCCGTGGCATATTGGGCAGATGACGAGGGCGGCAGTGCTGGGCGCGGGATCATGGGGGACCGCGTTCGCGAAGGTGTTGGCGGACGCGGGAACCGACGTCACGATCTGGGCCAGGCGGCCCGAGGTGGCCAAGGCCCTGGCCACGGAACACCGCAATCCGTTCTATCTGCCCGATGTGCAATTACCCAGCGTGACGGCCACTCACGACCACGCCGAGGCGCTCGACGGCGCCGATATCGTCGTGCTGGCGGTTCCGTCCCAATCCCTGCGCGCGAATCTCGAGACGTGGCGGGACTCGATCGGGCCGGATGCCGCGCTGCTGAGCCTGGCCAAGGGCATCGAGAACGGCACGCTGCTGCGGATGAGTCAGGTCATCGGTGAAGTCACCGGTGCCGATGAGAGCCGGATCGCGGTGCTGTCGGGTCCGAATCTGGCCAAGGAGATCGCGGCCGAGCAGCCCGCGGCCACCGTGATCGCGTGCACCGACGCCGCGCGGGCGGTCGCACTGCAGCAGGCCTGCGCCAACGGCTACTTCCGGCCCTACACCAATACCGATGTGATCGGCTGCGAGATCGGTGGCGCCTGTAAGAACGTCATCGCGCTCGCCTGCGGCATCGCCTCGGGAATGGGGTTGGGCGACAACTCGATTGCCAGCCTGATCACCCGCGGGCTGGCCGAGATCATCCGGCTCGGGGTCGCGCTCGGCGCGGAACCGGCCACGTTGGCGGGACTGGCCGGGGTCGGCGATCTGGTCGCCACCTGCACCTCGCCGCTGTCGCGCAACCGCTCGTTCGGGCATGTGCTCGGGGCGGGCGGGTCCATGGAGGCGGCCCAGGAGGCCACCCATGGTCAGGTTGCCGAGGGTGTGAAGTCGTGCACATCGGTGCGGGCGCTGGCCGCGGCGCACAATGTCGAGATGCCGCTGACCACGTCGGTGCACCAGGTATGTCACGAGGGCGTTCCGGTGCTCGAGGCGGTCGGCAACCTGCTGGGGCGGCGGATCAAACCGGAATAGGGGCGGACGCTATAACCGCACGGGCGCGAGGTTGGATCGGCACCCATAACGGGTACGGTTCCGTTCATGACGAACCGGATCAGGGTTGCTGTGGTGTTCGGCGGGCGCAGTAACGAGCACGCCGTCTCGTGTGTGTCGGCCGGCAGCGTGCTGCGCAACCTCGATCCGGAAAAGTACGAGGCCGTGCCCATCGGCATCACCCTCGACGGCGCCTGGGTGCTCGGTGGTTCCGAGGTGGCGTCGCTCGGATTCAAGGACAACGCGCTGCCCGCGGTGGACAGCAGCGGCACCGCGCTCACGCTGGCCGCTGATCCGAGCCGGTCCGGCTCGTTGGTCGCGCTCGATGATCCGACTGCGGCACTCGGTTCGGTGGATGTGGTGTTCCCGATTCTGCATGGTCCGTTCGGTGAGGACGGGACGTTGCAGGGCATGCTCGAATTGGCCGGGGTGCCGTATGTCGGGCCGGGGGTACTGGCCAGCGCCGCGGGCATGGATAAGGAATTCACCAAGAAACTGCTCGCTGCGGAGGGGCTGCCGATCGGGCGGCAGCTGGTGCTGCGGCGCGGGACCGACACGCTCGATGCGGATGATCGCGCGCTGCTGGGCCTGCCGGTATTCGTCAAACCGGCGCGCGGTGGTTCCTCGATCGGCATCACCAAGGTTACCGATTGGAGCGAGTTGGACGCGGCGATCGCGACGGCGCGCGAACACGATCCGAAGGTGATCGTGGAGGCGGGCATCCTCGGACGCGAAGTCGAATGTGGCGTGCTGGAATTTCCGGACGGGCGGGTCGAGGCCAGTGTGGTCGCCGAGATCCGGATGCCGGATGCCGATGCCGCGGCGCCGGAGTTCTACGACTTCGATACCAAATACCTAGACGATGTCTGCGAATTCGATGTTCCGGCGAAACTGGACGATGAAGTGTCCGACAGCGTCAGGGAACTCGCGGTGCGGGCGTTCAAAGCGCTTGACTGCCAAGGTTTGGCGCGGGTGGACTTCTTCGTCACGGCGGAGGGGCCGGTGATCAACGAGATCAATACGATGCCCGGCTTCACCTCGATCTCCATGTATCCGCGGATGTGGGAGGCGACCGGAATCGACTACCGGGCGCTGGTTTCCACACTGATCGAGACCGCGCTGGCACGGGGTACCGGGTTGCGGTGAGCAACTCTCGGCCTGTCGGCCAGGACCCGCGGTGTCGCAAGTGCGCGCCCAGTACCGCGGGTGTGGCGCAATGACGCGGGGTGTGGGCGTCAGTTCGGCAGCGGGCCGGGATCGATCAGCTGGGCCGGTATGTTGGCGGTGATCGTGTCCGAAACTCCTTGCAGCGGAGTCGGTCCGGAGCCGTCGGGGACGGTCAGCGCGATATAGGTCGCGCGGTCGACGGCGAACCAGGTGCTCGCCTTGGCGGCCGCATCGCGGACCTCGAACCATTGCACGCCATTGACGATCTGGAGCGGCGAGGCGCGGTTGAACTCCAACGGCCGCTCCAAACCGCAGCGCAGCACGATGGCGTCGCCGCCGTCCTTGCGCTGCCAGGCGCGAGTCGCGGGGGGAGCCGGTTCCACCAGCGTGGATTTGGAGTAGTCGCCGAGATCGACCGGCAATGCGGGCAGCAGCGCGGTGCACGCCGGACCATCTGCCGCGGGTGCGGGAACCGGACCGAGGACCAGCGGTTCGCGTTCGGTCGGTGCGCGTAGGGCGAGGACCGCGGCGACCAGAACCGCGACTACCAGCACGACCGGGAGTGCGACTGCGGTCGCGATCAGCGCGGGCGGGTAGCCGCTGGATTCGGTCGCGGGCTCGTCGGCGGATTCGGTGCTGTCGGCGGCCGCAGGCTCGGCGTCGTCGGTACCGGCGGCCGCGGTTGAGGCTGTTGCGGAGTCGGCGGGCTCGGAACTAGCGGCATCGATTGAAGCTGTGGCGGGCTCAGCGTCGTCGGTGCCGGTCGAGGCTGCTGCGGAGTCCCCGGGTTCGGTGGCATCGGTTGAAGCTGTTGGGGAGCCGGCGGTCTCGGTTTCGGCGGTACCGGTTGCGGCTGGAGCGGGTTCGGCATCGGCGGTACCGGTTGAAGCTGCTGCGGGCTCGGCATCGGCCGCTGGCGAAGAGCCTTCGGCTCCGGTGCTATCGACGGTGGGCGTGGGTTCCGCCGCCGCGCTGTCCGCAGCCGGATCAACCGTCCCTTTCGACAGCCCGGCCTTCGACGACTTCGCCTCCGACGAACCGCGGTCCGACGATTCCGCCGCCATGCTCACCGGTCCTTCCTGTTCGCGCTGGTGGGGCCCGGTCACCTGGGGGATGGATGCCGCGCACCGGCCTGGTAGTACTCGATTGCCTTGGAAAGGGTACCCTCGGGGCGATTTCAGCCAGCACGACGCCGGGAAGGGACCAGGTCATCAGCGACAGCACACGGCCGAAGACAGTGCGTGAGCTGGGGGAGTTCGCGCTGATCGAGCGGATCAACTCGGGGCGGGTGCAGGCGCCCGGCGTGCTGCTCGGTCCTGGTGACGACGCCGCCCTGGTGGCCGCGCCGGACGGCCGTTTCGTGGTCACCACCGACATGCTGATCCAGGATCGACATTTCCGGCTCGATTGGTCCGGTCCGCGCGATATCGGACGCAAGGCCATCGCGCAGAATGCCGCCGACGTGGTCGCGATGGGTGCGGTGCCGACCGCATTCGTGGTGGCGTTCGGCTGTCCGGCCGATACGCCGCTCGAGCTGGTGGATGGGCTCACCGACGGGATGTGGGCCGAGGCGCGTCGCTCGGGTGGCTCCATTGCAGGCGGCGATGTGGTGCGCAGCCCGCAGCTGGTCATCTCGGTCACCGCCTTCGGCGATCTGGACGGCCGCGCACCGATCACCAGAGCTGGTGCGCGGGTGGGGGATACGGTCGCAGTGGTCGGTCGCCTCGGCTGGTCCGCCGCTGGGTTGGCAGTCCTGACCGCCGGATTCGATCCGACCGATGAACTCTTCGCCGAAGCGCTCGCGGCCCATCGGGTCCCACAGCCGCCCTATTCGGCTGTGCTCGCTGTAGTCACCGATTCCGTTGCCGGAGTGGACAATTCGGGAGCACCCCCAGCGGAAGGCGTACTCGGCTCGGAGCATATCGGGGTGTCGGATCAGTCGAACGCGGCGGAGTTCGGATCGGAGGGCATCATCGGATCTCCCACCGAAGTGCCCGCGACACCCACCGCGCTCACCGATATCTCGGACGGATTGCTCGCTGATCTGGGCCATATCGCCGAGGCGTCCGGCGTCGCCATCGATATCCATTCGAAGACATTGCGCGATCCGGCGCTGGCGACTATCGCGCGGCGTCTGGATGCCGATGCGGCGCAATGGATTCTGACCGGCGGCGAGGATCACGCGTTCGTCGGAACCTGGTCCGCACACCGGGATCTGCCGCCCGGTTGGGTGCCGATCGGACGGGTGCTGGCAGGTCACGGCATCACCGTCGACGGTGCGCGGCATCCGGGCAGTGGGGGCTGGGAATCGTTCAGCGGGGTGGACTCGGCATCCGAGCCCGAGCCACGATAGGTTGTGCGGTCATGGGCGCGAAACCACTGACGGAAATCATGGATCCGGGTTGGGCGAAGGCTCTCGAACCGGTTGCGGAGCAGATCTCGGCGATGGGCGAATTCCTGCGCGCGGAGAATGCGGCGGGCCGCGGTTATCTACCGGCCGGTGAGAATGTGCTGCGCGCCTTTCAGCGTCCGTTCGATGCGGTGCGCGTGTTGATCGTCGGCCAGGATCCATATCCGACGCCCGGACATCCGATGGGCCTGAGTTTCTCTGTCGCCCCGGATGTTTCGCCGGTGCCGCGCAGCCTCGCCAATATCTTCGCCGAATACAGCAAGGACCTCGGCCACCAGACACCGTCCAATGGCGACTTGAGCCCGTGGTCGGATCAGGGCGTACTGCTGCTGAACCGAGTCCTGACGGTTTCGCCGGGTCAGCCCGCCTCGCACCGAGGCAAGGGCTGGGAGGCGGTGACCGATCAGGCGATTCGCGCGCTGGTGGCCAGGGACGAGCCGCTGGTCGCGATCCTGTGGGGTCGGGACGCCCAGACACTGAAACCGCAGCTGGCCGCGGCCGAGGTGCCCTATATCGAATCCGTGCACCCGTCACCACTGTCGGCCTCGCGCGGCTTTTTTGGTTCGCGACCCTTCTCACGAGTGAATGAACTACTCGACGAATTGGGTGCCGAACCTGTTGACTGGCGCCTGCCCTAGATCTCGGGCGTCGAGGTTAAAACACAGTAGAGGAGCACAATTTCATGCAGAACAAGACCGTTCGCGGCGCACTGCGCGGCACCACCGCCACGCTGGCCCTGTGCGCGGCCCTGGCCGGCGGCAGTGCGGCGGCGAATGCGGCCGGGTTGCCGCTCGAGCCCGCCACGGAGACCTCCGCGCCGAAGACCGCCGCTCCGGTCGGCGAGGAATTCACCTCCAATGGCTCCTCGACCATCTCGTCTTCGGTGAATGCCAAGGTCGCGTGCCTGCTGCAGAACACCATCAGCGCGCAGGGCAAGTGGGACTGCTGAGGTCCCATTTATCGGGGCTCGCATGAGTCCCTGCGGTAGCTGTGCGATCGTAGGATCGTGACTAATGCGAACAACCTTCTCGGTCCGATCCGGCTGCGGCTGCGCGGTTCGGATGGGATCGAGCTGGCCGCCGACCAGTTCGGCCCGGCGGACGGCCCGCTCGTCCTGTTTCTGCACGGTGGTGGTCAGACCAGACACTCGTGGAAGCAGACCGGTGCGAAGCTGGCCGTCGCCGGGATGCGGGTCGTCACGCTGGACGCGCGCGGCCACGGCGACAGCGAGTGGTCGCCGAACGCGGACTACCGGCGCGACGCGATGGTCGCGGACCTGGTCGCGGTCCTCGAACAGCTGGCTACCCCCGCGGTCGTGGTCGGCGCGAGCATGGGCGGGATTACCGGCCTGCTGACTACCGCGGATCCGGGCGGCGCGGCGATCACCGCCCTTGTGCTCGTCGATATCGTCACCCGTCCCGAACCCGCCGGTGTCGCGCGGGTGATCGACTTCCTCGGTAAGCATCGCGACGGCTTCGACAGCCTCGAGCAGGCCGCCGACGCGGTCGCGGAATATATGCCGCATCGGCCCAGGCCCAAGAACACCGACGGCCTGCTGCGCAATCTGCGCCAGCGTGACGGTCGCTGGTACTGGCATTGGGATCCGGATATGCTCACCCACCGCGTCGAGGATCCGAGCGAAATGGTGCAGCAGTTGGAGGCGGCCGCACGCGCCCTCACCATTCCCGTGCTGCTGGTGCGCGGCATGCAATCCGATGTGGTGACGCCGGAAGGCGCAGCGGAATTCCAGGCACTGGTGCCGCATGCGCAGCTGGTCGAGATCGGTGGCGCGGCGCATACCGCGGCCGGTGACGACAATGATTCGTTCACCGACGCGGTCGCGAAATTCGTGCTCCAGGTGCGCGGTTAGCTACCGGTTCTGGTAGTCGGGCTTGCGCTTCTCGACGAAGGCATCCACGCCCTCGCGCCCGGCCGGGCTGTTCGCCGCGGCGCTGATGGCATCGCGCTCGTAGTCGAGCTGGTCGCTCAGCGTCGACGAATTCGACCGTGCCAGTAACGATTTGATGCTCGCGTAGGCGGACCGCGGTCCGGTGGCGAGGGTTCGGGCCACAGCCAGTGCCTCGGGCTGTACCTGCTCGTCATCGACGAGCCGACTCAGGATGCCGAGTCGCACCGCCGTTTCGGCGTCGAGAATCGCGTCGGTGAGCAGGATTTCGCGGGCGCGTCCGGCGCCGACGATCCGTGGCAGCGTCCACGACATGCCGCCGTCCGGGCTCAACGCGATGCCCGGATACGCCGGGCGCAGCTTGGTGCTCGGGCCGCCGATCGCGATATCCGCCGCGCACACCAGGCTCATCCCCGCTCCGGCCGCCCACCCCTGCACCCCGGCGACGACGGGCACGATGGTCTCGTCCAGCGCGCGCACGAATTCGTGCAGATCCGTCGCGAGGCCGTAGATATGACCGGCCCGATCCTCGGCCGCCGCGAAGCCGCGCACATTGCCACCCGCGGAGAAGTTCGGTCCGGCGCCCGCCAGCAGGACGGCTCCGATCTCGCGGTCGGCGGACCGCAATGCCTCGGTGCCCGCGTTGATGCCCGCGAAGTCCAGGGAAGTGCCGTTCGCGGCGGTCGAGATGGTGATCTGTAGTACGCCGTCGACGACGGTGACGTACTCGGTGTGCGTTGAAGTCATGGCCAGCACATTAGCTCCCCGCCCTGAGCCGTCTTCCGGTCAGCGGCGGACCATGCGGACTTCGATGGCGGGGGTGAAGGCCTCGATGCGGCTGGTGCCGTCGAGTTCGAAGCCGTGTTTGCGGTAGAAGGCCTGGGCGCGTGGGTTCTTCTCGAAGACCCAGAGAGAGCACGGGATGTCGGGTGCGACGGCGGCGCGGATGAGGTCGTGGGCGACGCCGGTGCCGTACCACGCGGCGCGGACATAGAGGGCGTTCAGTTCGGTTGGGGTGATCGGTGATTCGTCGCGGGACGCGCTCGCACAGGAGAAGCCGATCACCTCGTCGTCGACGAGAGCGACGTAGGCGCTGCCCGGATTGCGGATGCGGACGCGTTCCCATTGCTCCGCGCGGCGGCCGACCTCGAACGCATCCAGGATGTGGTCGGGGACCAGGCCGCGATAGGCCTCACGCCAGCAGGCGATATGGCATTCGGCGACGCCGTGGACGTATTCGGCGGTGAGTGGGGCTATGCGCCAGGCGGGCTGGGTCATGGAGACCATCGTTGCCGAGGGTGGTAGTCGATGACCAGGTCCGCAGATGACTACGCCCCGAACACCTGGTGGTGTCGGGGCGTATGTCGGTCTCTGGGAAATCAGCCGCGAACGACCTTGCCCGCCTTCAGGCAGGAGGTGCACACGTTCATGCGGCGGGTGTTGCCCGGCGCGACCTGTGCGCGCACGGTCTGGATGTTCGGGTTCCAACGACGGTTGGTACGCCGGTGCGAGTGCGAGACCGACTTCCCGAAGCCGGGGCCCTTGGCGCAGACGTCGCAGACGGCAGCCATAGTCGCGAACTCCTTCATGTCATGTGGGGACCGCCGCATGTCGGCAGCATGTCCGGAAACAATGTCTTAATGCCCTGCCGACTGACGTCGGCCAGCGCGAACCCTCTCGGCCGCGCTAGGCAACCCTGCAAGGGTAGCTGGCGGCGCCCGGATCCACCAAACCGGGTCATGAAGCGATGACCTGTGGGCATACCCGATGGTAGTGGATCGGTGTCGCCGATCGACTGTCGGTATCGCCAGCTAACCTGGCCAACGGTGGCAGAACCTTTCGAGCGATCTGCCAGCAGTCGCTTGGGTGCGGTGGCACGGCGGTGTGAACGATCGCGGAGAGAGGTGGCGGTGCCCGGAGTGCGGGACATGATGGGCGACGGCCCTGACGCGGGTCTGCCTGCCGTTGCCGGTCCGAATGAACTGAACGGCACGGCCCTGCTGCGCTGGGGGCGCATCTGTCTCGAAGGCCTGCAGCAGCGTCGCGAGGAGATCAACGCCCTCAACGTCTTCCCCATCGCCGACGCCGACACGGGTACGAACATGCTCGCCACCATGCGAGCGGCAATCCAGGCTGCGGACGCTGCGGTGATCTCGGCCCGCGGATCCGAGCGATCCGCGGCCGAGGGTTGTGCAGCGGATGCCGGGGTGGTCGGCAACGGCGCGAAATCGGACGGCGGCGCCGCGATATCGCACCCCCCTGCGGCGCCGCCGGGGGAGTTCGCGGACCGAGTTGTTGCCACGACCGGTGTCGATCGCCCGACTCCGCCTGGTACTGCGGGCAAAGGGAGCTCGTGGAATGGCGCCAGCGCAGGGGTGCGGGACGGGTATCGCGAACCAGGTGAATCGCTCTCGACGCACGATGTGGCCGCGGCTATGGCGCGTGGGGCGACGCTCGGGGCGCGCGGGAATTCCGGGATCATCTTGTCGCAGGTGTTGCGGGGGATTGCCGAGGCAGCGCGCGGGGGGCCGCTGACGGCGCAGACGTTGCGTGACGCGCTGGCCACGGCATCGGCGTTGGTTCGGGAATCGCTGAGTGTGCCGGTCGAGGGGACCATTCTGACCGTCCTGGAGCGGGCAGCGGAATGTGCTGCGGCCTCTCCGGAATCCGCCCTGGCCCAGGTGGCGGTGGCGGCGGCCGACGGTGCTGCCGAGGCGCTCGGTGATACACCCGCCCAGCTCGGCGTGCTGCGCGAGGCGGGTGTGGTCGATGCGGGGGCGCGCGGGCTGGTCGTGCTTCTCGACAGTCTGGTCGCGGTCACCCTCGGCCGGACACCCGATCGGCCGGAGTACGCGCGAGGCGAATTCGCATTCGCTGGTGACCTGGCGAGAGTTGATCGTGCCAGGGCCGTACCGCATGCCGATTCCGCACCGCGAGCCGACGTCGAACCGCACGGCGCCTGTGTCGAACCCCTGAACAGTGCCGAACCCCACTTCGAGGTGATGTACCTCCTGTCGGACACCGACGACCAACGAATCGCCCGCCTCCGCGCCCACCTGGCCGACCTCGGCGACTCCGTCGTGGTCGTCGGTGACGGCGCAGGCTCCTGGTCCGCGCACGTCCATTGCGCCGACGCGGGCGCCGCCATAGAAGCAGGAATCGCCGCCGGCAGCCTCAGCGCTATCCGCATAGAGAGCTTCACCGTCACCGCCCGCCCAACACCCGCGCCTTCGGGCGTAACCGCGCGCGCCGACATCATTGGACACGCTGATGTTGTCGGGCACCCCGACGCAGCCCGTGCCGATGTTGCTGGTGCCGCTGTGCAGCCTGCGCGCACTGACTCGCCTGCGCTTACTGAATCTCCCGCCGCAGCCGTCGGATCGGGTGCAACCGCGCACGACGCGCCCGATCATGACGGTCCCGCGGACCGCGCCGTCCTGGCTGTCGCATCGGGAGATGGCGCGGCGGCGCTGTTCGAGGCCGGAGGTGCGGTGGTGCTCGGCAGTGACGGGCCGGTGACCAGCGCGGCGCTGCTTGCGGCGATTCGGCGGCTGCCGAATCGAGAGGTGTTGGTGCTGCCGAATGGTGCGCTGCCCGCGCACGAGTTGGTTGCGGTCGGTGTTGCGGCTCGTGACGCGCATCGGGACGTCTTGTTGTTGCCGAGCGGGTCCATGGTGCAGGGGTTCGCGGCGCTGGCGGTGCACGATTGCGGCCGGATCGCCGTGGACGACGCGTTCGCCATGTCGGAAGCGGCGGCCGCGACCCGCTGGGGATCATTGCGTGCCGCGACAGAACGGGCACTCACCATGGTCGGCACTTGCGAGGCCGGTGATGGGCTGGGGCTGGTCGGTCACGATGTCGTGGTGATCGACCGGGATGTGCCGACCGCGGGCCGGACCCTGCTCGACCGGATGCTCGCCTTCGGCGGTGAGCTGGTCACCCTGCTGATGGGTATGGCCGCCCCCGCCGAACTCGCGGACGAACTGGCCGCGCATATCGCGAACGGCTTTCCCGGCGTCGAGGTGAGTGTGTATTCCGGTGGGCAGCAAGCAGATCTGGTGCAGATAGGGGTGGAATAGGGATATGGCGACACTCAGCGATCGGCTGGACCACTTGCTCGGCGTGAAGGCGGCCGAGCCGCTCGCCGATGCCTTCGACATGCACACCGTCGAGGATCTGTTGCGGCACTACCCATTACGTTATGCCACTCAAGGCCAGCCGCTCACCCAGGAGCAGCCGGAGGAGGGCGCGCACATCACCGTCATCGGCCGGGTGACGAAAACCGAACTGCGCCCGATGAAGAACCGCAGGGGGCGTCTGCTCAAGGTCGCCCTCGACACCGGTTCGGTCGCCCCGATCGATATCACCTTCTTCAACGGCGACAAGGTGAGTTACCTTGTCCGCGAAGGAGTCCGGGCCATGATGTCGGGCACCGTGCACTGGTGGCGCCCGGACCGCTGGAACCTCTCGCATCCCGACTATCTGATCCTGCCCGAGAAGGAAGAGGATTCGATCGAGAACCTCACCTCGGTACGCGGTGGCGGCGCCTTGCGCGGATTGGCTCAGAGTGCGAAAGGTAAAGGGGGAGTGGATGTCTCGTTCTTCGAACGGGAATACATCCCGGTGTACCCCGCGACCGCGAAAGTGCAGAGCTGGGATCTGCTCGCCTGCGTCCGGCAGGTGCTCGACCAACTCGACCCGATCGACGATCCGCTGCCGAGTGATCTGCGCGACGACCGCGCGCTGATGAAGATCTCCGACGCGCTGCGCCTGATCCACCTGCCCGAACGCAAGTCCGATATCGAACAGGCCAGGGAGCGCTTGCGTTTCGACGAGGCGCTGGCCCTGCAACTGGTCCTCGCCGAGCGACGACACGACGCGGAGGCGCGAGCGGCCCGGCCGTGTCCGCCCCGATCCGACGGTATCGCAGCGGCTTTCGACACCCGCCTGCCCTTCGAACTGACCGAGGGACAGCAGCAGGTGATCGCGGAAATCTCCGACGACCTCGCGCGCAGCCATCCGATGCACCGGCTACTGCAGGGCGAGGTGGGTTCGGGCAAGACCATCGTCGCACTGCACGCCATGCTGCAGGTGGTCGACGCCGGTCAGCAGTGCGCGCTGCTCGCACCAACGGAAGTCCTTGCCGCCCAGCACTATCGGTCACTGGGCGCGATGCTGGGCGATCTCGGCACCGCCGGTGAGCTCGGCGCCGCCGACAACGCGACCAAGGTCGTGCTGGTGACCGGATCGATGTCGGCGTCGGCGAAGAAAGCGGCGCTACTGGATGCGGTCACCGGCGAAGCAGGCATTGTGATCGGCACCCACGCGCTCATCCAGGACGCGGTGGAGTTCTTCGATCTCGGCATGGTGATCGTCGACGAACAGCATCGGTTCGGTGTCGAACAGCGGGATGCGTTGCGCGCCAAGGCGAAATCCGGCACCAGCCCGCATCTGCTCGTGATGACCGCGACCCCGATTCCCCGCACCATCGCCATGACAACCCTCGGCGATCTGGAGACATCGACCCTCACTCAGCTGCCCCGCGGTCGCTCGCCGATCGTGTCGAAGGTGGTGCCGCGCAAACAGCATCCGAACTGGGTCGACCGTGCCTGGGAACGCATCCTCGAGGAGGTCGGCGCAGGTCGGCAGGCCTATGTGGTGTGCTCGCGCATCGGCGACGACGAAGAGAACGGCAAGGGCCGCAACGGCAAGAAGTCCGGTAAGGCAGAGGAGAAGGAAGGCCCGACCACGGCCGCGGCGCTCGAGGTCTTCGACATGCTGCGCACCGGTCCGCTCGCGAGCGTCCGGGTCGGCCTGCTGCACGGCAGGCTCCCGACCGATGAAAAAGACCAGGTGATGCGCGCATTCAACGACGGCGACATCGACGTGCTCGTCTGCACCACGGTAGTGGAGGTCGGCGTCGACGTGCCCAATGCGACCGTTATGGTCATCGTGGACGCGGACCGCTTCGGTGTCAGCCAGCTGCATCAGTTGCGCGGCCGCATCGGCCGTGGCAAATACCCCGGCCTGTGCTTGCTCATCACCGACGCGGGCCCAACCGGCACCGCCATGGCCCGCCTCGACGCCGTCGCCGCCACCACCGACGGCTTCGAACTCGCTGTACTCGACCTGCGCCAACGCCGCGAAGGCGACGTCCTCGGCGCCGCCCAGTCCGGCACCGCCCGCTCGCTGCGCCTGCTCTCCCTACTCGACGACCTCGAAGTCATCACCGCCGCCCAAGACCTCGCCCGCCAAGTAGTCGAATCCGACCCCGGCCTGCACCGCCACCCGGGCCTCGCCACCATGATGCACGCCGCCGTAGACGCCGAGCGCCTCGAGTACCTGGCGAAGTCGTGAGAATGCACTGGTGGAGAGGCGTTCTCGATGTTTGCCTGCCCCAGCGCATGGTGATCGACTGTCCAGAACTAGCGCAGGACTCGGGGGTAGGGCAGATCCGTGCTGATGTGCTCGGTGACTGCGAGGGGGCTGCCGATCTGAGGGAAGGCGCGCTGCGGACAGGAGGGGCGCTCGCAGACCTTGCAGCCCGCGCCGATCGGCACCGCTGCTGCCGGACTGTCGAGTTGTAGACCGTTCGAATACACCAGCCGGTCGGCGTATTCGATATCGCAACCCAGGCCGATCGCGAAATCCTTTGTCGCCGTGCTGAATCCGTGGGGCCCCGCCAGCGCGGTGCGGGCGATCCAGAGGTAGCGGCGGCCATCGGGCATTGCCGCCATCTGGGTCAGGATGCGACCAGGATTGGCGAAGGCCTCGTGCACCACCCATAGCGGGCAGCTGCCCCCGACCCGGGAGAAATGGAATGCCGTGGCGGACTGGCGTTTCGAGATATTGCCCGCCCGGTCGGTGCGGACGAGGAAGAACGGAACGCCGCGCTGCCCCTGCCGCTGCAGGGTGCTCAACCGGTGGCAGATGGTCTCGAAGCCGACCTCGAAACGCAGACTGAGCAGATCGATGTCGTAGCGCAGTTCCTCGGCCGACCGCAGAAAGCGGCCATACGGCAGCGCCAGTGCGCCCGCGAAGTAATTCGCCAACCCGATCCGCGCCAACGTCCTGGATTCGCCGGTGAGCGACGGTGTTTCGGCGAGTACGGCATCCAGATCCTTGCCGTACAGCAGAAAGCCGAGGGTGGTGGCAATTTGAAATGCGCGCTGCCCGGGACGCAGCCGCCGCGCCAGCGTCAGCGTGCGGCTGTCCGGATCGTAATGCCGTTTCGGGATAGACGGATCCGCGCCGTCACCGCGCACCAGCACGGTGACCCCGGCGCGCTCCTCGGCCACCCTGGCGAGTTGTCGATCGAGGGACCCGATGCTCAGACCGCACTCCTCGAAGAGCTGTTCGGCCGCATGATCGAGTTGCGCGATGTGATTGTGGTGGTCGTAGAAGAAATCCCGCACATCCTCATACGGCATGGGCACGCCGGGTGCGCCCGTCGGCGCGGCCACCCGGGCGGAGAGCAGATCGAGTTGATCTGTCGCCGCGCGCAATCGCCGATGCATCGCGACGACGATCCGGGAGACCTCCGGCAGTCGCGTCGCCAGTTCCTCCACCTCGGTCAGTGGCGCACTGTCACCGCCCGCCGCATCGACGAGTACCTCGTGCAGATCCGAGACCAGCCGGGCATCGGAGTCGGCCGCGAAAAATTGCACGTCGAGGTCGAAGGTGGAGTTGAGCTTCAGCAGCACCGGAATGGTGAGCGGTCGCTGGTCGCGCTCGAGCTGGTTGAGGTAGCTGGGCGATAGATCCAGGGATTTCGCCAGTGCCGCCTGGGTCATCCGCCGTTCCTCGCGCAACCGTCTCAGTCGGGCGCCCGCGTACATCTTGCGCACCGCAAGATGGTAGCCCTCGGAATTCGCAATCATCGCAAAATTGAGGATTCTCGCCCGCAGAAATCTGCTGTTGCAAGGGATTTTGCCGAAGATTAATCCTGCGTAGCGTGCGAAGGAGGGCCGCTGGCCCGTCTGGAACCGGCGGATGGATGAAAACCCACATCGTACGCGCCCGCGCCGCCACCGCGGACCTTCCGCGCACAGAACACTTGGCCATCAGAATTGCCGAGGTCGCCGCCGATCCGGTCGAGGTGACCGCCGAGGTCCGCGCGAGGATCGTGAACCGGATCGTCGACAGCGCATTGTGCGCGCCTTCGAGATTTCGCTGATCCTTTACGTGGAGCACAGTTTCAACGCATCCACCTTCGTCGCGCGTGTGGTCACCTCGACCCGCTCGGATATGTACAGCGCGATCATCGCTGCGATCGAGGGTCCGCTGTACGGCGGTGCCAATGGGTGTCGCAGCGCGAACTGCTGGTTGCGGGCTGATCCTGGCACAACCAAGCGATTGTTTGGTGTAATCGGTGCGATCGAATCGACCGATGTGCCCGATCGTATCGGCGCAAGGAAGCGAGCGAACCGAATGCCGAGCCCCGACGAAATCGTCACCGCCATGTGCCGCAGCTGGGCCGATCCCGACCCGGACCGGATCAGCGCCTTCTTCGCCGAAGACGCCGTCTACCACAACATTCCGATGGAACCCATCAACGGCCGCGCTGCCATCCGCGATTTTATCGCCGGTTTCCTCAGCACCTTCGAATCCATCGAATTCGACGTGCACCACCAGGTCGCCGCCGGAAATATCGTCATGAACGAGCGCACCGATATCTTGCGCGGCCTGGGCAAAGACACCCCGCTGCCGGTAGTGGGCGTCTTCGAGGTCGCCGACGGCGCCATCACCGCCTGGCGCGACTACTTCGATATGGCCGCCATCAATCGCGCCTTCGGAACCGAGCCCGCGGCCGAATAGTCGAGGGAACCGACGGAACCGAATCGGTCGGCCCTGCGTCGAATAGAACATCGGGGGTGATATCTGATGGCGACGTATGAGGAGGGGTTACGCATGGATCGTTGCTCGGAATGTCATACGGCCTGGCGGCGGGGACTGAGCGCACGGTCGCGCCTGCGGCCGATGGTCCGCAACGGTGAAAGTTGTGAGAGGTACACGCCGCGCCGTCGGCTCCGGCCTTTCCCCGGGGCCGAATCTCATTGATATGCAGCCCGATAGCGCGGTGACCAAACCGCGCTATCGGGCTGCGCGGTCTTCGAGCAGGAATATGCGCGGATGCAGTCGATCGCGAGGTCGAGATGTTCGGGTGGGACGGCGTGGCTGCAATTGGAATTGGTTCGCCACACGGCGCGGACCCGGGCGAGCGCGCCCGCCCTCCCATTCGAGAGGGCGAGCGCATTATCCCGCTAGCGCACCGCGGCCGCAGCAGCGACCAGATTGCGCAATGACGCCTCGACCTCGACTGGTCCACGCGTCTTCAATCCGCAGTCCGGATTGACCCAAAGCCGTTCGGCGGGAACGGCCTTCAGTGCGGCGCGCAGGGAGGCGGTGATCTCCTCGACACTCGGCACCCGCGGTGAGTGGATGTCGTACACGCCCGGTCCGACGCCGAGATCGAACCCTGCCGCATTCAGATCGTCGAGCACTTCCATATGCGAGCGCGCCGCCTCGATGGAGGTCACATCGGCATCCAATCCGGCGATCGCATCGATGACCTCACCGAATTCCGAATAGCAGAGATGGGTGTGGATCTGTGTGGCATCCGAGACCCCGGAGGTCGCCAACCGGAAAGCGCCGACCGACCACTCCAGGTACTCGCCCTGATCGGCCGCGCGCAGCGGCAGCAGTTCCCGCAGCGCGGGCTCGTCGACCTGGATGATCCGAATGCCCGCGGCCTGTAGATCGACCGTCTCGTCCCGGATCGCCAGCGCCACTTGACGTGCCGAATCCGCCAACGGTTGGTCATCGCGGACGAACGACCAGGCCAGAATCGTCACTGGGCCGGTCAGCATGCCCTTGACCGGCTTATCGGTCAACGATTGCGCGTAGCCGATCCAATCCACGGTCATCGGCGCGGGCCGCGCCACATCGCCGAACAGAATCGGCGGCCGCACACAACGCGTGCCGTAGGACTGCACCCAGCCCGCGTCGGTGGCGGCGAATCCGTCGAGTTGCTCGGCGAAGTACTGCACCATGTCATTGCGCTCCGGCTCGCCGTGCACCAGTACATCCAGGCCCAGCTTCTCTTGCAACGCAATGACATCCGCGATCTCGGATCGCATCCGCCGCACGTACTCGGCCTGATCGATCGCACCCTTGCGCAATGCCGCGCGTGCCAGTCGGATCGCCGAGGTCTGCGGATACGAGCCGATCGTCGTGGTCGGCAGCGATGGCAGTCGCAGCCGCTCGGCTTGCAATGCCCGTCGCTGTTGCGCGGGTGCCCGCCGGGTTGCATCCGTACCGAGTGTGGCCAGCCGCGCCCGAACCTGCGAATTATCCAACCGAGGATCGCTACGCCTGGTGGCGAGAGCGGTACGGACCGTAGCCAATTCATCGGCGATCGCCTCGGGCCCCGCGCTCAGTGCGGTCGCGAGCAATCGCACCTCGGCGACCTTCTCCGCACCGAAGGCCAACCACGAACGCAGCCGCTCGTCGAGGCTGGTTTCGCTCGCCAAGGTATAGGGCACGTGCAGCAATGAGCAGGAACTCGACACCGCAACGGATTTCGCGCACCCCAGCACCGTGCCGAGCGTCGCCAAAGTCTTTTCCAGATCGGCCCGCCAGACATTTCGACCGTCGACCACTCCGGCCACCAGCAGCTTGTTCGCCAGCGCCGGCACACCGGAGAGATCGGCGTCAACCGTGAAATCCAGTGCGATACCTTCGATTTCGGCCTCGACCAAGGCACTCAACGCCGCACCTGGCTTGCCGAAGTACGTTGCCACCAGCAGCGCGGGGCGATCCGTCGCGGCCGACAGTTCGGCGTAGGTCCGCCGCACGCCTTCGACCTCGTCAGCGGTCAGATCGGTGGCCAGGACCGGCTCGTCGAGTTGTACCCATTCCGCGCCCGCCACGGCCAGCAGCCGCAACAGCTCCCGATAGAGCGGCACCAACTCGTCGAGCCGATCCAGTGCCGCACCGCCGGTCGCCTTCGCCAGCTTCAGGAAGGTGATGGGGCCGACCACCACCGGTCGCGCGGGCACCCCCAGCGCGAGCGCTTCCCGCAGCTCATCCAACACCTTCGATGGATCCAGCGAGAACACCGTCTCCGGACCGATTTCCGGCACCAGATAGTGATAATTGGTATCGAACCATTTGGTCATCTCCAGCGGTTCGACGGTATCGGTGCCGCGTGCGGCGGCGAAATAGCGATCCAGTGGATCGGCGATACCGGCGACCCGGGCCGGCAGCGCGCCGAGCAATACGGCGGTATCGAGCATCTGGTCGTAGTAGGAGAAGGTGCCGACCGGGATGGAATCCATTCCGGCGCTTTGTAATTCGGTCAGCTGGTCGCGTCGCAGATCGCGTGCTGTCGCGTGCAGTTGCTGCGCGTCGATGCGTCCGGCCCAGTAGGACTCGGTGGCGCGCTTGAGCTCACGGTGCGGCCCCACCCGCGGGAGACCGAGAACCGTCGCGGTGAACGGGTTATGCGTAACAGTCACGAATTTCTCCAGTGCTGAGATCGAAGACCATCGCCCTACGAGCTAGCGGAGACCGAATGACGTGCCGGCACACCGATGGAGCCCGACAATCACACGGAGGTCCGCGCGCCCAATCCACGAGGCGGTGGCCGCCGGATACGGCGTATCCGACACGGCTGGCAGGTCTTCGGACTTGCGGGCACGGGCCTTCTGGCCGACCCCGTACGGGGCTCACCTACTGGCCGTCGCTTCCCGGGTGGTTGCCCAGTGCTCGATGACGGCGGTCGTTCCTGCATACCGCTGCGGGACAGTCCCGGATTCTCACCGGGTTCCCTCTCATCCGCGCACCGGTTTCCCGATCCGCGAACTCGACTCCGTAACGCGACGTCGGGGCTCCATCTCGTCTACGCACGGCGAACCAGCTGCGTCAACCAGCATAGGCGGCCGCGCAATCGGATTTCACAGCGCTCGATGCGCAGCGGGTTTGCGAAGTTGTCGCCAGGTGCGTTCGAGTCGCCGGTGGCACCCGACCGCACTTGTGACCGCGACGGACGGTGAGATGTGTCGGTGAGGTGAACACAACTTCGCAACTCTGCTAGGACTCGTTGTGAAGATTCCGCGAAGGGGACTTCCCTGTCAGGCCACGATTCCGGGGCGGGTACCTTAGTTCAATGTTCTCGAAAGTCTTGGTTGCCAACCGTGGCGAGATCGCCATCCGCGCCTTCCGCGCGGCCTACGAACTCGGCATCGGGACAGTCGCCGTCTTCCCGTACGAGGACCGCAACTCGGTCCACCGGTTGAAGGCCGCGGAGTCCTACCAGATCGGCGAAGAAGGGCACCCGGTCCGGGCGTACCTGTCGATAGCGGCGATCATCGAGGCGGCCAAGTCCGCGGGTGCCGACGCCATTTACCCCGGTTACGGCTTCCTGTCCGAGAACCCGGACCTCGCGGCGGCCTGCGCGCGCGAGGGCATCACCTTCATCGGTCCGTCGGCCGAAGTGCTCGAACTGGCTGGTAACAAGGCTCGCGCGATCGAGGCGGCGCGGGCAGCGGGTCTGCCGGTGCTGAAGTCCAGCGCGCCCTCCGCCGAGGTGGACGAACTGCTGGCCGCCTCCGAGGAGCTGGACTATCCGATCTTCGTGAAGGCCGTCGCGGGTGGCGGTGGCCGCGGTATGCGCCGGGTCGCCGATCCCGCACAGCTGCGCGAATCGATCGAGGCCGCGTCCCGCGAGGCGGAGTCGGCCTTCGGTGATCCGACCGTCTTCCTGGAACAGGCCGTGGTAAATCCGCGCCACATCGAGGTGCAGATCCTGGCCGACCAGCACGGCAATGTCATGCACCTGTTCGAGCGCGACTGTTCGGTGCAGCGCCGCCACCAGAAGGTGATCGAGCTCGCACCCGCCCCGAACCTGGATCCCGCACTGCGCGAACGCATCTGCAACGACGCCGTGGCCTTCGCCCGCCAGATCGGCTACAGCTGCGCGGGCACCGTCGAATTCCTGCTCGACGAGCGCGGCAACCATGTCTTCATCGAGATGAACCCGCGCATCCAGGTCGAGCACACGGTGACCGAGGAGATCACCGATGTCGATCTGGTGCAGTCCCAGCTGCGCATCGCGGCGGGGGAGACACTCGAACAACTCGGTCTGAGTCAGGACAAGGTCGCCATTCGTGGTGCTGCCCTGCAGTGCCGGATCACCACCGAGGATCCGGCCAACGGCTTCCGCCCCGACACCGGCCGCATCACCGCATACCGCACCCCCGGCGGCGCGGGCATCCGCCTCGACGGCGGTGCGAACCTGGGCGCGGAGATCGGCGCCTACTTCGACTCGATGCTGGTCAAGCTCACCTGCCGCGGCCGCGATCTGCCCGCCGCCGTGGCCAGGGCGAGTCGCGCACTCGCGGAATTCCGCATCCGCGGCGTCACCACCAATATCCCGTTCTTGCTCGCGGTGCTCGACGATCCGGACTTCAAGGCCGGACGGGTCACCACCTCGTTCATCGATGAGCGCCCACAGCTGCTGACCCTGCGCGGTTCGGCCGACCGCGGCACCAAGATCCTGAACTACCTCGCCGATATCACCGTGAACAAGCCGCACGGCGACCGCCCGACCACGGTGTACCCGCACGACAAGCTGCCTGCCATCGATCTGAGCGTGCCGCCGCCGGACGGTTCCCGTCAGCGGCTGCTGCGCCTGGGCCCGGACGGGTTCGCGCAGGCGCTGCGCGAGCAGAAGGCCGTCGGCGTCACCGACACCACCTTCCGCGACGCACACCAGTCGCTGCTGGCCACCCGCGTGCGCACCAATGGACTGCTCGGCGTCGCCGGACATGTCGCGCGCCTGACACCGGAACTGCTGTCCATCGAGGCATGGGGCGGCGCGACTTACGATGTGGCACTGCGCTTCCTGTTCGAGGACCCGTGGGAGCGGCTGGCCGCACTGCGCGAGGCCGTGCCGAATATCTGTCTGCAGATGCTGCTGCGCGGACGCAATACCGTCGGCTATACGCCGTACCCGGAGCAGGTGACGCGCGCGTTCGTGCAGGAGGCAACCGACACCGGCATCGACATCTTCCGCATCTTCGACGCGCTCAACAATGTCGACCAGATGCGTCCGGCCATCGACGCGGTGCGTGAAACCGGCACGGCCATCGCGGAAGTCGCGATGAGCTACACCGGCGACCTGTCCAACCCGGACGAAAACCTCTACACCCTCGACTACTACCTCAAGCTCGCCGAGCAGATCGTCGACGCGGGCGCGCACGTACTGGCTATCAAGGATATGGCGGGCCTGCTGCGCGCTCCGGCCGCCGCGACCCTGGTCTCCGCGCTGCGCAGCAATTTCGACCTGCCGGTGCATGTGCACACCCACGACACCCCCGGCGGTCAGCTGGCCACCTACCTCGCCGCCTGGCAGGCCGGCGCCGACGCGGTCGACGGCGCGAGTGCCGCCATGGCCGGAACCACCAGTCAGCCAGCGCTTTCCGCGATCGTCGCGGCTGCCGCGCACAGCGAATTCGACACCGGTCTCAACCTGCAGAACGTCTGCGATCTGGAGCCGTACTGGGAGGCGTTGCGAAAGGTGTACGCGCCCTTCGAATCCGGGCTGCCCGCGCCGACCGGCCGGGTGTACACCCACGAAATCCCGGGCGGTCAGCTGTCGAATCTGCGTCAGCAGGCCATCGCACTCGGCCTCGGTGACCGTTTCGAAGAGGTCGAGGCGAAATACGCTGCGGCGGACCGACTTCTGGGCCGCCTGGTAAAGGTCACCCCGTCCTCGAAGGTGGTCGGCGACCTCGCGCTCGCACTGGTCGGCACCGGCGTCGATATCGAAAGCTTCGCCGCCGATCCGGGCCGCTACGACATTCCGGATTCGGTAATCGGTTTCCTCCGGGGCGAACTCGGCAATCCGGCGGGCGGCTGGCCCGAACCGTTCCGCAGCCGCGCACTGGCCGGACGTGGACCGGCCAAGCCGGAGACCCCGCTGACCCCCGCGGACGAGGCCGGACTCGCCGGTTCCTCCGAACTGCGCCGCGCCACGCTCAACCGGCTGCTCTTCCCCGGTCCCACCGCCGAATTCCTCGCGCACCGGGAAAAGTACGGCGACACCATGGGTCTGTCGGCCAACCAGTTCTTCTACGGACTGCGCCGCGGCGACGAACACCGTGTGCAACTGGAGAAGGGCGTCACCCTGCTCATCGGACTGGAGGCCATCTCCGAACCCGATGAGCGCGGTATGCGTACGGTCATGTGCATCATGAACGGCCAATTGCGCCCGGTCGCCGTGCGCGACCGCTCCATCGCCAGCGAGATCCCGGCCGCCGAGAAGGCCGATAAGAACAACGCGGGCCATATCGCCGCCCCGTTCGCCGGTGTGGTGACACTCGCTGTGTCCGAAGGCGATTCGATCGCGGCGGGCGATATCGTCGGCACCATCGAGGCGATGAAGATGGAGGCCGCGATCACCGCGCCGCGGGCCGGCCTCGTCGGCCGGGTCGCGATCGGCAAGGTGCAGCAGGTCGAAGGCGGTGACCTGCTGGTCGAACTGACGGTGCGCGAGTCCGCGGCCGAATGACCCGGATCGTCGCGGGTACCGCGGGCGGGCGGCGGCTACGCGTCCCGCCCGCGGGTACCCGGCCCACCTCCGATCGGGTGCGTGAGGCGCTGTTCAGCGCCCTCGACGCCCGCATCGATTTCGACGGCCTCCGTGTGCTCGACCTCTACGCCGGATCCGGTGCGCTGGGCCTGGAAGCCCTTTCCCGCGGCGCTACCCACGCCATGCTCATCGAATCCGACCGCAAGGCCGCGGCCATCGTGCGTGGCAATATCGCCGACCTCGACCTGCCGGGTGCCGAACTCCGCATCGGGTCCGTCGCCACTGTCCTGGCGGGCGGCGGTGCTGGCAAGTACGACGTGGTCTTCTCCGACCCGCCTTACGATGTCGACACCGCGACGGTCACCGCCGACCTGCGCGCCCTCGCCGAACACGACTGGCTGGCACCGGACGCCCTCGTCGTAGTCGAGCGTTCCATCCGCTCACCCGAGATCGTCTGGCCCGCAGGCTATATCCCCGCGAAGGCGCGCAAATACGGCGAAACCCGCATCGAACTAGCCGAATTCGCCCCGGAGTAACTCCGCCGTCGCGGCATTCGAGGTGAGGGTCCGGCCTCCTGATACCGTCTGTTCATGGCAGGAGCGTTGTGCCCGGGCTCGTTCGACCCGGTGACCAATGGACATATCGACGTCTTCGCGCGGGCCGCGGCTCAGTTCGACGAGGTCGTGGTGACCGTCATGGTCAATCCCAAGAAGCAGGGCATGTTCAGCGTCGAGGAGCGCATGGAGATGCTGCGCGAGGCCACGGCGCACCTGCCCAATGTGCGGGTGGAGTCCTGGCAGGGTCTGCTGGTGGATTTCGCGAAGCAGGAGGGCATCGGCGCGATCGTCAAGGGGCTGCGCGATGCCACCGATTTCGGCTACGAACTGCAGATGGCGCAGATGAACAAGAAGCTCAGCGGCGTCGACACCTTCTTCATCGCCACCAACCCGACCTTCAGCTTCCTGTCCAGCTCACTGGTCAAAGAAGTTGCGACCTACGGCGGCGATGTCACCGACATGCTCCCGCCCGCCGTCCACAAGCGCCTGCTGGATCGCCTCGCCGAACGCAAAGGCTGAACGCCGCCAACGAAATCCGCCCCGGTTCCGAAGAACCGGGGCGGCCTGGTGACAAAGCTCAGAAGACCAACCCGCGCAGGGCGAGGAAGCGCATACCGCCGACCGCGGCAGTGATGGCCAGGACCGCCGCGGCCTGGAACGTACCGCCCATGCCGGGTGCCCACAGCTCGAGCGCGGCCAGTGCGGCGGTGGTGATCCCGAGTCCGACCAGCGCGAGCCCGCCGCCCTCCCACTGTGCGGTGAACCAGCCGACTCGCCCTGCGGCGTGGAAGGTGAGCTGACGGTGCATTTCATTGGCGATCACGGTGCTCACGACCGAGCCCGCGATATTGGCGACCAGGGGGCCGACGCCGTGCATCGCGAAGAAAAGGAGCACGTAGGCGACATTGCTGGAACCGCCGACCAGGGCGAAGCGGATCAGCTGAGCCAGCGCGCGGTCGCCCCGCAGATACTGCATCAACTGGCCGAACCGAGCGGCCGTCCCCGGCTGCAGCGCGGGGTAGGGCCCCGCCCACGGCGTGTACAGGCTGCTTGTCGGCAGAACCGCCGTCCGCGGTAGTTCCAGTACGGTCATTGTCTTTCCGATCCCACACGAGCCTTCGGTACGGACAACCGCGATGGTCATCGCAATCCGCCCGGTCGGCCTCCTCTAACCCCACAGTCCCGGTCAGGGCCTGCGATCCACTTAAGAAGATCTTGTTGCGACCTTCCCGATAAATGTAACACCAAGTGGAGACATATCCTCCACTTGTTTTTGTGGCGTACGAGACACCTACACGACACACCGGTGGGTGACTCGGCACGAGCCGTGACGAGGGGCACACTGGGCTGACGGCGGAAAGTTTCGCCGTAGGTCTGCACGAGAGTGGGGTAGGAGCATGTATCGCGTATTCGAAGCTCTCGACGAGCTGGTCGCCATCGTCGAAGAAGCGCGCGGCATCCCGCCGACCCGCAGCTGCATCGTGCCGCGCGGTGACGTGCTCGAACTGCTCGACGACGTGCGCGATGCACTGCCCGGCGAACTCGACGACGCCCAGGATGTGCTCGATCATCGCGACAAGATCGTCTCCGACGCCCGCACCACCGCCGAGACGACCGTGACCACCGCCAACGACCAGGCGCATCAGACCATCGGATCGGCCCGCGAGGAGGCCGACCGGATTCTCGCCGACGCCAAGGCACATGCCGACCGCATGGTCGCCGAGGCCGGCGCGCACGCCGACCACCTGGTGAATACCGCACAGGCCGAGGCCGACCGCATCGTCGCCGACGGCAATGCCGAATTCGAGGCCGTCACCGGTCGGGCCCGCATCGAATCCGAGCGAATGATCGAGGCCGGCAAGGCCTCCTACGACCGCTCGGTCGCCGAGGGCGAGGCCGAGCGCGACCGCTTGGTCACGCAGACCGAAGTGGTGCGTGCCGCGCATGCCGAATCGGCCCGGTTGATCGACGGAGCGAACGAAGAGGCCGATCGGATGCGCGACGAATGCGACCACTACGTCGACAGCAGGCTCGCCGACTTCGAGGAGACCCTCAACTCCACCCTGCGGACCGTGCGCGGCGGACGTCACCAACTGCGCTCCGGTGCGGGCGCTCCGGATTACGCGGCCGACTATCGTCGCTGACGGTTTGGGTCCGCACCGGGCCCTCGCGTATTGTGGAGTGGTTGCCCATTTCCCCTCGAATGTGAAGTGAGTTCGTGATGTCCGCCGGTTCCGGTCCCACTTCGCGTCCCCGCACGGCCTCGCGCCGCACGCCGGACGCGGGTTTCGTGCTGGATGTCATCAGCCTGGGCCGTCGCCCCGGCACGATGAAAGAGCTGCATCGCGTGGTCACCACCGACGAGCGGATCGGGCTGGACCTTATCGCCATTCCGGTCGGCGCCGAGGTGGACCTCGATCTGCAGTTGCAGGCGGTGTCCGAGGGTGTGCTCGTCACCGGGACGGTCGCCGCGTCCACGGCGGGGGAATGCTCGCGCTGCCTGGAACCGTTCACCGGCGCGGTGGAGATTCGGCTCACCGAACTGTTCGCCTATCCGGACAGTGCCACCGAGCAGACCACCGAGGACGACGAGATCTACCGCATCGTGGACGACACGATCGACCTGGAACCGGTGATCACGGACCAGATCGGCCTGGAGTTGCCACTGCAGCCGCTGTGCACTCCGGACTGTGCGGGCCTGTGCCCGGAATGCGGTGTCCGGATGGCGATTGCGGGATCCGGCCATGGGCATGAGATACTTGACCCTCGCTGGGCCGGGTTGGCGAAGTTCGCCGCCGAGTCGCCCGGCAATGGCAGCCCCGATTCGGGTGCAACCAACACAGACCATTAAGACCGAGACAGTGCTGCCGTACCGGCAAGCAATAGGACAAGAGGAGAAGTAGTCGTGGCCGTTCCCAAGCGCCGGATGTCCCGTTCCAACACCAGGTCGCGGCGCAGCCAGTGGAAGGCCACCGCGCCGACCCTGATCACGTGCCCGAACCGCGCCTGCGGCGAGAAGACGCTGCCGCATATCGCATGCCCCTCCTGCGGCACCTACAAGGGCCGTCAGGTCACCGCTGCTGTCTGATCGTTCGACCTGTCGTATCGACGTGACCGCCAGTAAGGACGAATCCGGCGCGTCCGGTGAACATGCGAGCCTGCTCGCGGCGCTCGGCGTCGACGTGCGGGCCGATCTGCTGCGGCTGGCGCTGACGCACCGGTCATACGCGTACGAGAACGGCGGACTGCCGACCAACGAGCGTCTGGAATTCCTCGGCGACTCGGTCCTCGGTCTGAGCATCACCGAGCGGCTCTACCACGAGCACCCGGACAAGTCCGAGGGCGAACTGGCAAAGCTGCGGGCGAGCGTGGTGAATATGCACGCGCTCGCCGAGGTGGCGCGCGGGCTCGGCGCGGGCGGGCTCGGCGTGCACCTGCTGCTCGGTAAGGGCGAAGAGCTCACCGGCGGCCGGGATAAGCCGAGCATTCTCGCCGACGGTATGGAGTCGCTGCTCGGCGCGGTCCATCTCGAGCACGGTATCGATGTCGCGCGCGAGGTGGTGCTGCGGCTGTTCGCCGATCTGCTCGAGCGCGGCCCGCGGATGGGCGCCGGACTCGACTGGAAGACCAGCCTGCAGGAGCTCACCGCCGAACGCGGCCTCGGCGTGCCCAGCTACGAGATCACCTCGACAGGTCCCGACCACGACAAGGAATTCACCGCGACCACCGTGATCGGCGGTCGTCCGTACGGTCAGGGCGTCGGCCGCTCCAAGAAGGAAGCCGAGCAGAAGGCTGCGGGCGCCGCCTATCAGGCGCTGACCGACAGCATCTGATTTGCGGCACCGCGAACGGCGCTCGTAAGACTCGCGCGTGGTCGATAGGAGTGTTGATGCCTGAGCTCCCCGAGGTCGAGGTCGTCCGGCGCGGACTCGCCGCACATGTTGTCGGGCGGGTGGTCGAATCCGTCACGGTGAGCCATCCCAGGTCGGTGCGCCGCCATCTCGAAGGAGCCGACGATCTGACGGCTCGGATGAAGGGGCTGCGAGTTGCCGCCGCCGAGCGGCGCGGCAAATATCTGTGGCTCACCTTCGACGATCCGGACACCTCGCTGGTGGTTCATCTCGGCATGAGCGGGCAGATGCTGGTGCAGCCCGCCGATGCTCCGGTGGAGAAGCACGCGCATATCCTTGCGACCCTCGACGACGGTGCGCAATTGCGCTTCGTGGATCAACGCACCTTCGGCGGCTGGGCACTCGCGCCGCTGGTCGAGGTCGACGGCACCTTGGTGCCCGAGCCTGTCGCGCATATCGCCCGGGATCCGCTCGACCCGCGCTACGACCCCGAGGTCGTGGTGGCCGCGGTGCGCGCCAAACAGACCGAGATCAAGCGGGTGCTGCTGGATCAGACCGTGATCTCCGGCGTCGGCAATATCTATGCCGACGAATCCCTGTGGCGGGCGAAGATCCATGGCAACCGGCTCGCGTCCGGGCTGACCAGACCCGCCGTGCGCACCCTGCTCACCGAGGTCGGCGCGGTGATGGGGGAGGCGCTGGCGGCCGGCGGCACCTCGTTCGACGCGCTGTACGTCAACGTCAACGGCCAATCCGGCTACTTCGAACGCTCGCTCGCGGTCTACGGCCGCCAGGATGAACCCTGCCGCCGCTGCGGTGCTCCGATTCTGCGTGAGAAGTTCATGAATCGTTCTTCCTACTCCTGTCCGCGCTGCCAACCGAAGGCCCGTCGCCGCTTCCCGTAGCGACTGCCTGCAGGTCGCTCGAAAAGATCGGGGTCGGCGAGCTACGGTTCTCTTGGACGGTTCGCCGAAGCTGACCGGCAGTGGAGGAAGGACATATGCGCAAGCTCACCTACTACGTCGCGTCGACTATCGACGGGTTCATCGCCACCGAGGAGGGGTCGGTCGACTTCTTCCCGGTCGGTGGCGATCACGGCCCGGCGATCACCGCGCAGTACCCCGAGACCCTGCCGACGAAGGTGCGGGAGGCCCTCGGCATCGATAAGCGCAACCGATACTTCGACACCGTGCTGATGGGTCGCAAGACCCACGATTTCGGCGTACGGACCGGAACCTCCAGCCCGTATTCGCATCTGCGTCAATTCGTCGTATCGACGACGCTGCCGGAGAGCCCGGATCCTTCGGTGGAGCTGATCTCGGCCGATCCGCTCGCCACCGTGCGAGAGTTGAAGCGGGACAACGGGCTCGGGATCTGGCTGTGCGGCGGCGGGGAATTGGCGCAGGAGTTGCTGCCGGAGATCGATCAGATCTTCCTGAAGCTGTACCCGGTCGTACTCGGCCGCGGCCGCGCGCTGTTCGGTTCCGGCCCGCGCCTGCCCGAGGCGGCCCGCTTCCGGGTGATCACCAGCCGGGTATTCGAGGACGGCGTCGCCTTCGTAAAGTACAGCCGGATTCGATAACCGCTGTGGCGGAAGACGATTCGATCGTCGCTCCGGATCCGGGGAACGCTCCGGGTCCGGTCGAGGCGCTGCGCGAGATCGGCTTCTGGCTGGAACGCGCACGGGCACAAACACATCGAGTGAAGGCGTACCGGCGGGCCGCCGATATCGTGGCCCAGCTGTCCGAGGGCGAGCAGGCGACCCATCGCGCTGCGCACAGCTGGCAAGAACTCGCGGGGATCGGTCCGAAGACCGCCGCCGTCATCGAACAGGCGTATTCCGGTGCGGTACCGGAGTATTTGAGCGAACTCCGCAAGGCCGCGCAGCCCATCGGGGCACCGGGCAAACCCATGCGGGCCCAGCTGCGCGGCGATCTGCACACCCACTCCGACTGGTCCGACGGCGGCAGTCCGATCGCCGAGATGATGGGCATCGCCGCCGCACTCGGCCACCAATACTGTGCGCTGACCGATCATTCGCCGCGGTTGACCGTCGCCAACGGGCTTTCTGCGGACCGGTTGCGGCGGCAGCTGGATGTGGTCGCGGAGCTGAACGAACGAGTCGCGCCGTTCCGGATTCTCACCGGGATCGAGGTGGACATCCTCGATGACGGGACCCTCGATCAGCAGGGCGATCTGCTCGCCGAACTCGATATCGTTGTGGCCAGCGTACATTCGCATCTGCGTGCCGACAGCGAGACGATGACCAAGCGCATGGTGTACGCGGTGGCGAATCCGAATGTGGATGTGCTGGGCCACTGCACTGGCAGACTGATCGCGGGGGAGCGGGGTCTGCGGCCGGAGTCGAGTTTCGATGCCGAGCTCGTCTTCGAGGCGTGCCGGAGTTACGGCACGGCGGTGGAGATCAACAGTCGTCCCGAGCGGCTCGATCCGCCGTCGCGATTGCTGCAGATGGCGGTCGAAATGGGTTGCTATTTCTCGATCGATACCGATGCGCATGCCCCTGGTCAGTTGGACTGGCTGGGTTACGGCTGCGAGCGCGCCGTCGCGAATGGTGTTGCGGCGGACCGGGTTATCAACACGTGGTCGGCGGAGCAGCTGCTCGCCTGGACGAATTCGGCAGGTTGACCGCCGGGTTAACTGTTGCCGAACACTGGTGCGGGATCTGGGAGGATGCCCGATGACGTTCAAGAATGGTTGACACATAGATCTCTTGGGGGTGGCGGCGCCGGTGGGTGGATTTCCGATCGAAATCGTGCTCGGACTCATCGGCATCGCGGTGCCGATCGTCGCATTCCTGTGGGAGTTCGTATTCGTCGGACGCAAGGAAATCGGCTACCGCGTACAGATGGATACGCCGGTCACCGGTGAGATCGAATCGGTCTTTCCCGGTGTGCTGCCGCAGCTGCGCCCCGCGCAAGATGGTGCGAGTCCGCCGCTGAAGGATCTGTCGGTCGTCTTGGTCCGCATCGAAAACAGCGGCGCGACACCGATCGACACGCACGACTACCGGGCGCCCGAGGCGGGCCAGGTCGGCCTGCATCTGAACTTTTCGCAGCGCCGGATCATCGGCATGGCGGTGACCGAGCTGAGTGACCAGGGTCTGGCCGATTCGCTGGGCCGTGATTCGGGTATCGCGGTTCGCGAGGACACGGGAGGGCATATCGGTGCCATCGATCTGCCGAGGGTTCCGCTCAATCGCGGCGAGCACTACAAGATCCTGGCCATCCTGCAACGTTCGCAGGGCGCGGGGGAGTATCCGGCTCCGGTGCTGAACGGCGGGATCAAGGGTGGGCGGATCATCGAAACCCAGAGTCGCACCGGCATTTCGCGAGTGATGGTGGCGCTCACGGCCTTTCTGGTCGTGGTGATAGTCGTCCAGCTCGTGGTCTCCTTGCTGGCACCCGAGCCGACGCCATTGGATTGTGCCGCAGGCAAACTCACGGTGGTCGGCTCGTCGGCCTTTGAACCCGTCATTCGCGATGCGGCCGCACAGTACGGGAAGCGCTGCACCGGAGCGGAATTCACCTTCGGTTTCGAGGGCACCGAACGCGGTCTCGACCGGCTTGCCGAGGAGGGCAAGGACGATCCCGATCTGCTCACGATCAGCGATGGCCCGAAAGGTAATGGCTACCAACCCCTGCTGGATCGTCCGCTGGCGCTGTCACTGTTCACCATGATCGTGCACAAGGATGCCGGCGTCACCAATCTTTCTGTCGCACAGATCCAGGATCTGTATCAGGGCCGCGTCACCAACTGGCGCGATGTCGGCGGTGCCGACCTGCCCGTCGTACTGGTCAATCGGATACCGGGATCGGGCACCCGAAATACGTTGGAGCGCCGGGTACTCGGCGGTCCGCAGCCCGATCGGCCGCATGTCAGCTGTGTCGCGATCAAGGATGGCGCGCCCGCGACGGCCAGATATTGCGATGTGCAGGTCACCAAGGATATGCAGAAGGCTGTCGGCGACATCCCGGGCGCGATCGGTTACAGCGAGTTCTCCGAGGCGGTCAAGGCGGGAGCCACGACCCTCACCATCAATGGCGTAACACCGGGTCGTGACGCCGCCGTCAACCGCAGCTATCCGTTCTGGGGCGTCGAATACGCCTACAGCTACGGCGAACTTCCCGGCGATTCGCTCGGCGCGAGCTTCCTGCACTTCCTGACCGATCTGACCGGCAAGGATGTGCTGCGCGAGCATGGCAACGAACCGTGCGGTGAGCTGCCCGATCGGGCCCGCTGCCTGCCGTCTTCGTGACGTTGTCACAGATTCGGCGGCTATCTCGTCTACTCGGGTAAGCGATTTCGAGAGAGGACGACCCATGTCACGCATGCAACTCGCCGAGGTGGCGCCCGAGATCTACCAGGCCTGGTACGCCGCAGAACAGGCGATCCGCCGCGGGCCACTGGATTCGACGGTGCGCGAGCTGGTGAAGATCCGCGTTTCCCAAATGAACGGCTGCCTGTTCTGCATCGATATGCACACCACCGACGCGCGGATGGCGGGCGAGACCGAACAGCGGATCTACTACCTCAATGCCTGGCGCGAGTCGGTGAAGTTCACCGAGGCCGAACGAGCCGCCCTCGCTTACGCGGAGGCGGTCACCCGACTCGGTGAACACGGTGTCAGCGATGAGATCTGGGCCGAGGTGGAGAAGAACTTCGAGGACGGCGCGCGGGCCGGTCTGGTCGCGGTCACCGCGATGATCAACCTGTGGAACCGGATCGGGGTGCCGCTGCGCATGCAGCCCGCCTCGGCGGCCGAGTCGTGAGTCAGTCCGTCGAGGGCATGATCGGTCTGCTGAAGTAATCCTCGACCGGGACCGGACCGGTGTAGCGTCGGCAACCGCACTGCACCCATACGGGCCCGCCGTACGTCTTGCGGACCACCTCGGCATGGCAGGTGCCCGCCTCCGGATCGTGTAGCGCCAAGTCGTGGCTGCAGCCGCACCGGGCGGCTGCGGGACGCGCAGGCGGGCGCCTGACGAACCGGCCGACGGCCCAGCCGACACCGGCGATTCCGGCCCCGACGGCAAGAGTGATGGGATCGAACATATGCATATTATATGTATGCGTATAACGAGGCGGTAGGGCAATCGAACACCGGATTCGTTTGCTTGCCCGGGCTAACTCCGAACCGTCGATAGTCGGGTAAGTCCCCTTGATTTCAAAGCCGGATAATAGGCCATTTCATCCCAAATGCTGAGATTTCACACCGACTGCGTGGTTTGAACAACCAGAAATAAGGTACGTCTGTGTGCGGCCCCCCTGTTCATGCCAATCGGCGTGACCAGGCCAACCAAGCCTTCATGGACGGCGGTGCAGGCTCCAGTCTTCACCTCCGCCGCGGCGGCCAACACGTTCGGCGCCCAGCGCACCGAAGTGCTGGGTGGATGTGCACAAGGTTGTCCCTGGAAGGATGGTCATGAGCGCAGGTCTGATCGCGCCGAATTCGGCGCCCATTGCCGCTTCGGATTTGCTGTCTACCGATCACGTCGGCGAACGATTCCGCATTGCGATGGTTGTTCCGCCCTACTTCGACGTACCGCCGAAGGCCTATGGCGGAGTCGAGGCCGTAGTCGCCGATTTGGTCGACGCATTGGTCGCACGCGGGCACGACGTGACATTGTTCGGCGCCGGTGAACCCGGCACCACGGCGAAATTCGTTCCGGTGTGGGATCGCGCATTACCCGAACGGCTCGGTGAGCCGTTTCCCGAGGTCGTGCACGCTCTGAAGGTGCGAAGGGCGATCGAAGAGGTCGCCGCCACCTCCGGCTTGGATCTGGTGCACGACCACACCTTTGCCGGACCACTGAATGCCCCGGCGTATATGGGCTTGGGTTTACCAACAGTGGTGACCGTGCACGGGCCGGTCGACGAGGGCGACTGCTATCACTACTACCGCGAATTGGGTCAGGAAGTATCGCTGGTCGCCATCAGTGATCGGCAGCGCGAATTGGCGCCCGATCTGAATTGGGTTGGTCGCGTACACAATGCGCTGCATGTCGACCAGTGGCCGTACCAAACCGAAAAAGGCGACTACGCACTGTTTCTCGGCCGTTTCACCGCAACCAAGGGAACGCATCTGGCACTGGAAGCCGCGCACGAGGCCGGTATTCCCTTGGTACTCGCGGGTAAGTGCAGTGAGGCCCCTGAGCGGGCGTATTTCGAAAAAAAGGTGCGCCCACTGATCACCGAGCGGGATCACCTTTTCGGAATGGCGGATGCCTCGGCCAAGCGCAAACTGCTCGCGGGTGCGCGCTGCCTGCTGTTCCCGATCGACTGGGAGGAGCCGTTCGGCATGGTGATGATCGAGGCGATGGTCTGCGGCACACCGGTGGTCGCACTGCGCGGCGGTGCGGTTGCCGAGGTCATCGTCGACGGTGTGACCGGCCGGATCTGTGACGATCCCGCCGAGTTGCCCGCCGCGATCGCCGAGGTGAGCACCTACGATCCGGCCGCGTGCCGTGCGCACGTCGAGGCGAACTTCGGCGCGGGCACGCTCGGGCGCGGCTATGAGCAGGTCTATCACCAGCTCCTGCGTTCGCGGCGCCATGCGCGCGCGGCACTGCTGCTCGATAAGACGGTGCCGGTCCGTATTCCCGCCAGCGAACGAGTATGACCGCAGACGCAGGCGCCGCGTCGAATCCCGCACCGCTGAATTCCGGTGAGCCGACCGGTCTCGGCGGTTGCGGCAGTTCGGTGACCTTGGTCGAGGGCGGTACCTTCTGCCTGTCGAATCGGCTCGGCGATGTCGAACCGGGACATCCGCACGGGTTGTTCTTCCGCGACGCCCGCGTCATCTCCCGCTGGGAACTGCTGGTGGACGGCAAACCCGCCGAATCGCTGTCGGTGCTCAGCCCGGAGGCGTTCGCCGCCAGATTCGTGCTGCGCCGGCCACCGCACGCCGGACAGGCCGACAGCACCCTGCTCTTGGTGCGCGAACGCCTCATCGCCGATGGCATGCACGAGATTCTGACCCTGGAGAATATGGGCCAGGAGCCCACCGCGGTCACCTTGGAATTGCATGTCGACGCGGATTTCGTCGATCTGTTCGCGGTCAAGGAGGGCCGCGTGGCTCGAGGCAGGGCCGAGGTCACTGTGGCCGAAGGCGAGTTGCTGCTACACGATCGCACCGATCGGATGCGCGGGCTCACGGTTTCGGCGACCGTTGAGCCCGCTGTTCTGCCCGGCACACTGCTCTGGCGGGTGGTCGTACTGCCCGGCGAACGCTGGCAGACCGAAATCGTGGCCCAGCCGACCCTCGGCAATCAGCGCGTCCAGGCGCCATTGGCGCCGGGGGAGCACCATGGGCTCAGCGCACCGAGCCGCAAGATGGCGGCGTGGCGACACACCGCGACGAAGATCACCTCCGCGGATCCGGTGCTCACCCAGGTGCTTCAGCGTTCGGAAAGCGACTTGGGCGCGTTGCAGATTCACGACGAATCCGGCGAGGGTCGCCCGTTCGTGGCCGCGGGTGCGCCCTGGTTCATGACCCTGTTCGGCCGCGACAGTCTGCTCACCGCGTGGATGGCGCTGCCTTTGGAAGTGGATCTCGCGCTGGGCACACTGCAGCAGTTGGCCGAATCGCAAGGGCAGTGCATCGATCCGATCACCGAGGAGGAGCCGGGGCGGATCATGCACGAAATGCGGCGTGGCCCCGCGAGCGGACATGTGCTCGGTGGCAGTACCTATTACGGAACCGCCGATGCCACACCGCTTTTCATCATGTTGCTGGCGGAATGTCATCGGTGGGGTGCGGATTCGGAGGTGATCAGGGAACTGCTGCCCGCCGCCGATGCCGCGGTGCGGTGGATCACCGATTACGGCGATCGTGACGGCGACGGCTTCGTCGAATATCGCCGTGCCACCGATCGCGGCCTGATCAATCAGGGTTGGAAGGACAGTTTCGACGGAATCAACGATGCCGCAGGACATCTCGCGGAGGCGCCGATCGCGCTGTGCGAGGTGCAGAGCTATGCGTATGCCGCATTGCTGTCCCGCGCGGAGTTGGCCGAGGCCTTCGACGATCAGCGTGAGGCGACTCGGCTGCGTGAGCGGGCCGCCGAACTGCGCGGCAAATTCGCCGAGCAGTTCTGGCTGCCGCAGCAGGGTTGGTACGCGGTCGCGCTCGACGGCCGCAAACGACAAGTCGATGCGCTGACAAGCAATGTGGCGCACTGTCTTTGGACCGGCATAGCCAGTGACGAGCACGCCGCCGAAATGGTCGAGCGGCTCTCCGGTCCCGAAATGGACACCGGCTTCGGGCTGCGCACCCTCGCCTCGTCGATGGGCGCCTACAACCCGATGAGCTATCACTGCGGATCGGTCTGGCCGCACGATACCGCGATCGCCGTCGCGGGCCTGCTGCGCTACCGGCAGGTGCCGGGCGCGGTCGAGCTCGCCACCCGGCTGGCGGGCGGATTACTCGATGCGGCGGCATCTTTCGGTGGTCGGCTACCCGAGTTGTTCTGCGGATTCCCGCGCGATCAGTTCGCGGTTCCGGTCCCGTATCCCACCTCCTGTTCACCGCAGGCGTGGGCCAGCGCGGCACCGCTATTGCTGGTGCGCTCATTCCTCGGACTGGATCCGGCCGCGCCGTCGCGCACGCTCACCGTCAGACCGCAACTGCCGCCGCAGTGGGGCACGGTTACGCTGAGCGATCTGCGATTGGGTTCGGCGACCGTGGATCTCGAGGCCGAGGGCGATCAGGTCACCACGGTGCGGCTGCCCGATGATTGGCAGATCACGCGATGAACGGCGCCGGATCGGGTAATCCACCACAAATGCAAGGACATTGGTTCGCTTCTCCACTGAATACCAACAGGCTGGAGGCGCACAATGCAGACATCACTGGATCGCCGGGATCTGTGGAGCACTCAGCACCGTGATTGCAGTGCCGAGCCGACGGATCTCGATCTGGACCTGGCGCGTTTCATCTGCAGTACGCACGCGGGTCATGGTCCGGACTGTCGCCAGTATCTCGCCGCGTCGGCGTATTGCTTCGCCTGCGTCGAGGACAACTGAACGAATCGGCCGAGCGCCCATTCCCGTTCGGGAATGAGCGCTCGGTTCGCTAGCCGTGCAACGGGTACCGCGTGTCGAGATCGAGATTCAGCTCGACCACATTCACACGCGGTTCGCCGAGGAAGCCTAGAGTCCGGCCGTCGGTGTGCGCGTCGACGAGTGCGCGTACCTGATCCTCGGAGATAGTGCGGGCCTTGGCGATTCGCGCGACCTGGATTTCCGCGTACTGCGGTGAGATATGCGGGTCCAGACCGCTGCCGCTGGCGGTGACCGCGTCGGTGGGGACCGGGGTGTCGGTGGAGGCGTCGCCGATGATCGGGACGATCCGGCCGATCGAGTAGTCCTCGCCGGGCTTGGCGCATTCGACCTGGACACCGTTGTAGGTGTCCAGGAAGGGCTTTGCCGGGCAGGCCTCGTTGACGCTCACGACCTGCACCGGATGCGAAACCGCACCGTCGCCGTCGCGCGGTCCGATCACCGAAAGTACCGCGCCGACACCGTCTTTGGTGCAGAACGGACGGCTGCCGTCGACCCCCTCACGGTCGCCGACCTCCTTGCTTCGTGCGCAGATCGTCGAGAGCAGGCTCAGTTTCACAGTGGCCGGATCGGCGTCGAGGGTGTCGACGATGCTCTCCGGGCCGAGGTTGGACGCGGCGGTGGACAGCGGATCGTAACCGTCGCCCGCCGCCGACGGACGGCTCTGGAAGTACTGCACCAGTGCTTTTCCGTCCTTATCGGTGAAGGACTGCCCGATCAGGCTGGAGCCGACGACCTTGCCGTCCACCGTGACCAGCGAGCCCTCGGCCTTGTCGTGTAGGCCCGGAATCTGGGCGACCGCGAAAACCGCCAGCGGATAGACGATTCCGGTGATCGCGGTGAGCACCAGCAGCGCACGTAACGCGGCCAGATGCTGCCGGATCCAAGTTGATATACGCATATCAGGACATCCCGGGGAGGAGTTGGACGAGCAGGTCGATGAGTTTGATGCCGATGAACGGTGCGACGATGCCGCCGAGACCGTAGATCGTCAGGTTGCGGCTCAACAGTTTCGAGGCATTGCTCGGCCGGTAGTGCACCCCGCGCAGCGCTAACGGGATCAGCGCGATGATGACCAGTGCGTTGAAGACGACCGCCGACAGGATCGCCGACTGCGGGCTTGCCAGCCGCATGATGTTGAGGGCGTCGAGACCCGGAAACAGCGCGACGAACAGCGCGGGAATGATCGCGAAGTACTTGGCGATGTCGTTGGCGATCGAGAAGGTGGTCAGTGCGCCGCGGGTGATGAGCAGCTGTTTGCCGATCTCGACGATCTCGATGAGTTTGGTCGGGTCCGAATCCAGATCGACCATATTTCCGGCTTCCTTGGCTGCCGAGGTGCCGGTGTTCATCGCGACGCCGACATCGGCTTGGGCGAGGGCCGGTGCGTCATTGGTGCCGTCACCGGTCATCGCGACCAGGCGTCCGCCGTCTTGCTCCTGTTTGATCAGTGCCAGTTTGTCCTCGGGTGTTGCTTCGGCGAGGAAGTCGTCCACGCCCGCCTCGTCGGCAATCGCCTTGGCGGTCAACGGGTTGTCGCCGGTGATCATCACCGTGCGGATGCCCATTCGGCGCATCTCGTCGAAGCGCTCCCGCATGCCTTGCTTCACAACGTCTTTCAGATGAATGACGCCGAGCAGCCGGGCCTTGCCGTCTTTGACCTCACCGACGACCAGCGGCGTGCCGCCGGATGCGGAGATCCCGTCGACGATTACGCCGACCTCGTTGGGCACGTCCCCGCCTTTTGCGCGAACCCATTCGGTGACGGCACTTGCGGCGCCCTTGCGCAGCTGGTGCCCATCCTGCAGGTCGACCCCCGACATGCGGGTCTGGGCGGTGAATTCCACCCAGGTCGCACCGGTCAGCTCACCTGGTGTGCGCTCGCGCTTGTTGAACGCCTGCTTGGCGTACACGACGATGGAGCGCCCCTCGGGTGTTTCGTCGGCGAGGCTGGAAAGCTGGGCCGCATCGGCCACCTCGTCATCCGGAATGCCCGGCATCGGCACGAATTCCGAGGCCTGCCGGTTGCCCAGGGTGATGGTGCCCGTCTTGTCCAGCAGCAGGGTGTTCACATCACCGGCGGCCTCGACCGCACGGCCGGACATGGCCAGCACATTGCGCTGCACCAGGCGGTCCATACCGGCGATACCGATGGCCGACAGCAGTGCGCCGATGGTGGTCGGAATCAGGCACACCAGCAGCGAAACCATCACGATGCCGGTGACACCGTGCACGTCCAGCGCCGAAGTATCCGCCACCCCAGGGCTGTTCGACTTCGAGAAGATGGCCAAGGGCTGCAGTGTGGCCACCGCGAAGACGAAGATGATGGTCAGCGCGGCGAGCAGGATATTCAGCGCGATCTCGTTCGGCGTCTTCTGGCGCGAGGCACCCTCGACGAGGGCGATCATCTTGTCGATGAAGCTCGCTCCGGGCTCCTGGGTGATCTTGACGATGATCCGATCGGACAGCACGGTGGTGCCGCCGGTCACTGCCGAGCGGTCGCCACCGGACTCCCGGATGACCGGCGCGGATTCACCGGTAATGGCCGATTCATCCACCGACGCAATGCCTTCCACGACATCGCCGTCACCCGGAATGACCTGGCCCGCCTCTACGACGACGTAATCGCCGCGCTGCAGCGCCGGAGCGCCGACGCTCTCCTCGACGATCCGCGCACCCGGCGACCAGTCGACCAAACGCCGAGCCATGGTGTCGGTCTTGGCTTTCCGCAGCGTATCGGCTTGCGCCTTACCGCGTCCCTCGGCGACTGCCTCGGCCAGATTGGCGAATACGACGGTGAGCCAGAGCCATACGACGATCGCCCAGGCGAAGAAGGTCGGTTTCGTCAGCGCGAGCACCGTCGACCAGACCGCGCCGATCTCGACGATGAGCATGACCGGATTGCGCCACATGGTGCGCGGATCGAGCTTGCGGACCGCGTCCGGAATGGAGGTCAGCAGCATCTTCGGATCGAGCACGCCCTTGCGGACGTCACGTTTGTGTTGGACCGGTTCGGCTGTCGTAGTGGACATATCAGTGGATTCCTTCGGCGAGCGGCCCGAGTGCGAGTGCGGGCAGGAAGGTGAGGGCGACCAGGATCACCGTCACGCCGACGACCATGCCGACGAACTGCGGCCGGTGCGTCGGCAGCGTGCCGATCGATTCGGGGGTCTGACCCTGCTGGGCGAGCGAACCGGCAAGGGCCAGTACGAAAATGATCGGCAAGAAGCGGCCGAAGACCATGGCAAGGCCGAGTGCGGTGTTGTACCACTCGGTATTTCCGGTCAGACCGGCGAAGGCGGAACCGTTGTTGTTGGCCGCGGATGTGAAGGCGTACAACACTTCCGAGAGCCCGTGCGGTCCGGAGTTGAGCATGCCCGCGCGCTGCCCCGGCATCGCCATCGCGGCCGCGGTACCCACGAGCACGATGAGCGGGCTGATCAGGAAATATGACGCGGCGAGCTTGATTTCGCGCGGTGTGATCTTCTTACCCAGGTATTCCGGTGTGCGACCGACCATCAGACCTGCGACGAAGACGGTGATCACCGCGAGGATGAGCATGCCGTACAGGCCCGAGCCGGTACCACCGGGCGCGACCTCGCCGAGCTGCATGTTGAACATCGTCATCATGCCGCCGAGGCTGGTGTAGGAATCGTGGAACGAATCCACCGCACCGGTGGAGGTCAGCGTGGTCGCGGTGGCGAAGGTCGCGGAATCGGCGACGCCGAAACGGGTTTCGACGCCCTCGAGGGATGCACCGATCGCGGTCGGGACGGTGCCGTGGTGCTGCAGTTGGAAGAGGTTCTGCAGGGTGACGCTGATCAGTGCGATCGTGCCCATTACCGCCACTATCGCGTAGCCCTGTTTCTTACTGCCGACCATGCGACCGAAGGTGCGCGGCAGCGAGAAGCTGATCACCAGCAGCAGGAAGATTTCGATCCAATTGGTCCAGGTGGTCGGATTCTCGAAGGGGTGCGCGGAGTTCGCGTTGTAGAACCCGCCGCCGTTGGTGCCGAGTTCCTTGATGACCTCCTGGCTGGCCACCGGCCCGCCGGTGACGGTCTGCTCGCTGCTGTTCAGCGTGTGCGCGACCTGATCGTGCAGGTGGAAGTTCTGGATCGCGCCACCGGCGACGAGAATGATCGCGAAGACGAAGGCCAGCGGCAGCAGGATGCGAATCGTGCCGCGCACCAAGTCCACCCAGAAGTTGCCGAGGTCGCCGGTATGCCTGCGTGCGAAGCCGCGCACCAGCGCGACCGCCACCGCGATGCCGACGGCGGCGGAGACGAAGTTCTGCACCGCGAGTCCGGCCATCTGCACCAGGTGGCCCTGGGTCGATTCACCCGAGTAGTTCTGCCAGTTCGTATTCGTCACGAAGCTGATGGCGGTGTTCCAGGCCAGCGCGGGGGTCATCTCGGTGGCCGGATCGTGCAGGTGCAGCGGCAGCTTGCCCTGGATCAGCTGGAGAAAGAACAGGAACAGCACGCTGACCGCGGAGAACGCCAGCACGCTGCGGGCGTAGACAGCCCAGGTCTGTTCGACCTCGGGGTGCACGCCGATGGCCTTGTAGATCACCCGCTCGGCGCGGGAGTGTTTGTTGGCGTTGTACACCCGGAACATGTAGTCACCCAGCGGCACATGCACCAAGGCCAGCGCAATGATCAGCGATGCGAGGAACGCGATCCCCGCGGTGGTCGTGTTCAACTAGAACCTCTCGGGGAAGAGCAGTGCCGCCACCATGAAGACGGCGATGAGGACAGCGAGGACCAGACCGATCAGGTTCGCGATCACAGCTTTTCCACCCCACGCTGGATCAAGCCCAGTAGCGCGAAGATCGCCACGGTGAGCACCGTGAACACCACGACAGACATTTACACAACCTCCATTGGCGCTCCAGGTACGGCGCGCGACATGGCGAGTCAAGCGGTCATTCGACCTGGTGCGGAGCTTGTTTACGGGTTCTTGGCGGCCCATTGACGAGCATTGACGCTTCGTTTACGGGTACGGCTCAGGGCGCTGAGTGAAAGGATGCCGTCAAGGTAGCGGGTCAACCCGTCAACACACCGTAAAGATCCAGATAGGCAGCCGATACGGGAGTAGAAATTCATCGACCGGCCATGCGGGGGATGCCAGCGCGACCGGGGTCCTATTGGTCGGTGAAAGGATCGTCATGTCGGCCGTCACGGTCACGGTGCTCATCGGATTCGTCTGTTGCGCGCTGCTCATTCGCGCGCTGTCGATAGTGGGGCAGGATTCGGATAGCGCGACAGAACGGGTACGGATCTTCGACGACACGCCGTATCGCGCGATGATGGACGAGTGAAACGCGGGCAACTGCGCATCTACCTCGGTGCGGCACCGGGGGTCGGCAAGACCTACGCCATGTTGGGCGAGGCCCATCGCCGACTCGAACGCGGCCGCGACGTGGTAGCTGCGGTAGTGGAGACACACGGCCGAGCCAAGACCGCGGAACTGCTGGCGGGCATCGAGCGGATTCCACCGCGGATGGTGGAGTATCGCGGTACGACGCTGCCCGAACTCGATGTGGAAGCGGTGCTGCGCCGCGCACCTGCCGTGGTGCTGGTCGACGAACTCGCGCACACCAACGCTCCGGGTAGCAAACATGGCAAGCGCTGGCAGGACGTCGAGGAGCTGCTGGCGGCGGGCATCGATGTGATCTCGACGGTCAATGTGCAGCATCTCGAGAGCCTCAACGATGTCGTCGAGCAGATCACCGGCATCCAGCAGAAAGAAACCGTGCCCGACGCGGTGGTGCGCAGTGCCGACCAGGTCGAACTGGTCGATATCACGCCGGAGGCGTTGCGGCGCAGGCTCTCTCACGGCAACGTGTACGCCGCCGACAAGGTCGACGCGGCGTTGCGCAACTACTTCCGGCCCGGAAATCTGACCGCCCTGCGCGAATTGGCGCTGCTGTGGCTGGCCGACCAGGTCGACGCCGCACTGGCGAAATACCGGGCCGACCACAAGATCACCGAGTTGTGGGAGGCGCGCGAACGCGTGGTCGTCGCGGTGACCGGCGGTCCCGAATCGGAGACGGTGGTGCGCCGGGCCAGCCGCATCGCCACCAAATCCAGCGCCGACCTGGTCCTGCTGCACGTGGTGCGCGGCGACGGACTTGCCGGGGTATCGACCGAACGGCTGGCCCGGCTGCGGGAATTCGCCGCGAGTCTGGATGCCTCGCTGCATACCGTCACCGGTGACGATGTGCCGAATACGCTGCTGGAATTCGCCCGCGAGGTGAACGCGACCCAACTGGTGCTCGGCACGTCCCGGCGCTCACGCTGGGCCCGCATGCTCGACGAGGGGATCGGCTCCGCCGTGGTGCAGGCATCCGGCAAGATCGATGTACACATGGTCACGCACGAGGAGGCCAATCGTGGGCTGCGCCGCTATTCGCTGATGCCGCGCCAGCCGATCCGCGCATGGCTCGCGGCAGTGCTGGTTCCGGTAGCGGTCTCGGTGATCTGTTCTTTCCTGGACGGCTATCTGCAGCTCGGTGGGCTCAGCGCGGTGTTCTTCATCGGCGTCGTCGCGGTGGCGTTGCTCGGTGGCGTTGTGCCCGCGGCACTTTCGGCGCTGCTGTCGGGCATGCTGTTGAACTGGTTTTTCGTCGATCCGCGCTACAGCCTGACCATTGCCGAACCGGACAGCTTCATCACGGTGGTGGTATTGCTGATCGTCGCGGTGGCAGTCGCCGCGCTGGTGGATGTGGCCGCCAAACAGACCCGGCAGGCGCGTCGAGCCTCCCAGCAGGCCGAGTTGTTGACCCTGTTCGCCGGTGCCGTGCTACACGGTGCGGATCTGCCCAAACTGCTGGAACAGGTGCGCGAGACCTACGGGCTGCGCGCGGTCAGTATGCAGTTCGGCGACGAGGTGATCGCCGCGGTCGGCACCAGTCCGCCACAGCGAGCGTCCGAGGCCGAGACCGCGATTCAGGCGGGCGATACGACGAGCTGGCTGCTGTTGGCCGGGCGGCCGCTCGCTGCGGTCGACCGTCCGGTGCTCAACGCGGTCGCGAACCAGGCGGCCGGGCTGGTCCGTCAGTCCCGGCTGGCCGAGGAGGCCAGCGCGGCCGCGGCCCTGCTCGAGGCCGACCGGTTGCGCCGGGCGCTGCTGTCCGCGGTGAGCCACGATCTGCGCACTCCGCTGGCCGGCGCCAAGGCCGCGGTTTCCAGTCTGCGCAGCGACGACATCGAGTTCTCGCCCGAGGACACCGTCGAACTGCTGGAAACCATCGAGGAATCGGTGGATCAGCTGACCGCGCTGGTCGGCAATCTGCTCGACTCGTCGCGTCTGGCGGTCGGCGTGGTGCAGCCGCAGTTCCGTCGGGTGTACATGGACGAGGTCGTGCACCAGGCGCTGGTGAGCGTCGGGATGGGCGCGCGTGGGCTGCGGCGCGCGGCGATGGATCGGGTGAAGGTGGAGGTCGGCGAGGTCTCGGTGCGGGCGGACAGCGGCCTGCTCGAGCGGGTGCTGGCCAATCTGATCGATAACGCACTGCGGCATTCGACGCGGGACACGCCCGTGCGGGTCACCGCGGAACACGACGGCGACCGGGTGTCGATTGCCGTGATCGATGTCGGTCCCGGTATCCCGGCGGGCGCCGAGGAGCAATTATTCGAGCCGTTCCAGCGGCTCGGCGATCGTGACAACACCACGGGGGTCGGGCTCGGCCTTTCGGTGGTGCGCGGTTTCGTCGAGGCGATGGGCGGCACCGTGCACGCCGAACCGACACCGGGCGGAGGATTGACGATGATCGTGGACCTGCCTGCCGATGAAACCGAGGTGAGCAGCCGATGATGAGCACAACGACACCGCGGACCGCACAGGAAGTCGTGATGACCGACAAAAAGCAGGAGGCACCGTCGACCAAGGTGCTCGTGGTCGATGACGAACCGCAGATCGTGCGCGCACTGCGCATCAATTTGTCGGTGCGCGGCTATGAGGTGATCACCGCGGGCACCGGCGCGGCCGCATTGCGCGCGGCGGCCGATAAACATCCCGATGTGGTCATCCTGGATCTGGGCCTGCCCGATATGGACGGCATCGAGGTACTGGCCGGACTGCGCGGCTGGACCGCCGCCCCGGTGATCGTGCTCTCGGCACGCACCGATTCGACCGACAAGGTGGAGGCGCTGGACGCGGGCGCGGACGACTATGTCACCAAGCCGTTCGGCATGGATGAGTTGCTGGCCCGGCTGCGGGCCGCGGTCCGGCGCGGCGCGACCGATACCGATGCCTCCGATCCGGTGGTGGTGACCTCATCGTTCACCGTCGACCTCAGCGCGAAGAAGGTCACCAAGAACGGTGAAACGGTGCACCTGACCCCGACCGAGTGGGGCATGCTCGAGATGCTGGTGCGCAACCGGGGCAAACTCGTCGGGCGGCGCGAACTGCTGCGTGAGGTGTGGGGGCCGTCGTACGCCACCGAAACGCATTATCTGCGGGTGTATCTCGCGCAGTTGCGGCGCAAGCTCGAGATCGACCCGTCGAATCCGAAGCATCTGCTGACCGAGGCGGGAATGGGGTACCGCTTCCAGGAGTGATGTCTCGGAGATCACCGGCGATTCGCGGATGGGCTCGCGCATGTGCGGCGTTGGCGGGGGTGAGAGTTCCGTTTCGAGAATGGCAGGATCGTGACCATGGCTGACCAGACCACCGCATCCGCGACCACCACCACCGCCGCCGCGACCGAGCCGACCACCCTGTGGGTCGAGCGCACCGGGACCAGGGCGTACACCGGCCGCAGCTCGCGCGGGGCCGAGGTATTGATCGCATCGCAGGGCGTCCCCGGGGCCTTCACCCCGGGTGAGCTACTGAAGATCGCCCTTGCGGGCTGCTCCGGACTCAGCGCGGACTTCCCGCTCTCGCGCAAGCTCGGCGACGCCTTCGACGCGACCATCCGCGTCTCCGGCGACGCCGACCGCGAGAACGAGGTGTACCCGCAGCTCGACGAGGTATTCGAGCTGGACCTCAGCGAATTGGACGAGCAGGCCCGCGAGCGACTGCTGGTCACCGTGCAGCGCGCCATCGACAAGGTCTGCACCGTCGGCCGGACGCTGAAGGCAGGCACCAAGGTCACGCTGACATTCGATATCGACGCCATCGAGGCGTGATGCCGGAATCGGTTCGGCTCAGCGCCTGGGTGCACGGCTACGTGCAGGGCGTCGGCTTCCGCTGGTGGACGCGCTCGCGGGCGCTGGCGCTCGGACTGGTCGGACAGGCCACCAATGCCCGCGACGGTCGGGTGCATGTGGTGGCCGAAGGTCCGCGACCCGCATGCGAAATGTTGCTGGATCTTCTGCGTTCTGGAGATACTCCTGGTCGGGTCGACCTTGTTGTGGAAAGCTGGGAGCCCGCGCGGGGAGATTTGTCCGGATTCGAGGAGCGGTAGTGGTTTCGACGACCGAGCGATGTGATCGTTGAGTACGGGAGGTCCGGGGGCGGGAGACGACGCGGGGCGGACTGAGCCCGATCCGAAGTCGGGCCCGTCTACGCCCGCGTCCGGTGGGCACGCAGGCTCTGAAGCCACACCGCCGCAACCGCTTTCGCCTGGCAGTGGCTCGCGTTCGGCGGACGCCGGGCCTGGTTCGGCAAGCGGGGGATCTGGTTCGCCGGGCGGTGGGTCCGGCGCGCCAGGTGGTGGGTCTGGTTCGCCGGGTGGTGGGTCTGGTTCGCCGGGTGGTGGGTCTGGTTCGCCGGGTGGTGGGTCTGGTTCGCCGGGTGGTGGGTCTGGTTCGCCGGGTGCCGGGTCTGCTTCGCCGGGCGGTGGCTCTGGTTCGCCGGATGCCGGGTCTGGCGCGGGCGGCGGGTCGGTTTCGCCAGGTGGTGGCTCTGGTTCGCCGGGCGGCGGGCCGGATTCGCCGGGCGGCGGGCCGGATTCGCCGGGTGCCGGGCCTCGCCGGTTTGGTACCCCGCCGCAAAGGGGCAGTATTCAGCGTCAGGAGCCCGGGATTACCCAGCCGCGTCCGCCGACGGTGGCCGAGGCGCGGGCACGTGACAAGGCACGTAAGCGCGCGGAGGAGGCACAGCAGGCCGCTACGGCCGCCGCCGAGCAAAAGAAGCGCACTCGCAAGCGCGTACTCATCGGCGGTGTCGCCATTGTCGGTGTCGCGGGTCTGGTCGGCGGCGGTTATCTCGCATATCGGGCGCTCACCAAACCCGATCAGGTGACTGCGTATTGCACCGTGATCGATCAGAACGGTCAGGAGGTCGTCGCGTCCGACGACGACTGCGAGGTCGCCTCGACCGCCGTCGGATCCGGCTCGACCGGCGCGTACACCGGTAGCAACGGGATATTCATCTACAACGGGCACCAGTACCGCTACTACTACGGCGGCAACAACACCGTCGGCAAACCGCCGACCGGCGGAACCACGGTGCAGCCCAAGGGTGCTCAGATCTCGACCAAAAGCGGCAGCACCGTTACCCGCGGCGGTCTCGGTACCAGCAGCAAGAGCAGCGGGGGTTCGTAATGCGACGCGTGCGTGCTACGCCGCGACCCGGCTGGCAGCAGATCATCGAGGGCCAAGGGCTGGTCTACGGCTCGCCCGGTCGTGATGCGAGCGGTCTGCCCAGGCCGTACTGGGATGAATCTGTGCATTACGAGTTCGAGATGTCGGAGATCCTTGCGCTGGAGGCCGATGTCGAACTGCTGCATTCGATGTGCCTGAATGCCGTCGAGCAGGTGGTGCTCACCGAGCGGTATAAGGATTTCGGTCTGCCGGAGTGGAGTTGGGGGCCGATCGCGGAATCCTGGAAGCGCAATGACCCGTACGTCTACGGGCGCTTCGATCTGCGCTACGACGCGCGCCGTCCGGCGAAACTGTTGGAGTACAACGCCGATACGCCGACCTCACTGCTGGAGGCGGCAATTGTGCAGTGGCACTGGCTCACCGCGCTCTACCCCGACGGCGATCAGTGGAATTCCCTGCACGAGAAGCTGGTCGAGCGCTGGACCGAGCTGCGCGACATCCTGCCCTCGGCGCAATTGCATTTCACCTGGTCCGGCGCGGATGCCACCGGTGAGGACAATGTCACCACCGCGTATATGCAGGAGACGGCCGCCGAGGCCGGATTCGACACCATCGCACTACCGATCGAGGAGGTCGGATTCGACAGCGAGTTGGAGCGATTCGTCGATCTGGCCGAGGGGTCGATCGATGCGATCTTCAAGCTCTATCCGTGGGAATGGGTGCTCGACGACGATTTCGGTAAGCGCGTGGTCGCGAGCCTGCCCCAGACCATGTGGGTCGAGCCGCTGTGGAAGACCCTGCTGAGCAATAAGGCGATCCTCGCGATCCTGTGGGAGATGTATCCCGGGCACCCGAATCTATTGCCCGCCTACCTCGATCAGCCCAATGAGCTCACCGAATACATTCGCAAGCCGAAGCTGGGGCGCGAGGGCGCGAATATGACCATCGTCGGCGCCGGCCTGGAGACGGCCACCGGCGGGGTCTACGGGGAAGAGGGTTTCGTCTACCAATTGCTCGACCCGCTACCGGAATTCGACGATATGCGCCCGGTCCTGGGCGCTTGGATCGTCGGCGACAACGCGGCCGGACTCGGGATACGCGAAACGGCCGGATTGATCACCGACGACGGCTCGGCCTTTGTCCCGCACCGCATTACGCAGTAACTACGCGACCTCACCTCGGAAGGATCACGATGACCGCAGTTGCCCTCGAATCGGGTTACTGGAACTCGCTCGGCACCGGCGTTGGAGCCATCGTCCTCTACGCCATTGTCGGCTTGGCCCTCATGCTCGTCGGCTTCTACGCCATCGATCTGACCACACCCGGTAAGCTGCGCGCGCTGGTCGCCGCGGGCAAGCCCAATGCCATCATCGTCACCGCCGCGGGCATGGTCAGTATGGCCTTGATCGTGGTGTTGGCGACCTACGCCTCGGCGGGCAAACTCTCCGAGGGGCTCATCGCGGCGAGCGTCTACGGGTTGGTCGGCATCATCGCGCAGGTGGTCTCGGTGCGGGTTATCGAGCGCGCACTCGGCATCGATATCGGCGCGGCGCTGGAATCCGATATCTATACCACCGAGGTTCTCGTAGTGGCCGCGGCGCATTTCGCGCTCGGTCTGGTTGTCGCCTTCGCCATTTTGTAGTTCCTCGGGCGCAATCCCGGTGCGGCGGATCACACCGATATCCGGTATGCCGCACTGGCGAAAGGCTCTGGCACCCATGGGAATACCGAACTATCGGGGCGGCATCGCGTCCGATGTGTGCGTCCGTAATCGGCTGAGCACGTTCCGGTTCCGGACGGGATCGAGGGCGATTGCGGCGGCCCACACATGCGCTGAGACGACGCCCTCGTCGAAGCGGTCGATCCACGCGCGGATCGAGTCGGTGCCGTCGAGGGTGTTGCTTTCCCATGTCGTTGGTCCCAGCTCCGGCATGTGTATATAGAGCGCGGATGTGTATTCGCGTCCGCGCGCATCGAAAATTGTTGCCGCGCAGATTTCGTCGGCGGTCGGACGTTCGCGCAATCGACCGGCTGCGGCGTCGGCGAGTAGGTCTTCTGGAATGCTTTCATTGCCGCTCAGCAATTCGCCGACAGCCCAATAAGATAATCCGAATCCCCACAACCTTCCTGGAATTCGGGATATCAGCTGTCCGGCCTTATCGAGGATCGGCGAACCCTTGGTTTCGGTATCGAGGTCGACCGGGAGATATCCGACGTCGTGGGTGGATTCATTGTCGACGGTCGCGAAACCCCAGAGATGAACGGACTTAGCTGCTTTCGGGTCGTGCGCCATTTCCGCACAACGTTTCGCCATCATGGCTGGAAGGATCACGTCGAGCGTCGACCGGCGCGGATATCTGATCGCCGTGCCTGAGCGCAGTCCAGCTCCCTTGTAGCGCGGTTGTTTTCGTCGTTCGGGCATCTGCCCTCCGCTGGATTTCGGGTACAGGGTCAGTACCCCTTTGGATACGATCGGCGGGTTCGATTGCGCCCGAGTAGATCAGCAATGCCCACGCCTGCAATTTGCGCGGACAGTTCGATCGGGCGCACTCGGCATGATTCTGCAGCACCGTATGAGCTTGGGAATCGGTCATGCCGGGCAGGAAACTGTGGTCGAATGGTGGTAGGCCGAACATTGCAGGGCCGCCTTCGTTTTCGGGCCGGTAGGTCGGTCGTTGTGCGTCGGGCACATGGCCAGTAAATCAGCGAATGGCGTAGATTCGAAGCACTCCTGGGGGATTCGACGCGAGATGAAATCACTCCAAATGGGCTGATCGTTCCATTCAATCTGACATGACAGTGAGTTCAGCTAACGAAAGGGTGGGTGGCCTTGCCGACTGAATCGAACAACACGACCTTGCCGCGCCGGGTGCTCGGACGACGGTTGCACCAATAGCTACCATCTGGGGCTGACTACCAAGGACTTCGTACTCTTGGAATTCCCGACGCATCCGAATCCGACGCTCAGTGAGCCGCCGGTCGTCTATGTCGAAGGCTTTACCGGGGCCCTGTACCTCGACAGGCCTGACGAGATCGACCAGTATCGGGCGGCGTGGGCAGAGATCAGAGCCGTAGCATTGAGTGAGCGTCAGACCAGGGAACTGGTTCTAACGATTGCGAAGGAGTACGAAGAGTGAACGTCGACCTGTCTGAGGCCAAGTGGTTCAAGTCGACCCGCAGCTCGGGTGGCAGGGACTGTGTCGAGGTTGCGCATCTCGACGGTGGCTTGGTTGGGGTGCGTGACTCCAAGAACCCGACCGGGCCTGCGTTGGTTTTTGCACCTGGCGAGTGGGATGCGTTCACTGCAGGCGTGCGCGGAGGCGAGTTCAAGCGGCCCGAGTGAACGGCAGTAAGGCTACGAGCACGAATCTGTCTGGGAGCCAAGTTGTTCAAGTCCAGTCAGAGCTCGACTGGCCGGGACTGTTGCGTACCTCGACGGCGGCATGGTCGGGGTGCGCGACTTCAAAACCCGAGGGAACGCGTTGGTGTTCGCTTCGGTGAGTGGAGCGTTCACACTGCCGGTGTGCGAGGCGGCGAGTTCAACCACGCATAGAACCCATGGGCTCGGAGGTCAGTTGTCCCTACTGTTTTGCCTCGGGAGTATCCGGGCCAGTCGTAGGGTCCTGGTTCCCAGGGGTGTCGGGTGTGGCTTTCAGTTGTCTGCCGTTGGTGTGGCTTTCTACGATTGGCCGCCCGGCACCCTCCAGGGCGACTCGGCTGCTGATTAGGAATTGCGAACTCGTGGCTGCGTAGGGACTGGCCAGCGAAGTCGTCTGCGGGACAACATGTTCGATGAACCAAGGAGACCATGTTGGAACGAGCCTGGGCCGGAGTGGATATCGGTAAGGGACACCATCACGCAGTAGTCGTCGATGCCGAAGGCAGACCGGTGCTGTCGCGGCGGGTGGGCAATGACGAGACCGCCCTGCTGGAGCTGATCGGGCAGGTCGCGGAGCTGGCCGAGGACGTGGGCTGGGCATTGGACCTGGTCAGCGGCGAATCGGCGCTGCTGTTGACACTGCTGGCGGTGCATCGGCAGCGGGTGTTCTATCTCAGCGGCAGTCAAGTCAACAGCGCCGCTGGCGGCTATCGCGGTGCGGGCAAAACCGACGCGAAAGACGCCGCGATCATCGCCGACCAGGTCCGTATGCGGCGTGACCTGACACCGATCCGCGTCGATGACGAACTCATCGTCGAGCTGCGCATGCTGGTGGCCCGCCGCCGCGACCTGGCCGGGGACCGGGTCCGTCTGGTGAACCGGCTGCATCAGCAACTGCTCGGCATCAGCCCCGCACTCGAACGCGCCCTGGACCTGACAACCAAGGGACCGCTGGTGCTGCTCACCCGCTACCAGACGCCCGAGGCCTTGCGCCACGCCGGAACCGAGGAGGTCGAAGCCTGGCTGCAGGCGCAGAAGGTCAGGAATGCGGCCCCGCTCGCGATCAAGGCCGTCACCGCGGCCAGCGCCCAGCAGACCACACTGCCCGGGCAGCGGCTGGCCGCCGAACTGGTCGCCACCATGGCAAAGGAGGTGATCGCCCTCGACGAGCAGCTCAAACACACCGACAACCTCATCGAGGGCCGATTTCGCCGTCACCGAACCTCCGAGGTCCTGCTGAGCCTGCCCGGCATCGGGCCGCTGCTCGGCGCGGAATTCCTCGCCGCCACCGGCGGAGACATGACCGCGTTCGCCTCCGCTGATCACCTCGCCGGCTACGGCGGCGTCGCACCCGCGCCCCGAGACTCCGGACGCGTCTCGGGCAACCTGCACCGGCCACACCGCTACCACCGAGGACTGCAACACGTCTTCTACACCTCGGCGCTGATCAGCATCCGATACAACGAACAATCGCGAATCTTCTACGACCGCAAAAGATCCGAGGGCAAACGCCACACGCAGGCCGTGCTCGCCCTCGCCCGCCGACGAGTCAACGTCGTTTGGGCACTACTGCGTGACAACCGCCGCTACACACCAGCACCGCCCGCCCCACCCGCCATCGCCGCCTGAGTCCGGACATCGCAGCCACGAAGCACTTGACATCCCGATTAGGAATCGTAGGAGGCAACTCCTACCGGTCCAACCCCGAGGCAGAGGTCGAGTCCTGGTGTGCGAGGACTGATTCGGAGCATGGACCCACTGCCGACCACGCGAACGTAGACGGTATTCAACCCCTCGCGCACCGGCGCGCCCACGGGCTCTCCGTGTTCGAACGAAACGGTGATCCGTCCGTCTTGGTTGGCCAGATAGTTGAGTTGCACAGTCCATTCGTGTTCGAGCATCGGCCCGTCGAGCGGAACATCGCTCGGCTGCGGCCCACGTATCCGATGCCCACAGCCAGCCTCAGGCCCGGGCAGAATGCTGCGATTCCACCAAACCGCCGCCTCGACGATCTCCCCACTATCAGTAATCATCCGCAGCCGCGGAGTCGAATCAGCGAACGTAGCCGGCTTCGTAACCGGTGCAAGCACTCGACTGACCAAATTCTGCGGATAGGCCGTCGGATTCAACACATCCCACGGCACCTCCTGCTCCAGCAATGGCACCCCATCACTCCCGGCCAACGCCCCCTTCACATTCGTCACATAAGTCCTCGTCGGATCAACCCGCCAAGACTCCACAAACGAAGCAGTAGACCAAAGACTGCTAACCAAAAACGCCACCGCCAACGCAGCAGCAGCCCGCGATCCAAGCACGAACCCCTGGCTGCGCCCACCCGATACCGGTCGGCGCCGAACCATTCCGAGAACCCACCCGGCCACCCGACCGCGCGGCCCCGCAAGCAACATAGAATCCCGTCCCCGTGACATCCCGACCCCGCCCCGCAAATCGCAAGCCGACGCAGGCGCGTCACTGTGCATCACAGTTGCGGTGCCTCCCGGATCGGGAGCCACTGCGGCGGTGCGGTCATGGGGCGCAGCTGTGTCGCCCCACGAGTCGGGCGGATGCGCGGGGGCGCGGCCATCCAGCGCGGTCGCGTCTTCTCGCGGATCGGGCGGATGCGTGGGTGTGCGGTCGTGCGGTGTGGTTGCGTTGCCGCAGGAGTCGGGCGGATGCGTGGGTGTGCGGTCGTGCGGTGTGGTTGCGTTGCCGCAGGAGTCGGGCGGATGCGCGGGTGTGCGGTCGTGCGGCGTGGTTGCGTTGCCGCACGAATCGGGAGGTGACGCAGCAGTGTGGTCATGCGGGATGGTCGCGTCGTGTAGCGAGTCGGCAACCACCGCAGCAGCGTGGCGACGTGACGTGCTCGCCCCGCCGCGCGAATCGGGAAGCGGTGTGGGAGTCTCGCTGTGCGGCACAGCCGCGTCGTCTCCGGGATCGGGAAGATGCGCCGGTGTGTGGATATGCGGGACGGTCGCATCGCATTGCGAGTCGGGAAGCACCGCAGCGGCGCGGCCGGGTGGACTCGCAAACAGCGCACGTACGCGGCCTCGCACGGCAGGGGAGCGGCGAGACGAATCAGCGTGCGGCACAGGAGCTCGGCCGGGGAGCAGCACACGCGCGAGACCGCGGAAACCGGGAAACAATTCAGCGGTGCGGCTGCGCTCATCCGGAAGCAACCCAGGAGTGTGGTCATGCGGTCGGGCACGCAATATCAGCGCACCCGTTGCGGTCAACACCACTGCGATATCGGCGAAGTAGCGCAGGGACTGCATCAGTTCGCCGGCGGTGTTCGGTCCGCTGCGGGCCAACGCGACCGGCAGTTGGGCGACGAGCACGTACGCCGCCGCTGTCACCCACACCGGTCCCACACGAAGCCGGGCACGCAGCGAAAGCAGCACCAGCGCGCCCAACGCGACCCAAGCCGCCACAACTGCCCAACTCGGCGGATCCGCCCACGGCGTCGAAGGTAACCAGCGCTCCCAACTCCACGGTCCGCCGAACAGTGTCGGCACAATCCCCAATGACGTTGCGCCGGGCAATAAGTCACGCAATTCCGCTGGACTGGTGTGCACCGCCGAAAGATCCACCACCGTCAGATATCCGGCCAGCCAACAGGCGATCACCACACCGGATCCGCCCCACAGCGTCGCCCCGCGCCGTGCCACGACTCGCAGCGCGGATCCGAGACCATCGACGTGCCGAACGAGCACCGCAACAGCGAATGCCGCGAACGGAACGATCACCGACTTCTCGAAGAAGAGCAGCGCCACCGCCAGCACTACGACCCCTGATGCCGCATACCGCCGCCGTCCGGTCTCGACCAGCCGCACCGCATCGCCGATCACCCAGGCGAGCGCGAATTGCAGCGGCAGCGCATTGAGCGCGGCGGCCCACCACGCGTACGCCGGAAGCGTCAGCGGACAAAACAGATAGAACCCCAGCGGCACCAGAATCGCCCACCGCACCCCGATAAGCACGATCAGCATGCGCACCACCGCAACCGACGCCGCGAACTGCAACACCACCAGCGACACCACCGGACCGGCCCACGTCAACGGCGCAACCGCAGTCACCACCCAAGCCGTAGCGAACGCCAACGGCATGAAATGCCCATCATGGTTGTACAACAGCAAATCCGCAGACCACAGCGAATAGCTCCCCGCTCGCCCCACCAAAATCAGATCATCCCAATAGAAAAACCCACTCCCCGCCACCCACCCCCGAACCGCCAACTGCACCACCACAAGAAACGCCGCCGCGACCAGAACACCCCGCCCCGCCCCACCCACCCGCGCAGGCGCAACGTCAACCCACTTCGGCACGGCGACGGTATCCATGTCACCCCACCGTAGTGTCACGCCCTGGACGCGCGACAACTTCGCGCCGCGCGCCGCATGCCTCTCGCGCCTGCGCACGCACCTTCTCTCGCGCCACGTACCGATTCCCCGGGCGGAAACGTCCTCGGCGCGCGAATCGGCGCGCGGGAGCAGCGCCGAGACTGCGGGCCGGCATGAGCACGCGCGAAGTGCGCCATAGTCGACGGACGATATCTTCCCGCCGCGCCAAGAATATGCCGCGCTGTCCCAAGCGTGCGAAGGCTGCGCATGCGGGATGTCGACGTCTTCCGGCACTGCGGTGGCGTCGATACTTGGCGCCGCGCACTGGATAGGCGAAACGTCGCGTCGCCTGCGCTCGCGCGTGGGCACACTGTCGTGCCCACGCGCCTTCATCCGCCTCGTGGCATTCTTGCGTGCGCACCTTCTCGCGGGCCGCTGATAATTCGCGGGACGAAAAGCCTGCCGTGAATCGGCGCTGCAGCAGCCGCGAGATTCTCGGCGCAACGTTTTGGCAGCGTGGTTTGGGCTAGGCATGATTGCGCGCGCCAACTCGTGGGGAAATGTGTGCGGCGCGTCTACAGGTGCACGGGGCAGCCGGAGGTTATCGGCGCGACGGGCCAGGCTTGGTCACGCGCCGAGGGCTCGGGCCAAGTGGGGCCAGGAATCGTGGAGGTCGGTTTCGAATTGGCCCCAGGTGTGTGAGCCTTCGGGGCGGTTGACATGGATGGCGGGGAGTCCGAGCTCGGCGAGCCGGTCCGCGAACGCTTCCGTGCACGAGCTGGCGATGGCCTCGACCGGCGGGAAGCCGAGTCCGCCTTCATCGATCGCGCCGGGGGTGCCGGTGGCGGCCGAGAGGTAGATCGTCTTACCCGCCAACGCACCCGCATTAGCGAACGCGTCGTGCATCCGCCAGATCCCTTGGCCCAGCTCGCCCCACATATTCACCGGATTGGCCCCGCCGCGGATCACCTGCGCGCTGACCATCGCGACCCCGAGCGCATCCGAAGTCCACGGACATCCGCTGTAGGCCGCCACCGCGCTGTACACATCGCGCGCCTGGATCGCCAGGTCCACCGCCGACCCCGCACTCATCGACACCCCCGCGATCGCATTGCGCCCGGTGCTGCCGAGCCGGAGATCGAGAACGGCCGGGAGTTCCCGGGAGAGATACGTCAGCCACCGGTTGCGGCCGACCGCCGGATCGTCGCTGAGCCAATCGGTGTACATGCTGTACGCGCCGCCGATCGGCATCACCACGTTGACATGCTTATCGGCGAAGAACTGCCGGACATCCGTATCGTCCCACCACGAGATGCCATCGGCGCCGCCACCGATTCCGGTAAGCAGATACAGGGTCGGCGCGGGACCACCCGCGGCTCGAATCACCCTGTTGCTCACCACCCGATCCATCGCGGGGGAGTAGACGTCCACTTGCGAGACCGAACCGTCCAACGGCGTCTCACCGACCACAAGCGGTGCCGCAACAGCAGGACGCACGGACAGGACAGAAATCGCAAAACTGGCCACCAGCACACTCACGAGCGAGGCCAAAACCCTTGAAGCCCTCACCATTCCGTAATACCACCAAAGATCACACGCAAACCCACTGCGCACCAACATCTTCGGAATCCACCCCCACCCAACAATACGAGCCCACGCCCTAAGACCCACCACCGCCGCATCCCCCAACTCCCCCGGAGCCCACTGTCGTCGAGAATGTATTGGTGCAGTGGCGCTCTCGACCTTTCCCACCACCAGTACATGGTGAACATCGCTCCACCTCCACCTCCACCTCCCAGCCGACGCACCCTCGATCCCATCTGCCCACTACTCGCTTGACATGTCCCCCACCCTTCGGCGCCGAGAATGTCTTGGTGGCAGGGCGTTCTCGATGTTTGCCGCCACCAGCACATGCTGATCAAGGGCATCCTGGGCCCAGGATGCGCGCGACCCGTTCCGTGCCCCAACCTAACCGCGCCTGTCTCCCCGCCGACCGCACCACCAACCCCAGCTGCCCACAGGGGACCGTCTGAATCAGACGCCCCCGCCCACAGCTCTTTGGCGTCGAGAATGCATTGGTGGAGTGGGTATCTCGGTGTTTGCCGCCACCAGTGCATGGTGGTCAAGAGTTCAGGTGTGCGCCCTGGGTGCGGAGGGCGGTTCGGGCTCGGTTGAGGATTATGTGGGGGCGGGTGCGGAGTTGGTCGGCGCTGACTCGGATTATCAGCCACCCGAGGGCGGTCAGTTCGGCGTGGCGGTCGATGTCCTTGGATCGCTGGGCTGGATCTGTCCAGTGTTGGGCGCCGTCGTACTCGACGGCGACTTTCCATTGCTCCCAACCGATATCCACGCGGGCGACGAATGATCCGCAGTGGTCTCGTACGACGATCTGGGTCTCGGGCTGGGGGAGACCGTTGTCGATCAGCAGCAGTCTCATGCGGCTTTCCTGCGGGGATTCGGCGCCACCGTCTACCAGCGGCAGCACCTCGCGCAATCTCGTGATGCCTCGTGCTCCCGGATGTAAATCGCTCAGCTCGATGACTTCTTCTGTGCGCAATCCGGTTGCGGCGCAGAGGGCATCGAGGACGACCACCGCATTCTCCCGTGACAATCGCCGCCCCAGATCGAAGGCCGTTCGCGCGGGCGTAGTCACTCGAAATCCCGCTCTCTCACAGCATTCCGACGCCGGAATAACGTCCTGCCGCAGCGCGATTCCACGCGGCCCCCTGGTGCAACCGACGCGCGCGATCTCCGCAGGCCGTTCCCTGTCCAACCACCGCGTCCCATGCAGTGCCGCCGCCGACCGCCCAACCAGAACACCCTCACCCTTCCCCCAATGCCCGGCAGCCACAGCCCGCTCGACAGCCCCCACCCCAACCCCCCGCCGCATATAAACATCCGGAAGCAACCGAACAAACCCGCGCCGCAACTCCCACCGCGAAACCACCCCAGCCGCAACCGCCCAAGACCCCCGAAACGGCCCATCCAAAACATCCCCCATACCCCACACCCTCCCCCACCCCACCGACACCTAATCCGAAAATGCACTGGTGGCGGGCACTCTCGGCATTTGCCTCCACCAGCGCATGGTGATCACCTGCCCAACTCCGCAGCCCCTGCGCCTCGGCGTCGGGAATGTATTGGTGGAGAGGGCTCTCGGGGTTTGCCTGTGTCAGCGTATGGTGATCGAGGGTCCAGGTGGGGAGTGCAATGTGCAGGGGGTTGGGGGAGGGGCGGCGATCGGGCACTGGTTCTGGGGCTCGATCGGTGACCGTGTCGGGTGTCAGTTGGTGTGGCGTCCGAATCGGCCCGATTCGAAACCGGTCAGCATGCGGAAGGCGAGTACGGCGCCCCATGGGCCGATGACCCAGATCGGCCACGGGTAGGTGAATTCTCCGACGCTGATCGAGATCGCGGCCCAGATGGTGAGCACCAGCACGCTCACTCCGAGCCATGAAGTGCCTTCGATCAGCTGCCAGATCGGGAAGCGACTCATCGAATTCTTCTGTACGGCAGACTCTTTCGGCAACTTCGGCAGATCCGAGAGGACCAGCTGCAGATCGTCGCGAACGCCGGTCTCATAGACGCGGGCGACGCGCTGATCGTATTCGGCAAGGTCGATCCGACCGTCCGCCATGTGTCGTCCGAGCAGCCGCACAACCTTCTCGCGCTCCGCATCGGAGGCCCGAGTACCAGGCGAGATTTCCATGTCCAGTTCCTAACGACTAGTTCTATATTCCACATTGGAAGGTGAAATCAGCATGCACCCTCCAATGTGGAATGTCAAGCCTCGGGTGGGGCAGCGATCGTGTCGGCCCCATCACCGGCGAGTACAAAGTTCCGGCCGTTGCCATGGCCTCGACGCACTCTGCAATGTGTTCGGCAAATGACCTGCAGACACGCCTGGTCTGCACGCTCGGTTGCCGCAGCGCCGACAAGTCCCGAGGTGCGCTATCGCCGCCGCAATGCGATGGGCTATGCCGTCCGTCAACTGCCGCACGGCCAATGACCTGGGTGATGCCGGACCGGTTGCCGGGTTCACCGCTGCGCCAGTTGTTTTCGCCCGCTCGACCGCAGCGGTTCGCCGGGGTGTGCACGGGATTGCGCATGCCGGCGGGCCTTGGTGTTCATTCTGGCGACAGCTCGGACTGCCATGGATCCGCGGGGTGCCCGGCGCAGTGTGGATATGTCCAGCTCGTCCCGGTTTTGGAGCTGTGAGTGTCGGCTATGCGCCTATGACCTGCGGTGACGTCGGTCAGGTGACTCGTCCTGCCGCCCCTGCAGTTCGCGCCGGCGAGGCGGTTCGCTGGGGTGTGCGCCGGATAGTGCGTGCCGGTGTGCGCCGGAACTTTCGTCCCCGGACCAGCCGGTGGGCCGGTGGTAGTCCAGTTGTTCCCCGCGGCGGGTGGCCGGTGGTTCGTTCCAGCGATCACTTGACGGCTCCGGCCGCCGTGGGTCTGCCGGGGTTCCGCGGCGGCCGTGTGTCGGTGCGTCCAGTTCGTCGCGGGGCGACTCGGCGCGGCGTCGGTTGGGCGGTGTGCCTCGGCTGGTGGACGGTTCGTCCCAGCCTGCACCCGAAGGCTCGGATCGAGGGGAATCCAAGCGGACTGCGCGGCGGGCGTGTGTTGGTGCGCCTGGTTCGAACTGTGGTTGATCGCGGTGTCGGGTCGGTGATGCGCCACGGCTGGCGGTAGACGGATCGATCCGGTATTCGGGCGGCTCGTAGCGGGGTGCGTCCGATTGTCGGGTGGAGTGTGCCGGCGGACCGCCCCACTGGTTGCTTGGTTGACCGTTCCAGCTGTCGCTCGGTGCGTCGTCCCGATGGTCGTTTGATGGCGTGTCCCAGTGACTGCTCGGTGGTGCGTCCCAATGGTCGCTGGGTGGTGCGTCCCGGCGATCACCCGGTGTTCTATCCGCATAGGGGTCCGACTCCGCCTCCCATCGCTCGCTCGCTCTTCGGCGCGTGTTCGACGGCTGGTCGCGGCGTCGGGTTGGTGGTTCGTCGTAGCGGTTCGCCGAGTTCCGAGGATCTGGAGAGCGTTGGGGGTCCGAGGCGCGGCGGCGGGTGGGGGCTGGAGTGTCTTGGCCGGGCGGTTCGCGGCGGCTCGAGCGGCTGGGGCGGGGTGGGGCTACGGGATCGGGTGCGTTGTGACGCTTGCTCGATAGCTTTTGTGCCCCAGCGGATTCGCGGGACCGATCGCGTTGCGGAACTTCGGGCTCGACGACCGGCAGCTCGCGGGTGATGCGGTGGGATGTGTCGCCACGTTCGCGGAACGCGGCTGGGATGCCCTGGTTGTGCAGCCAGGCGCCGGGGTCGTACCGGTCTTGGCGGTCCAAGTCGGGGACAGTGTGTTCCAGGAGATCGAGCAGGTCTCCGCGGCCACCGCCGAGGGCAGCGCGGATGGTGGGGAAGGTGGTGGCGCGGAAAGCCCAGTCCCATTCATAGGCCGGATAGGTGCCGCCGGTGTCGTGCCCATGGAAGACGAGGTCGCCGGAGCGGGTGATGCGGGCCCGCACCGAGATGCCGTCGGATTCGATGAGGAAACCGCGGATATCGGTGCGGGCGCGGGTTGCGGCGTTGTCAGCGGCCTTTATCTCGAACCAGGCGGTCGTGAGCCCGGTGAGCGCGAACGCGGCGGCGAAGGCGACCTCGACCCAGACATCGGACAGATCGCTCTTCCGGCTGACCTCGCAGGCATACAGAAAAACCAAGCTCCCCACGACCAGCGTCCCGATGCGCGTCAGCCGCAGCGTGGTCGCATGACGGATCAGACCGAGCACGGTGCTGGTCTTGCCCGATGACATGCTTTGCACTCCCGAACTAACGGTCCGCCGGCGAATCAGACTGGATCGTATGCGCCCCGGCAGTCCGGCGATACCGCAAGCACATACCGGTCAGTCCGGCGGAGTCGGAGTGCCCGCCGAGTTGCGGAAGACACCGTCCGGCGTGGTGATATCGCTCCTCTCCGAATACTTCCATCGGCGCGCGGGTCATACCCCCGCCGCTTCCTCGCCACGTCACCGCACGCTGATCGCCCGAGGTGCGAACACCGACAAGGGATGCGAAACTGACGCGCGGCCAGCAAATGTGGAGCACACCGAAATGCGGGACATCGGGCGCGGACTCGATAACCTACGGGGGGCGGTGCCCGCCCGCTTACGGGGTAACCGATGCTCGGCGGATACCATGGCTGGTCGCCTCAGACCACCGCGCAGGGAAGGGTCGTCGAATTTGCACCTGAAGAGTCTGACGTTGAAGGGTTTCAAGTCCTTCGCGTCCGCGACGACCTTGCGCTTCGAGCCGGGCATCACCTGTGTGGTCGGCCCGAACGGCTCGGGCAAGTCCAATGTCGTCGATGCGCTCACCTGGGTGATGGGCGAACAGGGTGCGAAGGCGCTGCGCGGCGGCAAGATGCAGGACGTCATCTTCGCCGGTACCTCCGGACGCGCGCCGCTCGGTCGCGCCGAGGTGACGCTGACCATCGACAACTCCGACGGTGCACTGCCGATCGACTACGCCGAGGTCTCGATCACCCGGCGCATGTTCCGCGACGGCGCCGGTGAATACGAGATCAACGGCAGCTCCTGCCGACTGATGGATGTGCAGGAACTGCTCAGCGACTCCGGCATCGGCCGGGAAATGCACGTCATCGTCGGTCAAGGTCAGCTCTCGGCCATCCTGGAATCGCGTCCCGAGGACCGCCGCGCCTTCGTCGAAGAGGCCGCCGGTGTGCTCAAGCACCGCAAGCGCAAGGAGAAGGCGGTCCGCAAACTGGAGGCGATGCAGGCCAACCTCGCCCGCCTCACCGACCTCACCACCGAACTGCGCCGCCAGCTCAAACCGCTCGGCAGACAGGCCGAGGTGGCCCGCCGCGCCCAGACCGTCCAGGCCGACCTGCGCGACGCGCGCCTGCGCCTGGCCGCCGACGACCTGGTCACCCGGCGCAATGAGCTGGAAAGCCAGCAGAGCAAAGAGGCGTACGCGCGCGAACAGCAGATCACGGTGCAGACCGAACTCGATGCCGCGAATGCCGCACTGGCACAGCAGGAATTCCAGCTGTCCCGGCTGACGCCGAGCGCCGAGGCCGCCGCGCAGATCTGGTTCCAGCTGTCCGCGCTGGCCGAGCGCGTCAATGCCACCATCCGAATCGCGGGCGACCGAGCCCGCAACCTGCACACCGAAATGCCTGTCGGCAGCGGCCGCGATCCGGAGCAGCTCGAGGCCGAGGCCGAACGGGTGGAGGCCGAGGAGGCCGAACTGCGCGAGGCAGTCGAGATCGCGGCCGAAACCCTGGAGGCCGCGCGCGAGGCGCTCGCCGAACGCGAGCAGGCCGCGAAGGCCGCCGAGCAGGCACATCTGGCCGCGGTACGCGCCATCGCCGACCGTCGTGAGGGGCTGGCCCGGCTGTCCGGTCAGGTCGAAACCCTGCGCACCCGATCGCAGTCGGTGGATGCGGAGATCACCAGGCTCACGGTCGCGATCGGCGAGGCCCGCCTGCGCGGCGAGGCGGCCCAGGCCGAATTCGATACGGTCCAGCGCGAACTCGGTGAACTCGAGGCGGGTGAGACCGGTCTGGACGCCCAGCACGAGCATGCGGTGCAGGCCCTCGCACTGGCTGATCAGCGCGTCACGGAACTGCGGGAACAGGATCGCGACGCCAGTAAGCGGGTGGCCTCGCTGAGCGCCCGCATCGAAGCATTGGGCATGGGTTTGGCGCGCAGGGACGGCGCGGCCTGGCTGGTCGAGAATCGTGCACAGGGTCTGCTCGGTCCGCTCTCCGGACTGATCCGGGTGCACGGTAGTTTCGAGGCCGCGGTCGCCGCGACCCTCGGACCGCTCGCCGACGCCGTCGCCGCCGACACCGGAGATTCCGCACACGCCGCGGTGCGGGCGTTGAAGGAGGCCGACGGCGGTCGTGCCGCGCTGGTCTTCGATGCCGTGGCTGCGCCGATCACGTCCGGCGGTGTGCTGCCCGGCGGGGCGCGCTGGCTGGTCGACGTGGTCGACGGACCGGACAACGTGCGCGCCGCCATTGCCGCGCTGACCGCCGGTGTCGCCGTGGTCGACGATCTCGCCGCCGCCACCGAGCTGGTCCGGGCCCGGCCGGAACTGCGGGCGGTCACCCGCGACGGCGATCTCACCGGAACCGGTTGGGTGCTCGGCGGATCCGATCGTGCACCGAGTCAGCTGGAGATCCAGGCCGATATCGACACCGCCAAGGCCGATCTGGTCGCCGCGCAACGCCGCGCCGAAGAGCTGGAGGCGGCCCTGTCCGGTGCACTTGCCGAACAAGCCGACCGCAAGGATGCCGTCGACCAAGCACTGCTCGCACTACACGAATCCGATCAGGCCCTGGTCGTGATCTACGACCGCCTGGGCAGGCTCGGCGAGGTGGCGCGCACCGCCCAATCCGATATCGACCGGCTCACCGGCCAGCGCGCGGAAACCGAGTCGGGTCGGGAGGAGGCGCTGGCGGCGCTGGCCGATCTCGAAGAGCGGCTGCGCCGCACAGAACTCGAATCCGAGGTCGACGACGACGGCATGGGCGCGGCGGGCACCGAATCCGCCGGCCGCGACCGCGAGGAAGCCGCCGCCGCACTGGCCGAGGCGCGCTCCATGGAAGTCGAGGCCCGCCTGACGGTGCGCACCTCCGAGGAACGCGCGGAATCGGTTCGCGGCAAAGCGGATGCGCTGCGCCGGGCCGCACGCGCGGAACGCGAGACCAGGGCCCGTGCCGAACGTGCACAGGCCGCGCGCAGACAGGCCGCCGAAGTCGCCGCCGCCGTCGCCGAATCCGGTGCCAAGGTCGCCGCCGAACTGGAATCCGTTGTGGCGCAGGCGGGTGCGCGCCGTGACGAACTGGTGCGCCGCCGCACCGAATGCGCCACCCAGGTCGAGCAGATCAAGGAGCGGGTCCGCGCGCTGACCACCCAGCTGGCCCAGCTCACCGACGCCGTGCACCGCGACGAGGTCGCCAAAGCCCAAGCGGCACTGCGCATCGAGCAGATCGAGGCGACCATCGCCGAACAGTTCGGCATCGCACTGGCCGATCTGATCGCCGAATACGGTCCGGATGTGCCGATGCCACCATCGGATCTGGAGTGGCAGGAGTACGAGCAGGCCAAGGAGCGCGGCGAGCAGGTCACCGCGCCCGCGCCGATGCCGTTCGACCGCAAGTCCCAGGAGCGCCGCGCCAAGCGCGCCGAGAAGGACCTCGCCACCCTCGGCAAGGTGAATCCCCTTGCGCTCGAAGAGTTCGCGGCGCTCGAGGAGCGCTACAACTTCCTCGCCACTCAGCTCGAGGACGTCAAGAGTGCGCGCAAGGATCTGCTGGAAGTGGTCGCCGAGGTGGACGCGCGCATCTTGCAGGTCTTCACCGAGGCCTACGAGGACGTCGAGCGCGAATTCGTCGGCGTTTTCGCGAAACTGTTTCCGGGCGGCGAGGGCAGGCTGGTGCTCACCGACCCCTCGGACATGCTGACCACCGGTATCGAGGTGGAGGCGCGCCCACCCGGCAAGAAGGTCAAGCGACTGTCGCTGCTGTCCGGCGGCGAGAAATCGCTGACCGCGGTTGCCCTGCTGGTGGCCATCTTCCGCGCTCGCCCTTCGCCGTTCTATGTGATGGACGAGGTCGAGGCCGCGCTGGACGACACCAACCTGCGCCGCCTCATCGGCCTGTTCGAGCAGCTGCGCGAGAAGAGTCAGCTGATCGTGATCACCCACCAGAAGCCGACCATGGAGATCGCCGACGCCCTCTACGGTGTCAGCATGCGCGGTGACGGCATCACCCAGGTGATCAGTCAGCGGCTGCGCGGGGAGACCTTGACTCCGGTCGGCGCGGCCAGCTGAACGTAAGGCCCCTGCACGATCCCTTGTGATCGTGGCCTTTTCGAATCCGCGTTGTTGCCCGTCCCCGACGCGTGCCGAGTACGTTGCGGAATATGAGCGGGAGGGTGGCGCTGGTAGTCGGCTCGGAGTGCACAGCGCTGCCCAGATTGGGTTTCACCGACGACCTCGCCACCGGCCTCTACACCGAACTGCGCGAACTCGGTGGCTGGCAACCGGCCACCGGCACCGATGGCCCGCTGCTCGATCCGACGATCGACGAATTGGTCTGCGCCGTAGACGAAGCCTTCGACACCGCGTCGAGTCGGCAAGCGACATTACTGATCAGCTTCGTCGGCCACGGCATGACCACCGCCGCGGAGAACTTCTACCTGCTCGCCCATGACTCACCGCAGCTGCCCAAGCTGCGCAACGCCTTTCACCTGACGCAGGAAATCCAGGAGCGACTGAACAGTGCCGCGACGCTGGACGGATTGATCGTATTGATCGACGCCTGCGAGACGGGGGAGGGTGTGCGCGGTGCCGCCCGGCGCTGGCCGGAGGCCTCCGGCCCGAACGGACGCGTCGAACTGTTGGTCGCCACCGGCAACGGACCCGCCTACTTCGGCTGTTTCACCAGGACGATCATCACCACCTTCGGCAAGGGGGTACCGCACGGCGGCGAAAGTCTGCTGCCCTCGGATCTGGTGCAGCCGCTGCGCCATTGTCCCGCGCTGGAGCCGCAGTCGTTCTCCTTCACCTCCGGAATCCGCACGGCCAGTAGCGATCCCGGGCTCTGGCTGGTGCCCAATGTCGCCCGCCGTGAGGACGCGGTCAGCGGCACCGCGGCGGCCGGTTTCATCGATCAGTTGATCAACGGTCTGGTCATCTCGGAGCCGTTGCGGGAGCGGCTGACCCAGGTGGTCGACGCGGGCGAGGAACGGTTGCGCGGTGTGCTCGGTCCGGCGGGCTGCGGTAAATCGACCCTGCTCGCCACGCTGATCCGCCCGGGCTGGGTGGATACGCTGCCGATCAAGGCCGAATATGTCACGGCCGCCATATTTCTCGACGTCACCAGCTCCATGGAATCGTTCACCGCCGAGCTGGCCCAGCAGTTGGGCAGCAGGCTCGACGGTTTCAAGGCCGCGACGCGCATGGTCGAATTCGATCTGGCCGAGCAGGACAGTCGTGGGCTCGATCTGTTCGAGATCAGGATTCTGCAGCCGCTGGCGAGGCTGCGCACCTCGAAGCCGGTGCACATCCTGGTCGACGGACTCGATCAGCCCAAGCGCGGCAGCCGTATGCTGCTGTCGGATGCGGTTGCCGAGCTGACCCGTCGCCCGCAGCTCGCGCACGTCCATCTGATCGTCGGGATCCGTGAAGGCACCGGCATCGAGAATTCGCCGCGACTCGCCCATATGCGCCGCATCGAGCTGCCCGCGCCGACGACTCCGGATATCGCCAATACCGTCGCGGCGGCACGCGGCCATACCGCGCATACGAATTGGCGCGAATGGATCGACGGCCTGCTGCAGCAGACGCCGACGGGCGGTTGGCTGCTGGCGCGCCTGCTGATGGAAATCCGTTCCGATATAACCTCTTCCGATCTGGAGCGGGGAATCGGTATCGATACGCTGGTGTCGCGACGGGTCCGCGACGTCGTCGACAACGCGGATTCCGCCACGGGCGCAGCGGTATACGCATTGCTCGGCATCCTGGTTGCCGCCGGTGCCGGGCCGGTGCTCCCGCTCGATCTGCTCGAGCGTGGTCTGGAATTCCTCGGTATCGAGTTGAGCACCAACCGGATTCGCGATCTGATCGTCCGTCTGGGGGTGTTGGTCAGCCGCGGCCGACCCGGCACCGAAGGCGAAACGCTGGGATTGGCGCACAACGCCTTTCGACGCTCCCTGGTGGTCGCTGGGCAGCGGGAGTGGCGGCGCGATGCGCATCGGGCGCTGGCCGATGCAATCGAATTGGATGCGGGCTCGTCGACACCCGCACCCCAGATCACCGATTACGCACGGCGATCGGCAGTGCGCCACTATCTCGGATACGGCGATTCGGCTGCCGCGATGGCTTTCCTGGAACGGTTGAACACCCCGAGAGCAGCGGATAATCGGGATCTGTTGGCCGCCTGGATACCGTCGTTCGAAACCGCGGTCGGCCCCGATCACCCCGACACTCTCACCGCCCGCAACAACCTCGCCTTCTGGCGCGGGGAAAGCGGCGATCTGGCCACTGCCATCACCGAACACCAGGAGCTGCTCGCCGAGCGGATACGCGCGCTCGGTGCGGACGATCCGGGCACCCTCACCATTCGAACCAATCTCGCTCGCTGGCATGGCGAAAGCGGTGATTTCCCCACCGCCGTGGCCGAATTCGCGCAGTTGGTCGCCGACCGGACCCGTGTGCTGGGCGGCGACGACCCGGCGACGCTGCGCACACGGGGTGACCTCGCGCATTTTCGCGGTGAACAGGGCGAAACCGCACAGGCGATAGCGGATTTCCAGCAGCTGCTCGCTGACCGGCTGCGCGTCCTGGGACCGGATCATCCAGACACCCTCACCGCACGTTATGAACTCGCGTACTGGCGTGGCGAAAGCGGCGACCTGGATGCCGCCATCATCGAGCTGCACCAACTGCTCGTCGATCAGCAACGCATTTCCGGCACGGCCGATCCGGCCTTCTTCACGACCCGCCACCACCTGACCCAATTACACGCCGAAAGCGGCGATCACGTGCGCGCCATCGCCGAGTTCCAGCAGCTGCTCGCCGAACAGGAACGGGTGCTCGGTTCCGATCATCCGCATACCCTGATCACTCGCAACGATATTGCGCGCTGGCGCGGTGTGAGCGGCGACCACGCCACCGCCATCGCCGAATTCCAGCAGCTGCTGACCGATCGGACCCGCATTCTCGGTCCGGATCATCCGCATACGCTGCGCACTCGCAACAGCATTGCCTACTGGCGTGGCGAAAGCGGCGAACACCGCAGGGCCATCGGCGAATTCCGTCAGCTGATCGAGGACGAGCGCCGCATCCTCGGCCTGGATCATCCGCTCACCCTGAAGTCACGCCACAACCTCGCCCATCTGTATGGCGAAATCGGTCATTACCTCACCGCCGTCGCCGAATTCGAGCAGGTGCTCCCGGCCAGGATCCGGGTCCTCGGGCCCGATAACCCGCATACCCTGCGCACACGTCACGAACTCGCCTTCTGGCGCGGGGAGAGCGGTAATCCGGCCACCGCGGTGCTGGAGTACCAGCAGCTGCTGGCCGACCGGCAGCGGGTATTGCCGATCGATCATCCCGACACCTTGCGCACCCGCCACGCGGTCGCCTACTGGCGCGGGGAGAGCGGCGACCCGGCAGCGGCCGTCGCCGAGTACCGGCTGCTGCTGCGCGATCAACTGGCCATCCTCGGCCCGGAGCACCCCGAAACCCTCAGTACCCGGCACTGTCTCGCATTCTTCCTCGGCCAGAGCGGCCGGATCGGCGCGGCCGTCACCGAATACGAACAACTACTCGACGATGAACGCAAGGTACTCGGACCCTTGCATCCGGAAACCCTGCACACCTGGCACCGCCTCGCGCTCTGGCGCGGGGAGAGCGGCAATCCCGCCGTCGCGCTCGCCGACCTCGAGGAGCTGCTGCCGGTGCGGCTGCGCATCCTCGGTCCCGACCATCCCGACACCTTGCGCACCCGGCACAATCTGGCCAAGTGGCGCGGTGAGGCTGGCCAATACGCCACCGCCATAGCCGAATACGCGGAACTGCTGGACGACCGGCGGCGCATTCTCGGCGCCGATCACCATGACACGCTGACGACCCTGCACAATCTCGCCTATTGGCGCGGTGAAAGCGGTGATCCGGCCGCGGCGGTCATCGAATTCGAGCATCTGCTCGTCGACCGGGAGCGCGTACTCGGACCGGATCACCCCGACACCCTGCGCACCCGTGCGAATCTCGCGCACTATCGGGCCGAGAGCGGCGATATCGCCACGGCCCTGTCCGAATTCGAGTACGTGCTCGTGAATCGCATCCGGGTGCACGGCCCGGAACACCCCAATACCTTCCGCACCCGCCACGACATGGCGTGTTGGCTTGGTGTGCAAGGTGATCCGGCCATCGCGGTCGAGCGTCTCGAGCTGCTGCTCACCGATCGCGTCCGAGTGCTCGGCGACGATCATCCGGATACGCTGCTGAACCGCAACGAATTGGCCCGCTGGCGTAGTGAATCCGGTGATCCGCAATCCGCCGTACGCGATTTCGAGCAACTACTCACCGACGAATATCGAATATTCGGCCGGTCCCATCCGCGCACGCTCAGCACCCGCTTTCACCTGGCGCACGCCCGCGAGTCCGCAGGCGATACCGCCACCGCCGCGACCGAATACGTAGAACTTCTGGCGGACCAGCTCCGTGTGCTGGGGCCCGACCACCCCGACACCCGTCGTACCCGAGCCGCCTGCCCCAACGGAAAGCCCCTGTCCTAACCCTCGCCGTCTCCTCGGGATCCGCACCAGTGCGGATCCCGACGACTTCGGTCAATGCGAGGCGGCGAGGCGGTCGCTGTTCTGCTGGGCCTTGATCATGGCGGCTCCGGTTGTGGTGAGCCAGGATTCGAGGGTGGTGAGGGCGGGGTAGATCTCCCGCAGCGCGGGGATGTCGGCGTGCCAGCCCGCGGACGCGCGCAGCAGCCGCCAGGTGTTGCCGATCTGTTCGCCGATGCCATCCGCTTCGGCCTCGGTGATTTCGTGGTAGTGCACCGGATATCCGGTGGCCCGAGTGATCGCCGCCAGGGCCGCGACAGGAGTTATTGCGTCACCGGCCAATTCGAGGGTTCGGCCGTGGAAGCTATCCGGGTCGGCGAAGGCCAGTGCGGCGAAGGCGGCGATATCGTCGATCGCGATCATCTGCAGCGGCTGGTCTGCCGGGAACAGATGCTTGTGCACGCCGTCGATGATGCCGTCCACCGGACTGCCACGCAGGACGTAGTTCTCCATGAAGCGCACCGGACGCAACAGGGTGTAGCGCAGACCGCTGGCCGCGGCAGCCTGCTCGATGCCACTCTTTCCGGACTGGCCCCAGGCTGCGTCATCGGTCATCGAAGCTACGCCGGTGAAGACGATCTGTTCGACCCCTGCACGCTTGGCCGCGTCGATCGCCGCGATACCGCGGGTGGCCTCCAGTTCGGCCTGCCAACCGTTCGGTCCGAAAGCGGCTGGGGGCATGAGGAATACGCCGCGCGCTCCGGCGACGGCGGCGTCCAGCGTTGCGGGAGTGTCGAAGTCGCCGGTCGCCAATTCCGCACCGGCGTCGGCCAATGCGCGGGCCGCGGGCGCCTGCGGATCGCGGACCAGCGCACGCACCGCGATACCGTCGGCCAGCAGTCGGCGCGCGGTCGCACCGCCCTGCTTGCCGGTCGCGCCGGTGACCAGGATGGGGTTCTGCTGAAGGGACATACTCGCCTTCTCTGCTCGATACAATCGGGTCGGATAACCCGTATTTGAACGATATGGGTGCTATCACCCGCTTGGCCAGGTCCACGAAACGGAAGGCCGTAACGAAATGTCTGCTTCGCTGTCCACTCCGGCGCCGTCCGTGGTCGCCGCGCGGGCCGATGCCCGTCGCAATCGCGCGCTGGTGCTGGCCGCCGCGCAACGCGCCTTCGCCGAACACGGCACCTCGGTCTCATTGGCCGAGGTCGCCCGCAGGGCAGGGGTCGGCGCGGGTACCGTCTATCGGCATTTCCCCACGAAAACCGATCTGCTGGAAGCGGTTATGCAGCAGCGCGTCGACCGGCTCGCGACACTGGCCACCGAATATCTCGACGCGCCGGATCCGGGTGCCGCATTCTTTGCGGTCTGCACCGAGGTGGTCATCTCCGCCCCGGGCAGCCAGGCGCTCTGCGATGTCGTCCAGTCCGATGACGGTTGGCCGAAGGCGCTGCTACGCGGCGCGGGCGACCGCTTTCATCACGCGCTCGGTGCGCTGCTGACAGCCGCGCAGCGCCGAGGCGCGGTCCGCTCTGATCTCGAAATCACCGATGTGCTGGATATTTTCACCGGATGCGTCGCGATTCAACGCCGTCAGCGCCCCGGTGGACCGCTGATGCGGGCTGTCGCGATCATGCTCGATGCCATGCGTGCGAATCCCGGCATCCGCGCCGTAACGAAACCCGATTCCGCGGCCAAATCCGGTAACGAAACCGGCTCTCGTAACGAAACCTGTCCGATCTGCGGCACCGAGATCCATCCCACCGGCACCGGCCGCCCGGCCCGATACTGCTCGGCGGCCTGCCGTCAGAAGGCACACCGCCAACGAACCACCCGCGCGGCGCTGGCCGAGGCGGCCGCGCTGCGATAGCACGACAAATTGTTCGGATTCCGCCCGACAACCGTCTGTCCCGGGACGCTCCGGGCATCGACGGTCGGCAAAGGGCGGGGGCGCTAGAGCAGGTCGCTCACGTCATCCGGTACGTCGACGGCGTATTTGCGCAAAATGTCCATTGAGATCACTTCCAGGGCGTTTTCATGGGTGGCCGCTAGCACCACGGGCGCGGCGACACCGTCCTCGTGGGCGTGCAACCAGCGCACGGCCACCACACACCACCGGTCTCCCGGCTGCAGGCCCGGGAAGTTGTTCTCCGGGCGCGGCGTACTCAGATCGTTGCCGATGGACGCCTGGTGTTCGAGAAATTCAGCCGTGACGACGGTGCACACGGTATGGCTGCCCAGATCCTCCGGCCCGGTACTGCAGCAGCCGTCCCGGTAGAAGCCGGTGAGAGGATCGGTGCCGCACTCTTCCAGCGGCCCCCCAAGCACGTTTCGATCGGTCACGTCGCCGATACTATTGTCCCTTCGCGAGAAGTTCCGCAGGACAAGAAATCTCGGGGGTTGTGTGTCGGGTCCAGGACGCTGTGGTAAGGCGAAGGACCTGGTTCTGCAAGGATGGTCGGCGTGAGCTCCGAAGCCTGGATCCTGATTGCCGCTGTCGCCGCCCTGCTGGTGGTGGCGTTTGTCGCCGGATTCGTCCTGTACAAGCGCCGTCGCGTCACACTGACGCCACCTGCCGCCGAGAAAGAACTGACCGACCGGTCCGGCGGATACGCGGCCTCCGGTGGCTTCAACTTCAGCCAGGGCGGCACAGCCACCGCGACACGCCCGGAGCCCGCTCCGATCGAGCGAACCGATACCGAGGGGCAACCCCATGTCGGCGACGACGCGGCGATTCCGCGTGACGCGCCGAAGCGTGGCATTACCAATGTGGCGCTGCCCGAGGGGGACGTCGAAACCGCGGAGTCCGCACCGGTGGAAACCGATGGCGCGGGCACCACGGCCGAATCCGCAACTCCCACGGCCGATTCGGATACCGCAGTCGTAACGGACGAGGCAACCGCCGAACCCGGAACGGCCCCGCCCACCAGCGCCGATGCCACCGTGCCTGCGGCACCCGCCACCTCCGCGGACCCCGGAACCGCCGCGCCGGCGGACACCACCGCGCCGACCGACGCCACCGCACCGACGGGCACCGAACCGGCCCCGCCCACGAGCACGGCCCCGCCCGCAAGCACCGCACCGGCTCCGACCCCGGACAAGAACTCCGTAGAAACCGCCCCCGAACCCACCGCCGCCGACGCGGCCACCACCCCCGCCCTCGACGAGATCGAGCCGACCGCGGGCCGCCTGATCCGCCTGCGCGGCCGCCTGTCCCGCTCGCAGAACGCTGTCGGCAAGAGCCTGCTCGGCCTGCTCGGCGGCGGCGACCTCGACGATGACTCCTGGGAAGAGGTAGAGGACACCCTGGTGCTGGCCGATCTCGGCACCGCGAGCACCGCCGCGGTGGTGGATCGCCTGCGCGAGGAGATGGCCGCGCGCAGCGTCCGCAATACCGAACAGGCTCGCGCCGTGCTGCGCGAGGTACTGATCGAGGCGCTACGCCCCGAACTCGACCGCTCGGTGCGCGCGCTCCCGCACGACGATCATCCCTCGATCCTGCTGGTCGTCGGCGTCAACGGCACCGGAAAGACCACCACGACCGGCAAACTGGCCCGGGTACTCGCCGCCGACGGCCGCCGGGTTCTGCTCGGCGCCGCAGACACCTTCCGCGCCGCAGCCGCCGATCAGCTGCAGACCTGGGGTGAGCGGGTCGGCGCGGATACCGTCCGCGGCAAGGAGGGCGCGGATCCCGCTGCCGTCGCCTTCGACGCGGTCAGCGCGGGCATCGAGGGCGGCGTCGATGTCGTCATGATCGATACCGCGGGCCGACTGCACACCAAGACCGGTCTGATGGACGAGCTCGGCAAGGTCAAGCGCGTCGTGGAGAAGAAGGCCGCGGTCGACGAGGTCCTGCTGGTCCTGGACGCCACCGTCGGACAGAACGGCCTCATGCAGGCGCGTGTCTTCGCGGATGTGGTCGATATCACCGGCGTCGTGCTCACCAAACTGGACGGAACGGCCAAGGGCGGCATCGTCTTCCAGGTGCAGCACGAACTCGGCGTTCCGGTGAAACTGGTCGGCCTCGGCGAGGGCGCCGACGACCTGGCTCCCTTCGAACCCGGCGCCTTCGTGGACGCGTTGCTCGGCTAGTTCGCGCCCACCGAATCCTTCTCGTCGGAAACAGCTGTCGGTTTGCTCCGACACGCATCGCACACCCGCGATGAAACGTCTGTGTACGCCAGGAAACGTGGTAGCAACACAACTGCCCCACGCGTTCACTTAGGCGAAACACAGCATCATCACGGATGAAACACCGAATGAGGACCCTTCTGTGCAGGTCCAATTGCCGGAGTCGGCTGGGCCCGAGATGAGGAGGACATTAAGGTGGCTTTTCCCCTTACCGGTGCACCGGACACCGGTGACACCGCCTGGATGCTGGCCAGTTCAGCGCTCGTGTTGTTGATGACGCCCGGCCTGGCGTTTTTCTACGGCGGCATGGTCCGCTCCAAGAACGTGCTCAACATGATCATGATGAGCATCAGCGCCATGGGTCTGGTCGGCGTGCTGTGGTCGCTATACGGATACTCGGCCGCGTTCGGTGACAACAAGTTCGGCGTGATCGGTGATCCGGCGCAGTTCTTCGGTCTCAAGGGTCTGATCGGCGGCAATTCGGTTGCCGAGGTCAAGGATGCCGCGGGCGCCGTCACCACCGAGGCCGTGAACATTCCGCTCGCGGGCACCATCCCTGCGACCGTATTCGTCGCGTTCCAGTTGATGTTCGCGATCATCACGGTTGCCCTCATCTCGGGCGCGGTCGCCGACCGCCTGAAGTTCGGCTCCTGGCTGCTGTTCGCCGGTATCTGGGCGACGGTCGTCTACTTCCCGGTCGCGCACTGGGTCTTCGACTTCGATGTCAAGGACGCCGACGGCAATGTCGTGCACGAAGGCGGCTGGATCGCGAACAAACTGCTCGCGGTCGACTTCGCCGGTGGTACCGCGGTCCATATCAATGCCGGTGCGGCGGGCCTGGCCCTGGTGCTGGTGCTCGGTAAGCGCAAGGGCTGGCCGAGCACCCCGTTCCGTCCGCACAACCTGCCGTTCGTGATGCTCGGCGCCGGTCTGCTGTGGTTCGGCTGGTTCGGCTTCAACGCCGGTTCCGCGGTCACCTCGGGTGGTCTGGCCGGTTCGACCTTCATCACCACCACCCTCGCGACCTGCGCGGCGATGCTGGCCTGGCTGCTGGTGGAGAAGTTCCGCGACGGCAAGCCCACCTCGCTGGGTGCGGCCTCGGGTGTGGTGGCCGGTCTGGTCGCGATCACTCCGTCGTGTTCCTCGGTCAACGTGGTCGGCGCCCTGGTCATCGGCTTCGTGGCCGGTGCGATCTGTGCGCTGGCGGTCGGCCTGAAGTTCAAGTTCGGTTTCGACGACTCGCTCGATGTGGTCGGCGTGCACCTCGTCGGCGGCATCATCGGCACCCTGATGGTCGGCCTGGTCGCCGCTCCGGAGGCGGGCGCGGGCAAGACCGGCCTGTTCTACGGCGGTGGTTTCGACCAGCTGTGGCGTCAGGCCGTCGGCGCCGGTGCGGTACTTGCGTTCTCCTTCATCGCGACCCTGATCATTGCCTATATCGTGAAGTTCACCATTGGGCTGCGCGCGAGCGAAGAAGCCGAGTCGGTGGGCATGGACGAGTCCGAGCACGCTGAAACGGCATACGATTTCGCTGCTGTGGGTGGCACGGCACGTACCGCCGTCAAGGAGGCATGACGACATGAAACTGATCACCGCAATCGTCAAACCGTTCACTCTCGAGGACGTCAAATCCGGGCTCGAGCAGGCTGGTGTGCTGGGCATGACCGTCAGCGAGGTGCAGGGCTACGGCCGTCAGAAGGGGCACACCGAGGTCTACCGCGGCGCCGAGTACTCGGTGGATTTCGTGCCGAAGGTTCGGGTCGAGGTTGTCGTGGACGATGCGTCGGTCGACAGGGTCGTCGAGGTGATCGTCGAGGCCTCTCGCACCGGCAAGATCGGTGACGGCAAGGTCTGGGTGACTCCGGTGGAGTCGATCATCCGGGTGCGGACGGGCGAACGCGGTACCGACGCTCTGTAAACGGAAAATCGAAATCGAGCGGCGGCCCCGCTCCCACCGGATAGCCCGGTCGGGGCGGGGCCGTACGCATTTGGATGGACGGTGGTTTGTGGGTAGTCACGAGCAAGACGGCAGACAGGTAACCGAGAACGTCGGTGCGAACGTCTCCAATGGCGCGACCGACCTGGTCCGGGCACGCAATCAATTGCTCGAGGGCGGACTGCCCCGTAATCCGCGACTGGACGCGGAATCCCTGCGTTCGGCGCTGGTCGATCTGTTCGAACTGTGGCTGACCACCAAGGGCACCGAACTCGGCATCGGCCGCGACAGCGGTCTGGCCGTGGTCGCGGTCGGCGGACTCGGCCGCAAGGAGATGCTGCCGTATTCCGATCTGGATCTGGTGTTGCTGCACGACGACGTCGATCCGGTGCGGGTGGCCGAGGTGGCAGACCAGCTCTGGTATCCGCTGTGGGACGCGCATATCAAGCTCGACCACAGCGTGCGCACCGTGCCGCAGGCGTTGCGCGTGGCCGCCGACGATCTCATCGCGGCCCTCGGCATGCTCGAGGCCAGGCACATCGTCGGCGATATGGAGCTGAGCAATCTGCTGATCGGCGGGGTGCGCCGGGAGTGGCGGACCGGAATCCGTTCGCGCTTCGACGAATTGATCGAACAGGCCGAGACCAGATGGCAGCGCAGCGGTGCGATCGCCCATCGCGCCGAACCCGATCTGAAGAACGGGCGTGGCGGGTTGCGCGATATCCAACTGCTCGACGCGCTGGCCATCGCCCAGCTGACCGATGCGATGCCGGGTCTCGGGCCGGATGTGCCGGGCGGTGGGGTGAAGCATGCGCGTCGCCGTTTGCTGGATGTTCGCACGGAGCTGCATCGGGTGGCCGGCCGGGCGCGCGATCAACTGCGAGCCCAGGATGCCGACGAGATCGGCGCGGCATTGCGCATCGGTGACCGTTTCGATCTCGCTCGCACACTGAGCGATTCGGCGCGGACGGTCAGCTACTCCGTCGATGTCGGTTTGCGCACCGCCGCCAACGCGCTACCGCGCCGTGGCCTCGCGCGACTGCGGCGCATGCCGGTTCGTCGACCGCTCGATGAGGGGGTGGTCGAACATGCGGGGGAGGTCGTGTTGGCGCGGGATGCTCGGCCGCAGCGCGATCCCGGACTGATCCTGCGGGTGGCCGCGGCGTCGGCGCAGACCGGGCTGCCGATGTCCGCGACCACCCTGAACCGACTCTCCGAGGATGCTCCGGAGCTGCGCGAACCCTGGCCCAAGGATGCGCTCAACGACCTGTTGATCCTGCTCGGCGCGGGTCGCGGTGTCATCGATGCGGTCGAGGCGCTGGACCGAACGGGCTTGTGGGGCAGGCTCCTTCCCGAGTGGGGTGTGGTGCGCGACCTGCCGCCGCGCGATGCGCTGCACACCTGGACCGTGGACCGGCACCTGATGGAGACGGTCGCCTACTCGAGCGCGCTCAGTACCCGCGTCGCCCGTCCCGACCTGCTGATGCTCGGTGCGCTGCTGCACGATATCGGCAAGGGCCGGACCGGTGACCACAGCATTGTCGGCGCCGAACTGGCTACCCATATCGGACGGCGTCTGGGCCTGTGGCCATCGGATGTGCGCACGCTCAGCGCCATCGTGCGCCACCATCTGTTATTGCCCGACACCGCGACTCGCCGCGACCTGGCCGATCCCGATACGGTGCAATTCGTCGTCGACGCTCTCGGCGGTGACGTGCAACTGCTCGAACTGCTGCACACCTTGGCCGAGGCCGATTCACTGGCCACCGGACCCGGCGTGTGGGGGGATTGGAAGGCTTCGCTGATCGGGGAACTCGTGCGACGCTGCCGCCTGGTCATGGCGGGGGATCAGCTGCCGGAGCCGGAGCCGATCGCGCCGGAACTACTGGCCAAGGCCGCGGCGGGTGGCGTGCACGTCGATCTGCGGCCCGGCGAGGGCAAGTACACCTACCTGGTCACCGTGATCGCGCCGGATACGCCGGGTCTGCTCTCGGATGCCGCCGGGGTGTTGGCTCTACATTCGCTGCGGGTGCTCTCGGCGACCGTCGGCAGCGAAGGTACCTCGGCCGTCAATACTTTCGTGGTCTCCCCGAAGTTCGGCGATCCGCCGGACGGCGGACTGCTGCGGCAGGAGCTGATCCGGGCGACCGCGGGCGATCTGGATCTGTCCGCGCTGCTGGCGAAGCGGGAGCGTGAGGCCACCGGTACTCGCCCCAGCCCGTACGCGCAGGCGCAGCCCAGGGTGATCTGGTCGACGGCGTCGACGCCCGGCCAGGTGGTTCTCGAATTGCGTGCCGAGGACCGGATCGGCCTGCTCAGCCGTCTGGCCGCGGCGTTTGCCGAATGTGGCGCCGATGTGCGCTGGGCGAAGGTGGTGACCATGGGTTCCGCGGTGGTCGACGCCTTCAGCCTCGACCTCGGCGTGGACATTCCGGAGCGTCGCGAAACCATCGAAAAGGCGGTTCTGGCCGTGGTTCCGCGGCCCGCCCCGAAGCCTCCGGAGGGAGTCGGACCGCCCGGCACGAGCTCGAACTCCTGACCGGGGTGATTGACATTTGCACATGATTTGCTGAAAGCGTATGCAGCGGGCCGGCCGCACCCTACTATCAGAGCGTCTGGCTATCGCGAGCATGAGGGGAGCAGGTCGGTGGCAATTGAAGTCGTTTCGGCGTCGATGATGACGAGTGACGAGACCACGCATATGGCGCGCTGCGTCGGCGGTGATCGGTGGGTGGTCTCCTGGCTGCCCGGCCGGACACTGTCCGGTCAGCAGGCTGTGACCGCTATGACGATTGCCACCACCGTTGCCACCCACGATGTGCCGACAGGCGCGGACTGGGCCATGCTCGACGACCTGGCCCTCGAGCTCGGTCTCACCGGTCGGGAGGCGGTTTTCATGGTTGCTCTGGAGAACCACGACTACCGCAGAACCGCCAGACCGCGCCGCCGCGGGATGGAATAACGCGCTACGAAGCGAGCACCGCTTGCGTGAACGCTGTTTACAATTTCGGCACTCCCGGGTCCCTCCGTGGTTACGCTGCGCTTCCGCCTCCGGGCCCGTCGCTCGCGCCGGGGCGAGTCCCATTACCCTGGGATACCAAGTGACGTCCCACGAGATCAGGAGCGCGATCGGTGTTCGAATCCCTGTCCGACCGGCTTACCGGTGCCCTCAAGGATCTTCGCGGTAAGGGGCGTCTGTCACCGGCCGACATCGACGCCACCTGTCGCGAGATCCGCCTCGCCCTGCTCGAAGCCGACGTCGCGCTGCCCGTGGTGCGCGGTTTCATCGCCAAGATCAAGGAGCGGGCCAAGGGCGCGGAGGTCTCCGCCGCCCTCAATCCGGCCCAGCAGGTCGTCAAGATCGTCAACGAGGAACTCATCGGAATCCTCGGCGGCGAAACTCGCAGGCTGACCCTCGCCAAGAACCCGCCGACGGTGATCATGCTCGCCGGTCTGCAGGGTTCCGGTAAGACCACCCTGGCGGGCAAGCTCGCGAAATGGCTCAAGGGACAGGGACATCAGCCGCTGCTGGTGGCCTGCGACCTCCAGCGCCCCGGCGCGGTGACCCAGCTCCAGGTGGTCGGTGAGCGCGCGGGTGCGCCCGTCTTCGCGCCGCATCCAGGCACCTCCATCGGCGGCGGCGAGAATCCGCTGGGCATTTCGGCGGCCGATCCGGTTGCGGTGGCCGAGGCGGGTGTCGCGGAGGCGCGCAGCAAGCAGTACGACGTGGTCATCGTCGACACCGCCGGTCGCCTCGGTATCGACGCCGAGCTGATGGCGCAGGCCGCCGGCATCCGCGATGCCGTGCAGCCCGACGAGACGCTGTTCGTGCTCGACGCGATGATCGGTCAGGACGCCGTCAATACCGCGGAGTCATTCCGTGATGGCGTCGGCTTCACCGGTGTCGTACTCACCAAGCTCGACGGTGACGCCCGCGGTGGTGCCGCGCTGTCGGTCCGCAATGTGACCGGTGCGCCGATCATGTTCGCCTCCACCGGTGAGAAGCTCGAGGACTTCGACGTCTTCCACCCGGACCGGATGGCCTCGCGCATCCTCGGCATGGGTGACGTGCTGAGCCTGATCGAGCAGGCCGAACAGGTCTACGACCAGCAGCAGGCCGAGGAAGCCGCCCGCAAGATCGGCAGCGGCGAGATGACGCTCGAGGACTTCCTCGATCAGATGCTCGCCATCCGCAAGATGGGCCCCATCGGCAACCTGCTCGGCATGCTGCCGGGTGCGGGCCAGATGAAGGATGTGCTCGCCCAGGTCGACGATAAGCAGCTCGACCGGGTGCAGGCGATCATCCGCGGTATGACCCCGGCCGAACGCGCGAACCCGAAGATCATCAACGCATCTCGCCGCCTGCGCATCGCCAACGGCTCCGGAGTGCAGGTCTCCGAGGTCAACCAACTCGTCGACCGCTTCTTCGAGGCCAAGAAGATGATGGCCATGATGGGCCGCCAGATGGGCCTGCCCGGTGCGCGCCGCGGCAATGCGAAGAAGGGCAAGAAGGGTAAGAAGGGCGGGCGCGGACCGACGCCGCCGAAGGTGCGCGGTGGGTTCCCCGGCATGCCCGGCATGCCCGCCGGGATGCCGGATCTGTCCGGAATGCCCGCGGGGTTGGACCAGCTGCCGCCCGGCCTCGAAGGTTTCGACCTGTCCAAGCTGAACTTCCCGAAGAAGTAGGCGGGCTCAGCCTTCCGCAATGCCGTTGTGGCGCAAGGCAACGGACTGTCCACCGTGCCTGGCTGACGAACGTCGGCCGGGAGCTGTTGCCAGTGTGCGGGTGGTGACCCCATGTGCGCGCGACCAGGCACTCCGTCTTGGAACCGGGCACCGTCTGCGTGGGGTGCCCAGGTCGAAGGCGGGCTGCCCGGCCGACGAATGCCGGCTGGGGCTGTTGCCGCGTGCGGGCGAGTGACCGTCAAAGGGCGTGGGCACTAGGTTGGACGGTGCCGACGATGTCGAGGAGGCTGCTGTGCATCTACGGGGTGTGGTTCTCCCTGACGACGAGGTGCGTGACCTGTGGGTACGGGACGGGCTGGTGTCGTTCGAGCCTGTCGCGGGGGCCGAAACACTGTGCGGCACAGGGTGGATCGTGCCCGGACTCGTCGATGCGCACTGTCATGTCGGGATCCGGTACGGCGGGGGCCACGAGGATCGCGAGGGCGCGATCGCCCAGGCCGAGACCGAGCGGGACGCGGGTGCGCTGCTGCTGCGCGATGCGGGGTCACCGATCGATACGCACTTCATCGATGAGCACGAGGAACTGCCGCGGATCATTCGTGCCGGCCGTCATATCGCCCGACCACGGCGGTATATCCGGGAACTCGGCATCGAACTCGACGATGAGCGCGATCTGCCGGAGATCGTCGCCGAACAGGCTCGGTTCGGCGACGGCTGGGTGAAGATCGTCGGCGACTGGATCGACCGGTCGGCGGGCGATCTGCGGCCGCTGTGGAGCGACTCGATCCTGAAGGAGGCGATCGATGCCGCGCACGTCAACGGTGCGCGGGTGACGGCGCACGTCTTCGGCGAGGACGCACTGCCCGGCCTGATCAATGCGGGCATCGACTGCCTCGAACACGGCACCGGCCTCACCGACGACACCATCGAGTTGATGGTCGAGCACGGCACCGCACTGGTCCCGACGCTGATCAATATCGACACCTTCCCCGAAATCGCCGACAGCGCAGGCAAATTCCCCATCTATGCCGCACATATGCGCGATCTGCACGCGCGCGTCCGCCGTACCGTCGCCAATGCGCACGATGCGGGCGTTCCGATCTTCGCGGGCACCGATGCGGGTGGCTCCATCCGGCACGGCCGCATTGCCGACGAAATCGCCGCCCTGTCCGGGGCGGGCCTTTCGAACCACGACGCCCTCGGCGCTGCCTCCTGGAACGCCCGCGCCTGGCTCGGCCGACCGGGCATCGAGGCCGGTGCGCCAGCGGATTTCGTTGTCTACCAGGAAGATCCGCGCATCAACCCGGCCGCCCTCACCGACCCCCAGTACGTCATCCTGCGCGGGCGCCTCGTCAAAACCCACAATCCGGTCACCGGCCACCGCTGACCCACCGCATCGCGCACAGGCTGTAGCTTGTGCGAGGTCGTCAGTCGGTGTGCGACAGACTCCCAGGTCAGCGGGTTGATGCGGCCAAGATCGGTAGGGCGGGGGCGGGGCGCGCGTAGGGTCGGGTTATGACCATTCGCCTCGGTTATCAGATGCCCAACTTCAGTTATGGCCAGCCCGTCAGCGAACTCTTTCCGACCGTGGTCGCGCAGGCCCGGGAGGCCGAAGCCGCCGGTTTCGACACGGTCTTCGTCATGGATCACTTCTACCAGCTGCCCGGTCTCGGTGAGCCGAGTGAGCCGATGCTCGAGGCCTACACCGCGCTGTCCGGAATCGCCGCGGCTACCGAACGAATTCAGTTGTCGGCGTTGGTGACCGGCAACACCTATCGCAATCCCGCACTGCTCGCCAAGACCGTCACCACCATGGATCTGGTGAGCGGCGGACGGGCGGTACTCGGCATCGGCGCCGGCTGGTTCGAGCTCGAACACCAGTCCTACGGCTTCGAATTCGGTACCTTCACCGAACGATTCCAGCGGCTCGACGAGGCGCTGCGGATCATTACCCCGATGCTGCGTGGTGAACACTCGACCTTCGACGGCAAGTGGTACCACACCGAGAACGCCATGAATGAGCCGCGGCTGCGCAATGACCTGCCCATTCTGCTCGGTGGGGGCGGCGAGAAGAAGACCTTCGCGCTGGCCGCCCGCTTCGCCGACCACATCAACATCATCTGCAACGCCTCCGAACTGCCGCGCAAGATCGAGGCACTGCGCCAGCGCTGTGCCGAAATCGACCGCGACCCGGAGACTTTGGAGGTCAGCTACCTCTGTTTCCTGATGATCGATGAAGACGGCGACCGCGCACGCAAACAACAGCAGGATCTATTGCGCGGCATCGGCGTCGACCTGTCCACAATCTCGGAGGACGAGCGCAAGCAGACCATCGCCGACCGCCAATTCGTCGGCAGCCCAGCCGAAGTCGCCGAGCAACTGCAGACCAGGGTGCTCGACCAGGGTGTGCAGGGTCTCATCGTCAATATGGTGACGAACGGCCACGAACCGGGCGCCGTGGATCTTGCCGGACGCACCCTCGCGCCGTTGGTCCGCTGAACTGGTTGCCCTGAGCGCCCATTCCTGGCCGAATTCCGCGAAATCGGGCTCCGGAATGGGCGCTCACGCCAAAGCCCGCCGCGAGCCTCGAGCCAGCTGGTAGCCGCGATATCAACCACGCCGGCTTCGCGCCCGAGGAGAAGCCGGCACGATTCTGGGGCTATCGGCTCGGTGAGAGCGGATACCGTCAGGAGATATACGTCGCGGCGGGCGAGACGGTCGTGGCCCCGGGACCCGTTCCGATCACAGCCGACACGGCGGATCTGCGCTGAGGTTCTGCTGACCGAGAGCCGTAACTTCCGCTCCGGCGTCGTGCCGCTGCGCTATCGAACTACGGAATCGTCAGGTGAGCAGGTTCGCGATCCCGCTGATCACGCCCCGAATTCCGCCGACAGCGGCCCGCGCGAGACCGGGTGCCAGCAATTCCATGGCCGCGTCACCGCCGATTTCGGTAGCGGTTTCGGCAACCTCACCCCGCCTGCGGCGACGGCGTCTCATGAAGATCCCCATGTTGTGATTATCCGAGCTGGGCGGCCGATCGTTTCCGGACGACGCGATTTCAGGAGCGGGGGACCGGTCTGGCAGAATGGACCACCGTCCTTCCTGGACAAGTGTCAGCCCGTCTCCGGTTACGTACCGCGCGGCGGTCACACACTCCAAGCGCAAAACCGGGCTCGCAGACCGTGCGGGTCGCTGAATTGCGCCGTGACCAACCACTGAAAGGCAGATCAGCACATGGCTGTTCGCATCAAGCTCACCCGTCTCGGCAAGATCCGCAACCCGCAGTACCGCGTGGTCATCGCCGATGCCCGCACCCGTCGTGACGGCCGCGCCATCGAGAACGTCGGCAAGTACCACCCGAAGGAAGAGCCCTCGCTGATCGAGATCAACTCCGAGCGCGTGCAGTACTGGCTGGGTGTCGGCGCGCAGCCGACCGAGGCCGTGCAGCGCCTGCTGGAGATCACCGGCGACTGGCAGAAGTTCAAGGGCCTGCCGGGCACCGAGGGCACCCTGAAGGTGAAGCCCGCGAAGCCGTCCAAGCTGGACCTGTTCAACGCCGCGCTGGCCGCCGCCGACAACGAGCCGGTCGCCGAGGCCGTCACCCCCAAGAAGAAGGCCGCCAAGAAGGACGGGGCCGCTGAGGCCGCCGAGACCGAGGCTGCCGAATAATGTCCGCCGTCGTCGCCGATGCCGTGGAACACCTGGTTCGCGGCATTGTCGCCAATCCGGATGACGTCCGGGTCGAGCTGATCACCGGCCGCCGCGGACGCACCGTCGAGGTGCACGTCAACCCCGATGATCTGGGCAAGGTGATCGGTCGCGGCGGTCGTACCGCGACCGCGCTGCGCACCCTCGTCGCCGGGATCGGCGGCCGGGGCATCCGGGTCGACGTGGTCGATACCGACGCTTGATGGAACTCGTCGTAGGCCGGGTCGCCAAATCGCACGGTGTGCGCGGCGAGCTGGTTGTCGAGGTACGCACCGACGATCCCGGCGCGCGTTTCGCACCCGGTGTGCGGCTGCGCGGGCGGGCGGCGCGATCCAAAGAAGTCCGTGAATTCACCGTGGAGTCGGCCCGAGAGCATTCGGGCCGGCTTCTCGTGCAACTCGTCGGGGTCTCCGACCGCACCGGCGCCGATGCGCTGCGCGGCACGCTGTTCGTCGTGGACAGTGCGGAGCTGCCGCCGTCGGAGGATCCGGACGAGTTCTACGACCACGAGTTGGAGGGACTGACCGTCCAACTCACCGACGGCACCGTTGTCGGCAAGGTCACCGAGGTGTTGCATTCGGCTGCGGGAGAACTGCTTTCGGTGCGCGCCGCCGACGACGGCAGGGAGATCCTGATCCCGTTCGTCACCGCGATCGTGCCGACGGTGTCGCTGGCCGATCAACTGGTCGTCATCGATCCGCCCGAGGGTCTGCTCGATCCGGAGTAGCGGATCGCCGATCCACCGGAATCTTAAGGACTGCATGAAACTCGATGTCGTCACGATTTTTCCGGAGTATCTGGAGCCGCTGCGAACGGCGTTGCTGGGCAAGGCCATCGACAAGGGCCTGATCTCCCTCGACGTGCACGATCTGCGTCGCTGGACGCATGACGTGCACAAGTCCGTCGATGATTCACCCTACGGCGGTGGGCCGGGCATGGTCATGAAGCCGACCGTCTGGGGCGATGCCCTCGACGAGGTATGCCCCGACGACGCCCTGCTCGTGGTGCCGACTCCCGCCGGAGTGCCCTTCACACAAGCCACCGCGCAACGCTGGGCGAGCGAGAAACACCTCGTATTCGCTTGCGGCCGTTACGAAGGCATCGATCAACGCGTCTTCGACGATGCCGCCCGCCGGGTCCGTGTCGAAGAGGTCAGCATCGGCGACTACGTCCTGATCGGTGGTGAAGCCGCAGTCCTCGTGATGGCCGAGGCCGTGGTCCGCCTACTCCCCGGTGTACTCGGCAATCAGCAATCCCACCAAGAGGATTCGTTCTCCGACGGACTGCTCGAGGGACCGAGCTATACGCGCCCCGTCTCCTGGCGCGGCCTCGAAGTGCCGCCGATTCTGCTGTCCGGTGATCACGCCAAGGTCGCCGCGTGGCGACGCGAACAGTCCCTTGCCCGCACGCGTGAACGGCGTCCGGATCTGCTTCACGACTGAAACCACAGACTCGACGCCCCATCGAATGTATCGTTGATTAACGGCACGTTAATCAACGGTGAACAACGGTAGGTGGCTAATGGTGACAGTGGCTCGGTTCGGGACGGTGCGTCGAGCGGTGGCCTCGACTCTCATCGGTGGCGCGATGATGGTCTTATCGGATCTGGTGGCGCCGGAACTCGTCGTAGTCAGAGTCGCCGCGGATCGGGATACGCATGATCCAGATGCCGGCCGGGGCGGCTACGGCGCAGGCCAGCGTGGCCGCAGCAGTAATCATGGGCAATACAAGGGCCGCAACGAGCGCCCATGCCAGTACACCCCCGAAGGGGTTTGCACCGGCGGCCGGTGATCAAGGCCCGAGTCAGGGCAGCAGGCCCAAGCGCCGAGCGGTGACAACGGCTTCGTGGCGGGAATGCGCGTCGAGTTTGGTCATCGCGTTGCGCAGATAGCTCTTGACCGTTTCCGGGCGGAGCGAAAGGCGTTGGGCGGCTTCGTGATTGGTGCAGCCGAGTGCGATCTGAGACAGCACGTCGAGTTCCCGTCGGGACAGGCGCGGGGCATCCGCGGGTGGGTCGCCCACCAGGACGCGAGTGAGGCGTTCACACACCGAGTGCAGGCGTTCGCGCAGGCGTTCGTCCTCGGCCGAGCGCGCCGCGCCGCGCAGTTCGGCATTGATCTCGCGGAGTTCCTCGGCGACGGCGGGCGCGGTCTCGGGCGCCGGAGTCGTCATTTCCAGCAGGCGCAGGCGACGGTCCACCTCATCGCGGATGGTGATTTCGGTGGCCAGGCGTCGGCTGGCCGCGACGACCAGATCGGCGGTGCGATCGCCGAGCGGTGTGCCGCCGCGGTTGGCGGCGTAGAGCACCGCGCGGGAGCGATCGTCGACCACCACGGGCACCGCGAGCACCGAGCGGATGCGTTCGCCGGAGACCGGACCGTCGTAGTGGTGGGTGATCTCGGCGGCATTGCGGTAGTCGGCGACCGAGGCGGGCCGGCGCATATCCATCACCCGGCCGCCCAGCCCGGAGGTGCGCAGCACGGTCAGTCCGCGTAGGCCATTGGTGACGGTGCCGACGAATTCGCTGAGCAGCAGCGCATCGTCGTGCACCTCCCCGCCGAAAACCACCGGCACGCCCGCCTTATTCGCCACCCAGCGGATCTCGGCGCGCAGCGCATCGCCGTCGCGCGGCCGCAGCAGCGCGGTGGTGTGGGTCAAAAGACTCACCCCTTTTCGGGGGTAGTGCCGAACGTGATGTGACCCACATCCTATTGGAGACGAGGTGGCCTGGATCACCGATGAGGAGAGGCGAGATGACCGCGGACCTGAACGCGCGCGTGCGCGAGCTACTGGAGACCTACGACGGACCCGACGTCAGCGCGGCGGATCTGCTGTGCGACCGGCACCCCGCCGACCGCATCGCGTTCACCGTCGTCGACCCCGGCCTGACCTCGACCGACCTCACCTACGGTGAGCTGCGCGAGCGCTCCCGGCGCTGCGCGGTCGCGCTCGCCGACCTCGGCGTCGAACCCGGCGACCGCGTAGCCACCCTGATGTCGAAATCCGCAGACCTGGTGGTCGCACTGCTGGGCATCTGGCGTCGCGGCGCGGTCCACGTCCCGCTCTTCACCGCCTTCGCCCCACCCGCCATCGCCTTCCGGCTCGAGGCGAGCGGCACGACGATCGTCATCGCAGACGCGGATCAGGCGGCCAAGTTGGCACCGGGCGACGATATCCCGGCCGATTCGCCGTGGCGCGTCATCATTGCCGGGGACAACCCGCTGGCCGCTGTGCCGACGGCTGCCGCCCAGGACAGCGACGGTGTGCGAACGGTCGGTGACGCGGCCGGTCGAGTAGGCGTCGAGGTACGGGACGATTCAGTGGTCGCTCGCGCGACTGTCGACGGGCTGGGGACGGGCGATCCGACAATCGCTGGATCCGCCGACGGGCCAGGGGCACCGGACGCGACCATCCCGGGGTCCGTGGTCGATGAGCCGGAGGTGAAGAGTACGTCGGTCGCAAAGCCTGCGGCCGAAGGGCCGGCGACCGGGCAGCTGCGGTTCGCGGATCTGCTTGCCGCGTACTCCGCCGACGACCCGCGCGCGGCCGCGGTGGTGGTCGGCGGGGATGGGCTGCTGGTGCAGCTGTTCACCAGCGGCACGACAGGCACTCCGAAGGGCGTCCCGATTCCGGTGCGGGCGCTCGCGGCATTCCACGCGTACCAGGAGTTTTCGCTGGACGTGCGCGCCGACGACGTCTATTGGAATGCGGCTGATCCGGGTTGGGCGTACGGGCTGTACTGGGCGATTCTGAGCCCGCTGGCCTCCGGTATCCGCAGCCTGCTGCTGCATACCGCCTTCTCCGCGCCGCTGACCTGGCAGGTGCTCGAACGGTTCGGTGTCACCAATTTCACGGCCGCGCCGACGGTCTATCGCGCGTTGCGTGCCGACAGTGCCGCTGCCCCAACGGATCTCCGGTTGCGGCGGGCCTCGTCGGCGGGCGAACCGCTGACCCCGGATGTGGTGACGTGGTCGGTCGAAACGCTCGGCGTCGCGGTTCGCGACCACTACGGGCAGACCGAGCACGGCATGCTCATCTGCAATTCCTGGCACGACGCGCTGCGGGTGGACGCACCCGCGGGCTCGATGGGCCGGACGATGCCCGGATGGCATTGCGCGGTGCTCGCGGACGACGCCGACGTCGAAGCTCCGGTCGGCGAACTGGGCCGAGTCGCCATCGATACCCAACGCAGTCCGCTGCTGTGGTTCCTCGGCTACCTCGACGCCCCGGAACGTAGCGCCCAGCGCTACACCGCCGACGGCCGCTGGTATCTGACCGGGGATGCCGGATCCCAGGATGCGGACGGATTCTTCCATTTCTCGGCCCGCGACGACGATGTGATCATCATGGCCGGCTATCGCATCGGCCCGTTCGAGGTCGAGAGCGTGCTGGTGCTGGACGAGCGGGTGGTCGAGGCCGCGGTGGTCGGCATGCCCGACGAATTGCGCGGTGAGGTGCTCGAGGCATTCGTGGTGCTGCGCAACGGTTTCGAAGGCAATACCGAACTCGAGGCCGAATTGCAGACCCTGGTGAAACGCAAGTTCGCCGCGCACGCGTATCCACGCAAGGTGCATTTCGTGGACGCCCTGCCCAAGACGCCCAGCGGCAAGGTGCAGCGGTTCATCCTGCGGCAGCAGGAGGTTCGGTGATGTCCGCACTGGCGAGTTACACATCCGGCACCGCGGAAACCCCGCTGCTCGGCGACACCATCGGCGATGACTTCGACCGCATGGCCGCCGCCTACGCGGACCGAGAAGCCCTGGTGGACTGTCCATCCGGTCGCCGCTGGCGCTATCGCGAACTCGCGGCCGCGATCGACGCACTTGCCACCGGATTTGCCGAACGCGGTATCGCCAAGGGCGACCGGGTCGGCATCTGGGCCCCGAACTGCGCGGAATGGTTTCTCACGCAGTATGCGACCGCGAAAATCGGTGCGATCCTGGTCAATATCAATCCGGCCTACCGCACCAGCGAACTGGAATATGTGCTGCGCCAAGCCGGTGTGCGCATGCTGATCGCCGCGCCGGAATTCAAGACCTCGAACTACGTCGCCATGATCGAGGAGGTCCGGCCGAATTGTCCTGGCCTGGAACAAGTGCTGGTACTCGGCACTCCCGAATGGGATGCGGTGGCCCGGTCCGAAATCGACGCCGAACGACTCGCGAAGATCGCCGCGACGTTGTCCATGGACGACCCGATAAATATCCAGTACACCTCCGGTACAACGGGTTTCCCTAAGGGAGCGACGTTGAGCCACCACAACATCCTCAACAACGGCTACTTCGTCGGCGAACTCTGCGGCTATACCGAACAGGACCGGATCTGCGTGCCGGTACCCTTTTACCATTGTTTCGGGATGGTGATGGGCAACCTGGCAAGCACCAGTCACGGTGCGGCCGTGGTGATTCCGGCACCCGCATTCGATCCGGTCGCAACCCTGGATGCCGTCGCCGCGGAGCGGTGCACCTCGCTCTACGGCGTACCGACGATGTTCATCGCCGTACTCGCGGAACTGGATTCGGGCAAACATGTCGACCTGTCCAGCCTGCGCACCGGCATCATGGCCGGATCGCCCTGCCCGGTCGAGGTGATGAAGCGGGTGATCGATCGCATGGGCATGAGCGAGGTGTGCATCTGCTACGGCATGACCGAAACCTCCCCGGTATCGACCCAGACCCGTCGCGACGACGGCATCGACCGCCGCACCGCGACCGTCGGCCGGGTCGGCCCACACCTGGAGGTCAAAATCGTCGACCCCGCAACAGGTTTGACCGTGCCGCGCGGCGAACCAGGCGAGCTGTGCACTCGTGGCTATTCGGTCATGCTCGGCTACTGGTCCGAACCCGAGAAGACCGCCGAGGCCATCGATACCGCCCGCTGGATGCACACCGGCGATATCGGCGTCATGGACGACGACGGGTATCTCGCGATCACCGGCCGGATCAAGGACATGGTGATCCGCGGCGGCGAGAACATCTACCCGCGCGAGATCGAGGAATTCCTCTACACCCACCCGGACATCCTCGATGCCCAGGTGATCGGCGTCCCCGATCCGAAATACGGTGAGGAGTTGATGGCTTGGGTCCGAATGAAGGACGGCACAACACCATTGGACGCAGACGCGATCCGCGCCTTCTGCAGTGGCAAGCTCGCCCATTACAAGATCCCGCGCTACGTGCACATCGTCGACGAGTTCCCGATGACGGTCACCGGCAAGATCCGCAAGGCCGAAATGCGTGAGTTGGCTACAGAACTGCTCGCATCTTCGGACCGCGACGACTGATGTCGTGAGCACATGGTAGCTCGTCGCCAAACTCTGCCAACAGCTCGACCGCCTTACCGCGACGATGGTCCGCGAGTTCTTCACGACCGGCAAAAGGCACGGGGAGGCGGGGGAGCATGCCGGTTTACCTGGGCGTGGGCCGTTTGTCAGGTGACAACGGTAGTGTCTCGGGCGTGACGACAGCGCCCGAGATCGCCAGTTCAGCGACGAACACCGACACGACCGCCGCCGCACCGGCCGCGACCACAGCTCTGGCCAGCGTGGGCTGGCGCATCGCCGATGAGCTCGGCGTGCGCGAGACCCAGGTCCGGGCCGCCGTCGAGCTGCTGGATGCGGGTTCGACGGTGCCCTTCATCGCGCGGTACCGAAAAGAGGTCACCGATGGCCTCGATGACGCCCAGCTCCGCCAGCTCGACGAGCGCCTGACCTACCTGCGCGAACTCGACGAGCGCCGCGGCGCGATCATCGAATCCATCAAGGGCCAGGGCAAACTCGACGACACGCTGCTCGGGCAGCTGATGACGGCCGAGACCAAGGCCCGCCTCGAGGACATCTATCTGCCGTACAAGCCGAAGCGGCGCACCAAGGCGCAGATCGCCCGCGAGGCCGGTCACGAGCCCGTCGCCGATGCGCTGATCGGCGATCCGACCACCGATCCCGCGCAGTACACCGCCGAACAGCTCGACGGCGCACGCGCCATTCTGGTCGAGCGTTTCGCGGAGGACGCCGACCTGGTCGGCGAGCTGCGCGAGCTGATGTGGAACCGCGGCCAGGTCAGCTCGAGCGTGCGGCCGGGCAAGGAGGAGGCAGGCGCGAAGTTCGCCGACTACTTCGAATTCAGCGAGCCGTTCGGCAAGCTGCCCTCGCACCGGATCCTCGCGCTGCTGCGCGGTGAGAAGGAAGAGATCCTGCAGCTGCAGCTCGAACCCGACACCGAGGAGTTGGAGCCGGGCGAGCGATCGATCTACGAGGGCCGCATCGCGGTGAAGTTCGATATCGCGGACCGCGGCCGGGCGGCCGACACCTGGCTGCTGGATACGGTGCGCTGGGCGTGGCGCACGAAACTGCAAGTGAGCCTTGGTATCGACACCCGCATGCGGCTGCGCCAGGCCGCCGAGAAGGATGCCGTCGACATCTTCGCCGCGAATCTGCGTGACCTGCTACTGGCCGCGCCCGCGGGTACCCGCACCACCATGGGCCTGGATCCGGGCTACCGCACCGGTGTGAAGGTCGCCGTCGTCGACGCCACCGGCAAGGTCGTCGCGACCGAGGTCATCTATCCGCACAAGCCGCAGGGGCAGACCGAGAAGTCGCTGGCCGTACTCGGCGCGCTGGTCGCCCGGTTCGGCGTCGAACTCATCGCCATCGGCAACGGCACCGCCTCGCGCGAGACCGATGCCCTTGCCGCTGAGCTGATTTCGCGGATTCCGGAGAACAAGCCGACCAAGATCGTGGTCTCCGAGGCGGGTGCGTCGGTGTATTCCGCATCGGCCTACGCCTCGCAGGAACTACCGGATATGGATGTCTCGCTGCGCGGTGCGGTATCCATCGCCCGTCGTCTGCAGGACCCGCTGGCCGAGCTGGTGAAGATCGACCCGAAGTCCATCGGCGTGGGTCAGTACCAGCACGATGTCTCCGAAACCCTGCTGGCGCGTTCGCTGGGCGCGGTGGTCGAGGATGCGGTGAACGCGGTCGGTGTCGATGTGAATACCGCATCGGTGCCGCTGCTGTCGCGGGTGTCCGGTATTGCCAATTCGATCGCCGAAAGCATTGTGTCGCATCGTGACCAGCACGGCCCGTTCCGCAGCCGCACCGCACTGCTCGACGTGCCGCGCCTGGGCCCCAAGGCCTTCGAACAGTGCGCGGGCTTCCTGCGCATCCGCGGCGGCGACGATCCGCTCGACACCTCCGCCGTGCACCCCGAGGCCTATCCGGTGGTGCGGCGCATCCTGGACTCGACCGGACGCGGCATGGCGGAACTGATCGGCAACACCACGGCATTGCGTTCGCTGCGGCCCGCCGAGTTCACCGATGAGAAGTTCGGAATCCCCACCGTCACCGACATCATCTCCGAACTCGAGAAGCCGGGTCGCGACCCGCGTCCGGAATTCAAGACCGCCGAATTCGCGGCGGGCGTGGAGAAGGTCGCGGACCTGCAGCCGGGCATGGTGCTCGAGGGCGTGGTCACCAATGTGGCCGCATTCGGTGCATTCGTCGATATCGGCGTGCACCAGGACGGACTCGTGCACGTCTCGGCCATGTCGCACAACTTCGTCAAGGATCCGCGCGAGGTCGTGAAGTCCGGCGATGTCGTCAAGGTGAAGGTGCTCGAGGTCGACGTCGCACGCCAGCGCATCGGGCTGTCGCTGCGGCTGGACGACGAGCCGGGTACGACGACCAAGGGCGACGGCGGCCGTGGCCAAGGCGGTCGCGGCGGGCAGGATCGCGGCGGACAACGGCAGAATGGACAGGGCAAGCAGCAGGGCCAGGGGCGACAGCAGAATCAGGGTCGCAACCAGGGCAACCAGCGGCGCAACGCCCCCGCACCGAGCGGTTCGATGGCGGATGCGCTGCGGCGGGCCGGTTTCGGGCAGTAGGGCGATACGAGCGGAGGTTTGTGGGCGGCCATGCGACGGTGGCTCGAAGACGATGTGATCGGGCACGGCCGCCTTCCGCTGCTGTGCTTCCTCCTCGGGTTCATCGTCGGCTTCCTGCTGATCCGGCTCAGCGTCCGGTTGATCCGCAAGCAGGTCCGCTGGTGGCCGGGCAATGTGCGCTCCGGCGGTGTGCACATCCACCACATGGTGTTCGGGGTCGTCCTGGTGCTGCTGTCCGGCATCGGGATGGTCACCATGTACCAGAGCGCCACCACACTCACCGCGAGCCTGCTCGCCGCCGCCTTCGGTGTCGGCGCGGCCCTGACCCTCGACGAATTCGCGCTGATCTTCTACCTGCGCGATGTGTACTGGGAGGAACAGGGCCGCACCTCGGTCGATGCGGTCTTCGTCGCGCTGGCGGTCACCGGACTGCTGCTGCTCGGATTCCACCCGCTGTGGTTATTGGACATCAACGACTTCCGCCGCGACCCCAGCACCGAAGTCCGCATCCTCATCGTCTGCTTCGCCGTGGTGAATCTGGGTCTGGCGGCAGTCGTCATCGCCAAGGGCAAGATCTGGACCGGTCTGTTCGGCATGTTCTTCCTGCCCCTACTCGTGGTCGGCGCATTCCGCCTGAGCAGACCGGGCGCACCATGGGCACGCTGGCGCTACCCAGGCAGGCGACGACTCATGTATCGGGCGATAGTTCGCGAACGCCGATACCGACGCCCGGTGATCCGCGCCAAGATCTTCGTACAAGATCTGGTCGCCGGAAAACCCGACGTCGTCCACGTCCGCGAGGCCGCGGAGGCCGAATTGGCCCGCACCGTCGTCCCCGCACCCCCCGCCCCCACCCATTGGCACCTGCCCTCAGTCTCCGACCACGCCCATCGCGACTGATCCTGCCCCACAGCGCCCCGCGCTCACGGGAATGCTCTGGTGCAGGATCGCTCTCGACGTTTGCCTGCACCATCGCATGGTGATCAACCGCCCAGGACTGGGTGTGGGAGGCGGTCTCGGTCGGAGAGCAGGTCGATGGCGGCGATCTTGTCGTCGACGATGGTGAAGGCGATCAGTGAGACTGTCCTGCCCTTGGCAGTATTGAGCAACCCCGCCGCGCCGTTGACCAGGACATGTTGCGAGGCAAAGGCATTGGCGGCGCGCTGGAAGGCATCGAGCTGACCGGCCACCGTCGCGGCGCCGCGCAAAACGCGCATGCCGCCGGGGAAGCGGGCTCCGGCGTCGGCGCGCAACACCACATCGGGGTCGAGAATGGCCATTAGTGCGTCGAATTCACCGCCGCGGGCGGCCGAGAGGAAGGCCTCGACAACGCGACGTTGACGCGGCAGATCCCGGTCGGGTAGCGGCGCGCGACCCTGGACCCGGCGGCGGGCGCGGCTGGCCATCATCTTCGCGGCGGCCGCGGATCTGCCGATGATCGGGCCGATCTGGTCGAACGGCACCGCGAACATATCGTGCAGCACGAAGGTCACGCGCTCCGCGGGATTCAGCGAGTCCAGCACGACCAGCAGCGCCAGACCGACCGAATCCGCGAGTACCGCTTGCTGTTCCGGCTGCGCTGCGTCATCGGCGACGATGATCGGGTCAGGCAGATAGGCCTCCTCGCGGCGGGACTTGCGCGACCGCAACATGTCCAGGCAGACCCGCCCCACGGTCGTGGTCAGCCAACCGCCGAGATTGTCGATTTCGGTGGTGTCGACCCGGGACAGCCGTAACCAGGCCTCCTGTACCGCATCATCGGCCTCGCTCAGCGAACCGAGCATGCGGTAGGCCACGGCGACCAAGTGCGCGCGATGCGCCACGAATCGGTCTGCCAAAGAATCGTTTTCGCCCACAGGGATCTCCTCGAGGTTGCTCGAAGAGATGACGGCGCCGAGGCCGTGAGTGTGACAACCCGTTACCTTGTCGGGTCGCCATCCGTCACACAGATATGAACCTACGAAAGACCGCCCGCCTCGCCTACCTCGGCGCCACCGGAATCCTGCTGACCGAAACCGTCGTCGGGTCCTACTGGGATCTCGCGCGAATCTCCTACGTACGCGAGGTTTTCCAACGACTCGAGTACCCGATGTACTTCGCCACCATCATGGGCGTCGCCAAAGCCGCCGCGGTCGCCGCGATCGTGACGCCGGGCTTCCCGCGTGCCGAGGAATGGGCGTACGCGGGTCTGACCTTCGTCTACGGCGGCGCGGCGGCCTCCCATATCGCGGTCGGCGACGAGCCGAAGGCCTGGCTCGGACCAGTGGGTTTCGCCGGGCTCACCCTCGCGTCGTGGGCGCTGCGCCCGACCAGGCCACTTGCGGTCTGACGGGAGCGGAATCGATCATGGACAACGAGATAAACGGCACTGTCGCACCGGGATTCGATTGGGTGCGCGAGGAATTCGCCGCAGTGGTCGCCGAGGAGAACGGTGAATCCGGTGCCCAGCTCGCCGCTTTCGTCAACGGCGAGCAGGTGGTCGACCTGTGGGCCGGTCCGCAAGTCACCAGCGACACTTTGACGGGGCTGCTGTCTTCGACGAAGGGCGCATCCGCGCTGGTCGTCGCGCTGCTGCTGCAGGAGGGCTGGCTCGACCTGGATCGCACCGTCGCCGACTACTGGCCGGAATTCGGCTCGTCCGGGAAATCCGCCATCACCCTGCGACAGGTGTTGACCAACCGTGCGGGCGTCATCGGCGTCGACGGCGGTTTCACCATTGCCGAACTTGCCGACGACCGACGCATCGCCGAACGGGTCGTGACGCAGTGGCCGCACATCCGGCCGAATTCGGCGCAGGCCTACGGCGGCTTCGTCACCTTCGCGATCATCGGTGAGGTGGTGCGTCGTGCCGCGGGCGGTTCGATTCAGGAACTGTTCGAAGAACGCGTCCGGGCTCCCCATGGGTTGGATGTCTACCTCGGCTTGCCCGCCGCGCTGGAGGATCGCTATCTGCCGATCCTGCCGTGGCTGGCCACACCGGCGATGCAGGCCGCATTCGAAGCGAATTCACCTGGTCCGCACAGCATTCCGGGCATCGCCTACAACCTGCACGCCGCCGACTTCACCCCCGTCGACGTCCTGACCTTGCCGAACGATCCGGGCGTACGCGCACTGGGCCAAGGCTCGGCGGGAGGAGTCGGCAGCGCTCGCGGACTGGCGGCCATGTACGCCGCCGCGATATCCGGAGACGCTCCGCTGCTGAAGCCCGACACGCTCGCGGCGGTGACCGCCATCCACAGCTCCGATCCGGATCTCGTGCGCGGCGACCGCGCGCCCTATGCGATCGGCTTCGAGGCCAAAGGTCTGCACTACCCGTTCCTGAGCGCGAATGCCTTCGGTCACACCGGGGCCGCGGGCAGCGATGGCTTCGCGGATCCGCGGAGTGGGTTGGCCTATGGCTACACTCGGCGGCGCGCGGCCTTCGGGTTCAGGGGAGAGGAGAACGACCGCCTCGCGGCCGCCGTACACCGCGCGGCCACGCGGTGAGCCGGGCCCGATTTTTCCCGCGACCCGCCGATCTGGCACAATACACAGGTTGCCCTGGGTGCATTCGGCCCACGGAGCACCCCATATTCGGAGCATGAACCGGTCGAGCACGCGAGTGCCGCCAGGGTCCTCTGCTCGCGCAAACATCAGAAGGATGAAATGAACACCCTTGACTTCGTCGACGAAAAGTCGCTGCGCAGCGACGTCCCCGACTTCCGTCCGGGCGACACGCTCAACGTGCACGTGAAGGTCATCGAAGGCTCGAAGGAGCGCATCCAGGTCTTCAAGGGCGTCGTGATCCGGCGTCAGGGCGGTGGCATCCGCGAGACCTTCACCGTCCGCAAGGTGTCGTTCGGTGTCGGCGTGGAGCGCACCTTCCCGGTGCACAGCCCCAACATCGACCACATCGATGTCGTGACCCGCGGTGACGTCCGCCGTGCCAAGCTGTACTACCTGCGCGATCTGCGCGGCAAGGCCGCCAAGATCAAGGAAAAGCGCTGACCGAGTAGCAGCACCCGCTCGGCACGAAAGTTCTTCAGCTAGCCCGGCATCGGACGTCAGTCGCGGTGCCGGGCTAATCTGTTCCGCGTGGCAGACGAAAGTGGGTCGATGACGGTGTCCGATTCGGACGACGAGGGCGTGAGCCGCCGCTCACGGCGCTCGAAGCGCAAGCAGCGCCCCTTCTGGCAGGAACTGCCGGTCCTCATTGTCATCGCCGCGGTCATCGCGGCACTCATGGTCAGTTTTGTCGGGCGGCCGTACGTCATTCCGTCCCAGTCGATGGAAGACACGCTGCTCATCGGCGACCGCATCTATGTGGAGAAGCCGAGCTACTACTGGGGCGAGCCGCAGCCCGGTGACGTCGTGGTGTTCGTCGGCCCGCCGTCCTGGAATACCCGCTACCAGTCGATCCGGTCCAGCAATGTCGCCGTGCGCGGCGTGCAGAACTTCTTCTCCTTCTTCGGGCTCGTGCCACCGGATGAGAACGACCTGGTGAAACGGGTGATCGCCGTCGGCGGCCAGACCGTGCAGTGCTGTGACGCGCAGGGGCGGGTCATGGTGGACGGCAAGGCGCTGGACGAGCCGTACGTCCTGAACGATTACCCGTGGTATCCGGGGCAGCAGAATGCGACCTACCCGGCGGGCCGGGTATTCGGCCCGGTCAAGGTGCCCGAGGGCAACCTGTGGGTGATGGGCGACAATCGCAACCAGTCCGCCGATTCCCGCGCCCACGTCAGCGATAACCTGCAGGGCACCGTCCCGATCGACAATGTCCGCGGTAAAACGGTCTTCAAGATCTGGCCGCCCAACCGGATCGGTCCGGTGAAAGCGCAGGATCCCCAGACGAACTGATCGGTGCGGGCCGCAGGATAATTGGATGGTGGGGCAGGGTCGAGTGGCTAGGGCTAATGGCGCGACTCCGGGCAACGGGTGGCCGCCGCGTGTCGTCATGCGTCGAGCCGGTGGGTTGCGCACGCTGGAGGCGGCGCTGATCCGCAGCGGACTCGGCCCGGTCGCCGGGGTCGACGAGGCCGGGCGCGGACCGTGCGCGGGGCCGCTGGTGGTTGCCGCCTGCCTGCTCGCTCCCAAGGCCTACGACAGGCTGGCTGGACTCGACGATTCCAAGAAGCTCACCGAATCCGTGCGCGAGGAGCTGTACCCGATCATCACGCGGTTGGCGCTGGCCTGGAAGGTGGTCGTCATCCCGGCCTGGGAGATCGATTCGATCGGCATCCACGTCGCCAATATCGAGGGCATGCGCCGCGCGGTCGCCGGGCTCGGACGGACACCGGGGTATGTGCTGACCGACGGATTCCGGGTGCCCGGAATTCCGGTGCCGTCGCTGCCTGTCATCGGCGGTGACGCGGCCGCGGCCTGCATCGCCGCCGCGAGCATCCTGGCCAAGGTGACCAGGGATCGGATGATGGTCGAGCTGGACGAGCGGTTCCCCGGCTACGGATTCGCCGCGCACAAGGGCTACAACACGCCCGAGCACACAGCCGCGCTGGAACGGCTCGGACCGAGCAGTGAGCACCGCCGATCCTGGCGCAATGTGCGCTTGGCAGCGGGGTTGCGGCCGGTAGCCGCGGCGGAGTACGCCGACGCGGAACTGGCCGACGAGGTTTTGCTGGAGGGCGTCGAACCGGATAGCCGAGTGGCTACCGACGCGGCGCATGCGCGATGATGATGTCAGCAGACGCAGTGCGGCGAGAAGGAGGACGTCCCACCCGATGAGTGCCGAGGACCTGGAGAAATACGAAACCGAGATGGAGCTCTCGCTATACCGGGAGTACAAGGACATCGTCGGTCAGTTCTCGTACGTGGTGGAGACCGAGCGCCGCTTCTATCTGGCCAACTCCGTCGAATTGCGGCCGCAGAACGCCGACGGCGAGGTGTACTTCGAGGTACGCATGAGCGATGCGTGGGTGTGGGATATGTACCGACCCGCGCGCTTCGTGAAGCATGTTCGGGTGATCACGTTCAAGGACGTGAATATCGAGGAGCTCGAGAAGCCGGATCTGCGGTTACCCGAGTAGGCGCCGGGATCGACGCGGGCCGCGATCGCGTTGGTGCTGATCTTCCGCCGGCCCAATAGCATTGGGCACCGACAACTAGGCGGCATACGGGGGTTGGATGCCCGGGTTGTCCACAGCTGAGCGGGTATCCACAGGTTTTCTGTTTGCGCAGCTCGGTGTCATCGGGCGTGGGCGTGGTCCGAGCACGCTGAGCTGGTGGCAGACAACCAGGCGCTCGGCGCACAAGGGGAAGAACTGGCGGCCCGATTCCTGCAGGCCGCCGGGATGGAGATCATCAGCAGGAATTGGCGGTGCAAATACGGCGAACTGGATCTGATCGCCCGGGACGGGCGCGTCACCGCGTTCGTCGAGGTCAAAACGCGAACCGGAACGAAATTCGGCGCGCCCGCCGAGGCGGTCACCTTCGATAAGCAGCAGCGGATCAGGCGGTTGGCGCTGGTGTGGCTGGCCGAACAGGACGGCCCGTGGCGCGATATCCGCTTCGATGTCATTTCGGTGCTGCTGCACCGCGGCCACCGACCGATCATCGATCATCTGAAAGCGGTGTTCTGATGGCGCTGGGGGTGGCGTATTCGGTCGCGGTGAGCGGGGTGGACGGCCAGCTGGTCGAAATCGAGGCGGATATCGGGCAGGGATTGCCATCGGTGCATCTGGTCGGGCTGCCCGATACCGCACTGCAGGAATCCCGTGACCGGGTACGTTCCGCGGTGGCGAATATCGGGGAAAAGTGGCCCGACGGCCGCGTGATCCTGGCACTGTCCCCGGCGACGCTGCCCAAAATCGGCAGTGTCTACGATCTGGCCCTCGCGATCGCGGTGCTCGACGCGGCGGGCGCGGTTCCCTCCGATCGGCTCGGAAAGACCGTATTGCTTGGGGAATTGGCGCTGGACGGGCGGGTCCGCCGGGTGCGCGGCATCCTGCCCGCTGTGCTCGCGGCACGCAATGCGGGCTGGATGCGGGTGATCGTGCCGGAATCCGCACTGGCCGAAGCCGGGCTGGTGGATGGCATCGAGGTTTTCGGGGCCACGAGCCTGCGCACTGTCGTCGCTTGGTTGCGTGGCGAAGGCGGTCTGGTCGAGCCCGATGGCATGCTGCCCGACACCGTGCGCTGCGATGGCGATCTGAGCGAGGTGGTCGGTCAGGAGGAGGCCAGGTGGGCATTGGAGGTAGCCGCGGCCGGCGGGCACCACCTGCTGCTCACCGGGCCGCCCGGCATCGGCAAAACCATGCTGGCGCAACGTCTTCCGGGTCTGCTGCCGCCGCTCACCGAATCCGAAGCACTCGAGGTGACGGCCATCCATTCGGTCGCAGGCGCACTCTCCGATGACCACCCGTTGATCACCATGCCGCCTTTCGTCGCTCCGCATCACTCGACCTCGGCCAGCGCCATGGTCGGCGGGGGATCGGGTACCGCTCGTCCGGGCGCCGTCAGCCGTGCCCATCGCGGGGTCTTGTTTCTCGATGAATGTGCGGAGATAGGAACCAAGGTCCTGGAAGCGATGCGAACTCCCTTGGAAGAAGGCGAAGTTCGCATCGCCCGCCGCGACGGCGTGGCTCGGTATCCGGCCCGTTTCCAATTGGTCTTGGCCGCGAACCCCTGCCCATGTGCCCCGGCCCGCGATGTCGACTGCATCTGCGCCCCGCTCGCGCGTCGCCGATACCTGGGCAAGCTGTCCGGACCGTTGATGGATCGCATAGATATCTGGGTCCAGATGCACGGCAACTCCGGCGCATCGTTCGCCGCCGAGGAAGCCGAGAGCAGCGAGGTCGTGCGCCGCCGAGTCGCGGCCGCAAGGCAGGCCGCGATACAGCGTTGGAAGGACTACGGCTGGGCAACCAACGCCGAAGTCCCCGGCCACATCCTGCGCCAGCGCTTCCGACTCCCCCACGAAGCAACCGCCCCCATCGAAGCCGCCCTCCGCCTGGGCCGCCTCTCCGCCCGCGGCGCCGACCGCGCGCTCCGCGTCGCCTGGACCATCGGCGACCTCCGCAACGCCGAGCAACCCAGCGCCCAAGACGTACTGGCCGCTTTGAACTTCCGTCAACGGGGCTCACATTGAGTGCGGCAACGGGAGACGAACGCTCGATCAGCGGTGAGATTTCCGGAACGAGGTCCGTTGCGCCAGACGTGGGTGGCGGTGCAAGCGCCTGCGAGCTCACTGTTATGGCGCATATCGGCGCGACCGCGCCGGATCTCGCGGCGACAGAAGAGAGTGCAGAGGCTGCGGCTAGCGGCGGAGCTGCTGCTGCCGGGAGTGTGGGCATGTCGGTGAACACTGTCTCGGATCGCCAAGCTTCGGCAGCCCGTGGCGGCCGTCGTGCAACAGGACCGCTGATGGGCGACGACCCTAGTGCGACGGGGGGTTCGGAAGCCACGTCGGGTTGTGCAGGACTGGCGCCAGATGGTGGATCCGCTGAATCGGCGAGTGGTGCTGCGGCAACACGAGCCTCGGGTGCGGCGGCGGGAAGCGATACGTACCCGGTCGCATTGGTAGTCAGGAAGGCGGATGCGGCGAGGTATGCCGGGGTGAGGGTAGGGCGCACGCGTGGTTCGGACCATGGCGTTGTAGATCTGGATGGTTGGGATTCGGGGGGATCGGAGTCGGCCGTTTCTGGTGGGGATGCTGATGAGCGGCGGTTGGCTTGGGCGTATTTGTCACGGGTTGTTCAGGGGCCGTGTGCGGCGTTGTCGTCGTTGATCGAATCGGTGGGGGTGGTGGAGGCGGCTCGGGCGGTGCGGGAGTGCGAGCTGCCTGAGTCGTTGCGCGGGCCGACCGCTATGCGGCGGGAGATCGATAGTGCGGCACGGGATCTCGAGGTGATGGAGCGGCTGGGTGGGCGGTTGGTGACCCCGGACGATCCGGAGTGGCCGGCCTGGCGGATGCTCGGGCTCCGCCAACTCGAGCCCGGACGCGATCGTGACGGGGCGGTGCCATTCGTGTTGTGGGTGCGTGGGCCGCGGTCGTTGTCGGAGTCGAGCGAGCGGGCGATCGCGGTGGTCGGTTCGCGATGCAGCAGCGGATACGGAGAGCATGTCACCGGCGAGATCGTTGGTGATCTGGCCGCCCAGGGCTGGACGATCGTCTCCGGAGCCGCCTTCGGTATCGACGGCATGGCGCATCGTGCTGCCCTCGCCGTCGGTGCTCCGACGATCGCCGTCCTTGCTTGCGGCGTCGATCGCCCCTATCCGGCCCAGCACGAACGACTCTTGGCCGAGATCGCCGAAACCGGTTTGGTGATCAGCGAATACCCGCCGGGCACGATTGCCCACAAGAACCAATTCCTGGCCCGCAATCGCGTGATCGCCGCGCTGGCGGACGGAGTCCTCGTCGTAGAGGCCGGACTACGCAGCGGCGCCCGGAATACCGTGAAATGGGCCCGCCGCCTCGGCCGCCCCGCCCTCGCCATCCCCGGCCCGGTCACCGCCGCCTCATCGGCAGGCTGCCACCGCATGATCCGCGAAGGCGAGGCCCTCCTGGTCACCCGCGCCGATGAGGTCATCGATGAAGCAGGTCCACTACGCCTTTCGCTACCGACCACCCAGCCGTCCGACCCCAGCGACCGACTACAAGGCAACGAAGCATCGGTCTACGCCGCCCTCCCCGAAATCGGCTCTCGCCAACCCCGCGTCATCGCCGAAAACGCCGGCCTAGACCTCACAACCGTCCGCGCCATCCTCCCCGCCCTCGAACTCGCCGGCTTAGTAGGCATAGACGAAAACGGCTGGCGCCGAACCGCAAACCCGCCGAGCCGATGAACGCCCACGCCATGGGCCGATCACAGCTCCGCGACCGGGCGAGCCGGCCCGTCGCTACGCGGTCAAGGGTTCAGGTCGGCGCGGATCGGTGCGGTCGGAGGCTGGGAGTGGTTCGTCCGTTGCGGCCGGAGGAAATTCGGTCGAGACGTGGTGACGCGGCAGACCCCTGTTCGCGGAGCAAACCTGCGGCGTCGCGGCGTGCTTACTTGCCAAGGGGGGTGGGGGCGGTGACGGTGGGGGGATGGAGTTGCCGGAGGATCTCGAGGCGTTGCTGGCGGAGTATGAGCGGCATTTGCGGCTCGGGCGGAATCGGTCGGTGCATACGGCGCGGGCGTATGTGGGGGATGCGCGGTCGTTGTTGGGGCATTTGGTTGCGCGGTCGGCGGATTCGGCGGTGCGGGAAATGGATTTGGCGTTGCTGCGGTCGTGGTTGGCTGCGCAGTCGGCCGGTGGGGCGGCGCGGACAACCATGGCACGGCGGGCGTCTTCGGCGAGGACGTTCACCGCGTGGTTGACGAGCACCGGACGGCTGTCGATCGATCCGGGGTTGCGGCTCGGGTCGCCGAAGGCGCATCGGGTGTTGCCCGCGGTGCTCGGTACACAGCAGGCGGTCGCAGCTATGGATGCGGCAGAATCCGGCGCGGTGCAACGTGATCCGATGGCATTGCGGGATCGGTTGATCGTGGAACTGTTGTATTCGACGGGCATTCGGGTGAGCGAGTTGTGCGGCCTGGATCTCGACGATATCGATCGCGAACGGCGGCTGGTCCGCGTTATCGGTAAGGGCAACAAGGAGCGCTCGGTGCCCTTCGGAGTTCCGGCCGACGAGGCGATCGCGAATTGGTTGCAATACGGCCGTCCTGCCCTCGCGACAGCCGACTCCGGCCGGGCGCTGTTGCTCGGCCGTCGTGGCAAACGGCTCGACCAACGTCAGGCCAGAACGGTTGTCCACGAGGTCGTTTCGGCAATCCCGGGCGCACCCGATATGGGGCCGCACGGCCTGCGGCATTCGGCCGCAACCCATCTGCTCGAAGGCGGCGCGGACCTGCGCGTAGTACAGGAACTCCTCGGCCACGCCAGCATGGCGACCACCCAGCTCTACACCCACGTCTCGATCGAGCGCCTGAAAAAGGTCCACGACCAGGCTCACCCCCGAGCCTGACCGCCCATAGAGCGGCGGACGAAGATCTGAGGCGCGATGGGGAGGCCCGCAGTCATGGCCCGGCCGCGCTTGACTACCGGAGTTGAGGATGCACATCGGAACTGGAGACCGTGATTTTGGCGTTGGCCCTGGCTCGGACGTCACCCGGATCCTGATCGTCTGCAGGAGTGGCGGACGATTGCCCTGATCGGGGTGAATCGGTTGAGGTCGGGTGGACACCACCTGTCGCGGCTGCGCACTCGCTGAACGGGGTTCGCGCATGCCGCAAGCGATGTGCGGCGGACGATCGTGTGCGAGTTGGACCCGAACTGCGCAGCAAACGACTCTGCTGTAATTCTGAAACGTGTTCTTGCCGATGAAGTAGTCCGGTAAGCGCGAAATAGTCGCTATTCTGACACGAGTTCTAGTTTGGAGGATTCGTGAACGCCGCACGATTTGTCGACCGCTCGGTGGTCGACGCATGCTGCATTGCTGTCTCGGGGTGGAGCCGATGAGTACGCATACTGTGCTGGGCAAGGAAGTACAGATGCCGGTGCGGATTCGGCTCGCGCATGCCTTCATGGCTACCTACTCGGTATCGGCGGCGCCCGCGCAGCGGCTCCTCGACTACTCCGGCCTGGAGATTGTTCGGCTGCCGGGTGGTCGTGCCATGTGCACGCTCGTTTTCGTCGATTACGTCGATGGCGACCTCGGGCCGTACAACGAGTTCGGTGTGTCGTTCATGGTCCGGCACCACACCGCTGGGCCCGCCAGCACGCTCGGCGATCTGCGTGCTCTGTCCACCGGCGGCGCCGGTGTCTTCATTCATCGCCTCCCGGTCGACGGCGAATTCACCCTGGCCGCCGGCCGCGGCATCTGGGGCTTCCCCAAGGAAATCGCCGATTTCGACGCACAGCATGAGGGCAGCGTGCGACGCGGGGTTCTGCACCAGAACGGGCAGTTGATCGTCGATCTGACCATCCGCCCCGGCCTCGCGGTCCCGCAACGCCGTAAGGGCTCCTCCTTCGACGCGTACTCCCACATCGACGGCGTCACCCGCTGCACGCAGTGGCAGATGGAACCGTCCGGCATGCGCGCTCGACCGGGCGGCGCTGAGCTGTCCCTCGGCGAGCACGCCTGGGCCGACGAATTGCGCTCGCTCGGATTGCCCAAGCGCGCACTCATGGCCTCGACCGTCGATCGGCTCGCGATGACCTTCCAGGACGCCACACCCATCTGACCGGGAGTGCGGCACCCGCGATCGTGATCTTCGTAGACGACGAGAACGCCGGTCGTTAACCTGACGTAGCGGAGCGTTCGCATGCGGCAGTAAACCGACCAGCGATGGAGAGGTGCCCGTGAATTCCGACGACGACGATGGTGCAGTCCGAGCCGAGGCGCCATGACACTCCCCAACCCCGCCGAGGAATCCGAGGAGGGGGAGGAGGAGATCGATTACCGCTTCACCCTCGCCAACGAACGCACTTTCCTGGCCTGGATGCGCACCTCGCTCGGCCTGCTCGCAGGCGGTGTCGCGGTGCATACGCTGGTGCAGCCGGTGCGGATGTCGGGGTTGCGCCGGACGCTCGCGATGAGCTGCATCGTGCTCGCCGTGATTATCGCGGTCGGTGCGTATGGACATTGGCGGCGCGTCGGTCGGGCCATGCGAAACGGTGAACCGCTACCCGACACCATCATGGTGCCGATTCTGTCCTGGGGTATCGCCGTCGTGTCGGTATTTGCGTGCGTCGTGGTGTTGTTCCGATGACCCCCAAGAGTCTGGCCGCCGAACGCACCGCATTGGCGTGGCGGCGCACGGCCATTGCCGCGATGGTCGTCGCGGCGCTTTTCGTCAATCATGCCGCGACCAACGGGTGGCGCGCCGTCGCCATCGCGCCGACCGGGGCGGCGATCACCATGGCCGCCGTTGCGGCCCTGTCCTTTTCACGCAATCGCGCCTTGCACCGGGGGCGCTTCGGCCACGGCGGGGGAGTCATTGCGGCGACGATGCTGGCGGTGCTGGCCGTCGCATGCGTCGCGGCCGCAATCGGGTTTACGGATCCACGGCCCTAATGCGTTGCGGGCCGGACATGTTCGGCCGACAAGCACAGGAGGATGGACATGAGCACAGCGACCGAGCCGAGCGAATTCATCGTCGCCGAGCAGCAACGAGCGGCGGCCGCACTGCCAACTGATACCGCCGATCTCGCGGATGCGGACCGCGGGTTCATTGCGGCACTCGAGCCCGGAGAGGTGCGCACGTCGGACGGAAAGGTGGTGTGGGACAACGACTCCTACGCCTTCCTACAGGGAACCTGCCCGGCGTCGGTCAATCCGAGCCTGTGGCGGCAGTCCGGGCTGGTCGTCAAGCAGGGGCTATACGAGGTCGCAACGGGCATCTATCAGATCCGCGGGCTCGATCTGTCGAATATGACGCTGATCGAGGGAACCACCGGTGTGCTCGTGATCGATCCGCTGATCTCAGCGGAGACCGCCGCGGCGGGCTTGGCGCTGTATCGAGCGCACCGAGGCGATCGGCCGGTAACCGGGTTGATCTATACCCATTCGCACGCCGACCATTTCGGCGGTGCGATGGGCGTGACGACGGTCGCCGATGTTGCGGCGGGCCGCTGCCCGGTGCTCGCTCCGGCCGGATTCCTCGAACACGCGGTTGCCGAGAACATTTATGTGGGAACTGCGATGGGGCGTCGGTCTGCCTATATGTATGGCGCCGCGCTACCGCGGGGGCCGAAGGGGCAGGTCGGGGCCGGGCTCGGACAGACCACGTCGCTGGGCACGATCACCTTGATTCCGCCGACGGTGGATATCACCAGCACCGGTCAGGAAGAAACGGTCGACGGAATCCGGATCATCTTCCAGCTCACCCCGGGCACCGAGGCACCCGCCGAGATGAACTTCTACTTCCCCGAGATGCGCGCGCTGTGTATGGCCGAGAACGCAACGCACACATTGCACAACCTGCTGACGCTGCGTGGCGCGCTGGTACGTGACCCGCATGTGTGGGCCAAGTATTTGACCGAGTCGATCAATCTGTTCGCCCGCAATTCCGACGTGGTCTTCGCCTCGCATCACTGGCCGACCTGGGGTACCGAGCGGCTGGTGGAATACCTTTCGCTGCAACGGGATCTGTATGGATACCTGCACGATCAGACGGTGCGCAAGCTCAATCAGGGTTATCTGGGTGGCGAGATCGCCGAGATGCTGGAACTGCCACCGGCCATCGCCGATGCGTGGCATACGCACGGGTATTACGGTTCGGTCAGCCACAATGTCAAGGCCATCTACCAGCGATACATGGGGTGGTTCGACGGCAATCCGGCGCATCTGTGGGAGCATCCGCCGGTCGAATCCGCAAGGCGACATGTGGAATTCATGGGCGGTGCCGACGAGGTGCTGCGTAAGGCGCAAACCGCTTACGACGCAGGGGATTACCGGTGGGTCGTGCAGGTGGTCAACTATGTCATCTTCGCGGATCCGGCCAATGAGGCGGCGAAAACGTTGCAGGCCAACACCTTCGAACAGCTCGGCTATGGTGCGGAGAACGCCACCTGGCGCAACTTCTTCCTCAGCGGAGCCTATGAGCTGCGCAATGGCTCGTTCGGCACGCCGACGACGAATGCGCCCACGATGCTCGAGGCACTGACCATCGAGCAGATCTTCGATGCGATCGCGCTGCGCATAGATGGCCCGAAGGCGTGGAATCTGCGCGTGGTGATCGACTGGCACATCACCGACGAAAAGCGCACCTACCGCCTCGAACTGCGCAACGGCCTGATGGTCCACTACGACAAGCCCGACGGCGCCGACTTACCCGACCCGGACGCCTCTTTCACCTTGACGAGGTCGATCCTGATTCGAGCCTTGTTGGCAGGGGAGAATCTCGGCGCACTGGTCGCCGCGGGCGAAATCGCCATTGCCGGGGACCCCAGCGGGCTGAACGCGGTGGTCGGTGCGATCGACGCGCCGGATCCGGACTTCGCCATCGTCACCCCGTGAGATAGCCCTTGCGTGCCGCTCGGCTGAATCGCTCGACCCGCGAGGTCCCGGCGCGTACGGTCGGCGACCATGTCCACCGAAGCCATCGACAAATCCGTACCTCTGCGTGCACGCCTCCGCACCGCGCTGTCTGTCGCGATGAAGACCCGCGACCGCAGCGCGATCTCCGGACTGCGCTCTGCGCTCGGTGCCATCGATAACGCCGAAGCCATCGACACGGTGGACATCAAGGCCGGCGCCATCGAGAGCAGCGCGGTCGGACTCGGCGCCGCCGAAGCTCGCCGCCGCGATCTCACCGAAGCCGATATCGAACAGATCGTCCGCACCGAAATCGCCGACCGGCAGCAGGCGGCTGCCGAATACGACACTCTCGGACGCTCCGATCACGCTGACCTGTTGCGCGCCGAAGCTGCCGCACTCGAGGCGCAGCTCTAGGTACCCGACACCGTGTGCTCATGCATGAGTCGAGTTGGTTATGCGACGCGTGGATGGCCGTCGAGCACCTCATTGCCGCGGGTCTCTTCGGTGCTATCGCCCATCCGGGCAAGTGCGCTGAATTCGGCTGCACTGCAGCGGTATCCGGTGTCCCGACCGGGGTGCTGTGCGGGTCCTAGGCGGAGTTCGGGAGCGTGTCGATGTACTTTCCGGCAATGATGCGTTGGATGGCTCGCACCACCGGTCCGCCGAGCCGGACGTACCAGGCCCCGGGGCGGGAGAAGGCCGTGACCAGGCCGTAGACGGAGTCATCGGTGGTGTCGTATTCGACGGCGAAGAGTTCCTCGCCGATCTCTGGATGTCCGGGCAGCGTGCCGTACGCGAAGCCGCGCCGGTCGGGTTCGTCGAGAATGTAGACGACCCGGCACGGTGCGGTGATGCTGACCGGACCGACGCCCAACCGCACTGTCAGCCGCGTCCCCGGCTCTGCGGTCGGTGTGTCGGCCTCCCGAAAGATGCCGGTGCCCTTCTGCATTCGATACGCCAGGATCTCCGCACTCGCGCGCTCGAACAGGGCCCGCCCGGACCCGATGCGACGGCGTAGCCGAAACCGGTGATAGCCCGCGGGCAGCACCTTCTTCGTCGCGCCGACCTCGGCATAGGTGAACGGCGGATCTCCGAACGCATATCCCATAACCCGATCCTCGCGCCGAAACCGTCACTGCGGAAGAGCATCCACCGAAAGCTGCTGCTCGGCCCCGAATTCAAGTCACCGGCTTCAGTCGCAGGGGAGTCGGGTGCAGTAGTCCGAGCGGATCGATGTACTCACGTCGGCTGTGACCGCTTGTTTCTCGTCTCGCACCCCAATGCAGGCACGCCGCCGCCGCGCAACCCTCGTGTCCCGCCTCCAAAGTGCCGACTCGCGTTCCGCGACCGACTCGCGTGCCCACCGAAACCTCCGCTTGCACCGGCTCGTACGTGGTTCGCAGCCCGCCGGGGTGATCGATCGACACGACCGGTTTGCCTGCGACCGTCACCGCGAACACCACGATTCCGTCTCCGGCCGCGAGTACCGCCTGCCCATTCGTACCTGCCAGATCGACCCCGCGATGTCCGGGTAGCCAGTCCTGTGCCGGTTTGTCGAATTTCCGCTCGACCACCGGCCGTGGCTGCAGCGGCCAGCTGAACTCCCCGTGCGGAGCAGCCGAAACCGACTGCTCCGCAACGAGTCCCAGCAGAGCGATGACCCCGAGGACGATCGAAATCAGCCGCCACCCATGCGGGCCGACGATTCTGCTGTGGCGGTTCATCCGAGATCAGCGCGCCAGCGGGAGGGGAGCCCGCTGAACCAGATCCAGCAGCAGCGACAGCAGATCGTTGAACGCCCGCGGCAACGAGCTCGCCGACCCCGTGCCGACCCCGCGCGCGAGAACAGTGGCGAGTGGTGGCGTGCCCTCCCCGGCGATAGGCGTCTGCACGCCGTCGGCCGAACGCAGGTCCGATGCATTGTCGACGCGGACTGGATCCGGCGCGACATTCGCGGCATTCACGCCCAGCCCGCCAGGCGCGACATTCACCACGAGCGGCGCAGCACGAACTGGATCCGGCACCCGCGCCAGTCCAGCACCCGCCGAACAGGCCGAACCCGTGCACTCCCCGAACACGACTTCCGAGCCGGGGAAACCGCCATCAGGCGCAGCGGTTGCCGCAGCTCCCCAAGGCAGCGCCACGGCAGCCCCGCCATTCGGCGGTGCGGCCGAAACCGGCTGCGCCAGAGCCAGTGACAGCAGGAACAGCGGTGGGATGAGCATGGTCATCGAGATAGCTATGCGATTCATGTTTCAAGCGTCGGCCGCGTGCGGCACCCGCAGTACCCTCGCTTCGGCGAGTGTGGACAACTTGCACGGTTGTGGAGATGGCCCGTTTCGACCCATGACAGGGCGATTTAGAAACTCACCCCCTCAGCCCGTAGACTGGTCGAGCGGTCTGTGCCTGCACGGACCGACTTCGCGCGCCACCCCGTGCTTGTTCGTAACGGCGCTGTTCGAACCGGAGCTCGACTTCGTGAATCGGCAGTGCATGCGGAGCAGGGAATCATCGGCTGGTCCTGATCCTCGCGATCGGGTCCGATGATTCGGAGGCGCCAGGGCGGCGGATCACCGATTCGCCGCGGCAACCGGCAACGAAAGAGAGATACGGCACCATGGCTGTCGTAACAATGAAGCAGCTGCTCGACAGCGGCGCACACTTCGGACACCAGACCCGGCGCTGGAACCCGAAGATGAAGCGGTTCATCTTCACCGACCGCAACGGCATCTACATCATCGACCTGCAGCAGACGCTGACCTACATCGACAAGGCCTACGAGTTCGTCAAGGAGACCGTCGCCCACGGTGGCACCGTTCTCTTCGTCGGCACCAAGAAGCAGGCCCAGGAGTCGATCGCGGCCGAGGCGACGCGCGTCGGGATGCCCTACGTCAACCAGCGTTGGCTGGGTGGCATGCTCACCAACTTCTCCACCGTGCACAAGCGCCTGCAGCGCCTCAAGGAGCTCGAGGCGATGGAGCAGACCGGTGGCTTCGAGGGTCGCACCAAGAAGGAAATCCTCATGCTCACGCGTGAGATGAACAAGCTGGAGCGCACCCTCGGCGGTATCCGCGATATGGCCAAGGTGCCCTCGGCCATCTGGGTCGTCGACACCAACAAGGAGCACATCGCCGTCGGCGAGGCGCGCAAGCTGAACATCCCGGTCATCGCGATCCTGGACACCAACTGCGATCCCGATCTGGTCGACTACCCGATCCCGGGTAACGACGACGCGATCCGTTCCGCCGCTCTGCTGACCAAGGTCGTCGCCTCCGCGGTGGCCGAGGGCGTGCAGGCGCGGGCCGGTATCTCCTCCGGTGACGAGAAGCCGGAAGCCGGTGCGGGCGAGCCGCTCGCCGAGTGGGAGCAGGAGCTGCTCGCGCAGGCCGCCCCCGCCGCAACCGAGGCCGAGGCTGCCGCCGAGGCCCCCGCCACCCCGGCCGACGCCTGATCGTCGCGTTTGTTCACCTTGCCGACCTCTCCTGCATAGGAGCGGTCGGCAAGGTGGTGTTACCACCCGAAACAACACACAGGAGGATCGCCACCCATGGCGACATACACCGCCGCTGACGTGAAGCGGCTGCGGGAGCTCACCGGCTCCGGGATGATGGACTGCAAGAACGCGCTGGTCGAGACCGACGGCGATTTCGACAAGGCCGTCGAGGTGCTGCGCATCAAGGGTGCCAAGGATGTCGGCAAGCGCGCCGAGCGCGCCACCGCCGAGGGCCTGGTCGTCGCCAAGGACGGCGTGCTGATCGAGATCAATTCCGAGACCGACTTCGTCGCCAAGAACGAAGAGTTCCAGGGCCTCGCCGACAAGATCGTGACCGTCGCCGCGGCCGCCAAGCCGGCCGACCTGGACACGCTGAAGGCGCTGAAGCTCGACGGTCAGACCGTCGAGGAGGCGCTGCAGGCGCTCGCCGCCAAGATCGGTGAGAAGCTCGAGCTGCGTCGCGTCGTCGCCTTCGACGGCCCGGTCGCCGTCTACCTGCACAAGCGTGCTACCGACCTGCCGCCCGCCGTCGGCGTGCTGGTCGAGTACCAGGGCGAGGGTGACGCCGCCGCCGACGCCGCGCGTGCCGTCGGCATGCAGGTCGCCGCGCTCAAGGCCAAGTACCTGACCCGCGACGAGGTTCCGGCCGACGTGGTGGAGAACGAGCGCCGCATCGCCGAGCAGACCGCCAAGGAAGAGGGCAAGCCCGAGGCCGCGCTGCCGAAGATCACCGAGGGCCGCGTCAACGGCTTCTTCAAGGACGTCGTCCTGCTGGAGCAGGCGTCGGTCACCGATTCGAAGAAGACCGTCAAGGCCCTGCTGGACGAGGCCGGTGTCACCGTGACCCGCTTCGCCCGCTTCGAGGTCGGCCAGGCCTGATAACGCCCGCGAAACCCCTCGTGCTCCGGCTACGGTGTACGAGGGGTTTCGGCTGTCCGGACGCTGCGCGTTCACCCGCAATTCCCGAGCCTGACCGGGCGAGTTCGTTGCGTCCGAGGGGGTCTTCTACCCACATCGAATCCGAGTAGGGCAGGATAAGGACGCTCCGCATTGAGCCTCCGCGTTGCCATCCGGCCCACGTGCTGTGTCGACAGACCGAAATCTATCGCCGAAGGAGACGAACACCCATGACGGACCCCGGGACCGACCGCCCAGGATATCGCCGGGTGCTCCTCAAATTGGGCGGGGAGATGTTCGGCGGCGGCAAGGTCGGGCTCGACCCCGATGTGGTGCAGACGGTCGCCGAGCAGATCGCCGAGGTGGTCTCCAGCGGTGTTCAGGTCGCCGTGGTGATCGGCGGCGGTAACTTCTTCCGCGGCGCCGAACTCGAGGAGCGCGGCATGGAACGCGCCCGCTCGGACTATATGGGCATGCTCGGCACCGTGATGAACAGCCTTGCGCTGCAAGACTTTTTGCAGCAGCAGGGCATCGACACCCGGGTGCAGACCGCGATCACCATGGGCCAGGTCGCCGAGCCGTATCTGCCGCTGCGCGCCAAGCGGCACCTGGAGAAGGGACGCGTTGTCATCTTCGGCGCGGGCATGGGTATGCCCTACTTCTCCACCGACACCACTGCCGCCCAGCGTGCGCTGGAGATCGGCGCCGAGGTGGTGCTGATGGCCAAGGCCGTCGACGGGGTGTTCACCGCGGATCCTCGGGTCGACGAGAGCGCGACGATGTACACCGAAATCACGCATAAAGAGGTCATCGAGCGTGACCTGAAGGTCGCCGACGCGACGGCGTTCAGCCTGTGTATGGACAACCAGATGCCCATGCTGGTGTTCAATTTGTTGATAAAGGGCAATATCGCCCGTGCGGTCGCCGGTGAGAAGATCGGCACATTGGTTCGGTCCTGACCCCGCGCCCGCGGATCATGACGATGACGACGCTGTGGAGGAAACGGTCGTGATTGAAGAAGCGCTCTTCGACGCCGAGGAGAAGATGGAGAAGGCCGTCTCGGTGGCGAAGGACGATCTGGGGTCCATCCGCACCGGTCGGGCGAATCCGGGTATGTTCCAACGGATTGTCATCGACTACTACGGTTCGCCGACCCCGATTACCCAGGTGTCGAGCATTACCGTGCCCGAGCCGCGGATGGTGGTGATCAAGCCGTACGAGCAGTCGACGCTCGGCGCGATCGAAACCGCGATCCGCAATTCGGATCTCGGTGTCAACCCCACCAACAACGGTGACATCATTAGGATCTCGGTCCCGCAGCTCACCGAGGAGCGGCGCCGTGAACTGGCCAAGCAGGCCAAGGGCAAGGGCGAGGACGCCAAGGTCTCGATTCGGAATGTCCGCCGCAAGGCCATGGACGAACTGTCGCGGATCCAGAAGGATGGCGAGGCGGGTGAGGACGAGGTCGGGCGCGCCGAGAAGGAGCTCGACAAGACCACCGCGAAATATGTCGGCCAGGTCGATGAACTGGTCAAACACAAGGAAGCTGAACTGCTCGAGGTCTGAGGTCCGAGGCCGGATCTTTCGGGCCCGCCCGGGCGGGGGACGAACGGAACGACGAGTTGAGCGACGGGACAATCGTGGCCGAGAACGCCGCCGCGACCGGTGCGGCCGAGGAGCCGAGGCCGGCCAACGGCACAGTTGATGCGACGGACGGGCGCGCGGTCGATGCCGCGATTCCCGAAGCCGCACCTCCCGAACCCGTGCACACCGACTACGTGACGTCCGAAGCCGAACGGCGAGGATCCTCGGTGCCGGTGACCTCGACCGGCCGCCCGGCAACTCCGGGCGATGCGACCGTCGCACCCTCGGGACCGACCACATCCGGCCCCGCGACCGACGGTCTCGCGACCGATGGCCCCGCGACACCCGGCCCAGCGACTGATGGACCTGCGACACCTGGCCCAGCGACTGATGGACCTGCGACACCTGGCCCAGCGACTGATGGACCTGCGACACCTGGCCCAGCGACTGATGGACCTGCGACACCTGGCCCAGCGACTG
>NZ_JBITMA010000004.1:48512-148698 GCF_044465765.1 Nocardia sp. NPDC049526 | reverse complement strand
CTGATGGACCTGCGACTCCAGGACCTGCGACCGATGGGCCTTCGACCTGGGGACCGGCGACGCCCGGACCCGAAAACGACGGTTCCGTGACCCCCGAATATTCGGCCGCCGCGCCCGTGAATCCCGCAGCCCAGCAACAGAACTCGGACGAACCCGCCGCTCCCGCCTCGCGCGCCGGCCGCAACCTGCCCGCCGCCCTGGCCGTCGGCTTCGGCCTCGGGCTCTCACTCATCGCGATCCTGCTGTTCGTGCCGAAGGTTTTCATCGGCGTTGCGGCCGCCGGAGTCGGCGTCGCCACCTGGGAGGTCGCCAAGCGGCTGCGGGAGGCGGATGTCCTGGTCCCGCGGATCCCGCTCATCGTCGGCGGTCAGGCGGTGTTCTGGCTCGGCTGGCCGTGGGGCGCCAGCGGCGTGGCGGGCGCTTTCGCCGCGACCACGCTGATCTGCATGGTGTGGCGCCTTTTCGACCACGGTCTGCAGACCGCGCCGCGAAACTTCTTGCGCGACACCGCGATCACGATCTTCACCCTGGCCTGGATCCCGCTGCTCGCCTCGTTCGCGACGCTGCTGCTGCTCGAGCCCGACGGCAATCTGCGGGTGCTGACCTTCATGATCCTGGTGGTCTGCTCCGATGTCGGCGGTTACGTCGCGGGTGTGCTGTTCGGGCGGCATCCGATGGTGCCCGCGATCAGCCCGAAGAAGTCCTGGGAGGGCTTCTGCGGTTCGCTGGTGTTCAGCGTGATCGGCGGTCTGCTTACGGTGACCCTGCTGCTGGAAGCCAATTCGATGATCGGCGTGGTGCTCGGCGTCGGCCTGGTCCTGGTTGCGACGGTCGGCGATCTCATCGAATCCCAGGTCAAGCGGGAATTGGGCATCAAGGATATGGGCACCCTGCTGCCCGGCCACGGCGGCATCATGGATCGCCTCGATTCGATGCTGCCCTCGGCCTTCGTTTCCTGGCTGGTGCTCAGCAGCTTGATCTAGCGCTTCGCAGCGTGGCGGAGCTGAATGATCCGAACCCCGCCGACCAGCGCCATCACCAGCGCACCGGCGATCACCGACAGCAGCACCATGATGCCGACCGGCATGGAGAAGCTCCAGAAGAACAGATCCACCCGCTGCTGTTCGAGATTCTGCAGGATGAAGATCAGCAGCACGATCCCGATCAGCGTCGCGGCGACCAGGGCGACCCAGGTGTCGCCGGTCCGGGACTTCATCACCGACTTGCGGCCGGTCGGCTCCACCGTCTCACGGTCGGTCGACGCGGGTGCGGCATCTTCGGTGCGCTCCGGCTCGGACGACTCGGCGTGACTGGTCATACTTCGATCATCGTCGATCGCTATCGTCGGCGCACGTTTTTCCGTCCGGTGACCGGCATGTCGTGATGTCGAGACAGGGCTGCTGACCGGTCCGGTCGAACGTGACGTTCGTCGCGTCGGGCGTCGTGATGGTCACCTTCGGTCCGGGCCGCATACGCGAGATGGGACACTGGAGAGACTATGACCGTCTCGCTGCCCCTCGTCTTCGATGCTCCGCGCCGTGGCATGCCGCCGCGGCACCTCGCCGACCTCGATGCCGATGGGCGCAAGGCCGCGGTCGAGGAGCTCGGTCTGCCGAAGTTCCGTGCCGATCAGATCGCGCGTCAGTACTACGGCCGTCTGCAGGCCGATCCGGAGCTGATGACCGATCTGCCCGCCACCGTGCGGGAAAAGGTCGGCGCGGCGCTGTTTCCGCCGCTGATGTCGGTGGTCAAGCATGTCGCGTGCGATGGCGGCGAGACGCGAAAGACCCTGTGGCGTGCGGGCGATGGCACCTTGCTGGAGAGCGTGTTGATGCGCTATCCCGACCGCGCCACCCTCTGCATTTCCAGCCAGGCCGGCTGCGGTATGGCGTGCCCGTTCTGTGCCACCGGTCAGGGCGGCCTCAACCGCAATCTGTCCACCGCCGAAATCGTCGACCAGGTCCGTGCCGCGGCCGCCGCGATGCGTGATGGCGAGGTCTCGGGCGGTCCGGGCCGCCTGTCCAATATCGTCTTCATGGGCATGGGCGAGCCGCTGGCCAATTACAAGCGAGTGGTCGCCGCGGTTCGTCGCATCACCTCACCCGCGCCCGACGGCTTCGGCATCTCTCAGCGCAACGTGGTCGTTTCCACCGTCGGCTTGGCTCCGGCCATTCGCAAACTCGCCGACGAGGATCTCTCGGTGACCCTCGCGGTGTCGCTGCACACCCCCGATGACGAACTGCGCGACACCCTGGTGCCGGTGAACAACCGGTGGCCGGTCGCCGAGGTCCTCGATGCCGCCCGCTACTACGCCGATAAGAGCGGTCGCCGGGTGTCCATCGAATATGCGCTGATCCGCGATATCAACGACCAGCCGTGGCGCGCGGATATGCTCGGCGCGAAACTGCACAAGGCCCTGGGCTCCCGCGTGCACGTGAACGTCATCCCGCTGAACCCGACGCCGGGCAGCAAGTGGGATGCCAGCCCGAAACCTGTTGAGCAGGAATTCGTTCGGCGCGTCAACGCGCAGGGCGTTCCGTGCACCGTGCGCGATACCCGGGGCCAGGAAATCGCCGCGGCCTGCGGACAGTTGGCCGCAGAGGGCTAGGCTGTTCCGCTTTGCGAAGCCACCGCGTCGGCCTTCGGCGACAGACTGCCGGAAGACCGTATCCTATTGGGGCGCAGAGCAATACGGTCATGTCGAGGATTGTCTGAGCTCTTTGCGTCGTTCCGTTATGAGGGCTGCCAGGCGGTGCGTGGTCTTGTCGTCGAAGCCGATTTCCGCGACCCGGTTGGTCCACGATTCCGATGCGTCGACGATCCGCGCCAGGCTGCGGTTGATAGCTCGTGTCGTGACGCCGAGGCGGGTGGCTGCTGCTGCCCACCAGCGGTGGGCGAGCTTTGTGTCGCGTCCGTACAGCGAAATGGCCATGGGGTCGCGCCAGCTCAGGTACGGCTGGGTGCACAGCAGGTCGTAGGCGGGGGTGACTTCCCAGATGCCGTCGGGGTTCTGCCGGATCGACAGATTCTTGCCATGCAGGTCGCCGTTGCCGATGAGGTAGCTGAATGCGGCGATTTCGAGCATCTGCAACGTGGCCAGGGGATATGAACCGTGGCCTGTGACCACTGCGTCGGCAAGGGCTTTGATGGCTTCCTGCAACGTGATTCGGTACTTGGCGGCCGGGTACCGCCCCAGGACCTGGCAGGCATCCTCCTGAGCGAGGCGGCGAGTTTCGCCGTGCTCGATGACGCGATCGAACCGGTCGATGAACAGTGCTGTGCGGCCGTTTTCGTCGGTGGCGAGCTGGTGGTCGGGAACTCGGATACCACACGCGTCGGCCATGTCGAGAAAGAAATTCTCGTTCTCGACCATGCACGGGTACTCGGGCGGGTTGAGTTTGAGAATGGCCGGTCCTCGTGTGGTGGAGACCGGAGCCGAAATCATTTGTGCGGAGACCTTGATCTGGACTCCGGGCAGCGCGGTGCGGTCGAGTTCGCCTGCGTCGGCGGAAGTCGCGCGGGTGAACAGTGTCGCGAAATCCGTGTTCGTGGTGTCGGTCTGGTCGAACAGGGGTGCTGGGTCGGCGGGGACCGTTCCTGCGGGCAGCACCTGGACGTCGCCGATGGTGTCGGCGCCGACGGCCAGCAGAATGCTGAAGTGGTCGTCCTCGCTGGTCCGTGCGGCGGTCGTGATCGCAGTCAGGCGCAGGCCTTCGGGCAGCAGGCCCGCGAAGAAGGCCGGGACCGAGCCTCCGGTCGCTCGGTAGGTCCCTGTCCACTTCGGCAAGGTCGACGCGACCGGTGGTGTCGTCGGATCGGCGGAATAGGGCTCGGCATAGGTGAACACGACGTCGTCGCGTTCGCGGCGTAATTGTCCGGCGAGTCGCCCGGCCTTGTAGACATCGGCACTGTCGATGGCGCGAAGGTCGGCAAGGTCGGTTGGTGTGGTCACTGGCGGTTGGTTTCCGCGGCGCGTAGTTCGGCGGTGCTGCCGGACCGGGTTCTGGCATCCGCGTGCGGCATGGTTACGAGTGTCAACCCGAGAGCGTCCAGGATGCGCAAGGTGATCGCGAGGGTCGGTGATGTTTGCCCGGCCTCCAGGGTGCGCACCGATGACACGCCGACATCGGCAAGATCCGATAGATCCATTTGGGTCAGCCCAAGGCTGCGCCGCCGCTCCGCGATGAAGGCTCCGAAGGAGGTGAGCGGACCCATCTCGACCCGAGATCGCCGACGAGGTTTCGGCCGTGTCACCCGAACTCCTATCGTTGCTATCGAAGTGCTAGTCGTGCACGCCCTGGTGAATCGCTCAGCTCGCCCTTGAATGGAGAAGATTAACGGTGCGATAGCAATGATAGCCTATGGAATTCGTGAAAGCTGCGACGTAGTCCCGCTAATCGTTGCGTTCGCAGCGCTACTGCAGTACACCTACACCTCGACGTCGTCGGCGACCTGCACCACCCGCATTACCGGCGCGATCTGTCCGCCGCGCACGTCGCCGGGCACGCCTTTGCCGTCCCAGCGCTCGAACGCCTGCGGCAGTGCCGCACACGTCGGCGTCTAGCTGCAGGCGGTCGGCTATATCGGCCGCGGTCTGGCGGTGCGCGGCGGACGAGTCGATCGCGTCGCGGAAGCCGCCGGTGCGGGTCAGTGGCCGCCCGGCTCGAGGAGTTCGCGGCCTTCGTCGGCTTTGACGCGGCGGTGTTCGGCGAGGATGAGTCCGCCGCCGCAGATCAGGCACACAGCGGTGGCGATGCCGGCCACGACGGCCCAGCCCGCGAATCCGTAGCCTGCGGCGGTGAGCGTCAGGGCGGCGCCGGCCACACCGAGCAGCACCAGGATGACGCCGGGCCAGTTGTGGGTGTCGGCGATCATTTCGCCCGCGTGATTTCTGGTGTTGCGTGCGCGGTCCGGGAAGTCGGAGCGCAGCCGATCGGATGCGTCGGGTCCAGGAAACATGGCGTCCTCTCCGTTCGGATGGATCGTCTCGTTCGAGCGGATACCCGGCATGTTCCGGATCAATCAGGGTGTATCGGCGATCGCGGCGGGTACCGCGAACCCGAATCTGCTTGCGACGAACAGGAGGACGACCATGGCAACCGCGCGTGAACTCATGACCGAAGGCGTGCAGTGCGTGCGATCCAGCGATTCGGTGGTCGAGGCCGCCAAGCTGATGAAACAGCTGAGCGTGGGCGCGCTGCCGATATGTGGTGAGGACAATCGGTTGAAGGGCATACTGACCGACCGCGACATCGTTGTGAAGGTGCTTGCGGAGAACAAGGACCCGATCGGCGTCAAGGCGGGGGAACTGGCCGAGGGCACACCGATCACGGTGCAGGCGAGCACCGATGCCGATGAGGTGCTCAATGTGATGGCGGTGCATCAGATCCGCCGGGTTCCGGTGCTCGACGGTGACCAGTTGGTGGGCATTGTGGCGCAGGCCGATGTGGCTGTCGCGCTCGGCAATGCCGATACCGGCGGCGTGGTGGAGGCGGTGTCGACGGACTGACCGCGACCTGCGAACCGTCTCGTCCGCGCTGCCCTGAGTGCAGGTGTGAGTGTGCCGCTTGCGGGTATGCGCGGACGAGAGGAGCCGCGGTGGCTCCGTCCCCGATCGAGGAGGTACGCAATGGCCACCGGTCAGAAGGAAGACGTCGTCACGCTCTTGCTGGCGCAACACGAACTGATCAAGGGGCTGATCGAAAAAGTACAGCTTGCGCAGGGTGCGGCCAAGCGCGAGCCGTTCGAGGAGTTGGTCCGCGCGCTGGCCGTGCACGAGAGCGCCGAAGAGGAAGTGGTGCATCCGGCATCACGGCGCGCATCTGTGCCCGCCGGCGTCGTGGACGACAGGCTGCACGAAGAAGAACAGGCCAAACGCGTGCTGGCCGAGCTCTACGACATGGGTGTGCAGCACGAGGATTTCGATACCAAATTCCGCAGTTTCGCCGAATCGGTGATCGAACACGCCGATTTGGAGGAGAAGGAGGAATTCGACCAGCTGCGCCAAGCGATTTCCGCCGGCGAGAGCGCGGTGCTCGCCGATGTCGTGCGGGTCGCCGAGGCCGTCGCCCCGACCCGCCCGCATCCGCAGGCAGGTGAGTCGGCGCTGGTGAATATCGTTGCCGGACCGCCACTTGCGCTCTTCGACCGGATTCGCGACGCGGTGCGCGATTGGCGCCGTAAGACCGAGGGGTGAGCGGCGTGGCCGACGCAACCAATAGGAACGGCGCATCGAATGAGAAGCAGCGCCAGCTGGATCGATATCGGGTGGATCGCGAACAGGGGAAGCTGACCACACAGCAGGGTGTACGGGTGGACAGCACCGACGACGCCCTGAAGGTGGGGGAGCGCGGACCGACGCTGCTCGCGGATTTCCATGCCAGGGAGAAGATCACCCACTTCGATCACGAGCGGATTCCGGAGCGAGTGGTCCATGCCAGAGGTGCGGGCGCCTACGGACACTTCCGGCCCTACGACGGCTGGCTCGGCGACTTCACCGCCGCCCGCTTCCTCATCGATTCGAGCGTGGAAACGCCGGTATTCGTGCGGTTTTCGACCGTCGCCGGTTCGCGCGGATCCGCGGATACCGTGCGTGATGTCCGCGGCTTCGCGACGAAGTTCTATACCGCCCAGGGCAATTATGATCTGGTCGGCAATAACTTCCCGGTGTTCTTCATCCAGGACGGAATCAAATTCCCGGACTTCGTGCACGCGGTGAAACCCGAGCCGCACAATGAGATTCCGCAGGCCGCCTCCGCACACGACACGCTCTGGGACTTTGTGGGGCAGCAGCCGGAGACACTGCACGCGATCATGTGGCTGATGTCGGACCGGGCACTGCCGCGTAGCTATCGCATGATGCAGGGCTTCGGCGTACACACCTTCCGACTCGTCAACAGCGAGGGCCGAGGCACTTTCGTGAAGTTCCACTGGACACCGAAACTCGGTGTGCACTCGCTGCTGTGGGACGAATGTCAGCAGATCGCCGGGCGTGATCCCGACTTCAACCGGCGCGATCTGTGGGACTGCATCGCGGCGGGCCAGTATCCGGAGTGGGAACTCGGCGTGCAGCTGGTCTCGGACGAAAGCGAATTCGGCTTCGACTTCGACCTGCTCGATCCGACGAAAATCATTCCGGAAGAGCAGGTTCCGGTGCAGCCGGTCGGTCGCATGGTGCTGGACCGCAATCCGGACAACTTCTTCGCCGAGACCGAGCAGGTGGCCTTCCACACCGCCAATCTGGTGCCCGGTATCGATTTCAGCGATGATCCGCTGCTGCAGTTGCGCAACTTCTCCTACCTGGATACTCAGCTGATCCGTTTGGGCGGGCCGAATTTTGCCCAGCTGCCGATCAACCGGCCGGTCGCCGACGTGCGCAATCACCAGCAGGACGGCTACGGGCAGCACGCCATTCCGCGAGGTGAGGCCGCGTATACGAAGAACACCATCGGTGGCGGTTGTCCGGCATTGGCGGATACCGAGATGTTCCAGCACTACGCCGAGCCACTATCCGGTTCTGCTATTCGAGAGCGCGTCAGCAGTTTTCGGGAGTACTACCGGCAGCCGCGGATGTTCTGGCGCAGTATGTCGCCGCCGGAGGCCGACCACATCGTCGCCGCCTTCGCCTTCGAGCTGGGCAAGGTGGAGCGGCCGATCATCCGGACCAGGGTGCTCGAACATTTGGTGCGGATCGAGCCCGAACTGGCCGAGCGGGTCGCGAGTGAACTGGGAATGCCGGTGCCGCAACCGGACTCGGGTGACCGTGCGGCGGTGGTATCTCCCGCGCTGTCGCAACTGAATACGGTCACCGACACCATCGCGCCCCGGAAGATCGCGATCCTGGCCGCCGATGGTGTGGACACACTCGGTGTGCGCCGCATCAAATCGTGGTTGGCAGACCGTGGTGCTGTTCCCGAAGTGCTTGCGCCGCATGCCGGTACGTTGGGCGGCGACGGCAGTGACGGCGAAACCCTCGCGGTGGACCGGTCGCTGGCCACCGTCGCCTCGGTTCTCTACGATGCGGTGCTGGTCGCGGGTGGCGCGCAGTCCACCGACACCCTGGTAGGCAATGGCGCGGCCGTGCACTTCGTCCTGGAGGCGTTCAAACACGCCAAACCGATCGGCGGCTTCGGCGACGGTGTCACGCTACTGCAGGTCGCCGGTATAACATCCGGTACCGATCACGACGCGCAAACAGGTGTCTTCACCACGACCGCCGGCGGCGCGGGCGTGGCCGAGGAGTTCATCGAGACGTTCGCGAATGCGCTTGCCCAGCATCGGGTCTGGCGCCGGTCGACCGTCGCGGTACCCGCCTAGTCCTCCCAGTTCAGCTCAGGGCGGGCTGGATTTCCTTCTCCCACGCGGTGAAGAAGCCTTCCAGATCGGGCCCGATCTGCTGGACGTATAGTTCGTCGATACCGGCATCGAGATACTGCCGAAGTTGGCGGACATGACGTTCCGGATCGGGCCCGATGGCGAAGTGGTCACGGGTGGATTCGCGATCGATCAGGCTCATCGCGTCCTCGAAATCGCGTGGCCGCGGCAGGGTTTGGGAAAGTTGGCCGGGCAGCAGCTCATTGGCCCAGAGGCGATGTGCGGCATCCAGACCCGACTCCTCGTCGCGGGACCAGCTGACCTTGGCACCCGCCTGTACCGGTTTCGCGCCGCCGCCCGTGGTTCGGAAGGTGTCGACCGCATCGGCATCGGGCAGTACGGTGCAGAAACCGTCGCCGATGCGCGCTGCCAATTGCGTTGCCTGCGGGCCGAATCCGGAAATGTAGATCGGTACCGGAGCATCGGGCAGTGTGTAGATTCTGGCGTCCTGCACGGTGTAGTACTCGCCGCGGTGGTTGACATTGCCGCCGCGGTGCAGCCGCCGAATCAGCTGGACCGCTTCCTCCAGCATTTCGAGCCGGACCGCGGGCGACGGCCACGGATCGCCGAGAATGTGCTCGTTGAGTGCCTCACCGCTGCCGACGCCGAGTATGAAATCGCCGTCGAGTTGGACGGCGGCGGTCGCCGCGGCCTGCGCGATGATCAGCGGGTGGATCCGGACGGTAGGGCAGGTGACCGCCGTGGTGATCGGCAGATCGGTGGCCTCCGAGAGCGCCCCGATGGTGCCCCAGACGAAGGGGCTCTGGCCCTCGGCGTCATTCCACGGATGGAAGTGGTCGGAGATCCACAGCCGCTCGAACCCGGCCTGTTCGGCGCGTTTGGCCTGCTCGACGAGTTCCTTCGGCCCGAACTGTTCGCTGGCTAAGAAATATCCGAAGTTGACCATGTCGGGCGCTTACCCAGGTTCGCGCGTGATATTCGACGCGTGCGAACGGGCCCCGGATCAACATGACCGGGGCCCGTTCGACAGGTGAGCTAGCTGCCGCTGTGGCTGTGCTGGCCACCCTTCTGCTTGGCCGCTGTCGGCTGCGCCTGTGCGCCCTTACGACCTGCCTCGTGCGGGTCGGCCGCATTGCGCTGGCCGAAGCTGCCGGTACTGGCCTTGCCGCCCTTGCTGGCCTGCTCCTGGGTGTCCTTGCGATTGCCGAACTGTCCGGGGTTCTTCGGATCTGCCATGACGGCACTCCTTCTCGGTAGTTGGAACTATCTGCGGCCCCGGTTCGGACCACATTTGCGATCTACCCGGGATCCGGTCGGTTAATCGAGTGGATGTCGCCCGGTGGTCCGGCTGTTTTGCGGCCTGAAAAATGGTGTTTACCAGTGGTATTCACGGGTAAGCCGACAGCGGGGATATGGCCGGATCCGACATCGCGGAGGCTACGATGAGCAGCGCTATCGATCCGACTTCGGTATGGCTGACCGGCACGGTGGCCTGGTTCGACGAACAGCGGGGGTTCGGCTTCATCGATCCCGACGGTGTCCGGCAGTGGCCGGTGTTCGTCGAATACAGCCGTATCGATGTGCCGGGCTATCGCGCACTGGCGGAAGGCCAGCCGGTGCGTTACCTGTGCGATCCTGAGGCGCGCGGCCGCGCGGCCGCGGCGGTGCGCCCTTACCCTGCGCAGATCGGTCCGCTGTGATCACGGAAACCGAACTGCCGCAAGCAGATCGAGCTATCCGACGACCGACTTCATCCAGTCGATGACGGCGGCATGATATTGCGCGGTATTCCGTGCGAGATTCACCGAATGTCCGCTGCCGGGCAGCACGAAGGTGCGCAACCGCGCGGCCGGATTGAAGAACGCGGCCTCCGCGGCCTGCAGGGCCGCGCTGTCGGCGCAGATCGAATAGGCGGGTCCGCACGACAACCGGTCCAAACTGCCATTGACCACCATGACCGGGGCGGTGATCAAGCTGGACATCCCGGGCAGGGTAGAGGTGAGGCCGTCGGGATATTCGGTGAGCGAGAAGGTTTCCTTCGTCGCCTCATCGAGCGCGACCACCTGCGGATCAAAATTATCCGGCCCGAAGAAATCACTGGCCCGGGTGCCCGGCCGGGTCACGAGATAGCCCGAATCGTATCCGCGGCTGGCGAATACGGGATCCTGTACCGCCTGGTAGTAGGTGCCGATCACACCGAGGACGTCCGGCACGCTCAGGGTGTGCGAATATCCGGTGAGCAGCACGCCGTCGACATCGTGGTAAGTGGTGGCCTCCATGACGGAGGTGCCGGAGCTCAGCGAATGACCGCCGGTGACGACCTTGCCGAACGGCTGTGCGCCCGCGAGTCCGTGGCGCAGGGCCTGCACGATGTTGTGCAGGGCTTCTGCGGTGGCGGACGCGGTCAGTGACATGCTCGGCGGACGGGTGCTCGCGCCGTTGCCGAGTCGATCGGCCACCAGCGTCGCGTAACCCGCATCGTTCATCGCACGCCGGAAGTTGTAAGTCTCTGGGGCGTAAGGAAAGTCCCAGTAGGTGTGGTTGTAATTGGACCCCGCCATCAACACCATGACAGTGTCGGTCGGCTGGTCCGGCAGGCACAGGGTCGCGCCCAACGTCCCCTGCGGTACCGGAAAAGAGATCTCCTGACAACGGTCGGGCGAGGCGGCCGGATCAGCACTGGCCCCGCCCGGTACCACACCGAGCATTGTCGCCGCCGCGGTAGCGGCCACCAGCATTCGGGCGTAGAGCTTCTTCGTCACCGCGTTCCCTCCGAATGGGAAATGTCGTGCGCCGCGCCATCTTCTGGCGAATCACCATACCGCACACGAAGATCCGTAGCTACGGGGTTGCGTGACGAAGATGCGATCTACGATGCAGGGCATGGGTTCGCGTGGTGTGCATTTCGTCGGCAGCTTTCCGGGTACGAGTACGGACGACGCGATGCGCGCGATGCTCGATGCCGCGGGACCGCGCCTGCGCACGCTTCCGACGGGGGAAACGCGTCGCTACGAGTTCTACATCCAGCCGATCATCGAGGATCTGGTGGCGCAGGGCGCATTGGAAGTGAAGAAGTCGGGTACTTGGCGGTCGAGTCGGGAGCGGACTATCCATCGCGTTCCGAGCGGTCGCGAGCTGACGGGCGACATGATGGAACTCGGCTATCTCGCCGAGGCCCAGGAGGCGTTGCCGATATTCCGGGATTTGCGCACGGCGCGCGAGCTGCCCGAACTCACTCTCCAGATCGGGATGCCGACCGATTTCACTCTGGCCTTTATCGCCATGGGCATTCCAGGTGTCCGGGCGCACCGCAAGGCATTCCGTGACGCGACCGTGCGCGATATCGCGGCCATCCACGAACTGGTCGGTACCGAGGACGTGGTCGTGCAATTGGAGGCGACCGCGGAAATGGTGCTAATGGCGAAGGCACAGCCACTGCACCGACGGTTGGAGGCGGCATTGCGCCTCGGCGAGGGGGTTGCGGCGCTGGCCGAATCCGCGCCTGCGGGAACCAGATTCGGCGTACATCTGTGCGTCGGAAGCATGCACAACAAGTCCCGGGCCAGCATGCGTGATCTGCGACCGTTCGTGGAACTGGCCAATTCCGTTGTCCGGCAGTGGCCGTCGGATCGCCCGCTGACCTATGTGCACGGTCCGCTTGCGGCCGGAGATATCCCGCCGTCGGCAGATCCTGCCTTCTACGCGCCCCTCGCGGACCTGTCACTCGGCGAGGGCACCAATTTCTACGCGGGATTCGTCCACGACACTCCCACGGTGCCAGAGCAGGTCGAGACCTTACGGTTGATCGAGAACGCACTGAATAGACCGGTGGACGGCGTCGCGAGTGCATGTGGACTCGGTCGCCGTCCGCGTCCGATAGCCGACGCGCTCGCGGCACGCGCAGATACGATCGCCGCGAGCTAGGGCTTGCGACCGACTCCGCCCAACAGCACCAACTTGGTGCGCGGCAGGTCGTCGTCGAGCCAATCCTGTACCGGCACCAGACCGGGTTCGACCACCTCGAAGCCGTCCAGGTAGGCGGCCACCATATCCGGGGTCCGGAATTGGACCTGCGCCGAGCTGCCGTCGGTATCGCCGGTCGACTGCGCGACGAACTCCGCGTACGTGTCGACCGATCCGTGAGTGAAGGCCAGGATGCTTCCCGGCGCCATCACATCGCGCAGTCGCGTGATGATCTCGGCGGGGTGTTCGTCGTCCATCACGAAGTGCAGCACGCCGACGATCAGAATCGCTACCGGCTGGTCGAAGTCGATCTGTCCTTCGCTCCGCGCCTTCTCGATGATCTCGTCCGTATGGCGAATATCACCGAGTATCGATGTGACACCGGCCGTGCCGGACAGCAGCGCGTTGGTGTGCACGTACACGACCGGGTCGTAGTCGACCATCACGACGCGTGCCGAGGGGTCCACCTTCTGCGCTATCTCGTGCACGTTGGGCGAGATGGGGATTCCGGCCCCGATATCGATGAACTGCCGAATCCCCTTCTGGGCCGCCTCTTCCACGGCGTTGAGGAGGAATTTACGACTGAACCAGGCCGTCGTCTTGGTGTCCGGCGCGACCGCGAGCATTCGCTCGGCGACCCGCTGGTCCACCTCGTAGTTGTCTTTACCGCCGAGTAGGTAGTTGTATACCCGAGCAGAGTTCGGCTTGGATGGATCGACGCGTACCGGCGCCCGATCGGCCTCAGCCACCGCACCTCCCTGGATATCCTCGGCACATCGTATCAACGTCTGGTCGTTTGTCCGCATGGATCGGGCTGCGATGCTCGATTGCGGTGAATCCTTTATGCGGGTTTACACCTCTCATACTTGTGTCGGCAACACGGTCGGCACGAGATCGGGAGGTTTGTCGTGATCATAACCGCGATTGTTGTTGGGGCGCTGCTCATTTGCGCGTGCAGCATCACCGTGCTGCGGCGGTGGAGCCGGTCGGAATGACCGAGGTGTGCTGGCCCGACGAACATCTCGTCGCCGCGGCGCGGGCGGGCGATATCGAGTCGATCACCTCGCTGGTGTCCGGATCGCATCCGCATGTGCGGCGCTTCGCGTACTCGCTGTGCGCGACGCCGGAGGATGCCGAGGATGCGGCGCAGGAGGCGTTGATCATTCTGTACCGCAAGATCGGGACACTGCGGGCATCGGGTGCGTTGGCCTCGTGGATGTTTCGCATTGTGCGCAATGAATGCCTGCGGCAATTGCGGTTACGCGTGCGTCGGGCCGAACCGATTCCCGACTCGGCCATCGCATCGGCGGAAGAGGAGGCGCTCAATCGCTGGGAGGCCGAGCGGGTGGCCGCGGCGATCGCGGCACTGCCCGGCGATCAGCGGCGTGTGCTGATCATGCGAGATGTGCAGGGGTACAGCGGTCGGATGGTCGCGGATCTGCTCGGGCTGAGCACCGCGGCCATGAAATCGCGGCTGCATCGGGCGCGTGCGGCGGTGCAGGAGAGTTTGGAGGTCGGTAATGCCCGATGAGTTCGCCAGTGCGTCGCTACCGCGCCATTTGGCCTGTGGCGCAATCGGATTCGGCGCTGTGGTCGGTTCGTTCGCACTGATGCCCGCGGTCGGTCCCGTCGGTCTGCTGCTCCTGCCGGTCGGTCTCGTCGCACTGCGCGGCTGCCCGACCTGCTGGGCGATCGGCTTGCTCCAGACGCTCTCCCGCGGCCGACTGCAGCGCTCGTGCACAGACGGAACCTGCCAACTGGTCACCACGAAACCCGGTGCGACATAACCGCTTCCACCACCCGAACACAGCCGCACCCAAGTTGGGTGCGGCTGTTCTACGTGCGGTTCTTGGCGGGGCGGTTGGAAGCGGCGCGGCGTTCGGCCTGTTGGGTTTTGATGCGCTCGTTTTCCTTCAACACCGCGGCGTAGTTCTCGCGTTCGCGGATCAGCCATTCGGGCGGGTCGGCGAGCAGGGCGGCGATCTCCTCGGCGTTCATCGCGTCGGAGACTTCGGCCCGGGCCAGGCCGGTATTGGAAACTCCGAGTTTGCGGGCGACGATATCGCGGGGGAAGGGGCCGGTCTTGCGCAGTTCGGCCAGCCAGGCCGGGGGATTGGTGCGCAACTCTTCGAGTTCGGCGCGGGAGATCGGCGAGTTGCGGAATTCCTCGGGCGTCGCCGGAAGGTAGATGCCGAGCTTGTTCGCCGCGGTCAGCGGCTTCATGGTCTGCGGTTTCTTATCCGGGCTCACCGGTACAGCCTAATGGGCACAGCCGGACGCGGTCCGCCCGCAGTCTGTTGCGCTTGGACGAGCGAATGCGAGGCCACCGCCTATCCGGCCCGGCCGTGCCCTCGGACCACCCGCCTCGCGGATGGCAATACCCTCATACGAATGAACCCCGAGTCCATCGACGTGACCCGCCTGCGCTGGTTTGTCGCGGTTGCCGAGGAACTGCATTTCGCCCGTGCGGCGAAATCGCTGCACATTTCGCGGCAGAAGTTGAGTCACACGGTGATCGACTTGGAGCAAGAGTTCGGGAAGAAACTTTTTGTGCCCGAAGCGCAGCCGACGCAGCTGACCGAGGCCGGACAGCAGTTGCTGCGCGATGCCAGGGATATCATCGCGCGCGCAGCGGAGCCCGAGCCCGTGGCTGCGGAGGATGTCGCATTGCGGGTCGGCTTCGTACCTGGCGTGACGGTCTCCAAATGGACGCGGATCTGGCGTGAGCGGTTTGCCGACACGCCACTGGAGATGATCCCGATCCCGATGGCCGAACAACTCGCCGCGCTGCGTGACGGGCGCGTCGACGCCTGTTTCGTCCGTCTGCCCATTGATCGTGCAGGTCTGAGCGCGATTCCGCTCTATCGAGAGCTTCCCGTCGTCGTGGTGCCCAAAGACCACACCCTGTCGCTTTTCGAACAGGTGGGCATGGGCGATCTGGAAGGTGAACGGATCCAGGACGCGAGCGATATCGATGCGATCGCGGGCACCATCGAATTGGTCGCGGCCGGTGTCGGCGTTGCCATCGTCCCGCATTCCATTGCCCGGCTGTACGCCCGCCGCGACCTCGTCTACCGGACGATGATGGGCGTCCCGGCTACGGAAATCGCCCTGGCCTGGCCAGCCGCACACACCACCGAACTGATCGAAGAGTTCGTCGGCATCGTGCGCGGCCGTTCGGAACGCAGCTCGCGGGCCCAGGCTCAGCGCAAGAAGACCGAGCCGAAGAAGACCACCGCCAAGCGTTCGACGAAGAATGTCGTCAAGAACGCCGGAGCCAAGAAAAAGCCCGCCAAGCGACGAGGGCGTTAGGCGGGCGAATCCCCGAGCGAGTCAATACCTTTCGGTGTGGACTACCGAGGCTTGCGGCGCAGGATCGAGTCGCGGATCATGACGCCCGCGATCACGGCGGCGAAACCGACCAGGAACAGGTCCTCGATGTGGCCCTTGTGGTTGCCGATCGTCATGGCCAGCAGGATCACGCAGACGATCCAGCCCGCGACACGGAAGGTGCGGCGCGATTCCCCGCTCCAGCCCCATTCGGCGGACGGAACCTCGGCGGTATCCACGTGGGTGACGATTGCGCGGTCACTGGTGGGTTCGAGTTCCGTGGCGGCCACGATCGCTCCTTAGCTCGGTGTCAGCGTTGCTGCCGATATCGTGGCATACGACCGCTCGTCGTAGCCAGCAGGGCTGTGTTCGAGCGGCGAGCGGCGCCCTACGTGCGTTACGCAGGCTACCGCCTCCGGGCGCGTCGTCGGCCCGCTGCGACAATGGGGCCGTGTCCGACATCGTGAGAGTCCTTCTGCTCGGCAGCACCGGTTCCATCGGTACCCAGGCGCTCGAGGTGATTGCCGCCAATCCCGACAAGTTCGAGGTGGTCGGCCTGGCCGCACGCGGCGGCAATACCGAGCTGCTCGCGGCGCAGATGGGCGCCACCGGGACCCGCAATGTCGCGGTCGCCGATCCGGGCGCGGGCACCCGACTCGACCTGGCTCTGAGCGGCCTCGGCGCGGTCACCGAATTGGTGCGCCGCACCGAGGCCGATGTCGTACTCAACGCACTGGTCGGTTCGCTCGGCCTGGAGCCGACCCTGGCGGCCCTGCAATCGGGCACCCGACTGGCGCTGGCGAATAAGGAATCCCTCGTCGCGGGCGGCTCGCTGGTGACCCGCGCCGCCGCACCCGGCCAGATCGTGCCGGTCGACTCCGAACATTCCGCGCTCGCCCAATGCCTGCGCGGCGGCCGGGCCGAGGAGGTGGATCGGCTGGTGCTGACCGCGTCGGGAGGTCCGTTCCGCGGCTGGACCACCGAAATGCTGGAATCGGTGAATCCGTCCGAGGCCAAGGCGCATCCGACCTGGTCGATGGGCCTGATGAATACGCTGAATTCGGCCTCGCTGGTGAACAAGGGCCTCGAACTGATCGAGACACATCTGCTGTTCGGGGTGCCCTACGACCGCATCGATGTCACGGTGCATCCGCAGTCGATCGTGCACTCCATGGTCACCTTCAAAGACGGCTCCACGCTGGCCCAGGCCAGCCCGCCCGATATGAAGCTGCCGATCGCACTGGCCCTCGGCTGGCCCGATCGCGTACCTGGCGCGGCCGCCGCCTGCGACTTCAGCACCGCGTCGACCTGGGAATTCGAGCCGGTCGACAATGCGGTATTCCCCGCGGTCGAGCTGGCCAGGCAGGCGGGCTCCGCGGGCGGCAGCGTCACGGCGGTCTACAACGCGGCGAATGAGATTGCGGTGCAAGCCTTCCTGGACGGGATCATTCGTTTCCCGGATATCGTGCGCACCGTCGCCCGCGCGGTCGAGGCGGCCGATCGGTGGCAGGCCGAACCAGAGACACTCGACGACGTGCTGGCGGCCGACACCTGGGCGCGCGACTACGCCCGCGCGCTCGTCCACTCGGCCTGAGCGCGCATTTCCCGCCCTGTCCGGCGACTCTGCGGTATGCGTGCGAAAGTGCGCGGCCAGCGACCGTCCGCCCCCTTCGATGCGATCGGACGCGCCGCCGGATGGCGGCCTGGCAGACTTGGAAGCGAAGGTTGGTCGGCGTCCGGTTACTGTGGTCGGGGTGCCCGCGGCGCGGACGGACGTGCCTGTGCGGGTAATCGCGGCCGCTGCGGGCGGCCGCACTTCATTTGAGGCGAGCTGCGCAACGCAGGAGGGCTGTACAGCAAATGGTGTTCGCGTTGGGGTTCGTACTGTTCGCCCTCGGCATCACGATTTCGATCGCGCTGCACGAATGCGGGCATATGTGGGCCGCCCAGTCCACCGGCATGAAGGTGCGGCGCTATTTCATCGGGTTCGGTCCCAAGATTTTCTCGTTCCGACGCGGTGAAACCGAATACGGCCTCAAGGCGCTCCCGCTCGGCGGCTTCTGCGATATCGCGGGCATGACCGCATTGGACGAACTCGCACCCGAGGATCTCGACCGGGCCATGTACCGCCAGGCCACCTGGAAGCGCCTGGTCGTGATGTTCGGCGGGATCGCGATGAACTTCGTGCTCGGCTTCCTCCTGCTGGTCGTACTCGCCATCGGCTGGGGACTGCCGCGCTTCGACCAGCCGCCGGCCACCACCATCGGCGCGATGAAATGCGTCGCCCAGCAGAATCCGGATAAATCGCTCGCAGACTGTCAAGGCACCGGTCCGGCGCAGCAGGCCGGTATGCAGCGCGGCGACGTGGTCAAGGCCGTCAACGGCGTGAAGGTGACGACCTGGCAGCAGTTCACCGCCGAAACCCAGAAGCAGACCGGCCCGTTCACCTACACCATCGAGCGCGACGGTCAGACCAGGACCATCGAGCTCACCCCGGAGCGCGTCACGCGCTATCCCGAGGACGGCGGACCGGGCCGCGAGGTCAGTGCGGTCGGCGTTGGTTCGGAGTACTACGAACCCCTGAAGTACAACGCGCTGGCCGCAATTCCGGCCGCGGGTGCGTACACCGGGCAGATGTTCGTGCGCACCATGGAATCGCTGGCCCAGATGCCGCAGAAGGTTTCCGCGCTGTGGACCGCGGTGACCGGTGGCGAGCGCGATCCGGAAACCCCGGTCAGTGTCTACGGCGCGAGCAAGATCGGTGGTGAGACCGCCGAGCGTGGCCTGTGGGGCGTGTTCATCCTGGTCCTGGCCAGCCTGAACTTCTTCCTCGGCGCGTTCAACCTGCTGCCGCTGCTGCCGCTGGACGGCGGGCATATCGCGGTGGTGCTCTACGAGAAGGTCCGCAATACCGTCCGCGGTTGGAAGGGGCTGGCGCCGGGCGCTCCGGTGGACTATCTGAAACTGCTTCCGGTGACCTACGTCGCAGTGGTGATCGGCGGTGCGTATATGGTGCTCACGCTGGTCGCCGACATCGTGAATCCGATCCAATTGTTCCGCTGACGCGCTAACCTGTCGCGGTTGTGCCGCGATAACCACCGCGAACGCCGGATTGCTGGCATTTCGGGACACCTGTGTGTCATGGCTCATGTCATGGCTGTCACAGGGTGAGCAGCCGTGACACGCGGCTAAGCTCGGTAGGCGAACGGCCCGAAACAGTACGCACGAAAGTAGGCAGCCGAAAGTGACCAGCACAATCGGATTGGGGATGCCGACCGCACCCGCGGCCGTTCTCGCGCCTCGCCGCAAGACCCGTCAATTGATGGTGGGCAATGTGGGCGTCGGCAGCGATTCCCCGATTTCCGTGCAGTCGATGACCACCACCAAAACCCACGACGTCAACGCCACCCTGCAGCAGATCGCCGAACTGACGGCCTCGGGCTGCGATATCGTGCGCGTCGCCTGCCCGCGTCAGGAGGACGCCGACGCACTGGCGACCATCGCGCGTAAGAGCCAGATCCCCGTCATCGCGGATATCCATTTCCAGCCGCGCTATATCTTCGCCGCCATCGATGCGGGTTGTGCCGCGGTGCGCGTAAACCCGGGCAATATCAAGGAATTCGACGGCCGGGTCGGCGAGGTGGCCAAGGCCGCGGGCGCCGCGGGCATCCCGATTCGCATCGGCGTGAACGCCGGTTCGCTGGATAAGCGGATGTTGGAGAAGTACGGCAAGGCAACCCCGGAGGCGCTGGTCGAATCGGCGCTGTGGGAGGCGAGCCTGTTCGAGGAGCACGGCTTCGGCGATATCAAGATTTCGGTCAAGCACAACGATCCGGTGGTCATGGTCGAGGCCTACCGCCAGTTGGCCGCGCAGTCCGACTACCCGCTGCACCTCGGTGTGACCGAGGCCGGTCCGGCGTTCCAGGGCACGATCAAGTCCGCCGTCGCATTCGGCTCGCTGCTGTCGGAGGGCATCGGCGACACGATTCGGGTGTCGCTGTCCGCGCCGCCGGCCGAGGAGGTCAAGGTCGGCGGGCAGATCCTGCAGTCGCTGAACCTGCGCCCGCGCAAGCTCGAGATCGTCTCCTGTCCGTCCTGCGGTCGCGCCCAGGTCGATGTGTACACCTTGGCCAATGAGGTGAGCGCCGGTCTGGAGGGCATGGAGGTGCCGCTGCGGGTGGCCGTGATGGGCTGCGTGGTGAACGGTCCGGGTGAGGCGCGCGAGGCCGATCTCGGTGTCGCCTCGGGCAACGGCAAGGGCCAGATCTTCGTCAAGGGGCAGGTCATCAAGACCGTGCCGGAGGCACAGATCGTGGAGACCTTGATCGAAGAGGCCATGCGCATTGCCGAGGAGATGGGCGAGACGGAAGGCGCGGGCGAACCCGTCGTCACCGTCGGCTGACGTTTTCGAGCGACCCGCAGCGGTCGTTACGGGCGGGAGTTCCCGAGTAGCCGTACCACAGTCGACCGATTCGTGGCAGGCTGTCGATGTGCGGAGTCTGCTGGAGCCGGCGCGACGGGCCAAGGATGCCCCCGCGCGTCAGCTCGCGAATCGGGATCTGGCACAGGTGCTGCGGGTGCTGGATAGCGATCCGATCGCCTCGTGCATGGTGGCGGCGCGGTTACAGGAATTCGGCTTGGATACCGGCGTCGGACACGGTGAACTGTGGAGTCGGGGTGGACCGTCCGAATCGCTGTGCTTCTCCGGTGCGAATTTGGTGCCCTTGCGCGGTGACGAGGATGCGTTGCGCTCCTTTGCCACGCGGGCGGTCCGCTGGCCGCGGGTGTGTTCGTCGGTGGTAGGGCGTCAGGAATTGACGCTGCCGCTGTGGGAGATGCTGTCCGCGCATTGGGGACCGGAACGCGAGTTACGCGGCGCGCAGCCGCTGCTGGCTCTCGGCCAACCCGCGCTGGCCACCGCCGATGCGCAGGTCCGCAGGGTTCGGCCGGATGAGTTGGAGCGCTATCTCGCCGCGGCGATCGCCATGTTCATCGAGGAGGTCGGGGTCGATCCGCGCGCGGGTGACGGCGGTCGGGGCTATCGGCGCCGGATCCAGAGCCTGATCGAATCCGGCCGCGCCTGGGCGCGTTTCGAGGACGGCGAAGTGGTGTTCAAGGCCGAGGTCGGATCGCTGTCCCGGCGTACCGGGCAGATCCAGGGCGTGTGGGTACATCCGCAACGTCGCGGCGCCGGTCTGGGCACCCGTGGTACGGCTGCCGTGGCGAATGCGGTGGTGGCCTCGGGCCGTACCGCGAGTCTCTACGTGAACGACTACAACAGCATCGCCCGCCGGGCCTACAGCCGAGTCGGATTCCGGCAGATCGCCACTTTCGCGACCGTGCTGCTCGACTGAACGCGGCACCGAACATCGGTGTGCCACAGCCGTTTGCTCGTGGTTGACTATACGATCGGTCCCGATGTCGACTCGCATGCTCATTACGCTGGCCGTCGCGGCTTTCGCGGCGGCGGGATCCGGCTGCTCGGCCGACCCGCAGGGGCCGGTGCCTGCGGCCGATGCCTTCCTTGCCGCCTTCGCCGACCACGATATCGAGGCCGCGGCCGAACTCACCAGTCAGCCCGAGAAGGCAACCGCCGCACTGCGTTCCGCATGGGACGAGTTGCAGGCGGAGAAGTTGACCGCGCATACCGGCGCGGCCAGGGTCACCGGCGATACCGCGACTGTCGACTACACCTACGAGTGGCGCCTGCCCAAGGACCGGATCTGGAAATACACCGGCCAATTGCAGATGGGCCGCAGTGACGGCCACTGGATGGTGCGCTGGACCTCCTCCGATATCCACCCCAAACTCGGCGCCACCCAGACCATGGCACTGCGCGCCAACCCGGCCCCGCGCGCCAGAGTGAACGAGCAGTCCGGCAGCGATGTGCTGGTGCCGGGCAAGGTATCTCGGGTCGCGTTCACTGTGGCCTCCGCACCGGATCCGGGTTATACGGCGACCTCGCTGGCGGCGGCGTTGAACCGCTTCGACGATCGGTTCACCCCCGAGGCGATCCTGAGCGCGGCGTACACCGCCAAGGGCGAGTACACCGTCGCGCTGTTGAGCGAGTACGAATTCGACCAGGTGAGTGGGGGTCTCCTCGGTCTGCCCGGGGTAACGCTGACCCAGCAGTGGGATATGGTCCCCGCCGACCGGGATTTCGCACCCGATCTGCTCGCCCAGGTGCGCAAGACGGTGATCGCCGAGGTGGACGGCAAGGCGGGCTGGAGCGTTGTCACCATGAACGCCAACGGCGCCGATACCGATGTGCTCACCGAGGTGCCCGCACAACCTGCCCCATCGTTCTCGCTCAGCATCGACCGCAATGTGCAGAACTCCGCGCAGCGCGCTGTCAGCGGCCGGGAGGAGCAGACCATGATGGTCGTACTGCGGCCGTCGACCGGCGCGATTCTGGCTGTCGCACAGAACAAGGCTGCCGACCGTGACGGTCCGGTGGCCACCATCGGCCAGTATCCGCCCGGCTCGGTCTTCAAGACGGTGACCGCGGCTGCGGCGATGTCGCTCGGAAAGGCCACGCCCGAAACGGTTCTGCCGTGTCCGAGCCGAATTGTCATCGGGGAGCGGACAATTCCGAACTACAACCTCTTCCAACTCGGTGACGTACCGATGGCTACCGCCTACGAGCGGTCCTGCAATACCGCATTCGCGAAATTGGCCAGCGACCTGCCCAGCGACGCGCTGCACGATACCGCAGCGAAACTCGGTGTGGGACAGAGTTATACGGTTCCGGGCCTGCCGACCGAATCGGGTTCGGTGCCACCGGCCGAGGATATGATCCAGCGCACCGAGGACGGCATCGGTCAGGGCAAGGTGGTCGTGAGCCCGTTCGGAATGGCGGTGCTCGCCGCGACCGTCGCGCACGGGTCCGCGCCGGTGCCGTATCTGATCGCCGGACGGACCACGGAGATCAAAGGGGACCGTCCGGCCATCGGGGCCGAAGTGATCGATGGTCTGCGTCTGATGATGCGCAAGGTGGTCACCGGCGGTACCGCCGAACGCATCGCCGACCAGGGCGAGGTGTACGGGAAGACCGGGGAGGCCGAGGTAGCCGGCGGCTCGCATTCGTGGTTCGTCGGCTATCGCGGGGATCTGGCCTTCGCGACCTTGCTGGTCAAGGGCGGCAGTTCGGATAATGCCGTTGCGGTGACGCGCGATATGCTCGCCGCCCTGCCCGCAGGGTACTGACCCCACTCAGTTGGTGCGACTGGTGGACTCCGGCGGGGTGCCGCGATCGGGCATCTCGTAACGCAGTGTGGTGGAACCGATTCGGATGACATCGCCGTGCGCGAGTGCGGTATCGGCACCGATCGGCACACCGTTGACGTAGACGCCGTTGGCCGAATCCCGATCCCGGATGAAGATCCGGTTCTCGCGCGGCACGATGCGCGCATGTTTACGGCTGACCCGGGCATCGTCCAGCACGATGTCGTTATCCCATTCCCGGCCGATCCGCAGCCCGGTCGCCGGAATGGCGATCGCCTCACCGTCGCCGACCCGCAGCCAGGCCTGCCGCAGCACATCGGGCAGATCCCGCTTGGTCGCCCCGGGGGAGGAGGAGACCGTCGGCAGTGCCTGCTGGCTGCGGATCGCCGCCTCCAGTGCCAGGGTGCGCGGATCCGGGTCGATGCCCTGCTGGTCGGCGAGGTTGCGGCGGATACGCAGACAGGCGGTGAGTGCGTCGGCCTGGCGGCCCGCGCGGTAGAGCGCGGAGATGAACAGTCGCCAGAGCCGCTCGTTCACGGCGTGTTCGGTGGTCAGTGCGGTCAGTTCGCCCAGGACCGCGCCTTCGCGCCCGCATGCGATATCCGCGTCCAGGCGATCGGCGATGGCATTCAACCGGCGTTCGTCCATATCGGTGGCGAAATTGTCGGCGAAACGCAATCCGCGCAGTCCGGCGACCGCCTCACCACTCCACTCCGCAAGCGCGTCGGCGAAACATTCGGCCGCGGTTTCCAGATCGCCGGTGGTGAAGGCCAGTGAGCCCTGGGTCCTGGCCCGCTCGAAGCGGCCGACATCGCATTGATCCTCGGCGATATCGAGGAGGTATCCGGCGTGCACGGTGCGCAGGATGGCCCGGTCGTCGACCCCGGCCGAACGCAGCACGGTGCGCAGATTCGAGACGTAGGCGTAGAGGCCGTCGACGGAGCGATTCGGCAGCTCCTCTTCCCAGATGCTGTTCGCCAGTGTGGTTTTCGCGACGGCATTGCGGCGGTTGATGACGAGCATGGCGAGCAGCGCACGGAGTTTGCCGCCGGGCAACGGTATTGCCTGATCGTCGACCAGCAGGCGCACCGGTCCGAGCACTCGAAGATCGAGCGCCGGTCGATTCGAGCCCGCAGACCCCACCAGATTCCCTCCGAACGCGATCTGCTTCCGGACCGCCGCTGCCCCACGGCTGTTTCGCCGACGGAAGCGTCACGCGATGGAATTCAGCATACGCACTGATGGCACGCCATGCCCGTCGCGACTACGCCGTCGGCGAAATGACTACGCGCCGTGCCGGATTCGGATCGATAATGGGATCGTCCACCGCCGTGGTGGACGTCGTCGGCGATCTTGTTGGAGTTGACCGGATGGAAGATGTACTGCTGACCCCGCCCGATGCGGCCGAAGTGGAGCTGCTGGCCAGTGGTGTGGTCGCCGCGGCGGCCGGCACGGACGGGCTGACCCCGCTGCAGCAGTTGCTGATTCCGTCGCTGTTCTTGTCGATGACCGGACACCGAGTCGAGTTGGAGACGCTGCCGCCCGTCGATGCCGAGACCTTCGCGGTCGGTCTGGCCCGGCGCAATCGGATCTTCCGGGAGCGGATCGTGCAAACGATGCTGCTGTCCGCGCTGGTGGTGCGGCCGTTGCCGCCCGCAGTCGCGACCAAACTGCGGGAGTTCGCCGACGCGCTCGAGGTCGACGACGAGATGATCGCGGTGGCGCAGAAGTACGCCGAGGGCGCGATCGAACTCGCCGCGGTCGACTTCGACCGCAACGGTTATCTCGGCGGGCTGGATCCGAGCCGGTTGACCGCGCTGCACACCGAAAGTCTGGATTCGTCCTGGGGGCAGGTCAGCGATGATCCGGCGTTGGCCGCGCACTGGGCCACCCTGCGCGAGTTGCCCGTCGGTACGCTCGGCCGCGGCGTATCCGACTTCTATGCCGACCGTGGTTTCGTCACGCCGGGCCTGCCGGGTTCCGCGCCGCCACTGCTCGCCCAGCACGACTGGGTGCATGTGCTCGCCGGATACGGCACCACGCTGGAAAACGAGATCGAGGTATTCGCATTCATGGCGCGCGCCAACGACGACCCGCGCGCGTTCAGCCTGCTCGCCATGGTGATTTCGCTCTTCGAAACCGGCTACCTACATGCCGGAGCCGGATTGTTCGAAGCCAACGAAGGACATTTGAGCACCGCGGGCATGGCGACGCGCCTCGGCGATGCCATGCGACGCGGGGCGCTCACCCATGGCAGCCACGATTTCCTCGACCTGGACTGGTTCACGCTGGCCGATCGGCCGATCGCGGTGGTGCGCACTGAGATCGGATTGACCGCGAAGTCGCACGAGGCCGTTGCGGCGGGCTCCGTCGGTGCTTGGGAGACGGGCGGTATCACGCCGTACCAACTGCGTTCGGCCGAGGCCGCCGCTCAGGCCGCGGGCCGGCCGTATGTGCCCTGGCGTCCTGATCCGTCCCGCGACTGATCAGGCGCGGTGCAGGGTCGCCGCGAGGTGGTGGGTCAGTGCTTCGCCGACCGCGGCCATGCGCAGCGTGTAGTCGATTGTGTCCCCGGCCAGCTTGATCGAACGGCCGAGGGCGGTCACCACTTTCGCGGTACTACTGCGGCCGATGCTGGTCGATTCGAATTCCATTCGCAGTTCACCATCGATGATGGTGAGGCTGCCCTCACAGATCTCGGTGATGCCGGTCGGGTGGGCCAGGATCAATTCGACGTGATCCGGGCGTGGGCACCGCAGATAACCGGTTTCGGCATGCATCGGTCGGCTGCCGTCGGCGGCGCGGGTGCGCTGGCGGTAGGTGAGGAACGGTCGGCCGAGGTGGCCGAACTTGATTTCCTCGACATAGTCGAATGACTCGATGGTCGGGTACTCACCGTGCCCTGGTCCGCGCCATGTGCCGAGCAATGGAGCGAGCGGAGCGATATCCGGATGGGGGGCGACGGAAGGTTGGGGGGCGACCACGCGCGACAGCTTAAACCCGTCGGATTCGGGGCGTTCCGATACGGTCGAAATTCCGTCAAGCTAAGGTTAGCGTCGCCTAATCGCCAAATGAGGGTTGCGAGTGGCTGGAAAGGACGAAGAAGTTGAACGCACGCCTTAGTGAATTGCGCCGCAACGGTGCCTGGCGGTCGCGGGCCCGCAACGGCCTGCTGCGCGCATCGGTGCTCGGCGCTGCCCTGGTCGTGGCCGCGGCATGCTCGGATTCGAAGTCGTCTGACGATGAAGTGCCTGCCCTCGACGGCAATCACTACGCGCAGACCAACCTCGCCGCCAACACTGCCGAACACAAAGCGCAGTACACCTTTCCGGATATGGTGAACGCGTGGGGCCTAGCCGATCGCCCGAAGGGGGCGGGCGGGCATTTCTGGGTCGGCGCGGGCGGTAAGTCCTTCCAATTCGTCGGCGATGTCAGCGCGTCCGCGGATCCCAAGGTGCAGAAGCTGTTCCAGGATCCGCTGAAGATCGTCACGATTCCCGGCGCGGATGCCGACACCTCGGATAAGAGCATCGGCAAGACCACCGGCGTTGTGTTCAACGGCGCTCCCATCACCTCCGATCTGTTCGTCGTCCGCGACCAGTCGGTGGATGTCGACGGTGCGCCGGTGCTGCTGACCGGTTCGTCGCGGTTCATCTTCGCCACCGACTCCGGCAAGATCTCGGCCTGGACCGAGCAGGGGCCCGAGGGCGCGATCGTCCGGCACGACGGTCCGGCGAATCTGGTCTTCGACGGTGAGTCGCAGGGCATGGCGTTCTTCGGCATCGCGCTCGCTCCGTCCGGTGACAAGCTGCTCGCCGCCGACTTCGGCGAGAACCCGCAGGTCCGCACCTTCGACAAGGACTGGCAGCTGATCCCGACCGTCGGTTTCGCCAATCCCTTCGCCACCGGCGACCAGATCGACGCGGCCGCCCCGGACAAGGGCAAGAAGGCCAAGCCCGGCGATCCCGCCCCGTTCAATGTGACCACCATCGGCAATCGCGTATTCGTCTCGTACGCGGACACCAAGCCCGATGAGCAGGACGCGTCCAAGTTCGACAAGGCCGAAGAGGATTCGCTCGACAAGGACCAGGAGAAGGACGCCAAGGGCAAGCCCGCCAAGGGCAAGGTCGCGGAATTCGACGGCAACGGCAAGTTGGTCCGCATCCTCGACGACGGTGGTCGTCTCAATGCGCCGTGGGGTGTCGCGGTGGCGCCCGCGAACTTCGGTCCGCTCAGCGGCAAGCTGCTCGTCGGCAACTTCGGTGGCCTCGGCCACGTGCTCGCCTACGACGACGCCACCGGCAAGTTCGTCGACTACCTGCGCGATGAGAAGGGCCAGCCGGTCGAGATCGAGGGTCTGTGGGCCCTGATGTTCGGCAATGGCGAGAGTCTCGGCGACGCCGACTCGCTGTACTTCACCGCGGGCCCGGATGACGAGAAGGAAGGTCTGTTCGGCAAGCTCCGCTTGAAGTAACCCTGTAGTAGGCGAAGGCGGTTCCCGGTAGTACGCCGGGGACCGCCTTTGTCGTACGTACTACTCGGGATCGGGGGATGGCGGGGTCCATCGTTCGGACCAGCTCCAGAGTGGCTGGAGGGCCGCGGTGAGGTCGACGCCCGCCGGGGTGAGTTCGTAGGTTTTGTCCGCGTTCTTGGTGATCACGCCCGCGGTCTGGAGATGTTGCAGGCGGGTCGAGAGCATGCTCGACGAGCAGTTGCCCATGCGGCGGCGCAGTTCGAGGAAGCCGAGGCAGCCGGGCTCCAACTCCCAGAGGACGCGCAGGATCCAGCGTTGGCCGATGAGCTCCATGGTGGCCAGCATGGGCGCGTGCGCCGGGTCGTTTCGTCCGCGCGACGGCTTGGCTCCATTTGCACTTCTCATTTCGAACTACCATAGTGATTCTAAATTAGAAGCGTAGCTGTGGGCTGACGAGCGAGCGTAGCGAGCGAACAATCACACAGCCGAGCACCTCGCTCGTGCCGAAGCCGAGCGCCGGCGAGGCGTAGGCATGAGCGAGAGGCAGATGGTGGGCGACTCGACGGAACGACGGATTGTGCTGATCACGGGCGCGTCGCGGGGGATAGGGGCCGAGACGGCGAAGGTGCTGGCGGCGGGCGGTGATCACGTGATCATCAACTATCGGGAGAAGCGCAAGCGCGCCCAGGCGATCGCCGATGAGATCGGTGCCGTCGGCGGCAGTGCCTCGATCGCCGGTGCGGATATCGCGGATGCGGACGCCGCCGCGGCGATGATCGCCGATGTGGTGACGGAGTTCGGTCGGCTGGAGGTGTTGGTGCTCAACGCATCCGGCGGTCTCGAGCGAAATGCCGCGCCCGACTACGCGATGGCGTTGAACCGTGACGCGCAGGTCCGTCTGGTGCGAGAAGCCTTGCCGCACCTGCCATCCGGCGGCCGGATCGTCTTCGTGACCAGCCACCAGGCCCACTTCCACGGCCGCAAACCTGTTCCGGCGGACTATGAGCCGATCGCCGCGAGCAAACGCGCGGGCGAAGACGCCTTGCGCGCAATGATTCCGGAGCTGACCCAGCGTGGTATCGGGTTGAATGTGGTGTCCGGCGACATGATCGACGGCACGATCATTGTCCGCCTGCTGGAACGCCGTAATCCCGAGGCGGTTTCGGCTCGCCGCGATCACGGTGCACTGCCGACCGTCGAAGCGTTCGCCGCCGTCGTCGGCGAAGCCGCAAGTGCCGCAGGCGAATCCGGTCGCACATTCTATGTCGGCGGTCAGGATTATCTGGCGGACGGTGTGCCTGCGTAGTCGAAGCTCGTCTCGCCCCGCCCGGTCGCTGATCATCGGACCATAGTTCGGATTACTGCACATTTGCCATGGGCGCCCATGTCGGTAACAGATTGATATCGGCGTTTCCGGTCGCGGGCGCGGATCTGGGTCGATAATCGAGGCGTGACGTGCGGTCGTGCGGTGCGGAAACGACATTGCTGGTCGGGAGGTTCGCCGATGGTGGCGCGCTCCGGCGTCGGCGGGAGGCCCAGATGACGAATGTCGGAAATAACCGGATGGTTCCGGGGCGGGATATGTTGCTGGCCGCATGCCGCGGGCTACCGCACGACGATCATCCGATGCTGGAGGCAGCGGGGGAGCTGGCGCAGCTGCACGAAATCCGCGAGCGGACGCCGGTGCGTGAGATTCCCAAGCTGGATCGGCGGCGCGCCCAACTGGTGCGGTCGATCGACCTGTGGGTGACGCTGGCGATGCCGGTGCCGTGCTCGGAGGCACAGTTGCACTCCGAAACCGTCGGCGAGATCGTGGATCGGCTGGCCAGAATGACCACGCAGGCCTTCGTGCCGCTGTCCGAAGCGCCGGAGTCCGTCTTCTATGACGCGTGGGTGCAGCTCAACGAGCTGGCGGATAGCTATCAGGATCTCATCGACGGATTACGTGAGGGCACCCGCCGACTACCCGGTGGCTAGCGCCCGCGCCCGAAGAGTCGGAACGAGCGTGCCGGGCGGCGCGGCAGGGTGGCGTAGACCATGGTCATATCGGCGAACACCTCCGCTTCCCGTTCGCGGTCGGCGCCGAAATACTCGCGGCCGAGTACGTGCTTGATGGACGACGGTGAGATGGATGGCAGCAGCGCGGCCAGCGACGGCGTGATCGGCTCGCCTGCCTCCTTACCTTCCTTGCCGTGCCCGAATAGCATGTGACCGATTTCGTGCAGGATGATGTGATCCGCATTGCGCTCGGTGGCGGACGCGTCGTAGACGATGATGTCGTCGTGACCGCGCGCGATCCAGAGTCCGCTGCCGCGACACCCGATATCCGCGAGCGCGGCCGCGGGGATCGCCTGCAGCGAGATGGAACGACCACGGTGCGCGGCGATACTTGCGAGGTAGGCGGACAGATTCCAAGGACTGGGGAGGGGCACGGTCCGCGCTGCTTCACGGAAACGAGCTTCCATGCTGGTCATCGGGGCATACATTACTCACCCCGTGCACGGTAGTCACCTCGCGAATCGGACATTCCGTCGAAACCGATAGCGACACTGCATAATTCACGCACTCGTTGGACAGTGTTCTGCTCGGGTCGGCAGTCACCTTGGTGGGATTCATCGCCCCCTCGGAGTCGTTGTTGCGACACCCGGGGGTGGTATCCAAACGTCGTCGGTGCGGCGAGATTGGACGACGACCTGATCGCCCCGCACGCCGGCGGCGCGCCCGTTTCGGTGGGCAGGGGACGAGAGCGAGCGAGATTGATCATGCGATACGTACTCGAAGAGTGCGGAAAGCAGTACCGGCGGCGGCTGCGTGCGACATGCTGAGAACAGCCGGTTCCCCACCGACAAGCACGGTTGACGCGCAGGATGGGAGCGTGCAGATGAGCATCGGTAGCGACGCGGTATCGAGCACCGTTCAGCAGGAACGCGGCGACGGGGAAAACCGCCGCCTGAGCAGCGCGCGGCTGGTGGACGCGCCACCGCCGCGGATGGCGACGGTGGCGCAATGGTGGGCGCTGACCTGGCGCCTGGTCCGGCCGTCCTGGCGCAATGGTGAACTATTCACCGCGCTGCTCGCGCCAGTGGTCTTCACCGTCGGCTTCTACGTCCCGCTGAACCTCGTGATGTCACTGAACCCCCTCCGGCGGGGCGGGCTGAGTAACTACGCGCAATTCCTCATGCCCATGATCGCCATGCAGGCGATCGCCTTCTGCGCCATTACGGCCGCATTTCGGGCGGCCGCCGATGCCAGGGACGGGCTCAATGTGCGGTTCGGATCGATGCCGATGCTTTCGCCGGTGCCGCTGGCTGCGCGAGTCACGACCGCGCTGGGTCGGGCGGGGGTCGCGCTGGCCGCGGCCCTCGTGTGCGGCCATGTGATCGGCTTCCGCTTCTACGGAAGCTGGTGGGAAACAATCGGTTTCATCGGGTTCGCGATGCTGATCGGGCTGGCGCTGTGCCTGGGTGCCGATCTGCTCGGCAGTCTGACCAAGAGTCCGGAGGCGACCACCCAGGCGCTGATCCTGCCGCAGCTGATCCTCGGCATGGTGTCCAGCGGACTTTCCCCGGTCAGCCAATTCCCGCACTGGATCCAGGGGTTCGCACGCAACCAGCCGGTCTCGCAGTACGTATACGGGCTGCGGGCGCTGGCGGGTGACCCATCGGGCCACGCGGGCGCGGTCGGCTGGTCGATCCTCGGGCCCGGACTGGCCTGGATACTCGGTCAGATCATTGTCTTCGGTGCGGGTGCGGTATTCGTTTCGATTCGGAGGTCGGCATGACCGAGGTACTGACTCCCACCGAGGAATTGCCCAAGGTCTACGGTCGGACCGAGACCTGGCGTCTGCTGATCCCGCAGACGCTGATCCAGACCAAGCGGCTGCTGGTGCGCTGGTGGCGTGATCCGCTGACCGTCGTGCAGTCGCTCGTCTTTCCTGCGCTCCTGCTGATCGTGCTGAATACCGTTCTCGGAAAACAGATTTCGGAGTTCTCCGAGGTGAGTGCGCTGTACGGTTTCGTGCCGATGTCGGCGCTGGTCGGGGTGATGTCCGGTTCGGTGGCAGGTGCCATCACCCTCGGACGCGAGCGTGACGAAGGTCTGCTGGCCCGCTTCTGGGTGCTGCCGGTGCACCGCGCATCCGGACTGGTCGCGCGCATTGTCGCCGAAGGGATCCGGATTGTGCTGTGCACGGCGGTGATGTTCGCGGTGGGGGTGGCGCTCGGCTTCCGATTCCAGCGCGGGCTGCTCGCCGGTATCGCGCTGTTCGGGGTGCCGCTGCTGTTCGGTATCGCCTTCGCCACCGTGGTCACCGCGGTGGCCGTGTTCAGCGCGAAAGCCGCGCTGGTGGAGGCTGTTTCGCTCGGATCGTCGTTGATGATGTTCTTCAGTACCGGGTTCGTGCTGCTGGCCGCTTATCCGCGGTGGGCACAGCCGATTGTGCAGCATCAGCCGATGTCATACGCCATCGATGCCATGAAGGGGCTATCCGTCGGTGGGCCGGTGCGCGACCCGCTACTGGCCACCATCGCCTGGTGTATCGGTGCGCTCGTAGTCTTCGCGATCCCCGCGGCGGTCGGCTATCGCCGGGCCAGCCGCAGCTGATCAGCTCATCTCTTTGGAGGCCCTGTCGATCAGCGCCATGGAGTCGCGCGGGCTGAGCGCCATGGCGCGCAGCTGGTCGAAAATAATGCCGAAGCGGCGGATCTGGGGATGGCCCTCGATCAGCTGATCACCCGCGATGCCCTCGACGTACACCAGTTCCGGATCGGCGGGATCCTTGAAGTCCAGCAGCGTGAAGGATCCGGCCATGCCGGGGTGCACGCCCGCGCTGAACGGAAGTATCTGCAGGATGACGTTTTTCATCTGCGAATCTTCGAGCAGCCGCTTCAGCTGTGCCTTCATGACATCGGGGCCGCCGACCATCCGTCGGATGGCGGCTTCGTCGAGCACCACCCACAGTTCCAGCGGATCCGGCTTGGTGAGATGCATGGTCCGATCCATCCGCGCCCGCACATTGTGCGACACCGTGGCTCCGTCCAGCTTCGGCATATTGGTGTCGATGACCGCCTCGGCATAGTCCGAGGTCTGCAATAGCCCTGGGATGTAGGAGGTTTGGTAGTGCCGGGCCGATAGCGCCTCGGATTCGAAGTTGATATAGGCCGCGTGCACCTCGGTCAGCGTCGCCTCGTACGGGCGGGACATGCCGGGCTTGAGTGCGTCCGACAGGAGTTCGAGCGCATCGTCGCGTTGCTGTTCGGTGACTCCGTAGAGATCCAGCATCGCCATCAGTGTGCGCCGCTGCGGGCGCGCCTGCGCCGTCTCGATGCGGTACAGCGTGGTGATGTTGATGCCGGTCTTGCCGCTGACGTCCTCTTTGCTGAGCCCCGCGTGTTCGCGCATCTCGGTCAGCAGCACCGAGAGCCGCCGCAAACCCGCGGTGAGGACTGTGCGCTTGCCTGCCATGACAACCCTTTCGCCCGGCGCACCCGTTAGCACTCTTGCGTACATGTCTGTAGTAAGTGCCCGCTACACAACGCAAATATGCAATCGCAGCGTGGTCAGAGACTACCGCCTTTTGCAGCAATGAAGTTCGGAGTTTTCGGTGCGATATTCCCTTGTCACGGTAGATCGCGGGTCGGTGGCCGGATCTATGGGGTACACGTCCTTGTAGTCGTGGCGTCCCTACAGAGGCTGGGGGGCGTGGGATCGGCGGAGCGCGGCGACACCGTGGTGGCGGTCGGATGGTGTGCTGCTGCTCGATGTGGCCGGGCATTCGTCTCGGCCGAGGCCGTGCTGCTCGACGGGCGGCGGGCCACCACGCACTGGCCGGCATGCGGTGAGCTCGCGGCACGCTATTCCGGAATCGATGTGGACGCCGATGCCATCTACGTGCGCGACGGTCCGATCATCACCTCGGCGGGTGTGACCGCGGGCATCGATATGGCACTCACGCTCGTGGAGGAGGATCACCGCGCCGAGTTGGCACGCGCATCGGCCGAACATCTGGTTTCTCCGAATTCGGCACTGCACGACCAGATCAGGAGTTGACCCATGCCCGTTTCAGGCCACACTTTGCTCGGGGTCGGATCGGCCGGTACTACGTTGCTGTGATTTCGTAAAATGGTTGCAGCACAAGCAAATTCATTGTCATCGACGTCGAATCCGTTGGCTCGTGCCGCACCGGAATTGATTCGCGTACGAACTGGGCTGCACGATATCGGCCTCGCCGAAATAGCCAACGGTGATCAGCAATTCGACCGTCGCCGATCCGAACAGAGCGCCGCTGGACACACTGGCCGGTGCGATCCTGCGGTTGGCCGATCCGGAGTTGGCGCACCCGACGTGGGAGACGATTCTCGAGTCCAGCGGGTGGGGTGACTAGTTGCCTCGGGACTCCCCGACCGCAGGTGGCGATCGCATACCGCCCACGCGCCGGGCGATGATGTGGCAAACTCTTGGCCACCGGTCCAGCTCCCGGCGAGTATCGAGCGTCAAAGTCGTTGTCACTGACTGTCTGTGGGGTCGCTACTCGGTGACCAGGTCGTGACCGCAGCAATGAGAACGCACTCTTGCGTTCTTGCATTTGTAAGAGCATGATCCAGCTACGCTAGTTGTGAAGAACCGATCCGATGACCGGGATAACCGAATCGAGAGCCAATCATGTTGGTACAAAGCGCGTTGGTGTCGGGTGAATTCGAGGTACGGCGATGAGCGCGCCTACGGTTGGGGTGCTGCCGACCGCTCCGCAGATATTGTGTGCATTTCAGGGACGACGTTTTCAAGATCGTGAATTACTGCGTTCCGCACACGCCCTCGCCGAACTGCACGCACGCCGTGCCGAGGTTCAGGACATGAACCTCGTGGCCGAAATCGATTGCCGTCGTAGCGAACTCGTCGACGATATCAATGAGTGGATTGCGCAGGAGATCCCGCAGCATCGCAATGGTGCTTCGCTACATACCGAGAGCCTAGGTGCGGTAGTGGATCGGATGGCGCGCAGCTGGGTGGAAGCCAACACGGCCATCGATGTCGATGGCGCGCGTAGCGACAATACCCATAAACACTGGTACCACTTGGCGGAACTCGTCGACGGCTACACTGATCTGGTAACCGACGTGGCCGGTGGCCGCCGCCGTTTGCCTGAACAGTAAAGTCTCGCCGGCGACCTTCGTCCGCAATAGTGACACTGCCTCGACAGCGTTACTGCTCAATTGGCGACGTCCCGGGTCCGCGTTGTCCGACCAATGACCCGACCCGGACGCTAACGTCGCAGGCATAGTGACGGCGGGCGCAACGGGGCGCCCCGCCCGGCGTGCCGCGTGGTCGACTGGCGCGGCACGCCCGCCATCGAATTCGCCATTGCCGGCGAATTCGTCAGTGTCCGAACTCATTCGGCGACCATCCGGACCGCTGCCGCCGCGGCGCGAATATTCGATCGTGTCGTGTGCGCGCAGTGCGGCGAGCGGCCGACCCACGGTGCGGACCAGCCGAAGTGATTCCCGCTGCTGGATCAGCGTCCATGCGGCAAGCAGGCCGGCCAACTCACTGCTACGGGATCGGGCACCCGCTGCGGCGAGCATTGTCTCCGGCCGCGCGGTGTGCAGTGCACTCGGCGAGGTCGCCTTCAATCGCTGTGCGGGATGGTCGATCAGCGCGCCTCCCGCGACCGCACCCGCCAATTGAATCAACCGCGCGGTCGGTTTGCTTTCTGCCCAGCGGATTTGGGCCCTTCTTAGATTTCTCCGCTTTACGCTGTACCCACCTCTTGTGCACGACCTCGAGGCTGGTTGGCACGGGGAGGGCATATCCGTACCGGGCCGAACGTTCGGTATGCGGCTATCGTGGCTCGCAGGCGATAGCAGGCCATTCTCGGAGGATTTCGTGAGTGAGGATTACCGATGCCGTACAGTCCGCCGCCGGATCCGACCAACCCGGCCTGGCAACCCGGCGCGGTGGTTCCCGGCCCGAACGCCGGATACTCCGCGCCCGTCCCGAATCCTCCTCAGCAGCAACAACCCTGGGTGTATGCCAACGCCCACGGATGGCAGGGCGGCCCACCGCCGACCGATCGGCGGCCGGGGCCATGGTTCGCCGTAGCAGCGGTGATCCTTGGCATCGTCGGGTGCGTGCTGCCGTTTCTGCCGATCGATCTGACCGGCGTGCGACCGTTGGTCGGCCTTCCGTTCGCAATTGCGGGACTGGTCCTCGGGATCGTCGGCTGCACCGGACAACGCAGTGCCAAGGCCCTGGCGGTCACGGGGATCATCCTGTCCGTCCTCGCGCTCACCGTCGAGTTCATCATGCTGCCCCAGCTGCTCTGAGCAGCCTCCCGTACTGAGCCGTCACGATCAGGAAGTGGCGATGATCGTGCTGGCGATCAACGCGGCGGCCAGCCCGATGACCTGGCTCCGGCGCAGTCGCTCCTTCAGCGCGGACACACCCAGAATCACCGGGACGATGGGGTAGAGCGAAGACAGCACGACTGCCACGGCCAGGTATTGAGTCCGGGTAGCGAAGAGGTAAGACACCAGCGCCACGGCGGCGAGGATGCCGGAACATGCGGCTGCGAGATCGTTTCGATGTCGTTGGGCCGGTGCGGTATCACCGGATCCGGATGCGAGCCGCCATGCGAGCAGGGCGACGAGGACGACGGCCGCGGCCCGGCCCGCCGTCACCGGCCAGATCCCGGCCGCGGGTGCGGCTTGTGCCAGCGCCAGATACTGCACGGCGATGCCGAGCCCGGCGATCAATCCGTCACCGATGGCGGCACCGGCATTCGGGCCGGTGCCGGTGGTGCCGCCCGCGACGAGCCAGAGCGCGGGCAATGCGAGCACGATCCCGGCCCACGCCAATGGTGCCGGATGCTCACCGAGCAGGACAGTTCCGATCAGAACCGGCAGCGCGACACCGCCAACGGCGCTGACCGGTACGACCACCGACATTGCCCCGCGGCTGATTCCGCGGAACAGGAAGGTCATCGCGACACCGGTCCCGACACCGGATAGTGCTCCCCAGCCGAGATCCATCGGCTGAGGCACTGTGTGGGAGACGAACGGCCCGACGAGCGCGGTGCCGACGAACCCGCCGAGCTGGCCCAACAGGGCAACGCGCCCGAATCCGCCGCGCCGCGCCGCGACTCCACCCACGAAATCCGACAGCCCATAGCTCAACGCGGAAACCAACGCCAGTAGCGTGCCCACGATCAGATTCGCCGGTCGTCGTGCATGACTCATGCGTAACCCGGAGGCCGGACCTGTGTCAACGTGGTCCGGTAGTCGCCCGAACTTGCCGATCGGCGAGCGCGCGCAGTTCCGTTGTGGGGCAGAAACTTACGTCACCGGCCCGAGTCCGAGCAGAAGGTGGTTGCACGGCAGTGCGACCGCGCACCCGGTTTATGTTTCGGGGCAGGAAACTTGCGTTGTCGGGAAGATTGTGGATACACGAGTTGGACTGTAGGGCAGGATATTCGGTCGGCGAGTCCGTCCGATTGTTCACTGTGAGCGGGGCGGATATCGTTATTCGTCGAGGTGATCGGGGTATCGACATGAGATACGACGAACTGCACGTGACCGGTGTCGATGAATGGACCGCTGTGGCCAACAGCATCGTTCCCATGGACCACCGGTACCGAGATCGGAACCGGTGGCAGGTCACGCTGATCACGCAGCACACGGCGAGCTACAACCTGCTGCGCTGGGATCAGCCGGGCGACCGACAGGCCTTCCGCACGCCGTCGCACATCCGCCGGATGCCTGCGGAGAACTTCTACTGGCTGGTGGTCCCGGAGCGCGGCACCTTCACGGTCGCCGATGATCGCGAAATCACTTGTGTCGCACCGGGGCAGGCGGTGCTGATGGGGTTGGATCAGCCCCTGCGGTTAGGGGTGCCCAGCTCGGTGGCATTCGGCTTCCAGATCCCACGCACCGAGGTCGACCACGCGATATCATCGCTCGGCGCGCGTCGACCGGTATTCGACCTCGACTCCGGACTCGGACGCATCGCACGCAGCGTGATCCGCGATACCCATGCCGAGCGATCCCGGCTCACCGGTCGTCAATTCAATGCGGTCTGCGACCGGACCACCGAACTGCTGTGCATGATGGCTGTCGGCGACAGCACCCCGCAGCGGCCGCAGCTGGCCGAGACGGCCGAGACCGTGCGCCGGTATGTGCGTGACAATATCGGGGTCGCCGACCTCCGGCTGGCCGCGGTGGCTCAGGCTTTGAGCTGGTCGCCACGGCAGTTGCGGACCGCGCTGGAGCAAGCGGGGACCACGTATCGTGAAGTGCGCCAGGATGAATCACTGCGTGCGGCGCGCGCCATGCTCGAAAGCTCTAGCACGACACTGAGCATCGGTGAAATCGCCGCGCGCAGCGGATTCACCGTCACCTGGTTCTCCGCCGCGTTCAAGACGCGCTACGGCGAAACCCCGAGGGACTTCCGCAAACGCCGGCTGGCCGAGACCATCGACCAGCCGGCGCCGGTGGTCACTCGGCTGGATGCAACCGCACCGGCAGAGTGAGCGGGCCCGCGGTCAGGATCTGCGGGCTGATCTGCAGTGATGCCGAGTCGGACGCCAGGCGCAACTGTGGGAAGCGGTTGAACAGCGTGGACAGTGCAATGCGCGCTTCCAGCCGGGCCAGCGGAGCACCGAGGCAGATGTGCGGCCCGCGCCCGAAGGCCAGCTGACCGCGGTGATCGTGATCGATATCGAAGACATCGGCGTTCGGGTACCGATCCGGATCCCGTCCGACATTGCCGTTCCAGATGACGATCGCGCCCTTCGGCAGATCCACACCCGCGATAGTGAGGTCCTGCTGGGCGTAGCGAAGGTTGGCGCTGTACACCGGGGACCGGTATCGCAGTGCCTCCTCGACCACATCCGCCCAGCGGTCCTGGGTGCGCGCCTTTTCCAGCTGTGCGGGGTTCTCGCTGAGGGCGATGATCGCATTGGCCAGCAGGTGCACCGTTGTCTCGTGTCCGGCCACGATCACCAGCCACAACATATTGACCAGCTCGTCGGTGGTCAGGTTGTCGGTATTGGCGGCAATCAGGGCGGAGGTCATATCGTCGCCCGGCTCGCGCCGTTTGCCTTCGATGAGCTCGGTGAAGAACGCGATCATCTCGCCCATGGCCGTCTGCATCTGCTCGATGGTGCTCGTGTGCGACACGATCGTGGTGGACCAGTCCCGGATTCGGGACCGATCCGCCTTCTCCACGCCGAACAGTTCACAGATCACCCGCACCGGAAGAGGTGTGGTGAAGCGCGGGACGAGGTCGAATTCGCCCTGTTCGTCAGCGAAGTCATCGATGATCTCGGTGGCGATCTGATGAATCCGCGGCTCGAGTCCGGCCACCCGGGCCGGTGTGAATGCGGCGCTGATCGTCTTGCGTAACCGCCGATGGTCCTCGCCGTCCTTGTTCAACATATGGTCGATATCGGTCAGCGCGCGCATCGGCCAATCCGCCGGAATGGTGCCGTCGTGCAGGGCCGGACAGTTCTTGGCGTTCTTGCTGAAGAGTGTGCCGTCACCGGCGAGTACTTCACTCACCGCCTGGTAGCTCGCTGCGCTCCAGGCGGCGACACCGCCGGGCAGCTCGACCGGAACCAGCGCCCCGCGTCGAGCGATTCGTTCATAGGTTTCGATAACCGTTTCGCCATCGGTGGGCAGCTGGATGACCGACTCGGACATTCTGTCTCCAAATTGGTGTGATCGACGGATGGCATCCCCGCCCATCCGAGTTCGTGCGAGGTCAGTGTCGATCAGCCGCCACACCGCGGCGTACCCGATCGATATCCTCTGCTCCGCAACAGAATTTCGCCGCGATCGGAACATAATTTCGGGCGCGGAAGGACTCTCGGCAGATGCGTGGCAAGGTGTGCTGGATGAGTAAGCTCGAGTGGAGTCACAACGCGTACTACCAACGGTTTCTCATCCGGCAGCTGCCCACCCCGTGTACCCGGGTGTTGGACGTCGGCTGTGGTGCCGGGGCGTTCGCGGGGGAACTTGCGCGGCGCGTCGAGCATGTCGATGCGATTGATCGGTCCGCGGTGATGATCGACATGGCGAAGCAGGCTGTGCCGGAACAGGTCAGGTGCATTCTCGGGGATGTACTGTAGCAACCACTGCCCGACGGAACCTACGACGCGATCGTGTCGATCAGCACGTTGCACCACATGCCCCTCGAAGAGGTGCTGCCGGTATTGGCGCGGGCACTCCGGCCGGGTGGTGTGATCGCGGCGGTGGCATTGCCGCGACCCGATCTCGTCCGGGAATTGCCCGTCGAGTTGGCGGCGGTGATCGGGCAGCGGGTGTTCGCGATCGTGTTCCGGATGCTGCGCGCGCGTGGGCGGGGGAGTTGGTATGCGGTGGAGCCGACGCACGATGTCATGCCGGTTGTGCTGGATCCGCCGCTGACGACGCGGCAGGTGCGAGCACGGGTCGCGGCGATTCTGCCCGGTGCGCGCGTGCGGCGGCTGGTCTTCTGGCGCTATTCCCTGGTGTGGCGCAAACCGGTGTAGACGTGCTCAAACGGCTGCCGCGCGTTTGGCCTCGCGACGTTGTCTGCGGCGAATGCGGTAGCGGCGGATTCGGCTCGCCAGTAGATAAACCAGGATCAAGCCGATCACCAGCAGTGTGCCCGCGCAGATCGCCGCCACGACCGGATGGAAGATCGCGATGGTGACGATGCCGCCGACGGTCAGATCCTCGGCGAGGCTCATGACGATATTGCTCGCGGGCTCCGGCGAGGTGTTGATCGCCATCCGTGTCCCGGCCTTCACGAGATGGCTTGCCAGGGCAGTGGTTCCGCCGACCGCAGCGGCCGCCAGCTGGGGCAGCGAACCATCCTGGCCTGCGAGCAGTGCGGCGACGACCGCACCCGATGCCGGGCGCACGATGGTGTGCACCGCATCCCAGAAGCTGTCGAGATAGGGGACCTTGTCCGCGACGGCCTCGACCAGGAACAACACACCGGCCGCGATCAGCACATCGGTGCGCTGCAGTGCCTCCGGCACCTCATCGGACAGACCGGTCACGCCGAAGATCCCGAGCAGCAGGACCACCGCATAGGCATTGACCCCGCTCGCCCAGCCCGCGGTGAAGATCAGGGGCAGTGCTGACATGGGGCCATCGTATGGTGCTCAGCGCAGCGCGGCGCGACCACGCAGCCGACCGAGGACGACCAAGGCGATCAGTGTCACCGCCAACAGCAGGCAGGTACTCGCGGCCGCGTCGAATACCTCACCGCGATCGGTGAGCCCGAAAATGGTGACCGGCAATGTTTTCCAGGTAGCCGGATAAACCATGACGGTCGCGCCGAGCTCGCCCATCGACAGCGCGATCGCCAAACCCGCGGCAGCGCCCAGCGCGGGCAGCAGCAGCGGCAGCGTCACCTGGAACAGCACCCGAACCGGACCCGCACCGAGGGATTCCGCGGCTTGCCGGTAGGCGGGATCGAGCCGATCGAGTGCGGCCGAGACAGTGCTGTAGGCGTAGGCCAGCACCAGCACCGAATGTGCCACGATGACAATCCATTTGGTGCCACCGAGCAGCAGCGGCCGCTCATTGAAGGCGATAAGCACGCCGAGACCTATGGCCACCGACGGCACCGCCACCGGCAGATGGAAGACCGCGTCGGTGAGTTTGCGCCACCAGCCGGGGGCCTCGCGCGCGGCAAGTGCGGCCCAGGTACCCAGAATCAGGGCGACCCCACCGGAGAGCAATGCGGTCTGCAGACTGACCGAAAGACTCGCGGCCTCTTGGCCGGACAGCGCCGCCCGGAAGTTGGCGAGTCCGAGATTCGAGGGCAGCGGACCGGTCCAGCTGCCCGCCAGCGCGGCCGCTACCACAGTGGCGATCGGGGCGACGAACACTACGACCACGACGAGGGCGAAAACCACCAAGACGATTGCCCGGCCACGACGCGTCCAGACCAGCATGCTCAGCTCTCCTGTCGGGTGCGGCCAGTAAAGCCGGCGAAACTCAGCCGATACCCGATATACAGGCTCAGCGACAGCAGCACCTGCACCGAGGCCAGCACGGCCGCGCCCGGCAGGTCGAAGGTCACGATGCCGCGGGTGTAGATCAGCGCGGGCAGGGTTGTCACACCCTTCGCGCCGGTGAACAGCACGATGCCGAATTCGTTGAGCGTCAACAGCAGTACGAGACTGCCGCCCGCCGCCAGCGCCGGCCATGCCTCCGGCATGACCACCTGACGCAGCACCCGCCACGGCGAAGCGCCGAGACTGGCGGCCACATTGAGTTGTTCGCGCGGCAGTTGAGCGAATCCGGCCAAGAGCGGACGCACGACGAAAGGGGTGAAGAAGGTGATCTCGGCGAGGATCACGCCGAGCGGGGTGCTCAGGAAGTCCAGCACCGGCGTCTTTTCCCCGGTGATCCGCGCGATCAGTGCGTTGACGGCACCGGCGGTGCCGTAAAGAAATGTGAAGGCCAAGGTGATCAGGAACGACGGCAGTGTGAGCACCGTATCGATCGATCTGCCGACCAGCGCCGAACCGGGAAACGGCACGAATGCCAGCACAATTGCGAGAAACGTGCCGAGCACCAGACACCCCGCGGTCGAGCAGACTGCAATGGAAATGGTGCGCCACAACGCATTACGGAACGATTCCGAGCCGAGTACCTGCGACCAGACCGCCGTACCTCGACCGTGCTCGGTCTCGGTGGATTCGGCGAGCACCCGCACGATCGGGTACACCGCGATGAACAGGACCACGAGCAGCGGCGGCAGCGTCCACAACACCGGACGCCAATTGCGCCGAAGCGCGGTGGCCGCGGGCGACGCATCGTCGGTGATCTGTGGTTCGAACAGGGCAGAAGTGCTCATGTCCGGGCCTCGCTGCGTCTGCCCGGGGCGCGCCGGCACGTGATTCGTTCTTTCATTGCCGGACTTCCGAATCGGTTGTGGCGAATCCCGGCGAAGACCAGTGCGGGATTGCTCATCGTCGGACTCCCGACTCGGTTGTGCCGGGTCGAAGTGAGTCCCGCCATCGTCTCGGCGACGAGCAGTGCCCGCTCGGCGGTCGGGCTCCGGTCGCCGCCGGGACAACGGAGGTGTCCCCGGAAACGGGAACACGGCGCCACCCCTGCGAGCCGGGAATCGTGCCGCCCCTCATTTCGGCACGTCCGGCTGGGGGGCGGCCGAAGTCACTGCCGCGCCGATGGTTTCGGCGCCGATAGTCGGCGGTATCAGAACTCCCGCCGGGTCCGGGAACCGCACGCCGACGATCGCACCGACCTCGATATCGAGATGGCCGGGCACATCGGCGGTGATCTCGTCACCCAATCCGTCGACCGTCAGCCGCAATCGCGTCGAAGCTCCACGCCACACAGTCGATACGACGGTGCCGCGCATCGCATTCCGGTCGGAGGTGGCACCGATCTGCACGGTATGCGGACGCACACAAAGCAATCCGGGTGCGTCCACGCCCCAACCGCCGGGGATATCCGGTGCCTCGGCCCGCAGCGTAGAAGTCCCGACGGTAACCAGCGCTGCGGTGCCGGATACCCGATTCACGGTGCAGGGCAATAGGTTTGCGCCGCCGAGGAATGCCGCCGTGAAGTCGCTCGGCGGTCGCCGCCACAGATTCTCGGCGGTGTCGATATCGACCAGCCGGGCATCGCGCATCACCGCGATCCGATCCGCCAAGGCCAGCGCCTCGGCCTGATCATGGGTGACATACAGCATTGCCGTATCCGGCAATGCCCTTCGCAACTCCTGCAACTCACCGAGCATCGACTGCCGCAACTGGGCATCCAGCGCCGCCAGCGGTTCGTCGAGCAGCAGCACCTTCGGCCGGATGGCCAGTGCACGGGCGATCGCGACCCGCTGCTGCTGACCACCGGACAGTTCGCGCGGCAGCCGCTTCGCATAGGCCGCCATGCCGACCATCGCCAGCGCCTCGGCCACGCGCCCGTCGATCTCCTTGCGCGGCACCCGATGCGCCTTCAATCCGAAAGCCACATTGTCGTGCGCCCGCATATGCGGAAACAGCGCATACGACTGCACGACCACACCGATCCCGCGCTTGGCGGGCGACAGGTCGGTGACATCGCGCCCGGCCAGCCGCACCGCACCCGTGGTCGGCCGGACGAATCCGGCCAGTGCCCCGAGCGCGGTCGACTTGCCCGAGCCGCTCGGTCCGAGAAGCGCCACTGTCTCGCCGGCGGTAACGCGCAGATTGAAATCGGTCAGTGCGACCGTGGACTTGCGGCCGCGGCCATAGCTGACCCCCACCCGGTCGAACACAATCGCGGGTTCGATTGCGGTGGTGGTTATTTCGGCTGCGAAGACCGACCTGGGATGCGCGTCACCGACAGACATGATTGCGGCTCCTCGGTTTAGTGGATTTACTGCCCGGTGGCCTTGTTGTAAGCCGCCACATCGGCGTCCAGGTCCGAAAGCGCTTTGGTCCAATCGACATTCACGACTTCGACCCCTTTGAGCACGGTGCTGGCCGACGGACCGGAACCGGTCGCCGGGGCATCACGCAGTTCCTTGCGGGCGGGCACCGCGAAGGTGTCGGGCAGCGACTTCTGCGCGTCGGCCGAAAGCAGGAACTCCATGAGCTGCTTCGCCTCGCTCTGGTGCGGAGCGCCCTTGGCCAGGCCCATTACGTAGGGCACGGCCACGGTGGAGCGCTTACCATCGGCGGCGGCCGGGAAGAAGATATTGAACTTCGAGCCCTTGTCCTTGACGGTGGTGAGGTTCATCTGGACATCGCCATTGGCGACAACCAGCTCACCCTTGTCGACCTTTGCCTGCAGCTTGCCGGTGGACGAGGACGGTCCGACGTTATTGGCCTGCAACTTGGCCAGGTAATCCAGTGCGCCCTGCTTGCCGAGCAGATTCTGCAGCAGGATCAGCACCGCGGTGCCGTCACCGGCCTGACCCGGTGTCGAATACTGCAGCTTGCCCTTGAACTCCGGCTTCAGCAGGTCGTCCCAGGTGAGATTGGTGGTGTCGACCGACGGATTGGCAATGAAGGACAGGTAGTTGCCCGCCAGCGTGACGTACGCGCCGTCGGCATCCTTATCGCCGGCCGCGACGAAGCTGGTGTCGATTCCGCTGTCCTGCAACAACCCGGAGCTCTTGGCCTTCTGTATGAACGGCGGCAGCGTCACCAACACATCGGCCTGCGGATTGGACTGCTCCTTGTCCACCCGGTTGACCACCTCACCCGAACCGGCCTCGACCAGGTTCACCGAGATGCCCGTCTTTTTCTTGAATTCGTCGAATTGGGTCGTGTACCAGCTGCCGACGCCGTCGGCGGAGTACACGGTGATGGTCTTGCTGCCGCCGCTGTCGGCGCCGGTGCCCCCACAGGCCGCGGTGAGCGCGACGGCGGTGACGGTGGTGACGGCCAGCGCGGTCCGGGAAATGGTGCGTGCCAGACGGCCCTGCGTGTTCGAAGTACGCACGATGACTGCAACTTTCGGTTCGTATCGGGTGTGGAATCGAAGGGACGGGGGATTCGGGGCGATCAGGTTCGGTCGAGGATCAAGTCCGCGAATTCGGTGACCGAGGCCACCACATGGGTGGCTCCAGCCGCACGCAACTGTGCTGCGTCATGTGCGCCGGTCAGCGTCCCTGCGACGATTCGCGCACCGGCGGCCAGACCGCTGGCGATATCGCTGGTGGTATCACCGAGTACCGCAACCTGATCCACGGCATCGACGCCGAGCCGCAGCAGCGCGGTCAGGACCATGTCCGGGTACGGGCGGCCGCGTCCGGCATCCGAGGGGGCCAGCGTCAGATCGGCGATCTCGTTCCAGCCCAACGCATTCAGCAGCCGATCCTGGGTACTGCGGCTGAAGCCCGTGGTGAGCGCGACCTTGACTCCTGCCGCACGCAGCGCGGAAATCGCCTCGGCCGCACCGGGAATCGGTGTGATATCGACCTCGTCGATCAGTGCGTCGTAGGCGGTCTCGAAGGCGAGGTTGGCGGCCTGCGCGCGCTCCTCGTCGGCGAGCAGGGCGCGGAAGACCGCGATCTTCGACTGGCCCATGGTGTCGAGCACATACTGGCGGGCCCTATCACGTTGCGGCCCTGCGGTTTCGATACCGGCACTGGTCGCAGCGGTATCGAAGGCGCGCAGTACCAGTCCGCCGTCGGCGACCGTGGTGCCCGCCATATCCAGGACGGCCAGGGTGATGTTCTTATCCGACACGGTGCTCCTCAGAGATTCAGCAGGTCGGCGGTTTCCGCGCCGATCGCGGGGCCGAGGGTCATGCCGCGCCCGCCCGGACCGGTGATGACCCAGATGTGCGCATCGGCCTTCGTGCGGGTCACGATCGTGGCCGGATCGATGCTCTGGCTGTAGACGCCCGCCCAGCGCCGCACCACCTGTGGGAGTTTGCGTCCCAGCAGTTCCTCGGTGACGGCGGTGAGGTGTTCGTACGGCGCCTCGTCCACATCGAAGGCGAAGGGCTCCTCGTATTCGTGGGTGTCGCCGATGGTGAGGCCGCCGTTCAAGCGCTGTACGCACAGCAGCTGCATCCTGTGCTCGGCGGCGATCGCGGTCTGCGATTGCTCCGCGTTCAGCACGTCCGACTCCGGACCGGCGAAGCCGGGGTAGTAGCGGAAGCTGTCGCCGTCGGCGATCGCGGTGGTCAGCGGTTCGCCGAGCGGCGCGGTCTGCATCATCTGCAGCCGGACTCGGCGCACCGGGATGGTGCCGACGAGTTCGCGGGTCAGGCCGGTGTGCGCGGCGCCCGGACAGACCAACACCAGATCTGCTTCGAAGATGCGGCCATGATCGTCGAGAACTGTTGCGCCGGAACCGGTATCGGTGACCCCGCGCGCCTCGGTGCTCGCATGGAAGGTGTAGCGGTCCGATGCGGTCATATGGGCGCGCAGCGCGGGCAGTGCCTGCCGGGATTCCACCGCTGCATCGGTCGAACAGTGCAGTCCGGCAAGGAATTTGCCGCGCAGGGCCGGATTGAGCGCGCGTACCTGTTCGGTTTCGAGCAGTTCGAAGCCGCGGGCGTCGGCATGCGGGCTCGCCGCGGCGGCCTCGGCGACCGCGAGTTCGGTGTGGGTGCGCACCAGCGTGATCGATCCGGCGGGCCGGAATCCGACACCGGGCACCTTGCCGCCGATTTCCTCCCACAGTTGCCGGGAACGCAGCGTGAAGTCCAGTTCGGTGGCCGAGCGCCCGGAAACCCACACCAGGCCGAAATTACGCACCGTGGCGCCGCGCGCCTCGGGCTCCCGCTCCAGCTGCACGACCTCGTGACCACGGCCGATGGCGGCCAGGGCGTGCGCCGTGCCGAGGATTCCGCCGCCGATGATGACCAATCGCATGAATACATAATGCGCAATGGTCTAGACCAAGGAGTGTTGCGCGCGCGAACGCTGGGTTAACAATTGGTATAGACCAATCCGGGGTAGGCTGTCGGTATGAACACATCAGGCGCGACGGGAGCCGAGGCCGATGAAATGCGCGGCGGGCGTATCGATTCGGCGCCGCGGCTGCCGAAGTCGTACCTGGTGCGCACCGAACTCGAGCAACTGCTGACCGATCTGGAGGAGGGCGACCCGGTCCCCTCGGAGCGCGACCTCGCCGTTCGATTCGAGGTCGCCCGCGAAACCGTCCGGCAGGCGTTGCGAGATCTATTGGTGGAGGGCCGGATCCGCCGCCAGGGCCGGGGGACGGTGGTGTCCCGGCCGAAGATGGTGCAGCCGCTGTCACTGCGTTCCTACACCGAGGGGGCCATCAGCCACGGCCGCGTGCCGGGCCGACTGCTGGTCGGCTGGGACGACGTCCCCGCCGATGCCGATACCGCCCGTGACCTCGGGCTCACCCTGGGTACCCCGGTCATGCACCTGGAACGCGTACTCCTCGCCGACGGCGAACGCATCGGGCTGGAGAGCACCTTCATGCCCCTCGACCGGTTCGGTCACCTACGGGATACCTACGATCCGACGACATCGCTCTACGCCGCGGTGCGCGCCTCGGGCGTGGTCCTCGGCAAGGCCATCGAACGCATCGAAACCGTCCTGGCCTCCCCGCGCGAGGCCGCCCTGCTCGAGTGCACCACGGCCCTGCCGCTGCTACTCCTGCACCGGCGCAGCGTGGACCAACAGGGTTCGCCCGTCGAACGCGTCCGCGCGCTCTACCGGGGCGACCGCATCGCCTTCGAAGCGCAACTCGATAGGTAGCCGCATGATCGGAGCGGCTTCACATCCATTCTTTCAAGCGAAGCGCGATGTCTGGCACCTCCAACAGGCCCTGGGCGACATCGTTCATGAACTGCTCTTGCGCATCCACGTCTACCTGTAATCCGTGGCCGGTATTCAGCGACAACATGATGTCCACCGCGATCCACGCGGTCCGTTTGTTGCCGTCGACCAACGCACGATTGCGTGCGATCGCGTGCAGTAGAGCGGCCAGCTTATCGAGCAATGTCGGATATGCGTCCATGCCGAACACAGTTGTTTTCGGACGCTCTGCCGACGATTGCAGCAATCCCCAATCCCGCACGCAGTGCTTGCTGCCATTCACGGTTTCGGCGATCAATAGAAGTTCGGAAACGTCCAGATAGATCATCCGAGCCGTTTCATGAGCTCGGCATGCTTATTCATCGACTCCCGTACGAGTGCGGTGAACACCTCTTGGTGCCTCGTCAAATGCAGGTGGATCGCTTCCTGGGCGATCTCCTGCTTCGATCGACCTTCCAGCTTCGCTCGTTCAGTGAGCATCTTGTCGTCGTCATCATTTAGTCGCAGAGTCATGGCCACCGTGCGGTGATACCGCTGTGGTATCACTCTTGGCGAGGCGGCGTTGCTGCTAGCTCAGCGCACCTGCGGTGCGACCTTGGCGCCGAGCAATTCGATATTGTGCAGCACCTTTTCGTGCGGCAGGGTGCCGACGCTGGTGTGCAGCATGAAGCGGTCCAGGCCGAGGGTGTCGCGGATGTCGGTGATCTTTTCCGCGACGTAGTCCGGGGTGCCGACGAAGAGGGAACCGCTTTGGGAGCGCATGGCATCGAACTGTGCACGGGTCATCGGGCCCCAACCGCGTTCGCGCCCAATGGTGCTCATCGCCCCGGCGTACGGCGCGTAGAAGTCGGCGACGGCCTGTTCGTCGGTATCGGCGATATAGCCGTGCGCGTGTACCGCCACCGGCTGCTTCTCGTGGCCGCCCTCTTCGAGTGCCCGGTGGTACAGATCCACCAGCGGCTTGAACCGTGCGGGCTGGCCGCCGATGATCGCGATCGCCAGCGGTAAGCCGAGCAGTCCGGCGCGGACCACGGATTCCGGGCTGCCGCCTACCGCGATCCAGACCGGCAGCGGCCGGTTGTCGGTGCGCGGGTAGATCACCGCATCGCGCAGCGGGGCACGGAATTTGCCGTTCCAGGTCACCGGCTCGTCCGCACGAATGTGCAGCAGCAGCGCCAGCTTCTCCTCGAAGAGCTCGTCGTAGTCGCTCAGGTCGTAACCGAACAAGGGAAAGCTCTCGGTGAACGAACCGCGTCCGGCCATCAGCTCGGCGCGGCCGTTCGAGAGTCCGTCCAGCGTGGCGAAGTCCTGGTACACCCGTACCGGATCATCCGAGCTCAGCACGCTCACCGCGCTGGTCAGCCGAATGCGCTCGGTTCGTGCCGAGATCGCGGCCAGTACGACCGCGGGCGCGGAAGCCGCGAAATCCTTGCGGTGATGTTCGCCGACGCCATAGACGTCGAGTCCGGCGCGCTCGGTGGCGACCGCCTCGTCCACCACCTCGCGCAGCCGTTCGGCCGCGGTGGGCGCCGGTCGGTCGCCGACCGGGTACAGCTCCGCGAAAGTCGTGAGTCCCAGTTCCACAGCTCGAGTCCTGTTCGTGTGAAGTTTCTACGTCAACCACTAGCCTAAACGGACCGTGGTCCGCAGCTATTCCTTCGGTTGACCCCGTGTTCGCGGCGCGGGCACGGACAGTGCGCGATGACCGGTGCGGATAGTCTTGTTCCATGTCAGTGCGTACCCGCCAGCCGCTTGTTCCCGGCACGCTCTCGCCCACCCGTGAGGTTCCGCGCTCGATCGAGCGTCCGGAGTATGCGTGGAAGAAGACCGTGAACGAGGGCCGCGAACCCTGGGTGCAGACGGCCGAGACCATCGAGAAGATGCGGATCGCGGGCAAGATCGCGGCGCAGGCGCTCGAGGAGGCGGGCAAGGCGGTCGCGCCCGGTGTCACCACCGATGAACTGGACCGGATCGCGCACGAATACATGTGCGATCACGGCGCGTATCCATCGACCCTGGGCTACAAGGGTTTTCCGAAGTCGTGCTGCACCTCGCTGAACGAGGTGATCTGCCACGGCATTCCGGATTCGACGGTGATCGAGGACGGCGACATCGTCAATATCGACGTGACCGCCTACATCGACGGCGTGCACGGCGACACCAATAAGACCTTCCTGGCCGGTGATGTCGACGAGGAGGTGCGACTGCTGGTCGAGCGCACGCACGAGGCGACCATGCGGGCGATCAAGGCGGTTCGGCCGGGCCGGGCGCTCAATGTGATCGGGCGCGTCATCGAGTCCTACGCCAACCGCTTCGGCTATGGCGTGGTGCGCGATTTCACCGGGCACGGCGTCGGTCCCACCTTCCACAGCGGCCTGGTCATCCTGCACTACGACCAGCCCGCCATCGAATCGGTCATCGAGCCAGGCATGACCTTCACCATCGAGCCGATGATCAACCTCGGCGGCATCGACTACGAGATCTGGGACGACGGCTGGACCGTGGTCACCAAGGACCGCAAGTGGACGGCGCAGTTCGAACACACGCTGGTCGTAACCGACACAGGCGCCGAGATTCTCACCTTGCCGTGAGGTGTGGGCCGTGCAGTTCGAAGCTCGCGCTGTTGGGTCGTAACCGACACGGGCGCCGAGCTTCTGACCTTGCCGTGAGGTGTGGACCGTGCAGTTCGAAGCTCGCGCTGTTGGGTCGTAACCGACACGGGCGCCGAGATTCTCACCTTGCCGTGAGGTGTGGACCGCGCAGGCTCGCGCAGTGACCAGCGCATCGAAAGGCGCGCTGCTGATCGCCGGAACAACCTCCGATGCCGGGAAAAGCGTTGTGGTGGCCGGACTTTGCCGCATGCTCGCCCGGCGCGGCGTTCGAGTCGCGCCGTTCAAGGCGCAGAACATGTCCAACAACTCGGTCGTCACCCTGGACGGCGGCGAGATCGGTCGCGCCCAGGCCCTGCAGGCCGCGGCGTGCGGGCTCGAGCCGAGTGTCCGGTTCAATCCGGTCCTGCTCAAACCCGGCAGTGACCGACGCTCCCAACTCGTGGTGCGCGGCAAGGCAATCGGCACCGTGGGTGCGCGTGACTATTTCCAGCATCGCCAGGATCTGCGCGAAGTCGTTGCCGCCGAACTGGATTCGCTGCGCGCCGAATTCGATGTGGTGATCTGCGAGGGCGCCGGTTCGCCCGCCGAAATCAACCTGCGCGCCACCGATCTGGCGAATATGGGGCTCGCCCAAGCGGCGCGACTACCGGTGCTCGTGGTCGGCGATATCGACCGCGGCGGCGTGCTCGCGCACCTGTTCGGCACCGTGGCTGTCCTCGAGCCCGAAGACCAGCAACTGATCTCCGGCTTCATCATCAACAAGTTCCGCGGCGATGTCGAGTTGCTGCGTCCCGGACTCGACCGGCTCACCGAGCTGACCGGACGTCGCACACTCGGTGTCATTCCCTACGCGGACGAGCTGTGGATCGACGCTGAGGACTCGCTCGGCACGGTCGCCGACGCACCGGTCGGCCGCCCCAGCCCGCCGGTCGGCGCCGAATGGCTCACGGTCGCCGCGATCCGTCTGCCGCGCATCTCCAATTCCACCGATGTCGAAGCGCTGGCCTGTGAGCCCGGTGTGGCGGTGCGCTGGGTCAGCGACCCGTCCCGGCTGGCCGATGCCGATCTGGTGGTGCTGCCGGGCAGTAAGGCGACCGTATCGGATCTGGAGTGGTTGCGGCGCACCGGAATTGCCGATGTGCTACAGGCCAGAGCCGCAGCGGGTCGGCCGATCCTCGGCATTTGCGGCGGATATCAGATGCTCGGAAGTCGCATCGTCGACCGGGTCGAATCGGATGCGGGGACGGTCTCGGGTTTGGGTCTGCTCGATCTGGAGATCGAATTCGCCGACCCGAAGGTGCTGCGGCGCAGCACCGGGCGGGGTAACGGAATTCCCGTGCACGGCTACGAGATTCACCACGGTCGCGTCGAGCGCAGCGGTGATCCGGCCTGGCTGGAGCTGGACAGCTCGCCGACCGCAGAGGGCACTGCGCGCGACGCGATCTGGGGCACCCACCTGCACGGCCTGCTGGAATCGGACGATTTCCGTCGCTCGTGGCTTCACGAGGTCGCCGCCCACGCGGGGCGGCACGGTTTCGTCGTCGCCGAAAATACCTCGGTTGCCACGATTCGCTCGTCCCAACTCGACCTGCTCGCCGACCTGATCGAACAGCACCTCGACATCACCCATATCGAACGCCTGCTCACCGACGGCGCACCTGCCGATCTCCCCACCCTTGTCTCCGGTTTCGGAGTCGGCAGCACACCACTCTGACCAGCCCGTACAGCCACCGAAATGTTTGTGTTCCTGACTCGCGGGTAACTGACACGCGGTTCCGTTCAAGTCGGGCGTGTACCGTACTCCGGCATGAAATCTCGGCGGATCACGGTCGGTGACCGGGCATGGACCGTACGGGTCGACGGCCCGGAGTCTCGGCACAGCGTGCTGCTGTTGCCCGATGCCGGTGATCCGGTCGACGTCTACGACCAGGTGTGCGCGCGGCTGCACACCTCGGACCTGCGCACCATTGCGGTGGAATCGATAGCGGACCTGGATCCGGCGGGCGTGCACGCCATCCTCGACGAACTCGGCATCCCCTGGGTGAATGTCGCCGGACGCGGTGCGGGTGCGCAGCTGGGCTGGCAGGTCTGCGCGGGCGGTTTCGGCCGGTTCATCAGCCTTGTCGTCGCCGATCGCGGCCATCCCGCGATTCCGGCTGCCGACGGCACCGTCGCGGACCCCACGTGTCGGCCGGTGGAGGTCGCCGCCACCGTGCTGGTCACCAAGAATCTGCCGCGTTCGGTCGCGGATGCCTCCGGACGCTACGTCTACGGCGAATTCCGGGTCGTGGAGATCGACGTCGACAATGTGGCGACCGAGGCGGACCACGAATTGGCCACCGAGATCGTGCTACGCACCAGCCTCTGGTGATCCGGCGGTCTTCCTGCGGAAGACCGCCAGCCAGTCCAACCAGCTGTCGAGTTCGGCGAAGGCCTTGGCCAGCGGTTCGGCCGAGGACAGGAAGACATCGTGGCGGGCGCCGTCGATCGGGACGATATTGGTCCGATCGCCCAGGCAGCCCGACCAGCGCTGAATCTGGCGCACATCGAGCACCGCATCCGCCACATCGACGGCCGGACCGTACGTGCGCGCGAATTTCGTGATGCGCGAACGCAGAATCAACGCGGGCACGCCGACCGACAGCCCCGCCTGCAACCTGGCGTGCCCGTTGCGGATCGCACGCAGCCAGCCGAGCCGGACCGGGAAGCCCGCCAGCGGCTTCCAATCCAGGTTGTAATCCCACTCGCCCGCCACACTGTGGTGCAGGCTGTCGCCGTAGGAGCTGATCTTGCCGCCGGGTAGTTCGACCATCGACCGGAACCGGCCGAGCATCTTGATCACCGGGGTGCCGATGGTCCGGTAGTACGAGGGGCCCTGCAGATCGAACCAGGGGCTGTTGAGCACCAGGCCGACGATGCCGGACTTGGCGGTGCCCTTCGCCTTGTTGAGCCGGTCCAGCCAGAGCGGCACGATGAGTCCGCCGGTCGAATGCGCGACCAGCAGCACGTTATCGCCCGCCTCTTCCTGGACTATGCGCAGCGACTCGTTCAGCTCGGCGTCGTAGAGCGCCAGATCGGTCACATAGTGCGGCGTCTGGCCGTCGCGCAGCGAGCGACCGCACTTGCGCAGATCCAGCGCGTAGAACCGGTGCCCGCGCCCGGTGAAGTGTTCGGCGAGATGCTGTTGGAAGAAGTAGTCGGTGAAACCGTGCACGTAGAGCACCGCGGGTTCGGTGGCCGCGGCCTCGGTGTCGGGGGTGTAGCGAACGAGGGTCGCGACGGCCTCGCCCTCACCATCGGGGTCCGGACCGAGCGGCAGAGTGCGCTGCTCGTAGCCCGCACCGAGGACATCGGGCTGCCATCGCTCGGCTGCCGGGGCGGTGATATCGGACACGCTGAGCGAGGCTTCATTCGTCACAAGGATCAATCTAGGCGACGTCAGGGCGGTTTCGAAGGTCGAGCCCAGGAAGGAATCTATGTCACATCGAGTAGGTTCGTTGCCGGACTTCGAACAGGTGAGGTGCACAATTGGGCTAGGTGAACGGCGGGTAACCTACACCTCGCCGAGTCACGCAGGACTCGCAACAACCACATAGCGCCCGTGCCCAGCAGGCCCACCGTGGGGGTGGGCGTGCGCAGAAGGACAAGGAAGTCGATCTACCCGTGCCGAACGCTGCCATGACTGAAAAGACCGATGTAGTACTCATCGGTGCCGGCATCATGAGTGCCACTCTCGGCGCACTGCTTCGGCAGTTGCAGCCGGAATGGTCGATCTCCCTATTCGAGCGGCTGGACGCGGCCGCCGCCGAGAGCAGCGATCCGTGGAACAACGCGGGCACCGGGCACTCCGCACTGTGCGAACTGAACTACAGCCCGCAGAATCCGGACGGCTCGGTCGATATCAGCAAGGCCATCGACATCAATGAGCGCTTCCAGGTCTCGCGCCAGTTCTGGTCCTACGGTGTGGAGAACGGGATCCTCGGCGATCCTTCCGCCTTCATCAACCCCATCCCGCACGTCAGCTTCGTGCACGGCGCGGACAATGTGGACTACCTACGCAAGCGGTACGAGGCGCTGTCGCGGCATCCGCTGTTCTCGACGATGGAATACATCGACAGCCCCGACGAATTCGCCAAGCGTCTGCCGTTGATGGCCAAGGGCCGCGATTTTTCCGATCCGATCGCGCTCAACTGGACCGATGAGGGCACCGATATCGACTTCGGTTCGCTCACCAGCGAACTGCTGGCCTACCTCGGCCGCTCCGGTGTCGATCTGGCTTTCGGTCACGAGGTGCGCGACCTCGCCAAACAGTCCGACGGTTCCTGGCTGGTCAAGGTGCGCAACCTGCGTACTCGCCGAACCCGGACGCTGATCAGCAAATTCGTCTTCGTCGGCGCCGGTGGTGGTGCGCTGCCGCTGCTGCAGAAGTCGGGTATCAAGGAGGCCAAGGGTTTCGGCGGCTTCCCGATCAGCGGTCAGTTCATCCGCTGCACCAACCCGGACCTGATCTACAAGCACAAGGCCAAGGTCTACGGCAAGGCCGCCGTCGGCGCTCCGCCGATGTCGGTGCCGCACTTGGACACTCGCATCATCAAGGGCCGTCCCGGCCTGCTGTTCGGCCCGTACGCCGGGTGGACGCCGAAGTTCCTCAAAGACGGCAAGAACACCGATCTGTTCAAGTCGGTCCAGCCGAACAACATCTTCTCGCTGCTCGGCGTCGGCGTCACCGAACTCGGCCTGACCAAATACCTGATCAGCGAGCTGCTCAAGTCAGAGGCGGGCAAGGTGGCCACGCTGGAGGAGTTCATTCCGCGCGCGGACGGTCACGACTGGGAACTGATCACGGCGGGGCAGCGCGTGCAGGTCATCCGGCGCAAGGGTGCGGGCGGTGTGCTCGAGTTCGGCACGGCGGTCATCGCCGCCGAAGACGGCACGATTGCGGGTCTGCTCGGTGCGTCACCCGGCGCGTCGACCGGCGTGAGCGCCATGATCGACGTGCTGCAGCGGTGCTTCCCGCGCGAATACGACGACTGGTCGCCGAAGCTGAAGGAAATGGTGCCCTCGCTGGGCGTGAAGCTCTCGGAGAACCAGGCGCTGTTCCAGGAAGTCTGGGATTGGTCGACCAAAACCCTGAACCTGAACGGTGTGTCGGACAACACGCCAAAGCACACCGCGGTGTGAGCGACGGGCTCGGAGGCGGCAGCTTGCGTAACCACGGAGGGCCCCGCGAACATCGCAAATTGGATACAGCGGTCGCGCCGATCGCGTAGTTGTGATAGCAAGACGCGATGATGTCAACGGTTGCACTCAAACGGTCCTGGGCGCTCGATCTCGACACCGCCACCCTGTATCAGCTGTTGAAGCTTCGCGTCGAAGTCTTTGTCGTCGAGCAGAAATGCGCGTACCCGGAGCTGGACGGATTCGACCTGCTGCCGGAGACACGCCATTTCTGGCTCGATGACGAGGGCGAGATCATTTCGACGCTGCGGTTGACCGAGGAGCACGAGAACGGCGTGAAATCGTTCCGCATCGGCCGGGTGTGCACCTCGGTTCCGGCGCGCGGGCACGGGTACACCACCCGGCTGGTGCAGGCCGCGCTCGCCGAGGCGGGTTCGGCGACCGTGCGGCTGAGCGCCCAGACTTATCTGGTCGACTTGTACGCCAAGTTCGGCTTCAAGCCCGACGGCGACGAGTTCGAAGAAGACGGCATCATGCATCTGCCCATGCGCAAGGGGTAGATCCCACGCGGAGGGTGCTGCCGGGCGGGCATTGTGGCGCGAATAGAGTTGGGGCGTGTCATTGCCCCGTACCGAAACCGCGCCGCATGCCCCTTCGCTGACCGGTGCGCATCCCGGTCCTGATGGTGATGCGGGCTTTCCGTTCTCGGCGGTGGTGGGGCAGCAGCGGTTGCAGCTGGCGTTGATCCTGTGTGCGGTGCATCCCGGGATCGGCGGCGTCTTGGTGCGCGGGGAGAAGGGGACCGCGAAATCGACTGTGGTGCGGGCGCTTGCGCAACTGCTGCCGCCCATTGTCGATGAGACGGGTGCGCGGCCCGCTCGGCTGGTCGAGTTGCCGGTGGGGGCCACAGAAGACCGGGTGGTCGGTTCTCTGGATCTGGAGCGAGTGCTGCGCGATGGCGAGCAGGCGTTCCGGCCCGGCCTGTTGGCCGCCGCCCATCACGGCGTGCTCTACGTCGATGAGGTGAATCTGCTGCACGACCACCTGGTGGACGTGCTGCTCGATGCCGCAGCGATGGGCCGGGTGCATATCGAGCGCGATGGGGTCTCGCATTCGCATCCGGCACGGTTCGTGCTGGTCGGCACCATGAATCCGGAGGAAGGTGAGCTGCGGCCGCAGCTGCTGGACCGGTTCGGGCTCACCGTCGATGTCGCGGCCTCGCGGAATGTCGACATGCGGATGTCGGTGGTGCGGCGTCGGCTGGACTACGAGGCGGATCCGGCCGGATTCGCCGCGCGCTATGCCGCGGCCGACCGAGAGGTGGCCGAGCGGATTCTCACCGCCCGCGAGCGGGTCGCATCCGTCGTGCTCGATGATGTGGAGCTGCGGCGGATCGCCGCGCTGTGTGCGTCGTTCGATGTGGACGGGATGCGGGCGGACCTCGTGGTTGCCAGGACCGCTACCGCGCATGCGGCCTGGCGTGGGGCGGCCGCGGTGGCCGAGGCGGATGTGCGGGTTGCGGCCGAGTTGGCATTGCCGCATCGACGGCGGCGGGATCCGTTCGATGAGCCCGGGATCAGCGAAGAGCAGCTGGACGAGGCGATGCGTGCGGCAGGGGAAGAGGCGGAAAAGTCCGGCGAGCGTGCGGAATTGGAGCAGGGCGGGACTGAGGATCTTGCGGGGGATGATCTCGACGACGGCCGGTCGAACGATGGGGGTTCGCGTGGTGGTCCGGACGGGCGCCTCAGCGATGTCGATGACGTAGGTTCGGATAGCGCGTTGAACAATGCGGACGACCGTGGTTCCAGTAACGGTGGCCCGGATGGTCAAGGCCCGGACGATGATCCGGATGGCGGGCCCGGCAACGGCGGTCCGGGCGCTCCCGGCCCGGATGGCGGTCCGGATTCGCCGGGCGGCGGGCAGTCACCGTCCGCGCGCGAGGGTCGTATCGGCGCGCCCGCGACATCCGTTGTGACACCGCCACGATGGGAGGTGCCCGGCGTCGGCGAGGGCGCGGCAGGTCGCCGTTCGCGCGCACAGACCAGGCAGGGGCGCACGGTGCGGTCCAGTACCGATACCTCCGGCGGTCTGCATCTGCTCGGCACGGTATTCGCCGCGGCACCGCACCAGCACTCCCGCGGCCGAGCCGACGGACCGTTGAAGCTGGTCGCCGATGATCTGCGCGGTGCGTATCGCGAAGGGCGCGAAGGCAATCTGGTGGTATTCGTGGTCGATGCCTCCGGATCCATGGCGGCGCGCGACCGTCTCTCGGCGGTTACCGGCGCGGTCGTCGCGCTGCTGCGCGACGCCTACCAGCGGCGGGACAAGGTCGCCGTGATCACCGTGCGTGGCCTGGAAGCCGAACTCGTCCTGCCGCCGACCTCCTCGGTTGATATCGCGGTGCGCCGCCTGTCCGGCATTCGCACCGGCGGCAAAACTCCGCTTGCCGCAGGGCTTTTGAAGGCACGCGAGGTCGTGCACCGCGAACGCGTCCGCGATCCGCGCCGCCGCCCGATGCTGGTCCTGCTCACCGACGGCCGCGCCACCGGTGGCATCGATCCGGTGCCCCGCGCCCGCGCCGCCGCGAATCTGCTTGCCGCCGAGGCGATCACCTCGATCGTCGTGGACTGCGAACGCGGCATGGTCCGCCTCGGCCTCGCCGCCGACCTGGCCCGCACCCTCCGCGCAGGCTACCTCCAACTCGGCGAACTGACCGGCGACTCGGTCGCCGACATCGTCCGCGCCGGATCCGGCCGCCCCGGCGTGACACGAGCCGCCTGATCGTGGCGCAACAGGCCGATGTGGCTGTTCTGATCAATGGGCTATCAAGGAGTTTCGATGCCTAAGGGTGTGCCGGAGGCCGTTCCGGATGATGGGCTAACGACGCGGCAGCGGCGGAATTTGCCGGTGCTCGTGGTGCATACGGGGCCGGGGAAGGGGAAGTCGACGGCCGCGTTCGGGATGGCGTTGCGGGCCTGGAATCAGGGGTTCGATATCGCGGTATTCCAGTTCGTCAAGAGTGCCAAGTGGAAGGTGGGGGAGGAGGCGGCTTTTCGCACTCTCGGCAGCGTGCACGAGGAGACCGGTGTCGGTGGGCCGGTCGAATGGCACAAGATGGGTGAGGGGTGGTCGTGGACTCGCAAGCAGGGCACCGATGAGGACCACGCCGCCGCCGCGCTGGCCGGGTGGCGCGAGATCGCGCGCAGGCTTCAGGCTGAGCAGCACCGCTTCTACGTCCTCGACGAATTCACCTACCCGCTCAAATGGGGCTGGGTCGATCTCGACGAGGTAGTCGAAACTCTGCGCAACCGCCCGGGTAACCAGCATGTGGTCATCACCGGCCGTGATGCCCCCCCAGCCCTTTTGGATGCCGCCGACCTCGTCACCGAAATGACCAAGCTCAAACACCCCATGGACGCAGGCCGCAAAGGCCAACGAGGCATCGAATGGTGACCTCACCGCTCGAGAATGCATTTGTGGAGGGCCGCGCTCGACGTTTGCCTGCACTAGTGCATGGTGATCACTCGACCTACCGGAAGCTGCCGCGGGGCGGTTCTCCGCATTCGGGTGCCGGAGTGCAATGTGATCGGTCGACTCCTTGGAGTGCGGGCTGGTACCGGGCATCGCATAGTTGGCACTCCGTGTCGAGATCCGTGCCCGTGGGTACACCCAAGGAGGGCGAAGTTCGAGAAAGCGCGCAGCGACCGTGACCACAGGGCAGGTTCCGGCGGTCGTGATCGCCGCGCCCGCTTCGGGCAGTGGGAAGACGACATTGGCGACCGGTCTGATCGGGGCGCTGCGCCGGGCCGGGCATCGGGTGGCGCCATTCAAGGTGGGGCCGGACTATATCGATCCGGGGTATCACGGCCTGGCGGCCGGGCGGCCCGGTCGCAATCTCGATCCGGTGCTGGTCGGTGCGGAACGTGTTGTTCCGCTGTACCGCCACGGTGCCCACGGGTGCGATTTGGCGGTGGTCGAGGGCGTAATGGGCCTGTTCGACGGCCGCATCGACGAGAACCACGCCGCACCGATCGCCGAGGGTTCCACCGCGCAGGTCGCCGGATTACTCGGCGCCCCAGTGATTTTGGTCGTCGATGCCCGCGGCCACAGTCAGAGCCTCGCCGCTCTCCTGCACGGCTTCGCCACCTTCGATACCGCCATCAGCTTGGGCGGCGTCATCCTGAACCGCGTCGGCAGCGAGCGCCACGACCAGGTACTGCGCGCCGCCTGCGACCGAGTCGGCCTCCCGGTCCTCGGATCACTACCGCGCATGGCCGAACTCGAGGTTCCCTCCCGCCACCTCGGCCTCATCCCCGCCGTCGAACACGGCCACGCTGCCACCGCCGCCGTCGAAGCAATGACCGACCTCGTCGCCGCCCACGTCGACCTCCCTACCATCGCCCGCCTCGCCCGCTCGACCATCACCGCCCCAGCCTGGGATCCGATAACCGCGGTCCGCGAATCCGAAGACTCGAACACCGCGGCCGCGCCGAGCGTCGACGAAGCGATCGCCGCAGACGTGACCAGCGCGTTTGCGGGTACCGCGAGTCATTCGAATGCCGAGGGTCGCAACAACACTGCCATCGCGGCTCCCGCCGAGGGAGCGCGTGCAGCCGCGGAACGCGCGAATCGTGCGACGCCGACGTTCACAAGGGCCGGGCTCGATCCCGTGATTGCGATGGCTGGCGGGCCGGCATTCACGTTCGGGTATGCGGAGCACCGGGAGTTGTTGCAGGCCGCAGGAGCGCGGGTTGTGGTCTTCGATCCGATGCGGGATGAACTTCCCACGGGGACAGCAGGTTTGGTGTTGCCCGGCGGGTTTCCGGAGGAGCATGCGGCGGCGTTGGCTGCCAATGATCGGCTGTTGGCGCAGGTCGCGGCGCAGGCCGAGGCGGGCCTTCCAGTGCATGCCGAATGTGCCGGATTGCTCTATCTCGGCCGCTCGCTCGATGGCCATCCGATGGCAGGTGTGGTCGATGCGGCGGCCGAATTCGGCCCCCGCCTGACCCTCGGCTATCGAGATGCCGTGGCGCTGGCCGATTCCGCCCTATGGCGCGCGGGAGAACGGGTGCGCGGCCACGAATTCCACCGCACCCGCCTGGTCGCCACCGGCACCGATACCCCCGCCTGGGGCTGGCACACCGCAGGCGACCGCATCCGCGAGGGCGCTCTCATCCACCGTGTCCACGCCTCCTACCTCCACACCCACCCCGCCGGAAACCCTAGAGCCACAAGCCGTTTCGTCGCGGCGGCCGTCGACTACGCCCGCATCCGTGCCGCCGTCTGACAACTCGGCGTCCCCAACCGCCGAACCGATGTGCGTCGGACTCGGTTTTCGGCCGGGCACGTCGAGCGAACGGATTCTCGATGCGCTGCGAGAAGTGCTGGACGACAAGCCTATTGCCTGCCTCGCGACCATCGATCGACGCGCCGGGGAACTTCGTGCTGCCGCCGCAGGTTTGGGCGTCTCGGTCCGCAGCTTCACCGCGGCCGAGCTCGCCCAGGTCGAGGTACCGAATCCCTCGGCACGCACCGGTGACGCAGTCGGCACCGCCAGCGTCGCCGAGGCGGCCGCGCTACTGGCCGCCGACGGTCCGCTCGTTATTCCCAAGCAGACCGTCGACGGAATAGTGATCGCGGCCGCGCGCACCCCGAAATCGGCACTGACATAACGAGAGTCAGGACACCTTTCCCAATTCGATCGGCAGGGACAACGGGCCGACGGTGAAGAACGACGGCGAGTACGGGATGTCGTCCGGATCGATGCTGAGCCGCAGGTCGGGCAGCCGCCGGTAGAGCGAGGCGAGGGCGAGCCGGCTCTCCAATCGGGCGAGCGGTGCGCCGATGCAGTAGCGCGGTCCGTGTCCGAACCCGAGATGTCCGGTCTGTTCGCGGGTGAGATCGAACTGGTTCGCGGTCGCGCCGTACTTCTCCGGATCGACCCCGGTCGCCTGATAGACCACACCGACCGCATTCCCCTTGGGAATGGTCACCCCGGCGATGGTCACATCGGTCAGCGTGAACCGGTAGCTGGTCATCATCACCGAGTGGCGGTATCTCAATGTCTCCTCGACAACATCCGCCCAACGGTCTTCGGCCTTGGCCACTGCGAGCTGGTCGGGGTTCCGATGCAGTGCGACGACGGCATGGCCGAGCAGATGCACTGTGGTCTCGTGGCCGGCGATCAGCATCAGCCAGAGCACGCCGACCAATTCGTCGGTGGTGAGCTGATCACCCGCATCGCGGGCCTGCACCAGATCCGACGTCAGGTCGTCGCCGGGTTCCTGCTGCTTGCGCTGCACCAATTCGTGCAGGAAAGCCCCGAGTTCGTTCTGGGTCGCGAACGCCACCTCCGGCGGGGTGGTGTGCGCCAACAGAGTGGAGGTCCAATTCCGCAGCCGTGGCCGGTCCGCATCGGGCACACCGAACAATTCGGCGATGACCGCCATCGGCAGTGCGTCGGTGAAGGCTGGTACCAGATCCACGCCGTCACCTGCGGCGATCACCTCGTCCAACAGACCGTCGATGAGCTCTTGGATGCGCGGTTCCATCGCCTGCACCCGTCGAGGTGTAAATCCCTTCCCGACCAGACCACGCAGCCGACGGTGATCCTCGCCATCCTTCGTCGACAAGTGGTCGCCTTGGACGATGGCCCGTAGCGGCCAGTCCTCCGGGATGGATCCGTCGTATAGCGCGGGCCAATGCTTCGGGTCCCTGGCGAAGGTCTTGTTGTCGCCTGCGAGGACTTCCGCAACGGCGTTGTGCGTCAAGGCCAAATAGGCGGGCACGCCGCCCGGGAATTCCACTTCGACCACGGGCGCGGTCTGCTGTAGCCGGATGCAGGTGTCGAGCGGGCTTTCGTCGGCGGCGGGGAATGCGGGAAGACTTGTCATGATGACCCCTCGGGCGGTGCCGACCCGTTGGCACGGGTATGGACGATCGGTCGCTTACGCAACCAGACCAAGCTTCCGCCGAATCACCTTGTTCAGCAAGATGTTTCGCCGGTAGAGCCGTATCGTGCCAGGCATGCGCCGCGCCCGTCGGCATGACAGTTCTCAGTCGCGGGAAGGCCATCGATTCGGCATCGATCCCATAGACCAACGTGGTTTAGTGGGGTGATGGATATCCGAGGCATCGACAATGTGCTGGTTCCGGTCGGTGACCTGGATGCCGCGGTGTCGTTCTACGGTGGCGTGCTGGGGTTGGCGGTGAAGTTCACGCTGCCGGAGCAGGGGATTGCGGTATTCGATGTCGGCGGTGAGGTGGCCGGGGTCATGGCTCGGGTGGATCCGCGTGCGGGTGAAGCCGGATTGTCCGGGATGCGGCTGTGGCTGGAGGTACCGGATGCGTTGGCGGCCGCGGCCGAACTCGAAGGGCTCGGCGTACCGGTGGTCAGTGCGCCGTTCGAGGTCGGAACCGGTTGGAGCGTAGAGGTTTCCGATCCGTGGGGAAATGTGATCGGGCTGACCGACTACCGCAAGCGTCCCGAGTTGGCACGGCCGACGAGCTGAATTCGGTGGGCACGCACGAGTACGTGCCCACCGAAAAGCCTACGGCGCGACCGAACCCCAGTCGGCGAACCCGGTCGGATCGTGTCGCCCGAGACTTCCGTGTTCGAACAGGCCCCACCCCTCGGAATCCCCGCAGCGCGCGTGCGCGACATGATCGATGACCCCGAACGGGATGCGCCCCGCGATGGCCGGATCGGTGAGGTCGTAACTGCTGCTCGAGGACCAGTCACGACCCATCCATCGACCGTGCAACCAGTCCGGATCCCCACCGTATCCGCAGCCGATGTGCAGCGGGATATTGGTGACGGTGCGGACTTCGACGTCGAGCGGCTTACCGTCCGGGGTGGTCATCTCCAGCCGTGCGCCGATGGGATGCCTGGTGCCGGAACGGTATTCGATGTGGTAGCGCGGCCACCCCAGCTGTTCGGTGCGACCGTCCGGGAAGATGCGGACGGCGTCGTTGAGGGTGCGCTTGCCGTCCGGTTCCTCCTGCAGGATCAGCACGATGGCGAAATCGTCGAAGCGCAGCGGCACGTACATCCACCAGAATCCGCCGGAAGGTTCGGCGGCGGCCCGGCCGGGCGGCTCGGGTTCGCCGACCGGGCGGATGCCCCAGGAGCGGTCCCGGGTGCCCATCCAGACGGCCGGGTCGACGGTGAGATCCGTGCCGTCGACGTGCAGCGTTCCCGCCCACGAGCCGACCTGTGCGAACCGGGTGGCCTGGATGATCGGGCGGTTGCCGTTGAGGATCAGATGCGGTTGTTCCTCGACGGTGGGGAAGGATCCGTGCCAGGTGAGGTCGAAGCCGAGGTCGTCGTGCTCGCAGATCACCCGGATCCGCTGCAGCGGTTCCTGCACCTCGATGCGGTAGCCGCCGACGCGCAGGTCGACGCCGCGATCACCGAGCGCGTCGGAGAAGCGGACCGTGCGCTGGATGTCGCCACGGCGGACGCAGGCGTACGCGTCGATCACCCCGAGGTTCGGATACACCCCGCCGCCGGTGACGAAGAAGGTGCCGCCGTCGCGGTCGTGACCGTTGAAATAGCTTCTGTCGTAGAAGTTCCGGTCGCTGCTGGCGACTCGGGACATGGACAGGTGGGTCTGATGGATGGGGTATTCGTCGAGGGGCGAGGGAGCGGAGCCTGCGGAGCGACCATCAGATACAGCCATGATTTCCTCTAATCCCATTCGTAGGTTCCGTCGAGCAGCGCCTCCAGGCTTGCTCGGTGCATCACGTAGTCGTCGCGATCGGGGGTGTCGGTGTCCTCGCCGAAGTGGATCATCCGGCGCTTGACCCTTGCCATCACGATCGCGTGCCGCAGCGCGGCGTACACGATGTAGAAGTCGAGATCCCGAACCGTATATCCGGTGGTCTCCTCGTATTTCGCGACGACATCCGCGCGCCGCAGGAAGTCCGGCAGTCCTGGCTGATCGAAGCGGGTGGCAAGGTCCTGGAAGAAGCGGTGGATGAAGATGACCCAGGCGATATCCAGTTCGCGCGGGCCGAGTCCGGCCATCTCCCAATCGAGTACACCGACCGGGGTGAAGCCGTCGTACAGAATGTTGCCCGGTCGCGAATCGCCCCAGCTCAGTACGTCCGGACCGGGATCGGCCGGCCAGTGCGCGTCGAGCCAGTCGAAGGTTCGCTCGATCAGCGGAATCGGGTAGCCGTCATCGGCCAATGCCCAGCGGTACCAGTTGCGGTGCCATTCGACATGTCGGCGCAGCGCCTGACCAGGACCGTCCAGCATCGGGAATCGCGTGGCCGGATCGGGGATTTCGTGCACCTTCGCAATGACCTCGACGGTCTTCGCGGTCAATTCCGCCCGTTCCTCGGGACTGGCATCGAAGAGCCAGCCGATGAACACATACGGCGGGTTGTCCGATGGCACCCGCCCATCGACGCGCCGCATCACGAAAAACTTTGTGCCGAGCGGCTTCTCGTCGGTCTCCAGCCAGCACAGCTCGGGGACCGGCACCGCCGAGGCAGCCGCGACCCCGGCCATGATCTGGTATTGCAGCTCCAGGTCGTAGTTTTCGAAGACCGGGAACGAGTCGGCCTCCGGTGTCATCCTGGCCACGAACGAACCGCCGTCCGCACGCCCGTCCACACTCCATTCGGCGTCGAACAGCACCGTCGGACTCGACATCCCCGCGCCCTGCGGCCGCGACAGCGCCGAAATCTTGGGCGGGTGATCCGCGAGGACCTTGCCGTCCAGCCACCGGGACAGGTCCTCGGCGAGGGTGTCGAGGTCCCGCGCGCTGACGGTCAACTGCCGTCGCGCGGTGGGATCGGGATCGTCGGCCATTCTTTGTCCTCCTGACGCATGTGCCTGCGGAAACTGTAACGCGTTCTAGTCGGTGCTTACCGCAGAAATTCGAAGAAATCGAGCGACCCTCACTGGGTGATATTCGGTATTGACAATCCACTGCGCCAGGTGGAGGTCATACTTCCGGCGGAGTCGCGTACGCCGATGGATGGGGGTGGAAGTCGGGGTTTTCCTGGAAGTGGTCGGGGCTCCGTCGCCGATACCGTCGGCTGACGTGGAGTTGTGAAAGGGAGGGATCGGTGTGAGTGCGGTCGGTGCAGAGGTTCTCGATCGGGCAGAAAGCGTCATACCGCCCGAGCAGCCCGTGCGGTGGAATCCGCTGACCAGGATCGCGTTTCGGTTCTCCTTCGGCTATTTCGGACTGTTCTGCCTGCTGTTCACCCAGATTCCGTTCGCCTTCGCCGGGCTGCTCGCCGGATCGCTGTCGGACAGCGCGGTGCTCTGGGAATTTCGCGCTTTGCGCCCGGTCATCGAGCCGGCCGGACGACTGTTCTTCGATACCGATGTCGTGCTGCGCGAGGATTCGGGCAGCGGCGATCAATACTTCATCTGGACATTCGTCTTCTGTGTGCTGATCGCCGCCGCGGTGGCGACCTTCGTCTGGACCGCGCTGGACCGGCACAGGCCGAACTATCGGCAGCTACAGGCCTGGTTCCTGCTCTTCATCCGTATGTGCCTGGGCGGTCAGATGCTGCTCTACGGGTTCGCCAAGGCGATTCCGACGCAGATGCCCGAGCCGACGCTGGCGAAACTGCTGCAACCCTACGGCGAGTTCAGCCCGGCCTCGGTGTTGTGGAATCAGGTCGGGAGTTCACCCACCTACGAGATCCTGCTCGGCTGTGCCGAAGTGCTGGGCGGACTGCTGCTCTTCCTGCCGAGGACGGCAACGCTCGGCGCAATGCTGAGCCTGGTGAGCTTGGCGCAGGTGTTCGTGCTCAATATGACCTTCGACGTCCCGGTCAAGATCCTGGCCTTCCACCTCATGCTGCTGAGCTTGGTGCTGCTCGCACCGCAGGCGCGGCGGCTGGCGAATGTGCTGGTGCTGAACCGGTCGTCCGAACCCACCACGCAGCCGGATCCGTTCCGCGGCAACCGAACTCGCCGGATTGCGATCGCGCTGCAGGTCGCCATGGGCCTGTGGATGGCAGCGGGTTTCGTGCACACCGGCCTGAAGTACTGGAACGAAGGCGGCGGTGGCAGCCCGAAGCCGCCGCTGTACGGAATCTGGGCGGTCTCGGAATTCACCCAGGACGGTGTGTCGTTACCGCCGCTGACCACCGACGAGACACGTTGGCAGCGAGTTGTTTTCGATGTGCAGGCGATGACCTACCAGAAGATGGACGGCGCCCTGGTGCCCGCCGTCCCCGCTGTCGATACCGCCGCCCACAAGATCTCGGTGTCCGCGCCGCCGGAGCAGCCGGACGTACAACCCACCCAGATCGCCGACTTCACCTTCGAACAGCCCGCGTCCGACCGTCTGATGCTCAACGGGCAGTTGAACGGTCGGCCGGTGACCATGACCTTGCAGCAGGTCGATCTGAACAGCTTCCCGCTGCGCGGCCGTGGGTTCAACTGGGTGCAGGACTATCCGTACTTCCGCTGAAATCGTTTGTCCGACATCAATCCCCAGCTACCCCGATGTCCTCGTGCCAGAGCAGCGGTTGGTCGGCGATGAATTCGGTCATCAGGTCGATGCAGCGCTGGTCCTCGAGCACGGTCACCGCGACGCCGTGCTCGGCCAGCCAGTCATGCCCGCCGTGGAAGGTCTGTGCTTCCCCGATGATCACCGCGCCGATCCCGAACTGGCGCACCAGCCCGCTGCAATACCAGCACGGTGACAGGGTGGTCACCATGATGGTCGAGCCGTAGTCGCGGCGGCGGCCCGCGTTGCGGAACGCATCGGTTTCGGCGTGCATGCTGGGATCGCCGGACTGCACCCGCCGGTTGTGCCCGCGTCCGAGCAGAGTGCCATCCGCCGCGAACAGGGCCGCGCCGATCGGAATCCCGCCTTCGGCCCGGCCGCGCAGTGCCTCCTGGTAAGCCACCTCCAACAGTTGCTCTGCCTGTGTCATGGCTCCAACCTGCTGGTCTGGTTGCTCCAGTTCGGCGACGGGGAAAGAAATGCGCCGGTGCCCGTGGCGAATGCGCTGCGGGCGGTGGTATCGCCGCGGAGTTCGGCGAGCAACCAGGCCGTCGGATAGCCGAGGTAGCCGTACACTCCGGCAGTGCACGGGAAGGAGGCTTGTGCGCAGCCGGGTCGGCCCTGAATGTCGTTGTGGTTCGGCCCGTTCAGCGTGCCCCACACCTTCGGCACGGTCGTCGCTTCGTAATACGCGCGAACCGACTGCAGGCCGGCCGACTGCCACGGCAGCAGCTGGTCCGACGGCGCGGCGAGCACATCCGCGGAGCCGTTTACGAAGAACACCGAACCCGCTTTGATCCTGCGCGTGTCGGTGCAGGTCGGCTCGGTCGAACACCAGTGCTGCGCGGGCAATTCGAATGGAATCGCGGTCTTGATCGCCCCGCCCGATTTGATCATCGCGTTGAGAACGCCTGTCGCGCCTTGTGAATGACCCAAAGCGCCGACCGCCGTCGTATCGAGCTTGCCGAAGAAGATGCTCGACGGATCCTGCGCCCGATCGAGCAGATAGGTCAGCGAAGACAGAATCTCGTCTCCGGACCCGGTCTGCTGGTTCTCCGTGGCTACCACCACGAAACCCCACGACGCCAAATGCCGCAGCAGATAGGCGTATCGGCTCGGCACGGCATCGGTACCGTCGCCCCACACCACGATCGGATGTGGTGCAGCGCCCAGATCAGTCGGGTACCAGAGGTCGTACTTCGCCCCGGTCGAATCACAGCAGCCGAAACCGATCTCCTCCGTGACCGCCTGCGGTCCCGCCTGGAAATAGGTCGCCTCGGTCCCCGCGGAGGGTGCATAGAGCCCCGGATCCGCCTGTGCGACACCGCCCGACGCGAGCCACCCGATCAACGCTGCCGATACCGCCGCCCGACCCCAGCGATTCATGCGCAGAAGTATAGGGAGGCCGTCCGTTCGATCCACGACCGGCATGGCGCCCGTTATTGCGCCCTCGCGGCGGGTGATTGCCGGGCACGCGCACGCAGGACGTAGGCTCGAACACTGTGCCGAACACGTCAGTACCTACCGATGACCAGCCGGAAAACAACCCGGCCGACCGTCCCGCGAATGATCCGAACTACCTGGTCGGGCTCGATCTCAACGGGCGGCGCGTCGTCGTGGTCGGTGGCGGGACGGTGGCGCAGCGCAGGCTCGGCCTATTGATCGCCTCCGGGGCGGACGTGCACGCCATCAGTCGTGAAGTCACCCCGGCAGTGGAGGGAATGGCTACGTCGGGGCAACTCACGCTGACATTGCGGGCCTACGCCGACGGCGATCTCGACGGTGCCTGGTATGCGATCGCATGCACCGACGAACCCGAAACCAATGCGGCGGTCGTCGCGGAGGCCACGCGGCGACGGATCTTCTGTGTGCGCGCCGACGTGGCGCGGCTGGGCACCGCGGTAACTCCGGCGACGGCTCGGCACGACGGCCTCACGCTCGGCGTGCTCGCCGGTGGCCAGCACCGGCGGTCCGCCGCGGTGCGCAACGCATTGCTCGAGGCGCTGCAATCAGGTGTGGTGACCGACGATTCGACGCCGATCACCCCGGGTGTCGCGCTGGTCGGCGGCGGTCCCGGCGATCCGGATCTGATCACGGTGCGCGGCCGCCGCCTGCTGGCCCGCGCGAATCTCGTTGTCGCCGACCGGCTCGCACCGCCGGAGCTGCTCGCCGAACTCGGCCCGGACGTCGAGGTGATCGACGCGGCCAAGATTCCGTACGGGCGGGCGATGGCGCAGGAGGCGATCAATTCCGCGCTGATCGAGGGCGCCAAGGCGGGCAAGTTCGTGGTGCGGCTCAAGGGCGGTGACCCGTATGTGTTCGGGCGCGGCTACGAGGAACTCGAAGCCTGCGTCGAGGCAGGCATTCCGGTGACCGTGGTCCCCGGCATCACCAGCCCCATCTCCGTCCCCGCCGCCGCGGGCATTCCGGTGACCCATCGTGGCGTCACCCATGAATTCGTGGTGGTCAGCGGCCACGTCGCACCCGACCATCCGGATTCCCTCGTCGACTGGCCCGCCCTGGCCCGACTGCGCGGCACCATCGTGCTCATGATGGCGGTCGAGCGCATCGAACAATTCGCCACGGCTCTCATCGAGGGCGGCCGGCCCGCCGACACCCCGGCCACAGTGATCCAGGAGGGCACCCTCCGCACCCAACGCGTCCTGCGCGCGGACCTCGGCACTGTCGCCGCCCGCGTTCGCGACGAAGCCATCCGCCCGCCCGCGATCGTTGTGATCGGCCCCACAGCGGGCTTCTCCGTCGAATCCGCCGCACCGCGAGCCGAGTCCTCTGCCGGGTGATGCTGCACAACCGCTGGGCTCCCGCAACTGGAAGGTGTCACAACCGCCCAGTGACTTTCGCTATGACTGGATGAATCGCACCCGCGGGAGCGGAGACCTGGGTTCCGGATCAATTACAGTGGCTCACCGTGCTCGATAATCCCCCTGCGAAGATGCAGTACCCGGTGACGCAGCGGGCCTTCGGGCTCGCCATTCTCGTGCTGAGCGGGCTGCAGCTGATGGTTGTGCTCGACGGCACCGTGGTGATCTTCGCGCTGCCCCGACTGCAGGAAGAGATGGGCATGTCCAGCGCGGGCGGCGCGTGGACGGTGACCTCCTACGGTCTGACCTTCGCGGGGCTGATGCTGCTCGGCGGGCGACTCGGTGATGCGTTCGGTCGCAAACGCATGCTGATCCTGGGCGTCGGGATGTTCACGATCGCCTCGCTGCTGTGCGGGTTGGCGCAGAGCCAGGCCATGTTGATCGCGGCCCGAGCCGTGCAGGGCGCGGGCGCGGCGATTGCGGCGCCGACGGCATTCGCACTGGTGGCGACCACTTTCGCGCCGGGAAAGGCGCGCAATCAGGCGATCGCGATCGTCGGCTCGATGGTCGGTATCGGCTCGGTCGGCGGTCTGGTGGTCGGCGGTGCGCTGACCCAGCTGTCCTGGCGGTGGATCTTCCTGATCAATGTGCCCATCGGCGTATTGATCATTCTCGGTGCGCTGTCCCAGTTGGCGGATACCGAACATCACCGGTCGTCACTCGATATCCGCGGCGCGGTGCTCGGCACCGTGGCCTGCGCGTCGATCGTGTTCGGCGCGACCGAGGGACCCGAGTTGGGTTGGGGGAGTCCGGCCGTTATCGGCGCGCTGGTGGCGGGTGCGGTGCTGCTGATCGTATTCGTGGTCGTCGAGCGCACCGTCGATGATCCGCTGCTGCCGTGGTCGCTGTTCGACAGCCGCGATCGGGTCACCACCTTCATGCTGATCTTCCTGGCCGGCGGCGTACTCGGGGCGATGACCTTCTTCGTCGCGCAGTTCCTGCAGAATGTGCTCGGCTACGGACCGCTGGTCGCGGGTATCGCATCGATCCCGTTCACCATCGGCATCGGCATCGGCGGCGCGGTGGCCTCCAAGGCGGCGCTGTTCGTCGCACCGCGCTGGTTGGTGTGCGGCGCGGCCTTCGTGCTCGCCGCCGGACTGCTGGTCGGCTCGCAGCTCGACGGCGGCGTGAATTACCTGACCACCCTGCTCCCGCTGTTGATCGTGATCGGCTTCGGTGTCGGCGTGGCGATGGTGCTCGCACCGCTGTGCGTGCTCGTCGGGGTGCCCGCGTCCGATATCGGCCCGCTGTCCGCGGTGGGGCAGATGTTCATGAACCTGGCGACGCCGGTATTCATCGGTCTGCTCACTCCCATCGCGGCATCGCGCACCATGGCGATGGGCGGGCGCACCGGTAAGGCGGCGGATATGACCGAGGCCGAGATCTTCGCGCTCGGCAGCGGATACACACTGGTGCTCGCGGTCTGTTCGCTGGTCGCGGTGCTGGCCGGCTTCGTCGCGCTGACATTGCGTTATACGCCGAGACAACTGGCCGAGGCACAGCACGCGCAAGAGGAATCGCAGCGGACCGGCTCAATGCCGGTGGTGCCGCGGACCGGGCCGCTACCTGTCATCCGTCGCTCTGACTACAGTGGCTGACTGTGCCAGACAATCCCGCTACGACGCCGTACCCGGTGACGCGGCGGGCCTTCGGCCTGGCGATCCTGGTGCTGAGCGGGCTGCAATTGATGGTCGTGCTCGACGGCACGGTGGTGATTCTCGCCCTGCCCCGACTACAGGACGAACTGGGTCTATCCAGTTCCGGTAGCGCCTGGATGGTCACCGCCTACGGTCTGCCGTTCGCGGGTCTGATGTTGCTCGGCGGCCGGATCGGCGACTCATTCGGCCGCAAACGCATGTTCATCGTCGGCGTCGCACTGTTCACACTGGCCTCGCTGCTGTGCGGACTCGCGCAGAACGACGGCATGCTGATCGCGGCCCGCGCGATCCAGGGCACCGGTGCCGCGCTCGCCGCTCCGACCGCACTTGCCCTGGTGGCGACCACTTTCGCGCCCGGCCGGGTGCGCAATCAGGCGATCGCGATCTTCGGCTCCATGATGGCGGTCGGCTCGGTCGGCGGACTGGTGATCGGCGGCGCGCTCACCGAGGTGAGCTGGCGCTGGATCTTCCTGATCAATGTGCCGATCGGTGCGTTGATCCTCGTGGGCGCGGCGCTGCGACTGCGCGACACTACCCACCAGCGACTACCCCTGGACGTGCGCGGGGCCGTACTCGGCACCCTCGCGTGTGCGTCCCTGGTATTCGGCGCGACCGAAGCGCCCGAGTTCGGCTGGGACAGTCCGGTCATCATCGGTTCGATTGTCGCCGGTCTGGTGTTGTTGATCGTCTTCGTGCTCGCCGAACGGTGGGTGGACAACCCGCTGCTGCCCTGGTCGCTATTCGATAACCGCGATCGGGTCGCCACCTTCGGCGCTATCTTCCTGGCCAGCGGAGTGCTGGCCGCGACAACCTATTTCGCGGGATTGTTCGTGCAGAATGTCGTCGGCTACAGCCCGCTGGCCGCCGGGGTCGCGTTCATCCCGTTCACCATCGGCGCTGGTATGGGTACCGCCACGGCTTCGCAGCTGGCGATGACGGTCGCGCCGCGCTGGCTGTTGAGCGGTGCCGCGGCGATTCTCGTCGTCGGACTGCTGTTCGGCTCGACGCTCGAGCGGGGCGTGCCGTACTGGCCGACCCTGGTGGGGCTGTTCATCATGATCGGATTCGGCATCGGTGTGGCCGTGGTGATCGTCCCGCTGTGCGTATTGGTCGGTGTCGCGCCGAAGAATATCGGCCCGCTCTCCGCGGTCGGCCAGATGTTCATGAACCTCGGTACACCCGTCGCGATCGGTCTGCTCGCGCCGGTCGCCGCATCCCGCACGCTGTCGGTCGGCGGGCGAACGGGTAAGCCCGCCGGTATGACACTCGCGGAGTTGGATGCGCTCGGAAGTGGTTACACGCTGGTGCTTTTCGTCACCGCCATCGGTGCACTGCTGGTGGGACTGGTGGCACTGACACTGCGCTACACGGCGGCCGAGGTCGGTCAGGCGCAGCATGCGCGGGAAGAGGCTGGGCAGGGCTGATCCCCGCCCGGCCGTGAGTTCACAGGCGGCCCGCGACCTTGCGCGGGGTGACCCGCACGATTACGCGGGGTCCGTCATTGACGGAGGCGGGGTTGAATTCGGCGTACGGCAGCCCGGTGTAGTGGTGTGACAGCTTGTCAGGCAGCGTCTTGTCGGGATCGGGGGTGATCGTGACCGTGCCGCGAATCTCCGCGTACACGTACGGATTATCCGGCGGATTGATCATCACCGTGATCCGCGGATCACGGGCGAGATTCTTGCCCTGCTGCCGATCCACCGTCGTGGAGAACAGCAGATCGTCGCCATCGCGCTCGAGCCAGATGACGGTCAAATGGGGTTGTCCGTTCGGTCCGATCGTCGCCGCGGTCGCGAAGACCTTCGACTCGTCCAGGTACTTCTTCAATTCCTCGGAGAGCACAGCTGTCATGCGTCGATGAAACGATTGCCGACTCGAGAACATTCCCGCTCCGGTCGAAATCACCTGTCGGTCCTGGAGTTCGAGTCGGCGGTCAGATCGCGAATGAGCAGTGCGGTATGCAGTGAGGTCCGGGATTCACCGTCCTCGAGGTCGACATCGAGAATGCGCTCGATGCGGGCGAGCCGGTCGTAGAGGGTCGGTCTGCTGATATTGAGCCGCTTGGCGAGTTCGGTCTTATTTCCCGCGACGTCGAGGAACTGTCGCAATGTGCGGGTCAGGTCGGCCGCATGCCGAATGTCGTAGCGCAGCAACGCACTCAGCTCCGTTTCGGCGAAGCTCTGCACGCCGGGTTCATTGCGGATCAGCGAGAGCAGTCCGCGCAGCCGGATATCGCCGCTGCGGTAGAACGCTCGCGGCACCCCCGCGCGAGCGACGGACGCGGAGGCGGCAGCGGAGCGTGACCACGTAGCGTCCCGGGAGCGCGGCCGATCGGACGCCGAGTCCAACGACAACGCGACCTCGGCGACATGCGCCGCATGCGCCAATTCGCGCGCGGTGTCCAGCAGCGAATCCGCTTCCGCGCCAACCCCTATGACCACCCGCCGCACCCCCTCCACCCGCCGCACCTCAGCGATGATCGCCGAGCACACGGTGTGGAGCGTGTCATCGAGATCGGCGCTGCGCGGGATCGCGAGCACCATGCCGACGCGGTCGCCGTGCTCGGCCGCGGTCAATGCGGAGGCCTTCGACAGTCCGAGACCGTGGGTGACCGCATCCAGCACGCCCGCGCTGCGGCGCTGCCTTGCGACCTGATCGGATTCGGCAAGGGCGGCAACGTCTATCGCGAGCGGAACGTAGCGCGTGCGTCGGGTCAACAGGCCCAACGCGGCCGCCCTGGCCTGTGCATCGCGTTCGTCGAGGACGCGGCCGTTGACCATATCGTCGATGAGTCCGGTCTGCGCTTGGCGATGCAGGCCGAAGCGATCCTTATCGATCATCCGATGCAGTGTCAGCGTCTGTGCGGCCCGCTCGAGCACCATGCGGGCGCGCGGTGTGGCCAGCCCACTCGAACGCAGGATCAGCCGACCCCAGCGTTGAGTATGCGGGCCGACCTGCACCACATCCCAGCCCTCGGGCAGCAGTCGCGAGGTGGTCTCCCAGTTCTCCAGAATCGTCGAGGTGCTGGTATGCCGGGCGGTCAGCGCCAGTACGCGGTGCGCCAGATCTTCCAGTACGACCGAGGAATCGAGCATGTCGGCGGCCGTCTCGACGATTTCGGCCAGCGCGGCGCGGCGCACGCTGAGCTCGGTGAAGGTCTCGTGCACGGTGCGCGCGAATTCGAGTTCGGCGTACTGGTCGGCCACGATCACGCGGTGCACGGCCTCGGTGATTTCCACGAAGCGGGTGACACGATGCAGCGCGATGACCGGGAGTTCGAGTGCGTCGGCGGTTTCGGCGACGATCGGCGATAACCGCGGCACGGCGTCGCCGAGCTCGATGACCAACCCGGCCACCCCTGCCGCGGCCAGCGAATTCAGATACGCGACCGTCGACTCGTCGCTGCCGGTCAATGCCAAGCCCGTAGTCAGCATCAGCTCCCCGCCGACCAGCAATTCGGCGACATCCGGCAGGTCGCTCACGTGCACCCACCGCACCGGCCGATCCAGCGCCGCCGCACCGACGACCTCCGGCTCGCCCGCGCGCACAATCGGCATGGCCAGCACATCGGCGACAGAGAGCAGCATCCGACAAATCGTAATAGGAAATCCGAAATCGCATACAGAACGTCGGGCAGAAATCGGGCATCGATGGTGCAGAGTCGTCACCACGACACCATCCGGCGCTCAGGATCGAATCGAGGAGATATGCAGACAATCGCGCACTGGCTCGACGGCAAACCCTTCGCGGGCACGAGCTCGGCGACCGCGCCGGTGACGAATCCGGCGACGGGGGTAGTGACCGGGCAGGTCGCACTGGCCGGTGTCGAGGATGCGAGGGCGGTGATCGCATCGGCAAAGGCAGCGTTCCCGGAATGGCGCGACACCTCGCTGGCGCGGCGCACACAGATCCTGTTCCGGTTCCGCGAACTGCTCAACGAGCGCAAGGAAGAACTCGCCAAGCTGATCACCGCCGAACACGGCAAGGTGCACTCCGACGCGCTCGGCGAAGTGAACCGCGGCCTAGAGGTGGTCGAATTCGCCTGCGGTGTACCGCATCTGATCAAGGGCGGCTTCACCGAGAACGCCTCGACGAAGGTGGATATCTTCTCGATCCGCCAGCCGCTCGGCCCGGTCGCGGTGATATCACCGTTCAACTTTCCGGCGATGGTGCCGATGTGGTTCTTCCCGATCGCGATCGCCGCCGGGAATACCGTAGTGCTCAAGCCGAGCGAGAAGGATCCGTCATCATCGCTGTGGCTGGCCGAGCTGTGGCACGAAGCCGGTTTGCCCGCAGGGGTTTTCAATGTGCTGCAGGGCGATAAGGTCGCGGTCGACGAACTGCTCGACAATCCGCATATCAAGGCCGTCTCGTTCGTCGGCTCCACGCCCATCGCGAAGTACGTCTACCAGCGTGGCACCGCCGGCGGTAAGCGCGTGCAGGCGCTGGGCGGCGCCAAGAACCACATGGTGGTGCTGCCCGATGCCGATCTGGATCTGGCTGCCGATGCCGCGGTGAATGCCGGATTCGGGTCCGCGGGGGAGCGCTGCATGGCGATCAGTGTGGTGCTGGCGGTCGGTGCGGTCGGCGACGAACTGGTCGCCAAGATCGCCGAGCGCGCGAAGACCATCAAGACCGGTGACGGCACCCGCGATACCGATATGGGTCCGCTGGTGACCCGCGAGCACCGTGATCGCGTCGCCGCGTATATCGATGCGGGCGAATCCGCCGGTGCCAGTGTCGTTCTCGACGGTCGCGGCGTCCAGGCCGATGGCGATGCGGATGGATTCTGGCTCGGCCCAACGATTCTCGATCATGTGGGCACCGAGATGAGCGTCTATACCGACGAAATCTTCGGTCCGGTCCTGTCGGTCGTGCGCGTCGACGGCTACGACGAGGCGCTGGAACTGGTCAACGACAATCCCTATGGCAACGGGACCGCCATCTTCACCAATGACGGTGGCGCGGCCCGGCGCTTCCACAACGAGGTGGAGGTCGGCATGGTCGGCATCAATGTGCCGATCCCGGTTCCGATGGCCTACTACAGCTTCGGCGGCTGGAAGAATTCGCTATTCGGCGATTCGCATGCGCACGGCATCGAGGGCGTGCATTTCTTCACCCGCGGTAAGGCCGTCACGACGCGTTGGCTCGATCCGAGCCACGGCGGTCTCGAACTCGGATTCCCCCAGAACAAGTAGCTACGCAGGAGAATTCGATGACCCTCCCGAATGGATCGGCACCCGAACTCGCCCGGCAGGCCGCCGCTCGCGCCTACGAGCTCGACCGCCGCCACGTATTCCACTCGTGGTCGGCGCAGGCGCACCGCACGCCGATGGCCATTACGGCCGCCCAGGGCTGCTACGTATGGGACGGCGACGGCAATCGTCTGCTCGATTTCTCCTCACAGCTGGTGAACACCAATATCGGTCACCAACATCCGAAAGTCGTTGCCGCGGTGCAGGAGCAGGCCGCAAAGCTGTGCACCGTCGCACCGCAGCACGTCAACGATGCTCGCTCCGAGGCCGCCCGGCTGATCGCCGAGCGGACCCCGGGCGAACTCGACAAGATCTTCTTCACCAATGGCGGCGCCGGTGCCGTCGAACACGCGGTTCGGCTGGCGCGCCTGCATACCGGCCGCTACAAGGTGCTTTCGCGCTACCGCTCCTATCACGGCGGCACCGAGACCGCGATCAACCTGACCGGCGATCCCCGGCGCTGGCCCAACGACCACGGCAATAGCGGCGTCGTCCATTTCTTCGGTCCGTTCCTGTACCGCTCGCAATTCCATGCGAGCACCGAAATCGAGGAAGCCGAACGGGCTTTGGCGCATCTCGAGCAGACCATCGTTTTCGAGGGTCCGGACACGATTGCCGCCATCGTGCTCGAATCCATCCCCGGCACAGCGGGAATCATGGTTCCGCCGCCCGGGTATATGACGGGTGTCCGGGCGATGTGCGACAAATACGGGATCGTCTTCATCGCCGATGAAGTGATGTCGGGGTTCGGGCGCACCGGAAAGTGGTTCGCCATAGAGCATTTCGAGCGTGTCGTCCCCGACCTGCTGACCTTCGCCAAAGGGGTGAACTCCGGTTATGTGCCGCTCGGCGGTGTCGCGATCGGTCCCGCCATCGCGGCAACCTTCGATGATCGTCCGTACCCGGGCGGGCTGACCTATTCAGGCCATCCGCTGGCGACGGCCGCCGCGGTCGCGACCATCAACGCGATGCGGGACGAGCGCATCGTGGAGAACGCCGCCGATATCGGTACCCGCGTCCTCGGACCCGGCCTGCGCGAACTCACCGAACGCCACCCCAGCATCGGTGATGTGCGCGGGGCGGGTGTGTTCTGGGCACTGGAACTGGTGCGGGACAAGCGAACTCGCGAACCGCTCGCCCCGTACGGCGGGACCAGCGCGGCCATGACCGAAACGGTTGCCGCGGCCAAGGCCGCGGGCCTGCTGCTGTTCGTCAACTTCAACCGGCTGCACGTGGTTCCGCCGTGCATCATCGACGAGGCTGAGGCCAAGGAAGGTCTGGACATTCTCGACCAGGTACTGACGCTCGCCGACGAGTACGCGCTCTGACCATTCCTGTTCCAACGCACGGGAACCTGAGGGCATAACCTGCGCTCGGGTTCAGCGCGTGTGTGGGAACAATCGTGGTTCCCACTCGGTTGGGACCGGGCATGACAACGCTTGGATTGATCGGCAGCGGGAATATCGGCGGCACATTGGCACGATTGGCCGTCGCGGCCGGACTCGATGTCGTGGTCAGTAATTCACGTGGCCCGGAAACGCTGGCGGAGCTGGTGGCCGAGCTCGGGCCGCGGGCGCGTGCCGCCACCGCCGCGGAGGCGGCCGCGGCCGGTGACATCGTCGTGGTCACAGTGCCGTTGAAGAACTACCGGCAGGTCCCGGTGGAGCCGCTGGCGGGCAAGGTCGTCATCGACACCAACAACTACTACCCGGACCGCGACGGCACCTTCCCCGAACTCGAGGACGGCACCACCACCAGCAGTGAACTGCTGCAACGCCACCTGCCGACCTCGAAGGTCGTCAAGGCCTTCAATAACATCTTCTATCCCCACTTGGCCGCCCTCCCCCGCCCCTCCGGTGCCCCCGACCGCTCGGCCCTCCCCATCGCAGGCGATGACGCCGATGCGAAAAAGGCCGCCGCCGAACTACTCGACACCCTCGGCTACGACACAGTCGACGTCGGCTCGTTGCACGAGAGCTGGCGCTCCCAGCCCAACACCCCCGCCTATGGCGACCCCTACGCCGCGGATCTTCCGTTCTGGGAGCACCCCGCTGCCCCCGCTGCTGCTGACAAGATCCGAGCCGCGTTGGCCGCCGCACAGCGCTGACCGCGCGCAGGACAGCGCCGTGCCGACCTCGCCGCCCCGCGAGGCCTGAGCACACTACCTGCGGTGTCGCATACCCAGTGAACGCCGCGCATAGGTTGCAACTCTTGCGCGGCGTTCACTGGGTATGCGACACCTGCCGGTCACGGCCTCGCGCCCGCGGTGGGCTGGCTCGTTGCCGGATGCTTGCTGCAGGGTGCGGCGGCGGCACTCGTGGTGGCGTCTGCGCGCGGACTTGTCCGCGCTGTGTCGCTGCACGAGAAGATCGGCGCGGTCATTGGAGCCTGGTCGGCCGCAGGGGGTGGCTCGGTGGTCAGGCGTGGCGTGTCTGGTGTGGAGTTGTGCACAGGGGGCGAGTTATCCACAATCCGTGGATTGGGGCTTTCGGCTGGGTGGGGTCGGTCGAGAACATCGGGGAGTGGACGTACCTCGAACTATTTCCCGGCGGAATGCGCTGGAAGCCGGATTCACCGGACGCGAGCTGAGCAGGCGACCTTGGCAGCGGGTGTGCCGGGGGCAGTACCTGAGCGCGGTCGATATCGGCGAAATGACTACTGAACAAAGGCATCTGGTGCTGACCGGTGCTGTCGCCGCGGGCTCCAGTTCAGCTGCCGTCGTCAGTCATATCTCCGCGGCTGTCGTGCACGGTCTGCCGGTGTGGTCGATTCCGTTGGCACGGGTTCATTTGACGCGCAATCGAAGAACCGGGGCGCGTACGGGTAAGCGAGTCATGATGCACGCCGCGTCCATCGAGTCGGACGAGGTGGTGCAGATCGGCGATCTGCGGGTGACGACCGTGGCGCGCACGGTCGTCGACCTGGCCAGAACCGTGCCGTTCGAACAAGCTGTCGTGGTGGGTGATGCGGCACTGCGCCTCGGGCGTACCAGCAGTGCCGAACTGGCGGAACAACTACTGCGGGCGAACGGCCGGCCGGGCTGCCCGGCCGCGCGCCGCGTCATCGACTTCCTCGACGGCCGCGCCGAGCGCCCCGGCGAATCGCGGAGCCGGGTTGTCTTGTGCACTGCCGGACTGCCCGCACCGGAACTCCAGCCGACCGTCCTGGATATCAACGGCGGATTCGTCGCCCGAGTCGATTTCCTGTTTCCGACGCTGGGCGTTATCGGCGAATTCGATGGCATGATCAAGTACCGCAACAACTCCCGCCACGGCTCACCCGAATCCACCGTGATCGCCGAAAAGCTCCGTGAGGACGCCCTGCGCGCCCTGGGTTGGGCCGTTGTCCGCTGGACCTGGCCTGACCTGGACACCCCGGACCGCTGGCTGGCCCGACTGGCCCGAGCCGCTGCCTTCGCTCACCGCATCCACCGAGCCGGCACCTGGCGCCCCACCGAGCGCGAATAGCCCGCCGCAACCAACCGCCTTCCGCGAGCGAAGTGCTCGCACAGACCCAGTGCGCGCCGCGCAAAAGTTGCGACCTCTGTGAGACGTGCACTGGTCATGTGCCGGTACGTCGGTTGTAGGTGATGTCGTTGATGCGGGCAATCCAGAGCTTGCGGAAGTCACCCTTGCGCCGGTGAGTGTGGGTAAGCGAGTGAGGTGCTCGCACAGAGCCAGTGGGCGCTGCAAATAAGTTGCAACCTATGTGAGCGGTGCGCTGGTCCTTCGCCAGCCGTACCTCAGCTGGTGATGATGAGGAGTTCGGTGGGGGAGGCTATTTCGGCGCGGAGGCCGGATTTGGTGGCTATGCGGGCTACGGCGCGGATATCGGTGGGGTCGGCACGGGTGAGGACGAGGGCGCGGGCGAGTAGGCCCTTGTGGTGTTTGTTGAAGTGGCTCACCACGGTTCGGGAGCCGTCGGAGTGTTCGGTCAGGACATTGGCGGTGATGGCGTCGGGGATGCGGCCGAGCTGCTGGTAGGTGCCCGAGCGCAGGTCGATGACGAGTTCACCGGCGGCCTCGGCGACCAGCGCGTCGGGCAGGACATCGCGCCAGATGGCGGAAAGGGTCGGGAGGCCGGGAAGTTTGGAACCGCCGGAGAGCCGGTAGGCGGGGATGAGATCATCGGCGCGGACGGCGCCGAACAGGGCTGAGCCGATGCCGAGGCGGGCATAGGCCTTGGCGCGTTGGACCTTGGTGAAGGAGCGGGCATCGAGGGCGTCGTAGAGCACGCCGGTGTAGCGCTCCAACGAGGGCCGGGTAGCTGACGTGCGCAGCATCGCATTGCGCGTGATCTCGGCATCAGCCCCCTTGCCGAGGCCGAGTACCGCACGCGAAGCGTCCGGGTCGGCGGCCAGCTTGACGACCTCGTCGATGAGCCGGTCGCGCACCGCCGTGAGCTGCGGCATCGCCAGCGACTCCAGCTCCAGCGGCACATCGGTTCCGCCATCGGACTTGGTTTCGGAAGGGGGCAGCAGCACCAGCACGAGCGGATAGGGTAATGCGTTGCAGACATCGTCGGGCCAGCGACTACCCTGTCGTTCCGTGATCACCCGCCTCTCCCACCTGTTCCTGCGTACCCTGCGCGACGATCCCGCCGACGCCGAGGTGCCCAGTCACAAACTCCTCGTCCGCGCCGGCTATGTGCGGCGCATCGCCCCGGGCGTGTACTCGTGGCTGCCGCTGGGCCTGCGGGTGTTGCGGCGGGTCGAGCAGGTCGTGCGGGAGGAGATGAACGCCATCGGCGCGCAGGAGATCTCGCTGCCGGCGCTGCTGCCGCGTGAGCCGTACGAGACCACCAACCGGTGGACCGAATACGGCGACGGCCTGTTCCGGCTGCAGGACCGCAAGGGTGCGGACTACCTGCTGGGGCCCACGCACGAGGAGCTGTTCGCGCTCACCGTGAAGGGTGAATACAGCTCGTACAAGGATCTGCCGGTCACGCTGTACCAGATCCAGACCAAGTACCGCGACGAGGAGCGGCCTCGCGCGGGCATTCTGCGCGGCCGCGAATTCATCATGAAGGACTCCTATTCCTTCGATCTCGACGAGGACGGACTGAAGGCCAGTTACAACGCGCATCGCGAGGCCTACAAACGCATCTTCAACCGGCTCGAGGTCGAGTACGTCATCGTCGCGGCCACCTCGGGTGCGATGGGCGGCAGCGCGTCGGAGGAGTTCTTGGCGGACAGCCCGGTCGGCGAGGACACCTACGTGGTGTGCCGGGAGTCCGGCTACGCCGCGAATGTGGAAGCGGTGGTCACGCCCGCTGCCGAACCGCGACCCATCGAGGGCCTGCCCGCGGCCGTCGTACACGACACTCCGAACACCCCGACCATCGCGACGCTGGTGGATTGGGCGAACGGTGCCGGCGTCTCCGCGCGACCTGTCACCGCGGCTGACACTCTGAAGAACATCATGGTCAAGCTGCGCCATCCGGACGGTAAGACCGAACTGCTCGGCATCGGCATTCCGGGCGACCGCGAGGTCGACGCCAAGCGCCTCGGCGCCGCGGTCGAACCCGCCGAGGTGGAACTGCTCACCGAGGCCGATTTCGCCGCCAACCCGTTCTTGGTCAAGGGCTATATCGGCCCGAAGGCATTGCAGGCCAACGGTGTTCGCTACCTCGTCGACCCGCGCATCGGCACTGGAACCAGCTGGATCACCGGCGCCGACGAGCCGGGCAAGCACGTCGTCGGCCTGGTCGCGGGCCGCGATTTCACCCCCGACGGAACCATCGAGGCCGCCGAGGTGCGCGACGGTGATCCCTCACCCGACGGGCGCGGCGTCCTGGTATCCGCCCGCGGCATCGAGATCGGCCACATCTTCCAGCTCGGCAACAAATACACCGATGCGTTCGAGGTCGATGTGCTCGGCGAGAACGGCAAGCCGGTGCGGCTCACCATGGGCTCCTACGGCGTCGGCGTCTCCCGCATGGTCGCGGTGATCGCCGAACAGCAGCACGACGAGAAGGGTCTGCGCTGGCCGCGCGAGGTCGCGCCGTTCGACGTGCACGTGGTGATCGCGAACAAGGACGACTCCTCACGCGAGGGCGGCGAACAGGTTGCGGCGCTGCTGGATACGGCCGGACTCGACGTCGTCCTGGACGACCGCAAAGCCTCGCCCGGTGTGAAGTTCAAGGATTCCGAGCTGATCGGCGTTCCGCTGGTCGTGGTCGTCGGCCGCGGCTGGGCCGAGGGCAAGGTCGAGATCCGCGACCGCTTCACCGGCGAATCCACCGAGGTCGCGGCAGATTCGGTAGTCGAATCGGTGCTCGCGCAGGTCCGCGGCGGGCGGTAGGCCGGCCTCCGGCAACCGGTAGGAAAGCCCGGCCGACCGAGCCCGGTCGGCCGGGCTTCTCGCATTCGTTCGGACCTACGGTTCCGTAGGCAAGATTCGGGGCGGGCGGTAATCGCGGACCCGCTCCTGGCTGCTGTTACCCGCTGGTAAGTTAGCGGCATGACGAGCATCGACGCGTTGTTGTTCAACCCCACCAGCTATGACCCGAAGCAGTTCGACGCCGAGACGCGGCGGCTGCTGAAGGCCACCATCGAGTGGTTCGAGTCGCGGGGCAAGCGGCAGCTGCTGGCAGATGACGCGGATGCGGTCTGGGTGTCGGACTTCCTCGAGTTCGTCAAGAAGGAGCGCCTGTTCGCGACCTTCCTGACCCCGGCCGCCTATGCCGACGGTGACGCGAACCGGCGATGGGACGGTGCGCGCAATGCGGCGCTGTCGGAGATCTTCGGCTTCTACGGTCTCGCGTACTGGTACGCCGAGCAGGTCACCATCCTCGGCCTCGGCCCGATCTGGCAGAGCGATAACGAGGACGCCAAGAAGCGTGCGGCCGCCGACCTCGCCGACGGCCAGGTGATGGCATTCGGTCTGTCCGAGCGCGATCACGGTGCCGACATCTACAACACCGACCTGATCCTGACGCCGACCGAGCCGGGCAGCGCGGATGCCGAGGCCGGCATCCTTTTCCGCGCCGATGGCGTCAAGTACTACATCGGCAATGGCAATGTCGCCTCGATGGTGTCGGTGTTCTCCCGCCGCGCCGATATCGAGGGCGCGGACGGCTACGTGTGGTTCGCCGCGGACAGCCGCCACGACAACTACGAGCTCATCGACAACGTCATCCACGGTCAGCTGTATGTGAGCACCTTCGCGCTGCACGACTACCCCGTGACCGCCGCCGACATCCTGTCCACCGGTCCCGAGGCCTTCTCCGCCGCGCTCAACACCGTCAATGTCGGCAAGTTCAACCTGTGCCACGGCAGCATCGGTATGGTCGAGCACTCGTTCTACGAAGCCATCACGCACTCCAACAACCGCATCCTCTACGGCCAGGCCGTCACCGAATTCCCGCATGTGCGAACGAATTTCGTGGATGCGTACGCGCGCATCGTCGCAATGAAGCTGTTCAGCGACCGCGCCGTCGACTACTTCCGCAGCGCCGGCCTCGAGGACCGCCGCTACCTGCTGTTCAACCCGATGACCAAGTCCAAGGTGACTTCCGAGGGCGAGACCGTCATGACGCTGCTGCTGGATGTGCTCGCCGCCAAGGGATTCGAGAAGAACACCTACTTCGCGCAGGTCGCCCGCTATATCGGGACGTTGCCCCGGCTCGAGGGCACGGTGCACGTCAATGTCGGCCAGATCCTGAAGTTCATGCCGAACTACCTGTTCAACCCGAAGGACTACCCGGAGATCGGCACTCGTGTCGATGCGGCCGACGACGAGTTCTTCTTCCGGCAGGGTCCGGCTCGTGGCGCGGGCAAGGTGCAATTCGCCGACTGGACACCGGTATACGAAAAGCACGCCGATCTGCCGAATGTCGCGCGCTTCTACGAACAGGCCCAGGCCCTGCGCACGCTGTTGACCACCGCAGCTCCCGATGCCGATCAGCAGAAGGATCTGGATTTCATGCTGACCATCGGCCACCTGTTCTCCCTGGTGGTCTACGGCCAGCTGATCCTGGAGCAGGCCGCCGTCACCGGCCTGGACCGCGACATCATCGAGCAGATCTTCGACTTCCAGATCCGCGACTTCAACAGCCACGCGACCACTCTCTACGGCAAGCCCTCCGCCACCCCCGACCAGCAGGCCTGGGCCGCCTCCGCCCTGCGCCCGCCGGTCACCGACCGTCCCCGCTTCGACCGCGTCTGGGCCGAAGTCGCCGCCTACGACGGCACCTACGAAATGCGCCCGTAGTCACTCGCATCCGCCGCGCACGAATTCGCTGACGAATGCGTGCGCGGCGCGCGGTCAGACCTTGCCGGGAAAGGCGACCGTCGGTGGGTTGGCGCCCAGGATGGCTTGCCAGGTGGCCAGGCGCAGCGCGCATTCGGTGAGGGCGTCGACACCCGTCCGGCGGATGGATTCGGAGCTGCCGTTCTCGACAACCGCGCGCCAGGCTACGGCGGTGTCGGTTTCCACCGTGACGGCCAAATTCGCCGCCGGAATCGGATCGTTCACCGGAAACGGCGTGGTGTAGGCGGCGTCCGGCGGTGGCACCGCGACTCCGGCTGACTTCAACGCATCGATGGTGGTATCGCGGCGGGCGCGGTGGGCGGCGGTGTCCTGCGCGATCAAGCGGACTCGCTCGGCGGCGGCGTAGGCCGCTATCACGCCGTAGGCGTACACCGCCGCGTATTCGGCGCGCAACGCGTCGAGCAGGGCTTGGCGTTCGGCTTCGGTCATGTACGCATCCCTGTCCGGACGAGTCGAGCGGTGCGCACGGTATTGCGTGCGAGGTAGGTCGAGGCGGCACGACTCATGCCAGCAACACCCCCGCCTGCGCCGCGCACGATGCGCTGATCGAGGCCAATAACCCTGCGCGATAACCGGATTGGGTGCGGGCGAGATCACCCGCGGACTGCTGCGACTTGGCCAGCCGGGTGCGCAACTCGTCGATGCTCGGCGGCGTGGTGGGGGATCCGGATGCGCCCGATGCCGCGGGGGAAGTGCCGGAAGCGGGCGGGGTGACTTCGCGGGTGCGGTGCGTCGGAGTGGTGCCGTCACCGTAAACGCCGATCACACGGTTGATTTCGGCACGCAGCGCATCCGCGTGTGCGGTGCGTTCGTCCGCGATCGCGGTCAATGCGGCGTGCCGCTGCGGCGTCACCGCGATCGCCGCCGTCGCGGCCGCTGCGTCGGCGCGCGCCAGGTTCTCTTGTGCGGCAAGCGGATCGGGCTGATACACCGTCTTGTCCGTACATCCAGCCACCGCGCCGACGGCTAGCACACCCACGGTCGTGCTGCCGGCCAGCCGTAATGCGGTGCGGCGGTCGACGATGCCGGTGCGACCGATGCCGGCGCTGCCGTGCTGGGTTCGATGCCGGTCGATGGGGATGCCGGAAGTGCACCCGGCGCGCGGCGGGGCGGGGAGGCGGATTGGCACGGCACCATCGTGCCAGATTCGCGTGGCACGGCCGACCGAGCGTCTACCGTGCGGTCGGTGCGAGGCCCGGCGCGCGGTATTGCGGGCGCGTGGCCAGGAAACTTGCTCGAGGCCGCTGGTCCTTTACACTCTCGAGGCGCGTTACGCTAGATCTTCGGTAGAGAATTTTCCCGCCGTCTGACAACTGAACCAGGAGCCGCCCCACATGCCCATGCCGACCGAGGAAAGGGTGAGCCAGCTCGTTGCTGGGCTCGTCGAGCGCCGAGGATTCGACCTCGAGGGTGTCGAGATCTCGACGGCGGGCAAGCATGTGGATGCCCAGGCTCGGGTGAAGGTCGTCGTCGACAGCGATGCCGCTTCCGATCTCGATGCCATTGCCGGACTGAGTACGGAACTCTCCGAGGCCCTCGACAATGCGGGCGATTTCGGCGAGACGCCCTATCTGCTCGAGGTGACCAGCCCCGGCATCGACCGCCCGCTCACCGCCGACCGCCACTGGCGCCGCGCCCAGGGGCGCAAGGTGCGGATCAAGCTACGCACCGGCGCTCCGTCGCCGGATCCGAAGTCATCGGACAAGTTCGAGGCCAGGGTCGGTGTTCTCATCGATGACACGGTGGCGCTGGTGCTCGGCGGGAAGAACAAGCCGCACCGGGTGACGATTCCGCTGGCCGATATCGCCGAGGCCGTCGTCCAGGTGGAATTCAACCCGCCCGGCGCGCGGGAACTGGAACTCGCGGGCGGAGTCGCGCCCGGTCGTCCGCGGCCGGGGCAAGAGGAAGCGGTGGACCCCGCCGCCGATGTCCGAGGAACAACCGATGTACCAACCGAATCTGTAGAAGCGTCCGATTCGCCGACCGAAGGGATCGTGGAATGAACATCGAAATCGAAGCCCTGCGCGCGATTGTCGCCGATAAAGGGATCTCGATCGAGACCGTGATCTCCGCGATCGAGTCGGCATTGCTCACGGCCTACCGTCATACCGAGGGGCACCAGCCCACCGCGCGCATCGATATCAACCAGAAGACCGGCGTGGTCCGGGTGATGGCGCGCGAACTCGACGCCGACGGCAATGTGATCTCCGAATGGGACGACACCCCAGAGGGTTTCGGCCGGATTGCGGCGACCACCGCGCGCCAGGTGGTGCTGCAGCGGCTGCGAGATGCCGAGAACGAGAAGTCCTTCGGCGAATTCTCCACCCATGAGGGCGACATCGTCGGCGGCGTGGTGCAGCGCGATGCCCGCGCCAATGCCCGCGGCACCGTCGTGGTGCGTATCGGTAGCGAACTGCACGGCACCGAGGGCCTGATCCCGCCCGCCGAGCAGGTGCCCGGCGAGAGCTATGAGCACGGCGACCGGATCAAGTGCTACGTCGTAGGTGTCTCCCGCGGCCCGCGCGGCCCGCAGATCACCCTCTCGCGCACCCATCCGAATCTCGTGCGCCGACTGTTCGCACTCGAGGTGCCCGAGATCGCCGACGGTTCGGTGGAGATCGTCGCGGTCGCCCGCGAGGCCGGACACCGCTCCAAGATCGCGGTGCGCACCACCGTTCCCGGCGTCAATGCCAAGGGCGCGTGTATCGGTCCGATGGGTCAGCGCGTGCGCAATGTGATGAGCGAACTGGCGGGGGAGAAGATCGACATCATCGATTACGCCGATGATCCGGCGACCTTCGTCGGGAATGCGCTGTCGCCGTCGAAAGTTGTCTCGGTCACGATCGTGGATCCCGAAGCCCGCGCCGCACGCGTGGTCGTCCCCGACTTCCAGCTCTCGCTCGCCATCGGCAAGGAGGGGCAGAACGCCAGGTTGGCGGCCCGCCTGACCGGTTGGCGGATCGATATCCGCAGCGATGCGACCCCGGATGCGGGCAGCGGCAGTGTGCGGACGGAGGCGCATCGGAGTTGATCGATTCCCGCGAATCGAGCCCGCCGGATGACATGTTCGTAACTTCCGAAGGGGCGGGGTTCGGTGTTCCGAGCGGGACAGCGGTAGAGTGGTCTCAGGTTCAACGCGAGCCTTCGGTTTCTTTGTCCGAACGCACCACCGAGCTGGCCCCGGCGCACCGTCGTCGAGCGGCTCCGGTGCGGACGTGCATCGGGTGCCGAAAGCGCGAGTTGGCCGTCGATCTGTTGCGGATCGTGGCGCAGGACTGTGAAACCGGTGACGGTTCCGAGGTTGTTGCGATAGTTCCCGATCCGCGGCGCAGACTTCCCGGACGGGGTGCCTGGCTGCACCCCGTTTCGGTTTGTTTGCGCACCGCGGAACGACGCCGAGCATTCGGCAGAGCACTACGAGTGTCCGGAAATCTGGATATCTCAGCCCTGGAGAAGTACCTCGAGAACAGGCACGAGCACTCATGAGCACACCGTGAAGCACCAACGATGAACGTCCATCGGAGATAACCCGAGGTCGTGCGGGCCCGCCTTCCCTAGGCGGAGGCACTGCTCGACCTCTCAGTGAGGAGAGCAGTGGCAGGCAAGGCCCGCGTGCACGAGTTGGCCAAAGAACTCGGTGTCACGAGCAAAGAACTACTCGCAACGCTCAAGGAGCAAGGCGAGTTCGTGAAGTCGGCGTCCTCGACGGTGGAAGCACCCGTCGCACGTCGTCTGCGCGAGTCGGTGGCGGGGAAGTCCGCGCCGACCAACGGCACAGCCAAGTCCGGGTCCCGGCCCGGTCCCGCATCGAGCGCCCCGTCCGCGAAGCCCGCCGCAGGTGGCGGTCCGCGTCCGGGTCCACGTACCCCGGCTCCTGCGCCCGCGCAGGCAGCGACCCCGGCGGCTCCGGCCGCCCGTGAGACGGCGGCTCCGGCCGCGCGTCCGTCCGATGCTGTGCGTCCCGGTCCGGCCGCACGTCCCGGTCCGGCCAAGCCCGCCGCCCGGGAAACCGCTCCGGTCCAGGAGACCCCGGCGGCTCCGGCCGCGAAGGCCACCCCGGCGCCGAGCACTCCGGCGCAGAGCGGACCGCGCCCGACCCCGGGTGGCGCACGTCCCGGTCAGCAGCAGCGTCCCGGTGCTCCGGCGCACGGTGGTCCGCGTCCCGGTGGTCCGGGAGCCGGCCCCAAGCCGGGTCCGAAGACTCCGCGCGTCGGCAACAACCCCTTCTCGTCCGCACCCGATCGTGAGCGTCCCGCGCCGCGTCCGGCCCCCAGCCAGGGTGGACCGCGTCCGGGTCCCGGCCAGGGGCCGCGTCCGGGTCCGGCTCAGGGTGGTCCCCGTCCGGGTGGTACCCAAGGTGAGCGGCGTCCGTCTCCCGGCCAGGGTGGTCCGCGTCCCGGTGGGCCGCGTCCGAGCCCCGGCTCGATGCCGCCGCGGCCGAATCCGGGTGCCATGCCCGCGCGTTCGGCCCGTCCAGGTCCGGGCGGCGGCGCCGGTGCAGGTCGTCCGGGTCGTCCGGGCGGTGGCCCGGGTGGCGGCGGCGGTCGTCCCGGTGGCGGCGGCGGTGGCGGTGGCTACCGCGGCGGCGGTGGTGGCGGCGGTGGCACGGGTGCGCCCGGTGCAGGTGCCGGTGCTCCCGCGGCCGGTGGTTTCCGTGGTCGTCCCGGTGGCGGTGGCGGCGGTCGTCCGGGTGGTCCCGGTGGCCGTGGCGGTGCAGCCGGTGCGTTCGGTCGTCCCGGTGGCGCCCCGCGTCGTGGCCGTAAGTCGAAGCGGGCGAAGCGCGCCGAGTACGAAAGCATGCAAGCCCCCGCCATCGGTGGCGTGCGGCTGCCGCGCGGTAACGGCGAGATCATCCGTCTCGCCCGCGGTGCCTCGCTGTCGGACTTCGCGGAGAAGATCGACGCGAACCCGGCCGCCTTGGTGCAGGCCCTGTTCAACCTCGGTGAGATGGTCACCGCGACCCAGTCGGTTAACGACGAGACCCTCGAGCTGCTCGGCAGCGAGATGAACTACGTCGTGCACGTGGTCAGCCCCGAGGACGAGGACCGTGAGCTGCTGGAATCGTTCGACCTGACCTATGGTGAGGACGAGGGCGGCGAGGAAGACCTCGAACAGCGTCCGCCGGTGGTGACCGTCATGGGTCACGTCGACCACGGTAAAACCCGACTGCTCGACACCATCCGTAAGGCCAACGTCCGTGAGGGCGAGGCCGGTGGCATCACCCAGCACATCGGCGCCTACCAGGTGCTCACCCATCTGGGCGATAACGACCGGCTCATCACCTTCATCGATACCCCGGGTCACGAGGCGTTCACCGCCATGCGTGCCCGTGGTGCCAAGGCCACCGATATCGCGATCCTGGTGGTCGCCGCCGACGACGGTGTCATGCCGCAGACGGTGGAGGCCATCAACCACGCGCAGGCGGCCGATGTGCCGATCGTGGTCGCGGTCAACAAGATCGACAAGGAAGGCGCGAACCCGGACAAGATCCGGCAGCAGCTGACCGAATACAACCTGGTTGCCGAGGAATACGGTGGCGACACCATGTTCGTCGACATCTCCGCCAAGCAGGGGACCAACATCGAGCAACTGCTCGAGGCGGTCCTGCTGACCGCGGACGCAGCGCTGGATCTGCGGGCCAACCCGGACATGGACGCACAGGGTGTCGCCATCGAGGCGCACCTCGACCGCGGCCGAGGTCCGGTGGCGACCGTGCTCATCCAGCGCGGCACGCTGCGCGTCGGTGATTCGATCGTGGCGGGCGACGCCTACGGTCGCGTCCGCCGCATGGTCGACGAGCACGGCGACGATGTCGTCGCGGCGCTGCCGTCGCGGCCGGTCCAGGTCATCGGCTTCACGTCGGTGCCGGGCGCCGGTGACAACCTGCTCGTCGTCGACGAGGACCGGATCGCTCGCCAGATCGCCGACCGTCGCAATGCGCGCAAGCGCAACGCGCTGGCCGCGCGCAGCCGCAAGCGGATCAGCCTGGAAGATCTGGATGCCGCGCTGAAGGAGACTTCGGAGCTCAACCTGATCCTCAAGGGCGACAACTCCGGTACCGTCGAGGCCCTCGAGGAGGCGCTGCTCGGTATCGAGATCGACGACGAGGTGCGCCTGCGAGTCATCGACCGCGGTGTCGGTGGCGTCACCGAGACCAACGTCAACCTGGCGTCGGCGTCGAACGCGATCATCATCGGGTTCAACGTCCGGGCCGAGGGCAAGGCGACCGAGCTGGCCAACCGCGAGGGTGTGGACATCCGGTACTACTCGGTGATCTACCAGGCCATCGACGAAATCGAGAAGGCCCTCAAGGGCATGCTCAAGCCGATCTACGAAGAGGTCGAGCTGGGCCGGGCGGAGATCCGCGCGATCTTCCGTTCGTCGAAGGTCGGCAATATCGCCGGTTGCATGGTCACCTCGGGTTCGGTCAAGCGCAACGCCAAGGCGCGCCTGCTCCGCGACAACGTGGTGGTCGCCGAGACGGTCACGATCTCCACCTTGAAGCGGGAGAAGGACGACGTCACCGAGGTCCGCGAGGGCTTCGAATGCGGTATGACGTTGACCTACAACGACATCAAGGAAGGCGATGTGATCGAGGCCTACGAGCTGCGCGAGAAGCCGCGCGACTGATTTGTTCGTCGGTGGTCCGGTCCGGCCGTCAACGCTGGACCGGACCACCGAGACAATCTTTTCGTAGGTGCCGATACAGGAGGCTTGGGTGTACCTGGGTGCACTGGAGTTCGACATCCTGCTCGGAGATGTGCATTCGCTGAAGCAGAAGCGTTCGGTGATCCGGCCTGTGCTGGCCGAATTGCAGCGCTTCGGTGTGAGTGCCGCCGAGGGTGGGGAACAAGACCGCCACCGTCGCTCACTGCTCGGAGTCGCCATGGTCAGTTCCGGTATGGATCACCTGACCGAGGTACTCGACAAATGTGAGCGTCACGTCGCGGCTCGTCCGGAGTTAGAGTTGCTGGCAGTGCGCCGCAGGATCTTCGGACCCGAAGACTGACCCGCGGCGGGAACGACGGGCCCGGAGGCGGTAGCTTGCGCAACCACGCAAGGTCCCGGTCCCGCCGCAAAATGAACACAGCAGTAGTGAGGAGGGTTCAGCCATGGTGGATCAAGCCAGGGCACGCCGACTCGCCAAGCGGATTTCCGCGATCGTGGCGACCGCGATCGAATACGAGGTGAAGGATCCGCGTCTGAATTTCGTGACCGTGACCGATGCGAAGGTCACCGGCGATCTGCGCGAGGCGACGGTGTACTACACGGTGATGGGCGAAACCCTCGACGTGGAACCGGATTACGCGGCCGCGGCCGCGGGTCTGGAGAAGGCGAAGGGTGTGCTGCGCTCGAAGGTGGGCGCGGGCACCGGCGTGAAATTCACCCCGACGCTGGCGTTCGTGCTCGACAAGGTGCCCGACGCGGCACGGGATATGGAAGAGCTACTGGCCAGGGCGCGGGCCGCCGATGACGCGGTCGCGAAGGTGGCGGCCAACGCCACCCATGCCGGCGATGCCGACCCGTACAAGGTCGAACGCGAATCCGACGAGTGACGTGCGGTAGACCATGACGACGATGCCCGTCGACCCGGGTAGCGGGGTCGCTGTCGATGCGGTCGATTTCGGACCGGCCCTTGCCGCATTGAACGCGGCGCGTTCGGTCACCATCCTGTGTCATGTGCAGCCCGATGCCGACACCATCGGCAGCGGGCTCGCTTTGGCAGTGGTGTTGCACCGGCGCGGTGTCCCGGTGTGGGTATCGTTCGCCGAGCCCGCCGAACTGCCCGCGACGATGCGGACGCTGCCCGGTGTACAGCATCTGGTGCCGCCCGCCGATGTACCGGCCGAGGTGGATCTGCTGGTTTCCGTAGATTGCGGCAGTGCCGGTCGGCTGGGTGCGCTCGCCGATCGATTGGCCGGGGCCCGAACGACTTTGGTGTTCGATCATCACCGCTCCAATACCCGGTTCGGGTCGATCAATGTGATCGATGCGAGTGCGGAATCGACGACGAGTCTGATCGCGCGGCTGCTCGATACCTGGCAGGTGCCGATCGATGCCGAAGTGGCACATTGTCTTTACGCCGGACTGGTCACCGATACCGGATCGTTCCGCTGGGTGCGGCCCGGCACCCATCACCTGGCCGAGCGGCTACTGGCCACCGGTATCGACGGTGCCGAAATCACGCGCTCGCTGATGGATACGCATCCGTTCGGCTGGTTGCCGATGCTGTCGCGGGTGCTCGGCTCGGCTCGGTTGGAGCCGCAGGCCGGTGGTGGGACCGGACTGGTGTATGCCATCGTGCGCCGCGAAGATGTCGATGGTGTGCGCTCGGAAGAGGTGGAGAGTGTGGTCGATATCGTCCGCACCACCTCCGAGGCCGGGGTTGCCGCGGTGTTCAAGGAATCGCGCACGATTCCGGATCGGTGGACGGTGTCGCTGCGGTCGCGTGACAGTGCGCCGGGGGCGCAGGACGGTGTCGATGTGGCCACTGTCGCAACGTCTTTGGGCGGTGGGGGGCATCGGTTCGCGGCCGGATACACCACTTACGGCACGTCCGAATCGGTCGTCGCGGCGCTGTTGGCCGAACTCGGGTGAGTTCGGAAGTCGGCGGGGTTGCGTCGAATCCGATCGGCGCGGTGGGGCCGCGACGGATTCTCGGACTCGCCTTGCCGACCTTGGGTGTGCTGGTGGCCGAGCCCATCTATCTGCTCTTCGACCTGGCTGTGGTGGGGCGGCTGGGGGCGTTGGCATTGGCCGGGCTTGCGGTCGGCGGAATGATTCTGGCGCAGGTCAGTTCGCAGCTGACGTTCCTGTCGTATGGGACGACGGCGCGGGCGGCGCGGCGGCATGGGGCTGGGGATCAGCGCGGTGCGATCGGGGAAGGGGTGCAGGCGACCTGGGTCGCCGTGATCGTCGGGACGCTGGTTCTTGTTGTGGGGCAGGCGATTGCGGTTCCGCTGACGAATGTGATCGCGGGTGGTGGGGATATCGCGGGGGAGGCATTGGTCTGGGTGCGGATCGCGTTGTTCGGGGTGCCGCTGATTCTGATCGCCATGGCTGGTAACGGGTGGTTGCGCGGGGTGCAGGAGACGCGCAGGCCACTGCTGTTCGTTGTTGCGGGACTACTGGTTTCGGGGGTGCTGTGCCCCACGCTGGTGCACGGGTTGCTCGGTGCGCCGCGGTTGGAGTTGGCGGGTTCGGCGGTCGCGAATGCGGCGGGCCAGTCCGTGACTGCCGTGCTGTTCCTGACCGCGCTGGTGCGCGCACGTGTTCCGCTGGCGCCGCACTGGTCGGTGATGCGGGCACAGCTGGTACTCGGTCGTGATCTGATCGCCCGCAGCCTCGCCTTCCAAGCCAGTTTCGTGTCGGCGGCGGCCGTCGCCTCCCGATTCGGTGCGGCATCGGTGGCCGCACACCAACTGGTCCTGCAGCTCTGGAATTTCCTTGCCCTGACCCTGGATTCGCTCGCCATCGCCGCCCAAACCCTGGTCGGTGCGGCACTCGGCGCGAGCGACGCCACCGGAGCGCGCGGCCTGGCGCGCCGCATCACCCGCTGGTCGGGTGGATTCGCGCTGGTCCTTGCGGCGGCCTTCGCGGCCGGCGCGACCGTCATCCCCGAACTCTTCACCGACGACCCGGCCGTCCTCGACCGCACCCACGTCGCCTGGTGGTTCTTCGTCGCCATCATCCCGATCGCAGGCATCGTCTTCGCCCTCGACGGCGTCCTCCTCGGTGCGGGCGACGCCGCCTACCTCCGAAACACCACCCTCGGCGCCGCCCTCCTCGGCTTCCTCCCCGCCATCTGGCTCTCCCTCATCTTCAACTGGGGCATAGCAGGCATCTGGACCGGCCTCGTAGCCTTCATGCTCCTACGTCTCATCGCCGTAGTCTGGCGCGCAGAATCCGGCCGCTGGGCGCAAATCGGTACCGAGGTACCCCGCGTCAGTGCTTAACCGGTGCGCCGCGCACGGTTTCGCATCCCGCGCATGTTTCGCCGAGCGAACCCGTGCTCGCCGGGCGGCAGGTGTCAGTGGTGTCGGCGCACCGACCACTCCTGCCTGGCGAACTTATTTGCGGCGGGTAACGGGTCGTCGGTGGTGTCGGCGGACAACCACACCTGCTGGGTGAGTTCGTGTGCGGCGTGCGGCGGGTCGTCAGTGGTGTCGGCGGACGACCACTCCTGCCGGACGCACCGAGCGGCCGGAGACCGTCAAGCCGACTTGGACGACCGATTCCACGGTGCGGTCCAATGCGGGATCGTGTGTCTGCGCGACATCCGCCGCTTCCATGGTGAGCGAGTCGAAGGCGTCATCGGGACGCGGGGTGACGAGTGTGCCGCCGCGGCCGACGATGAGGCGTTCGATTCGGCTGGCGACGGCTTCGAATGCTGCTCGCTCGCGTGCGGATTCGGCGGTGACGGCGCAGGCGGTGGTGTCGGTGTGGAGGGCGAAGAGTTCCAGGACGAGGGGGAGATCGGCGCCGCTGCGGTCGCGTCGGTCGCGGGCCTTGGCCTCGTCGGCCAAGCGGTCGATGGTGGTGGCTTGGCGAGCGATGACTCGGGTGAGGTCTTCGATGCTTTCCGCTAGGTGGGCAAGCGAGTCGGTGGGTTCGAGCTGTGGCGTGGGGCAGTCGGCGGGGTAGTGGGTCTGCGGCGCGGTCGGGGACTTGACCTGCGGCGTAAGGGGATCGGCGGTGTGATTGGCCGATGCTGCGGGGTCGGTGCGGGTCTCGGCCGGTGGCGTAACGGGGTTGGTGGGGTGAGCACCCTGTGGTGCGGCTGGGTCGGTGAGGTGACCGGGCCGTGACGCTGCTTGGCCGGTCGTCGCCTCGGCCCACGGCGTAAGGGGTTTGGCGGGGGTACCCGCCTGCGGTGTAGTGGAGCTGGTGAGGTTTTCGAGCGGTGGTGTGTGTGGGCCGATGGGGCGACCGGTGTGTGGCGCAGTTGGGTTGGTGAGGGCCTCTACCTGCGGCGCGGCGGGGTCGGTCATGTTCGCACTTTAACGCGAGTTCGCGGGGGTGCATCGATTGTTTTGGGCGGCATCGGGATCCACTGTCGGGAACTGGGCTGGTGTCGGATGCGGCTGCTACCATCGCGTCTCATGGGGGTCTACGGCATCGACCTTGGTACGACGAATTCGGCGATCGCGCGGATAGACGCCGATGGTCGGCCCGAAGTCATGATCGGTATGAACGGCGAGGCGACGGTGCCATCGGTCGTTTTGTTCGCTTCGGCGTTCGATCATCTGGTGGGCGAAGGCGCGCGGCGGCAGGCTCGGCTCGATCCCGAGCATGTGTGCGCGCTGGTGAAGCGGCGGATGGGCGATACGGACTGGCGTTTCGCCGCGCATGGGCAAACCTGGTCCGCGCCCGCGGTTTCGGCGCTGATCCTGAAAAGCCTTGCCGCAGACGCCGAGTTCAGCGGTGGCGAACCGGTGAAGCGTGCGGTCATCACCGTGCCCGCCTACTTCGGTGACGAGGAGCGTCGTGCGACCATCCAGGCGGGCACGTATGCGGGCTTCGATGTGGCGGGCGTTCTCTCCGAGCCGATCGCCGCGGCATTGTCCTACGGTTTCGGCAGACTCGACGGCAGCCCTGCGGTGCGAGCGATGGACCCGGAGGCGATAGCGCAGCGTGACGGAGGCCACCGGGAATCCAGCACCGACGTCGGCAAGCCGGGCCCGCGCGAGACGGTTCTCGTCTACGACCTGGGCGGCGGCACCTTCGACGCCACCGTCATCGAACTCGCCGACCGCCGTATTTCGGTGCTCGCGGTCGAGGGCGATCACCAACTCGGCGGCGCCGACTGGGATGAGCGCATCGCGCTGTACCTTTCGCAGAAGTTCTGCGAGGCGAATCCGGATGCCGAAGACCCGCTGGACGATTCGGCGGGTTCGCAGATGCTCGTGCTGGCCGCCGAACGCGCCAAGTGCGAGCTGACCGATGCCGAGCGCACCGATGTGGTGATCGCGCACGACGGCGCCCGCGCGGTTGTTCCGCTGACGCGCGCCGAAGTCGACGCGATGACCGCCTCGCTCATGCGCCGCACCATCGACCTGACCCGCGCTTGCCTGACTGCGGCAGGCAAGCGCGGTGTCACATCCGTCGACCGCCTGCTGCTCGTCGGCGGCTCCTCGCGCATGCCGATGGTCGAGCGCGAACTGCGCAAGGAACTCGGCCTCGCCGGCGAACTGCGCGATCCTGACCTCTCGGTGGCGCGCGGCGCGGCGCTCTACGGCGAAAAGCTGGAGATGGAACGTCTCGTCCTCGCCGACCTCACCACACGTGGCCGACTGCGCGACGGCGCGAATATCGAGGACGCCGCACCGGCCGATCTGGACCAATCGATCGCCCGCGTCGCCGCCTCCTTCGGGCAACCGGTCGGGCTGGTGCGCCGGATGCTCGAAATTCAGGTCGATACTGTTGTTTCGCGCGGTTTCGGTGTGCTCGCGCTCGACTACCAGTACGGGCTGGCGGCGACCTGGTTGGTGCATCGCAATTCGACGCTGCCGGTGAAGGTACGTCGTTCCTTCGGCACCGTGCGGGCGGATCAGGACGAAATCGCGCTGACCATCGTGGAACAGCAGGGCCAGGCGGCATCGGCGCGCCCCGAGGATACGAAGGTGCTGGTGGAAGGGCGTATTCGCGGCATCCCCGCGGGCTATCCCGAGGGCAGCGAAGTGCGGGTGACATTCGAGATGGGCTTCGACGGCGTCCTGCGCGTCACCTGCCATCACGTCGACGCCGATATTCCATTGGTCCTGACCGCGCAGACCGGCGCGACCCTGTCGCAAGCGGATGTGGCGCGCGAACTCGATCAGGTCCAGCGCACCCGCCGCCGCGACAGCTGAGCCGTGACCATGCAGGCGTTCGATCCGAACGACTACCGCAAGCGGGTGCTCGCCGATGTCGAGCGCCGCGGCGGGCTCGAGGAGTCGGATCCGTTCGAGCTCTACGACATTCCGCTGGACGAAGCGGAGTCGCTGAGCGATGCCGAGATCGCCGCCCGGGTGGAGGAGGTCTGGGGTTTCTGGCAGCGCCAGCGCGACCATCCGAAATACCGGGTGCTGGTGGGGCTGTTGGTCGACGCGCATCCGAAGCTGTCCCGCGTACTGCTGGATTCGGCGATCCGCCGCGCGGAAGCGGCGCGGATCCGGGAGATGCGCGAGCGCCGGGATGCGGACCGCTACGAGATGCTCGACGCGGCGATCTCGCGATTGGTGCAGCGTCACGGTGGAGTTCCGGCCGGGAAGGTCCCCGGGCTGGAGGAGATCGGTGCGATGGGCGGGCTCAGTGCCGCCGAGGTCGCGACTCGACTGCGCAGGCATCGCGTCATCGACAACGCCCCCGCGCCCGCCGGTGTGCTCACCGACCAACGCAGACAACAGATTCGGCAGTTGCTCAGCGAATGGGATCGGCTCATCGACGGTGAACCGACGCCGACGTTGTTCGCGCTGCTCCGGGTGGATCCGGCGAAGGCCGGTCAGGCCCAGGAGATTCGACTGCGCGCCGAGGCATTGCGTGCGCGGTCCCGGGAGTTGCCGCCCGGTCGCATCCGAGTGGTGTTGGACGAGTTGCTGATTCACATCCACGACCTGCTCGAATCGGGCGAGGCGGCGCTGCGGGAGTATCTGCGGGCGGTGGCCGAGGATGTCGCCAAGGAATTGCGGCCGAAGGTCAGGGCAGCGGTCCTGGTCGAGGACGAACTCGTCGGCGACGACTTCCAGTATCTGCTCGACGAGGCGATGCGGTTGGGTCTCGAGCGGGCCGACGCCACCCGGGTGCTCACCGAGATCGCTGCGGAACTCGGTGCACGAGTAGCGAATTCGCCGCTTCCCGCGCCGCCGCAACCCATGTCGAAACCGCCTGCGCCCAGACTATGGGAAGCACCGCTCAAGGCCGCCCGGGCAGCGCTACGCGGGGGTCGCCCACAAGAAGCCGCGCGGCATGTCGAGGAGGCGAACCGGCTGGTCGGGCCCGACGGGGAAGGGCTCACTCCGATCCGTTCGGTATCCGATGAGGTCGACCGGGTGCTGAACGAGGCACAGGGCCACTGGCGTGCTGCCACGGTCGCGTGTGCGGCAAAGCGGTATGTCGAGGCGCTGCCGCATCTGGAACAGGTCCGCCGCACCGCATCCGATCTGCTGCCACCGAATCAGGTGCCGAGTATCGACCAGTTGCTCGCCGAGGCCCGAGAGGCCATTGCCGAGGCGGACCGGCTCGTCGCCGAGGCACAAGCGGGACCGGCCGATGCAAGGATGCGCGGGCTGCTCGCCGCGGTCGAGGTATGCGCCGATCACGCGGGTGCGGCCGCTGCGCTCGCGGAGTCGCCGATCGAGGCTCCGCAGCGCGTCGAGGCCACCCGATTGGCGAACGGGTCGGTTCTCGTGGTGTGGTCGCCGACGCCGACCGATAACGTCGCCTACCGGGTGACCAGGTTGCAGCCGGACGGGTCGTGGCGCGTGGTCGGCCGCACACAGGCGACCGAACTCGAGGACGGTGGCGCCCCCGCCGTCGGGCAGCCGGTGTACGCGGTGGCCGCCGCTGTCGCGGGCAGATACTCCGAGATCACCCGATCTGATACCGGCCCGGCCGTGCAGCCGCAAGGCAGACGGGAACAACCGCAGGACGATCCGTCGCCGAGTGGCATTCCGACCGTGACCGGACTGGCCGAACAGGCGGGGCTACTGGTTTTCACCTGGCCCATCGGCGTCACCGAAGTCATGGCCGTCGTGCGGCCCGACCAACCGCCGAGCACCCCGGACGACCCCGAGGCCCGGTCCTGGAAGGTCACCAATATGCGCTACGAAATCGACGGTGGTGTCCGGATCCCGCCCGATATCCCGCGACCATGTCATATCGCCATCGCATCCTGCCGCCGCGAAACGAACGGAAAGCTCACGGTCGCAGCAGGTTTCGCGCTGGCTGCGCGGATCCGCTGGTTCGGGTAGTGGGGATCGGTTCGACAGGTTGTCGCGTCGAACCGTCTGCTGTGAACCGGATGGAAAGCGTACGGTCGCCTCGGGTTTCGCGCTGGCTGCGCGGATCTACTGGCTCGGGTAGTGGGGATCGGTTCGACAGGTTGTCGCGTCGAACCGTCTGCTGGGAACCGGATGGAAAGCATACGGTCGCCTCGGGTTTCGCGTCGGCTGCGCGGATCCGCTGGTTCGGGTGGTCGGGATCGGTTCGACAGGTTGTCGCGTCGAACCGTCTGCTGGGAACCGGATGGAAAGCATACGGTCGCCTCGGGTTTCGCGTCGGCTGCGCGGATCC
>NZ_JBITMA010000004.1:0-48414 GCF_044465765.1 Nocardia sp. NPDC049526 | reverse complement strand
CCGCCGGTTCGGGTGGTCGGGATCGGTCGGACGGGTCGTCGCGCGCCGAATCGCTCGCGGCGATGTGCGGGCGGCGCAACGCGGGGTGATCGGCGACAAGCGGGATTCGGCGACAGCGCAAGGCAGGATGGGTACGTGCTCGCACAGAACGGTGTGAATTCGGTACGGACGCGGGTGTCCTCGACATATGTGCTCGCCGCACTGATCGCCCTCGGACTGGTTCTGCGGGCGCCGCTGGTGCGTGCGGTGGGTGCGTCAGCGCGATTGCAGACCGCGGTGACGATCTTCGCGGGTGTCTTCGTGCAGGCGGTGCCGTTTCTGGCGCTGGGGGTGTTGGTGAGCGGTGGTATCGCGGCCTTCGTCTCACCTGCGCTGCTGCGAAAGGTATTGCCGCACAACGAATCTGTCGCAATCGGCGTCGCCGGGTTGGCCGGGATGGCGCTGCCCGGCTGTGAGTGCGGTGTCGTGCCGGTGGCGCGACGACTGACCGACCAGGGGGCGCCCGGATCGGTGGCCTTGGCCTTCATGCTGTCGGCCCCCGCGATCAACCCGGTGGTGTTGATCGCCACGGCGGTGGCTTTTCCCGGCGAGCCGGGAATGGTGGCCGCGCGGTTCACCGGTTCACTGGCCACCGCGGTGGTGATGGGGCTGATCTGGTCGCGAATCGGACGCCCGGCCTGGCTGCTGCCGCGTGGCACCGGTCGCGACCACTGTGTGACGGGGCGAACCCGGTGGGAGGTCTTCACCGAGGCCGCGCGCCACGATCTCTTGCAGGCCAGCGCATTTCTGGTACTCGGCGCCGCGGCCGCCGCCGCGCTGCACGTACTGGTTCCGCCCACCTGGTACGAACGGTTGGCCGGACAGATGGTGGTCGCGATCCTGATCATGGCGGTGCTGGCGATCGTGCTCGCGCTGTGCTCGGAGGCCGATGCATTCGTTGCCGCGAGCATGTCGACGCTGCCCCTGCTGCCACGGCTGGTATTCCTGGTCGTCGGCCCCGCCGTGGACGTGAAGCTCTTCGCCATGCAGGCAGGCAGCTTCGGCCGCCGATTCGCGATGCGCTTCGCCCCCATGACCTTCGCCGTTGCCGTGGCCTGCGGCACGATCGCCGGATACGTCTTCCTGGGAGGTGCCCGATGAAACGAGGAACACAGAACCTCCTGTTGCTACTCATCGGCAGCGCAGTGCTGTGGATAACCCTCGACGGCAGCTACCTACGCTACGTAAAACCGAGCCTCTACCCATTCCTACTGATCAGCAGCGTCGGCTTCATCCTGCTGGCCATGGTGGCAATCATCCGAGATATCCGCCGTGGCACCGTATCCGACGAACAAGCCGGCATGCACGGCCACAGTGATGTACGCGGCCATATCAACATGCCCCGACCCAGCGACATGCTCGACAATGCGCTGGGTGATGCCAACGTGCACGGCAGCAGTGACGTGGTAGACCGTGACCAGTTCGGGCATGGCGCCGCGCAGCACGATCATGAGCACGGATCGGGTCGCGCGCAGTGGTTATTGCTCGCACCGGTCGCCGCGCTCTTGCTCGTCGCCCCACCCGCGCTGGGCGCGGGGGCGGCGGTAACCAGTTCGCCCGTTCAGGTCGTCCCGCGCGACATCGCTGCGGAGCAGCCGAAGCTCTGGGCTTTTCCGCCGCTGTCGGCTGAGCCGTCACCGCGGTTGCCGATTGTGGATCTGGTGGATCGGGCGCTTCAGGATTCCAGTCACTCGCTGGACAGTCGTGAGGTCACTATCAGTGGGTTCATTATTCGGCCCAAGGATCTCGCGCAGCAGCATCCGGATACGCCCGATGCGGATCTCGCGCGAGTAGTCATCACCTGCTGTGTCGCTGATGCGCGGTATGTACTGGTGCACCTGTCGGGGATGCCGGAGGTGATCGACGACGATGCCTGGCTCGAGGTCAGGGGTGTTGTCGAAACCGGCAGTGCTCAGCGGGATCCGGATCACACGCCCACCCTCGTCGTCACCGGCTACCAGCGGATCGAGGCTCCGGACCGGCCCTACGAACGCGGTCGCTAGCGGGCGGACTCGAACCAGGATCGCCATGATCATCGAGCCGAACTGCGGTAACTCCCGCGGATATGCCAATGTAGGTGTGGTGATACCCAAGTTGATGGCGGTGAGCGACATTCACGTCGGGCACCAGGGGAATCGTCCGGTCGTCGAGCAGATTCGGGCGGATTCGCCCGAGGACTGGCTCATCGTGGCCGGGGACGTCGGGGAGAAGTCCGACGATATCCGGTGGGCGCTGGAGCTACTGCGCGGCCGCTTCGCCAAGGTGATCTGGGTGCCGGGCAACCACGAATTGTGGACCACGGCGAAGGATCCGGTGCAGATGCACGGTGTCGCGCGCTACGACTACCTGGTGTCGATCTGCCGGGACCTCGATGTCGTCACACCGGAGGATCCGTTCCCGGTGTGGACCGGCGCGGGGTCCGAACAGCACGGCGGTCAGGTGACGCTGGTTCCGATGTTCCTGCTGTACGACTACTCGTTCCTGCCGAAGGGCACCAAGACGAAGGCCGAGGGCCTCGCCCTGGCCCGGGAACGCAATGTTGTGGCCACCGACGAATTCCTGCTGTCGCCGGATCCGTATCTGACCCGTGATGCCTGGTGTCACGCCCGAGTGCAGGTCACCAAGCGGAAACTGGACGCGCTGGCACCCGAGACGCCGATCGTGATGATCAACCACTTCCCGTTGGTCCGCCAGCCCACCGAGGTGCTGTGGTATCCGGAATTCGCCCTCTGGTGCGGCACCGATCTGACCGCCGACTGGCACACCAGCTACAACGTGGTCTGCTCGGTCTACGGCCACCTGCACATCCCGCGCACCTCCTACTACGACGGCGTGCGCTTCGAAGAGGTGTCGCTCGGCTACCCGCGCGAATGGCAGCGTCGCGGACTGCCCGACCAGTTGTTGCGCCAAATCCTCCCGACCCCCGACTACCCGCCGGGTTCGCTGAACAAATGGGGCGGCCATTTCAAGGTCACCCCCGAGATGGAGGCCGCGGCCGCCGAGATGCGCGAAAAGGCCGAGCGCCGTCGCGGCGTATGAGTCCGACGGCGGCGCGGCCAGAGGACTTGGTTCTCAGCGCTCCGATCCCGCGAATGTGGACCGAGAACGAGTGCTCGGTCCACTCCTCCGCAGAGGTTGAGCGCGGGTGATGCGCCGTGCCTCCCCAGGCGTTTGTCGGTGGCGGCTCGACTAGGCTCATCAGTGATGATCGAGAAAATTCTTCCTGCCGGTGTGGCCTCGGCCGAGTTGTTGGCCTATCCGGAAGACCTGCAGCCGCATCCGGCCGAGGCGCACCTCATCGAGAAGTCGGTGGAGAAGCGCCGCCGGGACTTCATCGGTGCTCGGCACTGCGCCCGGCTGGCGCTGGTGGAACTGGGTGAGGCTCCGGTCGCGATCGGCAAGGGCGAGCGGGGTGCGCCGGTGTGGCCGCGCGGCATCGTCGGCAGCCTGACGCACTGTGACGGCTACCGGGCGGCGGCCTTGGGCCACAAGCTGCGGTTCCGCTCGATCGGCATCGACGCCGAACCGCACGGCACACTCCCCGAGGGCGTGCTGGATTCGGTGAGCCTGCCCCCCGAGCGGGACTGGTTGGCGCGGGTCGACGGTTCCGGTCTGCACCTGGACCGCTTGCTGTTCTGTGCGAAGGAAGCCACCTACAAGGCGTGGTGGCCATTGACCGCGCGCTGGCTCGGCTTCGAAGACGCCCACATCACTTTCACCATCGATGAGAGTTCCGACGGCGCGGGTGCGGGTACGTTCCAGAGCCAGATCCTGGTGCCGGGACAGGTCACCGACGGTGGCGCGCCGCTGGTTTCCTTCGACGGCCGCTGGATGATCGGCGACGGACTCATCCTGACCGCGATTGTGCACGACTGATGGCCGACACACGGATCGACGCACTCGGCGGTCTGCTGATCGTCGACAAGGACGGCGGCTGGACCAGCCACGACGTCGTCGCGAAATGTCGAAAACTATTGCACACCAAGAAGATCGGCCACGCCGGGACGCTCGATCCGATGGCCACCGGCGTACTGGTCCTCGGCGTCGAACGCGCCACCAAACTGCTCGGCCTGCTCACGCTGACCACCAAGGCCTACACCGCGACCATTCGACTCGGCCAGGCCACCACCACCGACGATGCCGAGGGTGAAGTGCTCTCGACCGCCTCGGCGACCCATCTCACCGATGTCGAAATCGCCACGCAAACTGCGAAATTGACCGGCGATATCGAGCAGGTGCCTGCCACGGTCAGCGCCATCAAGGTGAACGGCGAACGCGCCTATGCCCGGCACCGGGCTGGTGCCGAGGTCCAGCTCGCCGCTCGCCCGGTCACCGTCTCGCGCTTCGATATCCTCGCCCGCCACGATATTTCGGAGTTCGTCGATCTGGATGTGGTCGTCGAATGTTCGTCGGGTACCTACATTCGTGCCCTCGCGCGCGATCTGGGCGCCGCACTCGGCGTCGGCGGCCATCTGACCGCCTTGCGCCGGACCAGGGTCGGCCCGTTCACCCTCGAACACGCCAGAACCCTCGACGAACTGGCCGAATCCGAGAATGCGCTGTTGAGTCTGGGTATCGACGACGCCATCCGAACCGCGTTCCCGCACCGCGATATCGATGACAAGCAGGCCGACGATCTGCGCAACGGTCGCTGGCTCGAGCCGGTCGGCATCTCCAGTGTCTACGCCGCCATCGACCCGTCCGGACGTGCGATCGCGCTATTGCAGGAGAGTGGTAAGCGCGCGGCCTCGGTCATGGTCGTGCGTCCGTCGAATCTTTAACCGCGCCGAGCGGTTCCAGCGCGCCGAGCAGCGCGCCGACGCAGATTTCGCGGAGTTCGGTGCGGGTGCAGGTGCGGTTTTCCAGCCAGTCGACCGATAGCACCCGGACGAAGGTCAGCCAGCCCATCAGCACCGATGAGGTGAGCTCGCGGAGATGGCCTTCGACGCCCATGACGTCGAGCAGACGCACCCGGAGTTCGCCGAGTTCGCCCGAGATGATCGCCTGGATGGTCGGATCGCCCGCGAGCAGGCGATTGGCGGCCACCACTGTATTCGCATTGGCCTCGAAATAGTCGAAGTGCTCGTCGAGTCCGGCCGCGAGCTGTTCGGGCAGCGGGGTTTGGGTATCGAGTTTCGTGGCTACCAGCAGGCGATCGGCGGCCAGTTGGTAGACGCCCGCGAAAAGGTCGCGTTTGGTCGGGAAGTGCCGGTAGAGCAGGGCGCGCGAAACACCGGCCGCCGCCGCGACATCCTCCATCAGCACCGCGTCGTAGGCGCGTTCGGCGAACAGTTTCGCGCCCGCGTCCAGCAGCAGGCGGCGGCGTTCGTCGGGGGCGAGGCGGCGGCGGGTCACCCCTGCAAGCTTAGTTGACGTATGTCTACTAAGCGTCGTAGGGTCGGTTTAGTAGACATACGTCTACTAGTGAAGGGAGGAATTCATGACCTCGGCACTCAAATGGCTGTCCATGGCGATGGGTGTTGTCATCGTTGGTATCGGCATATTCCACATGGCCGCCGGAATCGACGGCATCCCCGATATGGGCTCCTCCGGCGTCACCGCCGACAGTCAGACTCGCTTCTTCGGCGGCATCTTCGTCGGCTACGGCCTCGCCTGGATCTGGGCAGCCCGCCAAAATCCGATCTCCGCACTCGCGGTGCGCTGGCTCGCCGGAATCTTCCTGCTGAGCGGCATCGCCCGCTTGATCTCGGTCGCCGTCCACGGCTGGCCGCACTGGTTCCAAATCGTCCTCACCGCAATAGAATTCGCGCTCCCCCCGATCTTCTTCTGGCTAACCGCCGCCCACGAAAAGCGCACCGCTTTCACCGCCGGCCGCGTGCCCGCCGTTGGCTGACCGGTGTCACATAGCCACTGACTACCTCGCACAGGGTGTGCCCTGTGCGAGGTAGTCAGTGGCTATGCGTGAACTGGCACGGCGATCCGTACAGTAGGCGCGGTAGACAGTGCGACGAAGGCTGTGGGGCAATGAGTGGACAACCGGTCGATACGTTCGAGCTCTGGGACCGGGACGGCGACGGTCTGGTGTCCGTCGAGGACATAGTCACCGGAATCCGTTCGCTCGGACTGGAAGTCGATGACGAGGCCGTCGAACGGATGGTCGCCGCTGCCGATACCAATGGCGACTTCCTGGTCTCCCGAGCCGAATTCGATGCCGCACTGGTCGGCGGCCGTATCGAGGTCACCGATGCCGATGCGGCCTTCACGGTCTTCGATATCAATGGTGACGGCAAGATCTCGGTCGAAGAACTCGAATCCCTGATTCGCCATGTCGGTGCCGGGCTGATCGACGAGCCCGCCGAGTCGCTGCTCGCGGCGGCGGATACGGACGGGGACGGCTACCTGTCGCCGTCCGAATTCCGTGCGCTGCTGGATTTCCTGTCACGCTGACCGATTCGGCGCGCGAAATTTCTATGGGGCTTGACCTGTGCTAACTCCGAGGCCCGACCATGCGATAGGTGGGTATCGGAGTTTGTTCTTGCCGCGGACGCGGTGGCCGCGGCGGCGTGCGGTGGTGACAACGAATCGTCACCACTGGCACGCGACCGTCAGTCGCTGAGCCAGATGGCTTCGGCCGCAGGGCGGCCGAGATCGATGGTGCGGTCCCCGATGCGAATCGCGATGGTGCCCGCGAAATCTCGGCGTTCCACGACGACGATCGGCGTATCGAGGGCAATGCCGACCGAATCGAAGTAGCGCAGCATATCCGGATCGGCATCGGAAATCCGTGCGACATGGCCGGATTCGTCCGCGCGGAAGTCGCTGAGCTGGCGAGCGGGCGGCGTCGGCACCGCACCGTCGACCGAGGGAATGGGATCGCCGTGCGGATCCCGGTCCGGATAGCCGAGTTTCGCGTCGATACGGGCCATCAGCAGTTCCGAGACGGCGTGCTCGAGCACCTCGGCCTCGTCGTGCACCTCATCCCAGCCGTAGCCCAGTTCGTTGACGAGGAATGTCTCGATCAGCCGATGCCGGCGCACCATGGCGACCGCGGCACGACGCCCGTGTTCGGTGAGGGTGATGGATCCGTACCGTGCGTGTTCGACAAGGCCTTGATCGGCGAGCTTGCGTACCGCCTCGGAGACGGTGGAGGCCGAGACGCCGATCCGTTCGGCGAGCAGTTTCGTCGATACCTTTTCCTGCGACCACTCCTGAGCGGTCCAGATCACTTTCAAATAGTCCTGGGCGACCGAGGTGAGCTCCGGCGCAATCGTCGCGGTGCTGCCGTGGGGGCCTGTGGTCTCGGTCGGCTGCGCTGCGGTGTCGGCCAGCTCGCGTCGGGTTGCGATGTCTCGTTTACCGGGCACATCTTCGAGCTTATGCATTGGGCTCCCGATTCACACATCCAGACACTTGAACAGGCGTCACCCAGCTGAACCCGCAATTCACCCCATGTACACACGGGGCTCGGGCCGGAGTGCGGATCGACACCTCCGAATACTGTTCGCCCCTCGTTTTGCGTAGGCTGCGGACTGTGCAGAGATGGCGGAGCCTCGATGACGTACCCGCGGACTGGGGGCGGTGCGTGCTCACGATCGGCGTATTCGACGGTGTGCATCGTGGCCACGCGCAGCTGATCAGCAGGGCCGTGAAGTCCGCTGCCGCGCGGGGTGTTCCGGCGGTGTTGATGACCTTCGATCCGCACCCGATGGAAGTGGTGCGCCCCGGCTCGCATCCGGCGCAGTTGACCACGCTGACCCGGCGCGCGGAATTGGCCGAGGAACTCGGCGTCGACGTGTTCTGCGTCATGCCCTTCACCCAAGAATTCATGAAGCTGACGCCGGGGCGCTACGTACACGATCTGCTGGTCGAGCGGCTACATGTGACCGAGGTGGTGGTCGGTGACAACTTCACCTTCGGTAAGAAGGCTGCGGGCACCATCGAGACCATGCGTGAGCTGGGTGAGCGCTTCGGCTTCGAGGTCGACGGCGTGAAACTGCTCAGCGAGCACGCGGTCACCTTCTCCTCCACCTACATCCGTGCTTGCGTCGACGCGGGCGATATGGCCGCGGCCGCCGAGGCGCTCGGCCGTCCGCATCGGGTCGAGGGCGTGGTCGTGCACGGCGACGGCCGCGGCCGTGAGCTGGGCTTCCCGACCGCGAACATCGCGCCGCCGATGTACGCCGCGATTCCGGCCGACGGCGTCTACGCGGGCTGGTTCACCGTGCTGGGTCCCGGCCCGACCATCGGCACCGTGACGCCGGGTGAGCGCGCGATGGCCGCGATCTCGATCGGCACCAACCCCACCTTCTCCGGGCGCGCGCGCACCGTCGAGGCCTACGTACTCGACGGTGAGGCGGATCTGTACGGCCAGCACGTCGCGGTGGATTTCGTCGAGCATCTGCGCGGTATGCGCAAATTCGATTCCATCGACCAACTTCTCGAGGCGATGGGGCGCGACGTCGAGAACGCCCGCAAGGTCCTCGCCGCCGCCGACTCCTGACCGGATTCGGTCGGCGCGGCGGTGTCGGGTAAGGTGGATCCTCGGGTTTGCTGCGGTCCGCGGCGGCACCCGGCCGGGTAACCGGAATCCTCGAGCGCGGCACTGAGAAATAGGAGTGGATGCCCCATGGCGCTGACCACCGAGCAGAAGTCGGCCATTCTCGCCGATTACGGCCTGCACGAGAAGGACACCGGTTCCCCGGAGGCGCAGATCGCGCTGCTGTCCAAGCGGATCGCCGACATCACCGAGCACCTGAAGAAGCACAAGCACGACCACCACACCCGCCACGGCCTGATGGCGCTGATCGGTCGTCGCAAGCGCCTGTCGAAGTACCTCGCCGACAAGGACATCCAGCGCTACCGTTCGCTGATCGAGCGCCTGGGTCTGCGTCGCTGATCCTTCGACACACCGGCTACCTCGGGTAGTCGACAGACCGGCCAACGGGGAGAAGTACAATCTCCCCGTTGGCTATATGTGTATGAGGGGTTATTTACTCCCCGTTTGCACGACAACATTGCACAGCCGTATGCACCCGCCCGCGTGGCGTCGGTCTTCGGTAGTGGCCTCCCGGCAGGCGAGCAGTCGCCGGCGGGCTTCGATCGATGACCGCCTCCGCGTCGCCGTTTCCAAGGGGATTCGGCCGGGTGCGCGCGTCGCAGCCAGGAGGGTTGCTGCGCGTCCGTATCCGGTACGGCTGACGAGAGCTGGATCGCGCCTACCCGGCGCTCGATCCGGCGAAGACGAGAGGTTGAGAGCAGAAAAATGTCTGAAACAACTACATCTTCGGCCATCGAGGTCGAACCCGGTGTGTTCGAATCCGTCGCGCTGATCGATAACGGCACCTACGGAACCCGCACCGTCCGCTTCGAGACCGGCCGGCTGGCCCGCCAGGCCGCCGGTTCGGTCGTCGCCTACCTGGACGACGAGACCATGCTGCTGTCCGCGACCACCGCGGGCAAGCACCCCAAGGATCAGTTCGACTTCTTTCCGCTGACGGTCGATGTCGAAGAGCGCATGTACGCCGCGGGCCGCATTCCGGGTTCGTTCTTCCGTCGTGAGGGCCGCCCCTCCACCGACGCGATCCTGACCTGCCGTCTGATCGACCGTCCGCTGCGTCCGTCCTTCGTCGACGGCCTGCGCAACGAGATCCAGGTCGTGGTCACCGTGCTGAGTCTGGACCCCAACGACCTGTACGACGTCGTGGCCATCAACGCCGCATCCGCGTCCACCCAGATCTCTGGCCTGCCGTTCTCCGGCCCGGTCGGCGGCGTGCGCGTCGCGCTGATCGACGGCGAGTGGGTCGCGTTCCCGACCGTCGAACAGCTCGAGGGCGCGGTCTTCGACATGGTTGTCGCCGGTCGCGTTGTCGAATCCGGTGACGTGGCCATCATGATGGTCGAGGCCGAGGCCACCGATAGGGTCATCGCGCTGGTCGCCGACGGTGCGCAGGCGCCGACCGAGGCCGTGGTGGCGCAGGGCCTCGAGGCCGCCAAGCCGTTCATCGCCCGCCTGTGCAAGGCGCAGCAGGATCTGGCCTCGCTGGCCGCCAAACCGACCGAGGAGTTCCCGCTCTTCCCGCCGTACGAGGCCGATGTCTACGAGGCCGTCGAGGGCACCGCCAAGCGTGAGCTGGGCGAGGCGTTGAGCATCGCCGACAAGCAGGAGCGCGAGGCGAAGATCGACGAGATCAAGCTCGCCGTGCTGGACCGGCTGGCCGACGACTTCACCGGTCGCGAGAAGGAACTGGGCGCGGCATTCCGCTCGGTCACCAAGAAGCTGGTGCGCCAGCGCATCCTGTCCGACGGCTTCCGCATCGACGGTCGCGGGCTGGCCGATATCCGTGCCCTGTCGGCCGAGGTCGCCGTGATCCCGCGCGCCCACGGCTCGGCGCTGTTCGAGCGTGGCGAGACCCAGATCATGGGCGTCACCACCCTCGACATGGTGAAGATGGCCCAGCAGGTCGACTCGCTCGGCCCGGAGACCTCCAAGCGCTACATGCACCACTACAACTTCCCGCCGTTCTCCACCGGTGAGACCGGTCGCGTCGGTTCGCCGAAGCGTCGCGAGATCGGCCACGGCGCGCTGGCCGAGCGGGCGCTCATCCCGGTTCTCCCGAGCCAGGAGGAGTTCCCGTACGCCATCCGTCAGGTCTCGGAAGCGTTGGGCTCCAACGGTTCCACCTCGATGGGTTCGGTCTGCGCCTCGACCCTGTCGCTGCTGAACGCCGGTGTGCCGCTGAAGGCGCCGGTCGCCGGTATCGCCATGGGCCTGGTGTCGGACACCATCAAGAACGACAAGGGCGAGGACGAGGTCCGCTACGTCGCGCTGACCGATATCCTCGGCGCCGAGGATGCCTTCGGTGACATGGACTTCAAGGTCGCGGGCACCCCGGACTTCGTCACCGCGCTGCAGCTGGATACCAAGCTGGACGGTATCCCCTCGCAGGTGCTGGCCGGTGCGCTGAGCCAGGCGCACGATGCCCGCACCACCATCCTGGAGGTCATGGCCGAGGCCATCGCCACCCCGGACGAGATGAGCCCGTACGCACCGCGCGTCACCGCGATCAAGATCCCGGTCGACAAGATCGGTGAGGTCATCGGCCCGAAGGGCAAGGTGATCAACCAGATCACCGAGGAGACCGGCGCCAACATCTCCATCGAGGACGACGGCACGGTCTACGTCGGTGCGACCAACGGCCCGGCGGCGCAGGCGGCGATCGACCAGATCAACGCCATCGCCAACCCGCAGCTGCCGAAGGTCGGCGAGCGCTTCCTGGGCACGGTCGTCAAGACCACCGCCTTCGGCGCGTTCGTCTCGCTGCTGCCCGGTCGCGACGGCCTGGTGCACATCTCCAAGCTGGGCAACGGCAAGCGCGTGGCCAAGGTCGAGGACGTGGTGAACGTCGGCGACAAGCTGCGCGTGGAAATCGCCGATATCGACAACCGCGGCAAGATTTCGCTGGTGCCGGTCGACGAGAACGCCGACGAGCCCGAGGCCGCCGAATCCGTTGATGCGGGCCAGGCGGAGACCGAGTAGTACTTGTCTCTGTGACGAAGAAGAAGACGACAACCCCTCTGCTCCGCGGCGAGCAGGGGGGTTCGTCTCTGGAGCTGCGGATGGACCAGATGCGGGGCACCGACGCGGGGGTACGGCGCACCGTACTACCCGGCGGGCTGCGCGTGGTCACCGAACATGTGCCCGGCGTGCGTTCGGCATCGATCGGGGTCTGGGTCGGGGTCGGCTCGCGCGATGAGGGACCGACCGTCGCGGGTGCCGCGCATTTCCTGGAACACCTGCTGTTCAAGGCGACTCCGACGCGTTCGGCGCTGGATATCGCGCAGGCGATGGACGCGGTCGGCGGCGAGCTCAACGCGTTCACCGCGAAGGAGCAGACCTGCTACTACGCCCACGTCCTCGACGAGGATCTGCCACTGGCCGTCGATATGGTCTCCGATGTCGTACTCAACGGCCTGTGCCGGGCCGAGGACGTGGACGTGGAGCGGCAGGTGGTGCTCGAGGAGATCGCCATGCGCGACGACGATCCGGAGGATCTGGTCGGCGACGCATTCCTGTCCGCGCTCTTCGGTGATCATCCGATCGGGCGGCCGGTGATCGGCTCCATCGAAACCATCGAGGCGATGAATGCCGCGCAGTTGCGCGGCTTCCATCTGCGGCGCTACCGGCCGGACCGGATGGTGGTCGCGGTCGCGGGCAATGTGGAGCACGACCACACCGTGGAATTGGTGCATCGCGCATTCGCGCCCCGGCTCGACCCGACCGCCGAGCCGGCCCGCCGTCGCGAGGGCCGCTTCCGGCCGCACAGCGTACCTGAGCTGCACTGGTGCCATCGCGACAGCGAACAGGCACATCTGGCCTTCGGCGTGCGCGCCTTCGGGCGGCACGAGGGGGAGCGGCGCTGGCCGCTGTCGGTGCTCAATACCGTGGTCGGCGGTGGCCTGAGTTCGCGGCTGTTCCAACGCATTCGGGAGGAACGCGGACTGGCTTACTCGGTGTATTCCAGCGTCGACACCTTCGCCGATACCGGCGCGTTCTCGGTGTACATCGGCTGTCAGCCGGAAAACCTCGGCAAGGTGGCGACATTGGCGCGCGGGGTGTTGGAAGAGATTGCGGCCAATGGCATTACCGACGCGGAATGCGCGCGCGCCAAGGGGTCGTTGCGTGGCGGACTGGTGCTCGGTCTGGAGGATTCGGCATCTCGGATGAACCGGATCGGTCGCAGTGAACTGAGTTACGGCAACCACCGCAGCGTCTCGGAGACGTTGACGCGCATCGATGCGGTGACCACCGATGAGGTTTCCGCGATCGCCCGCACCCTGCTGGCGCGACCATTCGCGGCCTCGGTGGCCGGACCGTACCGGCGTACCCGGGACTTGCCCGCCGCGGTGCGGCGATTGGTCGAGGACTGAGGTAGATCAACCTGGTGGCCGGTGCGATTCGCGCCGGCCACTGATCCGATCGGGGTGGATATGACGGGATCGGCGCTGGGGCGTGCGGAGGTGGCGGTCGAACTCGGACGGCTCGACGAGGCGCGCCGGATCATCGGCGAGGCATTGGTCGAGCGACCGCACGATCCGGTGTTGCTGGAACGCATGGCCGACATCGCTTATCGACTCGATCAGACCGACGAGGCGCTGCGCTATGCGACCGCGGCGATCTCCGCCGATCCGGCGCGCATCGACGCGTACCTGACCGCGGCCCTGGCCTACGACGCCTACACCATGCGTGACGAAGCACAACGGCACGCCCGCATGGCGACCCGGTTGGCGCCCGACAATGTCGCCGCCCTGCTGGTGCTGGCTCGGGTCATCGCCGATGCGGCAACCTCCGATAAACCGCGAGCCGAAGCCCGCGATGCTCTCGAAAGGGCGACGCAACTCGCCCCCGCACATGCGGACACACACGCCCACGCCGCGGAAACCTATCGGCGACTACATGATTCGGATGCGGCCCGACGCCACGTCGAGGCCGGTCTCGCCGAGGATCCGACGCATGCCGAACTGCTGCAGACCCGCGCGCGGCTGGACTTCGAGAACATCGCGACCAGGGATAAGGCGGTCGCGACGCTGCGTGGACTGCTCGGCTCGAATCCGGGCAATGCGGGTGCACGCCGGCTGCTCGCCGAAATCATGTGGCGGGCGCTGATCAGGCTGGCCGCTTGGGTGTGGTTCTTCGCGGCCGCCGTGGTCTTCCTATCGATGTGGATTCCCGCGGGGGGCATGCGGGTGCTGACACCGGCGCTGTTCGTGGGTGTCCTGGGTGCGTGGTTCGGCGTGTTCCGGAAGCTGAGTAGTCAGCTGCCGCGGGGATATATGCGCAAGCGGCTGCTGGGGCGTCCGGAAGCGCTGTCGGCGTTGGTGATCGGGTTGCTCTCGAGTTTCGTCGCCGATATCGGTGCGCTGGTATTGCGATCGGATTGGTCGGCCGTGGATGTGCGCGGCGGGTACGTCGTAGTGCTGGTCGGGGTGGTGGGTGCCGCGCTGGCGCATCTGATGCTGTTCGGGGCGTGGGTCGTGCGGCGCGACGGCGAGTCGGATCGCAGTGCGGGGGAGGAGTTCGCGCTGCTGAGCGTGATCATCGTGATCGGTGGCGGGCTGCTACTCGTCGGAATGCTTGCCGCGCTTCGGCATTGGTCTCGCCAGCCCGCGGCGTTCGGGGTGTTCGTCGCCATCGTGGGCATTGTGGTTGTGACGTTGCTGCTCGAGATTCTGCTGGTGCAGGCGCTGGAGTACCGGTGGCGGATGTTCGACGCGTATGTCGGGGGCGTGCTGTTGGTCGCGGCGTTGATGGCGCTCGCGATCTGGTGGGGTTCGCAGCAGACCGCGACGCAGACCTTCCGCAGCGATGAGCGAACTCCGGTGCCGACCGCCCCGAAGTCACCGCCGCCCGTTCCGACCTTCCACTTCACACCGCCGCCCGTTCCGACGTTCCATTTCACGGCGCCGCCGCTGCCGACCCCCACGCGTTAGATCAGTCGTTGCGGGCGCGGTTGGCGGCCTCGACGATCGAGGGCAGCAATCCGGGCAGGGCATTGTCGAGGTCCTCGGAACGCAAGCGCTGGCAGGTCTGCCCGTCGATAATCAGTCGCTCGATGACACCGGCTTCGCGCAGAATCTTGAAGTGATGGGTGGCGGTCGACTTGTTGATCACCTCATAGAGCGCACCGCAGCGCACGGCGGTGCCCGCATTGCTCAGCCGGCGCACCATCTCCAGTCGGACCGGATCCTGCAGGGCGCCGAGCACGGCGGGTAACGAGGCGACCGGAGGTGCCTCGGCGGCCGATTCCTTAGTTTCGGTCATGATCTACCTCACAGTGGTTTGATGGTTATCGTACCGGCTGTATCGTCTATTGAAGTTCGATCATCATCAAACTTACCTGATCGGGGTTCCGATGGCAGCGACAATGACGGTGGCGGCCGACCAGCAGACCTCTCAGCGCTGGGCCTATGCGCTGATTCTGGCGGCGAGTGGCGTGGCGCTCGGCGTCTCCGGGGTGCCCGCGCCGCTGTACGGCATGTATCAGAAGGAATGGCATTTCACGCCGCTCACGACGACCTTCGTCTTCGCGGTATACGCATTCGCGGCGCTGGCCGCGGTGCTGGTTTCCGGTCGTATCTCCGATGTGGTCGGTCGTAAGCCGGTGCTGCTCGGCGCATTCGCCACCATGATCATCGGGCTGGTGGTGTTCCTGTTGGCCGACAATGTCGCGATGCTGTTGATTGCGCGGGCGCTGCACGGGCTGGCAGTCGGCTCGACGGTGGTCGCCGGTGCCGCGGCACTGCTGGATCTGCGGCCGAAGCACGGTGCGCGGTCCGGTCAGCTCAGTGGTGTTGCCTTCAATGTGGGTATGGCCGTGGCGATTCTGGGTTCGGCATTGCTGGCGCAGTACGCGCCGCATCCGCTGCGCACGCCGTATGTCGTCATCACGGTGGTGTGCCTGCTCATCGGCCTTGGTGTCGTCGCATTGCGGGAACCGCATACCGCTCGGATCGCCGGACGCATCACGATCGCGAAACCAGCGGTGCCGCAGGAGATTCGCGGTGACTTCTGGTTCTCCGCGCTGGGTGTGATGGCGGCCTGGTCGGTGCTGGGCGTACTGCTGTCGCTGTATCCGTCGCTCGCCTCGGCGGAGACCGGCATCCACAATCTGGTCTTCGGTGGCGCGGTCGTCGCGTCGACCGCGGTGGCCGGTGCCACGGCCCAGCTGTTCGCGACCGGAATTCCGGCGCGGCGCGCGGCAATCGGCGGTGATACCGGCATGGCGGTGGCACTGGTGCTCACCGTGCCCGCATTGCACACCGGCAACTGGGTAGTGGTGCTGCTGGCCGGAGTATTGCTCGGCGCGACCTTCGGACTCGGCTTCGGTGGTTCGCTGCGGCATCTGTCCGAGGTTGTGCCGCAACACAAGCGCGGCGAGACCATGTCGGCGTACTACCTGCTCGCCTACACCGCCATGGCGCTGCCGACCATCCTCGCCGGCTGGGCGGCCACCGAATGGGGTCTGAGCGAAGTGTTCCCATGGTTCGTCGGTGCGGTCGCCTTCGCCTGCCTGGTGGCGGCGGCGCTCGGGCTGCGCCGGAACCAGGAAGCGAAAACGCAAGGGGCGCAGGGGTAGCCGATCTTGTGCGGTAGTCGGCGAGCGACAATCCGGCTACCATTCGGTGATGCGATGGGGGCGGTTCGGCAACCGACTACACCGCGCGGCACTGTTGCTCGCGGTGTTGGGTGCGGTTGCCGGTGGATTGGTGATTGCCGGGCTGACCTGGTGGTTGTTGTGGTGGCTCTTGGGTGCGAAGGCTGAGACGCCGAATCAGTTGGACCTCACCAAGATCGCGCTGTCGGTGGCCGCCGGGGTTGGTGGAGCGGTCGCGCTGGTGGTGGCGTATCGGCGGCAGCGGGATCTGGAGCGCGGGCGGTTCGCGGAGTTGTTCGGTGCGGCGGCGCGGCAGTTGGGGGATGCGGACCCGGCTGTTCGGATCGCCGGGGTGTATGCGATGGCGGGTGTCGCCGACGAGTTCTCAGCACCGAGTCGCAGGCAGCAGTGCATCGATGTGCTGTGCGGGTATTTGCGGCTGCCCTATGATGCGGCCGGTGGATCCAACCATCTTGTCTCGCGGGCTGAATCGGCCGATGAGGCGGGCACCAAGATCGAACGGGTCTACCAGTTCCGGCAGAACGATCGCGAGGTGCGCCGCACCATTGTCAAGGTGATCGCCGACCATCTGAAGCGGTCCGCGGATATCTCCTGGTCGGCACGCGACTTCACCTTCAACGGCGCGGTCATCGAGAAGGCCGACTTCCGGTACGCCGTATTCGCGGGCAGGCATACGTCTTTTGCGCGCGTGGTGTTCAGCGATAAAACCATGTTCGAGCGAGCGCTTTTCGTGGGTCCGCACGTCACGTTCCGCGATGCGAGCTTCCGGGACGGACCAGTGTCGTTCGACCGGGCGGAGTTCGGGACGAATCGCGTCGAGAAGGCCGAATTGGCTGGATTCGGAACCACCTTCGCCGGTGTCACCTTCGAAGGTTCGGTGTCGTTCGAGGGCGTCAGCTTCAGTGGCCCACGCACGACATTCGCCGGAGCTCGCTTCCTAGGCTCTCGAACCTCATTTCAGGACACAAGGTTCCAGGCAGAGCTGACCTCCTTCGAGCGTACGGTCCTGGACGGTGAGCACATCGCCTTCGACCGCGCCGAATTAGCAAGCCCCCGTATCACCTTCAAGGCCGCACAGTTCTACGCCACGCTCACCGCCTTCGACGAGGCGAAGATCGGTACGCCGAATCGACTACGCAACAGGGGCACTCGCGAAACCGACTTCTCGCAGGCCGAATTCCACGGCGGTGTCAGATTCCCGCGCACCGTACTCGGCGGGCGCGTAGTCGATTTCACCGAAGGCGACTTCTTCGGCGACATCTCCTTCGTCGGCACCCGTTTCGCCGCCCAGGAAACCCACTTCGATCGCCCGAAGGCCTGGGTGGGCACCCACTTCGATTGGGATGACGCGCCGACCCGCAAACCGACCAGCGTCAAACCCAATCCCTGGCCGCCGACCGCTGCGGTGTGACGCTCAGCCGACCCGCGCGAACAGGCCGGGCTTCTCGAACCAACCTGTCGGGGCAGCTACGGTTGGCGGCTGCCCCGACGGTGTGCACTACGTCGGCCAACCGCCGTACGGGACGGTGATCAGCTCCAAGAAGTGGCCACTGGGGTCCAGGAAATAGACGCCGCGACCGCCATCGTTGTGGTTGATCTCGTTGACACCCTGTTGGCGGGGGTCGGCCCAATGCTCCAGCTTGTAGCGCTGGATCTTGGCGTAGGCCGCGTCGAACTCGGCCTCGGAGATCAGGAATGCGTAATGCTGGGGCTGGATTTCGGTGATGTGTTCCGGCACGTTCGCGAAGTCGAAGGTGACTCCATTACCCGTGGGAAGTGGGATGAACGGGCCCCACTCTTTTCCTAGTTCCAAACCCAGGATGTCCGACCAGAATTCGGCGGATACCCGATTGTCGCGACATCCGACAATGGTGTGATTGAACTGAACTGACAGGGGATTTCTCCTTGTGTCGTGACGGTCCCGACCCCGGGCTCGGTACAAGGCGGCCTACGGGAGCACCGTCACGGGCGTCGAGATTAGCGAATGACTCCCCACCGTGCCACTCTCAGTGATCGCGACCATGTTTCCTCGACCGCGTGTCCGGCTGTGACCCGCTTCTCTGTCTGTGACGCTGCGCGGTAGCGTCGGTGGAATGAAGATTCGAGGGGCGGTCCTGGAGCGGATCGCAGCGCCCACGCCGTTCGCCGAGTCGGCGCCGATCACCGTCTGCGAGCTGGACCTCGGGGAGCCGGGGCCGGGTGAGCTGCTGGTGCGGATCGAGGCCGCCGGGCTGTGTCATTCCGACCTGTCGGTGGTGGATGGAAACCGGGTACGACCGGTGCCGATGCTGCTCGGGCACGAAGCGTCGGGCATCGTCGAAGCGATCGGGCCCGGCGGCAGTGATCTCGCGGTGGGGCAGCGCGTGGTGATGACCTTCCTGCCGCGCTGTGGGGAGTGCGCGGGCTGTGCCAGTGACGGCCGCACGCCGTGTGGGCCGGGCAGCGTTGCCAATAATGCGGGTGAGCTATTGAACGGTGGGCGGCGGCTGCACCGCGAGGGGGCGGAGGTGCACCATCACCTCGGCGTGTCCGCCTTCGCGACGCACGCCGTCGTCGACCGCCGATCGGTGGTCCCGGTCGATGCCGATGTGCCGCCGGAGGTTGCCGCGGTACTGGGCTGCGCGGTGCTCACCGGTGGTGGTGCGCTGCTCAACTCCGCGAAACCCGGTGTGGCAGATCGGATCATGGTGGTCGGGCTAGGTGGCGTCGGCATGGCGGCTGTGCTCGTCGCGGTGTCGCTCGGTGCGCACGAGGTGATCGCCGTCGACACCGTGCCGGAAAAGCTGGCTCTCGCAAAGGAACTCGGCGCGAGCACCGCATATACACCGGCCGAACTCGCGGAACAGGGTATCCAGGCGGATATCGTGGTCGAGGCCGCAGGCAATGTCCGCGCGTTCGAAACCGCTGTGGCTGCAACAGGACCCGGCGGTACGACTGTCACCGTCGGACTGCCTGCCCCCGATGCCCGTGCGAGCATTTCGCCCCTCGCGTTGGTTGCGCAGGGCCGCACCATCATCGGCAGCTACCTCGGCTCGGCGGTGCCCTCCCGCGATATTCCGGAGTACGTTCGCATGTGGCGCGAGGGTCGGTTGCCCGTCGAGAAGCTGGTTTCCTCGCACGTCGGATTGGACGAAATCAACCGCGCCATGGATGAACTCGCTGCCGGGCATGCGCTGCGGCAGGTCATTGTTTTCGATTAGCGCGCGGCGGTGTTTCGTCCTCTCTGGCCTGCGCGGTTGTCGCGTGGGTGCGCGACCTGAAGTTGCTCCGGGCGCGGTGGCAGGACATGGCCGAGGTCGGCGGCGGTGGGACCAGCCAGGTCCGGCTCGCTCGGGACACCGTCGCCGAGCGTTGCCTCGCGGGTCTCGGACGACCATCTGTGCGGGGATCTTGTCATCGCCGCCTACCGTGCGAAGCCGGTCTGGTCTTCCGCGGCGGCCGCTTTCAGGTACCCGCTCCGGGGCGTTCGTCGAGGGCGTCGACGAATCGTCCGAGCAGGCGGGCGAATTCGGTGCGCTCTCGGTCGGTCCACTCCGCCATCGCTGCCGCCATGGCGCTGCGGCGTCCGTCGCGCGCTGCGGTTACGGCGGCGCGTCCGGCGGCGGTCAGTCGTAGGACGGCTCGCCTGCCGTCCTGCTGATCCGCCACCCGCTCGAGGTGGCCGGATGAAACTGCCTGGGCGACAAGGCGACTCGCGCGTGGCTGATCGACGCCCAATGCTGGGGCCAGGGTTCCGACGGTGTCCGCATTCGCGCCGGCTACGGCGTCCAGCACCCGGAACACCGCGATCGGCACCGGCGAATCTTTGCCGAGTGCCCCGCGGGTCTGTCGCCGCCGGATCCGCACCATCGCCGACTCGACGGCCGCGGTCACCGCATCGCGCTCTTCCATCCCGCCCACTTTCATGTCATATTACATATAGTTGTAATTCTACATGTAAGCGGAGGAGCCATGGCCGAGAAACGCATGATCGGGTACTTGCTGAAGGAGCTGGATCGACTGATCAATGAGCGATTCGAGGAGGACCTCGCTGCCGGCGAGCTGAGTCGCAGGCATTGGCAGATGGTCCATTCGCTGGCCGACGGTGTGCGTCCGGCCGCCGAGGTGCGCGATGGTCTCGCGCCCTTCTGGGAACACGACAGCGAATGGGAGGCGGAGCTCACCGGACTCGTGAATCGCGGCCTGATGGTCGACAACGCGGGCACGTTGGAGCTGACCGATGCGGGTCGCAGCGTTCACGACCAAGCCTTCGTCCGCATCCGCAAGCGCCGCCGCGCCATGGTCGAGGGCATCACCGACGAGCGGTACGCCGAGACAATCCGAACGCTCGAGCAGATGGTCGCGAACATGTCGGGCGCGCAGGTCGCGTGAGCGAACGCCGGCGAGTGAACCATCAGCACAGTGCGCCATCGCGCACAACGGAGCCGAGCGTCAGCGAGGCGCAGTCGTGCGCGATCGGCCGCGCGCCGCGGGAGGTCGGCGACCGGGGCGCGCGTGGGCTCGATAGGGTTGCGGTACGGAAGTGGAACCAGGAGGTGCGGTGGCGGTGACCATACGGGTCGGAGTGCTCGGTGCGCGGGGGAAAGTCGGTCAGGCGATCTGTGCGGCAGTGCAGGCGGCCGACGATCTGGAGTTGGTCGCGACCGTCGACAAGGACGATTCGCTCGAGTCGTTCACCGAGTCGGACACGCAGGTGGTCGTCGACTTCACCAATCCCGATGTGGTGATGGGGAATCTGAAGTTCCTGGTGGAGCGCGGAATTCACGCGGTCGTCGGGACCACCGGATTCGATGAGGGGCGCCTCGACGAGGTGCGCGGCTGGTTGGCCGGGCGGCCGGAGACCGGTGTGCTCATCGCCCCGAACTTCGCCATCGGCGCCGTGCTGTCCATGCGCTTCGCCGAGCAGGCGGCGCGGTTCTTCGACTCGGTCGAGGTCATCGAACTGCATCACCCGAACAAGGTCGACGCGCCCTCGGGCACCGCATATCGCACCGCGGGCCTGATCGCCGCCGCGCGGGACAAGGCCGGAGTCGGCCGCAGCCCCGACGCCACCACCCAGGAACTCGAGGGCGCGCGCGGCGCCGATGTCGACGGCGTGCGGGTGCACTCGGTGCGCCTGGCCGGACTCGTCGCACACCAGGAGGTGCTCTTCGGCACCCAGGGCGAAACCCTCACCATCCGCCACGATTCCATCGACCGCTCCTCCTTTGCCCCCGGCGTATTGCTCGGCGTCCGCGAGATCGCCAATCGCCCAGGCCTGACCGTCGGGCTCGACCCGTTCCTGGATCTGTGACACAGGAACCGGTCCAGCCGGAAGACCAGGGCTCGGACACCGACGCGCGCGGCACCGACGTCCGCAAGGTCGTCGCATTCGTCGCGGCCCTGGTCGTCGTGCTCGGCTTCTACTTCGTATTGCTCGGCCGCATCGCGCTCAGCCTCATCGGTTCCGGCGACCTCGCCGCCGTCGTCATCGGCATCGGCGTCCTGATCCTGCCGCTGCTCGGCGTCTGGATCGTCGTCGCCACCGTCCGTGCGGCCCTGGCACACCAACACCTGGCCCGCCGCATCCGCGACGAGGGCCTCGAACTCGACACCTCGGACCTCCCGCGCCGCCCCTCCGGCCGCATCGAACGAGCCGCCGCGGACGAACTCTTCAACAAGGTCAAACAGGAATGGGAGGCCGACCCCGACAACTGGCGCGTCTCCTACCGCCTGGCCCGCGCCTACGACTACGCCGGCGACCGCACCCGAGCCCGCGAAACCATGCGCCGCGCAGTAGCCCTGGAAAAACTGGACCACACCCCCTGACGCATCGCCCTCGCCTAGACGCACCTGAATCTGGTCAGACGATCACCATGTATTGGTGCAGGCAAACATCGAGAAGGCCCTGCCACCAGTGCATTCTCATGCGCTGGGGTGCTGTGGTCGGGTGACGCACACCCACATCCCGCAACCGGGCGATATCACACGATGTCACAGCCTCCGCCCGTCGCCTTCTGGTCACCGGGGGGCTCGAATTCGGACGAACGATCACCATGTAGTGGTGCTGGCAAACATCGAGAAGGCCCTGCCATCAGTGCATTCTCGTGGGATCGATGTGTCCGGCGATTGCCATGCCCCATGTGCCCGCGTCAGCGCGTCGGCATGCAGCTCGGAGACTGGAATGAAAGAACCCCCACACAGAGCAGTCCCCGGTAGTCTCCATCGAATCCATGAGTTTCAGTCGTCGCTGACAGCTCCGGTATTCGACTGGCTTGCCGGGGGCCTGGCCAGATCCTCGAAAGTGTCTCCCATGTTTTTGGACGTCTCCGCCGACAGTTCGGCACTTCCGGTTTTCTGGTGTAAACCTTTATTCTCCTCCTATTTTGTCGCCAGTCAATAGCCGGGCGCCGAAGATCCGACTCGAGTTCAAGGGCGGCAGTACGCTGCTGGATGTGCCACGGCTGCTGATCATTCATCACACTCCGTCACCGCATATGCAGGCGATGTTCGAGGCGGTTGTCTCGGGAGCGACGGATCCGGAGATCGAGGGGGTGGAGGTCGAGCGCAGGGCCGCGCTCGCGGTCACCGCGAGCGATGTGCTGGCCGCCGATGGTTATCTGCTCGGTAGCCCGGCGAATCTGGGCTATATGTCCGGCGCGCTCAAGCATGCGTTCGACACGTTCTACTACCCGTGCCTCGATTCGACGCGCGGTCGGCCGTTCGGCTTCTATCTGCACGGCAATGAAGGCACCGAGGGGGCCGAACGGGGTGTGCGAAGCGTGACCACCGGACTCGGCTGGGAGCAGGTTGCCGCGCCGGTCATCGTGATGGGCGCGCCCGGTAAGGAGGAGATCCAGCAGTGCTGGGAACTCGGCGCGACCGTTGCGGCGCAGCTCATGGGGTAATGGGCGTCCCCCGAATTTTGGTGTCTGACCGGTATCCGGCGGATCCGGGCATACTACGAGGCGACGTTGTAGCGGCGGGGATGTGACGAGTTTGCTCGGGAACGGAGTATCGAGGTGATGTGGGCCGAAGGGGGCGAAACAGCACCGCGCCGGATCGGGCTGGTCGAAGACCACGAATCGGTGGCGATCGGGCTTGCCGCGATGCTGGCGCCGGAACCCGATCTCGATCTGGTGCTGACGGCGGGGACCGTACCGGAACTGCTTGCGGCGGCGGCGAATAGCGCCCCGCTGGATCTGGTCGTTCTGGATCTGCGACTGGCCGACGGATCCTCGCCCGAAGACAATGTGCGCGCGCTGCGCAACCGCGGCGTCGAGGTCCTCGTATTCACCGGCGCGGATAACGCGTTCCTGGTGCGCGCCGCGGCGAAGGCCGGTGTGCTCGGCGTGGTGCGCAAATCCGAGGATGTGCCGACGGTGGTCGCGGCGGTGCGCCGCGCTGCCTCGGGTGAGCAGGTGGTGACCACCGACTGGGCCGCCGCCATCGACGGCGATCCGCAACTGTCCGACGTTGGTCTGAGCCCGCGCCAGGAAGAGGTACTCACCCTCTACGCCTCCGGTGAGAAGGCCTCTCGCGTCGCGCGGCTGACGGGTCTGTCCGAGCAGACCGTCAACGATTATCTGGGGCGCATCCGGCAGAAGTACGCCGATGCGGGTCGTCCGGCTCCCACCAAGACCGACCTCTACAAGCGGGCGGTAGAGGACGGATGGCTACCGGTTCCCGAGCGGCATCCGCGCGGATGACCGCGTCCAGCGCGCTGGACACCTCGATAACCACTGCGAGCTCCGCCGACCCGTTCCGGGCGAGTCGGTGGCGCCGTGGGCGGACCGCGGTGTCCAGGGAGAAGATTATCGAAGCCGCCTCGGATCGCATTCTGCGCCGGATGGGCCTGGCCGTCGGAATCGCCGGTGTGATCGTCGCGATCGTCGAACTACCCGACATTGCCGACCAGGCCAAATTCGTCTCCGGCCCGTGGGCGAGCCTGGTGGTGGGCGTGGCGCTCGGCTGGTTCCCGGTGCTCGCGGTCGTCTCGTTCACCATGGGCCGCAGGGCGATTCGCGTGGTGGCCGGTGCGGCCGCGGTGAGTTATCTTGCCGCGCTTACGACCATGCCGTTCATCTATGCCGTGCCGTTGACCGACACCACATCGGTGTGGATGTATCGGGTGATCGCGCTCGGCGTGCTGGCGGCCGTATTGGCCTGGCGTCCGGCGCTGGCCACCGGCTATCTCGTGGTCGGCGCGGCCACCGCGGCACTGGCGAACCGGTATGTGCTGCCCGATGCGACGGTCTGGTCGCTGATCGGCGATTTCGCCAGGGCGGCCGGCCTGTGCGCGCTGTTCCTGTGGTGCTGCGTCTACGCACTCGCGGCGGCCGCGCGGGTGGACCGGGAATCGGTGATCGCGAGCCGCCGCGCGGCCGCGGTGGCCGGTGCCGCGGCACGCGATCGTGAGCGTGCCCGCTTCGCCGCATTGATCCACGACGCGGTGCTGTCGACCCTGCTCGACGCCTCGCGGGCGGGCGCCGAATCGCCGGTGCTGCGCAGTCAGGCCGAACGCACGCTGGAACAACTCGACGAATGTCGCGGCACCAATACCGAACCCGACCGACTGGACGCGCAATCGGCGATCGGCTTCCTGCGCTCGGCTATCTACGAGGTGAATCCGGGCATCCGATTCACCGCGCGCCGCTGGGCCGGACTCGATGACCTGCGCCTGCCGGTGCACGCGGCGGGCACCATCGCCGCCGCCCTGGCCGAGGCGGCGCGAAATAGTCTGCGCCACGCCACCGTTGCGGGCCGCACCGTGCAGCGCACCGTCACGGTGACGATCAGTGCGGGCGGTATCCGTGTCGTATTCCGTGATGACGGCGCGGGTTTCGATCTGGACCGGGTGCCCGCCGATCGGCTCGGCGTCTCGGTCAGCATCCTCGGCCGGATGCGTCAGCTGGCCGGTGGCGCCGGATTCGTGGAATCCCAACCGGGGGAGGGGACCACGGTGACCTTGGTCTGGGGTGGCGATGGCTGATACCGATAACGAATTCGGCCTGCGCGATCTGCTCGGGCTGCGAGACCGGTCGGCCTGGCTCTTCCTGGTCATCTTCGAGGCGACGATCCTGCTGTACATGGTGCGCAATTTCGCCGAATCGCCGCTGCTGCTGGCCGCGACCGCGCTGGTGTTGGTGGCCGGTGCCGGAGTGTTGGTCCTGGTGATCCCGGTCGATCCGCTGCCGCTGCCCGCAGCCATCGCGGTGGCCGCGGCCGGCCCGATCGCGGCGGCGCTGACCACCGTGAGTATCGACCACGGCATGTCCAAGCAGGTCTGGACCGCATTCGCTTCGTCCTATGTGCTGGCGGTGCTGGTGGTGCGCGGCCGATTGGGCGTGGCGTGGTGCGGTGTAGCGGGCATCGCGGCGGTGATCGCGGTGGTCGGTGCGACGAACGGCCTGCGGGTGGTGGTCGGATCCATCGTGCCGATCGCCACGGTGGCCGGGGTCTCGATCGGCGCGGCGGTCATGCGGCCGATGCAGCGCTCGTTGCGGCTGCTGCGTGAGGAGGCGACCATGCGCGCGGCCGCCGAGGCGACCATGGCCGCGCAGAACGGCGAACGGGATCGGCAGCTGGCTCGGCTGGACAAGGTGGCCCGGCCGATTCTGGAACGCATCGCCGACGGCGCCGAACTCACCGCGGGCGAACGCGAAGAGTGCAGGCTGCTGGAGGCCGAACTCAGGGACGGTCTGCGCGCACCGCAATTGGTGACCGACGAATTGAGCAGTGCCGCCCGCGGAGCGCGTTCGCGCGGAGTCGAGGTGGTGCTGCTCGACGACGGTGGATTCGCCGGGGTGCCGAAATGGGTGCGCCAACAGGTGATCGAATCGGCGACCCGGGAATTGGATGCCGCCAATGCCGGTTCGGTGACCGTGCGGGTATTGCCGATGGGCCGACGGGTACTGGCCACGGTCCTCGCGAACGCACCGGATCGGGATCGGCGCACCGAGATCGATACCGCGGGTGCGGTCAGCGTTTCGACATAGCCGTCACGAGTTGCCACCCGGCTGATCGGCACCGCGCCCGGTCACCGGATGCCCGGTTTGCCGGTACGACGGCTCAACCTGTCGGTGCGGCATGGCATTGTTCGGTCCATGCGGAAGATGAGTGCGGTGGCCGCGCGTCGGACGGCGCTGGCCGCGCAGGGTTTCGGACGGCGCAAACCGGCCGCGCCGACCCGGCGGACGATCCTCGACGTGCTCGGCAGAACTCAACTGCTGCAACTGGATTCGGTATCGGCGGTGGTGCGCGCGCACTACGCGCCGGTCTTCAGCCGGATCGGCGGTTACGACCGAACGGTGCTGGACGATGCCGCGTGGAGCAATGGTGTGCGCCGCCCGCGGCGTCTGGTCGAATACTGGGCCCACGAGGCCGCACTGATCCCGGTCGAGGACTGGCCGCTCATGCGCTGGCGCATGCGGAAATACGAACACGGGCGCTGGAGCGGCATGCGCCGCGCGACCGAACGCAATCCCACCCTCGGCAAGGACATTCTCGACGTCATCACCGAGGTCGGTGCCGCCACCGCCGGTGAGGTGGAGCGCCACCTCGAACTGGACAAGCCGCGCCCCAAGGGCTCCTGGTGGAATCTCAGCGACACCAAGATGATCTGCGAGGCGCTGTTCGCAGCAGGTGTGCTCTCGGTCGACAAGCGGGTCGGGTTCACCCGCCACTACGACCTGGCCGAGCGAGTGATCCCGCCGGAGATCCTGGCGCGCGACGTAGCCGAGGCCGAGGCGGTCCGGGAATTGGTGCTGCGCGCGGCCACCGCACTCGGCGTCGCGACCGAGACCGACCTGCGCGACTACTACCGCCTACATCGCTCACAAACCGAACCGGCCATCGCGGAGCTGGTCGATGCGGGGGAGTTGGAACCGGTCGAGGTGGCGGGCTGGGGTAAGCCCGCCTATCTGCGCGCCGGTGCCTCGACACCGCGCCGAATCGAGAGCGCGGCCTTACTGTGCCCCTTCGATCCACTCATCTTCTTCCGAACCCGCACCGAGCGGATCTTCGACTTCCACTACCGGATCGAGATCTACACGCCGGAACCCAAACGGGTGCATGGGTATTACGTATTTCCGTTCCTCCTGAACGGACAACTCGTGGGGCGGGTCGACCTACGTGCCGAGCGTGCGTCAGGCAGGCTGCTGGTGCCGGGTGCGTTCGCCGAACCGGGGCACAGCACTCCCGAGACGGCGGGGGCGCTCACCGACGCGCTGCGTGAGATGGCCGAGTGGCTCGAACTCGACGAGGTGGTGATCGGCGATCGCGGCGATCTCGCACCGCTGTTGTGAACTGCTCAGGCCGATTTCGGTTTCCGCGCGGACTGCGATTCCACTCGCGCCACGAACTGCTCGACGTCATCGAGCGCGTCTTCGGCCTCCGGCAGCAGCCGATGCGGCAGCTGGAATACATGGAACATGCCCGGCCACGTCTGGACCTCGCAATCACCGCCCGCCGCGCGCAGTGCCGCGCCATATGCTTCGGCATCGGCCGACAGCACCTCGGCGGCGCCTGCCTGCAAAAGGATCGGCGGTAGATCCGGCCCGACCGCACCGAGCACATTCAGCCGCGGGTCGTCGAAATGGTCCGAGCCGGTGTAGAGCTCGGTCAGCTTCTGCGCCGCCCGCACTCGCATAAAGGCGTCATCGACGTGCGGTTCGCGCTCCCGCGACAACGTCCAGGTCGAGTCGACCAACGCCGAGAACCCGACCACCGCCTTCGGCTGCGCGAGCCCCAGCTCCCGCAGCTGCACACACAACCCGAGCGCGAGATGTCCGCCCGCCGAATCACCCATGACGACGATGTCCTCGGCCGCATGCCCGCGAGCGAGCAGCCACAGGTAACCGTTGAGCGTGTCATCGTGGGCAGCGGGAAACCGGTGCTCCGGCGCGCGGCGATAGTCCAGGCTGAAGGCCGGTCGGTCCAACCGCCGCGACAGCTCGCTGACCAGGCCGCGATGAGTTCCCGGACTGCACCCGACATAGCCGCTGCCGTGCAGGAAGTAGAGCACGGGACGGCCCGGTTCGGGCGCCACGCCGACCCACTCGCCCAGCAACCTGCCTCGGGGTCCGGTCATATCGATCGCCTTGTGCGGCAACGTTCGTGCGAATCCAGCGGTGCACGCCAACAGCAGCACGGCGCGAGCGAGCAGCGCACCGGGTCGAACCGGTAGCAGCGGCGAAAGCAGTTGCGGACCGCGGACGACAACCTTGGCTGCCAGGCTCAGTCCGCGCCCGGCGAGCGACGGACGGCGGGCGTGATCGACGTTGACCATAATTCGATTGAATCAGCCGCTGGGTCTGCTTGCAATAGTTAGCGGTACCTGAAGTGACATTCAAATCAGCTGTCGCGCTTGGGCCCGTACCCGCGCATCTGGTCGCGCACTGCACCGCTGACGGCATTCGACAGCCACGAGTTCAGCGAAACCCCGCTGGCCGCAGCGGCTTCCTCGGCCTTGGCCTTCAATTGCTCGACCATCCGCAGGGTGACTCGGCTGATATCGCCGGTCATCTCCTCGATCGTCGGATGCTCGTTTTCCGCCGCCGGATTCTTTCGGACGTCGACGGTCGCATCGGTGCCGTCCACCGAGACGTGAACTGTACGGTCGCCGAGCTCTGCGCTGACCTCTGCGGCGAGGTCCGATAGCGCCGCGAGCAGTGCCAATCGTGCCGAACTCTCCGTCGCAGCGGCCAGGGCGGCGGCGGTGGCCTGGGTCTTTTCGTCACCGAGCGCGGCGGCCGCGATCAGGTCCTCGCGTAGCTGTGCGGTGTATTTGTTCAAATCCATGACATCAGTGTGACGCCATTCATGGCGTCACGCAAGGGCGGATTTGACATCATGATCGGATACTGGGAGGTGAATCACTCGCCGTGGCAGGCCGTTCGGCGATGACGGTGTCGAGGCTGTTCCCGGGAGCGGGTAGCCTTTCTGACCATGACGAACGGTGAATCGACGCCTACGGAGCTGCGCGCGTCCGGCACGGTAGGTGTCGCGATGGTGACTCCCTTCGGTGCCGACGGCAAGCTCAACGTCGATGCCGGGGTCGCACTCGCGGCTCGCCTGGTCGACCGCGGCGTCGATTTGCTGGCGATTTCCGGTACCACCGGGGAATCACCGACCACCACCGAATCGGAGAAGGCGGATCTGCTGCGCGCCGTCGTCGATGCCGTCGGCGCTCGCGCCACCGTGATCGCCGGCGCGGGCACCTATGACACCGCGCATTCGATCGAACTCGCGCGCAACGCCCAGCGTGCGGGCGCGCACGGCCTGCTCGTGGTGACCCCGTACTACTCCCGGCCGACCCAGGATGGCCTGATCGCGCATTTCACCGCCGTCGCAGATGCCACCGACCTACCGGTCACCCTGTACGACATTCCGCCGCGCTCGGTGGTTCCCATCGCCAGCGACACCATTCGCAAACTCGCCGAACATCCGCGCATCGTCGCGGTCAAGGATGCCAAGGGGGATCTGAACGCGGGCGCGGATCTCATCGCGAATACCGATCTGGCCTTCTACTCCGGTGACGACGCGCTGAACCTGCCGTGGCTGTCGGTCGGCGCGACCGGATTCATCAGTGTCATCGGACATCTCGTGCCCGAGCGGCTGCGCGCCCTGCTCGAGGCCTACACCGCGGGTGACGTGGTGCGCGCCCGCGAGATCAATGCGGGCATGTTGCCGTTGAACGCCGCGATGTCGCGACTTGGTGGTGTCGCGATGAGCAAGGGCGGGCTGCGTCTGCTCGGTGTGGATGCCGGCGAACCGCGGCTGCCGCAATTGATGCCGACCACCGAACAACTCGATGCCCTGGCCGCCGACCTCCGGCTGGCAGGGGTGCTTTCATGAGGAGTGAGCGAATCAGAATCACCGCATTGTCAGACATGATCGAACCGACCAGTAGTGAGGTGCAGTCATGACTGAAGCAGCAGGTCGTCGCCCCCGCCGGACCGCGACCAGGGCCGCGGGCGCACCCGAACCCGCCGCGCAGCGCCCACCGGCCAGCAGCGAAAAGTCCAATCAGGCAGCGAAATCCGTCGTCGGTGACCTAGCGCAGTCCGATACCGCGCCCAGACAGACCGCGTCGGAGCAGGCTCCCGCGAAGAAGAAGGCCGCGCTGAAGGCTCCGGCCGAGCAGCCCCGCAGACAGGGGCGCGGCCGTCAGCAGGGCGGTCGCGGACGCGGCGAGCAACCAGTGGCAGCCCCCGAGCGGGCGACCGCCGACCGCCTCGGTGCCCCGCCGAAACTGCCCAAGAACGGTCTGCGTGTTTTCGCCCTGGGCGGCATCGGCGAAATCGGCCGCAATATGACCGTTTTCGAATACGGCGGCAAACTGCTCATCGTCGACTGCGGCGTGCTGTTCCCGGAGGATCAGCAGCCCGGCGTCGATCTGATCCTGCCCGACTTCCGGCCCATCGAGGACCGGATGGACGACGTCGAAGCTATTGTGCTCACCCACGGCCACGAGGACCACATCGGCGCGGTGCCGTTCCTGCTGCGCCTGCGTGCCGATATCCCGGTCGTCGGTTCGAAATTCACCCTCGCGCTGGTGGCCGCGAAATGCCGCGAGCACCGGCAGCGTCCCAAGCTCGTCGAGGTGATCGAGGGCCAGCACACCACGCACGGCCCGTTCGGCTGCGAGTACTTCGCGGTCAACCACTCGATTCCCGATGCCATTGCCGTCGCCATCCGCACGCCCGCCGGTGTCGTGCTGCACACCGGCGATATCAAACTCGATCAGCTGCCCCTGGACGGTCGCCTCACCGACCTGGCCGGTTTCTCCCGCCTCGGTGACGAGGGCGTCGATCTGTTCCTGGTGGATTCCACCAATGCCGAGGTGCCGGGCTTCGTCACGCCGGAACGCGAAATCGGCGGCGTTCTGGATACGGTGATCGGCAAGGCCAGGCACCGGGTGATCGTCGCCTCGTTCGCCAGCCACGTGCATCGGATCCAGCAGGTGGTCGATGTCGCCCAGAAGTACGGGCGGCGAGTGTGTTTCGTCGGTCGCTCGATGGTGCGCAATATGGAGATCGCGCAGGAACTGGGCTACCTGACGGTGCCCGCCGGTGTGGTCGTCGATCTCGATGTCGCCGCGACCCTGCCGGGCGATCGGCTGGTGCTCATCTCGACCGGCTCGCAGGGCGAACCGCTCTCCGCGCTGTCGCGGATGGCGCGCGGTGAACACCGCCAGATCAATATCCGCGCCGACGATCTCGTGGTGCTGGCCTCCTCGCTGATTCCGGGCAATGAGAATTCGGTATTCGCGGTGGTGAACGGTCTGTCGCGGCTCGGCGCCACGGTGATCACCCAGCAGAATGCGAAGGTACACGTCTCCGGACACGCGTCCGCGGGCGAATTGCTGTACCTGTACAACGCGGTGCGGCCGACCAATGCCATGCCGGTGCACGGCGAATGGCGGCATCTGCGCGCCAATGCCGCGCTGGCCGTGGCGACCGGTGTGGCCGAGGATCGGGTGGTGCTCGCCGAGGACGGCGTGGTGGTGGACCTGGTCGACGGGATCGCCTCGATCGTGGGGCGCGTGCCGGTCGGACATGTGTACGTCGACGGACTCTCGGTCGGCGATGTCGGTGAATCGACGCTCTCGGATCGGCTGGTCCTCGGTGAGGGCGGGTTCATCTCGATCACCCTCGCGGTCGACTCGACGACGGGTAAGGCGGTCAGCACACCCGAGGTGAGTGGGCGTGGGTTCTCCGATGATCCGACCGCGCTCGTCGATGCCGCCGAACTCGTCGAGGCCGAACTGCTGCGACTGGCCGGTGAGGGCGTCACTGAAACCCACCGCATCGCACAGAGTGTGCGGCGGGTGGTCGGCCGTTGGGTCGCCGAAACCTACCGCCGCCGCCCGATGATCGTGCCGACGGTCATCGGCGTCTGACACCTACGTCCGTGCGGAGTCGGACCGCCGCGCCGACTCCGCATCCGATATGTTCGGCAGATGAGCATGGCGCAACGGGAACGTCGGGCACTGGTGGACACGATGTCTGCGGCGGGGCCGGACGCGCCCACGCTGTGCGGCGGCTGGACGGTGCGAGATCTGGCCGCGCACTTGATAGTTCGGGAACGCCGCCCGGACGCGTCGCCCGGCATCATGCTGAAACCGTTCGCCGGATATCTGGAGTCGGTGCAGGCCAAGGCGGCGCGGCGGCCATTCCCGGACCTGCTGGCGGATGTCCGCTCCGGCCCGCCGTGGTGGTCGCCGCTCAAACCGGTCGATGCGGTCGTCAATCTGACCGAAATGTTCGTCCATCACGAGGACGTGCGCCGCGGCGAACCCGGCTGGGAGCCGCGTGACTTGCCCGTCGCCGAGGAGGACAAGCTGTGGTCGGCGCTACGTCGCATGGGCCGGATGGCGTACCGCAAAGCGCCGGTCACCGTCGAACTGGCCACCCTCGACGGAAGGCGCGCCGTGGTGCATACGAAGGCCGGAACGGCGCAGGTGACGCTGACCGGCAAGCCCTCGGAACTGCTGCTGCACGCCTTCGGCCGCGATGAGGTCCGGATCGAAACCGCGGGTGATCCGGCGGATGTGCGGGCTGTCCTCGAGGCGGATCGCTCTTTGTAATCAGCGCCGACACGCCAAGAGCGACCGACTTTCGCGACCACTGATTCGTGCGCGCACGGGTTACTCATCGGGTACGCCCAAAAGCTGCCTAGCTCTTTACTTCCGGTCCGGTCAGGTATTCCAGCGGCACTCACGACCGGCAAAATACTCGCGGAGGCGAGGGAGCGGCTTGCGATACGTGTGTGGTTGATGGTCTGGATGGGGCGTTTGCGGCTAGCCTGAGTCCATGGCAGGTAAGTCCCGCAGCTCCACGACCACTCGTGCGCGGGCGGGATCGGCCCGGGGGAGGACCACGGCGGCATCTCGTTCGGGCCAGGCTCGCACCACCGCTCAACGCCGCTCGCCCGCACCGCGCACCCGCACCGCACCGGCGCGCCGACCGGTCCGCCGTAGGTCGAATACCGCACCGCTCGCGGTCATCAGCCGCGGTATCAGCAGCGGCTGGAATATGCTCGCGCGCGGACTCGGCGCCACCACCAGGGCCGTGAGCCGGGCGGGCGAAATCGAACACGGGCATCGTCGTGACGGCATCGCACTGGCCCTCATCGCCCTGAGCGCGGTGATCGCGGCTGCGGTATGGCTCTCGGCGGGCGGGCCGATCGGGCACTGGGTCGAGGAGGCGATTCGCGCGGTCTCCGGGTCGGCATCGGCCGGATTGCCGTTCGTGGCTACCGGAATCGCTATCGTCCTGATGCGGACCGAGGCACGTCCGGAGATCCGGCCGCGGCTGGTACTCGGCGGATTGCTGATCGGATTGCCGGTCCTGGGCCTGTGGCATATCGCGGCCGGATCGCCGACCGATGCGCACGGGCGTTCGCGCGCAGCGGGTTTCGTCGGATTCGTGGTCGGCGGCCCGCTCACCAACGGGCTCACGGCCTGGCTTTCGGTGCCGATTCTGTTGCTGGCCATCATTTTCGGCGTGCTGCTGGTAACCGGAACCACCGTTCGCGAGGTACCGCAGCGGTTGCGCGAGTACTTCGGCACCGGCAGCGGCGGCGACGAATACGGTGACTACGATGGCGAATCCGATTTCGATCCGGCCAATTACGATGCCGACGGATTCCCGCTGCATCGCAATACCAAGTCGAAGCGGCGCGGTCGCACCCCCGAGGAGAACTACCCGCCCGATGAATTCGGCGGCTCCGATGCGGTCACCGAGGTTATGGGCGAACCGCCACTGCGCGATGCGAAACCGATTGCGGCCGAGGCGGCGCTCGAAGAAAAGCCCAAGCCGAAGAAGCGCGCCCCGATCAAGGTCGAGGACCAGACCCCACCGCCGCCGAAGCAGCTGGAGTTCATCAACGACCGTGAGGTCGAGGGCGACTACACATTGCCGCCGCTGACGCTGCTCACCGACGGCGATCCGCCCAAGAAGCGCAGTGCCGCCAATGAATCGATGATCGAGGCGATCACCGAGGTGCTGGTGCAGTTCAAGATCGACGCGGCGGTCACCGGTTTCGTGCGCGGCCCGACGGTCACCCGCTACGAGGTGGAACTCGGGCCCGGCGTGAAGGTCGAGAAGATCACCGCGCTGGCCCGCAATATCGCCTATGCCGTTGCCACCGAGAATGTTCGGCTGCTGGCCCCGATTCCGGGTAAGTCCGCCGTCGGTATCGAGGTGCCCAATTCCGATCGCGAACTGGTGCGCCTGGCCGATGTGCTCAAGGCCCCCTCGACCCGAAATGATCACCACCCATTGGTGATCGGGCTCGGCAAGAATATCGAGGGCGATTTCGTCTCGGCGAATCTCGCGAAAATGCCGCATCTGCTGGTCGCCGGTTCGACCGGTTCCGGCAAGTCGAGTTTCGTGAACTCGATGCTGGTATCGCTGCTGGCACGCTCGACTCCGGACGAGGTCCGGATGATCCTCATCGATCCCAAGATGGTGGAACTCACACCGTACGAGGGCATTCCGCACCTCATCACCCCCATCATCACCCAGCCGAAGAAGGCCGCCGCCGCGCTTGCCTGGCTGGTGGAGGAGATGGAACAGCGCTACCAGGACATGCAGGCCAATAAGGTGCGCCACATCGACGACTTCAACAAGAAGGTCAAGTCGGGTGCCATTACCGCGCCGCTGGGCAGCGAACGGGTCTATCGGCCCTATCCGTACATTCTCGCCATCGTCGACGAGCTCGCCGACCTCATGATGACCGCGCCCCGCGATGTCGAGGACGCGATCGTGCGCATCACCCAAAAGGCCCGCGCCGCAGGCATTCACCTGGTACTCGCGACGCAGCGTCCTTCGGTTGACGTGGTCACCGGTCTGATCAAGACCAATGTGCCGTCCCGATTGGCCTTCGCCACCTCGTCACTGACGGATTCACGAGTCATCCTGGATCAGCCGGGCGCGGAGAAGCTGATCGGTATGGGTGACGGACTGTTCCTGCCGATGGGCGCGAACAAGCCGACCCGGCTGCAGGGCGCGTTCATCTCCGATGAGGAGATCCACGGGGTCGTCGACTTCACCAAGAACCAGGCCGAACCCGAATACCAGGAGGGCGTCACCGCCGCCAAGGCTGGTGAGAAGAAGGATGTCGATCCCGATATCGGCGACGATCTGGATGTCTTCATCCAGGCCGTGGAACTGGTCGTCACTTCACAGTTCGGCTCGACCTCCATGCTGCAGCGCAAGTTGCGCGTCGGCTTCGCCAAGGCCGGTCGCCTGATGGATCTGATGGAAACCCGCGGTGTCGTCGGCCCCAGCGAGGGGTCGAAGGCGCGCGATGTGCTCATCAAGCCTGATGAGCTCGAGGGGCTGCTGTGGACGATCCGCGGCGGCGGAGATGCGGACAGCCCGGAGGAGTGAAAATGCTTCGGCGGGAAATATTCTCACCGCCGGTGGGTGGCCGTGGCGTCGGTACAGTGGTTCGGCGTGGTGATCTGCGGAATCAGAGTGTCGCACGATGGTGGGGTCGCGGTTATCGAGGACGACCGGCTGGTTTTTGGGATCGAGCTGGAGAAGCTGGACAGCGGCAGGCGCCACCACCCGCTGGGCGATCTCGAGCAGGTCGCCGCGATCTTGCGGTCGGAGGGATTGACGCCCGCTGATATCGACCGGTTCGTGGTGGATGGTTCTGCACCGGAGACGGATTCGACCGAGCCCGCGCGCATTGCGACGCTGGTCGGCGGCCGCCCGGTCGAACTCACGATCGCGCCGTATCAGGATCGGCCCGGACGCACCATACCGCTGGCACGGCACCGTTTTCGTGGTCACGGATTCGGTTCCGCCGCCGATGAATACGTCAGCTATCACCATGTGGACCAGCACATTATGGGCGGATACTGCGCGAGTCCGTTCGCGGCACGCGGGGAGGATGCGCTCGTCCTGGTGGGCGATGGTGGAGCTGTCGCGCGGCTCTACCATGTTGTCGCGGCGGCTAGAAAGGTACGTTCGGTCGCCACCTTCCGGGCGGATTCGCGCGAGCGGTTGGCGCTGAGTTCGCTTGTACACCGGGACGCTTCGTTGCCATCGAAGCTCGTGGTCACCGGGGAAAGCGCCCTCGATATCAAGTGGAACTCGCAGCTGCAGGGGATTGTCGAGGAGATCTGGATTCCGCCCTTTCCCGACGACTCCGGCGCCGCCATCGGTGCAGCGTGCTGCGAGATGTTCCGGAACGGGCGCAATCCGGCGCTGCGATGGGGTGTGTACTCCGGTCCACGAGTCAGGGTCTGCGGGGTGCCGGACAACTGGCGCAGACAGCTCTGCGACGAGCGGGGAGTGGCGGAGTTGCTGCACCGGAAAGGTGAGCCGGTAGTGGTGCTATCGGGCCGCGCGGAGATCGGTCCGCGTGCCCTCGGCAACCGCAGCATACTCGCTCCAGCAACGGATTCGGCGGTGCGGGACCGGCTCAACGGCATCAAGCACCGGGCCGTCCGCCGGTCGGTGGCGGCGGTGTGCCTGGCGGAGCGGGCGGTGGAGGTGTTCGGGCCTGGCGGCAGCGATCCGTACCTGACCTTCGAGCACCGCATTCGCGCGGACTGGACCGACCGTATTCCAGCCGTGCAGGTGGACGGTGTCGCGCGGGTGCAGACCATTGATGCCGCGGCCAAGAGCCCGACCGCGCGGATTCTGGCGGCGTACGAGGCCATCAGCGGCATACCGGTGTTGTGCAATACGAGTGCGAATTCCGAAGGGTGCGGGTTCTTTCCGGATGTGGCCGCCGCGGCCCGCTGGGGTGGCGCCCGCTACATCTGGTCAGAAGGGTATCTGTACACGGATCAGGCACGGGCACGGCAAACCATCCGCGAACGCGGGTCGGCTCCGCGAGACTGGGGCCATACCAGTGTGATGTGGTAGCTCATCGTGGAGTCGAACCACGCGGCAGGGCCTTATGAGAGCCCCGGGGCGAACCTGCATGAGCCTGGGTCGGTGTGCGCTGGAGTGCCAGGATTCGAACCTGAATCGACGGGGTCAGAGCCCATCATGCGGCCGTTCACACCACACTCCATCGGTGCGCTCGGAAGGATTCGAACCTTCATCCGCCTGCTTCGTAAACAGGTGCTCCATCCGTTGAGCTACGAGCGCTGATCCACGCAGACCGCGCGGACTGGTTCCCTCGGCGAGATTCGAACTCGCATCAACCGGATTCTAAGTCCGGTGCCTCTGCCAATTGGGCTACGAGGGAATGGTTTTGGTACCCGTGGGTGGGATCGAACCACCGACCTGCGCCGTCGGAGGGCGCCACTCTGTCCACTGAGCTACACGGGTTCGAAACCGGTATGCAGCAGGGTTATTCAAATACCGTATTACGAAATACCTACTGCCATATATTCACTGTGAAGTTATGGGCGCGGATGGAGGGACTCGAACCCCCAGGCCGACGACTTTGGAGATCGTTGCTCTTCCAGTTGAGCTACATCCGCTGGACAGAAAAAGGGCCGCTCCGTGGCGAGTATTTCGCCGGGAGCGGCCCCTGCTCAGGCCTTCTCGAATCGAGACCTCAGGGGCGGCTCCGGATACTCGCCTGTCGCAGCTGCGACATCAACAGCCAGGTCAGGCGCAGCTGCGACATCGGCCGCCGGGTGCCGGAACGCAATTGCCAGGCACCGGCGAGGGAGCGTAGCCCCTGGTCCTGAGTGCTGGTCATTGCCTTTGCCTTTCGTGGTTCCGATTACCGATCGATTACGTTCTGGATAACGCTAACACCGAAAGACGCGATGAGGAACCCATTTATTCCCCACCGGCGAGTTGTCGGCGTGCCAGCAGTGGGTAAGTCAGTGGAAGACGTTCGGGATGCTCGCTGAGCCGCCACTCGCCATTCGCCTCGTGCACCATCTGTCCGGGCAATGCCTCCCAGGGAACGCTGCGGTGCTCCACCAGTCCGGTGATCGTCATGCCGTGATCGAGAAGCCCGGTCACCACATCACCGAGTCCGTGGTTCCACTCCCGCGCCGTGATCTGTGTGAATTCCCTATCGGTATCGACATAAGTCGTTCCAGACGAAAACACGGTGGGCTCAGGCATTTCGAAGTAGGGATAGCCGACAGTAGGTCGGTCGGTGCGGGTTTCGTCCATGACCCGCCGCCGGTGGCTGCTTGCAGGTCGCTCGAAAGGGTCGGCATCGGATGTCCGTCGCGCAGGAACAGCCCTTCCGCCCGGCCGCGGCAAATCCGCGACCGCTCGTGCCCAACGATCGTCGGTCATGCCCGCGAGGATGACAAGGCGGCCGCCGGACCCGCATGTGAAATTATGGTTAGCAACTATTCCGCTAGCTCGACAGAACGGACAAATCGGGCATGATTGCTGTCATGAAACGCGTTTCCGCCCCGGAGCCCGCATGCACGTAACCGCACTCGAATGGACCTTGACGATCGTGGTGATCCTGGGTCTGTTCGTCTTCGACTTCTTCGCTCATGTCCGCACACCACACGATCCGACCTTCAAAGAATCCGGCACCTGGTCGGCGATCTACATCGGCCTGGCCCTGGTCTTCGGTGGCTTCGTGGCCTGGAAGTGGGGCTCGACCTTCGCGGGCGAGTACTACGCGGGCTTCGTCACCGAGAAGGCCCTCTCGGTGGACAACCTGTTCATCTTCGTCATCATCATGTCGAGTTTCGCGGTGCCGCGCATCTACCAGCAGAAGGTGCTGCTGATCGGCATTGTGCTGGCGTTGGTCATGCGTGGTGTGTTCATCGCCGTCGGCGCGGCTGCGATCAGTGCGTTCAGCTGGGTGTTCTATCTGTTCGGCCTGTTCCTGGTCTATACGGCCGTCAAACTGTTGCGCGAGAGCGGACACGAGGTCGAGCAGGAGGAGAAGCGCGACAGCCGGATCGTGGCGCTGGCCAAACGGGTGCTCCCGACCACCGACGAATACGACGGTGACAAACTGCTCACCCGGATCGGCAGCCGGCGCGTGGTCACCCCATTGTTGTTGGCGCTATTGGCAATCGGCTTCGCGGATCTGCTGTTCGCGCTGGACTCCATCCCCGCCATCTACGGTCTGACCGAGCAGCCCTACATCGTGTTCACCGCGAATGCCTTCGCGCTCATGGGGTTACGGCAGCTGTTTTTCCTCATCGGCGGCCTGCTGGATCGCCTGGTCTACCTGTCCTACGGCCTTTCGGCGATTCTCGCGTTCATCGGCGTCAAACTGGTGCTGCACGCATTGCACGAGAACACCCTGCCTTTCGTCAACGGTGGTCAGCACGTCAAGGTACCGGAGATTTCCACGCCGGTCTCGCTGAGCGTGATCATCGGAATTCTGCTGATCGCGACCGTCGCGAGCCTGATCAAAACCCGCGGCGCGGCCCGTTCCGCCGAGAGCAGGGTCGCGGATTAGAAGACTCGGTTGTATTCGGGCGCGATCTCGAAGCCGCGCCCGGTCGCGTCATTGCGGCAGGTCACCCCGACGGGCTGGGCCAGGCAGGTGAAGCCGGACACGCTCAGGCTCGACCCGACCGGCAGCACCGGCGTGTCGGCATCCGCTCCGGATGTGTGTCCGACGAAGTAGCCCCGGTTCACGCAGAGATATCCGGCACTCTCGCCAACGGCTAGCGCGGCCGCACTGGGGTCGATGTCCCAGCAGGCCTGCATCGCCTGCGGGGTGGGCTGGGTCGTGCCCTGACAGCCGACCGGTCGTTTCGGCTGTCCGAACGGTTCATCGAGGAAGCCGCACGCGAGGCCGCCATCCGCCGTCCGGAAGTAGTAGCCGTCGGCGGCGCGGTACATCGACTCGTCGACCGAACCCGGTCGTAGCAATGGACGATCCCCGACCGTCAAGTTTGCCGTGGTGTCGAAATCGGCGGCCGTCGAGCATATGGTGAGTGCGAGGCCTGCGACCGACATCGACACGAAAATCGCGACGGATATGCGCATACGGGGGAGTCTGCGTCGGCAGGCGCGAATTTTTCCGCACCTGGCACGGCGTGTCGCCGTAAGTTTGCTGACCGCCGAGTGTTGAGCGGCGACACGCGGCGGGTCAGCCGGACGGTCAGGAAGCGAATGTGCCCATCACCGGCAGCCACTCGACCGCCCGTACATCGTCGATGAGGTTCTCGCGGGCGAACGGATCCCGCGGCAGCAGTTCCTTGATGGCCGCCTCGTCCGCGACCTGGAACAGCAGCAGTGCGCCGGAACCGTCCGGGTAGGGACCACTGGTCAGCAGTGAACCGGCGTCGATCAGGCCGTTGAGCCAGGCTCGATGTTCCGGGCGGAAGGTGTCGCGCGCCTCGACGGTGGCATCGGAGTAGGTGTAGTGCACGGCGAAAATGGGCACGATCGATCCGTTCTGGTCAGAGGTTCAGCAGCATTCGAGTATTGCCGAGGGTGTTCGGTTTCACATAGCTGAGGTCGAGGAATTCGGCGACACCCGGATCGAAGGTCCGGCACATCTCCGCGTACACCTCGGCGGTCACCGGTGTGCCGTCGATTTCCACGAACCCGTGCCTGCCGAAGAAGTCCACCTCGAAGGTGAGTACGAACAGCCGTCCGAGCTCGAGTTCCCTGGCCACCGCGACCAGCCGTTCCACGATGAGCCGACCGACACCATGCCCCTTGACATCGGGATGCACCGCGACGGTGCGCACCTCGCCGAGGTCGGCCCACAGCACATGCAGCGCACCGCAGCCGACCACCCGGCCGTCGACTTCGGCCACCCAGAATTCCTGCACTGCCTCGTACAGTGTGACCAGGTTCTTTTCCAGCAGGATCCGACCGGCGTATTCATCGACGAGGCTCTTGATCTGGGGCACATCGGAGGTTCGGGCGCGTCGCACGACAGGGACAGATTTGTTCGCGGCAGGTGCCGCGCCCGGATACGCGTCGCTGGTCGAACCACCTAGTGGTCCCCGAGAGGTCATGGGGTGCACAGTAGTCGGCCCGGTTACCGATACTCTGAACGTGTGCCGCACATCCACCCGCTCCGCTCACCGCATCGCGTCGGCATGCGTCCGAGCCTCGTGGCGGTGGGTGTTGTGGCCTGCGTGACGGGGCTGAGTGCCAGCGAGGTGGAGGCTGTGTGGGAGCGCAGCGAGCGAACCATGTCACAGCCGTGCACGCACGCGCCGGAGCTGAGTGCCAGCGAGGTGGAGGCTGTGTGGGAGCGCAGCGAGCGAACCATGTCACAGCCGTGCACGCACGCGCCGGAGCCGAGCGCCAGCGAGGCGGAGGCGTGAGCGTGCAGCCCGAAGAGATCGATCGAGGCTGGGGCGAACCCGCGGTTCGCGCCGGATTCACACCCGCCCAGGCCGATCCCGTCGTCCCGCTGATGAATATCGCGAATGTGCTCACCATGCTGCGCATCGCGCTGGTGCCGCTGTTCGTGCTCGCGCTGTTCGCGGGCGGTGGCCACCAGACCAGCTGGCGGATCGCGGCGGCCGCACTGTTCGGCATCGCCGCGATCACCGATCGTTTCGACGGGCAATTGGCGCGCAAATACGGCCTGGTCACCGATTTCGGCAAACTCGCCGATCCGATCGCGGATAAGGCGCTGATCGGTTCGGCGGTGATCGGACTATCGATGCTCGGTGATCTGGCGTGGTGGATCACCCTGGTCATCTGCGGTCGCGAGATCGGGATCACGCTGCTGCGGCTGGTGGTCGTGCGGCGCGGGGTGATTCCGGCCGGACGCGGCGGCAAGTTGAAGACGCTGGTGCAGTCCGTCGCGATCGCGGTACTGCTGTTGCCGCTGCACGGCGGATTCGCCACCGCCGGCATGACATTGATGTATGTGGCCGTCGCGCTGACGGTCATCACCGGCCTCGACTATGTGGGGCAGGCGGCGCGGGTGTGGCTCGCGGGAGGTCCGGTCCGGACACGCGGCGCATGACCGATCCGCTGACAACCGGAGCGCCCGTCGTCGAATTGGTGCGCGAGCTGGGTGCTGCCCGGCAGACCGTGGCTACCGCCGAATCGCTGACCGCGGGCCTGCTCGCGGCGACCATCGCCGGGGTGCCCGGTGCCAGCGCGGTGCTGCGCGGCGGGCTGGTCGTCTACGCGACGGAACTCAAGCACAGCCTGGCCGGTGTCAGTGACGAACTGCTCGCGACCGAGGGACCGGTTGCCGCGAGCACTGCCGAAGAATTGGCCGTCGGTGCGCGGCTGCGCTGCGGTGCGGACTGGGGTATCGGGCTGACCGGGGTAGCCGGACCCGAATCTCAGGGCGGGCATGCCGTCGGCACTGTCTTCCTCGGACTGGCCGGGCCCGGGCATACCGAGGTCATGCGGCTGAAACTGGACGGCGACCGGTGGGCGATCCGAATCGGCGCTACGCACAGCGCGGTACGGGAGTTGCGTCGTATCGTGGGAGGCGGCCACTAGGTGCTGCCGCGCCTGGTTTGCCACCGTGGGAACCAACTGGGCCCTGTTCGACGTTGTGCCAGAAAGGACGGCGTGCGCAGCGCAGGTAGGCGCCCGCGGACCCGGTTACTGGGAGCTAAGGAGAACGACATGACGCTGCTGCGAGAGGCGATCGGGGACAGTCTGCGGCGTGCTCGTCTCGCCCAGAGCCGGACCCTGCGTGAGGTCTCCACCTCGGCGCGCGTGAGCCTGGGATATCTGTCGGAAGTCGAGCGGGGCCGCAAAGAGGCCTCCAGCGAACTGCTCGCCGCCATCTGCGCGGCCCTGGATGTGCCGCTGTCGCGGGTGCTCTGGGATGTGAGCACGATCATGGCAGGCGCCGACGGCCTGACCGCCGACGCGCCTACTCAGACCGCCGATGCACCCGAGGCGGAGCGGACCGCTGCGGCCGAACCCGCCGAGGCCGCGTCGGAGCCCGCGACCGCCACGATGTCGGTGGCCGGTGCCCGGCCGCAGATCGCCGAGGACACCCGGATCGTCATTCCGGCCCCGAGGGCCGACATGCTGGTCCTGGTGAAAAGCAACTGACCAATAGACGAGAGGTGGCGTCCGCGGCCGACGCTGCGAACCGGTGCCGAAAGCGGATAGATTCTGTACTAGGCGTCAGTTGGGCCGGGTTCGCCCGGCCCGGGTGCCACATGGTGGAGGATAGGCACATATCGGGTGCGTGACGGTCGCGCACTAGAGTCGCGGTAAAGCGCGGCGCATCTTATGGAGGCGGGATCAATCGATGGCTAATCCGTTCGTCAAGGCCTGGAAGTACATGATGGCCCTCTTCGATTCGAAGATCGAGGAGCACGCGGATCCGAAGGTCCAGATTCAGCAGGCTATCGAGGAAGCTCAGCGTCAGCATCAGGCCCTCTCGCAGCAGGCCGCATCGGTCATCGGCAACCAGCGTCAGCTGGAGATGAAGCTGAACCGTCAGCTCGACGATGTCGAGAAGCTCAATGCCAATGCGCGCCAGGCCGTCATGCTGGCCGATCAGGCCGCCGCAGCCGGCGATACCGAGAAGGCGATCCAGTACACCAACGCCGCCGAGGCATTCGCCGCGCAGTTGGTCACCGCCGAGCAGGCCGTCGAGGACCTCAAGGTGCTGCACGACCAGTCGCTGCAGGCGGCCGCGCAGGCCAAGAAGGCGGTCGAGCAGAACGCGATGCTGTTGCAGCAGAAGGTCGCCGAGCGCACCAAGCTGCTCAGCCAGCTCGAGCAGGCCAAGATGCAGGAGCAGGTCTCGGCATCGCTGCAGCGGATGGATTCGACGCTGTCCGCGCCCGGCACCACGCCGAGCCTGGATGCCGTGCGCGAGAAGATCGAGCGCCGCTACGCGAATGCGCTGGGTGCCGCTGAACTCGCGGGCAATTCGGTGCAGGGCCGGATGCTCGAGGTGCAGCAGGCCAGCATTCAGATGGCCGGACACAGCAAGCTGGAGCAGATCCGCGCCTCGATGCGCGGCGATGCGCTGCCCGCCGGCGGTGCGACCGCACCGGCGATCAATCCGGGTGCCGCGCAGGCGAATCCGGCACAGCCACAGCCGCAGATGAACAAGGGCCAGACCGCGCAGCAGTAGCGGATAGCTCGAAATAGATACAGTTCGGCGAGGACTGGTTCGGTGGAAGACATGGCACGGGTACCTGGCGGGTCGGCCGTCGGTCATGCTCGGGCCCTGCCTGTCCGGCCACCGCGGGTCGCGCCGAACGCGTGCCCTGGAGGAGACCGATGAGCCCGCAGGGACCTCGCGAACAAGGCAAGGGTGGTCGTCGTCGCGGTGCCGCGCTGGTGCGCGCACAGGCGGCACTCGCACCGCAGCCGGGGAGCCTGCCCGACAGTCTGCGTGAGGTGGGCGAACACGCGCTGGTCGCGGTACGGCGCTGGGCGGATCCGCGTGAGCGGGAGTTGCGCAGGCGCCGCCGGGCCCGCCGCCGCAGCTTCCAACTGGGCACCGTCGGCGGTCTCACCACCGCGGGAACCGTTGGGCTGATGGTGCTTTCGGCACCGGTATGGGCGGTCGTCGTGGTCGGCGGGGGAGCGGTGGCGCTGGTCACCGGTACCGCGCTGAGCGCCCGCCGCTACCTACAGTTGCGCAGCTCACCGCTGCCGCAGGCAGCTTTCGTGCCGCGCAAACAGCCACCGCCGTGGTCCTCGGCGCGCGGGCCGATTTCCCGCCTGGTTCGGGCGGAGAAGGCGCTACACGGCCTCGGCACGCAGATCGCCCGCTCGAACCGGCTGCCCGAGGACGAACTCGCCGACATGATCGAAACCGCGGGTTCGGGTGCGGCCGCGCTGCACGCGCTGGCCGCCGACATCGCCGCGATGGAACAGGCACTCGGCGCCATCGGGCACTCGAAATCCGTTGCCGCCGTTGGCCTCACCGAGAATATGCAATTCGCACTCGGCCGCCTCGATAGCGGGGTCGCCGAGTACGAACAGGTAGTTGCCGCGGCGGGGCGGATTCTCGCGGTGCCCGAAAGTGCGGTGCTTCGGCACAACTTCGACACCATCGTCGCCGATCTGCGCGACGCGGCCGATCGCCTGGACGGGTGGGCGCAGGCGCTCACCGAGGTGGCAGACCAGCACGCCCCGACTTCGCTTCCGCCGCACGGGATCTAGCCGGCGAGCTCCGGCCGAGGTGCCGGCGGCATAAGACCTCAGTCGCAGCGCAGCTGTCGGATGGCCACTGTGCGCTGGTCGAGGCAAACACCTGAGAAGGGCCCGCCGCCAATGCATTCTCGTGGGCTCGATGTGCTTCGGGAGGGTAGGTGGCTGGGCGCGGGCGGTCCTCGGGCTCGGGTGCGCTGACGGCGGGGGCTGTGGGTGCTGGCCACCCTGGTTCACCCGGTATCCCTTCATGTGCAGCGCCGCCCGCACGATCGTGACTGTGAAGAAGGCTATCGGCAGCCGGCGGGGACAGCGACTCTCGATTTCACAGCCAGCTGCGGGTACTGACCGCGGTGTGGGGTTCGGGCTTCGCCCTCGACGCCGTGGTGCGGGTAGTGCTCGCCTACACCCTCCCGGTCGATTCGGTGGCGCTGGTGAGCACGCTGCGTTGGCTCGTCGTCCTCGGGGCTCTTCGCCTGCCATTACGCCTACGTCACCGAAAAGGTCTGAGTCGCCGCCGAAACCTCGGCTGACCATGCGTGATGGTCTCGCTGGTGTTTTGTCTGCCGGTACGCGGTCGGAGCAAATGCGCAACCGATGGTTGCGTGATGACGGATGGTCGGCTAGCGTGATGTGCAACCAAACGTTGCAGATGGAGGAAGAATATGGAGTACGGCAGCATCGAACGCGAGATCCACGTCGACGCCTCACCCGAAGTTGTCTTCGAGGTGGTCAGCAGCCCGGAACACATCTCGGAATGGTGGTCCGACGCGGCCGATTTCGAGTCGACTCCCGGCGCGGTCGGTGAACTGGTCTTCGGCGACCGGGAACATGTCGCCCCGATCACCGTGGTGACCGTCGAGCGGCCACGGCTGTTCTCGTTCCGCTGGTGCTACCCGGAGGGTCCGGCGGACCTCGCCGACTCTCTGCTCGTCACCTTCGAACTCACCCCGGCGGGCGCGGGCACCAGGATTCGCCTCACCGAGACGGGGTTTCGCGAGATGGGTTGGGAGGCCGCGAAGTTGGAGGAGACATACCAAGACCACGCCGCCGGTTGGGACAGGTTCGTTCCGCAACTCGGCGAGTACATCGCGCGGCTGGTGTCGACCCCGTGACCGCTACCGTCGACGACGACCTGTGGTCCGCGGTCGGGGATCCGACCCGTCGGCGGATGCTCGACCTGCTCCTGGCGGCCGGGGATGGCACAGCCACCAGTCTCAGTGAGCAGCTGCCGGTGACACGGCAGGCCATCGCGAAACATCTTGGCGTGCTCGACCGTGTCGGCCTGGTGCACGCCACGCCCGCGGGGCGGGAACGGAGGTATCGGGTGGATGAGGCACAACTTGCCCGCGCGGTAGCGCAGTTGTCCTCGGTCGGCGCGGCGTGGGACGCCAGGCTCCGGCGCATCAAGCGGATCGCCGAGGCGATTCAACGCACAAAAGATCAGCAGCAGAAGTGAAATCCAACACTGGAATGAGGATCGAAAATGGTGGATATCCTGCACCGAGTCGCAATCAAAGCGTCGACGGCCGAGGTCTATGCGGCCCTGACCACCGTCGAGGGGCTCGCCGGCTGGTGGGCGAACAACACCCAGGGCAAAGGCAATGACGTCGGGGGCGTGCTCCAATTCCGTTTCGTTGCCGGTGGATTCGATATGAAGGTCCTCGAGCTCGACCCGGGCGTGCGCGTGCGCTGGGAGGTCGTCGAGGGACCCGAAGAATGGGTCGGCACCCACGTGGACTGGAACCTCGACCAGGTCGACGATTACGCCGTCGTGCTCTTCAAGCATGAAGGCTGGAAGGAGCCGGTGGAATTCATGCACCACTGCAGCACCAAGTGGGCGGTCTTCCTGCTGAGCCTGAAGTCGTTGGTGGAGACCGGAAAGGGCGCGCCCGATCCGCACGACGTCAAGATCGACAACTGGAACTGACGCAGCAGGCCTTCCTGCGAATCGGACAGGCGATCACCATGCGCTGACGGGGCAGGCCTCTGGGCCGATGCCGTACACAACGCATGGTGATCATCTGACCAGCCCAGTGGGGTCAGGAGTGGATGGTGTGTTCGGCGATGGTCCAGGCGCGGGCTTGGTCGCTGACGGTTACGCCGAGGCCGGGGCGGGATGACAGGTGCATGCGGCCGTCGGCGATGTCGAGGCGTTCGTTGAAGAGGGGGTCGAACCATTCGAAGTGTTCGACCCAGGGCTCTCGGGGGTAGGCGGCGGCGAGGTGGATGTGGATTTCCATCGCGAAATGTGGTGCCAGTTGCAGGTTTTGGCTGTCGGCGAGGGCCATTACCTTCAGGAATTGGGTGATGCCGCCGACGCGTGGTGCGTCCGGCTGCACGATGTCCGCGCCGTTGGCAGCGATGAGTTGGGTGTGTTCGGCGACGCTGGTGAGCATTTCACCGGTGGCGATGGCGGTGTCGAAGGTGGCACTGAGTTGGGCGTGGCCATCGAAGTCGTAGGCGTCGAGGGGTTCTTCGATCCACACCAACCCGAACGGCTCGAAAGCCCGGCACATGCGGCGAGCGGTCGGACGATCCCACTGCTGGTTGGCATCGACCATCAACGGCACTCGGTCGCCGAGCTTTTCGCGCACCGCGGTGAGGCGAGCGAGATCCACCGCGTGGTCGGGGTGTCCGACCTTGATTTTGATGCCGCCGATGCCGTGTTCCAACGATGCCGTGGCGCGGTCGAGGACTTCTTCGATGGGTGCGTGCAGGAATCCGCCGGAGGTGTTGTAGCAGCGCACCGAATCACGGTGTGCACCAAGCAGTTTCGCCAGCGGCAACCCGGCGCGTTTGGCCTTGAGATCCCACAGAGCGACATCGAAAGCGGCGATCGCCTGCACCGACAGCCCGCTGCGACCAACTGAGGCCCCCGCCCACATGAGTTTGTCCCAGATCTTGGCGATATCGCTGGGATCCTCACCGAGCAGTACAGGCGCTATCTCGCGGGCATGTGCGAACTGGCCCGGCCCGCCCGCGCGTTTCGAGTAGCTGATGCCGATGCCTTCGAGCCCGGCCTCGGTGGTGATCTCGGCGAAGAGCACCGCGACTTCGGTCATCGGTTTCTGTCGACCGGTCAGCACCTTCGCATCGCTGATCCCGGTGGGCAGGGGCACGGTGACCGAAGAGATCTTGACGCTGGTGATCCGGTCGAGGATGGGTGAATCCATGGTGGTGTCCCTAAGTTTGTAGGTGTCTGGGGTTGGTGCCCTGGATGCCCAGGGCGGTGGGGTGTAGCTGATGGGGTTTTGTCTCTGTTGAGGCTCCGAAGG
>NZ_JBITMA010000003.1:797596-859924 GCF_044465765.1 Nocardia sp. NPDC049526 | reverse complement strand
CCTGCGGTACGTAGTGCGCAAATAGCCGCGCGACACGTGTGAACTACACAGCGAGCCCAGATTCCCGGGTCCACCGTACAGCGGATCCCATCCGCTAATGCCGCGTGGCGCGCGTTCGTGAACGTCCGCAACTGCCGATGTGCGTGCATAGATAAAATCGGTGAACCGGATGGCGGACCCGGTGTTGTTTCAGTTCTGTTCGTGTCCAAGCAAATCGAGCACTTGCTCGTGCAGGCGGCCGTTGGTGAATACGGCGGCGCCGGATGAGATGCTGCGTCCTTTGCGGAGGTCGCTGAACTGTCCGCCTGCTTCCTCCACGATCGGTACGGCGGCGGCAATGTCCCAGGGCCCGGCAGTCAGGTGAAGAAAGATATCGGCCTGTCCGGCAGCCACGAGCATGGCGCCCTGACATGCTCCGGCCCAGTCCGACAGTGGGCCACCGTCAGCACACCGCGCGAGAAGCGCATCGGCGCTGGCCAGACGCTGTGTTGGAACCCAGTCTGCGACAGGCCAGATCACAACGGTGGCCTCCCTGAGGGTATCGGTCCTCGTCACCGTCAGCGCCTGATTCGGTCCGAGTCGTCCATCCAGGCAAGTACTGGTCCACGCTCCTGTGGTGCGTGAGGCCCACCATCGGCGCTGCAGGGCCGGGGCGGAGATCACGCCGGTGAGTACCTCGCCGTCGTCTTCGACCGCGAGCAAGGTGCTCCACTCGGCCCGTCCCGTGCAGAAGTTGCTCGTCCCGTCGATCGGGTCGATAAACCACCGTCGTCTGGCATTGCCGTGCGTACCGAATTCTTCTCCGACCCAACAGTCCTGAGGACGGGCATTCGCGAGTCGAGCGCGAATGGCTTGCTCTACCACGCGATCAGCAACGGTGACCGGGCTGCCGTCGGGCTTGGACTGCGTCGCGATACTCCCGGCCGAGAAGTACCGCATAGAGATGGTGTCGGCAACATCGGCCAACTGCTGAGCAAGTGTCAGATCGTCCATCGAGATCACAGATACCAGAGCTTAGAAGTGGCCGGCTGGTCGGACGCAAGATCGACCCGAACCCTATGACGCACTTCAACACAGCGCGCGGTAATACCGCTGGTCGCGGTTTCCATGCGCGAGATCGATTGCAGCTCGAGCCGTCGTGTCATAGCCCCGACTGTGCACTGTCTGCTGAAGGGTGCGGGAAGGCATGCGAAGTCCAGGCGCCTGAGCCTTCATGACCCGGTTCCCCGCCAGCAGCTGGGGCGGGTCGGCTGCCATCTGGCTACTGTTGATCCGCATGTCGCACACCGGGATCGATATCACTGCGGAGTTGGTGCGGGATCTGCTGCGTGAGCAGCACCCCGACCTGGCCGATTACCCGGTTCGGCTCGGCGCGCGTGGCTGGGACAACCAGCTGTGGCGGCTCGGCGACGACCTCGCCGTCCGGTTGCCCTGGGCGACCGGGTCCGCGGACGCGCTGCTGCGCAAAGAGCACACCTGGCTACCCGCCCTCGCCCCGCACCTTCCTCTGCCCGTTCCCGTTCCCCAGCGGCTCGGTGAGCCCTCCGAGCGATTTCCGCGGCCCTGGATCGTCACCACCTGGGTGCCGGGCACGCCTGCCGACCGCGCCCCCGTCACCCGCGCTACCGAGGCGGCCACCACCCTGGCCGCCTTCCTGACCGCACTTCACCAACCCGCCCCCGAACAAGCACCCACCGGCCGGAACCGCGGAGGACCGCTGGCCGAGTATTCCGAGGGTTTCGCCGAGCAGCTAGCCTCGGCCACCGGGCTGGGGCTGATCCCCGATCCAGACGCCGTCCGCGCGGTCTTCGAAGACGCCGCCGCCGCGCCCGACTGGGCCGGCCCGGCACTGTGGCTCCACGGCGACCTGCATCCAGCAAACGTCCTGACCGCCGAAGGCACGATCTGCGGCGTAATCGACTTCGGCGATCTCTTCGCCGGTGATCCGGCTTGCGACCTCGCTGCCGCTTGGATCCTGCTGCCCGACGGCGCCGCCGACCGCTTCCATGCCGCCTACCAGCCGGCCCCCGACGCCGCGACCCTGCGCCGTGCCCGCGGATGGGCGGTATTGCGCGCCTTGAGCGGCATCTTCATCGGATACGCCGGCGTCCACGGACACCCCGGCGAGAAGCCCACATGGGGCCCACCCGCCCACGCCGCACTGCGACGCCTCACCGCACCGACTCACCACTGATCAATCACTTCCGTACAGAGGGAGCGGATTCCATCGGTCAGGCCATAAACGGACAATCTCGAACACCCAGTAATGCCACGATCCGCGCGTTCGGCCGCGCACAGTCATTGGCCAGCAGTCGATCTCGCGAACCCGAACTATCAAGCGTCTGCTCCGGATGCAGACCCAGCCGGAATTTCCGCAGTACTCGGTTGTTCGGGACCGTCGCCCGACTTGGCGTTCGATGTCCGGCGGTATCGGTCTGTCCAGTGCCGTCCGCCCGGCTTGCATCACAGCGGTGCCGATGGCAGGGGGTGGGCCGGGCGGCGCCCGCCGCGGATCCATCCGCGGCTGGCTCGTCCAATCAGGCTGGGCCAGGTGCCGATCAGCGCGCCGTCAGCACAGCATCCAGAAGAGGACCGTCCGAACGAAGGTGACGCCCCGAACGGTCCACCCGAATCCAACGACTTGGTCGCGCCGACGGACTCTCCGTAAAACCCTGTGTCCCAGTAGAATTGGAATGCACAAGACCGGCTAGCACCGGGAATTGATATCTACGGGAGTACAAATGAATAATCGCGCTGTCGCGCGCGCGGACGGCGAGGATGCCTGATGCCGCGCGAACGAATCAAGCCCGGACGGCACGGGAAAATCACAGTCACCGTCGTTCGGGATGAAGCCGGAAAACCGATCCGGCACATAGCAAAGACCAGGCTTCGCGACCTCGACGGCGCCCTGCGACAGGTGGAAGCGGTCGGCCAATCCAAGCCCAAGGCCATAGCGGCGCTCGAGGAAAAGCTGGCCCGGCGGGTCGCGCCTTCGAAGTCAGAAATCACGGCGGATACGCTCGTGCACCGCCTTGCCGAGCGATGGCGGACAAAAGTCGAGCGCTCCAAGCTGTCTGCGAACACCAAACGCCGATACGGGGAGCTACTGGACCTCCACATCGTCCCCAGAATCGGCAAGCTGACCATCACCGAGTGCACCACTCAGGTGCTGGAAGGATTACTCGAAGACATCGCCGATGAGGTGGGCAGACCAACCGCGAAACTCGCGAAGACCTGCCTGTCCGGAATGTGGACGCTAGCAAGCCGATACGGCGCCAGTACCGGAAACATCATCAAACTGCTCGCACCGATCCAGGTCGACGACAAACCGGTCGTGGCATGGTCGCTCAACGAGGTGCAACGCATCCGAAGCGGGCTACGTAGCGACAAGCTCGCCGTCGCGAACGGTATCGCCGATCTGGTCGATCTCCTCTTGGCCACCGGATGCCGGATCGGCGAGACCATGGCGTTGAAGTGGAAGCACCTCGATCTCGACGCCGACAAGCCCACGGTGCTCGTTGAGGGGACCGTCGTCCGTATACGCGGCGGCGGGATGATCATCCAACCGCATCCCAAGGGCGGCCCGAACGGCAAACGCCGACTGCTGCTGCCTGAGTGGGCCGTAGAGAGACTGACCGCCCGCCGCGAGCTGATACCGCATGAACCCGAAGATCTCGTGTTCCCATCCCGAGGAGGGACCCTGCGCGATCCCGCAATGCCCGCAAGCAACTACAGCGGGCACTCGACCGCATCGGAGTCACGGGGATACCCCAGAACCCCCATGCGGCGCGCAAAACCGTCGGCACGCATCTTGCCGAAGACGCCGATGGCGGGCAGTCCGATATCGGCGTCGCGGCCGCCCGACTCGGCAACACCGAGGCGGTGACACGAAGGCACTATGTCCAGCGCACCCATCAAGATCCCGACGCCCGGAATCGCTTCGCGGCCTTCGCTCTGCCGGATGAGCAAGACGGCACTGCCGCGATAAGCCGAACGTGACTGTTGAGAGTGACCAGCGACGCCCGACGTCGGTCACCGCTGGATAGCAAACAACCAGCTCCCGATGCCTTGGCCGGGCAGGGTGTCGGGAGCTGGAGGGAGCAGCATGTGCCCGCAATTTTGAAAAAGTTGAGTAAGTGTTGACCTGAGCAGGCAAAGAACGGCCCGAGCATCGGCTGTAAGCCACTGACCAGGGGGTTTGTGGGGCGGGCGGGGCTCGAACCCGCGACCAATGGATTATGAGTCCACGGCTCTAACCGACTGAGCTACCGCCCCGTGTGTGGTGGATATCGACAGCGTTGGGGATGGTACCGGGTGGGGTGGGGTGGGCACCACTCGGATGGGGGTGGCGTGGTGACGGGATGGGTGGGGTGGGGGTGGTTAGGGTGGGGTGTAAACCGGGAACTGGCTGGAGGGTGGGCTGTGGCGAGTTTGTTTGCGAATGTGCTGAAGGTGCATCAGTGGGTTTATGAGAAGAGTGGCGGGGTGGTGGGGCATCGGGTGCTGTTCGGGAATCCGACGTTGCTGTTGCGGACGGTGGGGCGTAAGACGGGGCAGGCGCGGACGTCGGCGCTGACGTATGGGCGGGATGGGGCGGATTATTTGGTGACCGCGTCGAATGGTGGGTCGCCGCGTCCACCGGGGTGGTTGGCGAATGTGAAGGCGCAGCCGGGGTGTGAGATTCAGGTCGGGCGGCGCAAGGTAGCGGTGACCGCGCGGGCGACGCTGCCCGACGATCCGGATTATGCGCGACGCTGGGCGATTGTCGACAAGGTCAATCAGGGGCGCTACAGCGAGTACCAGAGGATGACCAAGCGGCCGATCGCGGTGGTGGTGCTGACTCCGGCCGGCTGAGTTCAGTCGGTCTCCCAGGCCTCGTAGTCGTCGTCGACATCACTACTGTCCCAACGTGACTCGCTGCGCGGCGGGCGGCTGGCCCACTGCACGATGAGAGCGACGAGACCGAGCACGACGAGGACGACGACAACGACTATCAGCGTTTCCACGCGGGGCACCTTAGCGCCCCACAAGGGTTACCTGCACGTACGTGAGACAAGTTGTCACGCAACGCCGTTCAGACCGTAAGAAGTGTGCGTCCAACGGCGGTTCGCGATTCTATTGCCACATGTGCGCGATCGGCCTGTTCGAGCGGGAAGGACTGGCCGATAACGACTTCCAGCCGTCCGGCCGCCGCCTCGGCGAGCGAACGTTCGGTCAACGCGAGCCAATCGATATCGCCTTTCCCGGTCAGATCGAACAGCCCGAGCACGTCGATTCCGCGCGCTGCCACGACTTCTCGATCGAAGTCGGCGAATTGCCCTGCGGCAGCGCCATATCCGATGAAGCGCCCGCCGTCGGCCGCGGCTTGGATTGCGCCCGCACCCAATGCGCCGCCGGCACCGTCCAATACAACGTTCGCACCGGTGCCACCGGTCGCGGCATGCGCCTTCGCCGACCAGTCGGACTCGGAGTAGTCGACGACCGCATTTGCGCCGAGTCGTGCCGCGAGCTCCAGTTTGGCACTGCCACGCGCCGCGGCAACGACATTCGCTCCGGCCGCGCGGGCGAGTTGAATCAGCAAGGTGCCCAATCCCCCACCCGCCGCGGTGATGAGCACCCACTCACCGGGTTGGATCGCGGCTCGGTCGAAGATGGCCAGCGCGGTCTTGCCGTCGTGGGCGAGCGCCACGGCCGCCGTCAAGCTCAGCCCTTCGGGCACGGCGACCAGGGTTTCGGCCTTGGCCAGTGCCTGCTCCGCGTAGCCACCGATCGGCTGGCCACTGCCGATGCCGCTCGCGGCGGTATCGGTGACAACGCGCTTGCCGACCCAACTCGGGTCGACATCGGCACCGACCGAAGTGACCATTCCGGCGACCGCACCGCCTGGCACATACGGCGGCTCGAGCTGGAAAAACTCGGTGCCCCAACCACTTCGGAGCTGGACATCCAGGAACATGACATCGGCGGCCGCGACGTCGACGACCACCTGCCCCTGTCCCGCAACCGGCTCCGGCACTTCACGTACTGAAAGAACTTCGGGTCCACCGAATTCCGCAGCGTGTACAGCGCGCATGACAACCTCCATCAATTCCTGACTCGATCCGACATGGACCAGCCTGGAACCTGAAGCAGAGTTGAGGTCAAGTCGAGCGACCAGATTACGCTGAGCGCGGAACTCGGAATCGAATCCACCCGCAATGCCAACCGCCCGCCGGGCCCGAGATCCGCACCGGTTCTGTTGCGCGGACGCGGTGACGCGCGCCCGCCTCACCTTCCGCGAAATGCAGGGCGCTGCCGTCGAAGAGCGCACCGGCTTCGCCAGCCCACCACGGATGAATCCGACACAGCATGCGGCGAACCTGTTGAGTCAGGAACTGCCCCCGCCGCCACATCCGCCACCACCACTGCCGCCCCCGCCGCAACCGCTACTGCCTCCCCCGCAACCGCCCGACCCCCCGGAGTCACCGCTACCGGAATCTCCTGCATCCCAGGACGAAGAACTGGGCCCCCCGATCCACCCGAACCCGCGCCGCGGCGTCCGACTCGGCAAGTTGGTCACCAACAGCACGAACCCGGCGATCCCGCCCATGATGAGGACCGTAATCAGCAAGACCAGCAGCAGAGCGAACATTCAGGACCCGCCACCGCCGCAACTGCTCCCGCCGCCACCACAACTGCTCCCACCACCACCGCAGCTACTACTACTCCCGCCGCCGCAGCTGCTACCACCACTACAGCTGCTGCCGCTTCCACCATCGTGACCATGACCATGACCATGACCGTGACCATGTCCATGTCCATGACCGTGGCCATAACCTCCACCACTGCCCGGATCGAAACCCACCCCCGACTCGAACCCGGCGGCCCCGTAAACCCACGGCGAGTCACTGGAGCCCCCATACCCCATCTGCCCACGGTGCACCGGCCTGTTGGTCGACCGCGTGATCAGAAACACGACCAGCGCCGTGATGCCACCACCGACCAGAAGGATGATCAGCAGCAGTACAACGAAGAAAACCGCCATTCCGAAATGGTATAGGCCCACTCCCCCACACTGAACCCACAAAAAGCAACGGCTCGCCGAACAATCACCCATTCGCCGTAGAGTGAATCGTGGCTTTCTTACGAAACCGTCCCCAGCGCCGAATCGACCTGAGCGATGTCGGCCGGGTGGTGGCCGCACTCGAATTTCCCGACGCGGTTTTCAAAACCAGTCCTTGGCAGCCGCGGGAACTGGTGGAAACCGGGCTACGGCAGTGGCTGCGCTGCTGTGGTGCGGCCATGCGCGACGGTCAGGTCATCGGTATGCCGTCCCATGCGGTCGACGAGGCCTGGCACGGATTCATTCTGTGCACGGAGATGTATGCCGCATTCTGCACCGCGGCATACGGCCGTTTCCTCCATCACTTTCCGGAAGGCGTTGCGACGAAGGGTATTTCGCACGGATCCATGGGCGAACAGCTCGGCCGCACGGTGGTTGCCTGGTCGATGGTGGCAAAGCCAGGAGAGGCGTGCGTGCTCTGGGATCTCGACAGCAAGGTGGGCGTCGAGCACCCGTGGGGTATCGGTGCCGAGCGAGTTGCGGCCATCGAGGCCGAACTCGCAGGCACACCTCAGACGCTCAGGTGAGCTTCACCCGCGCGGCGAAGAACCGCACCACTGCCGGGGCGAACTTGTTGAACTGGTACTGCAGCCGCGCCTCCGGGGTGACCGGCACGATGCTGCGATCCCGTTCGACCGCCCGCACGATCTGCGCGGCCACCTTCTCCGGTCCGTAGCGCCGCGCCTGGTACAGCTTGTCGTACCGCTCCTGCTTACGCTGCTCCTCCTCCGCGCTGACACCCGAAAACCTGGTGGTGGCAACGATATTGGTGTGCACGATGCCGGGGCAGATGGTGTGCACGGAGATGCCGCGCCCGGCCAGTTCCGCGCGCAGGCAGTCGGAGAACATGAATACCGCCGACTTACTGGTGGAGTATGCGCTGAACCCCTGCTGCGGACTGTAGGCCGCCATGCTGGACAGGTTGACGATGTGTCCGCCGAGTCCGCGCTCGGCCATCGCCGAACCGAAGGCGCGGCAGCCATTGACCACGCCGCCGAGATTGATTCGCATGACCCGATCGAATTCCGCCGACGGCGTATCGAAGAACCCACCGGCCTGCCCGATTCCGGCATTGTTGATCAGTATGTCGGGCACGCCGTGCGCGGCGAGCACCTCGACCGCGTGCAGGTGCACCGCTTCCTCATCGGAGACGTCGAGCTGATAGGCACGCGCCACACCGCCTTCGGCGGCAATCAGCTCCCGCGTCTCTTTGGCCGCGTCCAGATTGATATCCGACAGCACGATTTCCGCACCCAGGCGCGCGAATGCCAGGCCCGTCGCGCGACCGATACCACTGCCGCCGCCGGTGATCACCACGAGCTGATCCTCGAATGGCTTTCGGCTGCGTCCGATTTCGGCACGACGCAGGCCGCGCGGCGCCACCCCGCTGTTGACCGCGTCGATGAGTTCGGTGGTCGCGGTGGCGAGCAATTCCGGATGGGAGAACGGCATCCAATGGCCTGCGGGCACATCGCGGCGCCACAGCCGCGAAACCCATTTGTGCCCATCGTCATAGCCCGCGGGCCGCACCGCGACATCGCGACCGGCGACGATCAACTGCACCGGTACCTCGGTGTGGCGCTCTCGCGGCGCGAGCATTCGCGGCAGGATATTGGCACGGTAGATGAGCAGACCTGCTACGGCGTCGCGACGGAACGTCGGGCCGAGAACGATATTCGACGGTGCGGTGTCGTTCATGATCGAAACGATGCGCTGCCAACGTTTTTCGTGCGCGATAACCCGGAAGACCTGATTGAGCCCCGGTGTCATGGAGAACACCGTGTATCCCGATGACAATGCCTGGGTGAGTGGCTGCCACAGATTGCGCGGCGTCGGCCGGGACAGCCTGGCGCGCACCCATTTCGCGAGATGGTCCAGGTTCGGCCCGGAGACCGAGGTGAACGAGGCGACCCGGGCCGCGGCCCGCGGTTCGCACACCGCCTCCCATACCTGCACCGATCCCCAGTCGTGCGCGAGGACGTGCACCGGCCGATCCGGGCTGACCGCGTCGGCGACGGCGAAGAAGTCACCGGCCAGCGCATCCAGGCGGAAGTCTCGAGCGCGCCGGGTGTGGGTGGACTCCCCGTGGCCGCGGGTGTCGTAGGTGACGACGTGGAAGCGGTCGGTCAGCAGTGGCACCACCGCATTCCAGAGATGATGGGTGTCCGGCCAACCATGCACCAGCACAATGGTTTCCGCGCTCGGATCGCCGTATTCGAAGACTGCGATATCGAATTCGCCGCTGCGCACGATTCGCCGCGTCGCGGCCGAGTCCAGGTCGGTCGTCGTCATTGACGTGTCTCCTCGAGGTTCCTACTCACAGGTCCAAAACCAATCGCCCACTCCGCGAACGCGAGACGCAGACGAGCATCTCCCCCGCCTCGTGATCGGCAGCGGTGAGCACGCTTTCGCGATGCTCCGGTTCACCGGACAGCACCCGCACCTTGCAGGTCCGGCAGAAGCCCTGACGACACGAATACGGCCGATCCGGGCGACTCCGCAGAATCGTCTCCAGCGCCGACTCATCCGCAGGCACCTCGACAACTTCACCGGTGGAGGCGAATTCGATCTCGAATGCGACACCGTCGACGATCGGCGGCGGTGAAAATCGCTCGGAATGCAGTTCGACGCCGGGCATTTCGCGCACCGCATCCGCGACGGCGGTCGTCATCGGGACCGGGCCGCAGCAGTACACCGCGGTATCGGAGGTGACAGCAGCGAGCAGCGTTGCGGCGTCGGGCAATCCGTGCTCGTCATCGGTGCGCACGGTGACCCGATCCCCGAATCCGGCGATCTCGTCGAGAAACGGAATCGTGTCGCGATTGCGCCCGGTGTACACCATCGACCAGTCGATCCCGAGGCGCATCGCCAGCCGCGCCATCGGCAGAATCGGCGTGATCCCGATCCCGCCCGCGATGAAATGCAAACGGGCGGCGGGCGATCCGTGACCGGGTACCGCGAACGGGAACGCATTGCGCGGACCGCGAACCACAATGCGCGATCCGACCGGCAGCTCGTCGTGTATCTCCAGCGAACCGCCGCCGCCATCGGGAATGCGGCGCACCGCAATCCGATATGCCCGGATATCGGCCGGATCACCGCACAGCGAGTACTGCCGCAACCGACCGGAAGGCAATTCCAGATCGAGATGCGCGCCCGGTCGCCACGGCGGAAGCTCGCGCGCATCCGGCGCTTCCAGCCGCAGGCTCACTACATCCTGGTCGTGCGCCTCGATGCGTCGACCGGTCACCACCAGCGACAGCCGGCGATCATCGGCGCGCGGTGACAGATCCCGGCGGTTGATGATCGTGGTCCACCGCAGCCGCGCCGAGGCGACCGCGTCGAGCACCCGCACCGCCCGATCCTGCTCGCGCTTACCGAACAGATCGGCCGGCCGCTGCTCCGGCATCGGTCGCCAGGTCAAGACGCAACCGCCTGGGCCGCGGGCGATTTGGCCAGATATGCCACCGCCTGCGCGGTCGAACCGACGGATTCCGGGTTGTAGCCGGGCTTGAATGTCGTCAGCGCACTCCACAGCAGCGAGGGCACACCGGGCAGCGCGCCGCGCCACATCGAGCCGAAGACGCGCGTGATCAGGCGCGGATAACCGAGGTCCGGCAGCGCGGGATCCTGGTGCACCATGAATTTGGTGCCGCGCACCACCAGCGTGATGAAGATCGGGAAGACGATCGTCATGATCGCCGCCCGCCGCACGTAGCCTGCGCCGAAGTAGACGGCCACATCATGGGCGACGTGCCGGTGTTCGACCTCCTCGGCTCCGTGCCAGCGGAACAGGTCGGCCACTCGCGGGTCGGCGCCGAACTTTTCCAGATCGGCATTGAGCACCCAATCGCCGAGATAGGCGAAGAAATGCTCCAGGCAGGCGATGAATGCCAATCGCTCCACCATGACCTGCCGCTGCGCGACGCCATCGACATCCTTGGGCCCGAGCGACTTGCGGAAGAGGTATTCTGCCTGCCGCACATACGGTTCCGGATCGATGCCGTTCGCGGCGAGCACCTCGTGCAGCACCTTGTCATGCGTCTCCGCGTGCATGGATTCCTGACCGATGAAGCCGAGCATGGCCTCGCGCAGTTTCTCGTCCTTGACGTACCGCAGCGCCTCCGAATACGCGGCGCAGAACATCCGCTCGCCTTCGGGCAGCAACAGGTTCAGCGCATTGATCAGATGCGAGGCGATGGGTTCCGCGGGCATCCAGTGCAAGGGAGTATCCGCCCAGTCGAACCGCACATTGCGCGCGTTGAGGGCGACCTCACCGGGGTCGACGTCCACCCGCCGCTGCACCCTACGAAGTAGCTTCATCGATACTCCTCGATCTCATCCGCCGCGCCTCAACCTGAAAGACCGCGGCATTGCGTACCTTCCTTCAAGGCCGTAGCAATGATCATACACATATATGAAACCCTCGGTTACACACATGTCTGGCCAGCGCGAATGAGACAGGAAAGCCCGCTTGACGATAGAGCGGTCCACTGTGACCGAGATCCCCGCGATCCAGCAGTAAACTAGAACACGTTCTAGTAGGCTTTGGCTATGGAGCGACTCACCGGATTGGATGCCAGCTTCCTGTACCTCGAGACCGGGACCCAGCATCTGCACGTCTGTGCACTGCTGATCCTGGATCCCGCCGCAGGGGGCGCGCACTACACCTTCGAAAATTTCAAAGCAGAACTCGGCCGCAGGCTGCCGCTGATCCCGCAGATGCGGCGACGAGTCCACGAGGTGCCGTTCAACCTCGATCATCCGGTCTGGGTGGAAGACCCGGATTTCGATCTGGACCACCACATCCGACGCATCGAAACACCGCGCCCGCTGGAACGCCGGGAACTCGCGGACCTGGTCGGCGAAATCGCCAGCGTGCCGATGGATCGCAGCCGTCCGCTGTGGGAGATGAGCGTGGTGGAGCACCTGGCGGACGGCAAAGTGGCGGTGATCTGCAAGTACCACCACGCCGCCGTCGACGGCATCACCGGCACCAACATGATGATGCATCTGTGCGATCTGGAACCCGGGCTGAGCGAGCCCGAACCGGCCGAGGAGTGGACACCCGAAGCCCAGCCGAGTGATTTGAAGCTGGCGGCCGAGGCCGTGCTCAACCTGCCGAATAAGCTCGGTTTGGTCGGCATGGTGCCGAAAACTCTTGGCATGGTTGCCGGTTTTGCGCAGCGACGCCGAAACAACGAGGCGGGCATGGCTTTACCGTTGACCGCACCGCGAACCCCGTTCAACGGCGCGATCAGCCCGGATCGCGTGGTGGCCTGCGCCGAGACCGAGCTCGGCGCGATCAAGGAGATCAAGGCCGCCTTCGACGTGAAGGTCAACGATGTCGTCCTGACCATCGTGGCGGGCGTGCTGCGCACCTATCTGGAGAAGCACGAAGAGCTGCCCGACAAATCCCTGATCGCCTCGGTGCCGGTGTCGGTGCACGACACTTCCCGCCACACCGCGGGCATCAATAAGGTCTCCTCGCTGTTCTCCCAGCTCGGCACCGATATCGCCGACCCGGTGGAGCGCCTGCGGCAGGTGGCCGAGGCCAACCGCGACGCCAAGCAGGAACACGAATTCGTCGGCGCGGATTTCCTGATGGACTGGTCGAAGTACGCTCCGCCGAACACCTTTCAGCTGGCCGCGCGCGTCTACTCGTCGCTGAAACTGGCCGAGCTGCATCCGGTGGTGCACAACCTGGTGGTGTCGAATGTGCCGGGCCCGGCGATGCCGTTGTATTTCCTCGGTCATCGGGTCGAGGGCATGTATCCGTTCGGGCCGGTTTTCCACGGCGCGGGACTGACCGTCACCGTGCTGTCCAATAACGGTGATCTGGACTTCGGATTCATCGCCTGCCGGGAAATGGTGCCCGACCTTCAGGTGATCGCCGATGCGGTCCCCGGCGTTGTCGATGAATTGCTGACCGCGGCACGCGATCTGGGCTAATGCCCACCGCTGCCCTGTTCGCCATCGCCGCCGGACAGGGCCGCATTCGAAGTCTCTTGCTGCCTTGCGGCAACGGCGGCGCAGGCCTCCAGCAGTACCGGCACGAAGCGGTCGGCCTGGAGCACGCAGGATGCGTGACCGGCCTTGACCAGATGAATGCTCGCACCGGGAATCATGGTCGCCATCTCCAATTGCCGATAGACCGGAATCGCACGGTCCCGTGTCGTGATCACGACGGCGGTCGGCATCCGCAGCGTGGAAAGCCAAGCGGTCGCATCGAATCGGCCGACCTCGGCGATGACCTGTGCCATGGCCCAACCACTGCTGCTACGAAATTCGGTGAGCGCCCAGCGATTCAGCTCTCCCGGAGCCCAGGTGTGCTCCGGCAATTCGGGTAACCGGCCCAGGTACTCTGCGGCACGGCGGTACGAATAGGGGCCGATGGCTCCGGCCAGTGCGCCGAAGGTCAGATGAAATGCGCGCTCGCGCAACTTCTCCTGGAACCGATACGGCGTCGCGCACAGCACCAGACCACTCACCCGATCCGAATGCCGGTGTGCGGCAAGCAATGCCACGACACCGCCGAGAGAGTATCCGGCCAGGATCGCCCGCTCGATGCCGAGCGCGTCCGCCACCGCGACGACGTCGTCGGCACAGTCCAGTACCGAGAACCGCTCCGAGCGGATACCGCGGCCGTGCCAGCGCTGATCGAAGACGATCACCCGGTAACGCTCGGCCAGCGCGTCGAGCGCCGGAAACCAGGTCAGGTAGCCGGTGCAGGCGGTGGCGTGCAGCAGGATCAGGGTCGGTGCGCCCTCGGGGCCCGGAATATCGACGACGTAGGTGCGCCCGCGCCCCGGCAGCTCGACGAGCCGACCGCCGGGCACCTCCGCGATATCGGGCACCCCCGAACGCCGGGAGAACCGCCGCATGGCCACCACCGCGGGATTCGGATTCGTCATCGTCGGCCTCCTCGCGGTTCTACTAGAACACGTTCTATATCGATGATGCCATACGACCCAGTTCAGGCGGGGGCGCGCACGATGCCGAGTTCCACTGGTCGATACCGAGGCGAGATTGGACCGGCAACTATCTGTAACGTGTTTCAGTAAGTCGACGGGATCGAGAGGAGGCCGCGATGGGGCGGTTGACCGGCAAGGTGGCACTGATCAGCGGCGGTGCGCGGGGCATGGGCGCCGCGCACGCGCGGGCGTTGGTGGCCGAGGACGCGCGGGTAGTGCTCGGCGACATCCTCGACGACGAGGGCGCGGCCCTGGCCAAGGAAATCGGCGACAATGCCGCCTACGTCCACCTCGACGTGCGCGACAAGCAGCAGTGGCAGGATGCGGTCGCCGAGGCCGTGCAGCGTTTCGGTTCGCTGAATGTCCTGGTGAACAATGCCGGGATCGTCAATGGCAACCTGCTCGTCGACTTCGAATTGTCCGAGTGGCAGAAGATCATCGATATCAATCTGACCGGCACCTTCCTCGGCATGCAGGCCGCCACATCGGCGATGATCGAGGCGGGCGGCGGATCGGTCATCAATATTTCCTCGGTCGAGGGCATGCGCGGCAGCCCCGGCCTGCACGGGTACACCGCTACCAAATTCGCGGTCCGCGGACTCACCAAATCGACCGCACTCGAGTTGGCGCAGTACGGAATCCGGGTGAATTCGATCCATCCCGGGCTGATCCGCACCCCGATGACCGACGGCATTCCGGAGGATTTCCTGCAGATCCCGCTGGGACGCGCCGCTGATCCGTCCGAGGTGTCGGCACTGGTGACCTATCTGGCCAGCGACGAATCGTCCTATTCGACGGGGGCTGAATTCGTCATCGATGGCGGTCTGACCGTAGGAGTTCCGCACAAGACGTTCTCCTGATAGTTCGCGAGAAAGTTCCCGATACCGACCCCGGCTTTGCCCGACAAGCGATTGGACGGGTACCGGGACCGGCTCGTCTCGGCTGCGGGCAAGATGGCGTCGACACCGAGTTCCCGTCGGCGTCTGCCGCCGTCGCGCATATGGCCGTCGGTTCGATTGGTCCCCGCGGCGTGCCTGGGTCATGCACCGAGCCGGAGTCCCGCTGGCGCCGTGTACCGCTGAACCGGATGTCCGGTCGAATACTCACCACGGCTTGCCCCACAGTCGGTGTCGCCGTGCGGAATCGGGGTGGATGCGCCCGGCCGCCACCAGCGCGTCGAACGCGGCGTGCTTGCGGGCGCAGTCGTGGTCGCGGTGCAGTTGCATCGCGAGATGGGCGTCGGTCAGGGTGAACGGTGGGTCGGGCGGGCCGCACGTCCATGCCTTCGGCCATTCGATAGGAAGCAGGCGACAGCGCCCTGCGGCGGGCCGGTGGCGTCGCGGCCGATCGACCGGCCACACGCACGCCACCCCGACCATCGCGAACGCGCCGCCCCCGATGACCGCGAGCACGCTATGCACCACTTGCCATGCGCCCACGGTCGTTCACCGCCCGCAATCCTCGCCCGGGCGGGTCGGCGGTAGTGCTAGTTGCGTGAGCCCGTCGAGCACCTGTTGGAACGTCTGGAGTCCAGGCGTACCGATGGGCAGACAGCGCTCGATGGTCTCGGCCGGGAAACCGATGCCGCGCTGGTGGGCGCGCTCGCGCGGGCTCAACGCCTGCGGCGCGATCCGGCCGTGCCGCACGAGCGTGTAGTAGGCCGCCCATTTCCACGCGCACCGTTCGATCCGGCATGCGCGGTGTTGCCGCATCTGCTGGTGCGCCAACTCCACCTCGGCGCGGCCGCAGATGGTGGGCGGGCTGAGGATCGTGTCGTCGGTCATCACGCGGCTCCCCATTCGACGCCGGGCCTGGAGCGCATCCAGATACCTTGCGGGCATACGGTTTCCAGATCGAAGCCCGCGTCGCAGATCAGTGCGGGCCGACAGCCGACATGCTCGAGGTCGAAGACGACGATCACCTCGATTTCGAGACCGGCCGCGATCGCGAGCGCGTACCCGATCGGATCGTCGATATCGACCGGTGGCCGAAGAGTGTAAATGTATTGGTAGCCAGCCATGTTCGCGTGCCGCTGTACGTCGGTGGCGTGACGTGACGCATCCGGGCCGGACACGTCATCGCGGACGAACCCGATGGCCTTCGGTTTGGCGCTGGTGATGGTTTGCGTATGTGTCATGGCTCCCCCGGAACCTGGTCGGTGTGCTGGATGTCGGGCGTCCGGCGACAACGATCGCGGTATCCGCTCGCGGGAACTTCGAGCCGCGAGGCGGACAGTTGAAGTTGTTGTGGTTGCGGCAGATTGGCGCTGTTCTCGGGTCTCCAACCTGCGGTGTCATCCGAACGTCGGGGCCAAGCACACCACGAACTTGGAGTGAAATACGCAAATTCGGACGTTCCGGATTCAATTGGCCCGAATCACCGAGAAAAGGTCCATTGCCCGCGTAAAGTCCGTCCCGCGTTCGGGTTTCGTTTCGTTCCGCTTCTGCAAAGGATGCAAACAACATGACCAGCGACGATGAACCCTCGACCCTGCCCCGCCGACAACTGGGACGTTTTCTGCGCGAGGCGCGCGAAGGCACCGGGCTATCTCTCGAACGAGCCTCCCACCTTGTGGAACTGAGTAAGACCGCGCTTCATCGCATCGAGACCGGCGGTGTGAAGAAGTCCCGCATCCGCGACATTCAAGCGCTGTGCGAGCTGTACGAAGTCAAACCGGCCGACATCGACCGCGCGGTCGAACTCGCCAAGCAAGCACGGGTCACCTCGTGGTACACCGCATTCGGCGGGCTGTACAGCGATGCGACATTCAACATGTACGTCGAACTGGCAGCCGCCGCGCGCCAACTGATCGCGTACCACGAGATTGTTCACGGGCTATTACAGACCGCAGACTATGCGCGGGCACTGATCAGCGCATTCTATCGTGACAGCGACCCGGAAGACATCGAACGCCGCGTCGAGTTGCGCCTCAAGCGGCAAACGATCGTCACCCGCAAAGCCGATCCGGTAAAACTCGAGCTGCTACTTCATGAATCGGCGCTGCACCGCGTTGTCGGCGGGCCAAAGGTGATGGCTGCGCAGCTGAATCATCTGGCCGAGGTCAGCAAGCTGCCGAGTGTCTCGCTACGCATACATCCGTTCGCAAGTGGATGCGCTTCGGGTCTGTTGCACGGCCCGTTCGAGATCCTCGACTTCGGTACCGACGCCAGAGGCCGCCTGGTAGAACCCCCGCTGGTCTATCTCGAAGGGGCCGGGAAGCCCGACTTGTACCTGGAACATGCCGATGACGTACGGCGCTACCATGACATTGCTTCGGCCGTACGGAGTACTGCACTGGATGAGACACAAACGCGAGAACTGCTCAGGCGGGCAGCAAGGAGTTATAGAGCGTGAAAACTGACCTATCCGGCGTGAATTGGTTCAAGAGCAGCCACAGCAGCGGCCAGACTTCGTGCGTCGAGGTAGCTTGGCTCGACGCAGGCAGCGTCGGCGTTCGTGACTCGAAGAACCCGACCGGCCCAGCGCTGATCTTCACGCCCGGCGAATGGGATGCCTTCACAGCTGGCGTCACCGACGGAGAGTTCAACCGCCCCGCCTGAGCCAGGCAAACATCGAACACCACCAAGCGGCCCCGCTCGACGAGCCCACGTCGTGACGGGGCCGTCTGCTGCCTCCGTTGAAAGACCCTCGTATACAACAGGTTCAGGGATTCCGGACACTGCGGACGCCATCAGAGCGACGGTCACAAGTCCGACACCGACATAACCCGTGCAAGCCTGACGCACTCTGATATCGGAAGGACATCCCGAGTCACGGTATGCCCGCAATACATATCTCTTGGTCCTCAGGAATCCGCTCGGAGACGGTTGCCCACTGATCATTGGCCGCAGAGCGCTTCGACTCAGATCGATACGAAATCCGACGCCAGCGAACGATGGTTCCAGTCACGCGGCTGGTCGCAACGAGGAGGTGGGGAAGCGGACGGCGATGATCCGCAGGACACATCTCTGAGTTCGGCCCTGGCGCCAAATGATCCGAGTCGGCAGTTCGATGCGTTGCTCGAGGCGATCAAGGCGGGTGCGTGACGACACGTCATCCATTGGCGCCGAACAGATCCATCGCGACGGGCACGAGATCGTCTGTGAACTCACACCGTGCCATGACCTGCACCAGAACCTGTTTGCGGCCGAGGATCTGAGATACTTCCGGAGCGCCTGGGCGGTAGCCGTCGACGACCGGTCCTACCGGGAATATCACCGTGCAGGTCGGTTCCTTGCCGCTATCACGGCTGACAAGGGCAGCCCTTCCATTGACCTGAGCGGCTTTCCAATCCGAGTTCGGTGTCATTGCCCTGTCGTGCTGGGCTACGTCGAACTCGACGGAGAGTGCCCTGCTGAACCCTTTGGTATCGGGTGAGACCAGGAAGGACGTGCAGGAGTAGGGGTCTGTCTTGGCGTCGATTCGCTGGAACTCGTACCCCAAGGGCAAGTGCTGCAACAGCTCGCACGGACTGCGTCGGGCCAAAGGCACATCGAGTAGCGCGTTATCGCGGCGCGGAATCCGGTTCTCCCGGAAAGCGGTCACCATGTTGGTGACAGCGGCCTCCACCAGCTCACATCCCAACGCCGCCGGCTCCACCGACCACGAACTGACCGAGGCGTAGGCGAGCGGAGCTGCTCCGGTCGCGCCAGGGTTGCCTGACGATCCACTGTCTTGCGCTGGAAACCGCAGTGGCACTTTATAAGCGCAGTTTCCGTTGGAGTCGCGGTGCGTATCGACCGCGACGGTCTCACCCGCGATCTGTTTGCTGGTGTCCTCCGAGCTCGGCGCGAGACCCGGACCATCCAGATCGACAGTGATCTTCGAGCTGAGCAGTCGCTGCTCGCTCTGCCAGAAACTGATCTCGCAATCCCCGACCGTGCTATCAGGTCCGAGGGTGGCGATTACCCCGTGGGCCGAGATCGTGTCCTCGTTGAAGAAGGCACACGGATCGACTGCCCTGATCTTCTGAGCAACTTCGAGCTTTTGCCGATCATCGGTAGACACCGTGACCCCGAACGTTTTGGGCGCTGGACTCGTCGAAATCGACTCAGCCGCCTGCGGCACACCAGACTGCGCCTGCGAACACCCACAGAGCGCCACCACCAATAGCGCAGGCACACAACGCCATACGAACCCCATCACGCCCTTCCCGCAGGTCCCGGGGCAACTATACGGCACACGAACACGCGGTAGGACCCGGCGAGCACGCCCCTGCCGCCGACCGCACCGGCGATCGCCCTTGCGCGTGGCGGTGCCCGCCGCTGCGTTGAGCGGACGGTTGCCGACGTTCCGATGTTACGGAAGTCATATCTCATGACACCCCCGGTAATCTAATATGAGATTCATACGATATGATTCTCGAAGAGATCGGAAATGTCATGATTGTTGTCACCGGAGCAACCGGAACTGTCGGCCGACCGATCGTCGAACTGCTTGCCGCACAAGGGGTTCGAGTACGAGCCGTCACCCGGTCCCCTGAAAGTGCCGTGCTGCCCGCCGGTGTCGAGGTGGTGGGCGGCGATCCGGCCCGGCCGGACACCCTTGCCGACGCTCTCGACGGTGCGTCCGCGGCATTCCTGCATCCGCGCGCAGTGGGCGATGCGGCCTTCGAGTTCGCGGAACTGGCTGCTGAGCGTGGCGTGGGCCGACTTGTCGCCCTCTCGGCCATCAATATCGAAGACCCGCTCGACGCACAGCCGTCCCGCTTCCGCGGCGACCGGAACAGGGAGGCCGAGCAGGCGGTGGTCGACAGCGGTCTGGAGTGGGTGAGCCTGCGTGCCAGCAGCTTTGCGAACAATGTGGTGCAGAGCGGCTGGAATGCCCAGATTCGCGCGGGTGATGTGGTGCGCGGGCCCTATGCCGAATTCGCCGAAAGTCCGCTACACGAAGACGATATCGCGGCGGTCGCGGCACATGCCTTCCTGACCGACGATCTGCTGGGTGAACGAGTGGAACTGACCGGGCCCCAATCACTTACGCACGCGGATATGGTTCGGATCATCGGCGAGGTCATCGATAGGCCGCTGCGCTATGAGGAAGTCCCCGCCGCCCTGGTGCGGCAAGGCATGGTGGCGCGCGGCTTTCCCGAGGATTTCGTCGACTCCCTGCTGACCCGCTACGCCGATGGTGTCGGCCGGACCGCGCCGGTCACCAGCCAGGTCGAGAAAATCCTCGGTCGCACAAGAACTTTCGCCGAGTGGGCCGCCGATAACGCTGCCGCGTTCCGGAATTGAGTGCCAATCATGCGCACAATCGCCTATTTCGCCGCCCAGATTTTCAGCGGCATCTTCGCCGGATTCCTGATCGCCGTCCTCGTTCTCGAACTATCGATGCGTGACGCCACCGCCTCCGTCTATACCCAGGTCCGGCAGATCGAACTGGAATGGCTCGACGTCCTCGCCAGCGTCACCCTGCTGCCCGCCCTGATCGCCACGGCCCTCGTCATCGCGGCCCGTTTTCGTGACCGCGGCCCGACCCGCTGGCTCCCGATCATCGCGTTCGCACTGCTCGCGGGCGTCCTGATCCTGACGGTCATCGTCAACCTGCCGATCAATGCCGACCAACGCGACTGGATCGTCACCATGCCGCCCGACGACTGGACAACCATCCGTGACCATTGGCAGCTCTCCCATGCGGTGCGCACGGTAGCCGCCACCCTCGCCTTCGCAGCCCTGAGCGCGGCGGCACCGTCAGCTTCGAAATCTTCATGGACTCGGTGAGGGGCGAAGGCACTGCTGGACAGCACCTGGTCGATCGCCCCTGCCGTTTCGCCGGGCGTCATGGCCAACGGCATCGACCGGATCGGCGAGGCTGCCGACGGCGTCGCACAGCTCCCGAGATCGCCGAGTCGACCGACTTCTGGCATGCATCGCCACGCCGACCGACCGCGTCGATCCGTCCTGTACCGGGGCCAACTATGAAACGCTGAATTCCATGACAGGTACGGGTCCGAAGAACATGGAGTGGATCCCCGGCGGGACATTCTGGATGGGATCTGGAGACTTCTATCCGGAAGAAGGTCCCGTTCATCAGGTCACCGTGGATGGCTTCTGGATGGACATCCATCCGGTAACAGTGGCCGAGTTCCGGCGGTTCATCAAGGACACCGGATACGTCACCACCGCCGAAACACCGCCGGAACCGGCGCAACACCCGGAAGCGGACCCGTCGTTGCTGGTGCCCGGCGCCTTGGTGTTCACCCCGACCCCGGGGCCTGTGCCGCTCGACGACTACTGGCGCTGGTGGTCGTTTACGCCGGGGGCGGATTGGCGCCATCCGCAGGGACCCGGCAGCAATCTCGATGGACGGCAACATCATCCGGTCACCCAGGTGTCCTGGTTCGACGCCTCGGCCTACGTCCAGTGGGCCGACAAGGAACTACCGACCGAAGCAGAATGGGAATTCGCCGCCCGGGGTGGCCTGGACCGGCAACCGTTCGTGTGGGGCGCAACGCACGAACCCGGCGGGCGGCGCGCCGCCAACGTCTGGCAGGGCCGGTTTCCCTGGGAGAACCTCGATGGGGACGGCATCGCCGGCACGTTGCCGGTGGGCCGTTTCCCGCCGAACGGCTATCGACTCAGCGATATGGCGGGCAATGTGTGGGAGTGGACGGTGGACTACTACACCGCCGACCACTCCGAGGCGGGGAAAACCGAGGCACCGGCAGCTGCCTGCTGCATTCCCGCCAACCCACGCAAGGCTGTTGCGCCCACGCCCGAGCCCGGCGAGGCGTACGCACGCCGGGTGATCAAGGGCGGCTCATACCTGTGTGCGCCGAACTACTGCCTGCGATATCGACCTGCGGCGCGTCAGGGCCAGACCGAGGAGACCTCCACATGTCACATCGGCTTCCGGTGCATCGTCAGACCGTGATGACCGGAACCGTTCTACACAGGTTCAGTCCGGCTTCCGTTTCGTAGGCTGCTGATAATCCGCGATCAGCAGCGGTTATTCGCGGGAGAGCATGGCGACGGCTTCGCGTTCGAGGTCGACGTAGGGTTCGCCGCTGACATCCACGGCCACCCGGTTCAAGGTGCCACCGGTGAACGCCCACGGGGCGGATCCGGGGTAGTCGTCGGTGACCGATTCCCCGCTGTCACGGCCGGCGTGCAAACCCTCGCCGGCGAGACTGAACTTGCCTGCCTGGGTTCTGATCCGTCCCTCACCGACCTTGCGGTCACCGTAATACAGGCTCACGACGCCGTGCGCAGTGCCGGGCGGATCCTCACCGTCCTTCTCGAACGAGGCCGCCAGGATCAGGTTCTCCCCGGTCGGTAGGTCCTCGGACGCGCTGATCTTCTGTTCCTCGCTGCCGAGGAAGTTGTAGACATACTGCAGCCGGTTGTCCTTGATGTAGAGGGCGTGCCCGCCGAACCGGCCGCCATGGGAGAACAGCACCCCGGCCGCGCCCGGTTCGGGGATGTCGACAAGCGCGCCGATCGAGTACGAGCGGTTGCGGATGTTGACCGCGACGGACTCGGGCACCTCGGCTCCACCGGGACGGTAGACGTAGCGGTTGCGGGGCGGCGCGAGCTGCGGACGCGGGGTGGTGACGATCTCGACGGCGGCGCGATCGTCGAGCGGCAACGCTTGATTCGCACCTGCCTCGTGGAACCACAACCCAACCAGCTCGGCGAGCCGCACGGGCTCCTCGGCAGCGAGATCGCGAAGCTCCGATCGGTCCTCCTGGCAGTGGTAGAGCTCCCAGGTGTCCTGCGAGAAGTTTCCCCAGCCGCTGATCGCGGGATGGGTGGTGACGGCCTTCCAGCCGTCGTGCCAGATACCCCGAGTGCCGAGCATCGAATAGAACTGGGTGCGCTTGGCAGTGGGGATGTTGGCGGCGTCGAAGCTGTAGCGCATGCTCACCCCCTGCAAGGGGTGCTGCGTGTATCCCTTCACCGTCTCCGGAAGTTCGATGCCGATGCAGTCCAACAACGTCGGGACCACGTCGACCGCGTGGTGGTACTGGTCCCGGGTCTCACCCCGCGCTTCGATCCCTGCGGGCCACGAGAGGATGCACGGGTCGCAGGTGCCGCCGTTGAACGAGTAGCGCTTCCACATCTTGTACGGGGTGTTGAAGGCCATCGCCCACCCGTTCGGGTAGTGGTTGTAGGTCTTGGTACCACCCAGCTCGTCCAGTTTGGCGAGATTTTCGGCCAGATCGTCTGGTACACCGTTGGCGAACTTGTTCTCGTTGACCGACCCGTTGGGGCCGCCTTCGCCGCTGGCGCCATTGTCGGAGACCACCACGATGATGGTGTTGTCGAGCTGCTCGATGTCCTCGAGATAGTCCAGCAGCCGACCGATCTGATCGTCGCAGTGCGAGACGAATCCCGCGTACACCTCGGCCATCCGGGCAAACAGACGTTTCTCGTCGTCGGAGAGGGTGTCCCACGGTTTGGTGTAATCCAATTCCGGGAAGGGTTGCCCATCGGGGCCGGTGCGGGTCTCGGGGGTGCCGATCGGGTTCAGCGGCGGCAACTCGGTGTTCGCGGGGACCAGACCCATCTCCTTCTGCCGGGCCAGGGTCTGCTCCCGCATCGCCTCGTAGCCGGCGTCGAACCGTCCGCGGTAGCGGTCTGCCCATTCGCGTGGCACCTGGTGCGGGGCGTGGGCGCAGCCCGGCGCGTAGTACAGGAACACCGGCCGGTCGGGCGCGATCGCCTTGACGTCTCCGATGAAGTCGAGGGCCCTGTCGGTGATGTCGACACTGAAGTGGTAGCCCTGCTCCGGGGTGGCGGGCTGCTCCACGGGATGGTTGTCGTGTACCAGGTCGGGGTACCACTGGTTCGTCTCGGCGCCGAGAAAGCCGTAGAAGCGCTCGAATCCACGGCCGACCGGCCAATTCCGTTTGGTGGACGCCAAATTCATCTCGTCCTCGGCACACAGATGCCATTTGCCGACCATCGCGGTGGAAAAGCCCTGCTCGACCAGGACCTCGGCGAGGGTGGCGCATTCCGGCGGGATGTGCCCGTTCGCGCCGGGGAAGCCGACCGCCGCCTCACTGATGCACGCCATGCCGTTGGTGGTGTGGTTGCGGCCGGTCAGCAAGCAGGATCGGGTCGGGGAACACAGCGCGGTGGTGTGCCACTGGCTGTAGCGCAGCCCGTTGGCCGCGATCCGGTCGATGTTCGGGGTGTCGATCGGGCCGCCGTAGCAGCCCACGGCCCCGAATCCTACGTCGTCGAGCACGATGTAAAGCACGTTCGGCGACCCCGGCGGCGCCTTCGGTTGCGCGTACGGACCCCAGTCCGGAATCGAGTCGCGAATGTCGAGATTGACGAGTCCTCTGAATGGCTTGGCCATTGCCTGCTCCTCGTACGGGGATCCCCCCTTCATCCACTACACCACCACCGACCACCCTTTGACAGGGCCGTTAGCACAGGTAAACGTGCGCACCGGGAGCCGCTCGAAACCCTGAAGGAGGCGACTCCGGACGGTTCGGCACAGGCCGAAAGCAGGCGTCGAAGTCCGAGCGATCAGAGTTGCCGACGGTTTTCCCGCAGCCACTGCGCGACGCCATCAGGGGTCACGTCGTCGCCGAGGACATTGTCGATGACAACGCGCCCGACACAGGTCGAGCGCAGTACGCGATCGGCGAACGCCTCCACATCTCCCCACGGCAGATAGGGTTTCGCGATCAGCAGCGAGGCGATGCCGTGCGCACTCGACCACAGCTCCAAAACGACCGGCACCGGGTCACCCGGCGCGACCACACCGAGGTTCATACACTCGGTGACGGTCGCCGCGAGATGGGCGAAGGCACTGCTGGTCAGCACCTGGTCTACCGCACCCGCCGTCTCACCGGGCGTCATGGCCAAGCGGTACTGCTCCGGATGTTCTCTGGCGAAGCGGACATACGCCAGGCCCTGCTGACGCAGACGCTCCATAGGCGAATCGTTCGGATCGGACGCGGCCAGCATTTCCGCGTCCAGATCTTCGAAGACCTGGGCCACCACCGACTCGAACAGCTGATCCTTATCCGCGAAATGGCGGTAGATCGATGGCGGGGTGACACCGACGATCTTGGCGATCTCCCGAATGGAAACCGCGTCGACGTGACCGGCATCGGCCAGCAGTTTCTTTGTGGCATCGAGGATTTCGGCGCGCAGCTCCGCACCGGAGCCGCGTGCCGAACGCTGCCTGCGGGTGAAATTCACGTTCGTCCGGCTAGTAGATGTTTATCGGATTCGGTTGTGCCCGGTGCGGTTTCGCCCTCACTCAAGCCGATCTTGGCGTGCAGCCGGGCGAGTGGCGCGGGCGCCCACCAGTTCGCGGTGCCGAGCAACCGCATGAGTGCGGGTGCGAGCAGGCCACGGATCAACGTTGCGTCCGCGAGCACCGTCAAAGTCAGCCCCAGGCCCATCATCTGGATGAACGATACCTTCGAGGTGACCATGGCGGCCATCACGATGGCCATCAGTAGCGCGGCCGCGGTGAAGATCCGGCCGGTGCGCGCGACACCCAGCGCGACCGCGCGAGTGTTGTCCGCGGCGGTGCGTCCCGAGGCCAGCCACTCCTCACGGATACGCGAGAGCAGGAATACCTCGTAGTCCATGGACATTCCGAAAGCGAGACAGAACATCAGGATCGGCATCGTCGGGACCAGATATCCGGTCGCGTCGTTGCCGAAAACGCTGGACAGGTGACCGTCCTGGAAGATCCAGACCATCGCACCGAACGCGGCGGTCAGCGAAAGCGTGTTGAGGGCAAGAGCTTTCAGCGGCAGCAACACACTGCCGGTGAACAGGAACAGGACGATGAAAGAGGCGAGCACGATCAGTCCACCGGCCAATGGCAGTCGCGCACTCAGCGCGTCGAGGGAGTCGCGGTTGATCGCGGCGCTGCCACCGAAGAGCGCCGGTCCGGGGCTCGGGACATCGCGAAGCCGGTCCAGCTGAGTCTTGCCCGCCGAGGTGAAGGGATCGACTGTCGTCGCGACAGTGAGGAATGCGCCGGTGTCGTTCGTCATCTGTGGCGATCCCGCCGCCACCTTCATGCCGCCGGCGTACAGGCCAGGACCCGAAAGCACTCCGGACACGCCTTCCACCTTCGACAGCGCGGCGGCGTAATCGCCGATGGCGGCCGGGTTTCCGCGGTAATCGTCGAGCACCACGGTGGCATTGGTCGCGGCATTGGATTGGAAGTCCGAACGCAGTGCATCGCCGACCGTGCGGCTGGTGCTGGAAGCGCCCGTATTGAGCACCCGATCGTCCGGATAGCCGAATTTCACGCCGAGGAACGGGGATCCGATCGCCAGCATCAGGACGATGATCGCGATGGCGACCGGTGCGGCATGACGCATCACCCGCTGGACTGTGCGATACCAGAAGGTCTGCTCGAGCGCGCGCTGGGCGTGCAGATCCCGGCCGAGCAAGCGCCCCAACGGCTTTCGCAGATCCAAGGCATTTACTCGGTGTCCGAGCACCATCAATACCGCGGGCAGGATCAGGATCGATGCGGCGGCGGCCGCCGCGACCACCGCAACGCCGGAGTAGGCAAAGGATTTCAGGAAGTACAGATTGAAGACGCCCAGCGCGGCCACCGACAGCGCGACGGTCAGCGCGGAATACAGCACCGTGCGTCCCGCGGTCTGCACCGCGCGCACCACGGCCGCCTCGACCTCGAGTCCATTGCCGAGTTCTTCGCGGTAGCGGCTGACAATGAACAGGCTGTAGTCGATCGCGAGGGCTAGACCGAGTGCCGTGGTCAAGTTCAGCGCGTAGATCGACACATCGGTGAAGACCGTGAGGGTGCGCAGGATCGCCAGGGTGGTCAAGATCGCGAAGATGCCGACGGCCAGCGGTAGGAAGGCCGCGACCAGGCTGCCGAACACCAGGATCAGCACGATGAACGACAGCGGGATGGCCACGCTCTCGGCGACCGCGAGATCGTGGGTGATCTGCTCGTTCGAGTCCTGATAGATGGTGCTGAGGCCGCCCTGATAGACGCTGACGCCGTCATTGGTGCCGGTGACCTCTTCGGCGATCACACCGGCTGTCTTCTGGGCCACGGACTCTTCGCCGGTGATGTAGCCGAGCACCAGCGCGCTCTTACCGTCCTTGCTGCGCAATGCGGACGACACCGACTGCGGAGCGTTCCAATAGGACTGGATGCCGATCACATCGCCACGCGAGCGCAGGGTGTCGACCACCTTCGCGCCCGCGGCCTTGGCGGCCGGACTGTCCGCACCGGCATCATCGCGAACCAGCAGGATGAGGTTGGGTTCCGCGCCGCCGAAGTTATCGGCGATCAGCTTGGCGACCTGCGACGACTCGGCATCGCCCGGGGTGAAACCCCCGGTCTTCATATGCGAGGTCACCGTGGCGCCGAATGCGCCGCAGAGTACGGCCAATAGTGCGGCGGCGAGCAGGATCGTCCGCGGATGCCTGGTGGCCAGATGTGCGATCCGTACGAGCATGAGCAACTCCCCTAGTTCGACTGCCCCCAGGTAACAGCGTTAGCGTAACGCCGTTAACTCAGTGGCGATAGGAGTGCGCAGCTAACAAATAGTGATCTCGATCATGGTTTAGGCGACTACCCCAGGAAGGCGACGATCGCATTGGCGATGGCGTCCGCATACCTCGCCCGACCGTCGGGCGATTCGATCAGCGCCGCGTCACCCGGATCGCGCATATTTCCACACTCGACCAATGCGACCGGGCGTTCGGAGAGGTTGAGACCCGCCAGATCCGCGCGCGGGTTCATGCCGTTGGAGCCGACATAGGTCGACGGGACGAAGCCGGACCCGATCATGGTGTCGCGCAAAGTCGTTGCCAGTCGCTGCGACGGCTCGTCCTGTGCCGGGTTCAGGGGCGGCGAGGAATACGCGACGTGGAAGCCGTGCGCGCCCGCGGCGGCACCGTCGGCATGGATCGAGACGACAGCCGCTGCGCCACTGCGGTTTCCGATGGCGGCGCGTTCGTCGACACACGGGCCGACGCCCGCATCGTCGTCGCGGGTCAGCACGACCCGAATTCCACGGGCGGCCAAGGCATCCCGAACACGGATAGCCACATCCCAAGTGAATTCGTGCTCGGTGTAGCCGTCGGTGGCCGACGTGCCGGTAGTGTTGCACGCCTTGGTTTTTCCGCGACCGTCCGGCACCTGACGGTTGATCTCGCCGGGCTGTGCGGCATTGCCGCCATTGTGGCCGGGGTCGATGACGACCACGCGGTCATCGGCGATGAAGCGCGGCGGGGCTGTCGCCGGTTCGTCGCCGACGTGCGGTGCCGTGGTACGCGCCGATGAACCCGATGCGTCGTGCGCGCATCCGCCGAGCAACATGCCCCACGCGCAGATCGCGGCGGTCGTCTTCCAGCTTCGCAATCGCATGACATCGACACTGCCACAGGCTTGCGGCCGGTTCATCGAGACAGTGATAGCTAACGGAAGGCCAGTGCGCCGAGCATATCCGCGTGCCGGTACTGCAGATACTTCTTCACCGTGTCCGCGGCAACAGCAGCGTTCGCAGTGGCCACGGTGACCACGACGAACTCCTTCTCGGTCCCGTCGCGCCATTTGCCGGTGACGAAATTGTCGATATAGGTGCCCGGTCGCAGGTGCACGTCCTCGTCGGTGAACTTGCCGAGCGCGGCGGTGGCCTGGCCCTCGCTCGACATCGCCATGACGAATTGGGTGATCTTCAGCCCGCCACCCTCGGCCCGGTACACCATTTCGGCGGCGTACTCGCAGCCCAGTCCGCTGAGCTTGCCGTTCACCTCGAAATCACGGCAGTTGGCGTGGTCGCGACCCTCGACCCAGTCGGCGTGCAGTTCCACACTGTCGAATTTGAAATTCCAGTCGCCGGCGAAGTCGTTGTAGGTGAGCTTGCCCGAGGACGGCTGGCCCGGGCGCGGCGTTGTCGTGCTCGTCCGCGGCGCGCTCGTCGCCGGGACGACGGTGGCGGTGGCGTCCGATGCCTGCGGTTGGTCGTTATCTCGCGCGGTGATCACAACCAGGCCGACGCCGACCACGGCGAGTACCGCGACCAGTCCGAGCACCACCGCGACGATCACACCGGTCTTCGATTTCGGCGGCGGGCCGGGTGCCGGCGCGCTGGGGTACCCCATCGGGTAGCCCGTCTGCGCCCAGCCCTGCTGCGCCGGATAGTCCACCGGCTGTCCCCACGGCGCCGGGTCCTGCCGCGGCTGCTCCCCATAGCCATACGGATAATTCACTGCCTGCCCACCTCTCCCGCCGGGGCGGCGACCCCCACCCTGCTTCGGCCGAACCAGTCAGGTACTGATCGCGAGCCGATCCCCCGGCGTTGCAGTTACGCCAGCTTAGCCGGTGAGCAATAGGCCCAGCGCAAGGCAGAACATGACGGCCGCGATCACCGAATCGAGCACGCGCCAGGCGATCGGGCGGGCGAACAGCGGGCCGAGTTTGCGGGCGCCGTAGCCGAGCGAGGTGAACCAGATGATGCTGGCGACCATCGCGCCCGCACCGAGGAACCAGCGGTCCGGACTGGTGTAGGTATTGGCGAAGGAGCCGAGCAGCAGCACCGTGTCCAGGTAGACGTGCGGGTTGAGCCAGGTCAGGGCCAGGCAGGTGAGGACGGTCGCGCCGAGTGCGACGGTGGCTCCGGTGGACTCGGCGGTCAGGCTCGATGCCGCGAAGGCGCGGCGGGCGGCGAGAATGCCGTAGCCGAGTAGAAATGCGGCTCCGGCGTAGCGGATCACCGTCAACAGCACGGGTGCGGATTCGACCACGACGCCCAACCCGCCGACTCCCGCGGCGATCAGCACGATGTCCGACACGGTGCAGACCGCGACCACCGCGAGCACATGCTGACCGCGCAGACCTTGTCGCAGGACGAAGGCGTTCTGCGCGCCGATCGCCACGATCAAGGAGAGTCCGAAACCGAGTCCCGAGATGGCCGCCAGGGCCGCCGATGATGCCGTCACATGCATCGACGCTAGATCCGCAGCTCTAACCAGACCAGCTAAAGATTCTGAAGTACCTTTATGATTTCTTAATGGACCTGCAGCTCGATCAGCTCCGCGCGCTCAACGCGGCGGTCACCGAGGGCACCTTCGATGCGGCCGCGCGCAGTCTGCGTGTGACGCCGTCGGCGATCAGTCAACGCATCAAGGCGCTCGAGGATGCGGCCGGTCGCATATTGTTGCAGCGCACAAAACCGGTGCGGCCCACCGAATCCGGGCTCGCGGTGCTGCGGTTGGCCCGGCAGATCGAACTGCTCGCCGGCGATGCCGCACGCGAACTCGGCGGTACCGATCGACCCGCGGATCGGCCGATCCGGGTGCCGATCGCGGTCAATGCCGATTCGCTGGAAACGTGGGTGATGCCCGCGCTGCGGCAGGCGCCCGCCGGTGTGTGTTTCGAGATACATCGCGAGGACGAGGAGCATACGACTCGACTGCTGCGCGACGGGACGGTGATGGCCGCGATCACCGCCACCGCAGCGGCAGTGCAGGGATGCCGGGTGGAGCGGCTCGGCGCCATGCGCTATCGGCCCATGGCGAATCCGCGGTTCGCGCGGACCTGGTTCGCGGATGGGCCGACTGCGCAAGCGTATTCCGTTGCGCCGGTGGTGCTTTTCGATCGCAAGGACGATCTGCAGGATCGGCATCTGCGGCGGCGGTGTGGGCAGCCGGTGGATCCGCCGCGGCATTATGTGCCGTCATCGGCCGGATTCGCGGAGGCGATTCGGATCGGGCTGGGATGGGGGATGTTGCCGGATCTGCAGACTCGGGGTGGCCGGAATCTCGTGCCCATCGACGGGGATTCGTATATCGATGTGCCGCTTTATTGGCAGCAGTGGAAGGTTGATTCACCCGCGCTCAGTGGGGTTGCGAGTGCTATCGCGGCCGCTGCGGCCGAGGCGCTGTCAGATGGTCCACGGCGGTGACTTCGGGAATGTCGCCGCCCCACCCCTGCGGCGTACTCGATACACACCGAAGGTCTCGTCGTGCGCATCCGCGGCCGCCAGCGCCGCTTCCACTAGCTCGGCCGCACTGACTTCCCCGCGTCTGAGCCCCGCCCGCGCGTCTGCGATCGTGGTGAATGCCGTTGCTGTCGCATCAGTTTCAGCCATCCCCATCCGTAGCCCCCGATCCTGCCACGCGGACCCCGTCGGCGGGCGAATTCGGAACACTTCCCCTTCACAGTCACAATCGATTCCCGCCCGCCCTATACCTGGTCGGTGGACGGGATTTCGTCGCGCTGAGCGGTTGGGGCGTCGGCTGCGAGCCAGGGCATGCGGTCGAGCAGCCGGTCCCGCAGTTCCGTCAACCGAGTGATGCGCTCGTTCAGCTCGGCAACTCGTGGCGGTCCGACGGCCGCGTATCCGGTGACGCAGCGCGGTTCGAAGGGAAATACGGCGGGCAGGTCGTGGTCCAGGTAGGGCAGGAAGGCCCGGACATCGTCGATGGTGAAACCGATGTCGAGCAGTTCGCGGATGTTGTTCACCTGTTTGATCGCGTTTTCGTCATAGGTGCGGTACCCCGAGGTGGTCCGCTCGCAGGTGAGCAGGCCCTGCTCTTCGTAGAAGCGCAGGGCGCGGGTGGTCGTTCCGGTGCACGCCGCGAGTTCACCGATCAGCATCTCTTTCCCTTCCGTCGGTACGGTCAACGCGCGAGACGTATTACCACCTTCCCGGTGTAGTGGCCGCGGACCAGATCGAGCAATGCGCGCGGCGCGTTCTCCAGCCCGTCGACGATGGTCTCGGTTCGGACGAGTTGCCCATCGGCAATCCAGCGACGTAACCGTTGCCCGAATTCCGCCGCCAGATCCAGATGGTCGAGCATGGTGAAGCCCCGCAGCGTGATCCGCTTACCGATCACCGGCAGCAGATCTCCGGGACCTTCATCGGGCAGACCACCGGAGCGCTGCCGAGCGAGAGCGCCGCAGAGTGCGATGCGTCCGCCCACGTTCATCACCTCGATCGCCGCCCGCAACTGAGCACCACCCACATTGTCGAAATACACGTCGATTCCGTCCGGCGCGACCGCTCGCAACTGCTCGACCAGGGGTGCGTCGTGGTAATCGAACGCCGCGTCGAAGCCGAGCTCGTCGATGACATGGCGCACCTTTCGCGCCGAGCCGACGCTACCGACGACCCGACCCGCGCCGAGCAGCCGCGCGATCTGGCCGGCCATGCCACCGGTGGCACCCGCCGCGCTGGAAACGAAAACGGTATCGCCGGCACGCAGGCCCGCCACGGCCGATAGGCCCGCGTAGGCGACCAGCCCGAATCCGAGATAGCTGGACGGCGATGGGTACGCGTCCGGATCCACGATCCGGATCGCGCTCGCCTCGGCCACCGAGTACTCGCGCCAACCCAACCGATGCAGCACCAGCGCGCCTTCCGGAACATCCGGATCCGCGGAGGCGACGACCTCGCCGATCGCGTCGCCGAACATCGTGGCGCCAACAGCGAACGGCGGCATGGGAATTCCCGGATAGGCGCCGATCTGCATGAGCATTCCGGGATCAATCGACATGTACAGATTCCGCACCAGCACCTGCCCCGGCGCCGGATCGGGCACCGGCTGCTCGACCAGTCGGAAGTCGGACAGTTCCGGAAATCCGACCGGCCGTGCGGGAAGCTGGACGGCCCGTGCGGTTCGCGTCATAACAGTCATGGGAGCGACGCTAAGGATTGACGTATACGTGAAGGTCAAGCCACGCCCGCGGGTTGACCTCGCCGGTTGCAGCAGGTGCGGTACCGGTCACAGCTCGAGCCCAATGTGCCGCATCACCGTTCCAGGCGAAACCGTCGGCTTGATGCGGGGGTCTGCGTGGCGGGGGTGGTTTCGCCTTGGCGGACCGTGATTACTCCTATGAGGATCAAGGCGCCGCCGAGGAGTTGGAGCGGGCGGGGAGATTCGCCGAGCAGTACCCAGGCGAAGGCCAGAGCGGCCAAGACTTCGAAGAGGGCTACGAAGGAGGCGAGGCGGGAGCCCAGGAGCCGGGTGGCGGCGATGCCGGAGACGTAGGCGAGGGCGGCGGTTATCGTGCCGAGCGCGAGGACCGGGAGCCACCAGGAGACGGTGAGGTGTTGGAAGACAACGGGATTGGTGGTGGCACGGAGGGGGACGATGCCGATCGCGCCTGCCGCGAGGAGGGCGAGTCCGCCGAGGAGGAGGCCGCCGGCGGCAAGTACGGTGCCGGGCAGAGTGCCGTCGCCGTGGGCGGAGAGCAGGAAGTAGGCGGCGGCGCCGATCATGGCGGCGAGGGCCCAGGCGATGCCGATGCCGCCGGCGGCCGGGCCCGAGCGCAGGTCGATGACCAGGACCAGGCCGGTCATTCCGAGTAGTGCGCCGAGAACCGTTGCCGCGCTGGGTCGTTGGCTTTGACGCAGCCATAGCCAGCCGACCACGGCGACCGGCGCGGTGTATTCGATGAGCAGTGCCACGCCGACCTGCATATGGGCGACGGCGTTGAAGTAGGCGAGTTGGGTACCGGCCACGGCGAGCAGTCCGTACGCGGTGATCAAAGATGCGTTGCGACGCAACAGATCCCAGTTACCGCGCAATTGGACCAACGCAATCGGCACCAGTACCGCGGCGGCGACCAGCACGCGGACCGCCACCACGGACGCGGAGCTCCAGCCCGCATTCATCAAGCCGCGAGCCAGTGATCCCGAGAGCCCGAACGAGGACGCGGACACCACCGCGCACAGCAGTCCGGTACGCAGCCGCTGCGCAGTGTTGTCATGAGTCATCGTAACCATGACTAATGACGCTAAGGTCGGCCGGGTAATATGTCAACATGGTCTTTGCTCATGACACTGAGGCGGCGTTGGTAGCCGCGGTGGAGCTGGTGAATTCGGCGGAGGAGCCGGATACGTTGACCGAGCTCGGCCAGCTCGACGAGTTCTTCGTCAAACACGTCTACACCGGCGTGCACTCCGGCGACGCCGCCGAACTCGCGGCGGTGCGCGCCATGCGCGCGCCGCTACGCCGCATGCTGACCAGCGATCGCGATACGACGGTGCGACTGATCAACGAAACGCTGTCGAAGCATCGCGCCCTGCCGCAATTGGTCCGACACGGTGATGTCGACTACCACATCCACGCGGTGCCCGCACAGGCTCCGCTGCCCGTCCGCATCGCCGTCGAGACCGCGATGGCAATGGTCGATCTGGTCCGCTCCGACGAGCTGAGCCGGCTATCCCTCTGCGCCGACGAGGACTGCGAGGGCCTGGTTCTCGACCTGTCCCGCAACAGATCGCGCCGCTATTGCAGTACCGCATGCGGGAATCGCAACGCTGTCGCCGCCTACCGCGCCAGGAAGAAGTGAATCCCGGTCTGTGGAAGCGCAATCGTCGGCGCGAGAGTCTCGTACTACCTTGCTGGCACCGAATTCTCCCCAGAGAAGGTGTGTCATGATTCTCCCCAGAGAAGGTGTGTCATGCGGTTTCTGGTGCTCATCGTCGGGATCATCTGCGCACTCGCGGGCTCGCCAACGGTGCATGCGGAACCAGCCACATCCGAATCGACTGGTCCGCAGCAGGACTCGTTCTACCGAGCGCCCGCGTCGCTGTCGGCATTCACACCCGGCGCAATCGGCCGGCCCTAGCTGTCGACGTGGACGTGGGGGCGGTCGGCGGGGTTCGGGACGGCGCGGCGGATGATTTCCCGGGTTACGGGGGCGACCTCGCCCTCGCCGACGAAGAGGAACTTCAGGAGGTTGACCAGCGGGTTGCCTTCTGTCCATTCGAAATACACGTGCGGTTCCAGGCCGGTGCGGTCGCGGATGGCGAGCAGGATGGCGGCGATGGAGTTGGGGATGGCGGTGGCTTCGACGCTGAGGATGCGGTAGCCCTCGAGGTCGAGTCCGGTGACGCGCAGGTCGGTGCTGAAGTCGGAGGCGTCGCGGACGATGACCTCGAGGAACAGGATCGGGGCGTCCGCGGGGATGTGGCTCTCCAGGCGTTGATCGGCTTCCTTCTCCCGGTACTCCTCGGGCCTGCGCTGGTCGATGTCGTGGGTGACGATGCGAATCATGCCCTCGGCCGCGGCCTGATCGATCATGCGCGCGGCGGTTTCGTCGAAAGTCACCTCGATGGCGCGCAATTCGAAGGAGCGCCGGGCGCGCGAGACGAAAGACATGACGATGATCGTCAAGATGAACAGCGATGCCAGTTGCACGCCCTCGGGGCGTTCGAAGATGTTGGTGATAGTCGTGTAGACGAAGACCGCAGATATCGCGCCGAAGCCGATTACCTTGTTGCGCTCGCCCTTCCGCGCGGCCGACAGGGTCACCGCGACCGCGGCGGAGGTGATGAGCACGAGCACACCGGTCGCGTACGCACCGCCCTGTGCATCGACATCGGCGTTGAAGTACCAGGTGATACCGAAGGCGATGACCGCGAATACCAGCACCAGTGGCCGCACCGCACGGGCCCACTCCGGCGCCATGCCGTACCGAGGCAGGTAGCGCGGCACCAGATTCAGCAGTCCTGCCATGGCCGACGCGCCCGCGAACCAGAGGATCGCGATGGTGCTCACGTCGTACACCGTGCCGAACATATCGCCGAGGTATTCGTGCGCCAGCCAGGCCAGCGCTCGACCGTTCGCGGACCCACCCGCTTCGAACTCCCGTTCCGGAATCAGCACAACCGTAATGAAACTGGTCACGATGAGGAAGCTGCTCATGATCAGGGCGGAGGTGGTCAACAGCTTGCGCGCCCCGGCGATGCGAGCGGTCGGGTTCTCCTCGGAATCCCCTGGCGCACCCTTGATTTGCGGCATCACGGCGACACCGGTCTCGAATCCGGACAAGCCGAGCGCCAGCTTGGGGAAAACCAGCAGCGAGACACCGATCATCGCCGCGACGTTGCCGTGCTCGGCGGTCAGCGCATGCGTCCAGTCGACGACCAGATCACCGGCAGTGAGCACGTGATACAAACCGACGACGGCGACAACGACATTCAGCGAGAGGTACGCTCCGACCAACGCGACCGCGATCTTGATCGCCTCGGCGAAACCCTTCAGGAAGATCGCCGCGAGCAATGCCAGCAGGGCGAGCGTGATGAGCAGGTTGTGATCGTGCAGAGCCGCAGGCACATAAGGGTTTTCGACGATATGAGCGGCACCGTCGGCGGCCGACAGCGTCATGGTGATGACGAAATCGGTTGCCGCGAAACCGAGCAGCACCAGAATGAAGATCTTGCCGGTCCAGCGCGGTAGGTGTTCGGTGAACATGGCCAGCGAACCGCCACCGTGCGGGCTCTCCCGCGCCACCCGCCGATACACCGGTAGCGCACCGAACAGCGTCAGCGCGACGAGCACCAGCGTGGCCAGCGGCGACAGCACACCGGCCGCGACCGCTGCGATACCCGGCTGATAGCCGAGGGTCGAGAAGTAGTCGACACCGGTCAGGCACATCACCTGCCACCAGGACCGCTCGTGTTCGGCAGCACCCGGCTTGCGCATCGGGCCCGCATGCTGCGAATAGCGCTCATCGGTCGCGCCCTGCAGTAGCCAGGCCGAGAAGGGTGAGCGCGTGCGCTCGTCGGTTGTGGTCACGATATTCCCTTGCGAGGTTTGTCCGGTGCCGGATTGTCGCCGACCCGGGCAAATCTACGGGAAACACGAGACGGATAACGAAGCCCTGGGGCATCACCACTCGGCGAAGGAACCGTCCTTTCGGCGCCAGATCGGATTTCGCCAGCGATGCCCGTATTCGGCGGCACGAGTCACCGCAGCTTCGTCTATCTGGATGCCGAGGCCGGGGGCTTGGAGCAGGTCGACGTAGCCGTCGCGGTAGGCGAAGACCGTCGGGTCGGCGAGGTAGTCGAGCAAGTCCGAGCCGGTGTTGTAGTGGATGCCGAGGCTTTGTTCCTGGATGAGCAGGTTGGGTGTGGCGAAGCCGACTTGGAGGCTGGCGGCAAGGGCGATGGGGCCGAGGGGGCAGTGTGGGGCGAGGGCGATATCGCGGGCCTCGGCGAGGGCGGCGATGCGGCGGACCTCGGAGATGCCACCCGCGTGCGAGAGATCGGGCTGTACGACGGCGATGCCCTGATCGAGGACAGCATTGAAATCCCAACGCGAATAGAGCCGTTCACCGGTGGCAATCGGAATGCTTGTCGCACGGGTGATCTCGCCGATCTGGCTGCTGCACTCCGGAACGAGCGGCTCCTCGACGAAGAACGGCAGATACGGTTCCAGTAGCGGCAGCACCCGCCGCGCCATCGGAATGGACAGGCGGCCATGGAAATCGACGGCGATATCGAAATCGTCGCCGGTTGCCTCGCGCACCGCCGCTACTCGATCGACAATGCCTCGGGTCGCACGCGGCGTATCGATCAGCTCCAATTCGGCGGAGCCGTTCATCTTGATCGCGGTGAAGCCCTGTTCTTTTCGCTCCACTGCGGCACGCGCGACATCGTCGGGACGATCGCCACCGATCCAGCTGTATACCCGGACACGATCGCGCACCGCACCGCCGAGCAACTGCCAAACCGGCACGCCCAGCGCCTTTCCGGTGATATCCCACAGCGCCTGGTCGATGCCGGCGACCGCACTGGACAGGATCGGTCCGCCTCGATAGAAGCCGCCCTTGGTGAGCACCTGCCAGTGCGCTTCGATACTCATCGGGTCCTTGCCGATGAGATAGTCGGCCAGTTCGTCGACCGCGGCGGCGACGGTGTGGGCCCGGCCCTCGAGTACCGGTTCACCCCAGCCGGTGATGCCCTCGTCGGTCTCGATCTTCAGGAAGCACCAGCGCGGTGCGACCAGGTAGGTGGTGAGTGCGGTGATCTTCACCGGGACTCCTTTCGCACGCTCCAGCCGCCGTCTACGACGAGGTTGGCGCCGGTGATGAAGGACGCGTCGTCGGAGGCGAGGAAGGCGACCGCGGCGGCGACCTCCTCGGGCGCGCCCATCCGGTCCAAGGCAGTGGCCTGGGCGGATAGCCGCCGACCGGCCTCGTCGACGTCGTCCCATACCGGGGTGAGGATCGGGCCGGGCAGTACGGCATTGACCCGCACGCGAGAGCGCCCGTACTCCACGGCCAGTTGCCGGACCAATGCGGTCAACCCACCCTTGGCGGCGGCATAGACCGGATAGCCGGGTAGCCCGAATTGCGCGTGCACACTCGACACCGCGACCACATTGCCGCTGCGGCTGCGCAGATCGTCGATGAAGGTGTGCAGGCCGAGGAACAGCGGAGTCAAGTTGACCGCGAGGCCGTCATCCCATGCCTGCCTGCTCAATTCATGCGCGGGGATGGTGGCCTGCCGGGACGCGTTGCTGCACAGAAAGTCCAGCGGTCCGAACAGCTCGTTGACGCTATTGCGTAGCTCGATCCAAGAATCCTCCGAAGACACATCGCAGCGGACGAATTCGGCTCGATGACCCGCCGCACGGATCTTGGAGGCGACCTCACGCCCACTCACCTCGGCGATATCGGCGATGACGACCGCGGCGCCGTCGGCGGCGAGCCGGTGTGCGGTGGCCGCACCGATGCCGGATGCACCTCCGGTGACGACCGCGACCCGGTCTGCCAGACGACTCATGCTGTTCCCTTCATCGGTTGATGTCGGCACCGGTGAGCAGACCGAGTTCGTGCCTGAACGGCAGACCAGCCCAATCACCGGGTACGGATACGGCGAATGCGCCGCAGGCGGCGGCCAATTGCAGGCTGTGCCGCGCGGACCCGTCGTCGAGCACACCGGCGAGATAGCCCGCGACGAACGCATCGCCCGCACCGACCGGGTCGACGCTGCGGATGTCCACCGCAGGCTGCCGGATCAGCGCGCCGTTGTGCAGTGCGAGCGCGCCTTCGGCTCCAAGTTTGATCACGACTTGCGAAGGGCCCAGTGCGGCAAGAGATTCCGCCATCGCGGCGGGGGGCGCGGCCGGTACGAGAACGGCCGCTTCCTCAGTACCGGCGAAGACGATATCGGCGCGGGACACCAGCTTCGAAAGTTCCACGGCCGCATCCGATTCCGACCACAACGCGCGGCGGTAATTGATATCGAGGGAGACGATCGCCCCGGCATCTACGGCGGCGTCGAGTGCGGTGTGGACGGCGTCGCGGGCCGATGGGCTCAGCGCCGGGGTGATGCCGGTGAGATGCAGCACCCGCGCGGCGGCGATCTGGGCGGTGTCGATATCGGCGGGCGACAGTCGAGAGCCCGCGAAACCCTTGCGGTAGTAGGTGACTCGCATATGGGCGGCGGTTCGTCGCTCGCGCAGCATCAGACCGCTCGGCAGTTCTGGATCGATTCGGCACCGCGAGATGTCGACCTGTTCGGCGCGGAGCCGGTCGAGCACCATGGTGCCGACCGCATCGGCACCGACGCTGCCCACCCACGCGCTCTCGTGCCCGAGCCTGCGAACACCGATGGCGACTGTTGCTTCCGCGCCCGCGAAGTCCATCTGCATTGCCGCACCGGGGGCCAACGGACCGGGCTCAGTGGCAGCGACTACACCGAGTGCTTCGCCCAGGGTTATCAATCCGCCTGTCATGGCCACGACCTCCGTGTGCTGAGCTCGCGAAACAACGCTCACAGCAATGCCTTCCGCACAGCGGACGCACGCTCACGCAACGCATCCAGATCACCGCCGGTACACGCATCACCGACGAGCGGCGACCCCATGCCGAGCGCTTCGGCACCCGCATCCAGATACGCTCTGGCATCTGCGAGACCGATACCGCCCGTCGGCACCAGCGGGATCGCGTTCAGCGGACCCCGGATCGCCTTCAGATAGCCGGGACCGCCGACCGACGCCGGAAAGACCTTCACCATGGTCGCGCCCGCCTGCCACGCACTGTGGATCTCGGTGGGCGTGAACGCGCCGCAGATCACCGGGACACCCATGCGGCGGCCCTCAGCGATCACCTCGGGACATACCGTCGGGGTGATCAGATATGCCGCGCCCGCATCCACGGCTCGTGCGGCATCGACGGCAGTGAGCACCGTGCCCGCACCGACCGGGTGGGCCGATCCGGCGCAGTCGCGCAATGCGTCCAGTGCCCCCGGCGAGTTGAGTGTGAACTCCACCGCGGTGATGCCCGACTCGTGCAGTACGGCGGCCACCTCGGCGAACCGAGCGGCCGTCGGGGCGCGCAGGATTGCGATTACCGGCGGATCCAGGATCAGGCCGTGGTCGGTCATGGGTTGCTCACCACCCTCGCATCGGAGTAGGTATTCGTCGGAAGACCGGTCACACCCGGCCTACAGGTGAACAGCCGCCCGGCATCCGGATCGGCGGAACCTTCTGCGGCCGTGGTAATTACGAGGACATCCAGGTCCGGACCCGCAAAGGCGCAACTGGAGACCTGCGCCGGGCCGACATCGATCAGCGCCTGCGGCCGACCCGATGGATCGAATGCCCGGACCTGCCCGGCACCCCACACCGCGACCCAGACGAAACCCCGTGTGTCCACGGTCAATCCATCGGGCAGACCGTCCGGAAATTCCGCGAACGTGCGCCCACCGCTGAAGGTACCGGTGGCCGAGTCGTAGTCGAACGCCTCGACTCGATGCGTCGGGCTGTCCGCGTAGTACAGCGTGGCACCGTCCGGACTCCAGCCGAGCCCGTTGGAGATCGTCACCTGCTGCCGCACGGTGCTCAGCTCGCCATCGGGATCGAGTCGGTACAGCGCTGCGGTGCCCTGGATTTCGTCTTCCGACATGGTCCCGGCGAATAGTCTCCCCCACGGGTCGGCCTTGGCATCGTTCATGCGCCGCCGAACCCCGTCATCGGGCTGCGATAGCGTCGCGAACTCGGTCATTGTGCCGTCAGCGATATGCAGGAAGGTATCGACGGCAGTCGCGATCAGCCCGCCCGATGCGCACGGCACCACCGCGCTGACCCGCTTCCCCACCGCCACGGTGGACCGCTGTACAAGGTCGCCGTCGCGCAGTGTCGCGCGATGGATACGACCCGCCGGAATGTCCACCCACAGCACCTCATCAGTGCGGTCATCCCAGACCGGTCCCTCGCACAACCTGCCCGGTCTCGGCGAGCATCGGTCGGCTTTCAGTTCGATCATCATTCGCTCCTGACGGGTTCTAGGTCGGCAACCCGACCGCACGTTCCCCGCTGCGCCGCTGCTGAATAACAACCGCCGCCACCAGCAACGAACCCTGAGCGACGTTCTGCCAGAACGTATTCACGCCAACAACATTCAGCCCGTTGTCCAACGCACCGAGCAGCACGACAGCCAGCAGCGTCCCGCCGATCGTGCCCTTACCGCCCTTCAGCGCACACCCGCCCAAGGCCGCCGCGGTAATGGCCTTCAGCTCGAGCCCCTCGCTACCCGAGACCGGCTGCCCGGAGCCGGTCCGCGCGGTCAGGATGATTCCGGCGATCGCCGCCACCGCACCAGCGAGCACGAACACCGCGATCAGGTACTTGTTGATATTGATTCCGGAAAGCCGTGCGGCCGTGTCATTTCCGCCGATGGCATAGATATTGCGGCCGATATCGGTGTACTTCAGCAGCACATGCATACCGATCGCGACCACCGCGAGAATCACCACCGGCACCGGCAGACCCAGAATCTTGCCGCGAGCAATGAAGATGAACACATCGTCGCCCAGTACGAAACCCTGTGCCTTACCGCCGGATATCAACTGCGCGACGCCCTTGAATGCGGCCAGGGTGGCCAGTGTCGCGATCACCGGATTGACGCGTCCGTAGACGATGATCAGCCCATTGATCGCCCCGAGCACCAGCCCGACACCGATCGCGGCCAGAATGCCCAACCAGGCATTGCCTGCGGTCGCGGTAAATGCCATCGCGCTGATCACCGAGGCGACACCGGCCTGCGAGCCGACCGAAATATCGAGCGCACCACAGATGATCACGACCGTCTGGACCACGGCGAGCAGACCGAAAACCGTTACCGCTTCACCGATTCCGGCCAGATTTGCCGGATCCAGATAGCCGTCGTTGAGCCAGGCGAAGATCGCGACGACCACCGCGAGCGCGCCGATCAGACTGAGATTGCCGGTGCCGATCGCCTGCACCAGCCGACGCGTGGCCGCGCCGAGAGCCGACATCGAGGGCGCGGCGGTCTTCACCGGGATCGAAAGTTGTTGGTCTGTCATGGGTTTCCTCGCGATGTATGCGACAGGTCGGCGGCCATGGCCAGCGCGAGAATCGCCTCCTCGCTGGCCTCTTCGCGGTCCAGTTCGCCGGTGACCCGGCCGTGCTGCATGACCACGATCCGGTCGGCCAGGCCGAGCACTTCGGGCAGCTCCGAGGAGATCACCAGCACCGCGACACCGGATTCGGCCAGTTCCTCGATGATGTGGTAGATCTCGATTTTGGCGCCGACATCGACGCCACGGGTCGGCTCATCCAGGATGAGCACCTTGGGCTTTCGGGCGAGCCAGCGGGCCAGCACCACCTTCTGCTGATTGCCGCCGGAGAGCTTGCGTACCTCCTGCTCGATGGAAGGTGTTCGCACCCTTAGTGATTCGACATACTGACGAGCGAGCCGCCGCTCCTCGCCGCCCCGGACGAACCGTAGCCGCCGTAAGCGGTCGAGCATCGCGAGCGAAATATTGTCGCGCACACCGCGATGCAGCAGCAGGGCTTGCGCCTTACGCTCCTCGGGCGCATATCCCATCCCGGCCCGCACCGCGTCCCGCGGTTGCCGCAGACGCAGTTTCCTACCGTCCACCCGCACCTCGCCGGAACGGATCGGCAGATCACCGGCCAGCGCACCGGCCAGCTCCGAGCGACCCGCGCCGACCAGCCCGGCCAGCGCGACCACTTCACCGGCGCGCACCTGCAGCGTCACGTCCGTAACGTCGTCGGTGGTCACCGCATCCGCGTCGAGCACCACCCGGCCCGGCGTGTTGTGCTTGCGCGCGAACAACGTCGACAGATCCCGGCCGACCATCATCCGGACGATCTCGCGATCGGTGGTGTCGGCGGTCGCGCGCTCACCGACGAGCGCGCCATCGCGCAGCACCGCGACCCGATCGGCCAGCCGGAAGATCTCCCGCATTCGATGCGACACATAGATCACCGCGAGGCCCTGCTCACGCAACCGGCCGATCAGCGCGAACAGCGATTCGGTCTCATGGTCCGACAGCGACGAGGTCGGCTCGTCGAAGGCGATCACCTTGGCATCGGTGGTCAACGCGCGCATGATCTCCACCAATTGCCGTTGCGCCGCGGTGAGTTTCGACCCGATGGTATTCGGGTCGAGGTCACGGTCGAAGCCGAGTCGGGTGAGGTCGGCGCGCATCCGTTCGCGCAGGGCGGCCCGATCGAGCAGTCGGCCCGAGCGCCGCGGCAGCGATCCGAGATAGACGTTCTCGGCGACGGAAACGTGCGGCACGATCTCCGGTTCCTGGCCGATCACCCGGATTCCGGCCGACCGCGCGTCGGCGGGGGTGGCCAGCTCGAGTCGCACACCATCCAACTCGAGCCGGCCACCGTCCGGGCGGTGATCGCCACCGAGGATGCGGATCAGGGTGGATTTACCCGCCCCGTTCTCACCCATCAGGGCAGTCACCGCACCAGCGGGGAAATCCAGGCTCACTTCGCGCAGGGCCGGCACCCCGGCGAAGCTCTTGCTCAGCCCGGATACCCGCAGTCCGGTCAGCTGCATGTGACGCCCGCCTGCTGCCAATTGGTCGAGTCGACCATCTTGGTCGGTGCGTAGGCCTCGGGCGGCATCTGCTTGCCGTTCTTCAGGTAGTCGTAGATCGTCTGAACCGACAGTGCGCCAACGTCTTTGCCATTGATGAACAGCGCCGCCTTGAAGCCGGTCGGCTTGCCGCCGCGCCATTCCTTGCAGGCCAGGTATGCGCCGAGGCCGACCCCGAGCACATTGTCGGCGGAGTATCCGGCGTTCTGGATCGCCGCGACGCCGCCGCTGACGTTCTCGTCATTACAGCCCATGACAATCCAGTTCTTCACCGACCGATTGCCCGACACCGTCGCCGAGATCTTGTTCTGCGCATCCGACGGAGTGTTGTCGGTGCCGACCTCGATCACCTTGACGTCCACACCGGCGGCATCCTTGAACGCTTTCTGGTTGGCCTTGACCCGGTCGGTGCACACGGTCACGTCCTGTTTCCAGGCGTCGATGATCGCGGTCTCCTCCGGCTTCCACCCGGCCTTCTTGAAGTCCTGACCGGCGCGCGTGCCGACCTCGGTGCCCATCTGGGTGCCGCTGAAGCCGACCCGGGGCACGAGATTGTCTTTCGCGCAGGACGATGGATCCGGCCCGTTCGTGCAAACCTGATCATCGGAGGTCAGCAGCGCCACACCACCGGCCTTCGCAAGTTGGGCGACCTGCGGACCGACCGACGGATCGGGCACCACTACGATCACACCGCTGGCCTTCTGGTTCACCGCGTTCTGCACCTCGGTGACCGCTTTGTTCGCGTCATTGCCGAGGTTCACCACCTTCAGATCGATGCCCAACTCCTTCGCCTTGGCCTTGGCGCCCTCGGCCTCGCCGATGAAGTACTCCTGATCGCCCTGCTTCTGGGCGTAAACCAGGCTGATCGAGCCGCTGGTGTGTTGCGGCCCGGCCGCCTTCGAGTTGTCGTCCTTGCCGGATGAGCAGGCCGACGCGGCTAATGCGAGCGATACCCCGCAGAAAACGGCTCTGGTCCAACGGCTTTGGTGGGTCCAGGACATGGGGTGCTCCTTGTGTGATCTGCCGCGCACTCGGCGTCTGGTGGTGACCTGGGTTACAGTAGGACTTCTGCTAATGGTTGTAAATACTGTTGGCCGAAGTGCTCGGGTAGCGTCTGCGAATATCAATCGGAAGGAGATGGCCCGACCGTGTACCAGCTGACCGCGCGCGATATCCGACGCCGGAATCGGTTCTATGTACTGCAGGCGGTCTATGCCGCCGAGGGCCACACCAGCCGTCAGGAGATCGCCCGCGCCACCGGGCTCTCGTTCGCGACGGTGGGCAATATGATCGCCGAGCTACTCGATGTGGGGGTGCTCGCCGAACTCGGCTACGACGCACCCGGCATCGGGCGGCCGCGTGCACAGCTGGCGATCAATCCGGCGCGCGGCACCCTGGTCGGGGTCGATATCGCGGAAACCAGTATTCATTTCGACCTTTTCGACCTGGCGATGACCGTGCTGCGGTCGGTGGAGATTCCGGTCGACCCCGCGGCCACCCGGCCCGAGGACGTCACCGAGCTGATCGTTCGCGGCATCGGCGAGCTGACCGCCGACGATGCGGAGCGAGTACTCGGGGTCGGGTTGAGCGTGCCGGGACTGGTGGAGCCCGAGGACGGTGTTTCGGTGTTCTCGCCGTACTGGGACTGGCACGACGTGTCGTTGAAATCGCTGCTGCAACCGCGGGTGCCGCATCCGCTGTATCTCGACAATCCGCTGAAAGCCAGTACGGCAGCGCATCTTTGGTTCGGCGCGGGGCGGGATGTGGACGATCTGATCGTCGTCACGCTGCGTGCCGGAGTGGGCATCGGCGTCGTCATCGATGGCACGCTCTATCGCGGCGTGACCAATAGTGCGGGCGAATGGGGACACACCAACCTCGTCATCGACGGACGCGAATGCCGTTGCGGACGTCACGGCTGCGTCGAGGCCTATGTGAGCGCGCGCGGCATCGTGCAGACCCTGCGCGAAATCGCCCCGGCCAGCCCGCTACTCGCGGCCGACGATGCCGCCACCATCGCGGCCATAAGCGCCGGCGACGACCCCATCGCGAGCGAAGTCATCGAAAAGACCGGCAATTACCTGGGTGTCGCCGTCGCGAACCTGGTGAACCTCTTCAACCCCCGCACCATGGTCTTCGGCGACCTCGTCGCGAACGTCCTCGGCGACCGCCTCCTCGACGCAACCCGCCGCGTAGCCGCCCACCACGCCATGTCCGACCCCTTCGCCGCAGTAACCCTGCAACTGTGCACCCTGCCCCACAACCCCGTCAGCCTCGGCGCCGCCACCTTCGCCCTCGAAGGCTTCCTCGCCGACCGCGAAACCTTCGGCTCCATAGCCGCCCGCCGCGCCATCCGCTCGAGTACATAATTCGTTGGTATAGAGCGCAGAGGTCGCGGAAAAGCTCGTCGGCGCGGGCGGCCGTGACCGGTTCCACGATCGTGGTATGCGTTGGACGCCCGACTATCTGAGCGGCCCGCAGCCGTCGGAGCAGTGGTGACTATGGCGTAATGCCGTCGAATTGCATCACCCAGTAAGGGTTGTTCGTGGTGGTGTTCCATTGCGAGACATACAGAGTCACGTCGGTGGGCGAGGTGGAGCGGGGGTGGATGTAGCCGCCGTAGAGCTGGGGGAAGGAGCGGACCCAGAACTGCCACCACGGGACGGCACCATAGATCTGTGGTCTCGAGCCGGTCCACACCCGGTCGATTGCCGGTGCGGTGCGGGTGGAAATGCAGTAACCGGCGACATCGAAGTAAGACATAACCCACGTACCGGCTATATTTTTCACGCTCAATTCCCCGATGGGCCCCATCCCCGCGAACAACGGGGTGGGTGTCGGGTTGCCCCACTGCCAGATCGAGCCGTTGTAGCCCCAATACTCGTAGTCGGCGCGGCTGGCGATCTTTCGCCACGGTACGCGCATCAGGATGGGACCTCCTCGATTGTGGATGCGCCCCCATTCTTTCGATACGACATACAGGTAGCCGTCACCGTTGTTGTTCCCGATGCCGGCGAAGGACTGCATCATGAACGGGCTCCAACCGCTGTAGCCGTCGCTGCCGTCGTTGGGCCACACGGTCGTGTAGTCCGTCCACGTGGCGCCGTCGTCGTCGGAGTAGGCGAGCCCGCAGAACAGCGCGCCGTATCGATCATTCGGTGCGTTCCAGTCGTGCACGCTGGTGTAGGTCAACCACGTTCGCCCGTTCGGGTCGACGAACGCGTCGTTGGGAATCCGGGTGACCTCGACCCCATGGCCGTTGTCGGCATCGTGGATGTAAGTCAGGGCCTGCCTTGCCTGCGCCCCGCCGGGGGTTGCGGTGAAGGTCGTGGTGGCATCCGGAAGGTCTGGGCTGAACAGCAGAATCGGCGAGCCGAGCCACGTGCCGGAGCCTTGACTGTCGCCGGTGAAGGTGTCGCCGAAGACGAATCCCGACCGGCCCGGCTGGAAATGGCTCCGGTCATATGGGATCCCGAGGTCGGCGCCTCCCACTCCGAACTGCTTGGCCGTACTTCCGGCGTACCCGGTGATCGCGGTGCCCCAATGTTTCGACATAGAATCTCAATTCGGGCTCATGCGGCAGCGGCGAGGACGAATCGGGTCCATGCCGCGGCTCGGTTGGCGTTCTCGGTCGAGACCTGCCCGGTAGTCAGGTCGATGGCGTAGACACAGCCCTCGCGGACGCCGCCGTTGAAGGTTGCGAACCATGCGGTTGGTCCGGCTTGTCGTGTGCCGCAGGCTGGTACGTCGGCAAACGCACCTTCCGGGAACGTGATCTCGGCGACGGTGGCGGTCGTGAGGCCGGCCAGGGTGCCGCCCGCAGCTGCGGCCTTCGCCGCCGCCTTTACCTGTGGGACGCAGTCGGTGATCACGAAGAAGCGGCCGTTCGTGCTGGCGATGGTCGACATGCGAATACTCCCTCGAGGGACTATCGGGTGGGTGGCTGGAAGCCTGCGATATCGAGCTTCTGTCCGATCGCCGCGATCGCGTCGACGAGCGACCAGCCGCCGAGTTGTGGCCAGCCGCTGCCTTGTACACCCCGCATCTGAATCCACTCGTCGCGAATGCGGCCGTCGAGGTCACGCGGCAGTGGTACCTGCGTCGGCCCAGGCGGCGGTGCGAACCCGGGCAGGCCGAGAGCCTGCCCGACGGTAGCGACACCGTCGACGAGAGTGTGACCGGCAAGCTGCGGCCAGCCGTTGCCGCCGATTCCCATGAATTGAATCCATATATCGGTCACCGGATCCGGCGCGACGACTCCGACACCGACCTGGTTGGCGAAGTCCTCCGGCGAGAATCCGTCGGCGGAGTTCATATCGCAGTTCCCGAAGGGCGGGGCGCCCTCGGGCAAGCCACCACCATATCCCTGGCCGTCGGTGTATTGGTGTGCGATCTGACCGGGCAGGTTGGGATTGCTGCCGTAGCCGGCGCCGATCATATTGAGCCCATCCGGGCGCACCGGCCACATGCTGTCGAAATCGGGCCGGTTCGCATAGCCGATGACCCGGCGGGTGGAGCCCAGCCAGTCGACCAGCCGCCAATAGGCGCGATTGATACCGTCCGACTGGTCCCCGCCGGGATTGCCGCCCGATTCCACATCGAGCATCGAGATCATCTTCGGATGCGGGCCGCCCGCCTGACCGACCATGCTCCGGTGGGTGTCGACGGTGTCGAGCCAGTTCGGCCGCCAATACAAATAGACGATGAAACACGCTATTCGCCCGGCGTCGGCGGCTCGAGCAGCCCAGGCATAGTTCGTGTAGAAGTTGTGGTCCCGGTATGTCCCGTCGTTGGAGCGGCACGAAAAGATCTGATACGGATAGGAGTCATCGACCAGGACTTGGAACTCGGACACATCGGCGAAAAGGGAATCAACCATAATCCCCTCCAAGAGGTCGACCGGCCCTCGAGCGGACCGGATCTGGGTGTTGCCACCAATTCTCCAGGGCCGCGGCCTGTTACGTCATCGATAACGCACTTCTCGTGACCACGTCGTAATCGGTGACGCCGCAACGAAACCCGTCGCCGTTCGAGCTACTGGCCGGCGTCGCCCGCCACGACGGCGCGGACCCTCAGCTGGGTCGTAGTCACTCGCCCGTTACCGCACGCCGTCGCGGCACGCTCGAGATACAGCGATGCGGTGTTGTCGGGCGGGTAGATCCGCAACCCCGGCGCCGCCACCGGCTGACATTGCTCGGGCGGAATGTTGTGCACATTGACCGCGAACACAAGCGCCGACGCCTGGCCGCCGGAAGCCAACTGGACCGGACCGGACGAAGTGCCCTCGTGGGCGGCGGCCGCACCGATGGGTGCGCTATCGGAACCGGTGGCATAGGAGACGCCCGGGAAACCTTCGAGCACACACGGGCCGGACCCGTTGTTGGTGAACACGATCGGGAAGGCGACAGTTCCGGCAGCCGCGGTTTCCGGTCCGAGACCGGCCGCCAGATCGGATGTCCGACATTGCGGTGCGGCGGCGTTCGAATCGCGCGCCGGCACCGGGGCGGCCGACGATCCCGAAACCACCTGCGGTGCTGGGCCCGCGCTGTTGCTCGTCGTATCCGGCGTCGAGGGTTCGGAACCGCAACCGCTGACCGTCGCGACGGTAGCCGCGGTGAGCAGCCACCACGCCATCCGCCATCTCCTCACAACAGCTCACCGTACTCCGCGAGCGAGCCACTGTGCGGCGGAAACGCAATCACCACAACCGGATACGCCACGAACGCTCGGTCACCGTCGACGGCGCGAACGGCCCCGATCTCCCGGCCCCGATCACACGCCCGCACAAGCTGCTCCGTAGCCGAATCCCGTTGCGGGACAACAAAGACCCCGCCCGGGGTGAGGAACCGGGCGGGGTCGGGTGTCCCCCAACGAACGCCGTTGGGTTCTTCTTCGCTATCTACTTCGCCGGCGGGAACGGCGGCTGGTTGATAGTGGAGAAGTACTGGATGGCAGCGCCGATGGCTACCGGAGCGGTGATCAGGATCTGGCCCGCGAGGGTGCCGAGGGCACCGACCGCGACGATGCCGCCGAGGCAGCCGATGGCCGCGGCCGGGATGAAGGCGCCGAAGAGGCCGACGATGGCGGCCGAGGCGACGGTCGCACCGGCGATACCGCCCAGGACGCAACCGACGGCGCCGCCGCTGAGGCCGCCGATCAGGGTGCCGAGGGTGGCGCCCATGGTGATGGTGCTGGTCATGCGGGACCAGGCGGCCTGCTCACGGTCGTATTCGTTCTTCCACGGCGCCTTGTCCTCGAACGGCAGCGCGACCGGCTTGTAGGTCGCGTGCGCGGTATCGAACTGCGGGGTGAGGGTGGCGGAGTGGTCGGCGATATCGGCCACGATCGGGAATTCGAAGTCGTCGACGCGGAACTTCAGCGGCATGCCGGTGAGCACGGTGCCGTTGCTCGCCTTGATCTTGAAGACGCCGTCCTCGACGACCATGGAGCCGCCATCGGTCTTGACAATGGACTGGGTGTCGGTGGCGTAGGCCGTGAATCCGACCGCTTCGTCACCGTCGGGCTGGGCGCCGGCGGTACCGGCGGCGATCCCGACTGCGGCGACCAAGCCAGCGGCCACCGCAACGATTTTCCTCATCCTTACTTCTTTCCTCTCGATTTTCGGGGAGGTCGGGCGCGCGAGCGCGCCGCATGCCGGTCGCCGATAGCGCCGACAGCTCGGGGTTCGCCGGTCACAGGTCGAGGACGAGCACGTCCGATCTGGCCCGCGAAACGCACAGCATCATCGTGTTGCCGCAGGCCTGCTCTTCGGCCGTGAGCACCGAATCGCGGTGGTCGATATCGCCGGCGAGCACGGTGGTTTCGCAACTGCCGCAGGTGCCCTCGCGGCAGGAGGTGATGATGCCGAGTCCGGCGGCGTCGAGCACATCGGCAATGGACTCGTCCGCGCCGATGTGGAAGGTTGTTCCGCTACTGGCCAATCGGATCTCGAACGAGCCGCGCGCCGCGGTAACCGGTCGGGGCACGAAGCGTTCTACGAAAACAGCCGAATCGTGCAGAGCTCCTTCGCTTTCCACGGCCACGAGCAGTGGTTCGGGTCCGCAGCAGTAGATCGCGGAATCAGGGTGTTCGGCGACGATGTCGGCGATCGGCAGTAGTCCGTGCTCGTCCTGTGGCAGCAGTCGGGCCTGCGGGGAGCGCACGATCTCCTCGGCGAAGGCCATATGCGCGAGGGTCCGCCCGCCGTAGTACAGCTCCCACTCAGCGCCACCGGCCTGCGCGGCGGCCACCATCGGCAGGATCGGAGTGATTCCGATACCGCCCGCGATGAACACGTAACTTACCCGCTCGACGAGCTCGAAATTGTTGCGGGGAGCCGAAATACGCAGCTCCGAGTCCACCAGCGCCGTCCGGTACAGATATTCGGACCCGCCGCGCCCCTCCGGCTCGCGCAGCACCGCGATCCGCCAGTGCAGGCGATCCGCCGGATCACCGCAGAGCGAGTACTGCCGCACCCCGGCGGCGCCGACCGCCACGTCGATATGCGCGCCCGGCTCCCACGACGGCAGCTGCCCGCCCGCAACCGGGGTCAGCTCGAGCGAGAACACACCCTCGGCCTCGTCACGGCGGGCCGACACCCGTACCGGAATGTCCGTCATCTGGTCCCCTCGGCTATCTCGTCTTCGCGACTACCGTCGCCGAGGAACCGCCGATCCGCACCGGACGAATGCGCAGTCGATTCGCACAATCGACGTTGACTATCGACCCGACTCAGACGCCGCCCGCCCACCGAAACTGACGCCATGACCACTGTGGCGCATTTGGTGGACAAGACCACCCAGTTCATACGTGACCAGGTAATTCCAGTGGAACGCGAGGTCGTTGTCGACGGGCGCGTAATGGACGACGCGCTGCGGCTCGAATTACAGAAGAAGGCGAAAGAGGCGGGCGTATTCGGTCCGCTGTCCGCCCCGGAGTACGGCGGACTCGGCCTGGACACCAGGGCCCAGGCGCGCGTGCTGGAAGCAGCCGGAGCCAGTCTGCTCGGTCCGATCGCGGTGAACGCCTGGGCGCCCGATGACGGAAACATCCACCTGCTCGCCCACGTGGCCGATGCCGAACAGCAGCAGCGCTATCTGGCACCGCTGGCCGCCGGCGAGGTGCGTTCGGCTATCGCGATGACCGAACCGGCACCGGGCGCGGGATCCGATCCCGGCATGCTGCAGACCGTCGCCGAGGAGACCGACGACGGCTGGATCATCAACGGCGCCAAGCATTTCACCACCGGCGCGCAGGGCGCCGCGTTCACCATCTGTGTCGCGCAGACCAGTGACGGACCCACCATGTTCCTGGTGGACCAGGACAATCCGGGTCTGAAGGTCGGTCGCCGGATGCCGACGCTCGACCATTCCAGTGCGCCGGGCGGACACTGCGAGATCGCCTTCGTCGACTGTGCGGTGCCGGATTCCGCCGTGCTGGGCGCGGTCGGTCAGGGACTGGTACTGGCCCAGGTCCGGCTCGCGCCCTCGCGTCTGGTGTTCTGCATGAACTGGCTCGGGCTGGCCGTGCGTGCGCACCACCTCGCCATCGAACACATCAGCACCCGAAAGGCTTTCGGTGTGCCGATTGCCGATCACGGTCTGGCACAGGGGCTCGTCGCCGATAGCGAGATCGATATCGCCGCGGCCCGTGGCGTGATCCGCACGGCGGCCGAGACCATCGACGAGCAGGGGCCGACATCCTCGCAGGCGCGCCACGATGCGTCGATCGCGAAAACCTTTGTCTCCGAGGCAGTCTGGCGGGTGCTCGACCGGGCGGTTCAGCTGCACGGCGGACTCGGTGTCTGCGAGGACTATCTGGTCGCCCGATTCCTGGTGGAGGCCAGGGCCTTCCGCATCTATGAGGGGCCATCCGAGGTACTGCGCTGGTCCATCGCCCGTCGCGCACTGCGCAATCGCTGAAGGAGACAGAATGACAACGCGTGAAATCGTCGGATTCGCCGCCGCGTATCCCGAACTCGATTGCGATGCGGTCGATTACGAATATCTGCGGGCGGTATCGCAGGATATGGTGCCGTTCGGACGACACGTCGGCACGCTGATCACCGAGATCTCGCCGGAACGTGCGGTCGTGGAGATTCCCGCCGTGGACACCGTGCGCAACCACATGGGCACCGTGCATGCCGGTGCGCTGTTCACCGCCGCCGATATCGGTGGTGCGGCGGCCTTCGTCGGCGCGGCTGCCACTCGCCTGAACACCGTCGAGCGACTGGTGCTGCGCGCGGGCACAGCGTCCTATCGCAAACCGGCGGTCGGGCGGATCCGCGCCATCGCCACCGTCGACCAGCGTGAACTCGCCGAGGTACTGGCCGCCACCGCCTCGAACCGGTTCGAATTGTCCGGCAAGGCGGTGCTGCTCGACGACGCCGATGTGGTCGTCGCCAAATTCACCTTCGACTACATCTGCGATATCGCGATCACGGAGGTGGACCGGTGACCAGCGCCGCACCCCAGAAAAGTTCGGAATTCCAGACTTTGGAGTCGGCCACGGTATCGACCGCCGATGGCGTCGAATTCACCGTCCGCTTCCTGCCCGCCAAAAAGGCCGATGCGCCGGTGGTGCTGATCCTGCCTGCCATGGCGATGAAGGCGAAGAACTATCTGGCCCTCGCCAAAGAACTCAACGCCCAGGGGCTTTCGGTCGCCACCTGCGATCTGCGCGCGCACGGTGAGGCGAAGCCGGAATTCGGGCTGCACAGCGATTTCGGCTATCGCGAGATGCTGGAAATCGATCTGCCCGCGATAGTTTCCGCGGTGCGCACACGCTTTCCGGAGGCCCCGATCCACCTGTTCGGCCACAGCCTCGGCGGCCAGCTCGCGCTGCTGTTCGCCGCCGCCGAACCCGACCAGGTCGCCGGTGTGACGGTCATCGGGACCGGCACCGTGTTCTGGTGGGCGTTCGGACCGCGCCGCTGGTTCGAGGCACTGAGCCAGATCCAGTGGATCGGCTTGGTATCGCGCTGGAAGGGGCACTGGCCCGGTGGCGTGCTGATCCCCGCACCGATGCCCGGCCGGGTGATGCGGGACTGGTCGATGCACTCGCTGACCAGTTACTACCGCCCGAAAGGCACAGCACGGCAATACAACACACTGTTGCGCCAGATGACGGCGCCGGTGCTGGTCATCTCGCTGTCCGAGGATGTGCTCGGCCCGAAGTCCAATGTCGACTTCCTGGTCTCCCGGATGCCGAAGGCCCGGGTCACCCAGTGGCATATCGACGAGAATGCGCCGGTCGACCATCGTGACCACTTCCAGTGGGTCAAGGATGCACCGGCGATCGCGGCCCGGGTGGCGACCTGGGTCGTCGCGGGCGAGCTGCCGGTCTAGGAGATCTGGTGGCACGACTGCGCATCGAGCAGGTATCCAAGCACTTCGGCACGACCTATGCGGTGCGGGAGGTGAGCCTGGATATCGCCGACGGTGAGTTCATGGTGTTGCTCGGACCGAGCGGCTGCGGCAAATCCACCCTGCTGCGGATGATCGCGGGTCTGGAGGATCCGACCGGTGGCCGAATCCTGTTGGACGACACCGATATCACCTATCGGGCGCCGCAGCAGCGGGACCTGGCCATGGTGTTCCAGAGTTACGCGCTGTATCCGCATTTGACAGTGGCGAAGAATATCGGCTTTCCATTGCGGGCGCGGCGCACACCGCGCGCGAAAATCGCTACGCGGGTTGCAGAGGTGGCGGCAGCGCTCGGGTTGGACGAGTTGTTGCGCCGCAAGCCCGCCGCCTTGTCCGGCGGGCAGCGACAGCGAGTCGCCTTGGCCCGCGCCATGGTTCGCGATCCGGGTGCGTTCCTGATGGACGAGCCGTTGTCCAATCTGGATGCAAAATTGCGCAGCGCCACTCGGGCCGAATTGATTTCGCTGCATCGCGGGTTGGGAGCGACGTTCCTCTACGTCACCCACGACCAGGTCGAGGCAATGACCATGGCCGATCGGATCGCACTGCTCAATGACGGTCAGGTGGAGCAGGTCGGCGCCCCGACCGAACTCTATGACCGGCCACGCTCGACCTTCGTCGCCGGATTCCTCGGTGCCCCGCCGATGAATCTTTTCCCCGCGGTCGTCACCGAGCGCGACGGCCGCCTGTTCCTGGTGGCCGATGGCATAGACACCGAATTGGCCATAACCGCAGTCGATTTCGATGCCGACATCGAGGTCGTCGCCGGAATCCGCCCCGAACAACTGCGCATCGACTCGGCCGACCCCGCCATCCGCGGGCACGTGCGGATGGTCGAGAACCTCGGCAGTGAGGAACTGATCCACTTCAGTACCGGCGAGCAGACACTGTGCGCCCGCGCACCGCGCCCGGCCGGAGTGCGCGCCGACGAACCGATCGGGTTGCGCGTCGATCCCGCACACCTGCACCTTTTCCACCCCGAATCCGGACTGCGCCTGGCTTGGCAGGAGCCGCAACAGGATTCGGTAACCGATAGCGCCGTCGTCGCCGTCGCCTGATTCGTAACAACCACCCTTCATCGATGAGGAGAACCACCGTGAAACGCACCTTGCCCATATTGGGCCTGGTGTTCGCAACCACCGTCGCGCTCAGCGCTTGCGGCGGACTCGGGAGCACCACCACCGACTCGAATGCCGACACCGCCCAGATCCCGGAACTGAAGCCGGATCAGCAGGTGTCCATTGTGTTCGAGTCCTATAACTACGGACTCGCCGGCGCGTGGACCGACACCTTCAACGCGCTGATCGCCGATTTCAGCAAGAAGTACCCGAATATCAAGGTGACCGCGCAGAAGCCGCAGGGCAATAGCCCGAATCCGGCCACCGACACCATCTCCAGCATTCAGAACCAGATGGTCGCGGGCACCCCGCCGGATGTCGCGCAGCTCGGCTTCAGCGATCTGGACTACACCATCCACCAGCTCGGCGCCAAGCCGCTGGACACGCTGGTTTCCAAGCAGGAAGTGCAGCACAACTTCGACGGCGCCAAGTACCCGTACGCCCCGAAGGCGCGCACGCTCGCGGATTGGGACGGCCATACCTACGGTGTCCCGTTCGTATTCTCCACGCCCGTCCTGTATTTCAACGCCTCGCTGTTCAACGAGGCCGGACTCGATCCGGCCAAGCCGCCGGCCACCTGGCAGCAGGTCTCCGATGCGGCCGCCGCGATCACCGGCAAGACCGGGAAGGGCGGTGTGTACATCGATTGCCTGACCAAGACCGCCAAGGACTGGTGCTTCCAGTCGATGGTGCGCTCCAATGGCGGCCGGGTCATCTCCGAGGATCGCAAGGCGCTGTCGTTCGCGGACGCGCCCGCGGTAGAGGTCACCCAGATGAGCAAGCAGCTGGTCGATTCGGGCAGTATGCCGAAGTTCAACCAGAAGCAGGGCTATGAAGCGTTCGCGCGCGGTGAGATCGGCATGATCCTGGAGACCAGCGCGATCCAGGGCACCTTCGTCACCGGCGCCAAGGACAAGTGGGATCTGCGCGCGGCACCGATGCCGAGCTTCGGCAGCAAGCCGACCGTGCCGACGAATTCCGGTGCCTCGCTGCACATTCTGTCCAATGACCCGGCCAAGCAACGGGCGTCGTGGGAACTCATCAAATTCCTCACCAGTGAGGATGCCTACACCAAGATTTCGCAGGGCATCGGGTATCTGCCGCTGCGTACCGGTTTGATGGACGATCCGAACGGGCTGAAGACCTGGTCGGAGCAGAATCCCCTGCTGAAGCCGAATGTCGCGCAGCTGGCGATTATGGAGCCGTGGATCTCCATGCCGGGCACCAACTATCTGCAGATCCGGGACGGCATGATGGACGCGGTCGAGTCGATCGTGTTCCAGGGCAAGGATCCCCAGCCCACGTTGACCACCGCCCGGGAACAGGGCGCCAAACTCCTGCCCGCGTCATGAGCACGGTGACCGTCGTTCAGCTGACCGATACCCACATCCGGGCCACCGGGGAACGGGTACACGGCATGATCGACACCTACGCCAATCTCACCCAGGTGCTGCAGCAGCTGCGGGCCTCGCAGCAGCGCATCGACGCGCTGGTGTTGTCCGGGGATCTGACCGACAACGGGTCGCCGGAGGCATATCGGCGGCTGCGTGATGCGGTGGAGCCGGTAGCCGCCGAACTCGGCGCGCGGACGGTGTACACGATGGGCAATCACGACGAGCGCACGGCGTTCGGCATCGAGTTGCTCGGTCTGGATTCGGTCGACCCGGACGTCACCCACGACCAGGTGTTCGACATCGCCGGGCTCCGGATCATCGCGCTGGACAGCAGCACACCGCACAGGCACGACGGGCGGCTCGAGCCGGAACAGCTGGACTGGCTGACCGATCAGCTGCGCGAACCCGCACCGCACGGCACGCTGCTGGTGCTGCACCATCCGCCGATTCCGTCGCCGGTCGCCGCGACCGAATATCTGCGGCTCGAGCAGCCGGAGTTACTCGAGGAAGTGCTTGCGGGATCGGATGTGCGACTGATCATCTGCGGGCACAACCACCTGACGGGCGCGGGCGCGCTCGGCGGCATTCCGGTGTGGATCGGGCCCGCGCTGGCTTACCGAATCGATACGATCGCACCGCTCGGACGGCACCGGGGTCTGACCGGATTCGGCTACAGCCGGATCGATCTGCTCGGTACGACATTGGTGGCCACCGCGATCGAGGCGACGCCCGCCGAAACCGTCTACGACCGGGCCGAATCGGATGTGCTCGAGCAGTTGGCCGCACTGGCCGCCGAGGCCAGGTAGATGTTCGTAGTCGAAACACCCACTGCGGCACCGGATATCGTGCCGGTGCCGCAGACCCGCCGCCTCGCCCGGTTCCGCCGGGCGGGGCGGTTCGTGGTGCCCTACCTCTATCTCGCGCCTGCCCTGTTCCTGCTCGTGGTATGGATTTATCGGCCGCTGGTACAGGCATTCGAGTTGTCCACCTACTCGTGGAATCTCTTGCCGACCTCGCCGATGAAGCCAGTCGGGACCGGCAATTACGAACGGCTGGTGGAACTTCCGGCGTTCTGGGATTCGGTAGGGCGGACGGGGGTGCTGATTCTGGGCATGCTGCCGTTCACCGTTGTGCTGCCGGTGTTGATTGCATTGGCCAGCAGGCGGGTGCAGGGCCGGACTATCTACCACGCCTTCATATTCGTGCCGTTCCTGGTGGCTCCTGTTGCGGCAGCGGCGGTTTGGCGGTGGCTGTTGCATCCCGGCAGTGGCTTCGTCGACCAAGTGCTCGGCTCGGATCGCAACTGGGTGTACGACGCGGGCACCGCGCACGCCGTCATCATCGGGATCACCGGCTGGCAGCTGCTCGGTTTCGCGGTGCTGGTGGTGTGGGCCGGATTGGCCGGCATCAGCGGCGATTACGACGAGGCCGCGCAGGTGGACGGCGCGAGTTCGGGACAGATCCGGCGTTGGATCACCCTGCCGCTGCTCTCCCCAACGCTGCTGTTCCTGGTGCTGACCACCGTACTGCTCAGTCCCACACTGACCTTCCCGCTCATCGACTCGATGACACAGGGCGGGCCCGCACAGGCCACCACCAATATCTATTACCTGCTGTGGGACTACGCCTTCCACAGCTTCGATGCCGGACTCAGTGCGGCGGCCGGTGTGCTGCTGTTCGCCGGATTCGGTGTGATCGCCGGGATTCTGGTGTGGATCTCGGAAAGGGTTGCCTTCCATGATGATTGACCGTCTGCGGACCGCGGGCAGCCATCTGCTGCTCGCGGTCACCGCCGTGGTGTGCATATTCCCGATCTATTGGCTGTTCGCCACCTCGTTGCGGCGCCCCGAGGATGTCACCTCGCTCGCGCCGTTCCCCTGGCCGATCTCCTTCGCCAACTACACCGATGCCGCCGAAAAGGTCGATGTAGTCGGCTTGATCGGCAATACCTTCTTCGTCGCGGCACAGTCCGCGGCCGGACAGCTGCTGGTCGCGCTGCTGGCCTCCTACGCGTTCGCGATGTACACCTTCCCGTTCCAGCGGATCCTGTACCTCGCGTTCGTCGGCACCTGGCTGGTTCCGTTCCAGGTGACGATGCTGCCGAACTACGTGCTGCTCACCCGGCTCGGACTGGTCAACTCCCTGATCGGCGTGGTCCTGCCGACTCTGTGCTCGGCACTCGCGGTATTGCTACTGCGCCAGCACATGGCCGGCTTTCCGAAGGAACTCGTCGCCGCCGCCAAAATCGACGGCCGCTCCTCCTGGTCCATCCTCTGGACCGTCGTCGTCCCCAACCTCCGCCCCGCCCTCGCCGCCCTGGCCATCCTGCTGTTCATCAATGCCTGGAACGAATACTTCTGGCCCGCAGTCGTTCTCCGCCAATCCAATAGCGTGCTCCAACTGGGGTTGCGCAGTTTCATGGGCACCGAAGGTGATCAGTGGGGGCCGATGATGGCGCTGGCCAGCCTGGCCTGCCTGCCGGTGTTGCTGATGTACCTGTTGCTGCAGCGCCACATCGTCAACGCGTTCGTGCGGTCGGGGTTGAAGTAGCGAGATCCGGGGTCGACACCGCGGTGAAGAACGTCACGGCCCCGTGCATTCGTCCGGACGCTGGAGTGCGACGTCGACAGGGTGCCGACATCGGTCGAGGAGGTCACCAGAGATTTCTCCGGCAACCGGTCGGTCAGTCGTGCAAACCGGAACTCAGTCGACGAGTGCGCCGCCGGACAGATTGGCGATTGCTCCCGTCATGGCTCCAGCTCGATCGGAAGCCAAAAATGCGGCCGTCTCCGCTATTTCGGACAGCGTAGGCAGCCTTTTCAGCAGCGTCCCCTGCGCCATCGCCCCGCCTTCGAGCAATTCCTGGACCGACTGCCCCGCCGCTGCCGCGATTTGCTCGAAGAGGTCCTTGGTGTAGGAACCCGCTGCCGGCGCATCGACGACGGCGTGTGGACGGATGCCGATGACCCGGATGTTGCTGGGCGCCAGCTCCGCGGCCAGGTTCCGCGTGAAGGCTTCCTTGCCTGCCGCGCTCACGCTGTGCCCCAAGATGCCGCCTACAGCCAGTTTGGAACCCGGCTCGGACAAGGTCAGGATAACGCCAGGACGCTCGCGACCCATATGCCGCGCCACAGCCTTGCTCGTGATGAACAGCGTCCGCAGAAAGCCGTCGATCGGCCGCATGAACTCCTCGAGCGAGAGGTCCGCCAGCAAAGTCCCCTGGTCGTGCATGACACTCACGGCGTTGAGGGCGATGTCGATGTTGCCTGCGGTCGCCGCGACCGCATCGACGTGCTTTTCGACCGCCGGTTGATCGAAAACGTCAACTTGTGCGGTCTCGACTGTTCCGCCCGTGGCGGCGATATCACGCGCCACGGCGTCGAGCTTCGCCTGCGTCCGCCCGGCGATGAAGACCCGCGCGCCTTCCCGGGCGAATACCCGTGCGATAGCGCCGCCGATAGCGCCCCCGCCGCCATAGATCACAGCACTCTTGTCCGCGAGCAGCAATCCACTCATATCCGATCAGACTCCATTTCATCAAGTGCGACGTCGGCAGGGCGCCGACATCGGTCGAGGAGGTCTCCAGAGATCTCTTCCAGCAACCTGTCCGTCAGTCGTGGTGGCTCACGCTGGACTCCACTCCAGACCTCCAATAAGCAACCATCGGTTGCGTATTACTCTGCCAGGAGCATCAGAAACGCGCAACCTTTTGTTGCGCAGTAGTGGCGAGGCGCATTGCCGGCGCTGTGATGTGCAACCGGAGCCGGGAGACGGCGTTCCAGTCCTTCGACGCAACGTTCACGACCGGGGAACTGGCGGTAGACGGCACGGAAAGGCGGATGGTGTGACGGCGAGTTGGCCATTCACCAGCGCAGCCAGGGTCTGCGTAGATCCCACCGTTGCGGGATGTACTGAGCCACAGTGCATCTCACTCGCCTGCCGAGAAGCGGGCATCTGAGTCGACACCCGCCCTGGCGAGTTTCAGCCGTAAACGCGAGGCCTAGGGCGTCGGTTCGGGCTCGCCGGAACCAGGTCTGGGCCCAGTCCATGACGGGTGATCCTCGCACTCAGCCCTGGGCCACCGGCCGCTTCGGCAGGAGGAACACGACAATGCCCGCTATGACAGCGATTACGAACGTCCCGAGGGACGCGACGGCAAAGGCGTGGCCGGCGGCGGCGGCCCTGCCGACTTCCGCGGGATGGAACGAGCTGAAGTAGACCGCTCCGATAACGGCAACGCCTAGCGCTCCGCCACACTGCTGGGCCGTGGACAACGCCCCTGATGCGACACCGACCGACTGCGGCTCGACGCGGCTCAGCACCGTGTTGAGCGCCGGGGTGATAACCAGCCCGCCGCCGACGCTCTGCAGGATGAGGGTGGGGATCACGAGCAGCGGAGTGATCCGCGGGCCGGACACCAGCAAGAGGCCGGTCGCCAGGTAACCGCTCGCCAGGATGATCGCCCCGACCTCGAGGACACGTCGTCCATATTTCGGGATGATCCGGCTCGCGACCATGCTGAACACGAAGAACGCGGTGGCTGCCGGCGTGTAGACCAGGCCCGCGCCGAGCGCCGACATATCGAGGCCTTGCTGCAGCGTCACCGACAAGGCCAGGTAATACGAGTAGATCAGCGCGTACAGGGCGAGGACGAGAATGATCCCGAGCGAGAACGACCGCTGTCCGAACAGCGTCAGCGGTACCAGCGGATCCTCGCCCCGCTGTTCCAGGCCCCGCTCGATCGCGACGAACAAACCGAACGCGACCGCGCTGCCTGCGAAGCAAGCCCAGACCCACCATGGCCAGCCTGCCTGCTGCCCCTGGATCAGCGGGAGCACCAGGAGGAAGAGTGCCGCGCTGAGCGCCAGGACGCCGGGCACGTCCAGCTTGCGGGTAGCGGCTGAGCCTGTCTGCGGCACATATCGCACGGCGAGCAGGAACATGACAATTCCGATCGGCACGTTCACCCAGAACACCAGGCGCCAGCCGGAGTCGAACAGATCGGCGCCGATCAGCAGTCCGCCGACGACCTGTCCGCCGATGGTGGCCATACCCATGACGATGCCGACTACGCCGTATACGCTGTGCCGCTTCGCCTCCGGCACCAGCACCGTGACGTACGCGAACACCTGGGGAACCATCAGGGCGGCTCCTAGGCCCTGGATGACACGCGCGGCGATAAGGCTGCCCGCGGTCGGCGATAGCGCGCAAGCGACTGATGACAGCGTGAACAGGGCCACCCCGAGCAGGAAAATCCGCTTGCGGCCGTACAAGTCGGCCAGGCGAGTGGCGGTAATGATGAAGACCGCGTAACTGAGCTGATAACCCGCCAGAACCCACTGGACATCGCCGGCGGAGGCATGCAGGTCCGCCACGATCGAGGGGTCGGCGACCACGACGATGAACGAGTCGAGAACCGCCATGAACATCGCGGACAAGACAACCGACATCGTCATCCACGGGATGCCGTCAACCTCCGCGGCCACTACCGGCCGGCCAACTGATTGCCGACTACTTGCCACGGTACGAGACCCCCTTATTCGTGCGTCCCAGGGAGATAGCCAGCTTCTTGACCACCTCGGCCGCCATGACAGCCTGACCCGAGGTCGAGAAGTGGATACCATCCGCACTGAGCAGGTTGTCGCGGTCGTTGACCGGGTGATCCCACATGTCCACGACGATGGCGTCGTATTCGGAAGCCAGCCCGCGCACGATCTCGTT
>NZ_JBITMA010000003.1:0-797499 GCF_044465765.1 Nocardia sp. NPDC049526 | reverse complement strand
GTTGACCGCGGCAATCCGCTCCGGCCAGTCGGGGAAGACCGGCACGACATACGCCCTGCCGAGCGTGAAAGTGGTCAGCAGGGCGCCGGTCCCCTTAGCCAGCCCGCGCACGATCTCGTTGACCGCGGCAATCCGCTCCGGCCAGTCGGGGAAGACCGGCACGACATACGCCCTGCCGAGCGTGAAAGTGGTCAGCAGGGCGCCGGTCCCCTTCGCCAGGTCGTACATCTGCCGAAGCGTTCGCTCTATCTCACCGAAGTCCGGTTTCCGCCGCACGATGTCGTTGGCCCCGCATGGCACGTGGAGCAGGTCCGGGGCGAACTCGAGCATGCGGGCCGCCTGGTTCTCGAGCGTCTGGGCGGTTGTCGCCCCGATCTCGGAGACGTTGAGGTAGTCCAGATCCGGCCGGACCGACCGCAAGACACCAGCAACTCGGTCTGACCAGCCCTGATTCCGGTAGCCCGGGGTGGGATCGCCGGTTCCGGCCGAAAGGCTGTCTCCCACAACGGCATACCTGCCCCACGGGGCCCCTGTCAGCAATGCCGCGGCATCCGCCTGGTCCAGGCAGAACGGGTCGACCGCCTCGGTGAAGGTTTGTTGCTCCATAAACGAGAGCATACGGTCGACCGTATGTTTTTCTCAAGCCTTCACCGTCTACCGGCCGGCTCCGGTTCCGAACGTGGCTATCGGCGCTCCATCGGTCGCGGCACGAAGCGGGTGCATTCGGCGGGGAGGCGTACGCCTGCGGTGCGGAGTTGGGCGATTCGGGTGAGATAGGCGGCGCCCAGCATCATTTGGTCGGCGATGTCGGCCGCATGGCGGTTGTTGAGGGCGGCCAGGTAGGTTCCGGCGACCCAATTGTTGAAGCCGCCCATGGCGGGGCCGCACCAGATCTGGTAGTCGGCGGTCCGGTCGGCTTCGCCGCGGATGCTCCAGCCGGAGGACAACCCGAGGTACCACCGGAATACCAAGGCCATCTTGCGTTTTGGATCTTCGTCTGCGCCGACCAACTGTCCGGGGTCACGTTCGGTGAAGTAGGCGACGCAGTCCTGCCATACCGTCTCCAGTGGCCGGCGGAAGAGCGTGGCCTCGAGGTCGCGGCGTAGGTCGGCGGGGATATCGTCCAATCCGGCGTGAGCGCGGTAGGTGTCGTACAAGCGTTGGGCGCGGGCGGCGAACATGGTGCCTCGGCGCAGGACCTGGACCTGCACACCGAGTTCGAACATGTCGGAGGACGGCGACATTGTGCAGTCGGCGAAATCCGCTTGGGCCAGTAGCTGTTTGGTTGTTTCGCACTGGGCCGCCTCGCGGGTGGCCTGGTTGATCGATCCCGTCACCACATAGGCGGCGCCGAGCGCGAAGGCCGCCGCCGCGGCAGCGGGGGTGCCGATACCGCCCGCGGCGCCGATCCGCACCGCCGCCGCCGCGGGCACGGTGGTGGCAATTCGGTCGCGCGCGGCGACCAGTTCCGGGAACAACACGAGCAGTGGCCTGCGGTCGGTGTGGCCGCCGGAATCTGCTTCCGCGGTGATGTCGTCGGCCATCGGCACCTGCTCGGCCAGGCGGGCCTGTTCCGGTGTCAGATCACCGGATTCGACCAGTCGGCGGAGGAGGGCGACGGGTGCCGGTCGCAGGAAGGGTTCGGCGACCTCGACTCGGGACACCTTGGCGATCAGGCGATTGCGCACCTCGATCTGGCCGTGTCGGTCGATGCCGAGGCCCGCCGCTCGGTATCGCACAACCTCGGTGGTCAGGCCCATGAACGCCGAGGCCTCTACGCAGCGCACGCGGTGGCGCAGGCAGGAATCGACGATCGCGCGTTCCAGTGCCGGTTCGGACGGACTGTGAATCAGGTTGCAGGCGAAGGGCTTTCCCAGCGAACTGAGTTCGGCCAGCGCCGCATCCACGGCCGGGGGTGTCACCCCGGCCGCACCGTATGACGCCAGGTAGCCCGCACGCGCCAGCGCCGTCACCAAAGCCGGAGCGGCGATGCCATTGGCCATCGCACCTGCCGCGTATGCCGCGCGCACGCCGTGCGTCGCGTGGAACTGCCTGTCCCCGAGCAACTCCGGCGGCAGCGGCGCGACCGCGGTCAGCACCTGCGACCGTGCCGCGACCGCCGCATCCGAGGTCGCGCCCACCCGGCCGTCGTGCCGCACGATCCAGCACGGTTGCCGCACGTCGAGCAGTACTGCCGTGATGTCGTCGGCGGTTTCCGCGACGACGGTGGTTGACGATGCGGTCACGGCCGCTCCTCTCGCTCACCGAGTTCGATTGCCAGGTCGACCAGTTCGTAGATGCGCAGACCCGGTTTCCACAGCGAACCGTCCGCGATCACGGTGACACCGCTTGCGCCCCTGCGGATTTCCTTGATGTGGGCCTCCAGCCGCACCGTTGCGTCGGTCGGCAGGAATTGGCCGCGGTAGCGCCAGCTGAAGGCGATATCGCTGGGGATGCGGAAGACCGGAGCGCCGATGGTGTCGGCGAATCCGGCGTCGAGCATCCACTCCTGGATGGCGTGGATGACCGATTCCACTCCGAGCGATCCCGGGATCACCGGGTCCAGGTGGAAATGGCGGGCGAAATACCAATCGGCCGGATCGATTTCGCGCAGTGAATGCAGATATCCCGCACCGTATTTTCCGCCGCCGTCGACCACGTCGATCCGGTCGATCAGGGCCAGGGTTCGGCGGGCACACAACCGGGCATCCGGATCCGCTCGGCGAGCGGCCACATCGATGGTGCGGGTGGCCTGTGGATGCTCGTCCAGCCAGGTCGGGACGGACCGTCCGGCGTCGAGGCCGGTCTGGTTCGCCAGTGCTTCGTCGCTGAAGTACCCGAACATGGTCTCGCCGGTGTAGAAGGGTTCACCGTCCACGCTCAGTGTGTAGTCGAAATTCTGCAGTGACGAGCCGGGCAGGATCGTCGTCGACAGCAGGCGCGAGGTCTGCTCGATCGTCTTGTCCCGCAGATCTACCTGGCGCAGGACGGTCGCGGTGCCGCCGAGGTTGCGCAGGCTCAGGGTGACGCCCGGCTGGGTGAGGGTGGGACCGGCGTAGTAGCCCATCAGCAGTGCCGCCTGCAGCGAGGTCTCCATGTACACGAAATGCGGCATGGATTCGTTGGCGGTATCGCCGTAGTACCAGGAATCGGCGGGTGAATCGTATTCGGTGCGGTACGTCGCGGCATCCAATTTGCCACGGGCACCGTCGAATTCGATGACACGATCGACCAGCAGCAGCCCGCCCGTCGGTAGGCGGGTCGCTCGGACGCCGGTGTATTCGGCGAATTCGTGCCCCATGGCGATGGCTTGATCGCCGCGGGCGAGGTGGGTCATGTGGAATTCGTTGAGCAGTAGGCCAGGTACGGCGGCCCCCGGGCCGACGCCCGCGCCCGCCGGTTCGGTCACCGTCACGGTGACCTCTAGCGGAGCGGAACCCGCGATGGTCGCGGTGCCGGTGACATGCGGCCGGGGCACCAGGTCGATTTCCCTGACTACGAATTCGACGGTGCCAGTTCTACTTTCGGTCGTGCCCGGCTCGCTCACCAGCGTGCTCCGCGAAAGGCACAGCTGCATGCCGGTGAACAGTGCGAATACCTCCGCCGCCTGTACCGCGGCCGTTCGCGTATCGCCGTCGAAATGCGCGACCAAGCGGCCGTTTCCGGTGCCGCCGCGCAATTCGATAGCCACGACATCGGTGAGTACCAAGGGGCCCGCCGCCGCGAGTCGTGCCACGGATTCGACGCCGGAGCGCCGATATCCGAATACGTCGGCGACATCGCCCTCGGTGAGGCGCGCCAGCGCTGTTCGATCGAGGCTGGTGCGAGTGGTGCGGGCCAGCGGCTTGAATGTCCACTCCGGCGCGGCGGCGATGCGTGCACCGGAGATGGACGGGCCGCCGTGACCATGGTCGGTCCCCGGGACCTGCGGGTGCACCGCCCGCTGCCAAATCGCCCGTTGCAGTGCGACCTGGGCGGTCAGCGCGGCGCGGTGGGCGGCGACGACTCCCGAACGGATCTCGGTGAGCGGGCCAGGGGTTTGCGGACGTGCCTTTGCTACGGCCGTCGAGGTCGCAACTTCCTGCACCGCAGGCGGTTCGTGCATCCTTGGCGTTTCATGGCCCGCAGACGTTTGGCGCGCGGCCGGGCTACGGTGCACCGCCAGGCGTTCGTGGACCGCCGAATTTTCGTGGACTGCCGGGCTTTCGTTGACCGCCTGGCTTTCGCGGACCGCGGAACTCTCGTACATCTCCGGGCTCTCGCGGACCGCAGAGCTTTCGCGGAACGCAGAGCTTTCGTGCATCGCAGCCGACGCGCCCCGGACGGCAGCAGTGCCGACCGGATCGAACGGCACCCCGTCGAACTCGATCACCGTCATGCCGACCACCCCCGCACCGAAGCCTGGAATTTCGCGGTCAGATCCGGCGTCGTCACCACGGTGACATCCGAGAAGCGTTGCAGCACTGTTCCATCCGATGTTGTTGCGGTGGCGTCGATCCGGACATCGAAGCTGCCGGGCCGCGGGTTGTCCACGGTCAAAAGGAACGGCTCGTCCGTTGGCAGCTGCCGGTAGTAGTCCACGCGGCCGACACCCAGTGGCAGACAGGCCGCCCCGAGGAGTCGGTAGCCCAGTACGGGAGGGCCCTGCAGGATCAGATCGGCCACGACCGGGTCGTGCAGGCGACCGGCGTAGGCGCCGTCGGCCACTCGTGCGGCGGGCAGGGCGCATTGGAAGACGATCGCCTCGTCCGATGCGGCCAGTACCGTGCGCAGGCCCTGCAGGGCGGGCGCGTGGAACTGGATGGCATCGCGGTAGATATTCGCGTCGCTGACCGATCCGGTCGGGATCGTCATGGTCGGCGGCTGATCGGGTTCGGCAGCCAGCAGCAGTGTCGCCCGGAAGTGCAGCGCATCGTCACTGCGGACAGTCGCCTCGACCAGCGCCAGGCCATCGACGGACTCGCCGGGGACGAGATCGAGTTCGAGTTCATCCACCGGATGGTCGAACACGACTCCCTTGAGGACCTGGAAATCCCGGGCACCGATGACCATTCGGCCGGGCAAGCTGCGCTCGGCCAGATTCACCATCGCCCCGATGCCGAATGTGGCTGGTAGCACGATATGTTCGCCGATTCGGTGCGCTCGGATAATCGGATCATCGGTGAGCCCGGTGATGATCCGCCGAGCCTGCATCGCGGGTGGATCGACTGCCGAATCGCCCGTGAGACTTTCGGCTGGACCGATCAGTACTACCGCGTCGTCGCGGCGATCCGCGGTGAACTGTTCGGTGAAGGCCGCCGCACCCGTCTCGGGGTCCAGCAGGGCGATGCCGCGAGCGTGGAAATGCTCGCGCAGTTCGGGCGTCACCATGCCACCGTCCCAGGCACCCCAGTCGATCGCGGTGACGTGGCAGTCGGGATGGCGGCGCCGATAGCTCACCGCGAATCGAGACAGTGCCTCGTTCGCGGCCGCGTAGTCGGCCTGACCCGCGTTACCGAACAGTCCGGCCACCGAGGTGAACAGCACCAGATGCCGTAGTTCGCCGAGTGCGGCCAGCACGGTGGCCAGCCCGGAGATCTTGGGATCCAGTACCCGCTCGATTGATTCGGCAGTTTTGTCGGTGATCATGGAGTCCGCCAGCACACCTGCCCCGTGCACGACGCCGGTTATGGTGCCGCGCCACGGTGCGAGTGCGGTGCGCACCGCCGCCTCGTCGGTCGCGTCGACGGCCAGATACTCTGCCCGCGAACCCAATTCGGTCAGGGTTTCGCTGATTTCGCGGGTCGCCCGTACCTGGGCGCACGCACGCTCGATATCGCGCGGCTTTGCTCCGGTACCGACGAGTGCGCGCACCGCCGCAGCCTTGAGCTCGGTATCGGAAATGCCCGCAGCCCAGTCCGGTTCAGGTGTCGACTCAGAGCGACCGAGCAGGACGAAGCGCGCCTCGCTCCGCTGTGCCAGCGCCCGGACGCATGTGGCGGTGACGCCACGCGCACCACCCGTGACGAGCAGAACATCCTGTGCCGTAAGCACACTCGGACCCTGCTCGTGACGCACGATGGTGACCGAACGGGCGGGCGCATGCGCACTAGGCACCAGCGCCCTGCGCTGCTGCGCCGCATCGATACCGACCTCGAGCGTGTCACGTGCGGCGTCGTGCAACTCCGCGGTGACCAGCTCGGCCAGTCGCGCCGGTGTGATTTCCGGGTCGATGTCCAGTGCCCGGCAGAACAGCGCGGGCTGTTCGGCCGCAAGGGTTTTCACGACACCGCCGACACCGCCGAGCAGTGCGGCGATCGGACCGGCCGTGCCGCGGAAGCCGAGGTGACCGTCGAGCCGGGTCACGGTGACAAACGCCGCCCGATCAGCGGTCTTCGCCAGGCGCGGCACCGCATGACCGGCGGTCAGCACGGCCGCGCCGAGCCACCGCTGCGCGGCCTCCCAATCGGCGAACTCACAGCTCAGCACCGCGAGGCAGACATCGACGGAATCGAGGTCCGACAGGCCTGCCGAATCCGTCCGGTGCACCGACCAGCCCTGCTCGGTGAGCACGGATTCGATGGCGGCGCAGTCTGCATCCGCCTGGCCGGTGAGGTCGACCAGCGCGACCACACCGCCCTCGCGATACGGGGCAACGGCCCGGTCCAGCGACGGCAGGGTGATCAGTTCGACGGCATACCGCGGCGTTTCGGCCGCGGCCTCAGCTTTTGGGTGGACATCACCACCCACCGACGTCGCGAGCTCGTCGACGATCTGATCCACTGTGCGTAGCGTGCCAAGCTGCTCCGGACCGAGGCTGGGTAAGTCCGGAAACCTTTCCTGGAGTGCGCCGATCACCTGAACCCGCTTGATCGAATCCACCCCGAGATCGGCCTCCAGATCCATCGACGGATCCACCATCTCCACCGGATACCCGGTCTTCTCGGCCACGACCTCCCGCAACGCGCTCAGCAGTGCGTCGGTGGATGCCTGAGCGCTGGATGCCGCGCCGGACTCCGTAGCAGCCACGCCACCATCAGCCTGGAACTCGGGAGCAGCGGCAACGCCACCGTTGAACTGGGGAGCGGCGGAAGCGCCACCGTTGAACTCCGGAGTGACCGGTCCACCGTTGGTGGAGATCCCCGAATGCGCCGCATTGGTTTCGGCAGCACCCGATGTGCCGACGCCCCCCGAAGCCAACGGCCGACGCTCAGGCGCCGACTCGATGGCCGCCTGCCGAGTGGATTCCACCCGCCGCGTCACCGCCGCCGTCCGCGCAACTGGCGCGAAACCACCCTCCAGCTCCGCCAACTGCCCGAGCACTTCACTTGCCCGCGAATGACTTTCACTGATCGCCACACCGTGATCCTTCACGGCTTCGATCGCCCGCACGGTCGCCTCGTCGAGCGATCCATTGCCGAGCGCCCCGGCCAGGTTGCGGGCCATATCCAGCTGCCCGTCGAGGAACTGCCGGTGGGTCTGTAGGTGCTGCACGAGCGCACTGTCGAGTGCGTCCGAGCCCGAGTCGTAGGGCTGATACACGGTCGTCTCCGTTGGTTCGGCGAAAGTTGCTGCCACGGGCAGCGTTTCAGGCTGAGGATCGACGACGGTGTCGACAGGAGTTGGTGCGGCGACACTGACGCGATAGCCGTCGTCGAGTGCGGCCGCATACGCCGCACGCCGGCTCTCGGGCACATACTCGGGCGCCGAGATCGTCACGGTCATCGCACGATTCGAGGTGCGCGCAGCGGGCAAAGGCGCGGCGTGCCGATTGATGCCGTGCAGGCCGAAGCCGAGCACGGCCAGCCGCACTGCCGCCCGTACCAGCGCGAGATCGCTATTGCCGATGGGACCGGAATCCGTCGGGATGGCGACGACATCGTCGCCGAGGGTGCGCCGCACCAATGAGGTCAGCACCTGCTTCGGCCCGAATTCCACGAATACCGTGCAGCCGTCCGCACGCATCGCGGTCAGCGCGGCGACGAATTCGACCGGCTTGCTGAGCTGTCCGGTGAGCAGCGCGCGATTGGCCGCGACATCATCGCCATAGCGGGCATCGGGGGTATTCGCATACACCGGCGCGTCGGGCGCAGCGATCGTCACCGCCGCCGTCGCGCCGGCGAACGCGTCCACAGCATGCGCCACATACGGCGTGTGGAACGCACCCGACACCGGCAGTGCCCGAGTGGCCACCCCACGCGCACCGGCCCGCTCGACCACGGCGGCGATCCCCTCCGGCCCGCCGCCGACAACGACCTGATCGGGCGCATTGTGGTTGCAGATCCACACATCGTCGACACCGGCGAGCAGTTCCTCGGCGATCTCCCGCGACGCGCCGAGCGCCACCATGGTCCCGGCCTCGACCCCGGCGGCCGGCGTCATCGCCGCACCGCGCGCCCGGGCCAGGGCGAAGAAGTCCTCGGTGCCGACCGCACCGGAGGCCCACAGCGCGGTGAGTTCACCGAAGCTGTGCCCCAGATATCCGTTCGCACGGAACCCGCACTCCGCCAGCGCCCGGAACTGCCCGGACGACAGCGCACCGATCGCGGGCTGCGCGAATTCGGTTCGACGCAAAGACTTTTCCTGCTCCGACGATGTCTCTTCGTCGAAGGCGGGAGGCGGGAACACCACCGAAGACAGCCGCACCGGCGCCCCGGTGAATGCGATATTGGCCGCATCGAAGGCCGCGCCGACCGCCGGGTTGCTCAGTGCCGCATCCGCTCCCATATCGACGTACTGGCTGCCCTGCCCGGCGAAGAGCGCACCGATCTTGCGCTCCGGCAGCGCCGACGCCCGGAAGTACACGCCCTCCGGGTGATCCCACGCCACGGCCTCGGGATTGCGCACCAGTTCGTCCACCGCGAGCGCCCGCAGGTGTGCGGCATTCTCATCGTCGACCGAGACGAATCCGATGCGCGAGTGATCCTCCGGAATATCGCCGCCGTCGACACCATCCACGCTGCGGACCGCGTCCACCAGCCCGGCCACATCGGGCGCATGCCACAGATGCGCCCGCGCGGTGCGGTGCAATACCGGCTCGGTGCGACCGGAGTCGGCCTCCTCCAACACGACGTGGAAGTTGGTGCCGCCGAATCCGAATGCCGAGGCCGCCGCCCGGCGCACCGGACGCTGCGGATCCCGGATCCACGGCCGCGTCCGGGTATTCACGTAATAGGGCGCGTCGTCCGGCGCGATCTCCGCATTGGGTGCGTCCACATTGATGGTGCCCGGCAATACCTTCTGGTGCAGTGCGAGCGCCAACTTCATGACCGAGGCGGTACCGGCTGCACCCTTGGTGTGCCCGATCTGCGACTTCACACTGCCGAGCGCCGCGAAGCGGGACTCCGAAGTCGCGTCGGACAGCAGTGATTTCAGCGCGGTGAGCTCGGTCTTGTCGCCGACCGGCGTACCGGTCGCATGCGCCTCGATGAGCGCGACATCCGCCGGTGAGCATTCGGCGTCGGCATAGGCCCGATCGAGGGCGACCCGCTGCCCGCCCGCCCGCGGCGCGTAGATGCTCTTCGCCCGGCCGTCACTGGAGGAACCCAGGCCGCGGATGACGGCATAGATCCGATTGCCATCACGACGTGCGTCTTCCAGCCGGCGCAGGGCGAGCATGGTGATGCCCTCGCCGAGCAGGGTGCCGTTCGCATCGGAGGAGAACGGGCTGATCTGTCCGTTCGCCGACAGCGCCCCCACCTTGCTGAAGCACATGTAGATGAAGATGGTGTTCTCGGTATCCACACCGCCGGTGATCATCATGTCGGCCCGGCCGTCCTGCAGTTCGGCAATGGCGGTCCGCAGTGCGGCAAGCGATGCCGCACATGCCGCGTCGACGGTGCAGTTGATGCCGCCGAGGCCGAGCCGATTGGCGACCCGGCCCGCGGTGATATTGGCCAGCAAGCCCGGGAACGAATTCGCTTCCCACGGCGCGAAAGCCGCGACGAACTTATCGGCGATCGCATCGGCGTCGGCATCGGAGAGCCCGACCGAGCGCGCCGCCTCCTTCAACACCGGTGTCGAAAGTCGAGCCGCCAGCGGATGCATCAGCGGCACCGGTCCGGTGGTGCCGAGCACGACGCCGGTCTTGCCCGGGTCGTACCAGGCGGAATCGACCGCGCCCGCATCGATCAGCAGATCGCGCGCCACACCGAGACTGAGCGTCTGCATGGTGCTGGTGACTTCGAGCTGATTGGGCGGCAGCCCGAATTCCAGTGGGTCGAAGTCGATATCGGGCAGGAACGCACCGCGACGCGAGTAGGTCTTGTCCGGCGCGTCCGGATCGGCGTCGAAGTAATCGTCGAGACTCCAGCGCGATGTGGGCACCTCGATGGTGCAGTCCACGCCGTCGACGATGTTCTGCCAATACTCTCGATGGTTGTGCGCGTTGGGCAGCAGCCCGGACATCCCGACAATAGCGATCGGGTTGCGCGCCAGGCGTCTGTCGTCTGTCACGAAAGTTCCTCTCGAACCGGGTGGAAAATCAGGCGGCGACGGTGGTCGCGGTACGCGACGCGATGAGTTCGGCCGCACCCGCGGCGAACATGTGATGACCGAGCGAGCTCGGATGCAGACCATCGGCGGTCCACACCTCGGGCCGCTCCCACTCGGACTGGGCGGCGATATCCAACAGCAGGGTGCCGGTTTCGGCGGTGACGGCGGCCAGCACCGCATTGGCGAAGACGAACCGCTCCCGCAGTAGCGCACGGAACCCGTCCGGCACCGGCAGCCGAGCCGGAATATCCGGGTAACTTGCCGTGAAAACCGTTGCGCCAGTGCTACGTAACGTACCGAAGAGGGTTTCGAGATTGCGTTCGAACCGGTCCGGATCGAAATCGCTGACCAGATCGTTCACGCCGACGACGACACCGAAAAGACCCGATCGCGCCGAAACAGCCCGGCGCAGTTGCTGTTCGAGCACATTGCCGGTGGTGGCCCCGTGCACACCGAAGTTGCGCACGGCAGCGGGACGCAGGCCGAGCTGGCCGCCCAATCGGGGCACCCAGCCGCGGTAGCCGCCACCGGCCGCGGCGTCACCGCGGCCCTCGACGAAGCTGTCCCCCAGGGCGGTTAGTCCGGGGCCACTCATGCCGTCACCCCATCGTTGGTGACATGCCGCGCGTCGACTGGAAAGTCGACCTTCTCGTACAGCTCGGTGAGCTCCTGCTCGCCGAAATACTTGTCCGGCGAGTAGATTCCGGCGATCAGCCCGAAGAACTTCTTCGAGTAGTCCTCGTCATAGCTGGTCGCGCGGAATACCGAGTCGTAGTACGGCGTCAGCGACAGCTCCGAAATGCTCTGCGTCAGTTCGTAAGTGCTCGCGCTCTGCGCGTCGCGCTCCACCTGGTACTCGGCCAGCGCCTCGTCCAGCGGCCGGGCGCCGGACAGGCCGGCGTCGACCAGATCGGCCAGCAGCTGGGCGTACTTGAAGGCGTCGGTAATGCCCCAGCCGGTGAACGGATCCTTGTGGTAACCGGCGTCTCCCACCAGCGCCCAACCGGGTCCGTAGGAACGGCGACGGTAGTTGTCCGGGTAGAGCATGGGCCGGAACTGCTCGACGCGCTTACCCGTATCCCGCAGGCGCGCACCGAGTTCCGGGTCGATCTGGTCGACGATCTCCTGCACACCGGCATCCGGATCGGTGCGGAAGTCGCGGAAACGGTCACGCTTGCGCATCACCGCGACCAGCGCGAGTCCGTCATTGGTCGGCCACGACGCGAACTGCTGCTCACCGAATCCGGTGCGGTGCTGCATCCCCCAGTCGACGCCGTCGTAGTAGGAGTAGTAGATGAAGCACGCCGCCGGGGAGCCCTCGTACACCTCGGCGCCGACCGCCTTCGCAACGGTCGAATTCGATCCGTCGGCACCGATCACCAGACCGGCACGGAACTCCTGTTCCGCACCGTCGCGAATGCGCCCGCGGATGCCGACCACCCGATCCTCGTCGAACACCAATTCGGTGACGGAGAATCCGTGGATCACCTCGACGCCCGCATTACCGGCCGCGTCGACCAGGATCTTGTCCAGCACGGTGCGGCGCGGACAGTACACGGCGTCGATGCCGTCGGCCGCCACGTCGGCGAAGCCCTTGATGACGATGTCGGTGTAGGAGAAGTTCAGGTGCCGGATGGGCGGGCAGCCGGAGGCCACCACCTGGTCCAGCAGACCCCACGACTTCAGCATTCCGAGTCCGGCCTGGTGGATGTAGTGGGTCGAGGGGGTGTCGCTCGGGAAGGTGGCGCGGTCCACGGCGAGGACCCGGTAACCCTTCCTGGCGAGCAGCATGGCCAGCGGGGAACCCGCAACCCGAGTTCCGACAACGATGACGTCGTACATGTTCGCATCACTTTCCGGTAGTCGAATTCGATTTCGAGATCGGCCGCGCTTATTGCGCGGGTTGGCGTGCCGGGTAGAGGTAGTCGATATCGGCGGAATAGGCCGCGGCGATCGCGGCTCTGCGCAGTTTCCGAGAGGAGGTCAGCAATCCGTCGTCAACGGTGAAGTCGCCGTCCACAATTCGGAATGCGCGGATCGATTCCGCACGGGAGACAAGGGAATTCGCGTCGTCGACCGCGGACTGCACGGCGGCTTCGAGATCGTCGTCGGGATGGTCGCCGCGCCAGCGCTGGACCTGCACCGGATCCAGCGTCACCAGCGCCGTGACGTAGTCGCGGCCGTCACCGACCACCATGCAGTTGCTCACCAGCGGATGCAGCCGCACCCGGTCCTCCAGCGGCGCGGGCGCGACATTCTTCCCGCCGGAGGTCACCAGGATCTCCTTCTTGCGGCCGGTGATCCGCAGGTAGCCGTCGGCGTCGAGTTCACCGATATCGCCGGTGTGCAGCCAACCTTCGTCGTCCACCACGGCCTGGTCCGCCGCCGCGCCCCAGTAGCCCGGCGAGACATGCGGGCCACCGACCAGGACCTCGCCGTCGGCGTCCGCGATGGCGACCGAAGTGCCCGGAATCGGTCGCCCGACGGTGCCGAGCCGATTGGTTTCCGGGGCACTGACCGTCACGGCGGTCGCCGCCTCGGTGAGCCCGTAGCAATTCAGCAGCACCACACCGAATCCGGCGTAGAACCCGATCGTCGACTCGTCGAGCGAGGCGCCGCCGGAGATGACGGAGCGCAGCTGCCCACCGAGCGCGGCCGCCACCGGATGGTCTGACGGGTCCGGTGTCGCCTGGTCTCGCAACACTGCCAGGCCGCGCGCCACCGCCTCCTGCTCCTCGGTGCCGGACAGCAGCGTTCGGCAGTACTTGCGAATCTTCTCCAGGCCGTAGGGAATCAGCGCCAGGAAGGTGGGCCGCAGCGTCGGCAGCACCGGCACCAGGTCCGGAATGCCGGGCAGCAGATGGGTGCGGCTGCTGCCGAACAGGCAGGCGAACAGGATGGTCTGGCCGAAGACGTGCGACAGCGGCAGCGCGAGCACGGTCGTGCCGTCGAACAGCTCGCCGGTCCGGCGCACGGTATTGGCCGAGGATACGAACATATTGCGGTGCGTGATCAGGCATCCCTTGGAGACGCCGGTGGTGCCGCTGGTGTAGACGATCATGGCCAGGTCGTCGGCGTGCACCGCGGCGATGCGGGCATCGAGATCCGCGTCGATCTCGGTGGCCGTCCACTCCGCGATCAGTGCGAAGGTCCAGACCTCGCCCGCACCCGCGGCACGCAGGCGCGCGCCATCGGATTCGTCCTCGGCGACGAAATACGCACTGCCACTATCGCGCAGGATGTGCTCGATCTGCGCCGCCGAGGAGGTCGGATACACCGGCACGACCACCGCGCCGAGGGCGAGCAGTGCGCAGTCCAGCAGCGCCCACTCCAGGCTCGTGCGGCCGAGGATCGCGACCCGATCCCCCGCTTGCACGCCACGCCCGGCCAGCGCCGAGGCCAGCGCCCGTGCCCGCCGGTCCACTTCGGCGCAGGTGAGTTGGGTCCCGTCCGCGCCGCACAGCGAATGCCGTTGCGGATGTGCCGCGGCCGCACCGGAAATCACCGAGTACAAACTCGCGTCGTCCGGGAGGTCGATTCCGTTCTCGGTCACTGACACTGTATTCACAATGTCGAATTCTGGTCGGCGGCAACGAATTACGTCCCCGCCGATACAGAGGTTCCTACCGCGCGAATGTCATGGCCTATCGAAGGACTCAAGCCGATAGCGCGCGGGCAATATCTATACGTGCCGGTTCGGGGGAATCGATGCAGTCCAGGAAAAACGAAACCGCCGGATTCGTCTCATCTGTACGCCACACCGCGTACAAATCCAATGTCGGCACCGGATCGAACAGTTTGACCGCCACCGAGCTACTGCCCGGCGCACCCATACCCATCGAGATCGCGCGCGGTAGCGAGGCGAATCCGACGAACGGACGCACCGAAACCATATGCGCGGTCGCACCGGGATCATCCGCGGTATGCGCGACCGCCAGGCTGATCCTGGTGTCCGCGGCCGCGCGGAAGATGGAGTCGTACATGGCCGGACACTGTTCGCGGGCGAACAGCACACACTCCTGCCCGGCCAGTTCGGCGAAGGGCACGCCGGGCCGGTCGGCCCAGCGGTGTCTGCGCCCGACCACCGCGACCAGCGGAACCCGGTGCAGCAATCGGCGATACGAGAAGTCCGAGGTGCTCGGGTGGCCGTAGACCAGCGCCACGTCGAGCGAGCCGTCGGCCAGCGCCGCCAGCTGCGGGCCGGTGCGCTTCTCCCACAGCGACACCACGATATCGGGATGTCGTTCGGTCATTCCGGTGAGCGCCTCCGGCAGCACATGTCTGCTGGCCGGAAGGTTGTAACCGATATTGAGGGTGCCCGCTCGCCCCTCGGCGGTCGCCTTGGCGACCTGGGCGGCCCGGTCCATCTGGGCCACGATGATGCGGGCTTGACTCTCGAATTCTCGGCCCGCCGGGGTCAACTTGACCTCGTGGGAGTTACGTGCGACCAGTTGCACGCCGAGTGATTTCTCCAGCTTCTGCAGCTGGGCACTGAGACTGGGCTGCGTGAGATGCAGGCGCTGCGCTGCGCGGCCGAAATGCAGCTCTTCGGCAATAGTGATGAATGAAACCAGATGTCGGAACTCCATGCCGCAGGCTCCTTATTCCGCGTACCCGAAACGTTAGCGGAGCCAGGTAACCGAGGATGAACCGCGGTCGGACGGTTTTCGCCGAGACCATTGCGGCCGGGTGAACTGACCCTTATGCGTTTCGCATATGTGCTATCGCGGAGCCGCGACTATCCAGCATCGCCGAAACGACGGACCTAGGCAATAGCGAATGGCTCACCTTCGGACCCGGTGCGCTATCACACCGGGTCCGAGCACAACTCACTTGGCGGTGAACCTCGTCGGCAGAGCTTCCAGGCCGCGGATGACAACGTTCGGCTTATAGGGCGGTTCGTCGGAAAGCGGCTCGATATCACGCACTTTCCGCAACAGCACGTCGAGCAGCACCTCCATCTCCAGCAGTGCCAGGGGCGCGCCGAGGCAGTAGTGGATGCCGAGACTGAAGCCGAGGTGCTTCTTGGCTGGATTCATCGGATCGGAATACCTGGCGACGTCGACCCGATCCGGATCGGGGAAGACGGCATCGTCGCGGTTGGCCGAATTGATCAGCACCACAACGCCTTCGCCGGTTTCGAACTCATGGCCGGCGACAGTGATCGGCCGGGTGGCGGCGCGGGTGGTGATCTGCACCGACGGCTCCAGCCGCAGCAGTTCGTCGGGTGCGGATGCGGTCAGCTCTGGACGTGCGCGCAGAGCCGCGATTTCGCCCGGATTGCGCATCAGCTGCAGCATGCCGGTGCCGATCAGATTGGCGGTGGTCTCGTGCCCGGCGACGAAGGTGGTGATGCAGGTGGCCAGCAGTTCCTGTTCGGTGAGCACATCGCCGCGGTCCTCGACCTGCGACAGCACGCTCAGCAGGTCGTCCTTCGGATCGTGGCGCCGTTCGTTCAGCAACTCACGGAAGTAACCCATGAAGCCGCGCGAACCTGCGCTGCGGGCCTTCAGCGCCTCTTCGGGCAGCGTGTAGTCGTGATCGAAGCCGCGCGCCAGGTCCTGGGACCACTGGTGCACCTGCTGATAGGCCTCCGGCGGCACGCCGATCAACTCGCACGCGATGATCAGCGGTAGCGGATAGGCGATCATCTCGACGAGATCGAATTCGCCCGCGGCCAGGGCATTGTCGACGAGCTCCTCGGTGAGCTGCTCGATGCGCGGGCGCAGCCGGGTCACCATCCGCGGGGTGAAGCCCTTGGTCACCAGATTGCGCAGCCGGGTGTGGTCCGGCGGCTCCATCCAGAGAAACGAAGTGGGCAGTTCCTCGGGCGCATCATCCGCCGACACGGTGGGATGCATCATCGCGGCCTCTTCCGCATGGCTCCACGCGGTGGTCGACAGCACGGCCGTGCAGTCCTCGTAACGGGTCAGCAGATGGTAGCCGAGCGGGGTCTGATGCAGCGGTCCCGCTTCGCGCAGGACCCGTGCCGGTGTGTAGGGGTCTGGCCTGCCTTCCGGGCCGAATAAGTGGGCGATGGCGGTCTGGATGGCGGCATCCTGGTCCGCCACCGCCGTATTCGCTTGCGACATGTCGGGGTGGTCCCTTCTGTGCGGTGCATCGCCGAACTGGCGGTGCGGGCGGTCGGAATGTGGCGGTGCGGGGCGCGACATTGCGGACCCGTCACCTGGTCGGTTCGATGAGGAGCGGTGTGCGTTCGGCTATTGCGACCGATTTTGTGTTGCCGCGCAGCAGGATTCGGCCCGCGATCAACGGGCGCAGGAGTGCCGTGGGTGGTTCGACGAGATTGGCGACCCGCAGAAAGGTGCGCGCGACCTGCGGATCGACATGTGCGGCACGATGCGCTCGGGCGACATAGGCATTGGTGAGGCGCGTGCGCGTCGTACGCGGGCCGACAACGCCCGGATGGCTGAGGTCGGCACCCGCCGCGAGCTGCCACGCGACATCGACCACTTTGCCCGCGGCGGAGTAGAACCGGGCGGGTAGCCCGGCCTCGGATCCGGCGCGCAGACAGTCACGCAGGACGAGAGCTTGCTGGGCGGCCACGGCCATGCCCTGCGCGTACAGCGGATTGAAGCTGCACAACGCGTCGCCGAGTACCAGAAAGCCTTGCGGCACAGTGGAAAGCCGCTCGAATCGGCGGCGCACCGGTGAGCGGAAACGATGCGGCATCAACTCATCGAGCGGTTCGGAGGTGGTGATGAGTTCGTGGATATCTGGTGCGGCGATGGTGGCGGCGAATTCGGCGAAGCCGTCCGGATCGGTCGGCGGATGGTCGCCGAGCATGCCTGCCAGCGTGATGTGCCAGCGGTCGCCCTCGACCCGAATCGCGCCACCACCACGGCCGTTCCGGCCGGTGGAGATGATCACCGAGGATTGGCCGCCCAATTGTCCTGGCCGCCAGCGGAAGAATCCGGAGGTATAGCCGAGATCGACCTCGAGGCGTTCCTCCAGCGGGATCCGCGCGCCGAGGGCCGCCAGCCATACGCTCGCCCGGGAGCCACGGCCGGTCGCGTCGACGATGAGGTCGGTGGCATGCGCCTCCGCACCGTAGCCGCCGGAGACCGATACCGCACGCACCCGCGCGGCATCGCCGATCAGGCCGCGCGCCATCCCCTCGCACAGGCGCACACCGGGTGTGGCGAGCGTCCGCTGGCGTAGTACCTCTTCCAGTAGCGGCCTGGTCGCGATTACCGAAGTGAGTCCGGTCGGAGTCGGCGCTGCCCGCAATCCGCCTACGTACCAACGGGTTCCGACCAAAGCCTCGGCAGTAGTTGCACCGCGATCGGCCATTTCGGAGGTGAAACCCGGATACAGCTGTTCGATGATGGTCCGGCCGCGATCCAGCAACCCGTGCAGGTGCCGTGCCTGTGGTACACCGCGCCGCATGGCGGTGCCGGCCACCATGTCGCGATCGAAAATGGTGACCCGGGCATAGTGCTCGGAGAGCACCCGGGCGGCGAGCAATCCGGCGATGCCCGCGCCGAGCACCACCGCGTGCCGCCGCTCGTTCATGCCTTCGCCTTCGCTGTGCCCGTTCATGACTCCGCCTCGCCGGCGCTCGGCTCCGCCATGACCGAGCGATGCCCGGCAGTGTCTTCGGTTCGCTCGCTCACAGGGACACCGGCAGCGACACAATGCCGCGGTGGATCAGGCTGGGCCGGTATTCGACGGTGCCGGTGGCGAGTTCGAGTTTCGGGGCCCGCTCCAGCAGAGTGCCGAGGGCCGCCTCGGCCTCGATTCGCGCCAGCGGCGCACCGACGCAATAGTGGATGCCGAGACTGAAGCCGAGATGCTTGCGCGCCGGACGGTTTCCGGAGTAGCGGGTGACATCGAAGGTGTCCGCATCCGGGTATACCCGATCGTCCCGGCTGGCCGAGGCGGTGAGTACGACCACACCGTCGCCGCGCCGGAATTCGTGCTCGCCGACCGTGGTGTCGGCCAGGGCGACTCGGATGGTGAACTGGGTCGGGGCGTCATAGCGCAGCATCTCGTCCAGCGACGGGCCGATCAACTCCGGATTGTCCCGAAGCAGCTGCAGCTGAGCCGGATTGCGCAGCAGTGCGAGCATGCCGTTGCCGATCAGGTTGATCGAGGTCTCCATGCCCGCGACCAGCGTGAGCAGCGCGATCCCGATCACCTCGGGCTCGGTCAGCTGCGCACCGCTCGCGGCCACCAGCGCGCTCAACAGATCCGGTGTCGGATGCGCCTTCTTCTGCTGGATCAGCCGGGCGAAGTAGCCCATGCACTCCATTGCCGCGGTGCCGCGTGCGGCCACTTCGTCCGGGCCGAGCAGCGAATCCGGATCGCTGCCCCGCGCGATCGCCAGCTGCCACTCGCGGAACAGTGCGCCATCGGCCGGATCGGCCCCGAGCAGGCGTACCGGCACCATCGCCACAGCGAGAGGTACCGCGAGATCGTTGAGCACATCGAGTTCGCCGCGACGCACTGCCGCGTCGACCAGGTCGCTGACCACCTGACCGGCGACCGGAACCAGCTCCGCCATCAGCCGCGGCGTGAATGCCTTCGCCACCAGCTTGCGGTAGCGGCCGTGTTCGGGCGGATCCATCCGGACGAACGAACCCGGAATCGCGGCGGTGGTGTCGCGGAACGGGCTGATTCCGGCGGCGTAGCCGTGACCCCAGTCCGAGCCCGTGAGGATGGCGGCGCATTCCTCGTAACGGGTGATCAAGGTGACCGGGACATCACCGAATTCGTACGGGAACAGTGCGGCGGCATCGCGCACCCGACGGTATGCCGGATACGGGTCCGCCCGCTCAGTGGGATCGAAGGCGTCGAACGTAATCGGAATGGCTGTGCGCCCGCCACCCCCCATGGAATCGCTCCGCGGTGCTGTATTCATTTTCCCTCCAGCCGCACATGAAGTTCGGACATGCCGCGCACGACCACATTCGGCCGATACGGCGGTTCCTCGAGCAGAGTCATGGCACCGACGCGGTCGGCGATGGCACGCAGCACCACCTGCATCTCCAGCCGGGCCAGCGGCGCGCCGAGGCAGTAGTGCAGGCCGAGGCCGAAGGACAAGTGCCGCTCGGCCTTTCGGCCCCTGGCGTACCGTGCGATATCGAACTTGTCGGCGTCCGGGAAGGCCAGCGGATCACGGTTGGCCGAGGCCAGCAGGACGATCACCGCGTCACCGGGTGCGAAAGTCCGTCCGGAAACGGTGATCACGTCGTGCGCCGTGCGAGTGGTGAGGTGCACCGGCGCGTCGTAGCGCAGCACCTCGTCGACGGCGGATTCGCACAGCTCCGGGAATTCGCGCAGCCGCTCGAACTCCGCGGGATTGCGAATCAGCGCGAGCACCCCGTTGCCGATCAGGTTGACGGTCGTCTCGTGCCCGGCGACGACGAGAATCAGCAGCGTGCCGAGCAATTCGGTACGAGTCAGCCGGGCGCCCGCGTCATCGGCCTGTACCAGCGCCGTGATCAGGTCCTCGCGTGGGGATTTGCGGCGCTGCTCCACCAGATCGCCGAAAAACTCGAGAAAGGCGTGTACCGCCGCGGTGCGCGCGGCCAATTCCTCGGGCGAGAGCAGCAGATCCGGATCGAGGCCGCGGGCGATGCCGGTCGAGATCTGGCGCACGTGCTCGTGCGCTTCGGTCGGGACGCCGAGCAGCTCACACACCATGGTGAGCGGCAGCGGATAGGCCAGTGCATCCAGTAGATCGACCTCGCCCGCGGCGAGTATTTTCGCCAGCAGATCGTCGACCAACTGTTCGGCCCTGTCCCGCATGCCGCTGACGGTGCGCGCGGTGAATGCCTTGCTGACCAGTCCGCGCAGCCGAGTGTGCTCCGGCGGCTCCATCCAGAGGAACGAGCCGGGCAGTTCGACATCGCTGTCGCCGTGCAGCAGTTGTGGTTCCTCGGCGTGGCTCCAGCGCGGGTCCTGCATGATCGTCTGTGCCTCGTGGTGACGGGTCACCAATTGCATATCGTGCGGTCCGGGCACAAAGGGTCCCGCGTCGCGCAGCACCGCATAACTGTCATACGGATTGTGTCGCATATGCGGTGCGACGCTCTCGACGACCGCCAGCTGAACCGGGGTCAACTCCTCGACCGCGGAATGGTCGGAACTCACCGGCAACTCCTGAATGGAATGCGAAATGGACACCGGGCGAAAACAATTCCGGTCCATCGTGGTGCCGTTGCACCCGGCGGTACGGCGACGATTGTCCGTTCCTATCGCGCCATAGCCCGAATACCTTATCGGGCAACGCGATTGAATGATCGCGCTTGTTTATCGCAGGCCGTAATTCACAATGCGTTCAATGCGCTGTCACAATTCGCTGTTGTCGTGGCAGACATGAATTCTGCGGAATCGGTCGATACGCTGCCGGGCCGGCTGGCCCGGATCGCGGCCGAGCACCCCCAGGTGGCCGCCACATTTTGGTCGGTTTCGGAAACGCTGACCTACGCCGAACTCGACCGGCTCTCCCGCGGAGCTGCCGCAGCGCTGGTCCGGCGTGGAATACAGCGGGGCGAGCCCGTTGGCATCCTGTGCCCGAACGCACCCGAATTCCTGATCGGGCTGTTCGGTGTCGCGGCGGCCGGCGGTGCCGCGACTCCCCTGCCCCTGCCCGCCGGTTCGGCGCAGATGAGCGGATACCCACACAAGCTCGCGACCATCGTGGCGGCCGCCGGGATGCGCACGGTGCTGGTGTCGCACCGGTTCGCCGATCTGGCCGCGCTGCTCGACACCGCCGTGAACGTCGAATTGGTCGACACCGCAACGCTGGTCACCGAGGACAGCACCCTGCTGCCTGCCATCAGCGCCGACGACCTGGCCATCGTGCAGTTCACCTCCGGCAGCACCGCCACCCCCAAAGGCGTTCGCCTGACCCATCACAACGCCCTCAGCGGGCTGGCCGCGATCCGCACCGGCATCGAGCTCGATCTGACCGATCAGGGCGGGTTCTGGCTGCCGCTGTTCCACGATATGGGCCTGTTCGGCACGTTGTCGGCGATCCTGCGTGGAATTCCGGCGCACATCTGGTCGCCGCTGGCATTCGTCAAGGATCCGGCCCGCTGGCTCGCCGAATTCGCGGCCGGCGGCACCACGATCACCGCCATGCCGAACTTCGGCTACGAGGCGCTGCTCAACGCCATTCCGGCGGACGAGGTCACCGACTACGACCTGCGGCGCTGGCGCATCGCCTTCAACGGTTCCGAACCGATCTCCCGCGATGTGGTCGAGGCGTTCTGCGAGCGTTTCGCGCCCGCCGGTTTCGCGCCCTCGACGATGTTCGGGGTGTACGGCATGGCGGAGGCCACCCTCGCCGTGGCCTTCCCACCGCTCGGGCGGGAGCCGCTGTTCGAGTGGGTTGACCGCACGGGACTCGCGGAAGATGCTCGGGCACGGGTTGTTTCGCCCGACACTCCCGGTGCGCGCGCAGTTGCCGGTGTCGGCTCCGCTGTAGCCGATCTGCGACTGCGGATTGTGGATCTCGGTACCGGCGCGGAACTCCCGGACGGTGCGGTCGGCGAAATCCACATCCAGGGCCCATCGGTGACCGACGGCTACCTGACCGCCGATCCGTCGAACGTGGCGGGACTGCATACCGAAGGTTGGCTGCGCACAGGCGATCTCGGCTACCAGCGCGATGGTGAACTCTTCGTCACCGGTCGCTGCAAGGACATGATCACCGTGCGCGGCGTCAACTACTACGCCCAGGATGTCGAGGCCGCCGTACGCGACCTCGATGGCATCTACAAGGGCCGCTGCACCGCCGCAACCGATCCCGACGGCGCGGATGTCATCGCGCTGATCGCCGAATCCGAATGCACCGGCGCCGCGGCAGACGCACTCGCCGATCAGATCCGCGGCCGGATCTCCACCGAGCTCGGACTCGCCGTAGTCGATGTGTATCTCGTTGCGCCACGCAGCATTCCACGCACCAGCAGCGGCAAGCTGCAGCGCCTCGCCGCCCGCGACCTCATCTCCCCACGGCAATGACCTTCGACCGAACTGGAGCCTCCTGTGCACAGCTATGAAGTCTTCCGCCACTACGAGCGCCTGCATTGGCGGCTGACCGATCTGGACCTCGACGCCGTCGACCGCGCGCTGGTCCGCCCCGAATACGTGACCCTGGCCAAGAGCGCGACGATGGGCGAATCCAATGTCATCGCCGCGGTACACGGGTTCATGAACGAATTCGTCGACGACTACGACTTCTCCACCTTCGCCGTGGTGTGGGGCTACCAGGAAGTGCAGCACCACTACGCATTTCGGTCCTGGCTCGGCGCGGTCGGCGAGAGCGTGGACGAGAAGGCCGTCGACTCCATGCGTGAGCCGTACGCGCCCGGCACCACCCCCTCGGCCACCCTGGCCACCAATATCATCTCCGAACTCACGGTGAACCACATATACCGCGCGGTCGCCGGTTGGGTGCAGGAGCCGGTGCTGAAGGGCCTGCTGCTCGATGCGAGTCGCGACGAGGCCGGACATGCCCGCGAATTCATCCACTACGCCACCAAGCGGCTGGAGCAGCGACCCGAGGAGCTGCCATCGGTGCTGGAGACGCTCTACGTCTACAGCTCCGAGGCCAAGATCAAGCATCCGGTGAGCACCTTCAAGGCGGGTATCAGCGAACTCGGCGACCACGAGACCATCGACACCGGATTCGATCTGTTCCTCGAACAGGTCGCCGCCGAGGGTGAGCTGGATGTACTGCACGACAAGGTACGTCGCACCTTCGCCAATATGACCGGCCTCGACCTGTCCACCAATGCGAAGGTCCGCCGCGCCCTCGCTGACGCGATCGCCTAGCTCATGGAGCGACCTAGCTCGGTTCAGGTGCCCTGGTCGGTGATTCCGGATTACCACTGCTTCGGCTGCTCCCCGCACAACGCGTCCGGGCTGCGGCTCGAGTTCGAACCGCATCCGGACGGCCTGCAGGCCGGGTTCCGGCTCGGACGCAGCTTCGAGTCCTACCCGGGGGTCGTGCACGGCGGGCTCATCGGCGTGATCTGCGATGAGGTGATGGGCAATCTCATCGTACTGGCGCGCCACCATCCCGCATTCACGGTCTCGCAGCGCACCCGATTCATTTCCCCGCTGCTGATCGACCACGAATACCACTGTGTGGCAACACTATCCGAATCGCAGCAGCCGATTCAGGCATCTGCCGAGATCCTGGACGCCGACGGCACCGTCTGCGCCACCTCCAGCGCTGCCTATCAGCCGTTCGAACTCGATGCGGTCCGCCATCAACTCACCCTCCGCGACGACGAGGTCGCCCTGCTATCGCACGCCTTGACCACCGCGAATGCCCTCTCTTCGAATGGAGTTCAGCAATGACCCACACCGCCGACGACATCCTGCGCACCGTCACCGATATCGCCGCCACCGAAACCGGCATCGCCGAAGCCGAACTACGACCCGACGTCGACCTGCGCGGCATGGCGGGCGTCGATTCGGTGCGCGTGCTGCGCATGGTCGCGAAGATCGAACGCACCTACGACATCGAGCTGGAGGACCAGGACGTCTTCGGTCTCTCCACGCTCGCCGATGTCGTCAAGGTGGTCGATCGGGCCCTGCACGAGGCGGCGATGTGAGCGAGCCGACCAAAGACACAGCACTAGCTTTCACGGTGGAGCCGAGCGCTAGCGAGGTGGAGTCGTGACTGTCACCGCCGATACCAACCAGCACTACGACCTGGATCCGGATATCTTCGGCCAGTTCCTCGACCCGCTGTGCAAATACAGCTCGGCGCTGTACAACTCGCCGACCGACACCCTCGAACAGGCGCAGCGGCAGAAGCTGCGCTTCGTCGCCGGCCGGCTCGGACTGCGCGGCGGGGAGCGACTGCTCGATGTCGGCTGCGGCTGGGGTTCGCTGATCCTGTTCATGGCCGAGGAATTCGGTTGCGACACAATGGGAGTCAGTCCGGCACCGCGCCAGCACGCGTACATCGCCGAACAGGCCGTCGCGCACGGTGTCGCCGAGCGGGTGCACACCGAGGTCGGACACTTCGAAGAGCTCGACCTGCCGGTGCGCAGCTTCGACGCGGTGACTCTGCTCGGCTCGATCGTGCATATGCCCGACCTCGGCGCGGTTTTCCGGCGTGCACGGGCGGTGCTGCGGCGTGGTGGCGCACTCTATGTCTCGGAGAGTTGTTTCCGAAATGCTTCCGCCCGCAATGCCTTCGACACCCGCGTCGGCACCGAATTCGTCCGCGAGGACATTTTCGGCTGGGGTGATCTGCGCCCACTGTCGGAGCTGCTGACCGCCGCCGAGGACGCCGGTTTCTCGATCATCGCGGTGGACGACCTCACCGAGCACTACCGCCGCACCATCGATGACTGGATCGCCAATGTCGACGCGGCCGCCGAGCGCATCGATGCGCATGGCCCGGGGCTGGCCGCGAAGCTGCGGCACTACCTGGAGATCGCCAATGCCGGATGGGGTTATACGACCAAGCATTACGCGCTGACCTGTCGCAATGCCCGGTAGGAGACGCAGATGAATATGGAGTCAGCTCTGATTCCGGTCGACGAGGTGGCGGCCGCGGTCGACGGCTTCCTCGCCGCCTCCCCGGCCGCGCGGGCCTGGGATGTGGAGACCGCCTTCGACTGGTCGCTCGCCGATGCGGGGCGACTCACCGAGGGGCAGCGCTCGGCGGTGCAGTTCGTCACCCTCATCGAGGATCATCTGCCCGGCTATTTCGATGTGTACCACCGGCATTTCCCGGTGGACGACACCGTGGACCGGGCCACCTTCATCCACAACCGCGAGCTCTACCACTTCACCGTGCGGTGGGCGCTGGAGGAGGATACCCACGCACGCGCACTCACTCGATACCAGGAAGCGTCCGGTTTGGCCGAACGTGGTTCTCTCCGTGAAGAATTGGCTATCGAAGGACAGAAGCCGTTCGATCTGCCCTACGACCATCCGGTGCAGTTCTTCGCCTACGCGCTGGTACAGGAGAAGGCGACACAGATGTACTACCAGCACCTGCGCGATGTGGTCGACGATCCGATCCTCGCGGCGGTGCTGGGCCGGTTATCCCGGGACGAGGCAAGGCATTTCAGCTTCATGGCCGATGTAGTCGGGCGCTATCTGCGGGTGCAGGGCGATGCGACCGTGGAGCCGATCCGCGATGTCATCGCCAATTTCCGCATGCCACTGGCCGATACCATGCGCGGTTACTGGCGGTGGGCGCTGAAGATCGCCGATGTGGCCTCCTACGACCACACCGAGGCCTATGAGCATCTGGTGAAGGTGATCGACCGGACGGTCGATGCCAGATCCGACCGGCTCGACGAATTGGTTCGTTTCATCGGAGAGTGCAACGCGCTGGCCTGACAAATAGCCCTGCCTCCACATATTCGGAGGCAGGGCTATTTTTTCACTGCTCCGGATTCAGCACCAGAATCGTGGTCGAACCATGCGCGATCAACTTGCCGTTCGCATCCACGATCCGGCCCTCCGCGGTCGCGGTGCGTCGCCCGACATGAATCGCATTGGCCTCACACGTGAGCCGCGATCCGTCCAATGTCACCGACCGAATGAAATTCACCTTCAGCTCCAACGTCGTATAGGCCACGCCGTCACCGAGTTTCGTGAATACCGCACTCCCCATCGCGGTATCCATCAGCGTCGCGATCACCCCGCCGTGCACCGTGAACATGGCGTTGATGGTGGCCGGATTCGGATCGAGATAGTACCGCGTGTACCCGTCCCCCGCCGTCTCCAGCCGAATCCCCAGCGACGCGCCGACCCCCAGATTCTCCTGCAGCCCCCGCTCGAATACCGCCGTCAATTCCGCGACGCGGGTGGTGACGGTCCCATTGCTGTGAGTATCGATGCTGGTCATGGCCTCTTCCTCCCTGACGAACAATGCCAGCCCATTCGACCAGTGCCCGGTGAATTCCACCTGGCCACGACCCGCTGCATATCCACCTTCGATCGGCTGATCGAAATCAGAGGTCGGCGACCGCGCGCACCAATTCGGCGATCTGCTCGAAGTCCTCGTCCACGAATGGGCCGGGGCGGCCGAGTACGACGTGCTGGATGCCGACCTCGGCGAAGCGGGCGAATGAATCCGTCTGCTCCGCAACCGATTTATCCGGATACCAGTACGCGACCATGGTCTTTTCGATGTCCTCGTACGGTCGTCCGACTGCTTCGCAATGTCCTTGCAAGACTTCGAGTTTGGTTGTGACGGCGTCGACGGACTCACCGAAGAGATTGCAAGCATCGGCGTATTGCGCGACCAAGCGCAATGTCTTTCGCTCACCTTGGCCGCCGATCATGATGGGCGGGTGCGGGCGGGTCAGCGCGTTGGGGACGTTGAGCGGGCGTTCGAGGGTGTAATGCTTTCCGTGGAAAGGCTTTTCGGAGCCCGCCCACATCTGCTTCGCGATCCGCAGGGTTTCCTCCAGGCGCTCGTATCGCTCGGAGGTCGGCGGGAAGAACAGGCCGAGACCCGCGGCTTCATCGGCATTCCAGGCCGCGCCGATGCCGAGCCAGGCGCGGCCACCGGAGAGCACGTCAAGGGTCGTGACGCTCTTGACCAGCAGACCCGGATCCCGGTAGCTGACGGCGGTGACCAAGGCGCCGAACCGAATTCGCTCGGTCCGCGCCGCGATATATCCCAGCGCGGCGTATGCCTCGAGCATGTCGTTTTCCGCCGGGCCGTTCGAACCTATCTGGAACAGATGATCCATGACGAATACCGAGTCGAGCCCGGACTGATCGGCGGCGCGCACGATCCGGTCGACTCGCGGGCCGATCGCACCCGGTGAATCCGGCCAGGTGAAGTCGGCGAGGGAAATACTCAGTCGCATGAGCCGAGCCTGGCACGACCGGCGCGCGCCGGGGAGGCACCGCCGGTCCTAGGACAACAGCGGTGGGGATGGTGGGAAGGCGATCGGAAGTGCGGTGAGTGCCCGGTGGAACGGCCCCGGCCGCCAGGTCAGCTGATCGGGCGGCACCGCGAGGCGGATCTCGGGTAGGGCGTCGAGTAGTTGGTCGATGGCGTCCTGGGCGATCAGGTAGGCCATCGAATTCGCCGGGCATACGTGTGGTCCGGCGCCCCAGGCCAGATGGGAGCGATTGCCCGCGTATTGATTCGCGACGATCGCCGGATCGGTGTTGCAGGCGGCGATGCTGATGACGACCGGCTGGTGGGCGGGTAGCCAGACATCGTCGATCAGGATCGGCTGGCGTGGAAATGTGATACAGAAGTTCGCCATCGGAGGATTGTTGAACAGCACCTCGTCGAGCGCGTCCCTGGTCGACATGGTCCCGCCGAGCACGCTGCCGCCGAACCGCTCGTCGGTGAGGATCAGCAGCAGGGCGTTGACGATCAGATTCTGCTGGGGTTCGATGCCCGCGCCGTACAGCGTGCCCAACTGGTGCACCATCTCGGTATCGCTCAGCGCCGCCGGATGCCGCAGCATCCGAGTGGTGATGTCGTCGCCGGGCTCGACGCGTTTGAGCTGGGTCAATTCCAGCATCGCCCCGACGAGCAACTGGTTGCCGTGCTCGGCATCGATGCCCTCGAAGATCGCGGCCATACCGGTCGCGGCCTGCTGCGCGATATCGTCCGGGCACCCGAGCATGGCGTTGAGCACCGTGAAGGCGAGCGGAAACGCGTACTGGCGCACCAGATCCGCCGAGCCATCGGCGCAGAACGAATTGATCAGCGGGACAGCCAGCCTCGCCACCGTATCGTGCAGCTCGTACTGATCGACCTTCTCCAGGCCCGCGACATTGGTCTGCCGATACCTGGCATGCGCTTCACCGGCATTGCGCAGGGCATTCGGTCGCCACTGCATCATCGGCAGCACCGGGCAGTCCGCGGCCACACTCTGCTGCCAGGTGCGCGGATCGGCCGGAAAATGATCCGGATCATTGAGGATCTGCAACGCCGAGTAATAGCCGACCACCAATGTGGCGGGCACCCCCGGCGCCAGATCCACCGGGACCAGCGCCCCGTACCGCTCCCGCATATCCCGATACGCCCGATGCGGATCCGCCGCGAATTCCGGCGTATACAACGCCACCCGCGGCCCATCCGTGCCGATCGGCGAAGTGAACGGCGCACGGCTGTGCGCCGAAGACGGAATCGTCATCGAGAAAACTCCAGGCGTCGAACATACAAGCCCCGTGAGCCTATGCACCCACCCAACCCCACGCATCCCGAACGCGAATTACACCCACCCCTGACCGCCGACAGGCTGGTCAGACAATCACGATGCGCGTGGCGGCACCCGACGCTAGGCGGCAATCCTGCTTCGCATTGCCTCGACGATGGTGTCACCGAGGGCGGTGAGCGATCCGGCGGCCTCCAGTAGCGCGATACCTTCGGCGGTGAGCAGGCGAACTTCGGTGAAGCGCCGCTCGGCGGCCTCGGCTGCCGCTCCAGTCGTCACGGTGCGCTGGACTCGCCAGAAATCGGTGATGGCGAGGTGGGCGTAGGTGCTGTGCAGTAGGCCTTCGATCGGGCGTGGATGCGAAAAGCATGGTGGGTGGTAGCGCGGTTCGATATCGGCGCGGTCGTAGAGTTCGAAGGCATCCATCATCGCGCCGAGCTTGACGTGCTGGAATTCGTGCACCAGCAGTTCGGCGAGTGCTTGCGGATCCAGGTGCCGGGCAGCGATGCCCACCGCGCCGAATGCCAGTCTGGCCGAGGCGCTCCGGTTCGTCGGGCCATCCGGTCGCAGCGGCAATATCGTCCGCAGACCGGCACGCAAGCCGGGCAGATACGCGGGCAGATGCTCTTCTATGAATCCGAGAGCGCCCACGAAAGCCTGCTGCCACCGCTCGGCCTCGACATCACTCAACCGCCCGGTCGGGTGAATTTCGCTCCCGAGATAGGGCAGCGCTCGATAGGGATCGGTATCTTCCAGCGTGACCGTCAAATCGCCATAGCTCAGCTTGCGCACCGGCTCGGCCAGTACGACGTCCCCGTGGCCGGTATCGATCCATACCAGCTCCGAGGCCCGCAACGCGCCGAACATCGGCAAAGGTGCCACACCGTCGCGCGCGGGCACCGGCATTCGCAGCTTCGCGCCTGCCAGCAGCGCGGCGCTCGCCGCCACCGCCTCCAAGTGGTAAACATCCGCGGCGACGAACTCTGCGCGACTGATGTTTTCGAGCAATGCGGTCGCCCACACCCGCGTGTAGGGATGAGTGAGCACTGCCGCGACCGCGTCCGGTGCCGATGTGTCCAAGCCCACCAGCACATCCCAGGCGGCGGCGAAGCGCGCATCGTCGTGCGGACCGAATCTGCCTACCGCCGCCAACAATTCACGTTGCACCGAGGCCTGGGCCTGCACCAGCCAACGCACCGTCTCCGCATCGCCGAACCCCGATGCCAGCTGGGCGAATTGATCCTCTGACAGACCGTGCGCGGACTCAATCGACGACACGGCTGACCTTCATGCGCTCGTCGAAGGCGGCGCGGTGCGTTTCGGCGGCACGCACCGCAGCACTTTCGGCGGCCGGATCGACCGATTCGGCGAGCCACGGCTGCACTGTCGCACTCATGCCCGCAACGAACCGCTCCCCTAGCGGGGTCAGTGATCCGGATCCCTGGAGTTGGCGAATAGCTTCCGCGGTCATCATGCGCCACCGCACGAATTCCCGCTCCGATTCCTGGCGCTGCGCCCCCTCGGCCCGCGTGCGATGCACCCGCCAGAAATCGGTCACGCCGATATGGGCGTAGGTGCCTTGCAACAACCCCTCGATCGGACGCGGATCCGGTCGCCACGGCGCGTAGTACCGCAGCGCGGTATCGGAGCGGTCGAACAGTTCGAACATGTCGAGGATGGCGCCCATCTTCACGTGTTGGAATTCGTGGATAAGCGGCAGCGCGGCCGATACCAGCTCCCGTCGCAGCCCGATGCCGACCGCGCCGAAAGCCAGTCGCATGGAGGCGCTTCGGTCGTATTTCTCATCCGGGTCCATCGGCATGACCGCACGCAAACCGGAGCGCAGACCGGGCGCGTAGACGGGCAGATATGCGTCGATGAAGTCGATACCCGCGGCGAAGGCGAGCTGCCAGCGGTGCGTCTCGGCATCGCTGAGCCGGTCGGCCGCATAGCTGTGGCCGATGCGATAGGGGTCGGTGTCCTCCAGCGGGACGATCAGGTCGGTGGCCGTCAGCCAGCGCAATGGATGTACCAGATCCAGCCTGTCGATCGAGCCGGTATTGATCCAAACCTGTTCGTCCGCACCGGCTTTCAGTGCGCCGAAGGTAGGCAGTGGCGCGACCCCGCCGCGCACCGGCACCGGCAGCCGCAAATCCTTACCCGCGTGCAGCGCCGCACCCGCCGCGACCGCTTGCAGGTGATGGACATCCTCGGCCACCATCTCGCCCTTGCTCACCCCCTCCAGCAGGGCGGTGGCCCATACCCGCGTGTAGGGATGGGCCAGCACCGTGGCCACCGCGTCGGGCGCCGACGTGTCCAGGGAGACGAGCACATCCCAGGCTGCGGTGAATCTTTCGTCATCCTGTGGACCGAATCGGCCGACGGCAGACAACAATTCGCGCTGCAGCGAAGCCTGGGCCTGCGCCAACCAATTCACTGTGGCGGCATCACCGAAACCGGCTGCCAATTGGTCGAATTCGTCATCGGACAATCTGTGCGACTCGACGACAACGTCATGTGCGGAGGTTTGCGCGCCGCCTCTCCCCGCCGCGGCTTCGGACTCGGCCACGTGATCGATCATCTCCTTCAGATCGGAGCAGTAGACAGAGGGGTTGTCGAATTCGGTGCCGGGCCGGTACCGGTGCGGATAGAACCCACCACCGCAGACCTGGACCACGTCACAGGACCGGCACGTGGCGCTCACGCCGTCGATGCCGTCACGACGCACCGTGATGCCGGGGAGCACGGCGGCCTCGTCGAGGCTGTTGTCCCACACGTTCAGTCCGGTTGCCGCAGCGCCTTCGAAGGCGGTCTTGAGCGAATCGACCTGCTCGAGCGTGCCGTCGGTTTCGATCACCAGCAGATCCACCGGATCGAGTCCGATGGCCTCGGCGGTGCTCGGACGACCGTACATGGCCGCTACCACCGATTCGAAGGTGCGCAGCGGTACCGGTCGGCCGTCGGCATTCCAGGCGTCGAACATTGCGATGAGCCATTGCGCGTACTCGCCCCCACCCTGCGCTGGAGTGTCCGGATCGCGCGGTATCCGCAAACCGGGCGGCTGATGCTCCCAATTCGAGTGCGGTAGCAGCAGATCCATGCGCGGCGGCTGCTGCTCCAGCAGCCCGCGATAGACGGCGATCGGATCGTTGGCGATATCCACCGTGCACAGCAGGCCGGAATACAGCGCGCGATACTGCGGCTGGCGCAACCGGTCGAGGCTCGCGATCACCTGGTCGTAACTGCTGCGTCCGTTGCGGTACAGCCGATGCCGGTCATTGGCGGCGCGATCGCCGTCCAGCGAAACACCAACCCGCACATTGTATTCGGTGAACAGGTCGAGGTACGCCGCGCTGAGCAGGATCGCGTTGGTATGGATATGCAAATTCAGGCGGGCCACCGGGGCGACGGCCGCGTGTAGAGCGGCCAGGAATTCCCTGGTGCGGTCCACACCGAGCAGCAGCGGTTCGCCGCCGTGTAGCACGATGGCGACCTCGGGCAGCGCGTGCGCCGCCGCATGTTCGGCGATTCGGAACGCAATCCGGGTGGCCGTCTCCGGGGCCAGCCCCATCGGGCGACCACGCCAGGATTGGTCGACGTGCTCATACATATAGCAGTGATTGCACGCCAAATCGCACCGGCTATGCACCTTGATCACAAACTGACGAAAAGGAAGCGGTTTACGGTTCACGGGATAGCCGGTACGCCGAGCGGTATTCGGATCAGATGAGAGCGGAGCTGAATGAGATACCGGTGGTCGAGGAGTTGGCCAGATTCGCAAGCAGATCGGTCAGGCTCTGACCCGAAAGCTGCCCGAGCGGAGTGCCCCGCAGATCGGCCACAGCAGACACCACCATACGATTGTTCGATTTCATGATTAGTCCTCCTAACGAGCGAAACCCTTTGGCGCTCTTGCTGAATGCTACACACGACGCCGCACACCCATTTCCCAAACTTGGGAGTCTGTCCGAACGGGGCACCGCGCACTCGGGCTCGCGCGGTGGCATTCGGCGAAATCGCAGCCCGCGTGAATATTATTGTGGTTCAGACGAATTCGACCGAGTCGATGCGCCAGTCGCGGCCGGAGCGCTGCAGGGTCACCTTGGCGGTGAGGTCGATACTGTCGACAACGGTGCCGCCGGGCGCTTTGACATCCTGGGTGATCATCGCCAGCCGATCGATCCGCTGATCGGTATCGGCGCCGTGCTCGGTACCCAGGATGAGCACAGTGGCCTCCACGGTGGAACGCGCACGCGCCCACTGATCCCACTGCACACCGGGTCCCCGTTCCGAGGTCGTGGTCGACGTCGCCGCGAACTTGTCGGTGAGCCAGGGTGTTGCCCGGCGGAATGCGTCGAGCCTGCTGGTATCGGCCCCCGGGTGCCAGGTGAACATGGTCTGCAGTCCGGAGGTGATCGTCTCGATCGCCGTCTTGTCGGCGGGTTTGTCATCGCTGCCGGACGGCGTCGAGGAACACGCGACGCACAGCGCCGCGGCGAGCGACGCGAGCAGGATGAATGCGTACCGCAGTTTGGACATGGCAACCTCCTCAGAAGTGCATGGCGTGGATGCGCCGGCCTTGTTCGGTCTGCACAACGGTTGCCCAGACCGTGATTTCGATGTTCTCGATCGGTTTCGCCGCGGCATCGGTGATGGCCTGCCCGATCGGCACCACACGATCGATGCGGGCCGGTTGATCCGCCGGATGTTCGTCGGTCGTGACCTGCACGGTGACCTTGACCTTCGCCTTGGCGTCCGCCCACGCCTTCCACTGGGTCTTCGCACCGCCGGAGGTGGTCTCGCGAGCGCGGGCGCCGAGTTGATCGGTGAGGTACGGACGAGCGCGGGCGTAAGCGTCGTCGGGTGAGTTGTCGCTCTGCGGCCGGCAACCGAACATCGTCGAGAAGCCAGCGCGCAGAACGATATTCGGATCCGCAGTGTCAGCGGCACCGAGCGGGGCCGGAAGTGCGAGACCGCGCACCGTCGAACCACAACCGCTGATCGACGCGATACCGAAGGCCGCGAACAGCAGGGCCAACAGGATTCGGCGAATGCTCATGACATGCTCCGTACCTCGGCATCGGCGGCGATGCCCGCCTCGACAACCGTGCCCCACTTCACCGCGCTGGATTTCGATACCGATCACCAATACATCTGGCGCTTCAGCAGCCTGCCGTCGACAGAACTGGTGTCGATCCAGCCCGCTACCGCGATAGCGACGATCATCGAGCTGATCGGGGAGCACAGCGGCGGAAACAAGAAAAACGACCCGCGGGTGCGCACATCATCGTTCTGCCGCAATATCGGTGCGCTCATCGGTGTCGCCGCATCCTCCGGCGGCGACAAGAAGGTACTCAATATCGTCAACCGAACCCCCTACCTCTGCCGAATCGACATCTCGTCCCTGTCCGGCAGAGGGGTGTCGGCCGTACCCGCGCTGTCGCGGGCGATCAGCCTTTTCGAGACCGAATACGTTTTGGTGCCGACCCTGGGCGAAACGCACTACCTCGCGAATACCGGTCAGAATGTCATCGGTGGTGCCGGTTGCCTCGATGCCGTCATCTTCAGCAATCCATTCTTCGGATGTATCAACGCCCAAGGGTCTTTCGCCGGATGCGTTATCAACCAAAATGTCACCATCGGCGCACTGGACGAATTACCGGTGACCACCCCGGCCGCGTTCAACAGCGCCGGGCAGGAACTGACGCCGGTCACCCCGGAGCTGATCGGTGCCATAGACATGGATGCGGGCGACGTTGTCAGGATCCTTTGCTACGCGGCGGCGGTGTCCGCGGTCGCCACCGAGCACGCGGACGTGATCAAGGACAAGGACCCCACGACAGTGGATGCGATCTCGGCCAAAGTTGCCGAATACGCAGCCGACGTCGAGAAACTCTACCGGGAATACCTGTCGTCCCTGTACTGACACCGATCGGCGTATTGTTCACCCGGCATCGGTTTCAGCGGACCGGGCGAATCGGAGCGTGACGAGCTGGAAAGGCCGCAGCCGCAAGCGAACTCCCGTGCCTTCCGGCACAGCGGCCGTATCCCCATCCAGCGGTCGCTCCAGCAGATCGCAGATCTCGAATCCGGCGATACCGAACCCTGGCGTCACCAACGCCGTCGCCCGGCCACCGTATGCCTCGTAGACGCGGAGTACGACGTCGCCGCTGCCATCGTCCGCGAGTTTGACGGCACTGGTCACCACGGCGTCATTGTCGATAATGAACAGTGGCGCAACGGGTTCGGCGACTCCGGGGCGCGAGGTGGTGAGGTTGATGCGATAGCCCGCGCGCACGGCATCTCCGATCGAAGCGCCGGGAATCAGGGCGTGCCGGAAGTGGTGCGTACCGTGGTCGGTCTCCGGATCGGGAAATCGTGGTGCCCGCAGCAGCGAAAACCGCAGTGTTGTCGTCGTTCCGCCATCGGCTCGAACGGTGCGGGTGACGTCGTGGCCGTAGGTGGAGTCGTTGACGAGCGCCACACCATAGCCGGGCTCGGCGAAGTGGACGAAGCGGTGATTGCAGGCTTCGAACTTCGCGTACTCCCAGCTGGTGTTGGTGTGGGTGGGCCGGAAGACGTGCCCGAACTGAGTCTCGGAGGCATAGCGGTCGGCGCGGATGTCCAGGGGAAAGGCAAGTTTGAGGAATTTCTCGGTCTCGTACCAGCCGACGGTGGTGTCGATATCCAGTCCACGCGCGCCAGCCCGCAATGTCAGGGACTGCTCGACCGTGGAAGACTCGAATGAGCGGCCGACCCGCACGACGGCTGAGCCCTTCGAATCTGGTTCTGCCGCAACGAATTTCGCCTCGGTCAGGTCGGTGACCCGGTTTCGGTAGAAGAGATCGACATCCCAAGCGTCCCAAGAGTTCGGGAAATCCGGGTGTAGCTGTAAGAGATTCGCGACCGAACCCGGTGGCAGCGTCTCGCGCTGATGCTCGAGGTCGAACACCGATGCGACGAGGCCGCGCGCGTCCACTTCTATCCGCAATAGACCGTTGTCGAGGACGAACCCGCCACCTGCACGCTCGACCACAGAGCATGGTTCATCCGAATCCACCGGAGCCGCCGCACCGGCCGGAACCGATCGCCAGGTATGCGGCGTCGGGTTGAACATATTCGGCCCCACCCGCCCACCGCCGAGCACCCATTGCGCCCGCTCGATGATCGCCGTCAACTCCTCGGCCACCGCCGCATACGTCTGCTCCGCCTCGCGGTGCACCCACGAGATCGACGAGCCGGGCAAAATGTCGTGAAACTGGTTCAGCAGCACCATCTTCCAGATTCGGTCCAATGCCGCGTACGGATACTCGTAGTTCCTCCGCACCGCCGCGGTGGCGGCCCACAGCTCGGCCTCCCGCAGCAGGTGCTCGCTGCGGCGGTTGCCCTGTTTGGTCTTCGCCTGACTCGTCAACGTGCCGCGGTGCAACTCCAGATACAGCTCCCCCACCCACACCGGCGGGTTCTCGTACTCGGCCTCGGCCTTGGCGAAGAAACCGGACGGGGAGTCCCACACCACCTTGGGCGAACCCTCGAGATCGGCCATCCTGGCGGCCTTCGCGATCATCTCCCGCGTGGTGCCGCCGCCACCGTCACCCCAGCCGGTCGGCGCGAGCGATATCGACGCACGGCCCTTCTCCTTGAAATTCCGTGCGGCATGGGCGATCTCACGCCCGTGCATCGAACAGTTGTAGGTATCGACCGGCGGAAAATGGGTGAAGATCCGGGTTCCGTCGATACCCTCCCACAAGAACGTATGGTGCGGAAACTGATTGATCTGGCTCCACGAAATCTTTTGTGTAAGAAGCCATTTCGATCCGGACGCGTTGATGATCTGCGGTAGTCCGGCGGCAAACCCGAAGGTGTCGGGCAGCCACACCTCTTCGTTCTCGACACCGAATTCCGCCAGGAAGAACCGCTTACCGTGCACGAACTGCCGCGCCATCGCCTCCGAGCCCGGCATATTCGTATCCGCCTCGACCCACATCCCGCCGGTGGGTACGAACCGTCCCTCCGATACCGCCTGTTCGACCCGCTGGTAGACCTCGGGACGGTGCTGTTTGATGAAGTCGAACTGCGCGGCTTGCGACATCGCGTAGATGAACTCGGGCTCGTCGGCCAGCAACGCGGTCATATTCGCGGTCGTACGCGCGACCTTGCGCACCGTCTCGCGCAGCGGCCACAGCCACGCTGTATCGATATGCGCGTGCCCGACCGCGGAAATCGTATGCGCGGACGGTACCGCAGGCTTCGCCAGCACATCGACCAAACATTCGCGCGCCGCCGCGGCGGTCGCGTTGACGTCCTGCAGATCGACGGTATCGAGTGCGCGCTCGATCGCACGCACGATGTCATAGCGGCGAGCGGGCTCCTCGGGCATCTCGTGCATCAGCTCGCCGAGGACCTCCAGGTCCTGCACCAGCTGCCAGACCTCGTCGTCGTAAACCGCGAGATCCATTCGGCCCAGCCGATATTGCGGCTCGTCACCAGCTGTGGACTTGTCGCCGAGACCCATCGGCGGAAAGAACGGGATGATCGGGTTCGAAGCCGCCTCGACATGCAGCAGCACCTCCTCGCCACCGACCGCCGGGGACGCCACCCGCACCCATTGGTTCCGCGGGTGCAGCCCCTTCACCGGCGATCCGTCCGGCCGATAGACCAGACCCTCGCATTGGAAGCCGGTCATATTCCGGTCGAAACCGAGATCGATAATCGCCTCGACGGTTTTGCCCGCCCACTCGGCAGGGACCGTGCCTTCGACCGTCAACCAGCTGGTCCCCCAGGGTGCGCCCCACCTGGCACCGGATTCGATCGGCGTCCGGGGCGCGGCCAAGCCCTCGGCCACCGGCACCGGCTCATCCGGCGCGACCCAGATCGATGCCCGCAGCGGCACCGACTCCGGATAGATCGCCGGAACGATCCGCTCGGTAAGAACGCGCCCGAGGCGGCTTTCGATCAACCGACGGTCATCGTGCACAGCGCTGGCTCCCATCGGACCGGAGGAGTGATCACCAACCGTCCCATTGTCCGACAGCACAGTGAATTCCGGGTGATACCAACCCCTTTCATCATTCCATCATTTGATGTACCGTTATTTAACGGCTCAATAGATGCGGTTTATTCAATCGGTGGACCGGACTTCGGTGACGCCGACGGACATGCAGCTGCGCGCGCTCGGGAGGCGAAATGCTCAGTCTGGAAGGTCGACTGGCCCAGCTTGTCAAGGAAGCAAGAAACCTGGGCACCGGGGCGACTGTTGAGACGGTAGGTGACTTGCAATCCGCCCTCGGCTCCTTGGACCAGGAACTCGAGAGCACGGCCGACTCTGTCCAGCGACGTCGTGAACTCGGCAGACTGCGCCGAGAAGCGGGCCTGCTTTTGGCCGATGCTCGCGCCCGAGCTGTTCTTGCGCGCGATTTCGGGTGAACCCCCAGCAGGCGACCCGATCAATCCGCGACTCGTAGCACTGCGTGTCGATCACGCCCCGAGATGGGGAAGACTCGACCCCATGGCCACCATCCGCACCGAAATCGGCATCGATGCTTCCCCACAACACATTTGGGATGTGGTACGTGATGTCGGGGCCGTGCACATACGCCTGCTCCCCGGCCGAGTCGCCGGCACACGCATCCAGGGCGTCGAGCGCTTCCTCACATTTCCGGACGGCCACATAATCCGGGAACTGATCATCTCCATCGACGACGAAACCCGCCGACTGGCCTACTCCGTCGTGGAAGGCGCCAGGCCGTCCTTGGACTACCACCACGCGTCCTTCGAGGTCCGAAGCGAAGGTGAGCGCGGCCGACTGATCTGGACAACCGACGTCCTTCCCGACAGCAGCGCCCCCGAAATCCGAATCCGCACCGAGTACGGCATCAAGGAAATGAAACAGGCAATCGAAGCATCGGCACCGAAGAGACTGCCTTGACGCCGGGAGAGCGTCGACCGGAGGCTGGACCGCACCGCCCGAACGTGATCTTGTAGTCGCACTGCGAACCGCCTGGCTGGCTGGCCACACTCGAGGTCGGTGCGAAGGAGTCGCGATTCACCGCGGATATCGATCTCACCGGCGTGATCACCGACCTGCGCCCGGTCGAAGCCCGCTTCTTCGACCTGGTCGACCGCCTGGCCGAGGCGGAGGAATCTTCCGAGAACATCAGCGAGTCCTACTTCACCGAAATCGCTCGCGACCCCTCTTCGTGGATCCGGTGATATTCGCGTCGGCATAAGCACTGTCCGCGGCGCACGGCAGTTTCCGCAACGGGAAAACCTAGTGCTCCGGTCTCAACGGTGCAGCGGGATTTCGCGTCGCATATGCGAAAGCTTCTGGGGATTGCGCACCGAGTAGATGCCGCTGATGAGGCCGTCGTCGATGCGCACCGCCATCACGCTGTCGAGCTCCCCGTCGAGCCGGATGATCAGCGCCGGGTAGCCATTGACCTGCGTCGGTTGCAGTGTCGCCGCGGCGCCGATCGTGTTCCAGTAGGCGGCGAACAGCCGAGCCACTCGCTCGGCCCCGACGATAGGGCGCGGGAGAGCCTGTTTGATTCCGCCGCCGTCGTTGAGGGCGACGACGTCGGGCGCGAGGATTTCGAGCAGGCCCTGTAGGTCGCCGGTTTCGACCGCGCGTTGAAAGGCGGCGAGCGCGTCGCGGGTCTGAGTCGAGGAAATGACTCCGCGGGGTCGGCGCGCGGCGACGTGTGCTCGTGCGCGGTGGGCGATCTGGCGGACCGCGGCGGGGGATTTGTCGACGGCTTCGGCGATTTCGTCGTAGGCCAGATCGAATACCTCGCGCAGTACGAACACCGCGCGCTCGGTCGGGGCCAGCGTCTCGAGCACGAGCAGCATCGCCATCGAGACACTGTCGGCAAGTTCGACATCGTCGGCCACGTCGGGGGCCGTGAGCAACGGCTCGGGCAGCCAGGGACCGACGTAGGACTCCTTGCGCCGGTCGAGGGTGCGCAGCCGATCGAGTGCCTTGCGGGTGGTGATCCGGACCAGGTAGGCGCGCTTGTCCTGCACCGGGGCCAGGTCGACATCGGCCCAGCGCAGCCAGGTTTCCTGCAAGACGTCTTCCGCGTCTGCGGCCGAGCCGAGCATCTCGTAGGCAACGGTGAACAGCAGGTTGCGGTGGGCGAGGAACGCCTCCGTGGCGGCGTCGGGGCGGCCGGCATCACCCGTTCGTTCGCTCATTGCTCTCGACTGTGCCATACACACCAGACGCCGGTCCCACCCGCTTTGTGACACCCACCATCAGTGATGCACGTCACGTAGGTGCGGACGTCACAGGACCGCGGTCACGTGCGTCTTGTGTTCGTCCAGTTACCGAGACAGGAGGCTGACATGCAGGTCGTCGTAGTGGGCAGCGGCTATTCGGGCACGCTCGTGGCGAACCGGGTGGCCAGGAAGGTCAAGGATGCCGAGGTCACGGTGATCAACCCGCGCCCGGACTTCGTGGAGCGGGTCCGGCTGCACCAGCAGATCGCGGGAACATACTCGGCGGCAACACCTCTCGCAGAGGTACTGCGGGAAGGGATCACGGCACGGGTAGGCACGGTCGACAAGATCGGTGACGGCGCCGTCGCCCTCGCCGACGGCGAACGGATCGACTTCGATTACGCCTTCTTGGCCGTCGGCAGCACGGTGTCGCCGATACCCGGAACCGTGCCGGTGGGCACGTGGGAAGGCGCGCAGCAAGCTCGCGCGGCGCTGGCGGCGCTCACCCCGGGTGACCATGTCACCGTCATCGGGGGTGGTCCGACCGGCATCGAGACCGCGGCCGAAATCGCCGAGGCCAGACCCGATCTGCGAGTGCGGCTGATCGGTTCTTCGGTGGGCGGCGGCCTTACGGGTGGGGCCTATCGGCGGGTACGCGCCGGGCTGGAGCGACTGACCGTCGAGATCATCTATGACGAGGTGGCCGAAGTCAGTTCGGGCGCAAAGCAATTCGAGGGTGCCGTGCGGCTGCGGTCGGGTCGGGATATGGCTTCGGACCTGACCCTGTGGGCGATCGTGTCGGACGTTCCCGACCTCGCGACGCACAGTGGTCTCGAGGTCGACGCGCGCGGACGTGCGGTCGTCGACGAGTTCCTGCGCAGCGTCAGCGACCAGCGGATCTTCGCCGTCGGTGACTGCGCTGCCGTGCCCGGAGCACGTTTCGCCTGCTACACCGCCCTACCGCAGGCCATCCACGCGGCCGACAACTTCGCTCGCCTACTCGCGGGCCGCAGGCCCAAACCGCATTCGTTCCCGTACTTCAGCCGCGGCCTCTCGCTGGGCAGGAAGGACGCGGTAGCCCAGTTCACCCACACCGACGACACGGTCCGGCGCGCCTACTTCGCCGGACGCACGGCGGTCGCACTCAAGGAAATGACCACCCATAGCGCGTTCTCGTCCGCCCGCGCGGGCGTTTCCAGTTTCTGATCAACAGGAGAATCGAATATGAAGATAGGCATCGTCATCGGCAGCACCCGTCCCGGCCGCATCGGCGACCGCGTGGGCCGATGGGTCCAGGAACAGGCAGCCGAATACGCAAGCGACGCCGCGGATTTCGAGCTCGTGGACCTGCAGGACTACCAGCTGCCACTGCTCGACGAGCCCATCCCGGCGGGCCAGGCGCCGGGCCGACAGCCGCACACCCGGCGATGGGCCGAGTGCATCGGCTCCTGCGATGCCCTCATCTTCGTGACGCCCGAGTACAACACCGCCCCGCCCGCCTCCCTGACCAACGCCATCAATTTCCTGCACAGGGAATGGGGCGGCAAGCCGGTCGCCTACGTCGGTTACGGCATCTACGGCGCGGTGATGGCGGTGCAGAAGCTGCGCGCGCAGGCGGGTGTGCTGCGGATGGCCGATATCGGGCCGCAGGTGGCGTTGACACTGCGCGAGGACTTCGTGAATTTCGCCGACTTCCAACCGCGTGAGCTGCACGTTGCGGCGGTGCACGGGCTGGTCGACGAACTGTCGGCATGGGCGCGGGCGCTGGCGCCGCTGCGCACGGCTTTGGTGTCGTAGGGGCGAATCTTCATGCGTATCACAGTCTTCGGAGCAAACGGTCCCACCGGTCGCCTGCTCACCGGCCAGGCACTCGCCGCCGGACATGACGTCGCCGCGGTCACCCGGCAGCCGGATTCGTTTCCGCTGCACCATGATCGGCTCGAGATAGTCGGTGCCGACGTGCTCGATCCGGGTGCCGTCGACGCCGTCGTGGCGGGGCGGGATGCGGTGCTGTCGACGCTCGGGGTGCCCGCCGGGAAGGAACCGATCAGCACCTATTCGCGTGGTGTGGCCAATATTGTCGCCGCGATGGAACGGCATCGGGTGCGTCGGCTCGCCGTCGTCAGCTCGAGCGGAGTCGACCCGCATCCGTACTCCGACGGCGGATTCCTGTTCAACCGCGTACTGCTGCCATATGTGACGCGGGTGGCGGGTAAGACCCTGTACGACGACATGCGGCGAATGGAATCCCTGATCCAGTCCACCGATCTGGACTGGACGATCGTGCGTCCGAGCGGGCTCTACCATCTGCCGTCGGTCACCGACTACACCGTCGTCGAGGGCCACGCCGACGGCAGGTTCACCGCCCGCGCGGACCTGGCCGCGAGCATGCTCGCTTTGCTGAACGACCACCGCTACGTCCGCACCACCATCGGCGTCATCACCACCGCCGACAACCCCACCTTGCTCGAGTGGATTCGTCACGAAGCACTCGCCAAGAGCTGAACCGACCAGGGTTCGGCGTCGACACCGTCTGCTGCGACGCCGAACCTCGGCGACTACGACGCCGCCCGCTCGTGGCACAGCCAGGAAGCCCACGTCATCGACACCACCGGGCTGCAACCACGTGAAGTCGCAACCCGCATCGCCGCCAGCGCAGGCACAACGGTCGTTCCGGTCGAACATCGACGCCTACTCGATCGTCGTGGGTCGAATCTTCCTCGCCGTTGTCCTCAGCCGCGGCGCAACCGCCGCTCGCGGCACGTGCGCTGCCTGGTGCCGCTTCGGGCTTCGGATCGCAAATCGTCGGTCGGTACGCGTCTTGTCGACGAGTCCACGCCGCAGCGGCGGCGTGCTCGGCCACATGCTTGCTCCACTCCCACATAACCCGTCCCCCTGAGAATCGAAATTGCTTGCGCACGCGCGGTTTACAGACATCCCACCCCGCGCTCATGCGTCGCAATCACGATATGGGCGCACCCCGTCCCGATCGAGAAGCTGCGGCCGCCTGCACCCTGAACCTCCTGGTCCACCGGGCGGACAAGAATTCCGGACCGGACCCGGGGATTCCGGACCGGAACGCAAAGATCAGCTGACCTGGGACTACGATCGCAGGACAGTCATCACACGCGGACAACGCCCAGGCAGGAGTCCCATGTGTCGCTTGTTCGGTTTGTCGGCCGCACCGCGGCGCGTGCGGGCCACGTTCTGGTTACTGGATGCGCCGGACAGTCTGTCGATACAGAGCAGACGTGACCCCGACGGCGTCGGCCTCGGCACCTTCACCGCCGACGGGGCCCCGCTGGTGGAGAAACAACCGATCGCCGCGTACCAGGACGTCCAATTCGCTCGGGAGGCGCGCGAACGCGAATCGATGACGTTCGTCGCGCACATCCGCTACGCCACCACAGGCGGCTTGCAACCCATCAATACCCACCCGTTCGAACAACATGGCCGCCTGTTCGCCCACAACGGTGTGCTGCACGGCCTCGACGAACTGGACTCCGAACTCGGCGACTACCTCGACCTGGTACACGGCGACACCGATTCCGAACGATTCTTCGCCCTGATCACCAAGCGCACCGATCAGCACGACGGCGACGTCACCGCCGGTGTCACCGACGCGGTCAGGTGGATCGCGGACCGACTCCCCGTCTACGCACTCAACCTCGTACTCACCACGGCAACAAACCTGTGGGCACTGCGATACCCCGACACACACAGCCTCTTCGTCCTCGAACGCGCAGCAGGCGGCCCACAGGGCGACCGGCACCTGGACCAAGCCGGACGAGCCGGAATCCGAACCCGCAGCGGCCACCTGCGCAAATTCCCCGCGGTCGTGGTGGCCAGTGAACGCACCGACGAGGACCCACGCTGGCGACCACTCGCCCCGGGCGAACTACTCCACGTCGACGACCATCTGCGCGTCCGATCGACCACCGTCCTGGATTCCGCACCGCGCCACCCACTCTCGCTGGCACAACTCGACAGCCGTGCGGCGGCAGCACAGTCGGGTCGGTGACCAACCTCCCGATCCGAGCCCGCTACCGCGGTAGATGTCCCACCCCAATGCAAGACTCGGGACGTGAGATGGGCGGTGGCGGAAACGGGCGACGGAGGTGCGACTCTGTGTCCGCTCGATCAGGATGGTCGGCCCGCCGGACCAGTAGTGCGCGAGCCCTCGCTCGCCGAGGCGGTGCGCGCACGGCCCGAGGTCGAGCGGTGGGTTTGGCGATCCACGGCCGAGATCTACCGACCGTTGCTGGCGGCGGGCGTGCGGGTCGAGCGGTGCTACGACGTGCAGGCCGCGGAGGCGCTGCTGATCGGCCATGAGGAGGGCCAGTCGGGCCAGGCCCGCTCGCTGGCGGCGGCCTGGGCGCGACTGCACAACCTGCCCGTCCCGCCGGACGCGCCCGCACGTGCCGCCGAGACCCAGCCATCGCTGTTCGAATCCGGCCCGGTACCGCTGCCACCCGGCACGGATGAGTTCGAAGCCCTGTTGGAGGTCTACGCGGGCCAGCTGGCTCGTACGGCGAAGACCGAACGTCCGGAACGTATGCGGCTGCTCCTTGCTGCCGAATCGGCGGCCATGCTGGTTGCCACGGAGATGTCCCGATCCGGGATCCCCTGGCACGCCGACGTCCACCGCGAGCTGCTGGACAAGCTGCTGGGTGAGCGCTATCCCGGCGGGCTGGAGCCGCGCCGGATGGCGGAGTTGGCCGACGAAGTGTCGCGGGCCTTCGGGGAAGGTGTGCGGGTACGGCCAGACCTGCCCAACGACATCATCAGAGCCTTCGGCCGCGTCGGGATCTTGTTGTCCTCCACCCGAAAATGGGAACTCCAGCAGATCGATCACCCCGCCGTAGCGCCACTACTGGCCTACAAATCGCTGTATCGCCTGTACACCGCCCACGGCTGGTCCTGGCTCGAGCAGTGGGTGCACGGTGGCCGCTTTCGTCCCGAATACTTGCCCGGCGGCACGGTTTCCGGCCGCTGGACCACCAACGGTGGCGGCGCCCTGCAAATCCCCAAGGTGATCCGTCAAGCGATACGCGCGGACCCGGGCTGGCGTCTGGTGATCGCCGACGCCGACCAAATGGAGCCGCGAGTCCTTGCCGCGATCTCCCGCGACCCGGGATTGATGGAGGTGGCCGGTCGCGGCGAAGACCTGTACGCAGGCGTCTTCGGCGGCGACCGTGCCCAGGCCAAAATCGCCCTGCTGGGCGCCATTTACGGCCAGACCTCCGGCGATGCCCTCACCCACATGGCCGAACTGCGCCGACGTTATCCGGCCGCGGTGGCGTACGTCGACGACGCGGCTCGCGCCGGTGAAGAGGGCCGGTTGGTGCGCACTTGGCTTGGCCGCACCTGTCCCCCGGCCTCGGTCGCATCGCCTGAGACGGACGGGTATGGCAGCACGTCCGCGACGCGCGCTCGCGGCCGCTTCACCCGCAACTTCGTGGTGCAGGGCAGCGCCGCCGACTGGGCCCTGCTGGTACTGGCGGGCGTGCGTCATGCCATGACACACGCCGGGCTCCGAGCCGAGCTTGTCTTCTTCCAGCACGACGAGGTAATCGTGCACTGCCCAGCCGAGGAAGCCACGACTGTCGCCGAACTGATCGCGGCCGCGGCCGAGACCGCGGGCCGGATCGCGTTCGGATCGACACCGGTGCGGTTCCCGTTCACGACCGCGGTGGTGGAGTGCTACTGGGACGCCAAATGAGGTTCCCACGCGAACCCGTCCGGATCGGTGAAGGCTCCAACACTGCCCCCGAGGACGATGCGATGCGACCCGGTTCCCTCCTGCGGCACACAAGCATCCTTGGCGGCGGCACGGCGCCCGTAGAGCGCCAGCTTGATCGAGGACGCCGGGGTTTCGAACTCGACGTACTTGCTGCCGAAGCTCTTCGCCACGGCCAGGCCGTGATCGACGTAGAACTGCTTGGTCGCCTTGACATCGTCGACCCCGAGCAGGACCACGAAATCGTCGATCTCGCGGGTGGCCGGGCCGGTGTCCTTCTTCGACGACGTCGCGATCTTCCAGATCGCCCCGTCCGGCGCCTGGACGACGCCGCCGTAGCCCCAGAAGCTCTTCTTGGCGGGTTTCAGCGTCGTCGCACCTGCGTCGACAGCGGTGCCGATGAGGCTGTCGACGGTACTCGGCTGCGACACCACGAGTGACAGGATGAAGCCACGGAAGCCGGTCGTCGGCGCCTCCGAGGTGCGGACGCGCACCTTGTCGCCGAGACCGAACGCGGCGGTGTAGAAGGCCTCTGCGGCCGCAGCGTCGGACACCTCGAGGATGACGGATTCGATAGCGGCTTGGTTAATGGTGATGTTCATGGCACTAACGCTATTTTCTACCCGGCGACCAGCGCTTCTCGATTCCTGATCGCTTGGACCCCTGTGTTGGATCAGCCCGTTGCCCAGTGGCATCTCGCCACCGTGGGGGTGCCGTCCCACCATTGCCGCACACAGCCGATTGTCGAGTGATGGCCGTGCAGATGGGCACTGTGACTTGACGTTTCACGATCGGGCCCGACGGAGTGGAGCCGACCTCAGTCGATGTCGAAGACGAACGAATACCAATCTCCGGACAGCCTTTCGAACCGTCGCGCACCATCCCCTGCCGGCTCGGTGCTGGGCGAGTAGACCCAGCCGCGGACAGTGGAACCCACGAAGCCGTCGGCGTCATAGAAGTAGACGCGACCATCGGACTCGCGATGAACCGAACTTATGTCGAGCCCACCGAGACTCAGGCCTTGACGGATATTCGGCCCATCCTCGCGCAGCATCCCGACCGCGACTGCTTCCATTTCCGGACGTGCGGAGCCGAAGCTCGCAGGCCGAAAGATCAACCCGGCCACCAGCCCCGCGACCACAACCACCGGCACCGCGGCGACTTTCCAGGACCACCGGCGTTCTCGACCGAGCAGATACAGCGTCTTGATCGCCCACCCCAACAGGGAAGCACTGAGCAGAATCCCGCCGATCACCAAGACGACAAGCCGATCGGGACCGGTCGAGTTCCCAACGAACGGAGCCCGGTCGAGGTGGACGCACAAGAGCAACACCACACCAACGACTGTCCCCGTCAGGACCATGAAACTCGGCGCCGTGGCGGTGTTCAGTCCGCCCTCGGCCTGCCCGTCATGAGCGCGCGATGTTTCGATCGGAGCCTCCCCATCTCGACTTCTGCCCCAACGCCTGATCCGCGCTCGGCGATGCCCTCGACCGAACTCTACGCGGAATCACTTCCTCGAACTGCCTCCCGGAATCGCCGCGCTGCCGCTGTCGGCGCTGCGTGGCCGGTGAAAAGTCAGTGGCCTGATCGGACCTGATTGGTAGCGCCTCGGATTCACCGATGAGGTCGCGGCTCGACACGCCGAGCGAATCGCTGATGCCGAACATCTTTCCCGGCGCGAACCATTCGACGCCCTGCTGCCATGACCCACCACCTGAAGACCGCCCGGCGTCTAGGGTCTGAGCGTATGAGCTGTCGCCTGTCCGAACTGGTCGTCCAATGCACCGACCCCGTTGCCCTGTCCCGTTTCTGGTGCGCCGTGCTGGACTACGTCGAGCTGGGCAGGGAGGAGCGGGATGACGGCATCGAGATCGGACCGCCGTCCGGATTCGGCGGGGCCGCTCCGACGCTGGTGTTCAGCCGGGTCCACGAGCCGAAGACCGCGAAGCTCCGGCTGCACTTCGACGTGAACCCGGTCGACCGCGACCAAGACGCCGAACTGGAGCGGCTGCTGTCGCTCGGTGCGCGACCGGCCGACGTCGAGCAGACCGGTGACGAGCCCTGGCACGTGCTGCAGGATCCGGAGGGCAACGAGTTCTGCCTACTGCGTCAACGGTTGCCGGAGCTGTAATTCGCGAATAACCGAGCGCCCCATAGCGGCCGACGCTGGGCATCGCGAAATCTGCCCAGCATTCTTGATTCGTCCATTGCCGGCGGCGATCGAGTTACCCTGAATTGATGCGTTGGTTCCGTCGGTACGTCCTGGCCGCGCTCGCCGCCGCGGCGTCGACCTTGCTGCTGTGCACGAACTCCTCGGCTGTCCCGCCGATCCGGTCGAACGCGCTACCGGTACTGGACTCGGATTTCCTGTGGGGTGTCGCGTCATCCGGTTTCCAGTCCGAAGGCCATGCGCCCGATAGCAATTGGACGCGTTACGTCGCGAACTCCGGTGCCGACGAACTGCGCGATTCGGTCGACTTCTACGACCGATACGCCTCCGACATCGACCTGGCGGCCGAGCTGGGTGCGAAGGTGTTCCGGATCGGGATCGAATGGGCTCGCGTACAGCCCACGCCGGGCGCCTGGGATGCCGCCGCGTTCGGTTTCTACGACGCGGTGATCACAAAGATCGTGGCTGCCGGGATGCGACCGATGATCACCCTGGACCACTGGGTTTATCCCGGCTGGGCCGCCGACCGCGGCGGCTGGCGCAATCCGGGCATGGTCGAGGATTGGCTGGCCAATATGCGCACGGTCGTCGACCGCTACGCATCTCGAAATCCATTGTGGGTCACCGTGAACGAGCCGGTCGCCTACATCGTGCACGAGACCAGCCGGGGCGCGGCGAGCGGGCCCGAGATGCTCGACCGTCTCGCACAGGCCCACAACGCCATATACGACTACATCCACCAAGCCCAGCCCGGCGCCCAGGTGACCAGCAATGTCGGCTACGTGGCCGGCTCGGAGGCGCAGGTCAACGGCGAGTTCGTCGATCGCATCGCCAACCGGCTCGACTACGTGGGCGTCGATTATTACTTCGCCTACGATCCGGTGCAGTCGCTGCTGAGTTCCATCACCAGGGCCATCGGGTCGGCGATGCCGCAGCTGCCCGGACAGCGCATCTGGGAACTGCCGGTGCGCACCGAGGGCATCTACTATGCGCTGCAATACTATTCGCGCCGCTTTCCGGGAAAACCGCTCTACATCGTCGAGAACGGTATGCCCACCGAGAACGGCATTCCCCGCGGCGACGGCTACACCCGCAGCGATCACCTGCGCGACACCGTCTACTGGATCCAGCGCGCCAAGGCCGACGGCATGAACGTCATCGGCTACAACTACTGGAGCCTCACCGACAACTACGAATGGGGCAGCTACACACCACGATTCGGCCTCTACACCGTCGATGTGCGCACGGACCCGACCCTGACCCGCCGCCCCACCGATGGCGTCGGCACCTACACCCAGATCATCGCCGCGGGCGGTCTCCCCGCCGACTACCGCCCCACCCGCGGCCCGTCGATCTGCGTGCTCGTCGACCCACCGGCCAGCTGCCTGAGCCCGGTCGCAAACCCGTAGCCTGCGCCGCCGACAGCACGCCGAAACCGCCGCGCGCGGTCGCTCTCAGATGCCAAGTCGCCGACCATGTCCTCTCGAAGCCGTTGTACACACCGCAACAGCCTCGATTACCTTGGCACACTTTGCGTTCTGCGTTCTCGCGCTGTCACTGGCCGAGGGCGTCGAACACCGCCTCTGCGCGATCCCGCGTCTCGTACATGTGCCAGCCAGTCTCGGCGATTCGGTCGGGATCGAGCGTATGTCCTTCTGCAGCGCCATATTTCGCTGGGTCAGCGGTGACCATGGCATGGATGTCGCCGCGTTCGACCAAGCCGCCGATGGTGAGCGTTCCAGCGTAGATATTGCGGTCGGCCAGCGCGGCGTTGAGGGTGAGCGCGTAGTTGCGCAGCGCCGCGGCGGCCAAAGCCAGTTGGCCCAGCATCGGCATGGGACGCACACTGGACAACCCGCCCGCGAAAACCAGCCCGCCGGTACCGCGTTCGAGCATGCCGGGCAGCACGGCGCCGACGACATGCACCGCGGGCCATACCCAGTCGAATGCCGATCGCGCGATCGCGACGTCGATCTCGGCGATCGGGACCGGCAGCTGCGTCGGGCCGGGACCGTAATAGACGAACTCGACATCCCCGCCGGCGCTGATCGCATCCAGGACCTCGATCAGTCGATCCGGATCGGTGACATCGGCCGTGTGGGCGGTGGCGTCGATGCCCTGCGCGGCGAGATCGGCCAGATACGCACCGTGCCGGGCGTCACTGCGAGAGATCAGCGCGACCCGGAATCCTTCCCGACCCCATCGACTGGCCATCGACATGCCCAATCCCGGCCCGACACCGACGATCACGGCTGTGCGTGCGCTGTTCGTCATCTCTACCTCCAAATATTGAGGGGTACCTCACTTTCAACGAGGCTAACACTAGGGTGAGGGGGTCCTCAAGTTTGTATAATGGTCGTCGTGACTCGACCGATGCGCCGCGACGCGGCCCGCAACCGCGACCGGTTGCTACAGGAAGCCGCCGGCGTGTTCACCGCACAAGGACTGTCCGGGTCACTGGAGGAGATCGCACGGCGGGCCGGAGTCAGTATCGGCACGCTCTACAACCACTTCCCGACCCGCGACGCCCTCATCGACGCACTGCTGCCGCCCCGCCTGGCCGCCGTGGACGAACTCGCCGAACAGGCTGCGGCCGAACAGGATTCCTGGGCCGCGCTCACCGGTTTCGTCGAAAACCTGCTGACGCGACTCGCCGCCGACCGCGGCCTGCTCGAAGCATTCACCGGCGATCACCCCGCCGCCGCACAACTCGCCCAGGCATGCGCGCGGGGAATGACACATCTGTCGACGGTGCTCGACCGCGCTCGCCGCGACGGAAAGCTACGCGCCGACGCCACCGACGACGACGTGGTGAAGCTTGTCTGGGCGCTGTCGCTGCTCGGCGACAACGCCGGCGAATCGGCATGGCAGCGATCCCTGCGGTTCGTACTCGACGGTCTCCGCGCTTCCTGAACCTGCCAAAAGGACCACGACGTCACGAACTGCGTTCTCGTGCAGCACCTCTCGTCTGAACCCCAGTTGCGCCCACGTGCATCACTCCATCGGCCGCGGTGAGGCGCCGACGCACATCACACCATCGGCCCGGTCAGGAGTCGGCGGGTGTTTGCACCGCGATTTCGCCACCCAGTTCGTAGCCGCCACTCAACTGCAGCCCGTCTCCACTCCAAAACCGTCCGGGGTCATACCAATTGGGGCTTCGGTCCTGCGACAACAGCCCCATCGACTGATAGGTCGCGGCCACGATCTCCGCGCAATACGCGCTCTCCAACTCCTGGACGACCGTTCGGCGCGACCGGCTTCGCGGGAAGCGTGCTCGGCCGCGTAGCCAGCGTCCGGCGAGACCGGCAGTAGAAGGAAAGGGGGTTCCATCGAATCGGGCGATGGTGCGCAGCAGGCTGTCTTCCATCTCTTTGCTTGCCGGACGGTTCAATTGGCGCAACCAGGCCTGCTGACCGTAGCGGTGCGCCCACACCGATACGGCATCACGCAGATTGTGTAACTGGACGCCGCGGTGCGCGACACCCGACCACATGTCGGGCAGTGATCGGCCCAGTTCCGCATGCCAGATCAACGCGGGCAGATCATCGAGCACGACCGACATTCCCACATGGTTCACCGGACTGTTCGTCGTCATCCGAATCGCACGATCGGCCGCCGAATGCCCACGGAACAACCAGATATCGCCGGTCCTGGTGAGCTCGAGCGCCCGATCGAGACTGATGCTCGTCCCCGTCATGGAAGTAGCCTATGCGGTATGAGGTGGTGGAAGGCAGTGGGATTGGCAGGTGCGGCCGGCGTGGTCGCAACCGGTGTGGTGGTCGTACGCGCTGAGCGCCGCCGCCGCGCCTACACCTCGGACCAGGTCCGCGAACAACTACACGTGCGATTCGCTCAGGCAACCTCGACGGAGACGGCCACCGAACCCGCCACTCCCTTATCCCGGAACACCCCCGGCATCCGCAGCCGTATCCGGCGTCTGTTCCACCGCTGACTCGCGGACCTGGGTTGCGTCTCCGAGAGCCGGAGTCGAGAAGGCATCCGCGAACCACGAACAGGCAGAATCAGGTCATGCCGCACCGCTCGATGCCCGCTCCGGACCAGGCCGGTTATTCGGTCCGCACGGCGGCCGAGCGGCTCGGGATCCCGACTGCCACGCTGCGTAGCTGGAATCGCCGATACGGAATCGGGCCGCAGCCGGAGCGTCCCGGGCGGCACAGGTTGTACACCGAAGCCGATATCGCAGTGCTGACCCGGATGCTCGATCTCATTCGTGCGGGCGTAACACCGGCCGGCGCGGCCGCCACGGCGCGCGGACCCGCGCCGGCCTTCGGCGACCGGCAAGCCCTGCTGTCCGCCGCGTTCGACCTCGACACGCCGCTGGTGTGCGAACTCCTGGACAAGCATGTGCGCACCTTCGGGGTCGTCGACACGTGGGATCGCCTGTGCCGCCCCGCTTTTGCCGATATCGTCGTCCGCCAGCTCGACGGCGAGGGGTGCGTGGATGTCGAGCATCTGCTGTCATGGTGCATCATCGCGACTTTGCACCGGACCGTACCGCCGACCCGCACCCATGATCCGGTGCCGACGATCCTCGCCTGCACCAGCGGCGAGTCCCATTCCCTGCCACTGGAGGTGGCGCGCGCCGCGCTGGCAGAGCGTGGCACGGGTGCGCAGTTGCTCGGCCCGGACGTACCCACCGCCGCGCTGCACGACACGCTCACCAGAATTGCCGTCCCCGCAGCCGTCATGCTCTGGTCCCAGCAAGCGGCGACGGCTCTGACCTCAGCGGTACTCGCGTGCATCGACGCCGGTGCCCGGGTCTACCTTGGGGGACCTGGCTGGGACCAGGCGATCCTGCCCGATGCCGTCATTCGGATCGGCAGCCTGGCCGAGACGGTCGAACGGCTCGGCCGGACTCCGCTCTAGCCGGGCATGCACAAGGCGGTGGGTCCGAGCCTGAGCGCCCCGGGCAATACCGCGCTGAATCATGCTCACATTCCGTTGAATTCGACGATCGGCGGCGGGTAGTCGGCAGCACGGATACCCGCCCGCCACGGTCGATGGATCTCCGCGCCGGGCAACATCGCCAGCTCGGGCAGCCAGCGGCGCACATAGTCGCCTTCGGGATCGAACCGCTCGGCTTGGCGCAGTGGGTTGAGCACACGACTCGAGCGGGTGTCGGTGCCCGTACCCGCCATCCACTGCCAATTCAGCCGGTTATTCGCGATATCGGCATCGACCAGCCATTGTTCGAAATGTTCGGCACCGGCCCGCCAATCCACACGCAGCGTCTTGACCAGGAAACTCGCGGCGATCAACCGGGCACGCCCTGGCATCCACCCCTGGGTGAGCAGCTGTCGCATCCCGGCGTCGACCATCGGGTATCCGGTGCGCCCGGTCCGCCAGGCCGCCTCAGCCCGGGGATCCGACCGCCAAGGTTCGAGCGGTGCCTTGTAGTCGGACACGGCCACATCGCACCGGTCGGCGAGCACCTGGTGATAGAAGTCGCGCCAGGCCAGTTGCCGCACAAAAGCGTATCCGCCCGGATCGGCCGTGTCGGTGCATGTCACCACCTCGGCCGCGGACAAACACCCGAAATGCAAGAAGGGTGATAGTCCCGAGGTGCCATCGGCGGCGGGCACATCCTTGTCCTCGGCATAGCGGCGCACCGGCCCGGACAGCCACTGCTCCAACATTTTCCGGCCTGTCGTCTCGCCGCCCACCGCTAGTTCGGGTGAACCCGCACCGATGTCGGCGGGGTCCGGTATCGGCTCACTGGTTATCCGTGGCACCGTGACCGTGCCGGGCGCAGCGAGCGGTCGCCGGATCGGCGTATCGAGCCACCGGCGGAAGTACGGCGTGAAAATCGCGTAATGACCGCGCCCGGTATCGGGCCGGATCGCACCCGGATCCACGGCGGTGATCGAAGCCGCGTGACTCTGCACGCCGCAGCCGATGCGCGAAAGCCGCTCCCGCAGCGCGTGCTCCCGACCGCGGCTGTAGCGGGTGACGTCCGTGGCGAGGTGCAGACTCCGCGCACCGGCATCGATCGCAACCCGCTCGACCTCATCGACGCCCCGGCCGCGGCGGATGATCAGCCTGCCACCCCGTGCCCGCAACTGCTCGTCGAGCTCACGCAGCGCCGCAGCCAAGAACCGCATCCGATTGTGCGCGTTTCGCACCCTGGCCAGGATGTCGACATCCAATACGAATAGCGGCACCACCGACTCGGCTTCGCGGCATGCGGCGGTCAGTGCCGGGTTGTCGTGTACACGCAGATCCCGGGTGAACAACACGATGGAGGCGGCCATGTCCTCACTGTAGATCCATATTGATGCACAAACGATGCAACTGCATCCACGTGCCGCCATGGGCGGATCCGGCGGCGGCCGCCGTCCGTTCGGCGCTGTCGTCCGAGGATGGACCTACCGGTGAATTCGGCCCCGGGAAAGATCTTTCGGCGGCGCGTCGATTTTCCCCGTTCCCCGTTCGACTCGAGAGTGAGAGGGTCCGAGAGGGACCCGGATACTCGAGGAGAAACGAACCATGAAGTACATGCTGATCTGGCGCGCCACCGACGAGGCCTACGCGGGGATGGAGAATTTCGACTTCGACAAGATGCTCGAAACCGTCGGTCGGTACAACGAGGAGATGATCCGGGCGGGCGTGCTGGTCGCCGCGGAGGGTCTCGACGATGCCGCCGATGGCGTGGTCATCGACTATTCCTCCGAGACGCCCGTGGTCACCGACGGACCGTACGGCGAGACCAAGGAGCTGTTCGGCGGGTTCTACATTCTCAACGTGGCATCCAAGGAGGAAGCCGTGGAGTGGGCCAAGCGGTCCCCGATCACCGGTCCCGGCTTCAAGACCGAGATCCGCCGGGTCACCACGATCGATGAGTTCCCGCAGGACAACGAGTGGATCCAGAAGGAGCGGAAGTGGCGGGAAGCGACCGGTCAGCTCTGAGTGGATCGAATGGCTGAGCACCCTGGCCGCGCAGCCGTCGCCGCCATCTGGCGCATCGAGTCGGCACGGATCGTCGGTGCACTCGCGCGGTACACCGGCGATTTCGCGCTGGCCGAGGACCTCGCTCAGGAGGCGCTGGCCGAGGCCCTGGTGACTTGGCCACGTGACGGCGCGCCCCGCAATCCCGCGGGGTGGTTGCTCACCGTCGGTCGACGTCGCGCGATCGACGCGTTCCGTCGGCGCTGCGCCCTCGACGAGAGATATGCCGCCCTCGCCCGCGATCTGGGCGAGGGCGGTGTGGTCTCCGGGCGCGAACCCACTCGCGAGGCCGAGGACATCCTCTGGGATCCGGATCGGATCGATGACGACGTGCTCGCATTGATGTTCATCTCCTGCCACCCCGTGCTGTCGCGGGAGGCGAGGCTGGCGCTCACCCTGCGGGTGGTCGGCGGTCTGACCAGCGATGAGATCGCCAAGGCGTGCCTCGTACCGACCGCCACCGTGCAGGCCAGGATCACCCGCGCGAAGAAGACCTTGGCGGCGGCCCGGGTGCCGTTCGAGGTGCCGTCGGCACAAGAGCGGGCCGAGCGCCTCGGCTCGGTGCTCAGCGTGATCTATCTGATCTTCACCGAAGGCTCCACGGCCAGCTCCGGTGACGAGCTGATCCGATTCGAGCTAGCGGGTGAGGCACAGCGTCTCGCGCGGGTGCTCACCCGGCTGGTGCCGAACGAAACCGAGGTCTACGGTCTGCTCGCACTGCTCGAACTGACCGCGGCGCGCTTCCCGGCCCGCACCGGACCGGACGGCGAGCCGGTCCTATTGGAGCAGCAGGATCGCCGCCGCTGGGACCGTGCCGCGATCCGCCGGGGCCGGGCCGCCCTGGCCCGCGCGGAGCAGGCCGGCCGTGGCCTCGGCGCCTACGGCTTGCAGGCGGCGATCGCCGAATGTCATGCCGTCGCAGCCAGCGTCCAGGCGACGGATTGGGAGCGCATCGTGCTCATCTACGAGGCACTCGGCAGACTGGCCCCGTCCCCGGTGGTCGACCTCAACCGGGCGGTGGCAGTCTCCATGGCCCAGGGACCGGCTGCGGCGCTGCCGATCGTGGACAGGTTGGCGGCGGCTGGGGCGCTGCCGAATTCGCATCTACTGTCGAGCGTTCGCGGTGAGCTGCTCACCCGCTTGGGACGCACCGATGAGGCACGCACCGAACTCGAGCGCGCGGCACAGCTATGCGGCAACGAGCGCGAGCGAACGGTGCTGCGGCGCAAGCTCGCTGCGCTCGGCTGACAATGCGCTCGGGCGACAGGCGGTCTATGCCGACAAACTCGAGGGCGACCACGCGTATGCGATGCGCTCCCGGTCGGTTTGTCGATTCCACTGCACTGCACGGCAATCGGCAAAGCGATCCTGTCCGGTCTGTCCCGGGCGGAGTTGCGAGAGGTGCCGGCGCGTATTCGGCCCACCGCCGTGACACCGCGCACGATCATCAATCCCGACCTGCTGATCGCCCGTCTCGCCGCCGTGACCGAACGGGGGTACGCCGTCGACGACGAGGAGACCGAAGCGCACATCTGCATTTTTGCAGACCGCACCTGCAACTTTCCCTCTTGTCTGGACACAAGTGAGACATCAATACTCGCCAAGCGAGTCTTGTGCGGTGCATCACATGCACCGGTCAGCCTCGTGCGGAGAGAAAGATGAGGTACGACGGGATGACGTCCGCCAGTACAGAAGCCGGCCCCGACAAGGTTGAAGCAACTAGCTCTGAGAAGGGCCTTGCGCGAGTTGCGCAGTCGCTCGCCAGGTGGACGGAGAAGTGGTTCCCGGACGCCTATGTCGTCGCGCTGGCGGGTGTATTCATCGTGGCCGTTGCCGCACTGGCCAACGGCTCGTCGCCGCGGACAGTCGCGAATGCGTTCGGCGACGGCTTCTGGGATCTGACCGCGTTCACCCTGCAGATGGCGATGGTGGTGCTAACCGGATACGTCATCGCCACCTCCCCACCGGTCGCCCGGCTGATCGACCGGCTGGCCACCTTGCCGCGAACCGCTAGCAGCGCAGTGGGTTTCGTTGCGTTCCTCTCGATGTCGATATCGTTTCTGAACTGGGGACTCAGCCTCGTTTTCGGCGGTCTGCTGGCTCGTGCGATCGCCCGTCGGGCCGATCTACGCGTGGACTATCGCGCGCTGGGCGCGGCGGCATTCATGGGGTTGGGTGCGGTGTGGGCGCTGGGAATATCCTCCTCGGCCGCGCAGCTACAGGCCACCGCCGCCTCGTTGCCTCCGGCCCTGCTGAAAATCACCGGTGTCCTCGACTTCGGGCACACGATCTTCACGTGGCAGTCCCTGCTCATGTGCGCCATCATCATGGCGCTCACTGTGCTGATCGCGCACTTCTCCGCACCGAAGGACGCAGCGATCAAGACCGCCCAGGAACTGGACGTCGATCTGGATGACCATCCCGCGGAAGTGGCTCCACGCTCCCGTCCCGGGGAATGGCTCGAGTACAGCCGTATCCTGCCGATCCTGGCCGCGGTGTTGACGGTGGGCTGGTTGATCTCCCAGCTCACCAGCAAACCGGTGCTTACCGTGGTCAGCAGCCTGAATGGCTATCTGCTCGTCTTCCTCATGCTGGGCTTGCTGCTGCACGGGACCCCGCGCAAGTTCTTGCAGGCCATCTCCCTCGCCGTCCCCGCCACGGCCGGAATTCTCGTCCAGTTCCCGCTGTACGCCGCCATGGCCGCAATCCTCACCAAAGCCAAGGGCCGGGGTGGCCTCACCATCTCCGAACACCTCGCGCACTTCTTCACGAGTATCGGCGGCGGCGGCAGCTTTGCCATCGTCATCGCCCTCTACACCGTGGTACTCGGCGTCTTCGTCCCGTCCGGTGGCGGAAAATGGCTGGTCGAAGCCCCCTACGTCATGCAGGCATCGACCGATGTGCACATGAACCTCGGCTGGACGGTACAGATCTACAATGTGGCCGAGGCGCTGCCGAACCTCATCAACCCGTTCTTCATGCTGCCGCTGCTGGCGGTGCTCAAACTGCGGGCGCGCGACCTCGTCGGATTCACGTTCCTGCAGTTCCTGTTCCACCTGCCGGTGGTTCTGCTTCTCGTATGGCTGCTCGGAATGACATTCGAATACGTGCCCCCGATCCTGCCCGCCACCCCGTGACCTCACCTGCCGAGCCAGGTCCAGTGGGTTCTTGTGTATTCGATTGCCTCTTCGGCGATCTCACGACCGCGGACCTCGACGAGCCGCCCCCGCTATCGGGCGAGAAAATGCCAGCCGACCCATGCCCACACGAGCACAGCGACAATCCTCGCCGTCCGATTACGCATGAGGTAAGCAATGGTTTCCCCGACGGGCGCGACCAGATCCCGGCGCACATGCGTGACCACGGCCACGCCGAGCGCGACCACCAGCACCACCGCGAACCCGACGATGACGATCACCCGATCGCTCATCTCGAGATCAGCCACCAGCCGGCACCCAGCCACACGAGCCATCCGGCGAACCGCAGCGGCAACTGCTCGAGCGCCGGATCCAGCAGCGTCGACAAGGTCGGATGTTGATCGTTGGGCTGCGTCCAATCTGGTTGCTGCACAAAGGCATACACTTCCCACACCGACGCGGCGACCACCAGTGCCGACCACACGACCACGCCACGCCGCAGCCGGGCGGTGCGTGGAATCTGCTCGGGCCTCGCGCGGAATGCCAGCACCGACACCACCACCACCGGGACCGCCACCAGCACGGTTGCCGGCCAACTGAACGGCCGGGTGCCTGCCCCACCCGCCGCCAGCACAACACCGACGGCCAGCAGCAGCATCCACCGCCGGAATGGTCGCGCCGGTTCCCCTGTCACCTGGGCAGAATAAGCCTCTGAGCACCGGATTCGGGTAGGTTCGGTGGCACCGCCGCGGCTTTGTTCGGCTTCTTCTTCACCTTCGGTTTGCCGTGGTGGGGCTCCCACTCGTAGCCCGGCAGGTTCTGTTCGCAGTGCCGGTTTTCGACGACAACATCGCCGCGGTCGAGTTCGCACCAAACGCCGACCCATCCGGCTTCTCCGCCGACGGCGATCTCGCCATCAACCAGCCCGTCGACTGAGCATCGATGAAACCATTCAGTCGGTCGTCCACTCACCCTAAGGAGAACCATGCTCGCAGTAACCGCCGATGTGACTGTCAAGGCCGGGTCCGGCCCCGAGTTCGAATCTGTCGTCGCCGACCTCGTCACCCAGGTCCGGGCCAACGAACCCGGCAATCACGCCTATCAGTTGGTCCGCTCGCAGGCCGATCCCAACAATTACCGGTTCTTCGAAATCTATTCCGACAAGGAAGCTTTGGACGCTCACTCCCGCTCCGACCACTTCCGCGCCGCCGGCAAGCTCATGGCGCCACTTCTGGCCGCGCCCCCGAAGCTCGAGTTCTTCGACACTCTCTGAACCCCACCCTCTGCGGACCCGAACCGTCCGCAGAGGGTAATCCAGCTCGCCGCACGTGCATCCGCCGAATGAAATGCTTCGGCCGCCGCCTGGAAGCGACCCAACCGATGTCGCCGATCCCCGACGGACGCGACACCGGCACGACGCGTCACGGTCGTGCGCAGGGTGCGAGCTGTATGCACGCGGTATGGCGCGACCCGGCCGCCGCGAGCAGCACCGGCCGCCACGGCCTCGACATAGCGGATTGCCGATCCGACGGTCAGGAAGTTCGCTCATGCTCAGCTACCGGGATCCTTATCGTCCTTCACACCGAAGTGGTCGCGGTGGTTCGAGCGCGGCACCAGCCCGTCAGCGGAGCTTGATCGGGCCGCGGATTTGGCGCGCCGCCGCAGTGGCCCAACCGAGGTGGTAGTGGCCGCCCTCGTCCAGGAACTTCGCCCGCAGTTCGTACCAGCGCAGACCCGGGTGCCGGTGGTGCACGCCGTGCAGATCGAAGCTCAGTGCGAAACGCTCCAGCGATCGAAACGTACGCAGGTTCATCGCCTCCAGCGGTGCGTCGAGTTCGGTGCCGTAGTGATAAGCATTGTCCGACAGGGAGATAACCAACGCACGCCCGCCCAGTGCCGCCAACAGCATCCAGCCGTCCGCACTGTAGGCAACAAACGCGGCGGCATAGAGCACAACGATCGCAGCCGCATCGACACGGAACCGACCCAGCACCCCGGCCTGCGCGATACGTTCGAAAAGCAGCCCCGCGACAGAGTCCGGTGCGTCCATCAGCCGACCGAGACGACGCAGCACCGAGACAGGCAGCACGGCCAGCAGCACCGCCGCGACCTCGAGCAGGTACAGACCGCCGAACAGCCGCAGGTAATACCCGGGCGCGGCCTTTACCCAACTCGATGTCGCGGGGTCGTAGATCTCGGTGCGCTCCCGTGTCCTGCTGTACCGATGATGCAGCAGGTGGCCGGCCTCGAGCATCGCAAACGGTGAGCCGTACAGCATCCCCAGCACACGCCCACAAGCATCGTTGACCCCGCGCCCGCGAATCAGGCTGCCGTGGATGGCCTCATGGATCAGCGACCAGAACGGTGTCGTCGACAAAACCATGACCACCAGCGTCCAGCCCCACATCGCACCGCGCGGCAGCAACACCAGCGGCAGCAAGAACATCTGGAAGAACCCGAGACCAACAGCGATGCCGATCAACCAACCATTGATAGCCCGAGCCGGTCGCACCGGTCTCCGGGGCCCGCGAATCCTGTCACGGGTGCGCACCTCGGTCATTCTGCTGCCCTCGTTCACATCGAGCCTGCCACGGCTCATCGTGCCACCACCGACAAGAATCGGACGAGGTCGAAATATGCTGCCGACCAGGAACACTCGATCTTTTCATCGAATGTCCGGTCACGGTTCACCTTGGGCGGCCGCGGCGGCCATCGGGAGGTCCGGCAGCGGCAGACCCGCAACCAGCGCAGTACTGCCCATGATTCGCCATGGCTTGCCATCCTCAGCGATCGAGGTCGGTCATCTGTTCTGTTTCTTCGACTTGATCGGCTTCTTCTTTGTCTTCGGCTTGTCGTGGTCAGGCTCCCACTCGAAGCCCGCCAGATTCTGCTCACAGTGCCAGTTTTCGACGACAGCATCGTCTTGGTCTCGTTCGCACCAGCGTTCCGTCTTGCCGCATGCGGTGAGGCCGAGTCCGGCGGCTACTGCGATTGCCATGGTGATCCCGGTGGCGCGGAATCGGGTGTTATGCATCGGGGTTTCTCCAAGTTCGGTGATTGCGTACCAGCGTCAGTCCTCGGCTATGGTCTCAGCGAGAGTGCGCCAGGTCGGCGAGGGAATCGTGGTCGCCCTCACCCGCGCAGAAGCGCTGCCGGAGTGGCTGAGTCGTCGGTGAGAGTCCGAGCGCATATGAAATCCATTAATAGATGGCCGATTTGGGCACCATCCTCGCCAGTCGACCTTGCAAGAACCTTAACGATCGGCAGGTGAGCTACCGAATCGGACCGAGGCGCCGATTCGGACACCGGTCACTCCACCCGGCGCGCCGCACACTTGCGCGTGATCACACGTGGCCAACACCTGGTCGACTGGATCCAACGGCGCTACACCGCAGCCGAATTCGATCCGGACGCGGCGTTGTCGGTGCCACAACCATTGCGACAGCAACTCGCACCACGATTGCTCGACAATAGTTCGCCCTTGCGAGCCAGCTGCCGTTGACTACTACGGTTTTTCACAATCCGCGACGCCGTCATCGCCGACGCGGTATCGGGACCCCGGTTGATGACCGCTGGCTATTTTTCAGAGTTAAATCGCGATTTTCCGGTTTGAAACGAAGAAACCAAATGTATTCATCGCTTCTTCGTTATCGACGCTTGTTGCGGAATCCCTACCGATCTATGATCGCTACAAACGCTCGCGCACCAGGAGGTATCGGAGCGGACGATGAACAATACGGATAATGGATCGCCGACCGACGGCCGCGTCTCCCCCTCGCGAAGACCCCACAACGGACCGACAAAGTCGTTTACAACCCGAGACGGCCGTCAGCTCAGTTATCTCGAGGTCGGAGATCCGCATGGTCCGCTCGTAATTCATAATCATGGTGGCCCCAGTAGCCGGATCGAGGCCCGTTTTTTCGCAGCTTCCGCAACGAAGAAGCGGTTACGACTCGTATGCGTCGACCGTCCCGGGATAGGACAGTCCAGTCCGCAGAGAACACGGACGTACGCCGGATGGGCCGACGACATGACAGCAATTGCTGACGCGTTGGGATGCAACGAATTCGGAGTGACCGGCTGGTCGGAGGGTGGTCCGTGGGCACTTGCGGCAGCCGCGTACATCGATCCGCTTCGACTGCGCCACGTCAGCAGCATCGCAGGCGGCAGCTACGGAGCATTCGGGGACAACTGGGCGGCAGATTACCTCTCCAAAGTCGACGCGCTGGGGGGTTCCCTCGCACTGCGCTGCACACCTGGCTTTCGCCTCATGTACGCAGTCCTCGGCATAACCGCCAAACGCTTCCGCAAGCCCTACCTCGAACAAGCCCGGAAAGCCGTCAACGGCTACGATCGGCAGATCTTGCTTCAGCAGAGCTTTGCAAGCGACTTCTCTGAAGCGAGCGCCGAATGCTTCGCCCAAGGTTCCGACGGGCTGGTCCGCGACAGTGAATTCCTCTATCGGAATTGGGCTTTCGACGTGACAACGATCGAGCGCCGAGTCCACATGTGGCAAGGACTGGATGACCGACTGGTGCCGGATCCCATCAACAAAGCGGTGGCCGATCGAATGCCTGGTTCGGTATGGCATCCAGTCGAGGGTGCCGGGCACTTCGTAGCTGTCGGATCGGCGGACGAATTGCTCGAAATCGCGGCCGAGGAACTGCGAGCGTAGCGCCTCGAACCGCAGCAACCGTTGGACAAGCACTATCGAGACAAGGTGCGCCGGCGGCGTTCCGCGACGCGCAGATGATCAACGGCAGGACTCTTCCTGCGCGCGGATCAGACCTCGACTTCGAGTTCGCGACGTTGCAGGCGGCCGAACCGGACATACGTTCGACACCGCGGCCCCGAATCACCGGGCCGGATGGCCAGGCGTGTTCTGGTCATACGGAGGCTGCTCGGGCTGGGTCTGCTCCGGCTGCTGCTCTGGGTGCTGTTGCTCGAGCAGAGGCTCTTCGGGCGAAGGCACGTGCGGCGGAGGCGGCTCGGCCAGTGCGTAGTCGGACCGGGTCACTGTGGCCGACGTAGCGGCGACGTTCGCGATCGCAGTCCCCCCGAGCACGAGCGCCAGTGGAACCGCTCCCGCCACGACGATCGAGACCATCTTCTGTCGACGCGGGCCGGGAGCCCTGTGTTTGCTTGTGCCCATAGATATATCCCTTTCATAGGAAAGGAGATTTCAGACTCCAATATTTCTGTCCGACAGCCATATCGAAAGACTTCGGAGTATCTCCGAGCATAGGTGACAGTTTGCCGCATGTCTATGGCACCTGTTCGATCTGTATGAATATTCTGGTCGATGAATTGGGTAACGTGAACACTGAATAAGACGGGCGATTGCGATGGCTTCGGATGCTCGCATCTCGTACTACCAGACTTCGCGATCAGGTGAGCGGCGATGTTGTGCTCGTTCACGAAGGTCAACGGCGGTATACCTGTCAACCGAGAATCAGATCCCGCCCGGCCACCGGACCGCCGGGCGCTGGGCGCACCTCCGCCGCGTCGCGCCCACTTTTCGGTCTACCGCATCGCTGACCCGGCATCCGAAATTTCGATTCGCATCGAGTGCCTGTTAATTGTTCGAATTTATTTCGGTTCGCCGCCGGGCTTTCCGTCGCGGGTAAGCAAGGAACCGATCGGGGGCGCCTCAAATCGGCTCGATGACGCTCTTGCGCAGGTGCCCGTAGACCACCGAGGTGCGTACGTCCGCGAGCTCCTGCCGCACGGTCAGCTTGTCCAGGACCACCGCGTGCAGATGGTCGGTGTCGCGAACCGCCACATGGAGCAGGAAGTCCTCGGTGCCCGTGAGCACGAAGACTCCGATCACCTCGGGCATCCGCGCCACGAAGGCCTGGAACTGCTCGATGATCGCACGCGTCGGCGGCCGTACCCGCACGGCGATGATCGCCTGTAGCCCCCGGCCGATCGAGGGGAGGTCCACCTCGGCGTGAAATCCGAGCAGCACACCCCGCTCGCGGAGGGAGCGCACCCGTTCCAGGCACGTGGAGGGGGCGATGCCCAACTCCTGCGCCAGATCCCGGTTGGTGCGCCGACCGTCTTGCTGCAGAAGCCGCAGCAACGCCGAATCTAGTTCGTCCATGTTCCGTCTCACTTGCAAGTAGCCGAATTTCGTTCGGCCAGCGTGCCATATACCCGGACTAATTGCTAGCTTGCTGGCTGTCGTTCCGTTCATAATGCGCTTCTCCACGATGCGGTCGGGCGGCGATGAGAAGGTCGGATGGGAAGGGGTATCTGGGGTGGACGAGCCGAGGACCAGGATCTTGGCGATCTGTTCGGTCGTGGCGGCCGCGCTGTTCTGGAGCAGTTCGTACGCGGTGACCAAGCAGGTGCTGGCAGACGTCGGACCGTTGACCATCGGAGCCATCCGCTTCACGCTCGCCGCCGTGCTGCTCGGGATCATGGTGCGCGTGCGCCGCACCCCGGCCGCACGGCCGGATGCCCGTCAGCGGCGGATGATCTACCTGAGCGGCGTGCTCGGCATCACGGTCTACTTCGTGCTGGAAAATATCGGCGTCGAGCTGTCGACCGCCTCCGACGCCTCGTTGATCGTGGCCACCTACCCGCTGATGACCATGCTCGTGGAGCTGGTGGTTTTCCGGGCCGGAATGCCGCCGCTGCGGGTCGGCGGCGTGCTGCTCGCCGCGGCGGGAGCCTTCCTGGTAGTGCGCAACGGAGCGGAAGTCGGAGGCAGCGGGCGGTGGTTGGGCGATATCCTGCTGCTGCTCGGCGGGCTGGTGTGGGCCGGGTACAACGTGCTGGGCAAGTACGCGGGGCGCGGGCAGGACGCGGTGAATCTCACCTACTACCAGACCATGGCGGGCGCCGCCGGCTTCCTGCTCGCCTCGCTCCCGGAGATCGGAGACTTGCGGATACCGCACGCCACGACCTCAGCGCTGCTCGCCTATCTGGCCGTGGCATGTTCGGTCGGCGGCTTCCTGCTCTACAACTACGGTCTGCGCCGGATGACCTCGAGCGTCGCGGTCAACATCCTCAACCTGGTACCGGTGTTCGGCGTGCTGGGTGCGGTGGGGATCAACGGCGAGACGGTCCGGCTCGGGCAGGTCTTCGGCGGCGTGATCATCGTCGCCGGTGTGACAGTCGGGTTGATCGAGCGCCGAACAGCGGTCGAGAAAGCCGCGGTTTCCGAGCCGACCACGGTCGGCGAGTGCGCTTGAACGGATCAACAGGAAAACGCTGCAGGAGCCCGTATCTCGACCTCAGTGAGCTGCACTTCCCTGCGAGGGTCCGTGTCCTCGCGCCGATTTTGTCCGGCCGCTCACTCGAGCGGCCGGACAGCGTTTGTCAGCTGGCGGTCGCCGGTTCGTGGCTCGCGACGACGAACTCGCCGATCGAGGCGTCGACCGCATCGCGCACGCGAATCGTCTGGGGCAGTAACCCGTTCGCGGCGAGCAAGTCCGCGGCGTGCTGCTGTTCGTCGAGGAATTCCTTGGTCACCGGGCCGATGCCGAACGGCCGCCCGCGCAGCGCCGCCTCCCATGCATCCAGATCGGCGCTGCCACCCCGGGCGACGACATCGTCGACGAAGTACTGGGCGGCCGCGCGTGGGTTCTGCACGATCCACGCATCGGATTCCTGCAGCGCGGCAATGATCGCCTCGAGGGCTTCGCGATTGCTATCGGCGAAGTCGCGGCGGGTGAACCAGAGCGAAGGATGGCTGAACAGCGACTCGGTGTCGATCAGCGTCCGCAGTTCGGTGACTGCCTCCACGGCGGTCAAGCCCGGGTAGGCGCCGACCCAGGCATCGAGGTCGCCGGCCAGCAGTGCGGCGCTACCGTCGTGCACATCGGTATCGACCGGTTCGATGTCGGCCCAGCCCAGTCCGGCCTTCTCCAGCGCGAACAGCAGCAGGGTGGTCTGCCAGGATCCATGGGCGATGCCGACCCGCTTGCCCGTCAAATCGGCGACCGATTCGACGCCGCTGTCGGCCTTGGTGACCAGGCGCCCGTTCTCGATACGCGGACCGGAGATGCCGACGTAGACGATGTCACGGCCGTGGGCCAAGGCGGTGACCGGCGGGGTGAAGCCGGTGCCGATGAAGTCGTAGCCGGGATCGGTGAACAAGAAGTCCGAATGCAGCGACGGCAGTGCGGTTTTCACATCCACGCGCTCCGGCTGCGGCAGGGCGCACAGGTCCACCCATTCCACCTCGGGCAGGGTGCGCTCGAGGATGCCGCGGTGGCGCAGGACGAACAGGGAGTTGTTGTGCGGGAAGTAGCCGACCCGAACGGTCATGAAAAGGCTCCTGGGGATGCTGGGAAGTGATGGTCAGATCAGGCCGCGGCGGCGGGCTTCGTCGGCGAGGCCGGTGCGGCCCCACTGGACGGCCAGGTTGGAATTGTCGAAATCGACCGAGCCGCCGAGTGTTTCGGCGATGGCCTGATACTGGGCACCTTCCTCGAGCAACACCACCAGCTTGGCCAGCTCCAGCAGTCCGGCGCGGCCGATGACGTTGGCACCGCCGTTGGCTTCGAAGATGGCGATCAGGTCGGGGTCCCGCGTGAGCTGGTCGAGGATGAAATCCCCGGCGCCGATGCTGCGGTCGATATGCGGTGCGATCTGCCGCGACAGGGTCAGCCGCTGCACCGCGGCGTAGCGGATGGGGAATACGCGGTGGGTCTGGGCCCAGCCGCCCAGCCACGGGCTGTGCACGTGCACCACGGAGGTGATCTCCGGATGCGCGCGGAACACCTTGGCGTAGCCGGTGACGAACCCAGCGGATCCGGTGCCCGAGAGCACCTCTCCGTTGAAGCCGGCCACGACCGGCACGAGGGTGCGGTCGTCGGCCCACGGGCCCGGTTCGTTGAGGGCGACGGCGATCTCGGTGCCCGGTACGCGTTCGACGAAATTGACAGTGCCATTGCCGGTGACGGTGCCGGTCTCACGCAGCACTCGGAAGGCTGTCTCTGCGTCGCGGGTCGCGGCGGCGACGAAGGCCTGCACGGTCTCGTCGAGCCGAATCTCGGTGGCGGTCATGGCTTCTCCTGGTCAGGCGTGGGTGAGCACGGGAGTGGTCGGGGTGGTCAGACGGGTGCGACCCAGCAGCGGCAGAACTTCCTCACCGATCCGGTAGGCCTCTTCCAGATGCGGGTTACCGGCAAGAATGAAGGCGTCCACACCGAGATCGATCAACTCGTCGAGGCGTTGGGCGACCTGTTCGTAGCTGCCGACCAGACCGAAGGCGGGGCCGCCGCGAATCAGGCTGAACCCGCACCAGACATTGGGCTGCACTTCCAGATCGCGGTAGCCGGTGATGGTTTCGGGCACCCAGCCTTTGATGCGGGCCGCACCGACCGAATCACCTCGAGCGGCGCGGTTGGCGGCGTCGCGATCGACGAAGGCCCAGCCTTTGCGGATCTCGGCCCAGGCCGCTTCCTCGGTGTGGCGGGCCACGATGTCGATGCGGACCGCGAATTTCGGGGTGCGCCCGATCGTTTCGGCGTGCGCGCGCACCCCGTCGAACTTGGCGCGCAGATCGGCATACGGCTCGAGCCAGGACAGATAGTAGTCGGCGTGACGGCCGGCGGCCTGCACTGCCGCACCCGAGGACCCGGAGAAGTAGACCTCCGGGAACGGTTGCCCGGCCAGCCCCGGCGGCAGCGCGGCGGCGTCGGTGCCGAAGAACCGGCCGTCATGAGTGAACGGCTGCCCGTCCCACACCCCACGCAGCACATCGAGGAATTCGCTGGTGCGCGCGTAGCGGTCGTCGTGGGATACCTTGTCGCCCCACCACAATTGGGCCGGGCCGCCGCCTCCGCTGATGATGTTGTAGACCAGCCGTCCGCCGGTAGCGCGTTGCAGGCTGGCCGACATGCGCGCGGCCTGCACCGGATGCAGAAACCCGGGCTGGAAGGCGACCATGAACCGGTAGGTGGTGGTCTCGCGGGCCAGCGCCGCGGCGAAGGCCCACGGGTCCTCGGTCACTGGGAACGAGGGCAGCAGACCGCCCAGGAACCCGGCCGTTTCACTGGCTTTGGCGACGGCGGCGACGTGGTCGATGTAGCTGTAGCCGTCGAGTGCGCCGCCGCGCACGGCCGGAGCGATATTGCCGGGGCCGTAGCCGTTGGCGTGGCCGCGGTTGTAGCGGCGCGGGGTACGCAGGGAGGCATGGTCGCCTTCCATGCCGATGCGCCAATAGATGTCGATGCTCATGCCGTGGTCTCCTGCAGGGTGCGGCCGGCCGGATCGGCCAGGAACAGCAAATGCTCACCGGCGCGGTGCACTTCCTCGATATGCGGGTGCCCGGACAACACGATGCTGTCGAAACCGGCGGCCTCGTAGACCCGCAACTGGTGGGCGACCTGCTCGTAGCTACCGACCAGGCCGACCGGCTGCAGGTAGCCGAGCTCGGCGAACCCGGCCCAACGGGCACCGTCGAGACTCAGCGACCGCGCGCCGGGACCGTCGGGATGTACTTCGCGCCATTGGCGTTCCGCGCGCGCCCACGCCTCGTCCTCGGTTTCCCGGGCGATCACCGGCAGCTCCAGCCCCGCGCGCACATAGCGGCCGGTCTCAGCGGTGCGCTCTCGCAACTGCGCCAGCGCCGCGGCCGGACCATCGAGACCATCGCTGGATTCGGTGAACAGGTGCACATCACCGTGGCGGGCCGCAAGATCCAGTGCCGGCTCCGAAGTACCCGACAGGTACACCGTCGGGAACGGCAACCCGGACAAAATGCCGCGGAAGCCGCCGTCGATCACGTTGTAGTATTCGCCCGCGAAATCGAACCCGGTGCCTTGGAATCCGGCGCCGGGCACCGGGTCGGCATTCCACACCCCGTGCGCCACGGTCAGGAACTCTGCTGCCCGCGCGTACCGGTCGTCCCCGCTGACCCGGTCGCCGCGGGTACGCGCATCTTCGGGATCGGTGTCGACGGCCAGCCGCCAGCCCAGCCGTCCCGCGGACAGCCTTTGCAGGGTGGCCGAGACCTTCGCCGCGTACACCGGAGTTCCGAAAGCAGGCTGGAATTCGACGATCACGCGCGCGTGGCGGGTGGCGCGCAACGCACCGCCGGCCACGATCCACGATTCCTCGCCCAGCGGGTCGTACGGCGCGAGCACACCGTCGAGGCCCGCCAGCTCGGCGGCGTCGATCACCTGGTGCAGATCGTCGAAAGGCCCGAAGTGCCCGGGGCGTACATCGGTCGGCTCCCGGTCGTCCGGGCGCGCACCGAAGGGCCCGCCCGCCGGTGTCGGAACCGGGTCACCGAATCCACCGCGGTGACGCAACTGCGGTCGAGCCCGGCGACCGTCACCATGGCTGGGCAGCCGCCACAGATATTCGGTCATGCCGCGACCTGCCCGGCGGCGACCAGCTCCCGCGCCCGCGCCAGCGGCTCATGGACGACCCAGGAGTCGAGATCGAAATCAGCGGCCAGGAAACCGTGGGTATAGAGGAATTGTTTCTGCACCCCGAGCAGCTCCAGGCGTTCGGGATCCAACGACGGATGCAGACCACGATGGAACTCGGTGCCGTAGGCGGCCACGACTCCCGCAGGCCCCGACAGGGTTTCGCGTTGCAGCACCTCCCGCACGCCGTCGAGATTTTCGGTCGCCCAGTCCGCGGCCCGCAGGCTCTGAGCCAGGAACCCGATCACCGCGTCCGGGTTGGTGTCGAGCAGATCCTGATGCACCGTAATCGGGCGCGGGGTGCCGTTGTTGACGCGCAGACGTTTGGTGTCGGTGGCGTCCAGGTCCACCGCTACCCGCAGCCCGTGCTGCGCGGCGAGTTCCTGAGCGCGGGCGCCTTTGACGTAGATGGCGTCGACCTCACCGCGCAGCAACTCCTCGGCGCCCCAGGTGATGGACCGGGAACGCTGCTGAACCTCGGTGCGCACCTGCGGATCCCGCTCCACCTCCAGTTCCACGACCCGCACATCGGCGAGGGTGAGCCCACCCAGGCGCACGGCGCTGGTGAAACCGTGCAGGGCCATCGCTCGCGGGAAGCTGCGTGCCTGATCCTGCGCCCAGGCGGGGATGCCGATCCGCAGTCCCGCCAGTTCGGCCGGTGAACTCACCGGTGACTGCGGTCCGACCAGAATGGCCTGCGCTTCGTCGATCCAGGTCAGCCCGATCAGCCGGGTCGGTGAGCCCTGAGCGCGCGCGGCCAACGCGGGCACGTTACCGCCTTCACGCACCAAACCCTCGAGAGTGTGGTCGAAGTGGCGGGCAGCCAGCTCCGGACCGGCGTCCTGCAGGATCCCGAAATCCAGGCCATGGGTGCGGGCGGTCTCGCCCAGCCAGCCCAGACTGTGAGCCAGCCCGCTGGCGGTCGGCACCGGGCAGCGGGTGTACCAGAGGGTACCGGCAGGCTCGGGCTGTGCTGTGGTGGTCATCTATGCTCCTGAGTTCTTCGAGGGCGCGGCGCCGACGCCGAGTTCGGCTAGGAAGGCCGCGCGATAGCGCAGCGCGGTAGCGTCGTTGCCGTCGCGCGGATGGGCCAGGTCGATTTCGGTGTCCACCGCGAAGCGGCCGCGATCGAGAATGAGCACCCGGTCGGCCAGGCGCACCGCCTCGTCCACGTCATGGGTCACCATGAGCACCGCCGGGTGATGGCGGGTCACCAACTCCCCCACCAGGTCCTGCATCTGCAACCGGGTCAGCGCGTCCAGCGCGGCGAACGGCTCGTCCAGCAACAGCAGTTCGGGTTCGCGCACCAGCGCCCGCGCCAGCGCCGCACGCTGGGCTTCACCACCGGACAGGGTCGCCGGCCACTGCCGGGCCTTACCGTCCAGATGCACCTCGGCCAGCGCGCGCAGGCCCGCGTCCCGGGTCTGCTTCGAACGGCGTTGCCCGACCGTCACATTGGCCAGCACCCGCTTGGACGGGATCAGCCGCGGCTCCTGATAGACGGTGGTGCGCACCGCCGGCACCAGGACCTGCCCGGCATCAGGGGTTTCCAGGCCGGTGAGCAGGCGCAGCAAGGTGGTCTTGCCGGTGCCGCTGGGGCCGAGCAGGACCACGAACTCGCCGCGGCGAATGGTCAGATCGACCCCGTCGAGGACGATCTTGTCACCGAAGGCCTTGCGCAGTCCGGTGATCCGTACGGCGGCCGGCGCGGTAGCACGCGGCGACTGTTCGACGGCGGTCATCGGATTGCCACCTGCCGCCGCCAGGGCATCGCATACCGTTCGGCCAACCGCACCACGGCGTCGAAGATCAACCCCAGCACCGCATACAGCACCACGCACAGCACCATGTAGTCGGTGCGGTTGTACTCCTGCGCCAACGTGACCAGATAGCCCACACCCTCGGTGGTGCCGACCTGTTCGGCGGCGATGAGGCCGGTGATGCTGATGGACAAGCACACCCGCAGCGCCATGAGGATCCCGGGCAGCGCCGAGGGCAGGATCACCTCGAGCACCAGCCGAGCCCCGCTCAAACCGAATCCGCGCGCAGCCTCGACCACTTTGCGGTCCACATTGCGCACTCCCAGATAGGTGTACGCGTACATGGGCGCGACAGTGGCCACCGCGATGAGTGCCACCTTGTACAGCTCGTCGATGCCGAACCAGGCGATGAACAAGGGCACCAGCGCCAGGAACGGCACCGCGCGCACGATCTGCATGGTGGAGTCCACCAATTCCTCACCGAGGCTGGACAATCCGGCGATCAGGCCGAGCAGCAGCCCGACACCGACACCCAGCCCGACACCGAACGCGGCGCGGGTGAAGGAGGCCACCGCGAAGTCGAGCAGCTGGCCACTGCCCAGCAGTTCGGTGAACGCCGACCAGACCTTGGGCGGTCCGGCCAGCACCTGCGGCGAGAGCACACCGGTGGCCGAGCCGATCCACCAGGCGGCGACGATCAACGCGGGCAGCAGCACACGCAGCGGTACCGACAGCCAAGCCGGGTGCGCTTTCTCGACCCGAGTCCGCGGCGGAGCCAACGTGGCGAGGTCTTCCTCGGCAGCGGGGACAGTGAGGACAGCCATGTCAGTGACCAGTCTCGAGTGCGGCCAGCTGCTCAGGAGTGAGCTTGGCCTTCAGGTCGTAGAAGATGTCGGATGCAGTGATCTTGCGGGTGATCACACCGTTGTCGGCGAACAGATTCACCACATCGGCCAGATCGGCGGCATCGGAATCGGCCGGCAGCCGCGGCACGGTCGCCTCCGCCCCGACCCGCACGGCGTCGGACAGGCGCGCACCACTGAGCGCGCGCGGACCGGTCTGCTCGAAGACGTTCTCGAACCCGGCGGGATTGTCGTGCTGCTGAGCGGTCAGGCTCCGCAGCACTTCGAGGTACTTGGCCGCGACTTCGGGCCGCTTGTCGAGGATCTCGGTGCGGAACACCACCACCGAGTTGTCCTTGGAGCCGATGCTTTGTTCGGTGGCGATCTCCACGCCGCCATTGGCCTTGGCCTCCTGATACGGCACCAGAAATGACGCCCACGCATCGACCTTGCCGGTCGCGAACGCCGAGGCTGCGTCCTTCTGCTGCAACGGCACTCGCGTCACTTTGTCAGCTGGGATACCGGCCTGCGCCAGCGCCTTTAGCAGGATGTATTCGCCCTTGCCTGCCGGATTGACCGCGACCCGCTTGCCGACCAGATCCGCGACGGAGCGGACCCCGGAATCCTTGCCCGCGATGATGCCGCTCTGATCCTTGCCCGCCGGGTCCTGCACAGCGACGATGCGCACGGCCACGTCCTTGGACAGCGCGCCGACTACCGGGCTGAACGCGGCGCCGGAGACGTCGAGTTCCTTGGTGTTGAACAGTTTCAGCATGGAGCTGAATCCCGGTGTGGTGGTGACCCATTCGACCTTCGCGCCCAGCGGGGCGAGCGCCTTGTCGAAGGTGCCGTCGCGTTTGGCCACCGCCAGCGGACCGGAGTTGCCGGGGTCGGCCACCTTCAGCACCAGCTCTGACTGCGGGCCCGCCTGGGTGCCGGTTCCCGAGCCACACGCCGCCACCAGAGCAACGACGGGGGCCAGCGCGAGCGCCAGACGCCAACGGTTCGGCCTGCGCGTGCGGAACATCGTGGAGCACCTCTTCCGAATCAGGGATCGAAGCCGATCAATGAGCAGCGACAGTAAGCGCGCAGCCGCGGCGTCGCGAGGTAATGCTTTCCGAGGATCGGAACGATTGACACATGCACAGTGGAAGCGTTATTACGCACCCGATTTTGGTGAACCGGGCGAAAGCCCAGCTGCTGTGCCACTTTTCGCTCACCGTGAGCAGAACCCGATCGCGCCAGCCTTTCCAGATATCGGAAAGTTCTGTCGCCCAGTGGCACCACCGCAGCGTGTTACCGTCCCCGGTGTGGAAGCTTCCGGAGTGCAGACCGTCGCCCGTGCCCTGTCTGTGCTGGACTGCTTCCGCGGCGGCGAGGAACGCGGCGTATCCGAGATCGCCCGCCAGCAGGGCCTGGCGGTCAGCACCACCCACCGGCTATTGAGCGCCCTCGTGCAGGCCGGATTCCTCGACAAGGACGAAACGTCGAGCCGCTACCGCATGGGCGGCGCCCTGGCCGAATACGGCCAGATCGCCTACCGCCAGCACCGCATCTACCTCGCCGAACCCAGCCTCGAACAGCTTGCCGCTACCACCGGCGCGAGCGCCTCGGTCGCCATCCGCCACAGCATCCACGCCGTGCTGCTCGGAACCAGCCGCTGGCGCGATAGCGACGGCCACCGCCTCATGGGCGTTCGACTTCCCCTGCACGCCAGCGCCCTGGGCAAAGCCTTGCTCGCCTGGTCCGACACCCCCGACGACTTCCTGGCCACCCTGCCCTACGACGAAGGCACCGCCCGTTCGGTCTCGACCCCCGCCGAACTGCGAGAAGAACTCACCCGCACCCGATCCCGCGGCTACGCCTACAACGACGAAGAACTCGACCCCGGCTTCCGCACCATCGGCCTGCCCATCCTCACCCCCACCGGCGACGCCCGCTTCGCCCTCGGCCTGCGCGGCCCCACCACCCTCATGATCCCCGAGCGCCTCCCGTTCCTCGTCGAACTGGCCAAGGTGACCGCCGCCGAGATCGCCGCTCGCTTCGCCGCCGGTCAGACCGGCGAATGAGACCCGAACATGTTGCCGTGCAAGGTATCCATGAGCTTCCTTGTCAGATGTTCAAGCCGTGCCGAGCCGTCGACGACCGCTCCAGCAGGTCCCGCCACGCGCGCCGCGTGGCGGTCGGACTCACGACAGCGAGTCCTCGACGCGAGAGGTCGACGGGCCGGGCGCACCGGGCGGGTCGGCGCTCCACTGCCACAAGAGCCGGGGAACAACGTGGCTTCGGTCCCGAGCGCGGCCAGCGCGGCGATGTCCATCGCCGCGGTCACCCTGGACCCGCAGTACACCCCGACCGCCGCAAGCCCACCATCGAGGATTCGCACATCGTGCATGCCCGCCGCGCGCTGCACCCATGAGCGCCGTCCACCTGCCGAACTGGTGGAGTACAGGTCCTGCTCATGACAGCGCGCCCAGTCGCCACTGCCGCATCGGCACGTCCCCTTCCCAGAGGATCGGCCCACAAACTCCCGGACGACGAAAATCCTTGTGATCAAGCTGATTTCATCTCGCCGTTCGGGAACAGGCGCTCACGCGCGCAGGTTGCCCCTGGCATGACTCTCGGAATTGCGCTCGCTGCCTCGAATTCGGGCAACTACGTCGACCAGATCGTGGCGCAGGCCCGCTCGGTCGCCGAGCTGGGTATCGGGTCGGTGTGGTTCGGACAGCGGATGGACTACGACTCCCCCGCCCTCGCCGCAATCGTGGGCCGGGAGGTGCCGGGCCTACAGGTCGGCACCTCGGCCATCCCCGTGGTCGGCCGCCATCCGCTGCTGGTGTCCTCTCAGGCGCAGACCGCCCAAGCCGCGACGCACGGGCGGTATCACCTGGGTATGGCCGTCGGCTCGACGCTCGCCGCCGGCGCGTTCGGCACAACCTTCGATCGGCCCATTACCCGCTTGCGCGAGTTCCTCACCGCGCTACGGGAATTGCTCGACACGGGCACCGCCGACTTCCACGGCGAACTGCTGACGGTCACACCGCCGCTGCCGACCGCGGTTCCCGGGGCAGAACCACGCGTGCCGGTGTTGGTGGCCGCGATGGGGCCGCAGGCACTACGCGTCACCGGGGAACTCGCCGACGGCACCCTGCCGTATCTGGCGGGCCCGAAGACCTTGAGCGAGCACATCGTGCCGGTGATCACGCAGACGTCGGAATCCGCACCGCGCATCGTCGCCTTCGTCCCGGCAGTCGTCACCTCCGATGTCGAGGGCACCCGTGCGACGGCGGTGCAACAGCTGGCGTTCTACGAGCAGGTGCCGTCCTATCGCCGGGTCATCGAACTCGAAGGTGCCTCGCGGGCGGCGGAACTGGCGCTCATCGGCGACGAGGAGACCATCGCCGCCGGAATCCAGCGCTACTACGACGCAGGCGCCACCGAGGTCGTGCTGACCACCACGGATCTGGCCGGTCGAGACGATCAGCACCGCACCTGGGCGCTGGCCGGGGCACTCACGGCCGACGGGGTCGGCTCCTCGGCGGCTGCAGCCCTGCCCGCGGGGTAGCATCGCGCAATTCCGGACGCGCCCGCGCACGGCGTCGCCGGCTGACCCGAAGACCCACAAAAACCAAATCGGGGTGACGTGCCGGTATCCCACCCCCGGGGCGATCGACGCCGAATGTGCGACAGCATCGAGGGCCAGCAGGCCCTCGACCTCGGATTCGTCAAGTCGTCGCATCTGATGACGTTGCACAGCGAGCCGGAGACTGGGCGACGCCGTCGCGGCTGCCCGTCCGGCTTGCCGACGAGCCGGATGCCTTGCCCCCGCCGCGCCGGAACGCGGCGCCGTCGCCCCGTACGGTCCCGGGCTAGGCAAGGACGATATCGAGCGGCACCACGTTGCGTACCGTATGTCCCACCGGCGAGCTGCCCACCACCTTCGCATGCAACTCCGCGAGCTGTTCCGGGGCGGCGTCGGAGTCGATTCGCACTGTGGCGGTGACGGATTCGAAGCCGGCGTGCCCCTCGGCGAGCCCGAGGAATACGCGCAGATCGAGGTTGCCTTTCAGGTCGACCCGCAAACTGTCGATACGGATACCGGCGATCGTGGCATTCGCTGCATACCCGACCGCCAGGCAGTTGCCGAGCGCGGCGAGGAGCTGCTCCACCGGATTCGGTGCGCTGTCGCCGCCCCCGAGGGTGGCCGGCTCGTCCGACGGCGTGGGCGAGAAGTTGCGGATCCGGGCCTCCGAACCGAACGCGCCCTTCCATGTCACGTGCGCCGCCCACGTGGTCTGCGCTTTGGCAGGATCGACCTGGATGGCTTTCACCAAGCCGCCGACGGCGTCGAGGTCGACCTCATTGAGACGAGTATTGGTATCGGCGGTCACGAGCGCTCCCTGGAGGTGCCGGAATTCCCCTGCGGCGCATAATTTTCCGCTCCCGATCCAGGTCCGGACACGATTTCACGCAGCGAGAATTTATCGGTTCTGCATTCGGAGATGCGGATGTCGCATACCGACCGTACCGATCAGGGGAACCGAGAGCGGTTCGTAGTGACCGGGCCGGAAGTCCTCACGCACAAGCTCGCCGCGGAACTCTCGGCGGCGCTCGGCCGCACCGTGGCGTATGTCGACATGAAGCCCAGGGAATTCGCGCAACACCTTGTGGCGCAGGGGCTGCCGACGCAATTTGCCAGGGACGTCGCCGTACTTCACACCGAAGTCGCGAGTGGCACGCTGGCCAGGACCACTACGACAGTCGCCGACATCACCGGTCGACAGCCTGCCCGTTTCACGGACTCTTTTGCGCGTGAGGGGTCAACCGCCGCCGCGGTGATCCCACAGGTCGGTACCCACTGAGCGAACGCCGTCGAGGGCTATGGCGCGGACGCGATCGCGCTGAGCTGTATCGAACCTCACCCACTACTCCACCTCACGCCACAACTCCCCGCACTCCACACACACCACCACGCAACCGCACTCACTGCTGCTCCGCCCCTGTCCGTTCCGCGTCGAGTTCGCGGACGGAGGGACGCCTGACCCCGAATCCGAAGAATTGCCCTGGCCAATTCGATTGGAGCTTTGTTCGAACTCAGGTTGCGGATTTCGGGGAGTCAGTGCTGCGGCTGTCGAGTCGCTGAAGAAGTTGCCGGAGCGACTGGTCTGGGGTTTCGCCTGCTGTGTCGACGATGATGTGGTCGCGGCTCCAGGGCTCGTAATCGCGGTCCAGCACGTCCTGCCACCGCAGTAGCGGCAGATCGGGGATGTCGACCGATCGCGATCCGATGCGGTGCTGATGCTCGGTCAGGCTCGAGCAGACTACTTCGACTTCGACAGCCGCCACTCCAGCGTTCTGCGACGCACTCAGCCAGCTGTCACGGGTTACGGCCAGCGGATTCACCGATTCAGCAATCACAGTGTGCCCTTGCTGCAAGTGCTCCTGAGCCAGCGCATATCCGACGGCATAGCCAGCCGAACCAACGGGGTGCCGGGTCAGCCCGGACCGGACGATGGCCTGCTCGATGGTGTCGATTCGCAGGTGCACTGCACCGATTCGTCCGGCGAGCAGTCGAGCCAGTGTGGTTTTGCCGGTGCCGGGAAGTCCGCCGATGACGATAAGCATGTGGTCATGCTGCCAGCAGGTATTCATCTGTCGTTGCAAGCTTCGCTTGCCTTGTCTCGCGTGGCGGCGAAGGCGTTCAATAGATCTGCTGAGCTGAATTTTCGTTTCTTCGGAATGAGGCGATCACCATGCCCACGACGAGTTGCGTGAAGAGGTTCTCAGCTGCGGCAGCCATGGTCGCGGCGTTGACAATAACCCCATCTATGGCCGATGCGCAGCCTCTAACTCCGGGCAGCCTCGGTGAGGTTATCGCCCTTTTGGAAATGCACGGAACATCGGCTGCTGATCCGGGCCTGGTCGCGTTGAAGGAGTTCGTTGCCCGCAACGGGGATATGGGGTTGCCGACCGCGCACGCAAATCGGGCGATCAATGAGGTCTGGGACGAAAGACCGCCAGGCTGCGACAAGTCCGTATTCGGTTTCGAGGTCAACGCGCAGCCCGACGGCCCGGATGTCGCGGCGATGGTCTACTCGTCATGGGTTGCCACCTCTGACGATTCGAGCAACCCGGGGGTCCTCTCGCCGGCATCGGGCGTCAACTTCGTCTTCCTCAACTTGAATTTCTTTCCCCCCTTGGTGGGCACAGTTCCGTGGGAGTCGACACGGAACCGTACGCAGATAATCGTGCTGCCGTCATATGGTCGGACCCGACACGAGTACGTGGTTCGCTACAGCCGGCTGACCGAGATGGGACCGGGGCAGATCTTGGGACTCTTCTTCGGACAAGACACCCCGACTGGTGGGCCGAGCTGCGTCTACGCCAAGACCGTCGTCGTAAACGGCAGCTCTGATGAGCCGTGCATCGGCAATGGTTGCCCGGGTCCCCGTCCTTATGACTCGCATCCCCCGCCATACGGCCCGCCATGGCCCTGAACTGAATTACGGGTCCCGTCACGAACGCCCACACACGTCAACAACGCAAGGCAATCGCACCCCGATCGACGGCTGGATTTCGGGTTTCCGCGACGGCGAGCGACGTACACTGGCCCGTGATTGTGGTGCGCAGATGACGCCGATGAGCAAGATCCCATTCGCAAAAGCGATCGATCCTGAGCCGCAACAACTCGAAGCCCGTACTCTCGAACCGCCTCGCAGCCGAGCGCCGTTGTCGTTCTTCGAACAAGCGGTCTCCGGCATGTCACCAAAGCAGCTATTTATCCAGTGCGGCAGCAGGTCCGACAGGAGTTGATCCCTTCGGGTCGGCACGAAGGCCTTCAATGCCACATTCGAATCCGAAGAACCGCAATGTATTTCACGCCGATTCGAACCCATCGGTCAGGCGGATCAGGTCGGTCGTCCGGCGCACTATCTACTCGATGAGGAATCGGTGGTATTCGCCGCGTTGCCGCCCTACGTCGCGGTCACCCCGGGGTACATCACCGAACGGGATGGCCTTATGAATGGCCACGGTCTTCAAGCCGCGCTCCCGTGCCCGTTCAAAGAAGGGGAAGGCAACCTCCGGATCGCACCTGCACGAGTACCTCCATGGCCCCTTGTTCATCCCGGTGCACGAAGCCAACCCGCTTACCGGCCACCTGGGACCGCTGATCATGGGACATGAGGCATCGGGCACCGTCATGGCGGTCGGCGAAGGAGTCAGCGACGTGCTCGCCGGCCAGCGGGTGGCGATTGAGCCCGTGATCCGCAAGCCAGGCGACGATGACCACTACAACCTGGGGGCGGCCTTCTACGGGTTGATGGCACATGGCTTCCTCGCGGAAACGGCGGTAGTGCCGAAGTCGGCCGTGCACATCCTGCCGGACAGGGTGAGCCTGCAGGCCGGGGCGCTGACCGAGCCCATGGCGGTAGCCTGGCATGCCGCAGTGCGGACCGGCCTCGTCCCCGGTCAGGCCGGGCTTGTGTTCGGTGGCGGCCCGATCGGCCTTGGTACCGCGATGAGCCTGCGGGCCCGCGGAATCGATCGCATCCTCGTGGTGGAGCCGTCCGCCTCCCGGCGCGAGATCATCGGCAAACTCGGCCTGGACACGGTCGACCCTGGGGCCGACGACTTTCAGGCCCGGGTGGCGGACTTCTCGACAGAGGGCGTGCATGCCGCCGTCGATGCGGCGGGCGTATCCGATGCGGTGACCGCGGGTATACGCGCGCTCGCCCCGCAAGGGCAGCTGGTGGTCGTGGCGGCGCATCTCGCCCCAGTCCCAGTGGACACGAATCAGTTGCTGATGGCCGAACGTTCGATTACCGGGTCCATGGGATATCACAACGACTTTCCTGAAGTGCTCCGCCAGCTGGATGCCGGAGCCTTCGCACTGGACGGATGGGTGCAGACGATCCCATTCGAGCAGCTGGTTACCGAAGGGTTCGACCGCCTGAGCTCGGGTCAAGGGGTCAAGATCTTGGTGGAAGTCGGCGCGGAATGATCGGCGGCAGACGCCCTCGCCGACGCGGCTTGGTTACTGCAGTTTCAGCTGTCCTGGTTCTATCCGCGGCAGCACCGGCCCTCGCGACTTCAGCGACGGCCCAACCACCGTCGCGGTTCACCATCTATGACATCCCTACACCGCTCTCCGGGCCCTGCGTTACCGGCCCGGGTCCCGACGGTGCAGCCTGGTTCGTCGAGACGGTTGCCGGAAAGATCGGCCGGATCGACACCGCGACGGGTCGGGTCACGGACTATCCGATCCCGTGGTCGCCCGAATCTCTCGTGCCGCAGGCGAGCAGTCCACCACTGCCCGGTTGGGTGACGCCGCTGCCTTGCGCTATCCAAGCAGCCTCGGACGGGAAGGTCTATTTCGCTAACGGGGTGCGCAACCAGATCGGCAGCATCGACCCGTCCACGAAGAAAATCGAGCTTTACCAGTCCCCGAGTCCAGCGGGTAACCTCAACCCCTTCAACGACATAACGGTCGGGCCGGACCAGGCCATCTGGTTCACTCAGACAAGCGCCGCCGCGATCGGGCGCTTCGATCTGACGACCAAGACGTTCACCGACATTCCGATTCCCACGCCCGCGGCGTTTCCGGTCGGAATCTTCGCGGCGTCCGACGGCGGTGTGTGGTTCACCGAGGCACTGGGCGGCAAGATAGGCCGAATAGACATACCGACCAGGCACGTAAGTGAATACCCAATCCCGACACCTGCTGGGACCCCCTTCGTTGTCCGCGCGGAAACAGCAGGCCGTTACGTGTGGTTCACCGAGATCGCCGCGGGCAAGGTCGGGCGGATCGACCTGGCCACCAAGCAGATCGTCGAGTATCCGATGCCGACGCCCGCTTCGACACCGACTGCAGTGTGCGCGTCGGCGGCCGGCTATATCTACGTCAGTCATGCAACTACGGATACCCTGAGCAAACTCGATCCCCGCACCGGCCAGGTCGTCGAAATTCCACTACCGGACTCCGTAGGCTCGGTTCCGGGCGAACTGAACTGCGGTCCAGGAAACGCGGTCTGGCTCGTCCAAGTGACAGCGAACAGGGTGCTTCGTTACTCCCTCGACTGAACCTCGACGTCATCGGCCCCGGCCCGCCAGGGACATACCCGTCCAGACCAGCTCCCTAGACGGACTCGATGATTCGCGTCCAGTAGCGTTGCGAGGCCGATTCCCACTCGCGATGGCGAACATGGAAAATGCGCGCAGCTTCATCTCCGGGCCATCCCCGAGGCAGGAAGAGCGGTGGCAGATCAGGATCGGAGTACGGGAAGTATCGCCAGTCCTGAACGAGAGCTATCCGTGCCTGGAAGCAGGCTCGGTCGCCAGCAGGCTCTGCGGATGAGTAGGTCGCGATGAATTGGTCATACCGTGAACGCAACTCGTCGAGATCCCAAGCAGCGGAAACAAGTCTGTGCTCGTTCCCGATCGGTCCGATCGGCCCGATGACCGCGTGGGCATGTTCTTCGAGCCCGAGGCCGGTCACGATTTCTACGATCTCGGCACCGCGCTCCCAGTGCGGGGTCAGCCATTGACCGGGAAGGGGACTTCCCAACCCTGCCCACCCGAGTCGTGCGTGAAGGCGCTGGCGCGTGGCCCGTCGAGCCTCGGGGATCGTGACCGATAGCAGCAACCACCGTCCGTCCCAATCGTTTTCGCGGGTGCCCCAGCCGTAGGTTCGGACGTAGCCGGACTGCATTATCCGGTTTCCTCGCTCTGCCAACGCCCACCGGACGCGGCGCCCCGATCGCTCTGGAGAAATCAGCCCTGACTCTGCTGTACGACTAAGTGCCTTCCGCGCAGCATTCGGCTCGATGCCCAACTCCGCTAGTGCGGCGAGCAGTGTCGCCGACCACACCGGCTGCCGTTGCGGCCAGACGAACTCCCCCAGAACGACTAGCAACAGCGCCTTCGCGCTGCCCTGATGGAGGCCGCGCAGCAACGAGTGCACCTGCGCGGCGCTGCCTCCTGCGTTGCGGCGGGTTGTTTCCGGAGCGTTGTTCACTGCCGGGCAGCGTATCGGGCCATGCAGACAACCGTCCGCACGGCCCACCAGAATCAAATAGTGGACATAATTCTAGACTTGCGCATTTTTTATGGCTACAGTCCTGTTGGGGGATCCCAGCGGAAGGACAGGTGATGGGTCTCGACGTCGCAGTGACGGGGATAGGTGTTGTTTCGGCGCTGGGCTTCTCGCCGGGCGAGTATGTCGACCGGCTACTCGCCGGTGATCTGGCTATCCAGGAGACCCCATGGACCAGACCGGACTCCGAGCGCTTCGAATACTGGGCGCCGGTCGAGGGATTCACCCCACCGGATTGGATGCACGACAAGATCTCCGGCATCGACCCGTTCGCCCAACATGCAGCTGGTGCAGTCACTTCCGCACTCGTCGATGCAGGGCTGGAACAGCTTGACGAGATCCGTACAGGGATTGTCGTGGGTACCGCGAAAACAGGAACTCAGACCCTGGAACGCGCGCAGTTCGATGTCGAACGCCGCGGACGCTCGGCGGCGCAGCCGAAGTTGATGATCAAGGTTTGGCCGAACATGGCTGCTGCGCAGATCGCAATGAACTGGGCCCTGCACGGTCCGTGCCTGACTTTGTCGACGGCGTGCGCGTCATCCCTCGATGCGATCGGTACTGGGGCGCGGATGATCGCCTCGGGAGCCGTTGACGTCGCGCTGGTCGGTGGAACCGAGGGAGGACTCGCATGGGGAGTAGACGACGACGGCTTCGTTCCGGCCAGCGCGTATGCCCGATACCAGTACGGGATGGGTGGTGGGGTGCGGGACCCCCGGTTGGCGTGTCGACCGTTCGATGTGAATCGCGTCGGCATGGTTATGGGGGAAGGCGCCGGGATGCTGGTCCTCGAGAGCGGTGACCACGCCCTTCGACGCGGGGCGCGCGTGCAGGCGTGGGTACAGGGATGGGGCACCTCGTCGGAAGCGTTTCATCCGTCTACCCCGGATCCGTCCGGGCGGTGGGAGCGCCTGGCGATGGAGCTGGCCGCCGGAGAGGCCGGCGCCCGGCCCGAGCAGATCGATGTCCTCGCGGCTCATTCGACCGGAACACCGAAGGGCGACGTGGCCGAAATCGCGGCCATAAACGACTTCTTCTGTGCCCCAGCGTGTGACGTCTCGGTCATGTCGGTGAAAGGCACGCTGGGGCACCCCGCAGGTGCGGCCGGCGCACTCGGTTTGATAGCCGCGATCGAGGGCATGCGGCGGGGACTCGTGGTCCCTACCGGCGGGACGACAGATCCGGAACCCTCGATCGACTTCGACCTTGTTCTCGGTGCGCCCCGCGTGCGAGAGATCGATTGGATACAGACGAACGCGTTCGGCTTCGGCGGCCAGAACGCATCGCTCGTCGTCAGCGCGCACCGATCCGAGTAGCCGCGATGCGAAAAACCGGCGACATCCCGATCCCCCACTGGCTCTAGGCATTTCGGAGTCACTCATGACGTATACGGAACCGGCCGACGCGTTGGCCCGATCCCGGCGGCCCCACGCGCCGTCCGCGGCAGCTACCTACCGGGCGGCCGGCTACTGGCGCGACATCACCATGCTCGACGACTTTGTTCAGATGGTCGCGAACCATCCCGACAAGGCCGCCATCGTGACATATCGCAACGGCCGCGACACGCCCGTCACTCTCACGTACCGGCAGATCGACGTCGCCCGTCGGCGCATCGCGCGAGCGCTGCTCGATCTGGGCGTCGATCGCGACGATGTCGTGTCGATCCAATTGCCCAATGGATGGGAGTTCGCGGCGATAACCCTCGCGGCGATGAGTATCGGCGCTGTAGTCAATCCGCTGGTGACGATCTTCCGGCGACGAGAACTCGAGTTCATGCTCAACCGTGCCGGTTCTCGGGTGTTGTTCGTACCGGACACTTTCCGCGGATTCAGCCATGCCGGTCTCGCCGACGAACTCCTCGATGCCGTACCGAGTCTGCGCCACGCCGTGGTCGTCGGTGCCGCTCCGTCGGTGGCACCGACCGATCGACGGCTGCGGTTCGACGACACGTTCCTGCGTGCTCACCCTGCGGATGGTGCGGCGATCGCGCCGCTGCTTCGCCGTCCGGACGAGATCGTCTCCCTGATGTACACATCGGGCACCACCGGCGAGCCGAAAGGCACTCTGCACACGAACAATACGCTGTGGTCGGCCGGCAACCCTCTCTTCGACAGTCTCGGGCTCGGCAGCGAGGATGTAGCCTTCATGGCGTCGACGATGGGACACCTCACAGGGTTCCTGTGGGGCATGCTGCAGCCGCTGTCTCGCGGGATGAAAGTCGTGTTCCAGGACGTGTGGGATCCCGCGGCGTTCGTCCGGATCGTGGGTGAGGAGCAGGTGACCTGGACGCTGTCCGCGACACCTTTCGTCGTCGACACCATGGCGGCCCAGCGGAATATCGGAGCCGACCTGCGGTCGTTCCGATTCTTCGTCTGCGCGGGAGCGCCGATCCCGTCGTCGCTCCCGACGGAGGCCTGCGATGTTCTGAGGGCCCGGGTGATGGCGCTGTGGGGCACATCGGAGTGTGGAATCTGCACGATCCATAGCCCGGGAAACACTCCGGAGCAGGTGGCCGCCAGCGACGGCTACGCCACGTCGGTGATGCGGGTGCGCGTTGTGGACGAGTCCGGTGACGACGTTGCCGACGGTACGCAGGGCCGACTGCTCACACAGGGGCCGAGCATGTTTGTCGGATACCTGGGGCGCCGCGATCTGTATGACGCGGTTGTCGATCCCGACGGGTGGTTCGACACCGGCGACGTCGGTTATCGCACGCACGACGGCGCCGTCCGAATCAGCGGCCGCACCAAGGACATCATCGTGCGAGGCGGCGAGAACATTCCGGTCGTCGAGATCGAGAACGCCCTGTTCACCCATCCCGATATCGCGGAGGTGGCGGTTGTGGGTTACGCCGACGACCGGCTCGGCGAACGCGCGTGTGCCGTCGTCGTTCCTGTCGGCGAACCACCAACGCTCTCCGACGTGACCGCCCACCTTGCCACGCAGGGTATGGCGAAGCAGTACTGGCCGGAACGCTTGGAGATCCGCTCCGAGCTGCCCCGAACGCCGGCGGGCAAGATCCAGAAGTTTCGACTCCGCGAAGACCTGCAGCGAGACATCGGCCGGGGCGTGTTCGACGCGCCCGCCCGACGACCGTGCCAGCACTGACACATGCAGAAAGAGAGGGCCAAACCGATGCTCCGTATGCGAGTGATCTGCTCATGACACAAGACGTCGGACTCGACTTCACCGACCGGGTCGTCATCGTGACCGGAGCAGGGCGTGGCTTGGGACGTGGTTACGCGTTGGGTCTGGCCGCCGCCGGCGCATGCGTCGTGGTCAACGCTCGTAGCACAGAAACGAGCGAGGCGGTGGCCGCCGACATCGTCGCGGGCGGAGGCCGCGCAATTGCCGTCGCGGTAGATGCGCGTGAAGGCGAGCGCATCGTCGCGGCCGCGGTCTCCGCGTTCGGCAGGGTCGACGCACTGATCGCGAACGCCGGTGTCACTCGGGACCGGACCTTCCGGAAGATGAGCCAGCAGGACTGGTACGAGGTCCTCGGAGTGCACCTCGACGGCGCCTACCGCGGCTGCGCGGCGGTATGGCCACATTTCGTCGGGCAGGGAGCGGGGTCGATCGTGCTGACCACTTCGGGCGCGGGACTACACGGCAATATTGGGCAGGCCAACTACGCCGCGGCGAAGGGCGGGATCATCTCCCTCGCAAAGAGTCTCGCGTTCGAAGGCAAGCGCTATGGAATACGGGTCAATGCCGTGGCACCGATGGCACTGACCGACATGACCGCCGACGTATTCGGCGACGGTCCACTGACGCAGCTCGGTACCGACGCGGTGGTGCCGTATGCGCTGGCCCTCGCCCACGACAGCTGCCCGCTCAGCGGCGAGGTTATCGAAACAGGCGGCGGGTGGGCCGCCACGGTGCGCTGGGAACGGGCCGCGGGCGTGCGCCTGCCGTCAGGCGCGACAAGCGCAGACGTCGCGGCGCAGTGGAGCAGGATCACCGATTACGGCGTCGGCTCTGATAACCCCACCTCGATCACCGACTCGCTGCGCGCGGCCTGTGACGGCACAGCAGGATAGCGAACGCCCAGGGCACTACCTGCCCCGTCGGTACAGGGTCGCCTCGACCCGCGTCCCGATCTGCCCTTCCGCTGTGAACATACTGGCTTCGACGGTCACGAACCGTCGCCCTGCCCGCTGCGGAGTCACGCGAAATACCAGCGGCGTCTCGGTAGCTGGAAGTGGTCGCACGAAATCCACTCCGACACTGACGATGTCGCTTCGCCCACCATCGCCGGTACGCGCCACATGTTCGATGCCGGCGCACAGCGCCGCAGCCTGGACTCCGCCATGAACGACGCCCGACGGATTCGCGGTGCGAGGCCCGCTGGGAAGCGTCCCGGTGTGGGGATCGGGGTCGAACCGCAGCTCGAGCAGATCGATCAACGAGCCGGCTTCGATGTGCTGCGGATCTGCCTCGTAAGGTACCGGCAGGAAGGAGTCGCTTGCGACGAAATTCCCTGTCGCCGTGCCCAATACCATGCCGCTGGGGCTGCGCAGTTCGGCGGTGCTCACAAGCATGGCACCGGTGGCGAAGCAACGCCGCGCCACACCGCGCACCGTATCTGCGTCGCTCAGCCTGTCCGGGTGGACGTGCAGGTCGATGCGCCGGGTGACGCAACTGCGCGGTGCGTGGTCGCCCAATGCGCTGCGCGCCAGGATCAGATCGATCAACGGCATCAGCCAGCCAGGATTGCCGGCCGGAACCGGCTTGACGCATTCAGCTGCGCTGCAAGGCATTGCGTCACCGACGAACCGAACGCCGAACAGTTCGTCCGGCAGGCCGGTGGGCCCGAAAATTCCATGGTTGTTGCGAGCACACCGGGCAAAGTCGTCGGAGAAAGCGCACTGCGAGGGGTCTGAATGCAACGCTGGTGACATGGATACGAGTCCTCGAAAGTAGTGGCGGATAGCTCGCCGCGGGCATCCCGTTCTGAGGAGTCTGGATGCCCGCGGCGACTAGCGGCGCAGTGGTGTCACCGATTGCGATGAATACGGGCGAAGGCGGTCCCGACACGGTCGACAACATCCGGGTGCCACACGATCTCGCGGTAGGCCATGGTCTCGAACGACAGCGCGGAGATCGGATCCATGGCCGGAGACCGAAGAATCATCTCCTTGTTGAACATCGCGGACTTGGTGGTCGTCTCGGCGATGCTGGCGGCGATGCGTGTGCCTTCAGCGACGACGGAGCCGGTGGGGACGAGCCGATCCACCAGACCGATCCGGAGTGCTTCGTCGGCGTCGATGAGATCGCCGGCGAGGGTGAGGAGTTTGGCTTGGCTCAGGCCGACGATCTTCCACAGCGGCGAGAAATAGGGGGTGAGTCCGAACTTCACCTGTGGGAAACCGAACCGGCCGTTCTGCGCACCGATGCGAATGTCACAGAACACAGCGATATCGCAGCCGCCGCCGAGTGTGGGGCCCGCGCATGCGGCGATGGTCGGCTTCGGGTAGTCCAGCAGTGCGCCGTAGACTCGCAGACAGGCATCACCGTAGGCTTTGCGGGTCTCGGGGGTGAAGCCCGACTGCAGGTCGAGGTCGAGGCCGGCGCAGAATACATCCTCGCCGCCGGTGAGCACCACGGCCGCAACGTCGTCGTCGCGTCGCCAGGCATCGAGTTGGTCACCCATGGCGCCGAACAGTTCCAGACTGAGAGCGTTGCGCCGCTCGGGGCGGTTGAAGGTGATGGTTCCGACGCCGCCGGAAACAGCGGCGTGGATGGCATGGTCGGTCATGTCGAGTCTCCTTATGTGAATATCGCTGCGGAGTGCAGGTTTACGTGGTCAGGCGGCCCTTGACGAGCTTGCCGGTGGGCGTGCGGGGCAGTTCGTCGACGAACTCCACTGTCTTGGGAGCCTTGAAATGTGCGATGCGAGCGCGAGCGAAGGCGATGATCTGTGCAGCCAGCTTGGGACCGGCCGCGGATCGGTTGACGGGTTCGACGACTGCGTGGACGGACTGTCCCATTTCGGGGTCGGGGATTCCGATGACGGCGACGTCACGGATCTCCGGGTGCAGGGCGAGGGCGTTCTCCACCTCTTGGGGGTAGATGTTGACCCCGCCGGAGATGATCACGAAGTCTTGACGGTCGGCGAGGTAGAGGTAGCCGTCGGTGTCGATGCGGCCCAGGTCGCCGATGGCGGTCCAGGTCGGATGGTCGGGGTGCTGTGCCGCTTGTGTTTTCGCATCGTCGTTGTGGTAGCGGAACGGGAGGGTCTCGCGTTCGAAGTACACGGTGCCAACCGATCCGGTCGGGAGTTCGTGGCCTTCGGCGTCGCAGATATGGATAATGCCCAGTGCGGGTTTGCCTACCGATCCGGGGTGGTCGGCGGCCTCGGCGCTGGTGATGATCGTGACGCCGTTGGCCTCTGTGGCGCTGTAGTATTCGACGATCTTGGGTCCGAGCCAGTCGATCATCGCGGTCTTGACCTCGGCCGGGCACGGTGCCGCCGCGTGGACGACGAGCTTCAGGCTGGACAAGTCGTGGCGCTCTCGTATCGCCTTGGGCAGCTTGAGCATTCGGATGAACATGGTTGGTACGAACTGGGCATGGGTGGGGCGGTAGCGCTCGATGGCGGCGAGGCAACGCTCGGCGTCGAACTGCTCGAGCATGACGACCGTGCCGCCGGCGGAGTGCACCGCTCCAGCCCATCGCAACGGGGCGGCGTGATAGATCGGCGCGGGCGAGAGGTAGACCGTGTCCTCGTCGAGCGCGAAAGCGCGGTGCAGCATTGCGACGACCGGGACTTCGAGTTCGTGGACCTGGCATCCCGGTAGTGGCGCTCGGACGCCCTTCGGAGTGCCGGTGGTGCCGGAGGAGTACAGCATTTCGATTCCGCGCGGCTGGTCCGTCGGTGGAACCGGACTGGCAGCGGCGATCGCGGTGCGGTAGTCGTCGAACCCGGACGCCGCTCCGCCGTACACCAGGTGCACGTCGAGGGGGCCTACCAAGGAGAGCACCTCCGCGGCGAGGGCGGCCTTCGCCGCCGAGACGACGAGCGCGCGGGCGCCGGAATCAGCGATGATGTACGCGATCTCCGCGGGTGCGAGGTGGTGATTGACCGCTGTTACGTGCAAGCCGGACCGTATTGCACCCCAATAGACCTCGAACGCCGTCGCGACGTTGTCGGTCAGCATGGCCAGCACGTCGCCCGGCCGGATCCCTGCGGCCGCGAGGTGGTTCGCGAACCGGATCGAGTGGTCCTCCAGCGTGCGGTAGGTGATGGTCTCGCCGGTTTCCGCCATGATCACCGCGGGCCGGTCTGGGTGTGTGGTGGCGAAGGCTCCTGGATACATCAGGGCTCCTCGGGAAGGTCTGGCAGACGTCGACGGTCGGAATGAGGCGTGCTTATCGGTGCGCAGAGTTGTTGTCGCGCCATGTGTTTCATCGTGTGATGCGCACCCCTTCGGGGCTGACGTGCAGCTCCTGTTTGCGAATCTTGCCGCTGGCCGTGCTCGGCAGGTGGTCGACGATCTCCCAGTACGTCGGGATCTTCTGGCGCGCCAGGTGCACTTCCTCGAGGTGTTCGATGAACGTCCTGGGCCCGTTCCATTGCGCGCCGGCGCGCAGGACCAGCCAGGCGCCGACCCCCTCTCCGAGTCTGTCGTCCGGGATCGCGGTCACCGCAACGGCGTCGACGTCGGGATGTGAGCTGAGGGCCGCCTCGATATCGAGGGTCGAGAATTTCTCTCCGCCACGGTTGATGATGTCTTTGATCCGACCGGTCATGCGGACCCAGCCCTCGTCGTCGACGATGCCCACGTCACCGGGGTAGAACCAGCCCTCGTCGTCGATCTGAGCGGCAGTCAACCCCGGGTCGGTGTAGGCGGTGAGCAGCTGCGGTCCATGAATTCGTAGCTCGCCTTCCTCTCCGGCGGGCAAGGGCTGCCGGTCATGGTCCACCGCTTCGATCCGCATGTCCGGCAAGACTCGCCCGTCCCATTCGGCCCGCCGGTACAGCGGAGCGTCCTTGGGAGCCGCCGCGCAGACCCCCGCGGTCTCGGTCATGCCGTAGCAGCGCATCGCTTCGACACCGACTGCTTCGGCACGAGTGATCGCGGACGGCGGGATGGTGGCCCCGGCGCAGGCGTACAGGCTGAGTCGGTGGTGCGGCGCAGCACCGGCCTCGTAGCGCTGCACGAGATCGCTGAGAAAGACGGTCGCTCCCATCGCGATGGTCGCGCGTTCGCGTTCGATGACATCGACAGCTTCGTCGGGTCGCCACGCGGGCATCACGACCGAACGTGCGCCGAGGAAGGCGGGGAACACGACGCCCGCGATGAATCCGCCGAGGTGCGACAGCGGTGTGGCAACGAGGATTACGCTGTCCGGCCCTGCCCGCAGGGCGGTCTGAAAGTTTCGCAGATGCGCAATCAGTGCCCTGCTCGTAAGCAGGACACCCTTGGGCGCCGAGGTGGTTCCCGAGGTGTAGAGCAACAGCGCGGGTTCCTCCGGATCCCGCGGCTCAGGCAGATCCGCGGATCGTCGATCGGCGCTCCCCTGCTCCGCGGGCACCATCGCCGGTGGCCGACTCCAGCCGTCGCGGTGTGCGCCGACGAGGTACCGAACCTTTGGCATGTGCCCGAGATCATCGAGGAGGGCGTCGATCTCGGCCGCCGGGTCACGATCGGACCATGCTTCCCCGACAGCGATGGCCGCGGGCAGACAGTCGGAGATGATCTGCCGGACTTCGTGTTCGCGGTATATCGGCACCACCGGGGTGTTGATCGCGCCGATACGGAACGCCGCCATTTGCAGCACCAGTGCCTCGAGACAGTTCGGCAATTGCACCATGACGCGGTCGCCGGGCCGGACACCGTGGGCCACGAGGTCGGCGGCGACATCCTCGACCCAGGCATGGAATGTGCCGTAGGTGACGCGGTGATCTTCGAAGCAGAACAGTTCTCGATCGTGGTTCCCTGCGGCTTGGTCACCGAGCATGTCGCCGATGCGCAGCCCGCTCCACCCGCGGTGATGTGTCGAGGTCATCGCGATACCTCGTTGGTGGAGATCGCCTCGGTGGCCGGTGTCGGGCGCAGGCGTTCGGTGGCTTTGCTCGTTCCTGCCCGGAGTCGATCGAGTCCTTCGGCGATGCGCCGGGTGAACAGGTCTCGCTGCAGCAGGTCCGATGTCACGCGCAGTTCGTAGGCGGTGGCTGCGATGTGGTCCATGTTGTCCGCGCGCAGGGCGACTTCCTTGAGTACCGTGGTCAGCTCGCTGCCGGCTTCGGCGATTTCCTTGGCCAGACGCAGCGCGTTGGCGCGGACCGCGCCCGTGGGCACGATCTCGTCGACCAGGCCGACGCGCAGCGCCTCGGTGGCGGTGATGGGGTCTCCTGTGAACAACATCCGCCGCGCGCGCTGGGCACCGACGCGGTGCGCGATGGCGTGGTAGAAGCCGTTCATCGCGTACTTGACCTGGGTGGATCCGAAGACCGTGTTCTCGGAGGCGATCGTGATGTCGCACATATTGGCCAGGTCCATGCCATATCCGGGGGCGACTCCGGCGACCGCGGCGATGGTGGGCTTGCGGTAGTCGTAGAGAGTGGTCATGAGCTTGTGCGCGAGATCGTTGAATCGGATGCGCTCGTCGCCGCTGGTGCTCTGGAGGACGTCGAGGGCCCAGCCGGCACAAAAGTAGTCCTCGTTGCCGACCAGCAGGACGGCAGCGACCTCGTCGTCGTACGCCCACCCTTCGAGGGCGGCGATGATCTCGTTGTGCAGTTCCCAACCGAGGGCATTGCGCTTCTCGGGGTGGTTGAGCTGGATGATGCCGACGCCGTCTTCGACGGTCGTGATCAGATACTGGGGGCCAGTCATCGACGTCCTTCCTCCGGTTCGATGGGTGGGCGTGTCGGGGTCACGGACGGTGGGCGATGGACATCAGATAGGCGCCGCCGTTCTTGTCACCGCGGGGAGGAAGGGCACCGAGCTGGCGGAGCATCCCGACGATGTCGAACGCCGCGGTGTAGTGGGATAGAAGGCCTTCGTCGAAGGCGAGGAAGATGTCGCAGCCAGTGGTCGCGAACGTCTTGTCCGTGCGGCCGAATTGCTTCGGCGCTCCGCCGCTCTGGTGGAACATGAACAGGCCGCGGCCGTCGGCGGGTGCGCTGAAGGTCTGTACCTCCTCGAAGTGCACGTCCGGCATCGCCTTCCAGATGGCGTCGACGTACGCGCGGACGGCCTCGCGGCCGCGCAGCGGCTGAGGCCAGAACACCTGTTCGTCCCACAGGATGTCCGGATGCAGGAGGTCGAGCACCTGGTCGGTGTCGTGGGAGTTCCATGCGTCGAGCCATCGCCGACCGAACGCCTGGATGAACGCGTCGGTGACGGGTGGGTGCTCGATGGGCTCGGTCGTTGTCATTCACATTCCTCGGGATCGATGGGGTTGTGGTCGGAGGTGCGGTGCATCCGGGCGGCTGGGAAGTCGGGGCGCCGCTTGGTGAGGAAGGCCGCGACACCTTCGGAGCCCTCGGGCGAGGCGAGGGCGTCGGCGATGAGCGTGGCCTCGACGGACAATTGCGCTGCCAGGGAACTGTCCCCGGCTCGCCGAACCAGCCGGACCGTATGGCCGGCGACGATGCGGGGTCCGCAGGCCAGGGCGGACGCGAGGTCGAGCGCTACGGCGCGTGCGCTCCCGGTGTCGACGACCCGGCTGACCAGGCCTAGATCGCGTGCCTCGATGCCGCCGAGGGGGCTGTTGGTCAAGAGCATGTCGCATGCCCGGGCCGCTCCGACGGCGCGAGGCAGGCCCCAGGACACGCCGCAGTCCGGGGAGAGCCCGACGCCGATGTACGCAGACCGGAATATGGTGGTCGGCTCCGCGACGACGAGATCTGCGGCGAGTGCCAGACCGAGGCCGGCGCCCGCACAGTTGCCGTGGACGGCCGCGATCACCGGCATCGGCAGCGATCGCATCACCGTGATGGCTTGGTGAACCACATCGGCGAGGTCGCGGATGTAGTCGGCTGGCGCTGGTGCGTGAGCGAAGTCTCGCAAGTCACCGCCGACGCAGAAGTCCCGGCCGCGGCCTGCGAGTACTACGGCGCCGATCTCGTCAGCAGCGGCAATGTCGGCCAGCCGGTAGCGCAGTCGTCGAGCGGAGATGAGGTCGATCGCGTTACCGCACTCGGGTCGGTCGAGCTCGACGATCACGACGTCGCCGGAGCCGGTATCCGGCGCGCTCACAAGCCCATGTCCTTGCTGATGATCTCTTTCATGATCTCGCTGGTGCCGCCGTAGATCGTCTGGACCCGGGCGTCGGCGAACGACCGGCAGACCGGGTGTTCGCGCATGTAGCCATATCCGCCGTGCAGCTGCAAGCACCGGTCCGCGACCCTGACCTGCAATTCGGAGCACCAGTATTTGGCTTTCGCGGCCCGCGCCGCGGTCAGCTCCTTGCGGGTGTGCAAGTCCACACAGTGGTCGACGAATACCCGAGCGATGTCGATCTCGGTCTGCAGCTCGGCGAGCAGGAACCGGCTGTGCTGGAAACTCCCGACCGATTGGCCAAAGGCACGCCGCTCGGTGACGTAGTCCACCGTACGACCGAGCACCCCCTCGGCCGCCCCGACCGCGGTAACCGCGAGCGACAGCCGTTCCTGGGGGAGATTGCGCACCAGGTAGAAAAAGCCCTGGCCCTCCTCCCCGAGGCGGTTGGCGGCGGGGACGCGGACGTTGTCGAAATGCAGTTCACTGGTGTCCTGGCCGTGCATCCCGAGCTTGTCGAGGTTGCGGCCGCGTTCGAAGCCTGGCATCCCGCGTTCGATGACGAGCAGGGTCAGTCCGCGGTGCTTGTCCGGTGAAGTGCGGACCGCGACGACCACCAGGTCGGCGTTCTGGCCGTTGGAGATGAACGTCTTCGAGCCGTTCACGACGTAGATGTCGCCCTCGCACACGGCGGTCGTCGCGATACCGGACAGGTCACTGCCCGCGCCGGGCTCGGTCATCGCGATCGCGCCTATCAGATCCCCGGAGACCAGGCCGGGCAGCCAGCGTTGCTTCTGGTCGTTGTCGGTGAGGTCGAGGAGATACGGGCCGACCACGTCGTTCTGCAGCGCCAGGGAGAGCCCGGCCGAGGCGAGGCCGGCCCGTGCGAACTCTTCGTCGACCACCGCCGAGAACCGCCAGTCGTCGATGCCCGGCCCGCCGTACTGCTCCGGTGTCGCGTGCATCAGCAGTCCCAGCTCGCCGGCGCCTGTGAACAGGGACCGGTCAACGATGCCGGCGGTCTCCCATTTCGCATCGTTCGGTATGACCTGGGTCTTGATGAACCCCTGGACCGTCCGGCGGAACTGCTCGTGGTCTGCGTTGTAGACCGTGCGGAGGCCGTGGCCGCTCATTCCGGGGCCCCGTCGAGGAAGAGATCGATTTTCAGCCGGGATTCGGCGGCGTCGCCGTAGCGGTAGGCCGCAAGGCCTGTCACGCCTGCCCATGCGAGCACTTCGTCGTCGATCAGCGTGCGGCCGGTGACTGCTCCTGCGGGGCGGGTCAGGATCGTGTGTGCGGCATCGGCCATGATCCGCGGCTTGCGGGAGACCGCCATCGCGGCTTCGCCGCCCACGATATTCTGGACCGCGTCGGTTGCGATCGTCGTCCGCGGCCACAGGCAGTTGGCCGAGAGCGGGACCGGATGGTCCTGTGCGGCGAGGCCGGTCGTCAAAATGGTCATCGCGTACTTGCTGAGGGTGTAGGGAGCGTGTGCCCCGAGCCAATGCGGTGCGAGATTGATCGGCGGGGACAGGGTGAGCACCTGCGCGGAGTCCGATCGATGCAGGTACGGGAGTGCGGCGCTGATCATCAGAAACGTGCCGCGCGCGTTGATGTCCTGCATCAGGTCGTAGCGCTTCGGCGGCACCTTCCCGATCGGTGCCAGAACGATCGCGGACGCATTATTGACCAGCACATCAATCCCGCCGAAGGTGTCCACTGCGGCCTCGACCGCGCGGGTCACGTCCTCCTCGCGGCGGACGTCGCCGACAACCGCCAGGCCGCGGCCGCCCGCCGCTTCGATCTGCTCCACCGCGGTATGCACCGTCCCCGATAGCCGGGGGTCGGGGGTGTCGGTCTTGGCGAGAATGACGACGTTGGCGCCGTCCTCAGCCGCGCGGGTGGCGATCGCCAGACCGATGCCGCGGCTGCCGCCCGACATCAGCACGGTCCGGCCCTCGAGCGGACGCGGTGACTCGGTCCAGATCGCTGTGGGGGAAGTGAGGTTGCTCATCGGTAATCACCGCCGTTCTCCGCCAAGGCGACCAACGACGCCGGCGGTTGGAAGCGCGCCCCGTATCGGTCTGCGAGTTCTCGTGCACGATCCACGAAACCCGCTGGGCCGCCGCTGTATTGGTTGATGTATTGGAGGACACCGCCGGTCCAGCCCGGGAAGCCGATACCGAGGATCGAGCCGACGTTGGCGTCGGCCACCGACCGCAGCACCCCGGAGTCGAGGCAGCGCACAGAGTCGAGGGCCTCGGCGAACAGCATCCGCTCCTGCATGTCGAGCAGAGGGACATCCGTGCTCGTGCCGCCGAAAGCGTCCTTCAGGCCGGGCCATAGCCCCGTCCGGCGCCCGTCGGCGTAGTCGTAGAACCCGGCGCCGGTGGACCGTCCCTTGCGGTCGAAGTCGGCGATCATGCGGTCCAGCACGGCCCATCCGGGGTGAACCGGGGACTCGACGCCGTTGGCCCGCAATCCCTCTCGGGTCTCCTCACGGATCCGCTGCATCAACGTCAAGGTGAGTTCGTCGACGAGTGCGAGCGCGCCGACCGGGTAGCCGACCTGGATCGCTGCCTGCTCGACCGATGCCGCGGGGACTCCTTCGCCGACCAGGGCGATGGCCTCGTTGACGAATTCCAGGATGACGCGGCTGGTGAAGAATCCTCGGCTGTCGTTGACGACGATGGGGGTCTTGTCGATCTGCTGGGCGATGTCGATGGCCTTGGCGAGCGTGGCGTCGCTCGTCTTCTCACCGACCACGATCTCGAGCAGCGCCATCTTGTCGACCGGGGAGAAGAAGTGCAGGCCGATGAACTGATCCGGTGCAGCCAAGACGCTGGCCAGGTCTGTGATCGGCAATGTGGAGGTGTTGGATGCGATCACCGCACCTGGGGCCAGGTGGGGAATTGCTTCCGCGATAACGCGCCGCTTGAGATCGGGGTTCTCGTACACGGCTTCGATGAGCAGATCGGCCCCCGACGCGTCCGCGGGGTCGGCGGATGGCCGGATGCGCGCGAGTACCTGGTCACGGTCGGATACCGTGAGTCGGCCCTTTGCCACTGCCGTGTCGAGGATCTTGGCGCTGTAGCCCTTTCCGCGCTCGGCGGCGTCGACGCTGATGTCTTGGAGCACGACATCGAGTCTGGCCTGCGCACAGACGTACGCGATTCCGGCGCCCATCATCCCGGCGCCGATGATCACGGCTTTCGCGGCGCGGTGCCGGTCGTAGCCCGATGGTCGGCTCGCGCCGCGCCTGATGGCCTGCATGTCGAAGAAACTCGATCCGATGATGTTTGCCGAGATCTGGCCGCAGATCAGATCGGTGCAGTACCGCGACTCGATGGTCTGGGCGTTCTCGAAGTCGACCTGTGCCCCTTCGACGGCGGCGGCGAGCAGATGGTTCGCCGCGGGGTTCGGTGCGCCGTGCGAGCGCTTCCGCAGAGTTGCGGGCAGCATCGGCAGTACCGCGGCCAGGTCCGCCGAGGCCGGGGTGCCGCCAGGGATCACATAGCCGGGGCGGTCCCACGGCTGGGATGCGTCCGGGTTGTCCGCAATCCACCGGCGTGCGGCAGTGGCGAGATCGGCGACACTGGGGACGAGTTGGTCGATAAGCCCTGCGCCCAGCGCCTGTTCAGGGCCGAATCTGGTTCCGGGCAGCAGAATGTCGTCAAGGGCCGTCCGGATTCCGAACATGCGGACGGTGCGGGTGGTTCCTCCAGCTCCGGGCAGCAGTCCGAGGGTGACCTCGGGTAGGCCGACGATGACCTCTGGGGAGTCGACGGCGATGCGGTGGTGGCACGCAAGGGCGATCTCGAGCCCGCCACCGAGCGCGGCGCCGTTGATCACCGCGACGACCGGCCGGCCCAGGGTCTCGAGTTTCCGTAAGGCCGCCTTGATGGTGTCGAGCATTCGGCGGACTGTGGGGGCGTCAGCAGCGGTGGCGCGCTTCATCATGGCGAGGTCGCCCCCGGCGAAGAAGGTCTTCTTCGCCGAGGCGATGACGACACCGGTGATCTCCTCGCGGACGGTAGTCAAGTGGTCGACGAGTGTCGGCAGCTGCTCGGTAAACCGTGCGCTCATCGTGTTCGCCGACTGCGTCGGGTCGTCCATGGTGATGGTCACGATGCCGTCGTCGTCGACGTCCCACCGGAACATGTCGTGGTCGAATGGGTAGGTCATCCGAATGGTCTCCTACTGCTTGGGGATTCGGTAGTGCGGTGGCCGGCCAACGGTTAGACGCGTTCGATGAGGGTGGCGACCCCCATGCCGCCGCCGATGCAGAGCGTCACGACCGCGCGGCGTGCATCCCGGCGTTCGAGCTCGTCGAGCATCGTGCCGACGAGCATCGCGCCGGTCGCCCCCAGCGGATGACCCATCGCGATGGCACCGCCGACGACGTTGACCTTCTCCTCGGGGATGCGGAGGTCCTTCGCGTATTTGAGGGGCACGGCGGCGAATGCCTCGTTGATCTCGAACAGGTCGATCTCGTCGACGGTCAGTCCGACTCTGTCGAGCAGCTTCCGGGTCGCGGGGATCGGTCCGGTGAGCATGATTGTAGGGTCCGCGCCTGAGGTGGCGGTCGCGACGATCCGCGCTCTGGGTGTGAGTCCGAGGGAGGAGCCGACGCTTTCGTCCCCGATCAGCACCAGCGCCGCACCGTCGACGATGCCGGACGAGTTGCCGGCGTGGTGGACGTGGTCGATGCGCTCGACCCAGTGGTATCGCTGCAGCGCCACCGCGTCGAAGCCGCCGTGTTGACCGACGGTCGCGAACGCGGGCTTCAGACCTGCAAGAGATTCGGTCGTGCTCTGTGGCCGCATGTACTCGTCGTAATCGAGAATCGTCTCGCCGTTGCGGTCCCGGACCGGCACAACGGATTTCGCGAAGTAGCCGCCCGACCAGGCTGTGGCCGCACGCTGCTGTGACCGAACCGCATACGCGTCGACAACGTCGCGGCTGAAGCCTTCCATCGTGGCGATGAGATCGGCGCTGACACCCTGCGGGATGAACGAGGTCGCGAGGTTGGTCTCCGGGTCGTTCATCCAGGCTCCACCGTCCGCACCGAGCGGCACGCGCGACATCGACTCCACACCGCCGGCGATGATGAGGCGGTCCCACCCCGAGCGCACCTTCTGCGCCGCGGTGTTGACCGCCTCGAGGCCGGAACCGCAGAAGCGATTCAGCTGTACCCCACCGACCGTGTCGGGCAATCCGGCGGCCATCGCAGCGGTCCGCGGCAGCACCGACCCCTGATCACCGACCGGAGACACGATCCCCAGAACGAGATCGTCGATCATGTGCGGATCGAGTTCGGGATGCCGGCTACGCAGCTCATCGATGAGGCCGACGACCAGTGAGACCGGCTTGACCGAGTACAGCGCCCCCGTGTTCTTGCCCCGGCCGCGGGGCGTCCGGATGGCGTCGTAGATGAATGCTTCGGACGTGGGTACAGAGACCGACATCGCCGTGTGCCCTCCTGGTGAAGTGTCGCGAGTCTCGAGCTCGCCTCGCATCGGACTCTATTCTAGTTAATATTCACTAGGCAAGCCCCGGGTAGAGTCGGGCCCGGCTCTCAGCACTCGAAACCGAGGCAGCCGGAGGAAGCAGAGGACGAACAGTGGTGACGGGCGAAGCAGTCGAAGAGGACGTAGCGGCGCGCCCCCGAAGTCGGATGAGCGCAGCAGCGCGGCGGCAGCAGCTCGCCGTCGCGGCGGCCAAGCAGTTTCACCATCTCGGGTTCCACCGGGTCACCCTCGCCGCCGTGGCCGCCGATGTCGGCGTGACGGCACCCGCGGTGTATCGGCACTTCCGGAACAAGCAGACCTTGCTGGTAGGCGCGATCGACAGTGGCCTGACCCTGGTAGAAGCGGCCGTCACGCAGCCACCCGATGCGTCCTGGGACGACCGGCTGGAGCGCCTTGCGACCGCGGCCGCCGACCGCCGCGATCTCTGGGCTCTGCTGCAGCGAGAGATGCGTCACCTCCCCCCAGCGGACCGGGAGCCACTCGAGACCCGATTCACGGCTGTGACCACGGAACTGCGGCGCCAACTCGGTACGGTACGAGCGGACCTGCCGACGGCTGACTCGAGGCTGCTAATTACTGCCGTTCTTGCGGTGTTTTCGAGCCAATCGGCCTACCCGGCGCGCAGCCCGAGATCGGAGCGACGTCGGGTTCTCCGCGCCGCGGCCGCAGCTCTCTCGCGGATCGAGTGGCCCCCCATTCCATCGCCCGCCGCACCGGCAGTCGACGGCGCCCGGCCCGGCTTCGGCCAGAGTGAACCGTCTGTCGCGGCGGTTGGCCGCAACGACGCGGTACCAGCGGCCCGACGCGAGGAAGTACTCATGACAGCGATCCGGTTGTTTCACGAGCACGGTTACGCCGCAATGAGTCTCGACGATATCGGCGCCGCAATAGGCATGGCAGGCCCGAGCATCCTCTACCACTTCCCGGCGAAGGCCGATCTATTGATCGAGGCATTCAGCCGCGCCAGCGCCTCTCTGTCGGCAGCCCGCGACGAGTTGAGCACCGTGACCTTGGATGATCTGGTCGCGATCTACGTCGGCCTGGGCGTACGCGAGCGACTTCTGTTCGGGGTATACGTCCTCGAGGCCGTCAGCCTTCCTGAGGAGGCGGGCCAGGCGATCCGCCGAGCCCTCGACGCCGACATCGACGCATGGACCGAGGCCCTCGTCGAAGCACGGCCCGATCTCACCGACATCGAGGCCACCATCCTGGTCCACGCAGCCCGGGCGGTCGTCAATGACGTGGTCAGGATCGGCCACCTCCACGAACGCCCGACGATCGCTGCAGAGCTCATGACCATGGTCCGAGCGGTACTCTGGACCGATCTTGCAACCACACCCGCTGGCGCTTGATCGGGCGGCCGGTCCGGACTCGAACTCCGAACGAAGATCTCCACATCAAGGTCGAGTTGGCGATGCTCATAGGTATCGGGTCATAGCCAGGTTGTGAAGATTCGGTGAGAGCAGTCAACCCTGGAGTCCCCGGGGGCCTGCGAGCACAGGAATCACCCCACTCTCTGTTCAGCGGCCGTTTCCGGTGTTCATCAGGGCCGTTCGGAGCAGGCTCTCCGACGCGCGCGGCGCGACTGGGCGACGTACACATCTTGATGACAGTCGATCCGAACCCCGAAGCGACCGTGGAACGGCCAATTCGAGATCAGTTCTGTAGGGCGGGTGAGCCTTTCGGGTTTCACAGATTCATCGACGGAGTGACTGCTGGACCCGACGAGTGGGCGGACCGGATCAACGTTGCCGCCGCGCCGGCATCACCACAGCCAGCGTTCTCGTGGACCACCCTGCGTTGAACCGGTAGCACGGGCTGACGTGGCGGCACAGCTTTCCTTTCCTCCGACAACTGCACCTGTGGGCGGTGGTGACCGCCTTCGACTACGCGTACTCGGTGATCGCGGCAGATTCGCCCTTCTTCAGCTCAGCGATGATGGCTTGCTGCGCGACCGGAGGCAGGGTGTGCAATATGTGACGGACGCGCTCGCGCCGTCGCCGCACCGCTTGGCGGACAGGCATACCGGGCTGGGTGCGCATCTGCGGCGGGATGCCCTCGACCTCGTCGATACCGGAGTCGTAGTGGCCGGCGTCGGCGAGCGCCTGCTCGCGAGCCATCTGCGCCTCGTCCTTCTCCTCGGTCATACCGATCGGACCGACCATGCGGCCGTTGAGGAACTGCTTGACGACCGGCTCCTCCGAGGTGAGCAGCACCTCGCGCGGGCCGAACGTCACCAACTGGCGGCGGAACAACATTCCAATGTTGTCGGGGACAGTCCGTGCGAGGCTGATGTTGTGGGTCACGATCAGGATGGTGGCGTCGATCTGAGCGTTGATGTCCAGGAGGAGCTGGCTGATGTAGGTGGTACGCACCGGGTCCAGACCGGAGTCCGGCTCATCGACCAGGATGATCTGTGGGTCGAGCACCAGCGCACGCGCCAGGCCAGCACGCTTGCGCATACCACCGGAGATCTCACCGGGCAGTTTGCCCTCCGCGCCCAGCAGACCGGTCAGCTCGAGCTTCTCCATCACGATCTGCTTGATCTCGGACTCGGACTTCTTGGTGTGCTCGCGCAGCGGGAAGGCCACATTGTCGAACAGGTTCATCGAACCGAACAGTGCGCCGTCCTGGAACAGAACACCGAACAACTTGCGGATCTCGTAGAGCTCCTTGTTGGAGCAGGTGGTGATGTCGGTGCCGTCGATGTAGATCGAACCGCGCTCGGGGCGCAGCAGACCGATCAGCGACTTCAGAAACACCGACTTACCGGTACCGGAGGGGCCGAGCAGAGCGCTGACTTCCCCCGTGGGCAGAGTCAGAGTGACATCCTGCCAAATCCGCTGGAACCCGAAAGATTTCGTAACACCTTCGGTCCTGACCTCTATGCCCATCACGATATCCTTCCAATTTGTCGAACCGGGACACGCCTTGCTACCGGTCGGCGCAGCTGCCCACCGGCACTGAGACATGGTCGGGTGCAATCGCTTTCGGCCGTCTTCCGGTCACTTCGGACCGATTGGAGCCATTCCACCGACATCGGTGATGAGCCAATTCTTCGCGCGGTCCATGGTTACCGTGTAAGCGGCGGTGGACTGAACACCGTCCGGCGCCTGCGCGTTCTTCGTCGTGACGTTCACGAATGCGACAACTGTATAGCTGTCACCATTGTGCGACTTCACCTGCGCTGCAATCGGTTGCGCCGTCGAAGTCCAGCTCAGCGGGGTTATCACCTGCTCCATCGACGTCGCTGCCTCAGAAAGTTTCGCGCTCAGATCCGGCGACGTGTTCACGACGAGTTTCTTGTGCCACGCCGCGAGGTCCTTGTAATCCATGGTGGCCGCGCCGGTCGCATAGGTGAGCGCGCTCTGCTCCGCCTGCTGTGCGGTGTGTGCCGCGTTTTTCAGTTCAGCCAGATCACGATTCTTGTCCGTGAGTTGATATCCGAAGAGGCCGGTCGCTGTCGCCAAGGCGAGGATCAGAACTCCCGCTGCGGCACCGATGGCCCGGCCACGCCGCCACACAGGTTTGTCGTCCTCGCGTTCTGCGTTCGCGAACTCTGCTTGTCTGCGTCCGTCTCGTTTCGATTCCGCGGGCGACGGCAAATCGACGGACCGCCCTGTTGTCGTTGTGTCGGCCTCGTCCGCGTCGCTGTGGTTGGCGGCTCGTGACTTGCTGTCGGCGGTTGATGTGGGCATTTCTTGACCTCACCTTCTCTGGTCGGGTTTGATTCAGTTGGGCCGGGGCGCGCCAACGTTTACTACGAGTCCGTCGCCAGTGCCCGAAACCGACATCGCAATTCGCATGAGCTGGCCCAGATCCACGGTTCGTAGTTGTGACGTCACGGCTGAGATCGCCGGCAACGACGCATCACCGATTACCTTGATGTTCGGGGCTGCTTTGTCGAGGAAGCCCTGGAGCCGCTCGAGGAACGGCCCGGCTCCGTTGGTCAATTCGGTCGGCAGGTTGTCGGTTCGGACGAACTGAGTGCACCAGTCGAGGAAGACCTTGATTTGTTCGCCGAGATCCCGGACAGGGTCCCCGGACTCCGCCAGCGAACCACTCAGGTCAGCGCCGCGGGCAAGCAAATCCTGGAACTTGTCGAGCAATGCTGTGAACGGCGTGCGGGTCGACAGAATCGTGGTCTGCAGGAGAACTCCGGCTCGGTTGAGATTGGCGAGCACATTCTGATCGACCACCAGCCCCTGGTTCATTTCGGCGACGATCTGGTCGACTTTATCGGTGCGAACCTGTTCGAGGACCTTGACTAGGCGTTGCGAGAGTTCGTCGAAGCTGGTCGGTACCGACACCGACTGCGCGGTGAGCACCGCTCCTGCGGGCAGCACCGGGCCCGAATCACTGCTCGGTGGAACCACATTCAGATATGCCTCGCCCAGGGCCGAGAGACTGTCGACCCGGAATTGGGATCGGACCGGGATCGTATAGGAATCCTTGTAGTTCCAGCCGATGGTGACGCCGGTCAGCGAGGTGTGCACGTCGGTGACTCGCCCGATCGGCACACCTCGATACAGAACTCGAGAGCCCACGACGAGTCCGTTGCTGTGTGAGATCTTCAATTGCGCGGTACGGACTCCTAGTTTGTCGGTAACCGGAAGTCCCACCGACACCATGTATGCCAGCGATGCGGCGACAACCATGATCATCGCCCCGATGGAAGTGATATTGCGCACGTTCATCGAATTGCCCCCAGCATGCGCAGGATCGTCTCGGCATTTGCGAGGATGTCGTTGCCCGCCGGCGAGGTTGCGGAAACGATTGTGATATCAGGCCGCCGGATGAACGGAAACAGGTTGTCGTCCAGGAATTTCTGCAGGAGCTCCTCATTACTGCCGACCGCATCGATACCATCGCGCACAGTGGATATCGATCCATCGGCGGAGTGAAGTAGCGGCAGCAGCCAGTATCCGCCCTCGAATACACTGCCGACACTGGGCAGAACCACCCCGACCTGCTGGAGCCCGAGCGAGAGCTGGCTCCAGTAGTGCATACCGTCCGCCGACAACATCTTGCCGAGTTCGTCGGCCCGGCTGTTGATCGCCCCTGCCGTGGCATTCATTGCGTCGATCATCACGTCGACGCTCGTTGTGTGCGCGGCGACGTCGCGCGTGTCGACCGACACGATCGACGAGACACGCTGAGTCTGTTCGAGAACCGGAAAGCTCTTGTTGATCATGCGCATCGCGTCTTGCGCACTCCGGATACTCCCGCCGTTGACGAAGTTCGCCAGGACGGCAAGCGTGTTCTCCAATGGCGGAGGCGATGTGGTCTGATTCAGCGGAAGGAGTTTGGTGCCGGCGCTGTGCGCGGTTTCCGTGTCGGCCGACCCCGACGACTGAATGGATACGAAGGAGTCGCCGAGGACCGTGGCTTGGCGAATCGATGCGTGCGCGTCGGGGGCGATCGAGATCTTCTTGTCGAAGCCGACGACGACGTCCGCGCTGGAGCTACTCAGTTTCACCGTGTCGACGTGCCCCACCTTGACGCCGTTCACAGTCACGTCCGCACCGTCCGTCAGGTTCAGTATGGTCGCGAATTGAATGGTCAGTTTCTGACCCGAACCGGCGGACTGGACTTCGGTGGCCAGGGTGCCCGGATTCAGGGAACAGCCGGTCGCAACCGTGGCGACCAATCCGCACAGCAGTGGCACCACCCGCCATTGGAGGTGCGTCAGATTTCGCCCGCCGTTCGTCATCGGACACCTCCGATCGCCAGCACCGCGTCGAGACGAACTGCGATCGCCGCCGGATCGTTCGGCGCGACATGACAAGTCGCAGAGACGGCCTGATTGACCGCGGCGCACACCTGGGTCGGGTTGCCTACCTTGACTTGGATCATGACCGGCGCGGTCTGAAACGCTGGGCCGTGTCCTGGCTGTGACACGAGCGTGGCAACCGAGGCCAGCGAGGGAAGAACATTCAGTCCGTTCTGCAGCTCCGGAACGTGTGTCGCGGCGATATGAATACCCTCGGCGACTACATCGGCCGCGGCCCAGAGTTCCTGCCCGTATTTGGTCTGCACATCGTTTATGGCGTCGATCAGCGGAATCAGTCCCTCCACCATATTGGATGCGCCGGGCCACAGCTTCGTGGTCGCAACGACGGATGCATCGGGAAGCTTGCGGACCACCGACTCGATATCCGACCACTGATTCAAAACCGATGTCGTCAGCGGCGCCATGGAAACGATGATCGTCCCGATATCGGTGATCAGCTTGTCCGGATCAGCAGCCGCCGCCGACGCGGTCCGAACCAGCGTCGCGGCCGACGGACCCACCCCTTGAACGCTTCGGGCCATAGAGTCGACAGCTTCTTCGATGGTCTGCGAGTTACCCTGTGGTGCCAGCTGTTTCAGGAAGTCGGCTGCCGAACCGGCAACTTCCGAGATGCTCTTCGGCGTGTACGCGTTTTCGACTTTGATGCAGTTCGCCGGCGTCAGTTTCGCGGCCGACGGCTGCTCGGGCGCAACGAGTTCTAGCGACCTGTCGGCGAGTACGGATTTCGACCGGGTGACCGCCCGTACGTCGGCCGAGACCGAGCGGCCCTGCTTCAGGGAAAATTCGACTTTGACAGCATCGGCCTGCGGCGTGATCGACGAGATCGTGCCGATGGGATACCCCATCTGGGTGACCTCGTTTCCCACATAGAGACCTATCGAGTCCGGAAGCATCGTGCAGTAACCTTCTGTGGCGCTCGACTTTTCGTCATCGGATTTGATGTACACCGCAATCCCGCAAACGGTCGCGGCAATCACGACCACTACTCCCACCGAGGTGAGCACCTTCTTACGACGTCGCATCAGCAAGCCCTTCCCGCGACTGGCAAGCAGATTGCCGAACCATCGATCGTCTCGCCCGCCGCAGCGTTGCCACTCGAGAGTTGCGGTCCGACCAGCTCTTTCAGCCGTTGCTGCAGAGGAGTGAGATTGTTTATCAGGTCGTTCATTCCGTCACGAAGTTGGCCGGCACCCAACCGGACGCGTTCGACCAACTGGGCAATATCGGTTTCGTGGTTCACATAGAACTTCGACACGGCACCGATCCGGAGGAGAACCTCACCGAGTTGACGGAACGCTTCGGAGAATCCGGCTCGATAGGTGTAGTACGTCGACAGCACGACATTGATTTTGTTTGCGAGCATGAATACGAACTCGCGGCTCGCGTTGAAAGTGGACGAATATTCGCTGACCAAACCCAGGGTCGACTGCACTTGTTGTTTCTGTCGATCGAGTACCGTGGCCAAGGTTTGCATCCCGGAAACGACATTCCGCAGTGCTTCCGGGTTCTCACCGAGACCACTGTTGATCTGCTCCAGAATTTTGTCGATGGGCACTCCGTTCACCTGGCCGGTCACCCGCGGAAGCTGCTGCAGTATGTCGGCGATGGTGTAGGGCACTGTCACGCGTTCGATAGGCACCGATATGTGATGGGCGTTCCCCGCGCGACCGAGCGGCACAAGGGTGACGAAGTACCCTCCCACCGCGGTCAGCAGCCGAACGTCGACGCGTGTCCGATCACCCAGCTCGACCGACGATTTGACGGACAAATCCACTGTCACTTGCCGGCCGTCGAACCTCAAACGATCGACCTTTCCCACCGACACGCCCGCGATGCGCACATCTTCTCCCCCGCGTAGCGACACGGCATCGCGCGTAGTGAACGTCACGGTCTGCCGATTGGGCGGCATGACATAGAAATATGTGGTGATCACCGTGACGACGGCGACCAGCCCGAGCGCCATCACGCCGACAACCGGTTCGCTGAGTGGCCGACGCTTCTTCAGTCCCGCTATGCGTTGCATACGACCACACTGCTTCCGCCCATCAGAACCCTCACTGTCGCGGGCAACTGCGCAGCTCCGTGGCTGCATTGCGCAGAGCCCAATTGCGGGGATGCCACCGGTGTCGCCAATCCGGTCATGATCGTGGGAAACAGACCCAGCGCCGACTGCAGGTTGGCCACGGTCGGAAAGGCATCGTTGAGAATTTTGTCGACATCTGTCGACGGCTCGATCCCCAAACCTGACAGGATGTGATTGAACGTACCCATCAGGGGAGGTCCGAACTTGGCTGCCTTGGGAAACTCGTCGAGCACTGTCATCGCGGAGTCGATCGGTCGTTCGATGTCCCTGAGGAATTCGATGATCTGCGGCGACTTTCCGCCCAGTGTCTCGGCAATACGACTGAGGTTGGCCACGAGCGTCGAAATCACCGCGGCGCGGTCGGTGGTGTATCGGGACAGCTTGTCGACGCTGTCGAGCATCGGCGCGAGACCGCTGCCGTCGCCCTGAACCAGGGTGAGTGCGTTCCGCGTGAACTCGTTGATTTCGTTGGGCTGCAAGGTTTCCAGAGCGGGCTGCAAGCCGTTGAACAGGGTTGTGATGTCGAATGAGGGGACTGTGCGGTCCAGTCCGATGTGTCGTGTGGGCGCTCCGGCATCACCGCTACCGGTGATGTCTATGAACCGCACTCCGGACAGGTTCGCGTATTTGATCGCAAGTTTGCTTTCAACTGTCAACTTCTGTGTTTCGTTCACCGTGAAATCGACACGCGCGAAAGAACTGTCCCCGGCCTGGTGAAGATCGACAGCCTCCACCTTTCCGACTCGGACCCCTCGGATTCGTACGTCCGCATTGGGTCTCAGCCCCGACGCGTCGCTGAAGTCGGCGCTGTACTGGACCGGACGTTCGCCGGTGGGGTTCTTGATTGCGTTCTGAATGAGTACGAACAGCAGCGAGGCCACGACGCCTGCGGCGATGAGGCGCAACGCTGGACCGACCAGTCTGACCGGGATGTATTTCGTCACCTGGGCCTCGATTCGGATGCGGCACTGAGTCCGACTACTGGTGTTTGCAGCACCGGCAGCAGATCGAGATCGAGCTTGACCTTCAGAGTTCGGGCACCATCCGGGCCCGGGTCGAAAGCTCCGTCGAGGTTGCTGATAAGGGTGCGGAGAGTGACGGGGGTGAGTACGCCCTCCCCCATCGCGGGCAGCAGATCCGCCGCGCTCTTGACAATCTCGACGGTCGATTCCAGATTCGATCTGTTGGAGGTCAGCAGGGTGCCGACGAGGGTGAAGAACTGGTTGGCGATTGCTTCGAGCGCTTTCGCGTACCGATTCTGAATATCGTCGCCCGCTGGACGTAGCTCACTGTTGTAAACGTGAAAGCCCGCGTCGATCACTCCGAGAGTGAACGGAGGCAGCGCTCCGGCAATGTCGTTGTACCGGTCGATGAGGTAGTCAGGCATCGATCGTTGTGTCTGTTCCACTGTTTCGGCCACGACCACCCCGGTGTGGACCAGCGGTTGCAGCGACGCGGAATAGTCCAACGAGCGTCGTATGGCGTCCATCATCGGTGGCAGTAGCGCACCGTTGACGAATTCGGAGCCGGTGTCGATCATCGTTCCCATCGTGAAATCGCCGCCTGCCGGCCGCCAGATTCGCGCGCCGCTGAGCAAGATGGGTTGAGTGTCGTTGCCGGCGTCGACGATATTGACGGCGCTGACCCCGAAGTAGTTCTGCGGCCGGAAATCGAACCCGAAATTCTGCCGGAGCCCGGTGACGCTGTTTTTGTCCAGATCGAGGGTCATCGCCGCGCCCGAACGACCGATTGCCAAGTCATCGACACGACCCACCGGGACGCCGTTGAGGATGACGGGTGTCCCGGTCTCGACTCCGATACCGACCGCGGGCGTGTCGATGGTGAAAGTCAATCGACCGGACGGCTGCCCGGGCAGCACTGTTCGCAGCGAAACGACCACCATGACTACGGCCACGACAGCAGCCACGCTGCCCACCCCGACTCGGCGAAGCAGTCTGCTCTGCTTGACTTCCGAGCCGATGAGAAATCCTGAGTACACGATTCACCCCTTGAAGATCAGGTCGGGGTGCAGACCCCACAGGACAACGGTCATGGCGAGGTTCAGCACGATCGTCATTACCAGGCTCGCTCGGATCGCCCGCCCCGCTGCCCGGCCGACACCCTCGGGCCCGCCGCTGGCGAAGAAGCCGTAATAGCAGTGGATGATCGTGATTACACCGCAGAACACGACCGCTTTCGTCAACGAGTAGGCGACCTCGACAGGGTCCAGGAACTGGCTGAAATAGTGGTCGTAGGTGCCGGCGGGCGCATTACGGAATGTCTTCACGAAAAGGCTGCAGGTAAGGAAGCCGATTGCGAGGGACAGCAGATAGCCCGGGATGACGCACAGCATGCCTCCGATGAGACGTGTTCCGACCACAAAGGGAATCGACCGGATACCCAATGTCTCGGTCGCGTCGATTTCTTCGGAGATCCGCATCGAGCCGATCTCCGCGGTCATCCGGCATCCGATCTGGGCGGCGAAACCGATCCCGGTCATAATCGGGCCGATCTCCCTGATATTGAAGAATGCCCCGATGACGCCCGTCAGTGGACCGAATCCGATCAAGTTCAGGCTGTTGTATGCCTCGATCGCCACCGATATGCCGATCGCGACGCCGAGAACCATCAGAAGGGAGATCACACCGCCGTCGACGACGATCGACCCGCGTCCCCATGCCATGGAATTCATGGTCTTCATCGTCTGTTTTCGGTAATGCCGGAAAGTGATCGGAAGATAGAGAATCGTCTGCGCGGTGAACAGCACCCACCGGCCGGTCCCCTCGCTTGCCGTTTGCAGGCCACGGTTCGGCCCCTGGAGGAGTCCCGTCGCCCAATTGTGATATGCGCTCGGTGTACCCACGACTCAGCCCACCTGACTGGGAAAGAACATGGACTGGAGCTGCGTGGTGACCAGGTTGGTGATAAAGATCGCCACGAATCCCAGCACCACAGACGCATTGACAGCATCTGCGACGCCGCGCGGTCCACCTTTGGCCCCCAGTCCTCGCAGGCTGGCGATCACGACTACGAGCATTCCGAATATCATCGATTTCGCGATGGCGAAATAGAGATCCGTACTTGACGCGAAAGCGCCGAACGATTGCCAGAAACTTCCCGGGATCACGCCGTTCACAGTGATCGCCAACGTATATCCCGCTATCACTGCCGAGGCGACGATGACCACACAGAGAATGGGCGAGACAATCAAGATCGCGATAAACCGCGGTAGCACCAGACGCTGTATCGGATCGACTCCCATGACCCGCATAGCATCGATCTCTTCCCTGATCGAGCGCGCACCGAGATCGGCGGCTATCGCCGAGGCGGCCGCGCCACCGAGAAGCAATCCCGCCGCGATCGGCGCGCCCTGTTGAATCACCGCAATTCCGCTGGCCGCGCCGGCCAGCGACTTGGCGCCCACCTGGTTGACGATCGCACCGACCTGTACCGAGATTTCCGTTCCGAACGGGAGCGCGATCAAAATTGCCGGGAATACGGTGACCGTGAGCAGGAACCAAGCCTGTTGCAGCATCTCGAGAAGCGGAAGTTTCAGCTGGAGGGTCGATGTGACCGCATATCTGACCACACCGCCGAACAGGAGAACCGCACGGCCGAACGTCGCCATCGACTGCTTCGGAACGGTGTGCAGATAGTTCCCGGCTCGACGCCCGGCTAAGGATAAACCGGACCATGAAGGGCCTCCCTGGAACCGCCGCGTACGGATCGATTCGGGCACGGTCGTCACAGGCCCGCCCCGTCCTTGGAAGACCGCTTCGGGTCGCGCATCTCGGACAGCGGGTACTGCATCACAACCTCCACGAGCGTGATATTCGGGGCAGCGGGCACACAGGCATAATCCGAACGTTTAGTCCGGCACCTGCCAAGAATTAAGGGAGCACCGCGGCGACTGGAGTTCGCGACAAGGGTGCTCGCATTCACAAACCTGCTGATCCGATCGAGGCCGTTAGCTGTGAGGCCTCTAACTGGACTGCGACGGGATAACATCCGCGCTCTTGCATGATGGATCTTATGTTATCGGATGCGCTGTGACAAGCATCTCGTGCAGCACCGTTCGCGAATTGCGCCACAAACCGGCAGACGGTGGGAACTTCGCCTCTACCGCCGAGCCGCAATTTTGCACGTAGTACCACTTCAGGCCTCTGAGAACGGGTCGGGCCGAGAATGTGACCCACAAACGCTCCAAATTTTCCCGTCGAGAGCCGACAGGGAGCGTGGCCCACTTGCTGAACTCGATCCGGCCGTTCATAATGACTACTATGTTTATCTGGCGATACGCTATGGGCTTGGACCATCTTTGACAGCGCTGCCGACGCCCGGACCAGCATCGGCTGCGCCTACGCGTCGGGGCCGAGGACGCCGTCGGGCACCGGCATCGCGAGCATCATGATCTCCCCCGTAGAGTACGAGCGCCCCGGATGCATTAGTCGTAGGTGTTCCTGCACGGCCGGCACCAGATCGTCATCCGCTGCGACGATCATGGTTCCACAAGGGCAGTTCAGTTGATACGCCATTTAGACCTCCTTACCGAGCTCCGACTTCGTACTGTCTAATAGTCAAGAAAATGGACGTTTGTTTAGGCCGATTTGTGGCTCGACGATGCGGCAACCGAGGGAGACTCGATGGCGATGGTGAACCGGCAGGACTATTTCGATGCCGCGCTCGAGATGCTCGCAAAGTCGGGGTATGGCAACCTGCGTCTCACCAGCTTGTGCAAGTCGCTCGGAGTGACGTCCGGCTCGTTCTACAACTGGTTCAAGGACTGGAACGACTTCGTCACCCAGTTCCTCGATTACTGGAAGGCCGCGCAGACCGAGAATGTGGCCGACGAGGCAACGAGAATCGTAGATCCGCTCGCACGCTTGGACCGTATGCGCACGTTGGCGCGGGAAACGCCCCATGCGGCCGAGGTCGCCATGCGCGCGTGGAGTTCGACCGACAAACGCGTCGCCGACGTGCAGTATCACGTCGACCAGTTGCGATTGGAATTGATCGAGCAAACAATGTCCGATCTGAATATCTCACAGCCGCTCGCACACCGGCTAGCCGAGCTCGCCTTGAGCATTGTGATCGGCCACCAACACCTGGATCCGGCCGAGTTGGACTGGTCGCTTGCCCAGTTCATCGGCTTGGTGAGGTTGCACGCGGGAACGCAGGACAACCTCTGACGGGGACGACGACCACTCGGCTGGTCCAGGTCGACGACTTCATGTCGCGGGCGTCAGTCTCTTGATTCGCCGCCTCTCCGCGAAGTCGATCGCGGCCGGCCAGTCGGTTTCCCTCGCGATCATCGCGCGGTACTTCATGATGTCGGAGCGGCCGTTGACCGTGAGAGCACCGACCAGTCGATCACCCAGCCTGTACAGGGCGATCCATCGATCACTGTGCGCCGGATCGCCTTCCACGATCGCGATGTTATCGGCTGGATCCGCGATGCCGACGAACTGGATACGGCTCCCGTACCAGTCCGACCAGAAGTACGGGACAGTGCTGTAAGGCCTGCCTCGGCCGGTGATCGCATTACGCGCTGCATGCGAACCCTGATCGGCCGCGGCAGTCCAGTTCTCCATGCGCTGGCGCAATCCAAACGCAGGATTGGGCCAGTTCGCCACATCGCCGGCCGCGTAGACCCCGGCCGCACCGGTAAACAGGGTTGCGTCACAGACGATTCCGTCGTCGATGTGCAGACCCGAGCCGTGCAGCCATTCGGTGGCTGGTTGCATCCCGATCCCGACAACCACAACATCCGCCGGCAGACGCCGACCGTCGTCCAACACCACGTGCTGAACGTGGCCGACTCCACCGACCTCGGCGACGCCGGTCCCGCAAACAAGTGCGGTGCCATTGCGCTGGTGCAGGAGCGCGACCGCTGACCCCAAGCTTCCCACCGCACGCGCAAGGGGCGTCCGCTGGGCTTCCACAATCGTCACGTTTGCGCCGATTCTGGTTGCGGCGGAGGCTATCTCGGCCCCGATGAACCCTGCACCGACGACGACCACCTCGGCCCCCGTCGTGAGCTTGCGGCGAATACGCTCGGCGTCGTGCAGAGTCCGCAGCACGCATACGCCGTCGAGGCCCTGCGCATCGGGCAGGACCCTGGGATTTCCGCCGGTGGCGATGACCGCGGCGTCGTAGCCGATTTCCCGGCTGCCCACATACAGGTTGCGACCCACTGTATCCAGGGCCGTCGCCGCGGCGCCGAGACAGAGTTCGACGCCCAACTGGTCTGCGAGATATTCGCGTTCACAGAAGTAGGACACGGGCGCCGATCGGTCCTCGAGAAATGCCTTGGACAGAGGCGGTCGATCATAGGGCAGTGCATCCTCTGCCCCGACCAGGGTGATTCGACCCGCGAACCCGGACTTGCGTGCTGCTTCGACCGCCCGCAGACCGGCGAGCGAGCCGCCCACAACGACGAGTCGCTCTATCTCGACGTTGTTCATTTCTCGATCGACAGTGCGAAGGTTGGACAGCCGACGACTGCTTGCTCGATCATCTCGAGATCGCCGTCGGCGATATCCTCGATGAGGACTTCCAGATCACCGTCCTCGGTGACTTCGAAATAGTTCGGTGCAATGGATTCGCAGACGCCCAGCCCGGTGCACTTACCGTGATCCACCCTGATCTTCATCGTTTGCTCTCCTTTCTTCTACCGGACGCCGTGGCGTTTCCGGGTGTGCGCGATCAGAACATCCGCCGAAACAGTTTGAGAGCCCGTGCGCTGTAGGGCGGATACACGAACAGCGGATCGGGCCGCTGTGTCCGCGACAGCACCGACTTGGCGTGGCTCAATGACTTGAAGCCCGTCTCTCCGTGATAGGCGCCGATTCCGCTGGCGCCCACACCGCCGAACGGTAGCCCCGGTACCACGCAGTGCATAGCCACGTGATTGATCACGGCCCCACCGGCCGGGATGCGGTCGACCAGATGACGGGCCCGTGATCGGGAGCCGGAGAACACGTAAGCAGCCAAGGGTTTCGGCCGGCTATTGACTAACGCGACCGCGTCATCCATTGATCGCACACCGATCACCGGCAGGATGGGACCGAAGATTTCTTCTTTCATCAGGGGCTCGTCGAGACCCGGGTTCACAATGATGGTCGGATCGATGGTCAGACTCTCCTCGTCGCAGCCGCCACCATAAACGACCTTCCCTGCCGTCTCGCGTAAACCCTTCGCCAACCGCTGGTGCTGTCGTTGATTGACAACACGCAACCCTGCCGTGGCATCGGCACGAAATTGGCAGGCTACTTCGACGAGCTTGTCGACCAGGCGATCACGAACCGCATCGGAGACCAGGATGTAGTCGGGTGCGATACATGTCTGCCCGGAGTTCAACAACTTCACCCAGAGGATCCGGCGGGCCGCGACATCCAGATCGGCATCGGAATCAATCAGGACGGGGCTCTTGCCGCCGAGCTCGAGAGTGACCGGGGTAAGGGTGGGAGCCGCACCGGCCATGATGTGACGACCGACTTCCGTGCCACCGGTGAACAATGCATGATCGAAACCCGCGGCCAGTAGTTCCTGAGTGGTTTCGGCATCTCCCTCGACGACGCGTATTGCCTCGGCATCGAGATACTTCCCAACCAACTCGACCAGCAGCGACGAGGTGTGCGGTGCGTGCTCGGACGGCTTGATCACCGCACAGTTGCCCGCAGCCACCGCCGCGACCAGCGGTCCAAGGGTGAGATAGACCGGATAATTCCACGGTCCGATGATCAGGACCGTCCCCACGGGCTCATATTGCACCCACCCGCTGCCCGGAAGCTGGGTCAACGGGATACGGGCCCGCCTGCGGCGCATCCACCATCGCAGTCGTTTGCGTGCATATTCTGCCTCACCTCGCGTCGAGGCGATCTCGCCGAGCCAGGTTTCGACCGCGTTGCGGCCCAGGTCGGCTTCGAGTGCCTCGGCGATTCGCTCTTCCTCCTTCTCGACGAGATCGGCGATTCCATTCAGTTGCTCGAGCCGCCATCGGAGACTTTTCGTCCGGCCACTCGCATGAACCTCGCGCAGCTGTTCCCGGATCCGATGTCCGGCCGAAGGCGGGGTGGTTCCCGATGCTGTCGTCATCGCGTGCTCAGATCTCGGGCCGAGGAAAGAGCCCGGTCACCAAGGCCCCGGTGACTCCCCCGTCGACCGCGATCGCTTGTCCGTTGATCCATCCCGCTGACTCGGAAGCAAGGAACGCGATGACCTCGGCGATATCCTCGGGCGTGGCATGGCGGCCGACGAGATCTTTCACGCCATCGAGGGTTTCCTTGCCCATCGTCTCCTCGAAGTCACCGAGAATCGGCGTCTCCACCGGCCCCGGAAGGACCGCATTGATTCGTACCCCCTGCGCCGCCAGCCCGATACCCATCATCATCGCGTATACCGTTGTGACTTCTTTGGAGAAGTTGTAGGCGTTGCCCTCCGGGGTGTGTTCGGCAAACCAGCGCCGGCCTTCTTCGAAAGTATCGGTCGCCAACACGTCCTTGATCGCGTCCAGGCGGTCCGGCCAGCCGAACCCGGCAGAAGAGGAGACTATGACGACAGTTCCTCCCGAGAGCCTGTCCAGAAGCGATTCGGTGAGGTGACGAACGGCGAGGGCGTTGACCGCGAAAACCACATCTCCGGGCGCGGTTCCCGGAATACCTGCCACATTCAGCAGACCGTCGAAATTACCGTCCAACTGTGCGACCGCGGCATCGATGCTCGATTCGTCCGCGAGATCGACCTTGATGTGTCGGGTGACTTCCACGGCAGGATCGCGACGGTCCAGGCTGTACACCTCGGCTCCGCTATTGATCAATAGATCGGTCGTTGCGGCGCCGATGCCGGAGGCCGTGCCCGTGACGATAATTCGCTTTCCCTTGAAGTCTGACATTTCTTTCCTCACGTGTTATAAATTCAGCGCACCGTACAGGGCAACGATTTCACCGAGCGAATCAGGCATCCGGTCAGATATTCCGGTTCCCCCACCCTGAGGTTCGGGGCACGATGCAACAACTGGTCGAAGATCTCGCGGAGCTGAATTTTGGCAACAAAGTTACCCATACAGAAGTGCGGCCCTCGGCCGCCGAATGCGACGTGCGGATTGGGGTTCCTGGTGATGTCAAAGCTGTGCGGGTTATCGAATACTTTGGCATCGCGATTCCCGGAAGGGTATACCAGAACCACCCAGTCCCCTGCTTTCAAGCACTGTCCGGCAAGCTCCGTATCTTCGGTGACCGTGCGCCTGAAGGTCACTACCGGGGACGCGAAGCGCACAAATTCTTCGACAGCAGTGGCAATCCGGGCGTCGTAGTCCGTCAGCAGCAACTCGCGTTGCTCGGGAAACTCTTGGAATGCCATCATCGTCAGCGTCGTGGTATTCCGCGTCGTATCGTTGCCGGCTACGGACAGCAGCACGAAGAATGCGGCTATCTCATCGTCGGTGAGCCGCTGGCCGTCGACCTCGGCCTGTACGAGGGCGGACATGAGATCGGACTTGGGTGACGACCGCCGCCTAGCCGCGAAGTCCATCCCGATCATTAAAAGCTGGACCAACGCCTCGTTGAGCAACTCGAGCGGCGACCTCCCGCCCGCGACATCTTCATCGTTCCAAGCAACCATTTGCTCTGCGTAATAGGCAGCCTGCTCCCGCTGGTCCTCCTCGAGACCCAACATCTCATATACTGTCCACATCGGCAGCCTTTTCGATACCAGCTGGACGAAATCACCATCGGGAACCTCGAGCAAATCGTCGACTATGCGCCGAGCCTGATTCCTGATCTGCTCACGGATCTGTTCCACACGTTTAGGTGTGAACGCAGAGCTGACCATCTTTCGCAGGCGAGCATGCTTGGGATCGTCCATCCCCAGAAAGGACGATGCCGCTTCGAGCACGTCCTCGGGCAGCTCCTCCATGGTCACGCCCTGCGCGGAGCTGAAAATCTCCGGCCGCCTGCTGATGTGACAGATCATCTCGTGCGAAGTGGCCACCCACATCCCCGCGACGTCGGGGATGGTGAGCCCACCCTGCAGCGGCGCATGCCACGACAACGGGCGCTCGTTTCGCAGGATCTCGAAGGTCTTGTCACGTTCCTCCGCGGGCTGGGCCCAGAAACCCAATCCGGAAATATCCAACGGATCGTAAGGTCTGGGAGGCGCCAACTCGGCGGTCATACCTCGACCTCCTGATCAGAATCCTGCATAAGTTTGCGTTTCAAAATCTTTCCTGTCGCGGTCCGAGGGATCTCGTCGACGAATTCGATTTCGCGCGGCACCTTGAAGCCGGCCACCCTCTCACGAGCGCATGCGAGGATGTCCTCGACCAATTCGCTGCTGGGTTCCACACCGTCTTTGAGCTGAATGACGGCCTTCACGCGCTGGCCCATTTCCGCATCCGGGACACCGATGACCGCGACGTCGAATATTTTGTCGTGCAATGTGAGAGCGTTCTCGACTTCTTGCGGATATATGTTCACTCCGCCGGAGATGACGACGAAATCCTGACGCTCTGCGAGATACAGGTAGCCCTCGTCGTCGAGGTACCCCAAGTCGCCCACCGTTGTCCATGTCGGGTGCGTAGGGTGGATCGCCTTGGCGGTCTTTTCCGGATCCCGGTGGTATGAGAACGGCACAACATCACGTTCGAAGTAGATGGTGCCGACCTCACCGGCCGGCAGCTCAACTCCGGACTCATCGCACGCATGCGCGGTTCCCAACCCTCGCCTGCCGACCGATCCCGGCCTTTCCAGCCATTCCTGGGTCGAAATCATGTAGAGGCCGTGCTGTTCGCTGGCACTGTAATACTCGAACAGGATCGGGCCCCACCAGTCGATCATCGCCTGCTTCACCTCAGGCGGGCACGGCGCGGCAGCGTGTACTGCCATCTGGAGCGATGAGAGGTCGTACCGGTGTCGTACCGACTCGTCCAGCTGAAGCATCCGGACAAACATGGTCGGCACGAACTGAGCCAGGGTCACCTGATACTTCGCGATGGCCGCCAGCGCATTCTCCGCATCGAACTTCGGCATCTGCACGACGGTTCCGCCGAGAGCCTGGACGGCGGCGGCCCATTTGAGCGGAGCCGCATGGTATGCGGGCGCCGGTTGCAGATAGATGTCGGTGTCGCCGATGCCGAAGAACTGCGCCATCATCGTGACGATCGGATCCCCGGGCTCGTCGACCTGAGTGGATGGCAGCGACGGGCGAATCCCTTTGGGGCGTCCCGTTGTTCCCGACGAATAGAGCATGTCCGAACCGCGCGGCTGGTCGGTCAGTCTCGGCGCGCTGGTTTCGATCACATCCCGATAGGGAACGTGGCCTTCCAAAGTGCCCCCCACGACCACGCGATGTTCGACTGCCGGGGTGAGCCCGGCGATAGCCAACGCGAGCTCCTCCAGCGCGGCCGATACGAACAGCGCCCGCGCCTGGCAATCGTCGACAATGTAGGCGACCTCCGCCGGCGCGAGGTGCGAATTGATCGGCGTGATGTACAGCCCGGACCGAATTGCCGCCCAATAGATGGCGAAGACTTCGTTGATATTGTCTGCCAGCATCGCGATCGTATCGCCGCGTCGGAGTCCACGCGCGTACAGTTCCGCAGCGATGGCTGCCGACTGATCGTCGAGCTCCCGATAGGACATGGCCGCCCCGGAGTCGGACGCGATGACCGCGGGCTTGTCGGGGGTTTTCTGAGCAAAGATTCCTGGAAACATGTGTCGTACCGCCCTATACCAGCAGGTCGGTCCGACCGTCGACTTTGAGGCGTTCGACGTAGTTCGGCACCAGCTTCTTGGTCAACGGTGCCATCTTCAGCAGGGAGGCGATATTTCCCGACACCTTGACCTTGCCCTTCGCCATGGCCAGGGGAAGATTCACCTTTCCCTGCCAATAGGCATTCCCGGTATCGGCACTCATCTGCATCTCGGCAACATCACCGTCGTCCTCACCGACAGGCCGGATCTCTCCGGCACCCAAATCGATGATCAGGCTGACGTCCGGGTCGCTGTATGTGGTCCGTAACCGTGCACCCGTCGCGCGCAATTTCGGCCCCAGTTCGGGGTCGGCAAAGGCGTCCTCGAAGATCCCGCCCAGATACTTGACGACTTCGTCGGCGTTGGCAAAGCCCATTATTTTTACTCCTAGTTTCAACCGTGTAGCCCGTGGCTCGCCGTCACGAGGCGTTGCTGCGGTCGTCCACGTACCCGAGAACTCAGGTGTGACCCACATCTCGGTGACCTACGTCTCTAACATAGCAGTCATTATGTTCTGTGTCATCAGCTGGTTCGATGGTTGCGGCAAAGCAGCGACCAACGGCAAGGTTTCGGGAGCGATCACACGGCGGCGACCGACCAGGCTTCGACCGCGTGACTTGCCAAAACTACCAGTCCAGCCTGGTGTTACAGACAGGATGACGACTCGAGACCGGCGGTGCCGCGCCAAGCCGGAACGGCCGACTCCGCCACAGGGGAATTCTGAGACCAGGTGCACAGAGGGGGCTCCGAGCCAGAATAGATAATCTAGATTATGTTTTTGCATGGGCGTACCGGTTCTCACGCGGATGTTCGGCTCAGTGGATCGATCCCGGAGACCGAAACTGTCCAGCTGGACGACGCGACGTCATCCTCGCGTCACACGAACCGGCCGATGCGGGTCGCAACGAATCCTCGGCTTTCCGCAACCTATGCGAGCAACCAGGTCCCCGACCGAAGGAATGTTGCCGATCAACCGTGGGCCATTCACTTACGGCCCAATACCCGCCTCCGTATCGCCGAGCTGGTAGACCGTTCGTCCGCACGCGCCGGAGACGAGATCTCTCATCTCCGGGAATGCGTCGCCATTGCCAACGCGGCCAGGGTGCCGATCGAGATCAGCGTGTCCATCGTCGCGGTGGCGTGACGGGCGTTGGCCTACGCGGCCTTGTGAAACGGCAGCGCCCCCCAGATGACGACCGGCGCCGCCAACGTCAGCGACAACCACTGCCAGTTGGTGAGCTGCAGTGCCGGAATCATCGCCATGGCAATCACGGGCACGGTCAGCACCAGCGGCCGCTGCCGCAGAGCGGTGGTCGGATCCTGTTCTGCTGCAGCGGCCTCCGGGCCGGCCTCCGCTACCGGCGCCGGAAGAGCGGCCGTATAGCCGGTCGCTTCCACCGTGGCGATCAGCTCAGCTCCCCAGCCTGGACAGCGTTGAGTCGGCGTGCCCTTCTAGGTTTGGACCGGTCGGCGACCGGCGGCATGGACGCGCTGGGGTCCGGAAGCTTCCGAACCAGCCCCTCCAGCGCTTCTACCTGGCGTTTCGTGTTGTAGTAGCCTCCCCCAAGTTCCACCAAGTTGCGTCAATCCCAACCGGTTCCATCGGGCTCTGGCCACAGGCATAAGCCTTCTTGGACCGGGCACCTGTCGATTGGCCAATCGGGGTGGAGGTGTCGAACCGTTCGGTGGCTCACCCAAAACAGCGGTTCGCTCCGTTTCCATCTCCGATGTTCCCGTCCAAGGCTCAGAAGAGATAGGAACAGCGGGCGCCCGACGCGGGGGCGCGGCGCCGTTAGATTGGGTACATATCCACAACGACCAGGCGTTTCTCAGTTGCCCATGTTTTGCGTGCCCTGCCGAGGGAACGAACCTGCGACGGACGACCGCCAGGCCGTTCAACTGATTGGAAGGTCGGCCCGGAAACTTTGGTGTATTCCTGGTTACATACCAAGAAAAGAAGCAGGTCAAGCCCGACTAGCGGGCTTGACCTGCTGTTTCTGCTCCCCCATCTGGACTCGAACCAGAAACCTGCCGATTAACAGTCGGCTGCTCTGCCAATTGAGCTATAGGGGACTATCCTTTGGCTCGTCCGTATTGGGCGGGCCGAGGTGAAACTTTAGCGTATCGGCGCTTGCCTTCCCAAATCGCGTCTCTACCTGGAGACATGCGGGGGCTTCGGCGTGTCTGGGGGTGGCGCGCGGTCGGGGTGGATCCGGATCGACAGGCGTACCCGGCGTCGGGCAGGATGGTAGCCGCGCACAGGCACTTTGGGAGGAGCTCTACGAGATGCTGCGGTTGATCATCGGCATTGCGGCCGGATACGTGCTCGGCACGAAGGCCGGGCGGGGTCGCTATGAACAGATCAGTGCGGCGACCCGCGCGGTGACCGGAAGTCCGGTGACTCGCAAGCTGGTTCTCTTCGGGCGACAGAAGCTGTCGGACAAGCTCAGCACCCAGGCGAAGTTGGAGCCGATGGTGCCGCTGGACGAGCGGACAACGGTTCTGGTGCCGCAGGATCAGCTGCGCCGCTGAGTTCGCGGGCGACGAACCGGGGAAGCGTCGAGCCGCAGCTCAGGCCGGGGCGAAGTCGTCGTGATTCCCCATCGCCTGGGTGAGCAAACTCTTGCGGTACTGCTCCAACGCCACGAGATCGCCGAACAGCGCCATATAGGCCTCGGCCTGCTCGGTCGACGACACCCGCTGCAGCTTCGACTTCAGCTCCGCGATCTGGCGGCCGACCCAGGCCTCCTGCACACGAGCCAGCACCCCGGTGACGAACCGCGGAATGTCGTTGGCCGACTTCACCGGCATCTGCTCACCCGACAGCTCGGAGACCAGTGCACGCATGGTCAGATCGTCGGTGCCGTCGGACACGGCGTTGACCCACTCCGCTCCGCTGAGCCCGGATGCCGTGCCGCCGGCCTCGGCGATCATGGCACGAACGGCCGCGTAGGCCGGATGGGTGAAGGCCTCGGTCTCGATCGAATCGAAAACCGCACCGGCCATCGCCGGATACTGCAATGCCGCACCGAGCGCTTGCCGTTGCGGCAGCAGCGTCGGGTCGTTCGGGTTCGGGCGGGCGGCGGGATGTTCGGCGACGGCCGCGCTGGGCTGTGGCGCGCCGGCCGCCGGGCCACGGCCGCCCGCACTCCCACCGTTGCGATTGCGCTTGGCTTCCTCACCGACGCGCCGCACCACGGTCTGGATGTCGTCCCAGCCGACCCAACCCGCGAGCTTGGTCGCGTACGCCTTGCGCAGTGCGTTGTCCTTGATCTGCGCCACCACCGGCACGGCGCGGCGCAGCGCCTCGACCTGTCCCTCGGCGGTGTCCAGGTTGTGGTCGGCGAGTAGGCCGCGAATCACGAACTCGTACAACGGGGTTCGCCGGGCTACGAGATCACGCACGGCGCCGTCGCCGGAGCGCTGGCGCAGTTCGCACGGGTCCTGGCCGTCGGGGGCGATGGCGATGTAGGTCTGCCCGGCCAACTTCTGGTCGCCCGCAAAGGCTTTCAGCGCCGCCGCCTGTCCGGCCGCGTCACCGTCGAAGGTGTAGATGATTTCGCCGCGCCAGAAGTTGTCGTCCATGAGCAGCCGACGCAACAGGGCGAGATGTTCGTCACCGAAGGCGGTACCGCAGGAGGCGACGGCGGTTTTCACTCCGGCCAGGTGCATGGCCATCACATCGGTGTAGCCCTCGACCACCACCGCCTGGTGTCCCTTGGCGATCTCGCGCTTGGCGTGGTCCAGGCCGAAGAGCACCTGAGACTTCTTGTACAGCAAGGTTTCCGGCGTATTGATGTACTTACCGGGCATGGTGTCGTCGTCGAAGAGCTTGCGCGCACCGAAGCCGATGACGTCACCGCCGAGATTGCGGATCGGCCACAGCAGCCGCCGATGGAAGCGGTCGATCGGGCCGCGCTGCCCCTGCCGCGACAGCCCGGCCGCCTCGAGCTCCTTGAAGTCGAAGCCCTTGCGCAGCAGATGCTTCGTGAGCACGTCCCAGCCCGCGGGGGCGTAGCCGCAGCCGAATTGCTGTGCGGCATTGCCGTCGAAGTTGCGGTCGGTCAAATACCTGCGCGCCACCTCGGCGTCGGGCTCGCGCAGTTTGGCCATGTAGAACTCGTGTGCGGCGGCATTGGCGGCGACCAACCTGGCCCTGGTGCCGCGGTCGCGCTGCACCGAGGTGCCGCCGCCCTCGTAGTTGATCTGGTAGCCGATCCGATCGGCAAGCTGCTCGACCGCCTCGACGAAGCCGACGTGCTCGACCTTCTGCAGGAAGGCGAAGACGTCACCGCCCTCACCGCAGCCGAAGCAGTGGTACAGGCCATGGTTGGGCCGCACATGGAACGACGGCGACTTCTCGTCGTGGAACGGGCACAGGCCCTTCATGGAGTCCGCACCCGCCCGCTTCAGCGCGACGTACTCCCCCACCACATCCTCGATCCGGACTCGTTCGCGTATTGCCGCGATATCGCGATCTGGGAGTCGTCCGGCCACGGCGGTCAGTCTAGGCTAGTCCGGCCTCGACACGCCCAGCGGCTGGTCACGCGTCCACTCGCTCCAGTCGACTCTCGGTATAGGACGCGATCTGGTCGACGATTACCCGGACTCGCGCGGTGTCATCGGTCGCGGCGTGCCACCACGGGAGCAGCAGCGGGTCCAGCCCGTGCGGTGCCATCGCCAGCAGTCGGTTCGCGACCGCCTGAATCCGCTCGCGCTGCACGGCCTGACGCTGCTTGTGCACGAGATCGGACATTACGTAGCGCAGGGCGACGGTTTTGAGCATCGCGACCTCGGCGGCGACGATCGGCGGAACCTCGAGACCCGCGGCATAGCGGGACAACACCGCGCGCCCGGCGACCTCCCGGGTGGCCATGATCGCGGCCGTGGCGAACCGGCCGACCAGTTCACTCGTGAGGCGCTTCAACGCGACCGAACTGGCGAGGGTGCCGTCGTAGCAGGCGGCTTCGGCCACCACCGGCAGTTCGGAGAGCCGCTGGGCGGCACCGATCAGGTCGTCCACCGAAAGCGTGGGGTGCTGGCCGTGCCCGAGTTCGGCTAGTGCCGCCTGTTCGGACGGATCGGCGAGGGCCCGCAATTCGATGCGCCCGGCGATTACACCGTCCTCCACATCGTGCACCGAGTACGCGACATCGTCGGACCAGTCCATGATCTGGCATTCGAGGCTCTTGCGACGGTCCGGCGCATCCTTGCGCACCCATTCCAGCCGATCCAGATCGATATCGTAGGCACCGAACTTGGTGCCCGAACCTGTTCTGCCCCAAGGGTATTTGATGGCCGCGTCGAGTGCGGCGCGCGTGAGATTCAAGCCCGCGCTCGTGCCGTCCGCATCCAGCACCTTCGGTTCCAGCCGGGTGAGGATGCGCAGATTCTGCGCATTGCCCTCGAATCCGCCGTACGCGTCGGCGAAGACGTCGAGGGCCTTCTCGCCATTGTGGCCGTAGGGCGGATGGCCGATATCGTGCGCCAGTCCGGCCAGATCGACCAGATCCGGATCACAGCCGAGACCGTCGGCGATGCTGCGCCCGATCTGGGCCACTTCGATCGAATGGGTCAAGCGTGTGCGCGGGGTGTCACCATCACGAGGCCCCATGACCTGGGTTTTGTCGGCGAGTCTGCGCAGGGCCGCGGAGTGCAGCACACGAGCGCGGTCGCGGGCGAATTCGGTGCGGTGACCGGTTTCGAATTCACTGCGCGGCGGGCCGAGTCCGGCGGTCTTGGCTCCCTCTACCACCATTCGCTCGCGATCGTGCTCGGTATACATCGAATCTCACTGCCCCGCTGAGTATTTGAAGTCCGACGAGAAGTGCGTGAGCTGATACCAGAGCAAAGCGCCGGTCTCCCTTGCGATTCCGTGTGCCTGCGACTCTCTGGTGTAGACGGCGGGGCCGGTCCGGGTCGGCGCGGTCCAGGCCTCCAGCCCGGCATCGCGGGCCATGGTTCTGGTGCGCAGCGAATGCCACGGATCGCTGACCAGCACCGCGGAGGACATCTCGCGGGCACTCATGGCGGTCGCGACGGCCTCGATGCTGCGCAAGGTGTCCGAACCGGTTTCCACCGCGAGGATCCGGTCGCTCGGTATGCCGCGCTGCTCCAGATAGTTCTTGCCGGAGGCGGCCTCGGTGAACAGATCGCCCTCCTGCTTACCGCCCACGGTGATCACCTTCGGCGCCACACCGGCCTTGAAAAGTTTGTAGGCCTGGTCCAATCGCGCCTCGAACACTGTCGACGGGGTGCCCGAGTATTGCGCGGCGCCGAGTACGACGATCGCGTCGGCCTTGGTGTAGTCGTCGATTCGGGCGACCTGCCAGACCCGGAATGCCGTGCCGCCGACCAGCACCGCGCCCATCACGATCGCGCCCATGACCAGCCGTCGCGCCCAGCGCACCAGCCCGCCTCCGACGCTGCGGGATGCGCCGGATCCGGGAGCCGAGGCCAGGGTCGCCGAATTCATCTCACCAAGTTTGCCAGGTCACCCTCGACGAGAACGTAACCGACGGATATCGATCGGCCCACACTTACCTTTCGGTTAGTACTGAACTTATTAGTCAGTACTTGTCGATAGCGCAGTGAGTATCAAGAATGAATTCCGGCGCCGAACCAGCATCTCGACACTTTGAGGAGTGGACAAATGACGACATCCGTGACGGTCCTCGGGCTCGGCGCGATGGGACAGGCGCTGGCCGCGGCGTTCGTACGGGCCGGACACCCGACGACAGTATGGAACCGCAGTGCCGGTCGGGATACGGAACTCGTTGCGGCAGGAGCGAAGTCGGCACAGGGCGTGGTCGAGGCGGTGACCGCGAGCGACCTCGTGGTGGCCTGCCTGTTGGACCACAGCTCCGTGCACGAGGTACTCGACCCGGTAGCCGATATCCTGGCCGGCCGCGCGCTGGTCAACCTGACCAGCACCGAGCCGCGCGGATCGCGCGAACTGGCCGAATGGGCGGCGACCCACGGCATCGACTTCCTCGACGGCGGCATCATGGCCGTCCCACCGATGATCGGCCGGCCCGGCTCGTCCGTGCTCTACAGCGGCTCCCGTGAGCTCTTCGACAACAATCGAGCAACTCTCGAATTACTCGGCAGCACAGAGTATTTCGGCGCGGACGCCGGGCAGGCCGCACTGGTCGACTTCGCCCTGCTCGCCGGGATGTACGCCATGTTCGCGGGCTTCTATCACGGCGCCGCCATGGTTCGCACGATCGGCATGTCGGCCGAGGAATTCGGCCAACGAGCGTCCGGCTGGATCGCCGCGATGACCGGATCACTCCCGAGGGCCGGAGCCACCATCGACTCCGGCGATTACTCGAAACCGTTCCAGCCCTTGGATTTCACCAAGGCCGCCGTGGACGCCATCGTGTCGGCCAGCCGCGATGCGGGCGTCGACCTGGACATCGTCGGCGCGATCAAGAATCTCGTCGATCGCCAGGTCGCCGACGGCTACGGCGCGGACAGCAGTGAGCGGATGTTCGAAAGCCTCAACCCGCGCGCCGCATGAGACCTACCAGCCGCGTTCACGCCATTCGCCGAGGTGCGGGCGTTCGACGCCGAGCGTTGTGTCGTCACCATGACCCGGATAGACGACGGCGTCGTCCGGGTAGCGATCGAAGATCTTGGTGCTGACGTCGGTGTAGAGGGAGTTGAAATCTTCCGGGTTGGTCGTGCGGCCGACTCCGCCTGGGAATAGGGAGTCGCCGGTGAACAAGTGGACGCCCGGGCCGTCTATCAGGGCGAGGGCAACCGAGCCGGGGGTATGTCCGCGCAGGTGGACGACCTCGAAGGCCAGGTCGCCGACCTCGATGAGGTCGCCGTCGGCGAGTAATCGGTCGGGGCGCACCGGGAGCGGTTCGGCATCGAGTGGATGCGCGGCGGTCGGTGCGCCGGTGGCGGCGGCGACCTTTTCCAGGGCCCACCAATGGTCCCGATGCTGATGGGTGGTGACGACCAGGGCGACGCGGCCCGGCGTCTCCTGGTCGACGAGTTCGATTATGCGGTCGGCTTCGTTGGCGGCGTCGATGAGCAGTGCCGCGCCGGTGGCGGTGCACTGCACGAGATAGCAGTTGTTGTCCATGCCACCGACGGACATTTTGATAATGCGGGCACCGGGGACGTCCCGCTGTTGCGGATTCGATCCAGGGGACACGTGACCGGTGTACGGCAGGTCGATCGTGATCACGCTTCGATGCTAGCGAGCTAGATTCATCCCATGCCGTTGATAGCGCCGATTCGTCGAATCCGCTGGTTCGCCGCGGTGGTCCTCAGCGTGGCGTTTCTCTGTGTCGCGCCGGTCGGTGGCACGGTCGGCGCCGAGCCACCGCTGCGGATGGGACCGTATGTCGTCGACTCGGCGCAGGTGCTCGATCAAGGTCAACTCGATCGGGTGTCAGCGGCGGTTGACGATCTCTACGCCGATCAGCAGATCCGGCTCTGGATTGCCTATGTGCACGATTTCAACGGGATGAGTCCGCAGGCGTGGGCCGATCGCACCGCGGCCATGTCCGGATTCGGTGGGCGTGATCTGTTGCTGGCCGTTGCCACCCAGGATCGCGCGTATTGGTTCAAAGGCGAGTTGCCCAGCAGTGTCAGCGATTCGGAGTTGGACAGCGTATTGACCCGCGATATGGAGCCCGCGCTGCGCAACGGCCAGTGGGCCGACGCCGGGGTCGCGCTGGCCGACGGACTGGATTCGGCGATGCGCGGCGGCGGGGTCAGCCTACGGACGCTCCTGCTCGTCGCCCTCCCGATCGTGCTGATTGTCGTTGGGCTGGTGCTGTATTCGCGCAAGCGGCGCGCCGACCGCAGGCGTACCGAGTTGGCGGCGGCACGGCAACTGGATCCCGATAATTCCACCGCGCTCGCGGCATTGTCACTGGATGCATTGCAAGACCGGTCGAAGGAGGTGCTGGTCGAGATCGACAATGCCGTGCGGACCAGCGCCGAGGAGTTGGAGTTGGCGACCGGTGAATTCGGCGATACCGCGGTCACTCCGTTCAGCACCGCCCTGGCGAATGCGAAATCGGCTGCCGCCAAGGCATTCTCGATCAGGCAGCAGCTCGATGACAATATTCCCGAGACGCCGGATCAGCAGCGCACCATGCTGGTCGATCTGATCGGTACGGTCGGGCGGGCCGATCGGGAACTCGACGCTCAGGTGGCCGAATTCGATGCGATGCGGGATCTGCTCATCAACGCGTCCGCCCGCTTGGACGGGTTGACAAGGGATTTGGTCGAATTGACCGGGCGCACGCCGAGTTCGGAGACCGAACTCACCCGGCTCACCACCGCATATCCGGCCAGTGTGCTCGCGCCGGTTCGAGACAACGTGACCATGGCGCGCGAGCGAATCACCTTCGCGGAGCAGAACATCGACGCGGGACGCGCTGCCCTCACTCAACCGGTCGGCAAACAGGGCGGCGCGGTTGCCGCGATCCGGGCCGCGGAAGGCGCAGTGGGACAGGCTCGCACGCTGCTCGATGCCGTCGACAATGCGGCGACGAATATCCGACAGGCGGCCGATGGGCTGCCCGCGGTACTCGCCGAGCTGCGCGCGGATATCGCTACCGCGCAGGAGCTGTCGGGCTATGGCGGTGTCGATCTGCACGCCGCCATCACGGCGGCGGAAACGGCCCTGACCATCGCCACCGCCACCGCGACCAGCGACCCATTGGACGCCTTCCACGACGCCGTCGCGGCCGATAACGCACTGGACCTGGCCAATGCCGCCGCCACCGACCGCAAACTGGCCGCCGAGGACCTACAGCGCCGACTCGACCGGGCGCTGACCGATGCCCGCGCCCGGATCGGCGCGGCAGCCGATTACATCAACACCCGACGCGGCGGCATCGACGCACAGGCACGCACCCGCTTGTCCGAGGCACAGCGCAATCTCGATTCGGCACAACAGCTTTCCACCAGCGATCCGGCGCGGGCACTCACCAGCGCGCACACCGCCGCCGACCTGGGTGCTCGCGCATTGCAGGAGGCACAGGCCAGCGTGCGGGCCTGGGAGAACAGCCAACCGCCATCGGGCACGGCGCAGGCGGGTGCGGTACTCGGCGGAATACTGATCGAGGGACTGCTGCGCGGCGCGGGCAACGCCACCGGCCGACACTCCGGCGGCTACACCCCCGGTTCGTTCGGCGGTTCCAGCGGATCCCGCCGCATCAGCCGGGGCGGCCGGTTCTGAGGGTTGACCCCGACACCGTGTGAGGCCACTCCGAACTCCAGGAGCCCGTCCACACCTGACAGCCGCGGTCAGATCTCGAGGGTGACGGTGTGAAAGCCGGTTGGGCCGGACGGGAAGGGTGAGCGCGGGGTGCCGTCTTGGATCTCGCCGGAGCGGCTGATGGCGCGGGCCTGGATGGTGTGTTCGCCTGCGGGCAGGTCGAGGGTGGTGCGCCAGCGGCGCCAGGCGGCGGGGGCGAGTTCGGTGCCGAGATCGACTGGGCGCCAATCTCCTTCGTCGATGCGGAGCTCGACGGACTCGACGCCGTGCGGCGGCGCCCAAGCCACCCCGGCAATGCCGGCAGCGGTACGGCCTGGCGTGGCGACGTCGATGCGGGCCTGCGGTGTCACCCAGATCGGATCCGACGGCCAACCGCGCTTCCACCAGTAGTCGATGTGGCTGTCGTCGGTGAGTTCCAGTTCGGCAAGCCATTTCGCGCCGGTGTACTGGCCGTAGAGGCCGGGCACGAAGACGCGGGCCGGGAATCCGTGCTCGGGGGCGAGCGGCTCGCCGTTCACGCCGATCACCAGATATCCGGGCCACGCGCCGGAGCGCAGCGGTTCCACCGGCAGTGAGATGGTGTAGCCGTCGACGGCCCTGGTCACCAGCCGGGTCGCACCGGTTTCGGGAATCGCGTGCGCGAGCAGCTTGGCCAGCGGAACCCCGTACCAGCGGCCGTTACCCGCGCGACGCTCACCGGGCCGATTGTGCACACAAACCATGACCGCATCGAATTCCACTGCGTCCGTGGCCAATTCGGCCAGGGACAGGCGCAACGGATGCGCGACCTTGCCGGTGACCGACAGCCGCCAGCGCGTCGGATCGATCCGCGGCGGACTCAGATTGACATCGGCGACATAGAAACTCCGGTTCGCGGTGATCAGCGACGACAGTCCGGGCTCGTCCTCCAGGCCGTCCTGCGGCACCATCGAAATCCCGCCCAGCGGACCGACCCGACGGATCGCATCGCGCTGCCTGCGGTCGTAGTCACCTATCAGCGCCCGCGCCCCGGCCAGCAGTCCGGCACCGGCGCCCGCCCACAGCAGTGCGCCGAACAGCCCATGCGGGCGCCTGCGCAATCCGAGACCGAGCACACCCGCGGCGGCGGCCGCACCGGCGACGGTAGCGGGCGAGCGGGTCGGTCGACGAAAGCCCAAAGCGGCCGCGGCGGCACCGAAGGCGGCGACGGCGGGCGTACGCGCCTGATCGGACAGCGCTGCGAGCCCGACGGACGCCGCGACCGCACCGACCCCGACGCCTAGGCGCGTCACGGCCTTATCGTGCTTGCCGGACAAGGCGACGGTCGTCTCGACCACCGGCACCGGCGCGGTATCGGCCATGACCCGGCCGACGGCGTCGATCAGCGAATCACCGCGCGAAGCCGCGATCAACTCGCCGACGCCGAGCGCCCCGACACCGATCGCGGCGGCACCGAGCACACCCCCGCGCTCTTCGTTGGTCCGCACCGTTCGAACACCCGCTTTCCTCGATCACAACGCCTTCACTACGAACCTACCGCCCCTCACTCCCGCAGGGCCTCGGTGAACCGGGCCAACAACTCTCGCAACTGTTCGCGCTCCTGCGCGCTGAAGGCGGCGGCCACGCGGCGCTCGATGGCGGCGGCCTTGGCATCGGCCTTGGCGAAGGCTTTGCGCCCCGCGGGGGTCAGGCGGGTTTCGAGCACACCGCGGTGCCAGGGATGCGGTGTGCGTTCCACGAAACCGCGCTCCTGCAAGTTCTTGAGCACCACTGTCATCGCCTGCGGCGTCACCATGCATTCCCGGGCGAGGGCGGCGGCGGAAACGCCCGGGTTCTCCGACAGCGCGTAGAGCGCCGCGTACTGCGGCACCGTAAGCGGTTTGACCGCCTCGTGTTTGACGGCCATCAACTCCTGCTCGGCGCGCTTGAGGTCCAGACCGAGCCGCTGCTCCGCAGGCAATTTCATAAGTGTCAAAGATAGCTGAACTATCAAAGCCTTGATAGTCTTTGAAGCATGGACAATCCCGTAATCCCCGAGAGCCACGCCGATTTGCTATCGCGACCGCTGTTCGCCCATCTCGCAACGCTGAACCCGGACGGCACTCCACAAGTGACGCCGGTATGGCAGGTGTGGGATGGCGGGCGCCTGCGCTTCACGACCACGATCGATCGACGGAAGGCCGTCAATACCAAGCAGAATCCCGAAGTCGCGGTGAGCATCAACGATCCGGAGAAGCCCTACCGCTACCTCGAGGTCCGCGGCGTCATCGAGGCCATCGAACCCGATCCGAACGGGGAATTCTTCGATGTGCTCGCGCGCCGCTACGACCTGCCGTATCAGCGTCCGGTCGCCGACCATCCGCGCCGGGTCGTGCTCGTCATGCGCCCGACACACGCCACTTACCAGTAGCGGCAGGCGCCCTCAGGAGCTCACGGCCTCCTCCGCGAGGGCCGTCAATTCGTCGCGCACCGCGGGCACGAGCCGGTCGGCATCGCCGCCGAGCACGCCGACGGTCAGTCGGCCCTCGAAGGTGTAGACCAGGAAGGTGACTGCCGCCGAGGCGCCCGCGGAGGGACGCGGATGAGCGGAGACGTAAACGATCTCGTAGTCGGTGAGCGCGATATTCGCGGGAATGCGGAAGGCGGGCACGGCACCGGTATTCGTCACCGCGACGTGTCCGGCCAGGGAGTGGATCCGGGTTGGGCCGAAGTAATCCGGGAAGTGCAGCACCGACTGCTGAACGATGCCCTCGGCCAGATCATGTCGCAATCGGGCCGAAATGTGTTGGGCCAATTCGAGGATGTCCGCGGAGAGGTCGACCGCCGCGGCGAACGAGGCCAGACCCGCCATATTGGTGCCTTCCGCGCGCGCGACCGGCGGGTCGAGGCGGGTGCGCATATCCACCGGATACAGACAGCCGAGCGGCACGGGATCGCCGGTGGCCCTGGCCTTTTCCGAGGCGAATGCGCGCAGCAGGGCGGCGGTGACCACGCCGTTGACGGTCACTCCCGGATAGCGCCCGAGACCGATGATGCGGGCGCTCGCCTGCTCGTCCAGGATGATCCGCCGCGGCTGGACCAGCGCGGCGGGCGCGGGAATCGCGGGTGCGCGCGGAATGACCACGGGCTCCAGCGGCTTGGTCACATCCTCGAAACCGGAGACCGAAGAGCGGGCGATCCCGCGCGCCGACACATGCCATTCCAGCGATTGCGGATAGTCGTGCGGCACAACGGTTGTCGTACCGGATTCGACGTAATCGGTGTAGAAGTCCCATAGTCGGGCGAGGAGTTCGACGCAGTGGCCCGCGTCGGCGATGCTGTGGTGGGCGAAAAGTGTCACACGCGAGCGGCCGCGCTCGGAGCGCACAACATCCAGGTATGCCAGCTGTCCCGCCGGATCGATCGGCTCCGGAATGCGGATGGCGTCCGGATCACCGAGGCTCGCCGTCATGCCGATCTCCGGGGCCTCGCCACGTCGTAGCAGATAGCCGCGGCCGGTCGCGTCCTCGCTGATCCGGCAGGTCACCACCGGATAGGCACGCTGTAGTGCGGTGAAGGCCGCCCCCAGCGCATTCGTATCGAGATCACCGACGACCGTGACGGATCGTCCGGTGTAGGTCCCCGCGCGCACGAAACGTTGTTCCGACGCACCCAACACCCGCACCAAAACCTCCTTATCCCACAACACATCGCTCAGGGTGCGGCAACTACAGACCGGGGCGCAATCCCGGAGCCACTCCGACTGAGAGAGACTGCCCACATGAGTCCCGCCGCACACATCAGTCTTACGACGCATCTGGAAGAGCTCGGTTTTCCGTTGGTGGTAGGCCAGTTGGCGCATCCGACGGTGGCGGGCATCGCCGAGGGCGATCTGCCCGAACCGGTCTTCCGGTCCTGGCTCGAACAGGACTATCTGTTCCTGCTGGACTATGTGCGGGTGTTCGCCCGGCTGGCCTGGCAGGCACCCGCGTCACATCTGGGCGATCTGGTGGATCTCGCGCACGCGACGTACCACGAGGAGCTGTCCCTGCATCGGTCGCTGGCCGCCGAATTCGGCGCGGATCTCGATGGTGCGACGAAGGGTGCGCCGTGCGCGGCATACATCGCATTTCTGCTGGAGTCGGCCGCGTCCTATGCCGACGGACTGGCGGCGCTGTACCCGTGCATGTGGGGCTATTCGACCCTCGGCACAATGCTGGCCGAGAATCCGCCGTCGGAACCGCGCTACCGACGCTGGGTCGACACCTACGCCGACCCCGGATTCGCGGCGCTCACCCGCCGCTGTGGGCAGATGCTCGATGAGGCGGGTGGCGACCCGGCGCGTGCAGAAGCGCTATTTCTGCAGGGCATGCGCCACGAATACGAGTTCTGGGACGTGCCGGGCTAGGGGTGCAGCACGATCTTGCCGCGCGTGTGGCGCTGCTCCAGTTCGCGATACGCCTCCTGGACCTTGTCGAGCGGATAAACAGCCGCGATGGGTACCTCCACCGTGCCTGCGGCGGCCAGATCGGCAAGTTCGGCAAGCACATCGATGGTGCCCGCGGCGGCATTGCCGTCGGTCTTCACGCCGTACCTCTCGGTGGCCTCCCAGTTGATAATGGTGTCGATGCGTTCGACCGCAATGCCGAGTTCGATTGCGATATCGACATATTCGGCACCGAATGTGTCGATGAACGCGTTCACGCCCTCGGGGGCGGCCGCACGGATCCGGTCGATCAGCCCCTCGCCATAGGCCACCGGAATCACCCCGACCTTGCGCAGCCAATCGTGATTGACCTCGCTCGCGATGCCGAGAACCGTTGCGCCCCTGGCCCGCAGGAGTTGTACGACGATCGAGCCGACGCCGCCCGCCGCACCCGAGACCGCGACCGTATCGCCCACTCGCGGATCCACAGCCCGCACGGCGGCGAAAGCCGTTGTCCCGGCGACATACAACGATCCGGCGACATCCCAATCCAGTTTCGAGGGCTTGAGCGTCACCTGCTCGGCGGGCACCACAACGTGGGTGGCATGACTGGCCCGCTCATCGGTGAATCCGAGCACCTCGGCACCGATCTCGATCCCGCCGACGCCCGAGCCGATCTCGACGATGCGACCCGCGAAATCGGTACCCTCACCCGAAGGAAAGGTCGCGGGCCAACGCTCGTGCAGCGCACCCGAACGGATATACCCCTCCCCCGGATTGATACCGGCCGCGACGACCTCGACGACGACCCGACCGGGTCCCGCCTTCGGCGTCGGTACCTCGACCACCTTCAGCTCTTCGATTCCGCCATAACGATCGAACTTCACAGCTCTTGCCATATCCGGCTCCCGCCTACTCGGTGACATACGCCGTCAACCGAGTAACCCCGCAGGAAATTTCCATGCACCGACGATCTTCGCGACGCACTGCCATGGACGGCACCAGGCCCTAAGCTGACACCCGTGGGTGAGGAAAGGCTGCGGGCATCGGACGCAGACCGCGAGAAAATCGCCGAGCAATTGCGGGTGGCGATGAACGACGGCAGATTGTCGCTGCACGAGTACGACGACAGACTAAAACAGGTGTATGCCGCCAAAACCTATGGCGAGCTGAACCCGCTGCTCTCGGACTTGCCCGTACCGCGCAAAGCGGCACCTGCGGCACAGCGAGTGCCACAATGGGTCATCATCATGTGGATTCCATGGGCCGCGGTCAACGCACTGTGCCTCACGATCTGGGTGGCTACCGGCGCGGGATACTTCTGGCCGTTCTGGGTCGCGGTGCCGTGGGGGTGCGCGCTGTTGATCCCGAGTGCGATCGGGATGCTCGTCCAGTCGAACCGGAAACCTGGTGCCGAATTCACCTCCGGCGTAAGAAACCCGCGACCCCCGGGTACGTCCGAATCCACCTAGCGGTTGCGGATTCGTCCTATGGGCACATCGATATGCGAAACGCCCTGCCGCAGCGCGGCAGGGCGTTGATCGCTATCGAATTCAGGCGCCGATGAGATGCTGCGCCAGGTAGCCCTCGACCTTGTCCAGTGCAATTCGCTCCTGCGCCATGGAATCACGCTCGCGAACGGTGACCGCCTGGTCGTCGAGAGTGTCGAAGTCGACGGTGATGCAGAACGGCGTGCCGATTTCGTCCTGGCGCCGGTAGCGACGGCCGATGGCGCCGGCATCGTCGAATTCGATATTCCAGCTCTTACGCAGCTGTGCGGCAAGATCTTTCGCCTTCGGTGTCAGATCCGCATTACGCGACAACGGCAGCACGGCCGCCTTGACCGGCGCGAGCCTGCGGTCCAGCCGCAGACTGATGCGCTCCTCCATGACGCCCTTGGCATTGGGCGCCTGGTCGACGGTGTACGCATCGACAAGGAACGCCATCAGCGAGCGGGTCAAGCCGGCCGCGGGCTCGATGACGTACGGGGTGTAGCGCTCATTGGTGGTCTGGTCGAAGTAGCTCAGGTCGTTGCCGGAATGCTCCGAATGGGTCTTCAAATCGAAGTCGGTGCGGTTGGCGATGCCCTCCAGTTCACCCCACTCATTGCCCTGGAAGCCGAAGCGGTACTCGATATCGGTGGTGCCCGCCGAGTAGTGCGACAGCTTGTCCTTCGGGTGCTCGAAGAGCCGCAGGTTCTCCGGGTCGATGCCGAGGTCGGTGTACCAGGCGAACCGGGTATCGATCCAGTACTTGTGCCACTCCGCGTCCTCACCCGGCTTGACGAAGAACTCCATCTCCATCTGCTCGAACTCACGGGTGCGGAAGATGAAGTTGCCGGGGGTGATCTCGTTGCGGAAGCTCTTGCCGATCTGCGCGATGCCGAACGGCGGCTTCTTGCGCGCGGTGGTCATCACATTCGCGAAGTTGATGAAGATGCCCTGCGCGGTTTCCGGGCGCAGATAGTGCAGACCCTCTTCGGACTCGACCGGGCCGAGGTAGGTCTTGAGCATCATGTTGAAGTCACGCGGCTCGGTCCAGCGACCCACGGTGCCGCAGTCCGGGCACACCACCAGCTCCATCGAGACGGAGTCCGGATCGTTGATCTTGTGCTTGATCGCGTAGGCCTCCTGCAGGTGGTCCTGCCGGTGCCGGTGGTGACAGTTCAGGCATTCGACCAGCGGATCGTTGAACACGCCGACGTGGCCGGAGGCGACCCACACCTGACGCGGCAAAATCACCGACGAGTCGAGGCCGACCACATCCTCGCGGCTGGTGACCATGGACCGCCACCACTGCTTCTTGATGTTCTCCTTGAACTCGACACCCAGCGGACCGTAGTCCCACGCCGATTTGGTGCCGCCGTAGATCTCACCACACGGGTACACCAGACCCCGGCGCTTGGCGAGGTTGGCAACGGTGTCCACCTTCGACTTGGGTGCCACTCGAGAATTCTCCATCCACTACGAGTCGGATTCGATTGCGCCGAGTCGCTCGACTCGGCGGAAGATTGCCCTCCAGCCTATCGGCACCGGCCAACCGGTTTTGCACCGCACACGCCTAGTCGTCGGCGCGCTCGTTTGACATGCGCAACTGTGCATATCAAAATGGAATCGCTTTCCAATAAGGAGTTGGTTCGATGACCGCCGAGACCGCTACCGCCCACCCGCACAACCCGTACCGATCGCCCGCGCCGGTACCGGTGCCGACGCGGAGCGTCCTGGAGGACGCGGGCGAGTTGCTGCGCGCCCTCGCCGCCCCGGTACGCATCGCCATTGTGCTGCAATTGCGTGAATCGCCGCGCTGCGTACACGAATTGGTCGATGTTCTCGGTGTCACCCAGCCGCTGGTCAGCCAGCATCTGCGGATTCTCAAATCCGCGGGCGTGGTGCACGGGGAACGCTCCGGCCGGGAAGTGCTGTACGAACTCGTCGACGACCACCTGGCGCATATCGTTGTCGATGCCGTGGCCCACGCCGAGGAAGGGTGACCGTGCCAGATAAGACGGCCTTGCCGGAAAAGCCGGTGGGCATTCGCAGTACCCGCCAGCGCAGCGCGATCGCCGCGCTGCTCGGTGATATCGAAGAGTTCCGCTCCGCGCAGGAGTTGCACGACGAATTGCGCCGCCGCGGCGAGGGCATCGGGTTGACCACCGTCTACCGCACCCTGCAGTCGCTGGCCGATGCCGGCCTCGTCGATGTACTGCGCACCGACACCGGCGAATCCGTCTACCGGCAGTGCTCCACCGGACACCATCACCACCTGGTCTGCCGACACTGTGGTCGCACCGTCGAGGTCGAGGGCCCGACGGTCGAGGCATGGGCCGAAGCCATCGCTGGCGAACACGGATTCACCGAGGTCAGCCACACCATGGAGATCTTCGGAACCTGCTGCGAATGCGCGAAGGCGGACTGCTCCAAAGCGTGACTGCAGTCACATGGTTAACGGCGCTGGCGCCGAGGAAGATTTCACTGCGAATCACATAACGTCCGGGGGCTCCGGGCGTCGCGCACTGAGATCGAAATCTTCTGGGAGGCAGCGTGCGATCGACCATTTTTGCGGCGGACAGACGCCGGAAAATCACCACAATCGGAGCGGCCGTACTGATCGGCAGTTCCGCCCTGCTCATGACCGCGTGCAACGACAAGGACACCAAGTCGGGACCGACCACGACGGCGTCCGCGCAGAGCACCGTCGGCCAGGGGCAGTCGGGGGCGAAAAACGGTCAGTCGACCGTCCGCAATATCGGCAAGACCGGATGGTACGAGGGCTTCGATATCACGGTGGACAAGGCGACCGTGGTGCCCGACGAATTCGGCGGCGCCAAGGTGCTGATCGATATCACCTACAAGAACACCACACCCGACAACAAGACGATCAGCAATAACACCTACCTGCAGGTCGACAAGGAGGTCGACGGCGGAGCGAGCTTCGACTCGCCGACCGTGCCCGGAAAGGGTTCGGCCACCGGCAAAGTCACCACGTCGGTGAAGACGCTGCACGATGCCGAGCACCTGCTCGACACCATTGCGGTGATCTATGGACAGGCCTCGGATAACCAGACCAAGATTCCACTGAAGGCCTCGGCTCAGGTCGAAGGTGTCGCGCCGAAGACGCTGAATGCCTCCGGCAAACTGGTGCAGGATCAGACGACGATCGAAATCACCGGCGGCACACTGGCTCCGAGCTACACCAAGGACGAGCGCGACAAGATGGATCTCTCGTTGCGCATCAAGATCATTGGTGGACCCGGGATCTCCGCGGGCGGACTGAACGTCTTCTACGACTACTTCACCGTGAAAACCCCTGACGGCCAAACGATTCCGGCCGATATCCGCGGGCCGATCAACGAGCTGCTGAATACCAACGAAACCATCGACAACGCGAAGAATTACATCGTTTTCGTGGTTCCGTCCCCGGCCACCGGTACCTACGTGGTGACCTACGACGCACAAAAGGGTGAGGGCAGCGCCCCGAACTTCTCCTTCACCATCTCCTGACAACCCTGGGGTCCACCATCATTCGGATAGCCGAGCGATGGTGGCCCGCTTGTCTCTGCACATGACGCGGGCCGTCACTGCCGGAGCTACCGGTAGTGACGGCCCGCAGTCGATTGCGAAGCGGTATTGATCAGGCGGTGACCGGTTCGCCGGAGCGGACCGGGGTCGGCCCGGCGGCCGAACGTCGTCCGCGGAGTGCGCCGACCCAAAGCAGAGCCAGGGCGGCAAGAGCCCAGATACTCAGGACCACAAGGGGTTTGGTGGCGGCCGCACCGTCGAAGAAGGCAACCGAGCGCAGCAGTGACGCGGCGGCGCCCGGCGGCAGCAGTTGACCGACGGTGCCCCACGGCTGCGGCAGCAGTTCCGGAGCCGAGGTCGCGGCCGAGAACGGGTTGCCTACCAGGAGCATGGTCAGCGCGGCGATGCCGATGCCCGCGCGGCCGATCGCGCTGGACAGGCCGACGACCGTACCGGAGACCGCGAAGGACACCAGACCGGCGACGGCGGCCAGTATCAGATAGGGGCCGGGAACCACCGACATCCAGGTCTGAATGATCACGATGCTCAACAGCCCACCCGCAATGCCGAAGGTGATCAGGCCGATCGCCTTACCACCGACCGACGGAATCAACAGGCTGAGCACGACACCGGCCGCGATACCGGACATGACCAGCGGCAATACCATCGCGCCGAAGGCGGTGCCGCGTGGATCGTCCGGATCGGCCGCCACGACATCCTCGACCGGCGTGGCCGGTACACCGGACAGCTGCTGGGCGATTGCGGTGAGCTGTTGTGCCACCACAGGACTCGCTCCGGAGGCGACCAATACGCGCGGAGCGCCGCCGCCGGTGACGACGGCGCCGTAGACGTCCCGGTTCTCGATCGCCTCGCGCGCCGACGCTTCGTCGGCGGGATTGCTGATATCGAAGGCATCGGGATCGTGCTGGGTCAGTTTGTCGGCGACCACGGCGGCCTGCGGGCCGCTGACAGCGATGGGCAGATCGCGCGGCGCGATATGGGCCGCGGGCCAGGCGAAGGCGATCAGCATCAATGCCTGGAGCAGGGCCGCGGCGACGCCGACACCGACTGCCCGCTGGATCGTATTCATGACGTTCTCCCGAAAATCGAATGATCGTTCTCTTTCGATGTGGATACCGTCGCACGACCCCTCGAGCTTGTCAATAACGAGCATTCGTTTTACTTTGGAGCCATGCCCAGAGTCAGTGCAGAACACCTGGAACGTCGCAGGCAACAGATCCTCGACGCCGCGCAGCTCTGTTTTGCCCGCAAGGGGTTCTATGAGACATCGATGCAGGAAATCTTCACCGAATCGGACCTGTCCGCCGGGGCGGTCTACCGGTACTTCAAGAGCAAGAACGAAATCATCGCCGCCCTGGCCGCCGAAACAACCGTCGAGCTGCGCGCCGCGATGACCAGGACGATCCGGTCCGACCCGCTGCCGACCCCGGCCCAGCTCGTCCGGGTCATCGCCGAGTATGTAGTCGCGCACAGCGGTCCGGACGGTCCGGTCCGGCTCGCGCCGCAGGCATGGGCGCTGGCACTGGTGCACGCGGAGGCCGCCGAATACGTCAAGGGCGCCGTGGTCGCGATGCGTGACAGATGGACCGAATACGTCGGGCGCATGGTGCAGGTCGGCTGGTTGCCGGCCGATACCGATATCCACGCGGTCACGACAGCGATAATCGGCTTCATGCCGGGATTCATATTGCAGCACTTGATCATCGGCGATCCGGATCCGGAAACCCTGGCTCGTGGCGTTGCGACCCTATTGCCCTATGGCGAGCCTGCCGCCCAGACGTAATCAGAGCCGCACTGCCGCCCGTCGGAGTCGACCGAGCGGTGAGCACACATTGGTACGGCAGGCCGTGACGAGGTAGTCGGCGCACAGCCAGTCACTACCTCGCAGAAGGCGCACCCTGTGCGAGGTAGCCGCCAGGTATGCGGCAGCGCCCCGGTCAGAGCCAGCCGAGGCGTTCGGCGGCGCGGACGGCTTCGGCGCGGGTGCTGGTTCCAGTTTTGCCGATGGCGGATGAAAGGTGGTTGCGGACAGTGCCTTCCGACAAGTGCAGCTGCTTGGCGATGGCACCCGCGGTGGCGCCGTCGGCCGCGGCGGCGAGGACCTCGCGTTCGCGGGCGGTGAGTGGCGAGGTGCCGACAGTCAGGGTTTCGGTGGCTAGCGCGGGATCGACAACACGTAAGCCCATGTGGACTCGGCGCACCGCATCCGCGAGTTCGCGGGCCGGGGTGTCCTTCACGACGAATCCGCTTGCGCCCGCGTCGATTGCGCGCCGCAGATAGCCAGGGCGGCCGAAGGTCGTGACCATGAGGATACGGAGATCCGGATGAGCGGCATGCAGTTGCGCCGCGACGGCGATGCCGTCCATGCCCGGCATTTCCACATCCAGCAGCACCACATCGGGTGTGTTGCGCGCGACCGCGTCGAGGACTTCGTCACCGCGACCGACCTCGGCAACGACCTCCAGATCGGATTCCAGGCCGAGCAGTGCGGCGAGTGCACCGCGGACGAGTGCCTGGTCGTCGGCGAGGAGCAGGCGGATCATGCGACGTGGTCCTTCGATGACGGGAATTGGTCTGAGCCTGCACTTTCGGCCGAATCGCGGCAGAAACCGCGCGAGTGCAAACCCATTTCCGGATCACTCGGGCACCGTTGCACGAACACGAACACCTCCCTCGGACGACGACAGCGTCAATGTTCCCCCGGCGGCCCGCACCCGTTCACGCAGGCCGGACAGTCCCGACCCGGAATCGACTGTCCCCAGACCACGGCCGTCATCGACCACCTCGATGCTCGTATCGGTCACCGTGACCGTGCAGTGTCGTGCGGCACTGTGCCGGATCACATTGGTGACCGCCTCGCGCAGCACCCAACCGAACAATTCACTGTTGCGCGTATCGGGTACGGCATCCGGCAGCGCGGCGTCGATATCGGCGGCTGCCAGTGCGGTTCGCGCATTGGCCAATTCACCGCGCAGCGATACCTCGCGCAGACCGCCGACGGTATCCCGCACTCCGGCCAGAGCCTCCCGCGCCAGCCGCTCGACATCGGCCATCTCGGCCTTCGCCCGTGTCAAATCCACATCGATGAGACGTTGCGCGAGTTCGGTTTTCACCGTGATCACGGTAAGCGAGTGGCCGAGGATATCGTGCACGTCGCGCGCGACCCGGTTGCGTTCCTCGACGATCGCGAGTTCGGCCTGCTGCCGTCGGGCCAGCTCGGCCAACCGCTCGCCACGCACACCCAACTGCCTGGCCACCCAGACCAGGGCGGGTACGAACGACACGTAGAACGGCACCCCGGACAGGCGCGGCAGCACCATCGGCACGAGCAACATCGCGAGCGTCACCGTGAACGCGACATATCCGGATTCGCGCGAGGGCATATGAAAAATCGCGATCACGCCGACAAAGATCAATGTCGGCAGCGCGACCGCGCCGAGCAATGCCATCAGTCCCGCGCTGCACGCCGTCATACCGACGAGCACCGGCCACATGCGCCGATCGACCGGACGCCGCACCAGCCGGCTGGTGCCATCGGTCCGCCGTAAGACAACGAAGGAACCGACGATCAGCGCCGCGTACGCGAACAGTGTCGCGGTCGCCAGGCTCGCCGTCGGCTGATCCGCGTCCTGCCAGCTCTGGAGGATCGGTCCGATCATGTACGACAGCCAGATGACCGACATGAACCCGCCGAACCATCCGCGCCGCTTCCCGTTCGCCCCGATGCCGCCGTCTCGGACCACCCGATCGAGTAATTCGGATGCCACACCACTGCGCAGCACGGGCTTCACACGCATCGGCACGCCCACACCGACAGCACGCACGCCGAACCCCGACCCCGGTTGCGCGCACAGTGGTCGATCACGAGTCTCGACGCTACCGAACCCGCACTTGTCCGCGCCGCCGAAACCCCACGCCCCGCATGATCTCCCCAGTCGAGCGGCTCCGCCGCGCCAACCGCCCCAGGATGACCGCCCGGCATCACGCCGCCGCCTCGCATGTGACTGTCGCCTGGCACGTCAACGCCGCCCAGCACAGTCACCGCCACACCATCGCGATCCTAGCTGCGCACTTCCGGACCGACACCGCATCGCTACCCCGACAGCGCAACCGCCTCGCGCATCACCACTACCTCGCACAACGCCCGGCGCGCAATCTCCTCTTCGCTCCACACGCCGGACCAACACCGCATCGCTACTCCGCACAGCGCAACCGCCTCGCACAGCATCCGGCACGCCACAGCCTCCTCACTCTGCACTCCGGACCAACACCGCATCGCCGCCGCGCACAGCGCGCACTAACGCTGCCTCGCACCGCGCCCGACACGCCATCGCCTCTTGGCTCCATATGCCGGCCCGGGGCCACATCGCCACTCCGTATCGCGCAACTGCTTCGCACGCCACCGCCTCCCCGTCCGAACGCCGACACCGCATCGTGTGCCCGACTCGCATGTCAGCGCCGTGCACGGCGTGCCACCTGCACGGCACAGCCGCCCGCCCGGTTGGGCGGGCGGCTTGATGGCGCGGTTCAGCGTGCGGTGTCACGGCGGAACAGAATGGCCGCGCCGCCGACGAAGATCGTGGCCCAGACGACGACATTGAGGATGGCCAGTGCGATCGACCCGCCGCTGGTGTCACCGAAGGGCATGCGGGCCAAGGTGGCGACGCCGTTTGTCGGGAAGATCTTGGAGACAGTCTCGAACCAGCCGTGCAGCGGCATGAACAGGCCGCCCGCGAAGGACAGGCCCGCGAGGGCTGGACCGAGCAGCTGCATGACATTCTCCGAGGGCAGCAGGTAGCCGACGAACAGGCCGAAGGCGGCGAAGACCAGCGAGCAGATCCACGCGAGCAGGAAGCAGCTCACCCAGGCAGTGACCGTCAGGTGGGCGCCGAAGATCCCACCGATGACGAAGACCGCTGTCACCGAGACCAGGCCGAGCACCATCGCGACGGCGACCTTGGTGGCGATGTAGGCGACGGGACGCAGTGGGGTGAGCCGCAATTGGCGGCTCCAGCCCTGCGCACGTTCGATCGCGACCATGGCGCCGCCGCTGGTGGTGGCCAGCATCGCGCCGTACACCGCCATCGACACCATCACATAGCCGGTCACATTGCCCGATCCGAATGATTCTGTCCGGTAATCGGATTGCAGGCCGAAGATGACGAAGAACAGCGGCGGCATCACCAGCGTGAAGATCATGGTGCGCCTATTGCGCAGCATGCGGCGCAGTTCCAGGCGCAGGAAGCCGAGACTGAACCCGCCGAGCGGGACACGCGTCGAAACAGCTTGTGGGGCAAGGGTGGTCATTTCAGTTGTCTCCGGTGGTGAGCGCCAGGAATGCGGATTCGAGATTGTGCGAGGTGATTTCGAGATCGACCGCGGCGGTCTCGGTGAGCAGATAGCGGGCGATGGCGTCGGAATCCTTGGTGTGCACGATGATTCGGTCACCGCGCAGCTCGACGTCGTCGATGCCCGGGACCGCGAGCAGGCGGGCCGGATCGGCACCGGGCAGCGTCGCGCTGACGGCGCGTCCCGCGGCCAGGTTCTTGATCTCGGCGGCACTGCCGTCGGCGACGACCCGGCCGGCGCGCACCAGCACGATCCGGTCGGCGTATGCGTCGGCCTCGTCGAGGTAGTGGGTGGCGAACAGGACGGTGCGGCCGCGATCGGAGTCCTCGCGCATCGCATTCCAGAACTCGCGGCGACCCTCCACATCCATGCCGGTGGTCGGCTCGTCGAGCACGATGAGGTCCGGATTCGGCAGCAGCGCGAGCGCGAAGCGCAGCCGCTGCTTCTGGCCGCCCGAGCATTTGCCGACCAGTCGACCGCCGATATCGGCGATACCGGCGCGCGCGAGCACCTCATCGACCGAACGCGGATGCGCGTGCAGCGTGGCCACCAGCTGCGCGGTCTCGCCGACGGTCAGATCGGGCAGTAGGCCGCCGGACTGCATGACCGCCGAAATGCGGCCTGCCGCAAGCGCTTCCGCCGGTGGGCCGCCGAAAACCCGGACACTGCCGGAGTCCGGCGTTGCCAGCCCGAGCAGCATATCGATGGTGGTGGTCTTGCCCGCGCCATTGGGGCCGAGGAAGGCGACGATCTCCCCCGGCGCGACCACCAAGTCGAGTCCGTCGACGGCATGCACCTCGCCGCCGCCCTGGAGTCGGAAGCTCTTGTACAGGTCGCGCAGTTCGATCGCGGACGACGCCCGGTGCCTGCCCGAGCCGCCGGCAGCGGCGAAAATGGCCGTCGATGTCAGTGCCGAAGTCATGACTCAACGATCACGCAAACCGGGGGCCGGTACTTCGCACGAGTGTCACGAGCCTGCCATGACATCTGTCATGCGGTCAGCGGTTCAGGGCAGCAGTCCCTGCCGCGCCTTACCCGCGCCGGAGAGCACGAGCAGCAGCATGGTGGCCAGCGCCTGATCGTCCAGACCGGCGGCCGGGAAGGTGTAGCGCAACATGACATCGGCCTGGTTGCCGCGGGTGATCAGCGTGATCGAACCGAACTGAATCGCGCTGTTGCGCTCGGCGACTCGCTTGTGCAGTTGTGGCTTGAGCGGGCGGTCCCAGGCCAGCACGCAGGTCAGCGTCAGCACATCCAAGCCGGGTGCCAGCGTTACCGCGCGCAACGAGCACAGCGCGCCCTCGTATTCGAAGCCGATCGACCCCTCCGGATCGACGCGCACATCGACGTCGTAGAGCGATAGGCACGCGCCGGCGCGTGCCTGTAGCTCTTGTTCGGGGGTGACTGCTGCGTCCATATCGGTGCCGCCGTTCATTTGCTGCCGCCGTTCACTTGGTCCCCCCGAAGCGGCGATCACGCGAAGCGTACTGGAGACAGGCCTCCCACAAGTTGCGCCTGTCGAAATCGGGAAACAGCGTGTCCTGGTAGACGTACTCGGCATAGGCGGACTGCCAGATGAGGAAGTTCGAACTGCGGAATTCGCCGGACGGGCGCAGGAACAGATCGACGTCGGGCATATCCGGCTCGTCCAGGTATTTGGCGATCGTCGCCTCGGTCACCCGCTCCGGATCGATCTCACCGGCGGCCACACGACGCGCGATTTCCCTTGCCGCATCTGCGATTTCGGCGCGACCACCGTAGTTGACGCACATGGTGAGGGTCATCACCGTGTTGTCCTTGGTCAGCTCCTGCGCGGTCTCGAGTTCGTTGATCACGCTGCGCCACAGGCGCGGTCGCCGCCCGGCCCAGCGCACTCGCACGCCCATCTCGTGCATCTCGTCGCGACGGCGACGGATGACATCCCGGTTGAACCCCATCAGGAAGCGCACTTCCTCCGGGCTGCGCCGCCAGTTCTCGGTGGAGAAGGCGTAGGCCGAGAGCCACTTCACGCCGATCTCGATGCAGCCCTCGACGGTGTCCATCAGGACCGCCTCGCCGCGCTCGTGCCCCGCGGTACGTGGCAGCCCGCGCTCCTGCGCCCAACGACCGTTGCCATCCATCACCAGCGCCACGTGCTTGGGCACCAACTCCGCAGGCAGTTCCGGCGGAGTCGCCCCCGATGGATGCGGCGACGGCGGACGGACGGTGCGTTCGGCACCCGACCGTGCGCTGGTCGACCTGGTCGGCGCGGCAGAGTCTCGACGGAGGATCACGGCACCTATCCTGCCTGATGGTTGTGGAGGGATTGTGCGGACCACCGATACCCGGTGACGGCGCTCGTCATGCGTTTCGGGTCGGATACGGCTCCGATTCGATGATGCCGGTCTGTGCCCAGATCATCAGCGGTCTGCCCTGGTTCGGACGGGTACGCGGGCGGGAATGCGACGACGTCTCGCCTCCTCAGCCCACCTGTGCGGCGGTTGACGACTCCAGCCCGGTCGTTCCGTCTGCCGAACGCGAACGCTCGATCAGTGGAAGTGTGCGCAGCTGACGCTCGAGATGCCACTGCAGATGCGCCGCGACCAGGCCGCTGGCCTGTCTGCGGATCTGATCGGAGACCTGCTCGACGTAATCCCACTCGCCTTTCAGCAAAGCGACCAGCAGTTCGAGCACGCCCGGGGCCGGAGTGGCCGACCCCGGCGGGCGGCAGTGCACGCAGACCGCACCGCCCGCCGCGACATGGAAGGCGCGATGCGGGCCGGGTGTCGCGCAGCGCGCGCATTCGTCCAGCGCGGGCGCCCAGCCCGCAAAACCCATGGCGCGCAACAAGTATGCGTCGAGGATCAACTCGTGCGGGCGCTGTTTGGCGGCAATCGCCCGCAGCGCGCTCGCGGTCAATGCGTGCAGCTTCGGTGCGGGTGCGCGCTCCTCACCGGCCAGTCGCTCCGCGGTCTCCAGTACCGCGCAGGCCGTGGTGTAGCGGCCATAATCGTCGACGATATCGGCGGCGAATGCCTCCATGGTGTGCACTTGGGTGACCGTGTCGAGATTGCGCCCCGGATGCAACTGCACGTCCACATACGCGAACGGCTCCAACCGCGCCCCGAACCGCGACTTGGTCCGCCGCACCCCCTTGGCCACCGCCCGCACCAACCCGTGCTGCCGCGTCAGCAACGTGACAATGCGATCCGCCTCCCCCAGCTTATGCTGGCGAACCACCACCGCCTCGTCTCTGTACAACCGCACCCCACCATCCTCCCACGAACCCCTGACCCCCACCCCCAGGCGCGGCCCAATAGCGTCGACCGATGAGGCCTGACCGGGGAGGAAATCGTGCGTGAAGAGCGGGTGCCCTTCGATCTGGCGGGCTATCAAGAGCGGGTGCGATCCGGTGCCTGCTTCATCTGCGACCTGGTCGCGGGTGTGCCCGGGTCGGAGCACGAGATCGTCCTCGATGACGGCGCGCATATCGCATTCCTCGGGAGATATCCGACGATGTACGGGCATGTGCTGGTGGCTCCGAAGGCGCATATCGAGCATGTGGTTCGCGATTTCGACCAGGACGCGTACCTGCGATTGCAGGCGGTGGTTCATCGGGTCACGCGCGCTGTCGAAGCCGTCGTGCCCTCCGAGCGCACCTATCTGCTCTCGCTCGGCAGCCAGCAGGGGAACGCGCACGTGCACTGGCATGTGCAGCCGCTCACTCCTGGCACGCCGTATGAGCATCAGCAGTTTCATGCGTTGACGGCGGAGAACGGGGTGATTCCTTGGTCGGGTGCGGAGGCGGCGGAGTTGGGCGGGCGGTTGCGGACGGAACTCGGTTCGGGAACATAGATCCGCGGCTATGATCTGCGGATGCGCGGAATTCGGTTCTGCTCAGTGGTTTTGGCGGCGGTCACGGCGGTCGTGGTCGCGGGGTGTGGGGATAAGCCGAGTTCGCCTGTCGCTGATGAGACGGCGTTCGTTTCGGTGACGGAGTTGGATTCGACGATCATTGTCGATGCGCGGTACTTCGGGGAGCACAACTTCATCGGTGGGCGGATCAATGGATATGACGCGCCCAAATGCTTGTTGACGAAACAGGCGGCTGCGGCGCTTGCGGAAGTGCAGCTGGAATTGCGGCCGATGGGGTTGGGGCTGAAGACCTACGACTGCTATCGACCGCAGCGGGCGGTGGACCAATTCGTCAGTTGGGCAAAGGATCTCGGCGATACCAGGATGCGGGCGGAGTTCTATCCGACGGTGGACAAGGCGAATCTGTTCCGGGACGGATACATCGCGGAGAAGTCCGGGCACAGCCGGGGCAGCACCTTGGATCTCACGATCGTCGCGCTACCGCCCGCCGATCAAGAGCAGTATCACGGCGGCGATCCGCTGCGCGCCTGCACACTGCCCGCCGACCAGCGCTTCCGGGACAACAGCCTCGACTTCGGCACCGGCTACGACTGCTTCGACCCGCTCGCGCACACGGCCGACCCGGCACCGAGCGCCACCCAGCGCGCCCTCCGAGAACTACTGACGACCCTCATGGACGAGCACGGTTTCAAAAACCTCCCAGAGGAGTGGTGGCACTTCACCTTGAAGAGCGAGCCCTTCCCGAACACCTACTTCGACTTCCCCATCCAATGACATGCCCACCCTCGCATAGCTAGTGGTCACCTCACACAAATCGCAACCTCTGCGCGGAAACCACTAGTTATGCGACACCCGCGCAACCGCACATACGTCAGGTGCGGAGAATGCCACCGATCAGCAGCATCAGGGACTGTTGTGCCTGCGCTCGGGCGGCGTCCTTATCCGTGGCGTGGGCGACGATGAGTCCCGCCTCGGTGACCGCGCTGAAGATCAGCTGGGCCAGGACCTGAATCGGCGCATCGGCGATCAGCCCCGCGTCACGGGCGCGTTCCAATTGGGCGATGACCAACCCCAGCCCATGGCGCGCCTCGAATTCGCGAAACGCCTGCCAGCCGAGGACCGCGGGGCCGTCGTAGAGGGTGATGCGGATCATCTCCGGGCGCTGACAGATCTCCAGGAAGACATCCAGGCCGATGGCCATCGAGGTGAGAATGTCATCGGGATTCCCTGCGCCGATAGCGTTTTCGATTTCCTGCGTGGTCTCGATTTCTATTTTTTCGAGCACGGCCAGGAACAGACCGCGCTTATCGCCGTAGTGGTGGTGCAGGGCGCCGCGGGTGACTCCCGCCTCGGTCACGAGTTCCTCGGCCGAGGTCGCCGCGAAACCGCGCTCGGCGAACAACCGGCGACCGGCCTGCTCGAGCGCGGCTCGGGTGGCACGGGAGCGATCCTCCTGACTACGGCGTTGCATGCGCCCGAGTGAACTCCAGAATCGTTTCGGAGAGCAACTCGGGCTGATCTTCGGACAGGAAAGTGTAAGAGTCGTCGATGAACTTCAGGGTCGCGTTCGGCAGGTCCGCGGCCAGGCGTTCGGCGTATTTCACCGGGAAGATCTTGTCCTCGCGAGCCCATGCGACGAGCACCGGAACCCGCACCGACGGGAATCGGGTCGCGGCCTCGAGCGTGTACCGGCGATGCACGGTCTTCAGAAACCGGCGCAGGTCCTTGCGGATCGCCGCCGAATTCCGGCTCGGCAGCAGGTAAGAGTCGGCGATCTCCGGCGGGACCGGGCGCTTTGTCACCCACCCGAAGGCGATCGGCAGACGATGCAGCGCACGGATCCGCATCAACTCGGTCAGCGGCCGCAGTGAGCCGGGTACCCGCGCCAGCACGGGCAGCGCCGCGAAGGCAGGCGGGAAGAACCCCTCGTAGGCGTCGCACGAGGTCAGTACGACGCGGCCGATCCGCTCCGGACGACGGGTCAGCAACAACTGGGTGATCGCGCCGCCGGTGTCATTGGCGACAACGGTGACGTCGGTGAGATCGAGTCGCTCCAGGAAGTCGGCGATCAGATCGGCGACCCCGGTAGGCGTGAGATCCGCTGCGGGGACCGGGATTTCGTGTGAACCGAGCGGCAGGTCCGGACTGAGACAGCGATAGCCCGCCGCCGCGATGGTGGGGACGACATTGCGCCAGAGATCGGAGTTGACGAGCAGGCCGTGCACGAAAACGACCGGCGCGCCCTCCCCCGTGTCGTGATACCGGATGCGACCGCCGGGGAGATCCACCTCATGCGTGCGGCCGAGTGACGTACTGATTCCCATGGTTCCTCCATGTGTTGGCAGTTCGTGTCCACCATTACATACATACGGTATGTATGTCTATAGTCCCGCCTCCTACCTGGGGTGGAGATTCAGGAGCCGATATGGACGATTGACCAGCTATCGCGCTACGGTGCAACGAAAGATCGAAGGAGACAGAGCTCACATGACGGTGTCCGACGCCACCCTGCGCCCATTCGAGACCGCCGAACTCGGCCTCGCCGACCACGCGGCCGCCCTCGCACAGGGCAGGATCAGCTCCGTGGCCGCGGTCGGCGCCGCGCTGGACCGGGTCGAGGCGAGTCAGCCGACACTGAACGCCTTCCGCATCGTCCGGCGCGAAAAGGCACTCGCCGAGGCCGCCGCGGCCGACGAACGGTTGGCCGCCGGTGAACGACTCCCACTGCTAGGCGTGCCGATCGCGATCAAGGACGACACCGATATCGCCGGTGAGCCAACGGCATTCGGCTGCGGCGGCGAGCTCCCGCCGAAAACCGAAGACGCGGAATCGGTTCGACGGCTGCGTGCGGCCGGTGCGGTGATCGTCGGCAAGACCAACACCTGCGAACTCGGCCAACTGCCGTTCACCAGCGGCGTCGCCTTCGGCCACACTCGCAACCCATGGGGTGCCGAATACACACCGGGCGGCTCATCCGGCGGTTCCGCGGCCGCCGTCGCGGCCGGATTGGTACCCGCCGCACTGGGTTCCGACGGCGCGGGCTCGGTCCGCATCCCGACCGCATGGACCAATCTCGTCGGCATCAAACCACAGCGCGGCCGCATCTCCACTTGGCCCGCCGCCGAGGCATTCCACGGCCTCACGGTGAACGGACCATTGGCCCGCACCGTGGCCGATGCCGCACTACTGCTCGACACCGCCGCCGGACCGCATCCCGGCGATCTGCACACCCCCGAACCGCTCACCGTCTCCGATGCGGTCGGCCGCGATCCGGGACGACTGCGTATCGCCCTTTCGCTGCGCATCCCGTTCACCGCCACCAGAACCGCGCTGCATCCGGAGGTCGAAGTCGCGGTGCAGCGCATCGCCACCACACTGCGCCGCCTCGGTCATTCGGTAACCGTGGCGGATCTGCACTACGGAATCATGATCGGTGCGTCCTTCCTGCCGCGCTCACTCGCGGGCGTCCGCCACGTCTACGACAACATGCCTGGCATACAAGTGGATCCACGCACCACCGCGAACGTCTGGTTCGGCCGCGCCCTGAGCGGACCGGCACTGTTCGCGGCACGTCAGGCGGAAACGTTGCTGCACAAGCGAATCGGCGGCTTCTTCCGCGACTACGATCTGGTGCTGGCGCCGACCACCGCGACTCCCCCGCCACGCGCCGAAGAGATCGACGGCATCGGCGTCAACGCCACCAACGACCTCATCACCGCAGCATGCCCGTACACCTGGCCCTGGAATGTACTCGGCTGGCCCGCGGCGAATGTCCCGGCCGGATTCACCGACGCCGGCCTGCCGGTGGGCGCACAACTCATGGGCACCGAGAACACCGAGCCCCTGCTGGTTTCCGTTGCGGCACAACTGGAATCGGAACTCCGCTGGGATCGCAACCGTCCCGAACCCTGGTGGTGAGTTCAGCGATCGGGTGGGGTCCAAACCTCGGTATCGCTCTTGGTGCCCGCCGGGCACCCGTCCGGACCCCGGCCGTTGACGACGCCCTGCGGATACATCAGCAGGCACTGCCGCGGCTGGTCGGACGTCCCGAGGCGGGCAACGGTGTTGTCGGTATCGAAGCGCCCACTATCGACTTTCAGGAGCTGTGCGGTGAATTGCCCAGGCTCGTAGCGGATCTCGCTGCCTACCCGTTTGCCGCCGGCCCGACCAGGCATATCAGCGGGCGCGGCAGCTTGCGCCGCCTACGCACCAGGGTTCGCAGCACCCGGGGGCGCTCATGCAGCACATACAGCGTCCGCAACAACTCCAGGAGCTTGCCGATATCGTTGGCACCTCGCACCGCAGTGACCTCCCCCCGTTGTTCAGTACCACGACGGTACAAGACCTCTCGGTGCTGGGTCGGTGCGTTTCGCCACCAGCGTTCGAGGAGGTCCCGGCGACAGCTGGGGATATCCCTGCGTCAGAACCCGAGCTTGCCGAGCTGTTTCGGGTCGCGCTGCCAATCCTTGGCGACCTTGACGTGCAGGTGTAGGTAGATGCGCACGCCGAGGATGTGTTCGATTTGTTTGCGGGCGTTGGTGCCTACCTCTTTGAGGCGGGCGCCGCCCTTGCCGATGATGATGGCCTTCTGCGAGGGGCGTTCGACGTAGAGCAGGGCGTGCACGTCGAGCAGGTCTTCGTTTTCTTCGCGCGGGAGGACTTCTTCGATGACCACGGCGAGCGAATGCGGGAGTTCGTCGCGGACGCCCTCCAGGGCCGCCTCGCGGATGAGCTCGGCCATGAGGGTTTCCTCGGGCTCGTCGGTGAGCTCGCCGTCGGGGTAGAAGGCCGGGCCCTCAGGCATTTTCGAGGCGATGACGTCGACGAGGACCTCGACCTGCTCGCCCTTGACGGCGGAGACCGGTACGACGTCGTGGTCCGGGCCGAGCAGTTGCGACAGCGCCATCAGCTGTTGGGCGACCTGGTCGCGGCTCACCTTGTCGATCTTGGTGACCACACCGAGCAGGGCGGTCTTCGGGGCCATCTGCTTGATCTGCTGCAGGATCCACTTGTCGCCGGGTCCGATCTTCTCGTCGGCCGGAATGCACAGCGCGATCACGTCGACTTCGGAATAGGTATCGCGGACAAGGTCGTTCAGGCGCTGGCCGAGCAGCGTGCGCGGGCGGTGCAGACCAGGGGTGTCGACCAGGATGAGCTGGGCGTGCTCGCGGTGCACGATGCCGCGGATGGTGTGGCGGGTGGTCTGCGGGCGCGAGGAGGTGATCGCGATCTTCTGGCCGACCAGCGCATTGGTCAGCGTCGACTTGCCGGTATTCGGGCGGCCGACGAAACAGACGAAGCCGGAACGGAATTCGGTGGACTTATCAGCCACCGTGCACCTCCGCACCCGCGGCATCGTCGACGATCTCGAAGACCGCACCCGAGCGGTCGGTGAAGACGATGCGCGCCTCGGGCGAAACCTCGCGAACCGCGAAGACGCCCGCATCCGACAGCTTGCCGCTGACGACCACGGCCGCCTCGAATCCCTCTGCGCCACTGGAGATCGCGGCCGCGACGGCGGCCTGCAGGGCGGTCAGTCGCAGGGACTGCAGCGCGACATCGCCGGCCGCGTAGGTGCGGCCGTCGGTATCGCGGATGGCCGCGCCCGAGTTGCCGCCGGTGCGGCCGAGCGCGCCCTTGGCGAGCACCACGAGTTTGGTGTCCTCGGCGTCCAATTCGGTCATTCGCTGTCTCCGTTCTCATCACGATCGGTCGGGATTTCCCGCTCGGATCCGTTACTTTTGCGCTTGCCGTCGGCCTTCTCGGCATGCGATTTCTCCGGCGCCTTGCGCACCACGACGGTGTGCACCCGCACCCGTCCCCGCGCGTCCGCACCGCCTTCACCGCGCAGCACCAGGCCGTGCACAACGGCTTTGGAGCCGGGCAGCGGCACCCGGCCCAGTGCGTGGGCGAGTAGGCCGCCGACGGTATCGACGTCCTCCTCCTCGATTTCCAGGCCGTACAGTTCGGCCAGATCGTCGACCGACAGTCGCGCCGAAACCCGGTAGCGTCCCTCACCGAGGTCCTCGATGGGCGGCGTTTCGTCGGTGTCGTATTCGTCGGCGATTTCACCGACGATCTCCTCGAGCACATCCTCGATCGTCACCAGTCCGGCAATGCCGCCGTATTCGTCGACCAGTAGCGCCATATGGTTTCTGCGGCGTTGCATTTCGTCGAGCAGGCTGTCCAGCGGTTTGGAGTCGGGCATGAACACCGCCGGGCGCATGGCATCGCGCACCTGCACCTTGCGACTTCTATCCGCATACGGCACAAGGTCTTTCAGGTACACCACACCCAGGATGTCGTCTACGTTCTCGCCGACCACCGGAATGCGGGAGTGACCACTGCGCACCGCGAGCGACATCGCCTGTGCCGCAGTCTTATCCGCCTCGATCCAGACCATTTCGGTGCGCGGCACCATGACCGCGCGGGCCGGCGTATCGCCGAGTTCGAAGACCGACTGGATCATGCGGCGTTCGTCGTCGGCCACCACACCGCGTTCACTGGCCATCTCGACCACTTCCCGCAGCTCGATCTCGGATGCGAAGGGGCCGTTGCGAAATCCCTTACCCGGGGTGATCGCATTACCGATGAGGATCAGCAGCCTGCTGACCGGACCGAGTACCGTGCCGATGAACTGCAGCGGCAGCGCCGAGGCCAAAGCAATGGAGTAGGCGTGCTGACGGCCGAGTGTGCGCGGTCCGACCCCGATCACCACATAGTCCACCAGCACCATCACGGCCGCGGTGAACAGCAGCGCCCAATTGTCGTCCCACAGTGGAATCAGCGCCGCCGCCAACAGCACCGTCGCGCAGATCTCGCACAGAATACGAAGCAGCACAAGCAGATTCACATATCGTGGCCGATCGGCCACGATCCTGGTCAGCCGCACCGCGCCGGGTCGCTCGGCCCGGACCATATCGTCGAGACGCGCCGGTGAGACGGTGTTCAGCGCCGAATCGACTCCGGCGAACACCCCACCGACCGGGACGAGCAGAACCGCCAGCAGGATCAGGGTCAGCGAATTCACGCGGGGCCCAGCGCCTCACCGGGCGTTGTGAAACCGGCCTTCCCCAGCAGCCGGGCATCGCGCTCGGCCAATTCGGCTCGTCGCTGTGCCTCGCGCAGGCTCTCGTACCACTCCTCGAGCAGCCGTGCCTGCAGCGCGAACATCTCCTTCTCCTCCTCCGGCTCGGCATGGTCGTAGCCGAGCAGGTGGAGCACGCCGTGCACGGTGAGCAGGGCGAGTTCGTGATCGAGCGAGTGACCGGCCTTGCGGGCCTGACCGGCGGCGAATTCGGGGCACAGCACGATATCGCCGAGCATGGACGGACCCGGTTCGGCGCTGTCCGGTCGACCGCCGGGCTCCAGTTCGTCCATCGGGAAGGACATGACATCGGTCGGTCCGGGTAGGTCCATCCAGCGCATGTGCAGATCCGCCATGGTGTCGAGATCGACGAGCACCATCGACAGCTCGGCCGCCGGATGCACGTCCATCCGGCCGATCACGAATCGCGCGACACTGACCAGGTCTTCTTCGGGTACGTCGACACCCGACTCGTTGGCGATCTCGATGCTCACCTGATCAGGGTATTCGGTGTGCCCGGACCCGCACCGCGCGGCTGGCCCGGACACGTCCGTCGCACTATCGCCGATCTCCCCGGCTCGCGGCGCGACGCTGTGCACGATTGCCCGGATAGTGCGGTCCGACCTGGGTGACCCGCTCGGCCTCGGCCCGCTCGTAGGCGTCGACGATATCGGAGACCAACCGGTGCCGAACCACATCGCTGCTGGTCAGCTGGGCGAAATGGATATCTTCGATGCCGGTCAGGATCTCACTCGCCGCGCGCAGACCCGAGCGCGCGCCATTGGGCAGGTCGACCTGGGTGACGTCACCGGTCACCACGATTTTCGAACCGAATCCGAGCCGGGTGAGGAACATCTTCATCTGCTCGGCCGTCGTGTTCTGCGCCTCGTCGAGAATGATGAACGAATCGTTCAGCGTGCGACCGCGCATGTACGCCAGCGGTGCGACCTCGATGACACCGGCCGCCATCAGCTTCGGAATGGCCTCCGGATCCATCATGTCGTGCAGCGCGTCGTAGAGCGGGCGCAGATAGGGATCGATCTTCTCGTTGAGCGTGCCGGGCAGGAAGCCGAGCCGCTCGCCCGCCTCGACCGCGGGACGGGTGAGGATGATCCGGTTGACCTGCTTGGTCTGCAATGCCTGCACGGCCTTGGCCATCGCCAGATACGTCTTGCCGGTACCCGCGGGGCCGATGCCGAACACGATGGTGTTGGCGTCGATCGCGTCGACGTAGCGCTTCTGGTTGAGTGTCTTGGGCCGGATGGTTTTACCGCGCCGGGACAGAATGTCCAGGCTCAGCACCTCGGCCGGGGACTCCGAAGAACCCTCGGTGAGCATGGATACGGTGTGGCGCACCGCCTCCGGGGTCACCACGCGATTACGACCGGTCAGCGCGACGAGCTGTTCGATCACGCGCTCGGCGAGGGCGACATCGGCCGCCTTGCCGGTGAGAGTGACGGAATTGCCGCGGACATGGATATCCGCATCCAGCAGCTGCTCGAGTTCACGCAGGTTCTGGTCGGCCGAACCGAGGAAGGGGAACACGGATTCGGGAGCGAGTTCGATGCTGGAACGCACGGTACGCGCTGCCGGGCCCGAACCGTTGTCTGCACCGATGCCTGCAGTGGGGGTAGTCGGGTCGCCGATCTCGCCTTGTGTTCTCAAAAGTGGCTATAGCCTGCTTTCCGGTCTCGAATTGCTGCGTCGTTGATGAAAGTTTAACGCGCCCCACCGACAACAGGCAGTGAATAAACGGCTACCTCGGGGGCTGGTGGCGTCGTGATTGCCCGCTGATCGCTGCCTACCGTCGTGGCATCTGGATTCCCCCGCGCCGGCGTGCCCAATCCTCGGTGAAGTCACGAAATCGACGCACCGCATCCGATGGCGGAGCGGTCGCCGACCAGATCAGCCCCACATCGCGGGCCGCTGTGGCATCGGCGAGCGGCACGGTCACGATGCCCGATAGCGAACCGGCTGCGGGCGAGGGATCTTCCAGCGGCAGCAGCGCGACGCCGAGTCCGGCCGCGACCAGGCCCGCGGCGGTGAGCAGATCGCTCGATTCGAAGGTGATGCGGGGGCGGATATTCGCGGCGGCACAGAGTTCGTCGAGAATGCGGCGCATACCGAAACCCGGATGCATGGTAATGAATTCGGCGTCGCCGAGCTCGGCGAGACGGATTTGTCGGCGGGTGGCGAGCCGGTGTTCCGCGGGCACGGCCAGCGCAAGTGGCTGCGACAGCAGTTTGCGCCAGCCGATGCCCGGGACCGAAGGGCGGGGCGAGACGATCGCCAAATCCGCTGTGCCATCGACTATCTGATCGATTACCAAGTCGAAGGCGCCCTGCCAGAGAGTGAAGGAGATGCGGGACGAACCGCGTCGGAAACCGCCGATCAGCTGCGGGATCAGCCAGCTACCGAAGGAGTGCTGAAACGACAGGCGGACAACGCCTTTCGCGGGATCGGCGAGGTCGGCGACGGCCTGGGCGGCGGCATCGAGTTCGGACTGGGCACGGCGGGCGTGTTCGTAGTAGGTCCGGCCGAACTCGTTCAGCACGATGCGTTTTCCGTGGCGGTCGAAGAGTTCGACGCCGAGGCGGCGCTCGAGGCGGGCCAGCATGCGCGAGAGCGTCGGCTGGGCGATGTGCAACCGCTCGGCGGCCGCGCCGACGCGCTCGAGCTCGGCGAGTGTCGTGAACCACAGCAGGTCGTCACCCAGCACGTACGGACCTTTCCTTATGCATCTGCGGCATTAGAAACCAGATTACTATTCATTTCCCTTCTTAACGGCGAGTGCCGATCCTGGTGCCATGACCAGCACGGATATCCGCTCGACCAGCACATCGCACGAACGTCGGATCACAACTGCGCTGTTCGCCGCAGGGCTGGCCACCTTCGTGTCGATGTACAGCGCGCAGGCGTTGCTGCCGAGTCTGTCGGCGGCATTCGGGGTCGCTCCGGCGCAGGCCGCGTTGGCCGTGTCGTTGACCACCGGGTTTCTTGCGTTGGCGATCGTGCCGGTAAGTGCGTTGTCCTCGCGGATCGGGCGGACCAGAGTGATGACGGGGTCGGCGGTGGTGTCGGCGGCCATCGGGCTGCTGCTGCCGCTGAGTCCATCGCTGGAGGCGCTCTTGGTAGGGCGGGCGCTTCAGGGTGTGGCGTTGGCCGGGGTGCCCGCCGTCGCGATGGCGTATTTGGCGGAGGAGATCGGTGGTGACGGGTTGGGCGCGGCGATGGGTGTTTACGTCGCGGGCACGTCGATCGGCGGGTTGTCCGGGCGGTTGATTCCGGCATTCGCTTTGGATCTGACCTCGTGGCGCTGGGCCGAGGCCGCGGTCGGCGTTGCGGCGGCCGGGTGCACCGTCTGGTTCGTGCGTGGGTTGCCGCCGTCGCGTGGATTCGTCGCTCGACCCGCCGGAATGCGTACCGTGCTGCGCGATATCGGCGCGCCACTGCGGCACGGCGAGCTGCTGGCGCTGTTCGGGTTGGCCTTCGTATTGGTCGGTGGGTTCGTATCGATTTACAACTTCCTCGGCTACCGGCTGACCCGGCCGCCGTTCGAATTGCCTGCGGCCGTTGCGGGTTCGGTGTTCCTGCTGTACTTGGCCGGCACGCTCGCCTCGGCCGCGGCCGGAAGTTGGGCCGATCGCATCGGCAAGCACCGGGTGCTCGCGGCCTCCGTCGCGCTGATGGGCGTTGGCGTACTGGTCACGATTCCGGACCAGTTGATCGCGGTCATCCTGGGGATAACACTGTGCACCGCAGGGTTTTTCGGCGCCCACGCGGTGGCTAGCACCTGGGTCGGTGCGATAGCTCCCGGTGGCGCCGCATCATCGCTGTACTTGTTCACCTACTACCTCGGCAGCGCCATCATCGGCGGTACGGCAGGCATCGCATATGCGAAGGGAGGATGGGCCGGTCTGGCGGCCTGCGTCGGGGGGCTGATGGTGGTGGCCGCAGTTCTGGTGTGGTACTTGATGATTCACGCTCGCCGCGGATTCGAAACCGTTGCCGCTTCCGAAGTATGCGCCGCGCCGACGGCGTGATATCCGACGGTCACCCGTGGCGCTCATGACCGCGAGGTCGCAGGCCAAAGATCTCGGTGGCGAGGGCGTACGGCTGTATACACCTGAGTCCGGACGTTTCCAGCAATCGAAAAGCAATGTCGCCGGATACCGCTCAACGGGTAAAACCGCAGCATTTTGGCTATATGCGCAGACCGCAAAGGTGGCCGTCTGTTAACCAGATAGGCCACCTCGCCGATTCACTACTATGACCGACATCAGATTCTCTTTCTTCGGGGGTTTCACATGCTGATCTTCGGCTGGCAGCGGCGTCTCCACACGCTCGCCATGATCACCTTGGTCTGCGGCCGCTGCGGCAACCCCGCCGCACACGCCCTGCGCAGACTCGCCACCACGTTCACAGTCTTCTTCATCCCGATCCTCCCACTCGGCAACAAGCACTACATGGAATGCACCTGGTGCGGCGCATCGACGCCGCTCGCCGTCCCCCAGGTCACCGGCCTCATCGCCCGCGCCAACGCCAACGCCGAGAATATGGGCTCCGCCCAGTACCAGCAGCCTGCCCCAGGCGGCCCCAACGCCCAGTGGCCCGCGCCCGGCACACCCAACGCCCACCCGCAACAGGCCGCCCTCTCGGCACCCAACGCACCCTGGCAGCAGCAGCCCGCCAGCGGCGCACCCAACGTCAACTGGCGACAGCCCGGCCCCGGCGGACCGAACGCCAACTGGCAGCAGCCCGGCCCCGGCGCGCCGAACGCCCCTTGGCAGCACTGACCCGAGCGACGGTCGGCCCGCACCGACCGCAGTCGAATAGCAGCTCGCCCCATCGCGCCCAATGCCCATCCGCGGCAGGTCGCCCTCGGCAACAGCCCCCCAGCGCTCAACAGCCCGCCCTCCTGTGTGCGCCCGACGCCCACTGACAGCAGCCCGTTCCCAGCGATCCAACGCCCATTGACAGCAGCCCACTCTCGGCGCACCCAACGCCCACTGGCAGCGCTGACCTGATCGACCTACCGCCACCGACGGCGGCTTCCCCCTCCGCAACAACCCGGTCAGCCCCCGCGTCGTCCGCCCGACTTCGGTTGAGCGATGATCGCCGCTCCCATCCAGCGTCGTAAGTACCGACGCAGCTCATCATCGCTGCGTGGCGGATTGCCCGGAGAAACGAAGAACGACTGCATCGTTCGCAGAATGTATTCGACGAGTTCGTGCAGGGACGCGTCGTCGTATCCGTATCGCTCCCAATCGACGTCGAAGCGTTTGATCATCGTCATGCCGAAGGTTTGTGCCGCTTCGGAGGTAAGGCCTTCGGGGTGCACACTCGAATACGTGCTCGACAGCAGAATGCCCAGGTGGGGCGTCCGCGGCACATCGGCCAGCGTGAAGACCACGCCCTCGGTCATGGCTTCGACAGGGTCCTCGATACCGCTGACCTGCTTTGTCAGCCGGTCCAGAAAACCGTCGACCGATGCGATCGCCGCGGCCTGCATCAGTGCGTCCGCACTGGGGAAGTATCGATACACCGTCTGACGGATGACACCGAGCGACTCCGCGACGTCGGCGATGCTGATCTCCGAACCCGTCCGTCCGATCAGATCGACTGCGGCGGCGACTATTCGACGGGACGCTTCAGCATCGCTGTTCGGCGGACTCCCGCCCCACCCGCGCCTTCCTGCCACTGCTCGCTTCCTCGGTTCGAACGATGTCCCTCGCATGCGAAACCGACAGCGGGACAACCCCGCCGACCGTCCAGTTCAGGGGCTCGACGCTACCACAGGGCTGTGGTTGTCCCAGCTCGAGCAATTCCTATCATACATTCGGCCCGTTCTGTGTATGATCAGCCGCATCGAGGCTTCGGCACGTCCGAACACGGCTACAGCCCCCTTCCGAATTACGAGGTACAGCCAAGTGACCGATCTGCAAGTCCGAAAGATGCGATTCGCCTTCGCGGACTACGACGTACCGTTCCTGTGGAACGAAGAGAATCCGGCCTTCTCGTCCATGGCCAACGCGGTGTCCTTCCTGGCCATCGGCTTCGAGAAGATGATCGTCAATATGATTCGCGAGGCCATGCCGCGGATAACCGATCCCGCCGTCGCGGAGGAAGCGGACGCATTCGTGCGCCAGGAGGGCCAGCATTCGACCGCCCACCGCCAGCACGCCAATGGCCTGATCAGGCGATACCCCGGGCTCCAGGAGACCCTCAACGAAGTGATCGCGGAATTCGACCGCCTCACCGTGCATACCTCCCTGGAATATCGGCTCGCCTACACCGCCGATCTGGAGGCCACCTTCACCCCGGTGTTCAAACTGATGCTCGACAACGATTCGACCCTGTTCCGGCCGGGAGACGACCGTGTCGCATCGCTGTTCATCTGGCACTTCGTCGAGGAAGTCGAACATCGGAGTTCGGCGTTGATCATTTTCGATTCGATTGTCGGCAGCGACACCTACCGGATGCGCATGGCTCCGTCGATCTTCCGACACGTCATGAAGGTCGTCAAGGTGGCCTGCGCAGGGTTCAATAAGCATGTGCCGCAGGAGGATCGGCGCATCGATGCACTGGCGATGTTCGCGACGCACCGGGGTAAGCAGAAGCTGCGGAAGTTGTTGCGACTGCCCGTCGAGGACAACGGCCCGATGTCGCGCGCATTCGACGATCTACGACTCGGCGAACAACTGATCGCGATGGTCGGCATCGTCCGCAGTCAATTGCCCAAGCACAACCCGGATCACGAGAAGCTGCCCGCACTCGCCGATGTGTGGTTCAAGCGCTATGACGCCGGTTACGACGTATCACATTGGTACACCGCTGATGCCGTCGCAGCGCAGGGGGACTGATGGCCGATCATTGCGCACCCACCTTCGACGAACTCGCGAAGGCGCTCGGCTTTTCCTGTCAGGAGACCGGTGGACTCGTCGAGGTGCGAAACCCTTTCGCATTGGAGAACTGGACGCTGCCGGTTCTCGAGTTCACCATCGTCCTCGGCGCGGTGCTCGCGCTGATCTATGCGATCGTGCGCCTGCGACGTCATGGCGATCCCACAAATCTCGTGGTCTGGTTCGGCGCGACCGCGTATCTGTTCATCATCGAACCGCCGCTCTACTTTCCGGCAGCCTTCGGTATCGACGCACACGTCGACACGATGTTCGCGCACAACGTCTTCACCGTGGATTTCCTCTGGGGTCGGCTCCCCCTCTATATCGTGGCGATCTACCCATTGATGGCCACATTGGCCTTCGAAATCGTCCGAATGCTGGGCGTTTTCCGTCGATACGGTGTTCTCGTCGGCGCCGTCTGCGTGGGCTTCGTCCACCACGGCTTCTATGAGATCTTCGACCATCTGGGCCCGCAGCTGCGCTGGTGGGAGTGGTCGACCGAAAACCCGCTCAATCAACCGATGTTCGATTCGGTTCCGCTGCCGAGCGTGGTGGTATTCGCCGCGCTGTGGCCGATGTCGCTGGCGTTCTTCGTCCAGTTGTTCGTCGGTCGCCATGTCGACCAGGGGCGGACCTTCTCCGGACCGCAATTGGTCTGGCGCACTCTTGTCATCGGCATTCTCGGTTCGTTGGGTACGGGCGTATTGCCGATCCCGGCTACAGTTTTCGGTGCCGGGAGCACCCCGTTGCGCGGATTCCTCTATGCGGCCGAACTAGTGATCGTCAGCATCGTCGCGATTCCGATTCTCACGCGCCAGTGGCTACGGCTACGGCGAGACCATTCGGACTACACGAACCGCTTCGTACAGATTTACAGCGTCGTGTATCTGGGCGTGATGGCGTTGCTCTGGGTGAGCGCGCTGCCCGATTACTTCGCTGCCGTCGACGGTTCGACGAGCAATGGCGACCCCATCGGGAATCTCTGGTACACGCTGTCGTGTTTCGCGGTCGCAATACTTTGCGTGCTCGCGATCTTTACGGTGCCGTACCGAGCAGCCGAGTCGCTACCAGCGGGAGGTCAACGCACCCAAGGCGCCGAGGGCGACGGTGGCGGCGGTGGAGGTGCGCAAGACAGTGGGGCCGAGCAGGGTTACGTCGGCGCCCGCAGCAGCGAAGGCGGTGAGCTCGGAGTCGTCTAGACCGCCTTCGGGGCCGACGATGAGCAGGATTTCGGTGGCCTTGTCGAACGGCAGCTCGACGAAGCGGGCGGTGCCGGATTCGTGTAGCGCCACCGCGATGCCGCCCCCCGCGACGACCGCACGGATCTTGTCGAGCAGGTCGCGGGTGCGGTGCAGGTCGGCGACCTCGGGAATGTAGGCGCGGCGGGACTGCCGGGCGGCCGTGCGGGCGGCGGCACGCCATTTCTCGACGGCCTTGCCCGCCTTGGCTTCCCAGTTGGCGATACAGCGCGCGGCCTGCCACGGGATGATGACATCGGCGCCCGCCTCGGTCATCAGCTCGACGGCCAGCTCCGAGCGGTCGGACTTCGGCAGCGCCTGCACGACGGTCACCCGCGGCGTCGCGGGCACGGCGAGCACCCGGTCGAGCACCTTCAGCTCGAGCCGATCCTTCTGCGCCGCAACGACTTCCGATTCCGCGAGCAGACCGGAGCCGTCGGACAGCGTGATCGGCTCGCCGACCCGGATGCGACGGACCGTCGCGGCATGGCGTCCCTCCGGACCGTCCAGAACCGCGATAGCACCCGGCTCCGGAATATCGGCGAGATAGAAGACCGTGGCGGCCAACGACTATCGCCCGCTGAACGACGCTCGCAGCCGGGCGAACAGGCCGCTGTTGTGCTCGGACTGCGCCGACATCACCTCGGCGCGTTCACCGGTGCGCATGCCCTTGTATTTGCGCAGCAGATCGGTGGTCTTGGCGTCGAGTTTGGTCGGTACGACGATGTCCAGATGCGCGAGCAGATCACCGCGCGCGCCGGAGCGCAGGCGGGGCATGCCGTGGCCACGCAGCACCGAGATCTCACCCGGCTGGGTGCCCGGCGGAATGGTCAGCTCGGTCGGGCCGTCCAGGATGGTGTCGATGACGACGGTGGTGCCGAGTGCGGCATCGACCATCGGCACCCGAATGGTGCAGTGCAGATCGTCGCCGTCGCGAACGAAGACATCGTGGGGCTGCTCGACGATCTCCACATACAGATCGCCCGCGTGCCCGCCGCCGGGACCGACCTCGCCCTGCGCGGCCAGCCGCACCCGCATGCCATTGGCGACACCGGCCGGAATCGGCGCGGCGATCTCGCGACGTGCCCGCACCCGCCCGTCGCCGCCGCACTTGTGGCACGGATCGGGAATGGTCTCGCCCGCGCCACGACAGGTCGGACACGGACGCGAGGTCAACACCTGACCGAGGAACGAACGCTGCACGGACTGGACCTCACCCGCACCACCGCAGGTCTCGCAGCGCACCGCCTTGGACTTGCCGTTGGTGCCTGCGCCGTGACAGATATCGCAGAGGATGGCGGTGTCGACGGTCAGGTGCTTGGTGACACCGACCGCGCATTCGGCCAGGCTGAGCCGGGTCCGCAGCAGCGAATCCGCGCCGGGCTGCACCCGGCCGCGCGGCTTGCGCGTCCCGCTGGAGCCGCTCATACCGCCGAAGAAGGCCTCGAAGACGTCGCCGAGCCCGCCGAAACCGGCGCCGGAGAAGCCCGCGCCGCCGGCGCCGGACTCCATCGGATCGCCGCCCATATCGACGACGCGCCGCTTCTCCGGGTCCGACAGCACCTCGTAGGCGGTCGACACTTCCTTGAACCTGGCCTGCGCCGCCTCGTCGGGGTTGACGTCGGGGTGGAGCTCCCGCGCCAGCTTGCGGTAGGCGCGCTTGATCTCCTGGTCGGTCGCGTTCTTCGCGACGCCGAGCAGTCCGTAGTAGTCCCGTGCCACTTTGAGTTCTCTAGTCCTTGGTTTGCAACAGCATTAGTCGGATGCACTCAACTTTATCCGCCGGAGGATCGAGCGTATCAGCGACGGGGGCCATCAGCGCTCCGCGAGCACCTCACCGATATAACGGGCAACGGCCGCGACCGATGCGATAGTCCCCGGATAGTCCATCCGGGTCGGTCCGAGCACGCCCATACCACCGAGCACCGCACCCGCAGCACCGTAGCCGGTCGACACCACCGAAGTTCCGCGCATCTGCTCGACCTGGGTTTCCTCACCGATACGTACCGTGACGGTACCCGGATGCTGTGCGGCGGCGAGCAGCTTCAGCACGATCACCTGCTCCTCCAATGCCTCGAGCACATCGCGCAGCGAACCAGGGAAGACGAAGTCGCCGGCATTGCGGGTCAGATTGGCGGTGCCGCCGAGGACCAACCGCTCCTCCGGATGTTCGACCAGCGTTTCGACGAGCACGGTCGAGACGCGCACCAGCACATCCTTCAGTCGCACCGGCGCCCGCTCGGGCAGTTCGGCGACGGCCGCGGAGGCGTCGGACAAGCGCTTGCCGTCCATCGCGCCACCGAGCATGCCGCGCAGCGCGGCAAGGTCCTGATCATCGATGAGTGCGCCGAGTTCCACCAGACGCTGGTCGACGCGACCGGTATCGGTGATCACGACCAGCAGCAACCGTGCCGGATTCAGCGCGACCACCTCGATGTGGCGGACCGTGGAGGCCGACACCGTCGGATATTGGACGACCGCGACCTGGCGAGTGAGCTGAGCAAGCAGCCGAACACCACGGCGCAGCACGTCGTCGAGATCGACGCCGGACTCCAGGAATTCCATGATCGCCCGGCGCTCGGCCGACGAGAGCGGCTTCACCTCGGAGATGCGGTCGACGAACTGCCGGTAGCCCTTATCGGTCGGAATGCGACCGGAACTGGTGTGCGGCTGAGTGATATAGCCCTCGGCCTCCAGCACCGCCATATCGTTGCGAACCGTCGCGCTGGATACCCCGAGGTTGTGCCGTTCCACCAGGGTCTTCGACCCGATCGGCTCCTTGGTCGCGACATAGTCCGCGACGATCGCACGCAGGACCTCGAAGCGCCGATCCTCGGTGCTCGACATGGGCCCCACCTCCTTGCTCGTCCTCGGGTACGTCGTAACGGTCACGCGCGCACCGTCCGCATCGACCCGAATTCGATGCAGGTTACTAGGTACGTCTTTTTATCAAGTCTAATTGCCTATTCGACAATTGCCCGTTCGCGCACCATGGACGCATCTGATCCAGATCCCCTCGGGACCGACCGACGTTGCGCCGGAGCGAGATCCGACTGCTAACCTCACCGCGCAGCCAGTGTGACAGGGGGTTCGAAGGCAGTGAACAAACCGGACTATCCGCAAATCCTCGCGCCCGCCCTCGGCGGTCCAGCGACTCCACCGATCGGCTTCCGCCCCTTCGGGTTGCCTCCGAAAGCGCCGGACTACCGCGTGCTGCAGTTGGCCGACTATATGCTGCCGGACGGCTCGCTCCCCCAGACCCCGATGCCGCCCTATCGAGGCACCCTCCTACCGTTCAACTTCATCCTGGCGCACGGCGTCGACGAGAACGATCCGATGCCCCGCTTCCAGCCGGAACCCGCGGAAACCGGAATCGCCTTGGTGGCGTCCTGCCTGCCGAGGGTCTTGGCGCATCTGTTCACCCGCCCGGAAGTCGTGCTCAACGGACAGCATGTGCGACAGAAGGTCGGCTGGGGCGTCACCTTCATCCCGGCCGAACCGGGACTGCACCATCTGCGCGTCGGACCACCGCCATGGCGAGCGCCCTGGTCACGCTTCGGCAGCCACCCCATGCCCGCCGACATCATGGTGCCGGTCACCGCAGGGCACCAGACCCGCGTCTACTCCAGGGCATCCCTGGCCGTCAGCACCCCGGGCCGACTCGGACCACAACCACAGCGCTGGATCCCCGGCATCATCAGCTGGCTGTTGTTCACCTCGATAGCAATCCTGGCCATGGTGCTCGGCGCTTACCAAGTACTCACCTACTAGGCCCGGTGATCGGACCCTGTTATCGACCGGCGGCGGCTTCTACTACGGCGGCGACCTCGGTGGGGCGGGAGACCAGGGAGGCGTGGGATGCGTCGATTTCGCTGGTGTGGGCACCCATGCGGTTTGCCATGAAGCGTTGGGAGGCAGGGGGGATTATGCGGTCGTTGGCTGAGACGAGGTACCAGCTGGGGATTGCGGACCAGGAGGGGGCGCCGGAGGGCTCGACGTTGGCGGATACGGCCAGGGAGTGTTGGTGGGCGATCAAGTCGGCGGCTACTTCGGGGGATACGTCTTGGGCGAAGACGGAGTTGAAGTAGGCGGGGGCTACGTAGCCGTCGATGTTCTTGCCTGCCAAGCCATTTGGATCGTCGACGACCCCTACCTGGAGCGCCGGGGGCAGTAACTGGCTGCCGGGGAAGCTGATCGGGTTGAGTTCGAGGAGACCGGTTTCGCCTTGCACTGGGGCGAAGGCCGCAATGTAGACCAGCGCTTGGACTTTCGGGTCGTGGACGTTGGTGATGACGAAGCCGCCATACGAATGACCCACCAGGACAACAGGTCCGGAGATGGTGTCCAGGGTTCGCTGGATGGCCGCGGCGTCGTTGGCGGGGCCGCGCAGCGGGTTGTCGGGAACAACCACTCGATAACCGTGGTCGCGCAGCGTCGCGGCCACGCCGTTCCAACTCGTGGTGTCGGCGAAGGCGCCGTGCACGAGCACGATCGTCGGGAGGGGTTCGGCAGTCGCGGGGGCGGCCGCGAGGACGGGTGTGAAAGCCAGGGTGAGCGCCGCGATGCAGGCGCGGAGACTACGGGTGATATTCATCAGAGTCCTGCCTGTCGTCGTTGATGCTGTCGGCTCATGATGTTGTCACCTTTTACCGAGCACCAACAGACAGCCGGACCGATCGGTCGGTTACGGCGCTCTGCGTGAGCACCGACGATCGCTCATCAACCCGCCTGAATCAGCGCACCACAACGTGGAGCCCGCCAACCCGAGCGTGTATGACGCCTATTCCGCGCTCTCGTAAAGGCTCGAGTATCTCGCATAGCGGGTCACTACGTCGCACGCAGTAGACGTTGTGCGACGTAGCGACAGCTTGTGCGGGAGCGCAGCCGGGACGGATGCCGCTGCGGCAGAGACACCTCGAGGCGGCACGGAGCGAGGCGGACGAGCCCGCTGCTAGAGCTCGGACGCGGTTCTTGCCATCTTGCCCGCCAGTGCGTCGAGGCCGAGCATGGCGAGGAGCGACTCGCAATCCGCTGCGTTCTCGGCGTGGCTGGCGACCGTCCTGGCGGCTATCGCGCACTGTCGCGCGTTTTCGGCCTTCTCGGCGGCGCGCGCCTCGGCGAACTCGCTCTGCTCGGAGATAAGGGTGATATGTCGTGCCGATGGCATAAGACTCCTTGGGTTGGTCCGAAGCCTACGCGTCTTTACCGATCTGTGACAGTGCAACGGCCGTCATCCGCGAACCCGGCCGTGAAGTGGAGATAAGTCACAATGCCGCGCTATGCCGGTGCCTGCTCGCCGTTTTCACAGGTGTCCAGCAGCTCGACGATGTCCTTGCCGCCCCGCGGTGCGAGTGATCGAGCCGGCGACGAACGATATTGCCCGAGCGGAGTCAGGTCAGGAGGTCTCGAACAACGCCGTCGGCGAGTAGGCGGCCGCGGTCGGTGAGAATCAGATGGTCACCGGAGCGAACTGCCAGGCCGTCGGCGACAATCCGGGTTGCGGCGGCGGATTCCGTTGGGGCCAACTCGTTCAGCGGCAGACCGGTGCGCAAGCGAACGGTGAGCATGACGCGTTCGGTGTGCTGTTCGTCGGCAGTGAGCATCTCCCAGCCTGCCGCCGGAAAACCACCGCGCGCGACGGTATCGGCATAGCGCGCAGGATGTTTGACGTTCCACCAGCGCACGCCGCCGACATGACTGTGCGCGCCGGGCCCCGCGCCGAGCCAGTCGCCGCCGTCCCAGTAGCCGAGGTTGTGCCGGCAACGCGCGGAATCGCCTGCGGCCCAATTGGATACCTCATACCAGGTGAGGCCCGCGGCATCGAGACGAGCGTCGATGCGTTCGTAGCGGGCAGCGAGTACATCGTCATCGGGGGCGGGCAGTTCGCCGCGACGCACGCGGCGGGCCAGTGCGGTGCCGTCCTCGACGATGAGCGAGTAGGCCGAGACGTGGTCGACGCCCGCGCTCAGCACCGCGTCCAGGCTCGCGTCCAGATCGCTGTCACGTTCGCCGGGCGTGCCGTAGATCAGGTCGAGGTTCACATGCTCGAATCCGGCCGCGCGCGCCTCCTTCGCGGCGGACACAGCCCGGCCCGGTGTGTGGGTACGGTCGAGCACCTTCAGCACATGCCGGGCCGCCGATTGCATGCCGAGCGATACCCGGGTGAATCCGGCCGTGCGGATGCGTTCGAAGAACTCCGGTGCGGTCGACTCCGGATTGGATTCGGTGGTCACCTCGGCGTCGGCGGCGAGGGTGAAGTTCGCGCGCACCGAGTCCAGCACGTCCGCCAAGCCGTCGCCGCCGAGCAGAGACGGCGTGCCACCGCCGACGAAGATCGTCGCCACCTCGGGCGTGTCGGTCGGCAGCGCAGCGAACCGTTCGGCCGCCGTCGCCAATTCACCGCGCAGCGCCTCGAGCCAGGACTGCGGCGACGCCGAGGTGCCCAGCTCACCCGCGGTATAGGTGTTGAAATCGCAATATCCGCAGCGTGTGGCACAGAACGGAACGTGGATGTAGATCCCGAACGGCCCACCGCCGAAGTCGCGTAGCACCAGGGCAGGCGTCTCGGCTTCGATCGGGGCGGCGGCGGAACTCACCCCTCCAGTGTGACCGCCGCTCCCTTGGGCCGTTGCGGGCGGGTTCAGTCGGCGACCACGGTGTTCTGGTTCGCGGTGAGGAGCCAGCGGCCGTCCTCCTTGGCCATGACGTACATCGGCGAGCCCTGACCGGACAGCTGGCCGTCACCGTCGAAGTACCGCTGGACCACCTTGACCGCGGCCACGTCCGGACGGATGAACAGCACATGCTCGACCTCGTAGGTCGCGGTACCGTCCCGCATCGCACCCGGCAGCACCTGGGCGGTGAACTCACCGATGGCCGCGCGGCCGAACAGTCGCTTGCCGCCTCCGGTCGTCCAGATGGCGTCCTCGCGGAACAGACCGACGAATTCGTCGACCAGCTCGTTCTGCTGGGAATGTTGAATGGTGGCGACGACCTCGCGAATGGCGTCCAGATCGGTATCGGTACTCATGCCACCGAGCTTGCTACCTCGACCTAGCTCGAGGTCAATCCGAGTGACTCGCTTCACCGGTGATGATCTTGACGAATCATGCGACGCATTGCGACCACTAACTATGACAGCCATCACAATCGGCCCGCATAGTCCAGGGAATTTCCCTCGATTTCGCGGGAAATATGACCACGCGGTCGGAAGGGCCGCCCTGACGTGGCACAATAGGCCCCATGCGCGGATCTGGAGTACGACTTGTGGCACGTCGCCACGTCGACTACAAGCGCGTCTGTAGCGCCTGCTGTCTGCCCGGTTCTCTTCGGTAGCTCAGCGGCGCGCATTCCCGGGTTTGCCCGGTGATTCCCCGATTTCGACGGACATCGGCACGCTGACACCGCAGGCGTGAGTCAGCCCCTCACGCCTTCAGCACGGATGTACCCTCACCCAGCAGGAGCGACCCCCATGACGTCGAGCACCGACGCCGGTCCCACGGATCAGCCCCAGCCGGAATCCCGGCCCGGGCAGCACGCGCGCCCGGTCCGCCCGGCCTCCGAACGACGGGTCCGCCCGGACCGTCCCCGGACCGAGGTAGCGGCCGGTCCGCGGGTCCGCACCGGTAAGCCGGTGCGCCGCAAGGCCGAGGGCCAGTGGGCGCTCGGCTACCGCGAGCCGCTGAACCCGAACGAGCAGTCCAAGAAGGACGACAACCCGCTCAATGTCCGGGCCCGGATCGAGAACATCTATTCCAAGCAGGGCTTCGACAGCATCGACAAGGGCGATCTGCGCGGCCGGTTCCGCTGGTGGGGTCTCTACACCCAGCGCGAACAGGGCTACGACGGCACCTGGACCGGTGACGAGAACATCGACATTCTCGAGGCCAGGTACTTCATGATGCGTATCCGCTGCGATGCGGGCGCATTGAACGTCGCGCAGCTGAAGACCCTCGGCCAGATCTCCACCGAGTTCGCCCGCGACACCGCCGACCTGTCCGACCGCGAGAACGTCCAGTACCACTGGATCGAGGTCGAGAACGTCCCCGAGATCTGGAAGCGGATCGAAGGCGTCGGCCTGAAGACCACCGAGGCGTGCGGCGACTGCCCGCGCGTGGTGCTCGGCTCGCCGCTGGCCGGTGAATCGCTGACCGAGATCATCGACCCGACGCCCGCGATCGACGAGATCGTGCGCCGCTACATCGGCAAGAAGGAGTACTCCAACCTGCCGCGCAAGTTCAAGACCGCGATCTCGGGCCAGCAGGATGTGGTGCACGAGATCAACGACGTCGCGTTCGTCGGGGTGAATCACCCGGAACACGGCCCCGGTCTGGATCTGTGGGTCGGCGGCGGTCTGTCGACGAATCCGATGCTGGCCCAGCGCGTCGGCGTGTGGGTGCCGCTGGACGAGGTTCCCGATGTGTGGGAGGCCGTCGTCTCGCTGTTCCGCGACTACGGCTACCGCCGCCTGCGTACCAAGGCCCGGCTGAAGTTCCTCATCAAGGACTGGGGCATCGAGAAGTTCCGCCAGGTGCTCGAGGACGAGTACCTGAAGCGCAAGCTGATCGACGGCCCCGCGCCGGAGCAGCCGAAGAAGCCGATCGATCACGTCGGCGTGCAGAAGCTGCGCAACGGGCTCAATGCGGTCGGCTTCTCCCCCATCGCGGGCCGGGTTTCGGGCACCGTCCTGACCAAGGTCGCCGAGGCGGCGGAGAAGTACGGCTCGGACCGGATCCGGTTCACCCCGTACCAGAAACTGATCGTGCTCGATATCGCCGACGACAAGGTCGACGCGCTCATCGACGAGCTGGAACCCCTTGGCCTGCAGGCACGTCCGTCGCTGTGGCGCCGGAACCTGATGGCCTGCTCCGGAATCGAATTCTGCAAGCTCTCCTTCGCCGAGACCCGCAAGCGGTCCCAGGCGCTGGTGCCGGAACTGGAGGAGCGACTCGCGGATCTCAATGCGCAGCTGGACGTTCCGGTGACCATCAATATCAACGGCTGCCCGAACTCCTGCGCGCGTGCGCAGGTCGCCGATATCGGCTTCAAGGGTCAGCTGATCGATGACGGCGCCGGGAATCATGTCGAGGGTTTCCAGGTTCATCTCGGTGGCAGCCTCGGCTTCGACAGCGCCTTCGGTCGCAAACTGCGTCAGCACAAGGTGACCACCAACGAGCTCGGTGACTACATCGAACGGGTGGTGCGCAACTTCATCAAGCACCGCGAGGACGGCGAACGGTTCGCTCAATGGGCGGTTCGTGCCGACGAGGCCGACCTTCGGTAAATGGGAGAACTAGCGTGACAACGGATCAAGTAACGGCGGACCTACCCGCGAAGCTGTCGGAAGACGACTTGCGGGCGATCGCCGAAAAAGGCGCGGCCGAACTCGGTGCCGACGCCACGGCGCTGGATTTGCTGCGATGGACCGAGGACGTCTTCGGCACCGGCTACATCGTCGCCTCGAATATGCAGGACGGCGTGCTGGTTCACCTTGCCGCCCAAGTGCATTCGGGCGTGGACGTGCTGTTCCTGGATACCGGCTACCACTTCGCCGAGACCATCGGCACCCGCGATGCGGTGGAGGCCGTATACGGCGTCAATGTGATCAATGTGCGGCCGGAAAGCACTGTGGCCGAACAGGATCAGCTGCTCGGCAAGGACTTGTTCGCGCGTGATGCCGGTGAATGCTGCCGGTTGCGCAAGGTTGTGCCGCTGAAGCGCTCGCTCGGCGGTTACAACGCCTGGGTCACCGGCATCCGCCGCGTGGAGGCCCCGACCCGGGCCAACGCCCCGCTCATCTCGTTCGACGAGGCGTTCGGACTGGTGAAGATCAACCCGATCGCCGCCTGGTCCGACGACGAGATGCAGGCCTATATCGAACAGCACGGCATCCTCGTCAATCCCCTGGTGGAGGAGGGATATCCGTCCATCGGCTGCGCTCCGTGCACACGGAAGCCGGAGCCGGGCTCCGATCCGCGAAGCGGCCGCTGGGCCGGCCTCGCCAAGACCGAATGCGGGTTGCATCAGTCATGACCGAAACCATCAGCGCACGTTCCTTGGGCATCACCGACTTCGACACCCTCGCGGCGTTGGAGTCGGAGTCGATCCACATTTTCCGTGAGGTGGCAGGCGAATTCGAGCGGCCGGTGATCCTGTTCTCCGGCGGTAAGGATTCCACCGTGCTGCTGCACCTGGCGCTCAAGGCCTTCTGGCCCGCACCGCTGCCCTTCGCGCTGCTGCACGTCGACACCGGGCACAACCTGCCCGAGGTACTCGAATTCCGCGACAAGGTGGTCGAAAAGTACGGTCTGCGACTGCATGTCGCGAAGGTCGAGGACTACCTGGCCGACGGCAGGCTCACCGAGCGCCCGGACGGTATCCGCAATCCGCTGCAGACGGTTCCGCTGCTGGACGGCATCACCGAGCACCGCTTCGACGCGGTCTTCGGCGGTGGCCGCCGCGATGAAGAGCGTTCACGCGCCAAGGAGCGAATCTTTTCGCTGCGCAATGCCTTCGGGCAGTGGGATCCGAAGCGGCAGCGGCCCGAGCTGTGGAATCTGTACAACGGCAAGCACGCTCCCGGCGAGCACGTCCGGGTTTTCCCGCTGAGCAACTGGACCGAACTCGATATCTGGCGCTACATCGCGCGTGAGGATATCGATCTGGCGAGCATCTACTACTCGCACGAACGTCCGGTGTACCAGCGCGACGGCATGTGGATGACGCCCGGCGTCTGGGGCGGCCCGCGCGATGGTGAGGCGCTGGAGACCCGTTCGGTGCGCTACCGCACCGTCGGCGACGGATCCTCCACCGGTGCAATTCTTTCCGACGCGGCCGATAACGAGGCGATTCTCGCCGAAGTGGCCGCGTCCCGTTTGACCGAACGCGGCGCTACCCGCGGTGACGACCGAGTGTCGGAGGCCGCGATGGAAGACCGCAAACGAGAAGGCTACTTCTGATGCGGCCAACGCTGTTGATCGACCGAGCGCGGCGGCTGGTGCCCGATTGTGACGACCGAGTGTCGGAGGCCGCGATGGAAGACCGCAAACGAGAGGGATATTTCTGATATGTCCGACCTACTGAGGCTGGCCACCGCCGGTTCTGTCGACGACGGTAAGTCCACCCTGGTCGGACGCCTGCTCTACGATACGAAATCCGTACTGGCCGACCAGATCGACGCCGTCACCCGCGCGTCGGTGGACAAAGGTCTTGCCACGCCGGATCTTTCGCTGCTCGTGGACGGGCTGCGCGCGGAACGCGAGCAGGGCATCACCATCGATGTCGCCTACCGCTACTTCGCAACGCCCAAGCGGTCTTTCGTGCTCGCGGATACACCCGGGCATGTGCAGTACACCCGCAACACCGTCTCCGGCGCGTCCACCGCGCAGCTGGTGATCCTGCTCGTCGACGCGCGCAAGGGCGTCATCGAGCAGACCCGTCGGCATGCCGCGGTACTCGCGCTGCTCGGCGTGCCGAAGCTGGTGCTCGCGGTGAACAAGATCGACCTGGTCGATGACCCGGCGACCGTATTCGCTGCGATCTCGGCCGAATTCAACACCCTCACCAGCACGCTCGGCTGGGCCGCCGAGGATGTGCTGGAGATTCCGGTCTCCGCATTGCACGGTGACAATATCGCCTCACGCTCGGCGAACACCCCGTACTACGACGGACCTTCGCTGATCGAGCACCTCGAATCGGTGCCGGTGGACGCCGACAGCTCGGGCGAGCACGCGATCGGCCTGCGCTTCCCGGTGCAGTACGTGATCCGTCCGCGCACTGCCGAATACCCCGACTACCGTGGCTACGCGGGCCAGATCGCGGCAGGCTCGGTCTCGCCCGGCGACGAAATCGTGGTCCTCCCGTCGGGCATTCGCTCCACCGTCGAACGGGTCGATACCCCCGATGGCGAACTCGCCGTCGCACAGGTCGGCCGCAGCGTCACGCTGATCCTGGCCGACGATGTGGACATCTCGCGCGGTGACATCATCGCCTCCCCCGCCGATGCGCCGGAGCCGATCGACTCCTTCGACGCGACCGTCTGCTGGCTCGGCGATAAGCCGCTGCGTCCCGGCGCGCGCCTGCTGATCAAGCACGGCACCCGCACCACACAGGCGATCGTCGGCGCGCTCGTCGAGCGGTTCGACGAGCAGAACCTGACCGCGGAGGCGAGCCCGGAGTCGTTGGCGCTCAACGATATCGGCCGGATTTCCGTGCGCGTCGCCGAGCCGATCGCGGCGGACGACTACCGCGTCAACCGGCACACCGGCAGCTTCCTGCTCATCGATCCGGCGGGCGGCAATACCCTCGCTGCCGGTCTGGTCGGTGACGTGCTGACCGCGGTCGAGGTCGGAGTCTGAGGTGAATTCGCCCGATGGTATCGGCTCGGTGGCGCGGCTGCCGGGCGGGTCCATGTGGGCGGAACTGGAGCGCTTATCGGACCACGGACAGGGACCGAGTAGACCGATGTTCGGGCCTGTCCGGGTCACGGCTGCCACACCGATCGGCGGATACGCGGAGCCCAGGCCGGCGCTCATCGCGGTGGCCCACGGCAGTCGGGATCCACGCTCGGCCGCGACGATGTCGGCGGTCGTCGCCGATATTGCCGCCGCCCGGCCCGATATCGATGTGCGGCTCGCATTCCTCGATCTGAATGCGCCGTCGGTCGAGCAGGTCGTGAATGCCGTTGCCGCGCAAGGACACACGCATGCGGTCGTGGCGCCGTTGCTGTTGGGCAGCGCTTATCATGCGCGAGTCGATCTACCGGGACTGCTGGCTGCCGCCCGCGCCGCCCACCCCCAACTCGTGCTGACCCAAGCCGGCGTTCTCGGGCCGGACCCGCGACTCATCACTACCCTCCGCGACCGCACCCTGGCCGCGCTTGCACCAGCGGTGTGGCCGCGACACGGTGAAACAGTGGGGGTCGTGGTGGCCGCAGTCGGGGCGGCATCGGCGGCGGCTAATGCGCAGACCAGCGAGGTGGCAAGACGGCTCGCGGCCATGACCGGCTGGCTTACCGAGGTCTGCTTCGCTACCACCGAACCTTCTGTCACCCAGGCAATTTCGCATTTGCGCACCAGGGCCGCCGAGGAAGTGCTCGTCGCGCCGTGGTTCCTCGCGCCGGGGCTGTTGACCGACCGTCTGGTGGCCGCCGCGCCCGATGTGGTGCATGCGCAGGTCATCGGACCGGATACGGCGTTGACCGAAATAGTTTGGGACCGTTACGACACCGCGCTGACCGGCGCTTTGAGCCTCTCTGCCTGATCTTGGCCGAACAGCCGACCGACCGCACCTCGGTTCACGGAACGAACGGCAACCACGCGGCCCACGCAATTCAGTCGACGTAGGCGACGATAGCCGTCGCGTTATCGTTTCCACCCGCCCGATCGGCGGCAGCCAAAAGCCTGACGACAACGGACTGCGGATCGACGCCACGGCTCAACCAGTTCCGCAGGTCGTCATAGCCGACCTGCTCGGATACACCGTCGGTGCACAGCAGGTACCTGTCGCCGGATTGCATCGTCACGCTCAGCACATCCGGTTCCGGCGCGTCACCGTGTCCGATGTAGCGGGTCAGCTGATACCGCGCCGCCGCGGCCTGCGGCGAATCGAACGGATACCAACCGTGCACAGCGCCGAGCCACGCCATCGTATGGTCGGTCGTCAGCAGTTCGAGCAGCCCGGCGCGCAGCCGGTACACCCGGGAGTCACCGATCTGCACGAGCCAGCAGCCCTGGGGCGCGGCGATCATGGCGGTCAGTGTGCATCCGGCCAAAGTCCGCAATTCCCGACCGATCCGACTCACCCGAGCATGCGCCGCCGCCACCGCGGCACGCAGCGCCTCGGGCCCGAGTTCCACCGCATCCGTGACGTGGTCGACGAAGATATCGACCGCGGTCCGCCCCGCCGCCGCGCTACCCGGCCCATCTCCCATGCCATCGGCCACCAGCGCTAGCAACGGCTGCTCACGGAGATAGGTGACATCGAAATTCGCCGAATAGCGTCTGCCGATATCGCTGCCCACCGCAACGTCGATCACGGGACTGCGCACCCGCGAATTCTGGCACACCGCGCCATCGCGGAGGCCGCATCAGCCTCGTGGGAAGTCCTGGAACGCACTCGCCGAATATGGTCCGGCGACCCTCACCGCGGGATGATCGGGTCCGGATCGGCCGCGGTCGCGGATCCCGAAGCGATGCGCCGGTCGATGGCAGCCAGTGCGAACTCCCCCCAGCGAATGTTCTCCTGCTCGAAGGAGATTCCGCGCAGCAAGGTCAGGTAGGGACCGATGCGCTCGGCCTCGGCCAGATACGCCTGCTCGCTGCGCCCGTCGAGCAGCCGGGCGCGCAAGCGTTCGTAGCGGGCCAGTTTCGCCTTGGACCAGTCCAGCTTCTCGGCCACCGCGGCGCGCACGGCCGGCGCATCGTCGGCGTCCATGCCCTGCACCTTGACCATCAATTCGTCGCGGACGGCGGTCGGTTTGGCGGGCTCGGCGATGAATGCGCGCAGCGCGGCCCGACCGGCTGCCGTGATGGCGTGCAAACGCTTGTTCGGACGACGTTCCTGCTGCACGACCCGGGTCTCGATCAGGCCCTCGGCGGCCATCCGCTCGAGTTCCTTGTACAACTGCTGGGGCGTGGCCATCCAGAAGTTGGCGACCGAGGCGTCGAAGCCTTTGGCCAGGTCATATCCGGACGCCTCCCCTTCCAGCAGAGCGGCCAGCACCGCGTCACGTAACGCCACTCGCCCAGGTTACCAGTCTCGATGATTATACAAATTCTTGTCTACTGAACTATGGACACTTTGGCGCACGCAGGGATAATGTTCGGAGTGGATAGGCAAATAATTGACCATGAGAGGTGGAGTGATGCATCCCTTCCGTGCAGCCGTGGAGGCCCGCGACGAGGCCGCAATCGAGGCGCTGCTGGCCGACGACGTGGTGTTCACCAGCCCCGTCGCGTTCAAGCCGTATCCGGGCAAGGCGATCACCGCGGCCATCCTGCGCGGGGTGATCCGCGTATTCGAGAACTTCCGCTACGTACGCGAAATCGCCGACGCGAATGGCCGCGACCACGCCTTCGTCTTCGAGGCCACCGTCGACGGCAAGCAGCTCACCGGCTGCGACTTCCTGCATTTCGACGAACACGGCAAGATCGACGACTTCATGGTGATGGTGCGTCCGCTCTCGGCCGCGCAGGCGTTGGCCGCGCGGATGGGCGAACAGTTCGAGCAGATCAAGGCCGAGGCCACCGAGCAGATTCAGCGCGAGGCGGCGCAGGCGTGACCGATTACGACGCCATCGTCATCGGCGCCGGCAATGCCGGGCTGACTGCCGCGGCCACCTTGCAGCGCGCGGGTGCGCGAACCCTGTTGCTGGAGCGGCACAACGTTCCGGGCGGCTGCGGAACTTCGTTCCGCCGTGGACGTTTCGAATTCGAGGTTGCGCTGCACCAACTTTCGGGCGTGGGCGTCGAAGGGCAGCCGATGTCGTTGCGGGAGGGACTGTTCCAGCAGCTGGGCATCGTCGACAAGCTGGAATTCGTACAGGAGCACGACCTGTACCGTGCGGTGATTCCCGGACAACTCGACCTCACGCTGCCCGCCGACTGGGACGCCGCGATCGACGCTGTCGAAGCCGAGTTCCCCGGCAGCCGCGACCGCACGGCGAAGTTCTTCGAACTGGTGAAACAGGTGACGTTCTGGCAGATCGCCGCCATGCGCGGGATGCCGGTCGAGCAGATCGATCCGGTGCTGTTCGAATACGGGCTGCGGCCGCTGAAGGCGGTGCTCGACGAGTTCTTCGACGACGACCGGATCAAGGTCGCCCTCGGCATGTACTGGACCTATCTCGGGCAGCCGCCGTCGAAGCTGCGATTCCAGGATCTGGCGCTGACCTTGTTCGCCTACTTCGAATTCAAGCCTTGGCATCTGCGCGGCGGCTCGCAAGCCATGTCCACCGCCATCCTCGACGCCTTCCTGCAGGCGGGCGGTGAGGCGCGGTTCAACACCGCGGTCGAAGCCATCCGCACCGATGCGGGCCGGATATCGGGCGTCCGGCTCGATGACGGCACCGAGGTCACCGCACCCGACGTGGTTTCCAACGCCTCGCTGCCGACCACGTACGGAATGCTCGAAGGCATCGACCTGCCTGCCGCGGTACGAGATGATCTGGCCACCAGGCGAATCGGCGTATCCGGATTCGTGTTGCACATGGGCCTGGACGCCACCCCGGCCGAACTCGGGTTCACCACCAGCACAACCTTCGTCAATATGGACACCGACGACGACCGCACCTACAACGCGTGGCGTTCCTTCCAGCCCGCGCGCGGAATCTGCGTCAGCTCTTACGATGTCGCGCCGATCGGATTCGCGCCCAGCGGCTCCACCCATGTCAGCCTGATGACCCTGCAGTACGGCGATATCTGGCGCAATGTGGCTCCGTCGGAATACGCGCGCACCAAGTTCGCCTATGCCCAAACGCTGCTCGACCTGTGCGAGACCATCACCCCCGGCATCCGGGATGCCATCGAAGAGGTCGATGTCGCAACGCCGTTGACCATGATGCGCTACCTCGGCCATCCCGGCGGCACGATCTACGGCTACGACCAGGACGCCACCGAGAACTGGTTGTTCCGCAACAGCGAACGCGAAACCCACCTTCCTGGACTGCATCTGGCCGGTTCGTGGGCAGGCATCGGCGGATTCCAGCCCACCCTCGAAGCCGGCGCACGCGTCGCGCGCCGCCTGCTGCGCGCCAAGTCCGCTTGAACGGAGCACATCATGAAACATCCTCTCGCAGACCGCTTCGAGGGCGCGGCGCAGATCTTCGTCGAAATCGATTCGCGCATCCCCGACACCCGCGACCACCCCGGCGAAACCCGCGCCACCATCGACGCCTACCACCCCCAGCGGTTGCGGCTTATCGTCAGCGAGATCGTCGACGAGACCGCGACCACGAAGACCTTCCGGCTCGAGGGTGTCGACCAACTCGAGCTGCCGCCGTTCCTGGCGGGACAGTACGTCAATGTCTTCGTCGACGGCACCAGCCGCCCGTACGCCATCTCCTCGAGCCCCACCACGCTGGACCACTACGACCTGACCGTGCGACGCGTCACCGGCGGACGCATCAGCAATCTGCTCATCGAAACGGTGCAGGTCGGGCAAGTCCTCACCACGACCGGGCCGATGGGCACCTTCCACCACAACCCGCTCTTCCACGGCGACGACCTGGTATTCCTCGCGGGTGGTTCCGGTGTCGCCCCGGCGATGAGCATGCTCCGCGAGATCGTCGACCGCGATCTGGACCGCACATTCCACCTCGTCTACGGCTCCCGCTCTGCCGACGACATCATCTTCCGCGCCGAACTCGACGCACTCGCCACCCGATATCCCGGTGTCGTCGTCGACCACGTCATCACCGAGCCCGACACCGACTGGACCGGGCCAACCGGATTCCTCACCGCCGACACCCTCCGCACACTGACCGGCGAACTCGACGGCCGCATGGTCTACGTCTGCGGCCCGCAAGCGCTCTACCCGTACGCGCTCGGACAGCTCCGCGCACTCGGCCAGCCGCGCAAGCGAATCCGCTTCGAAGCCAATGGCGCCCCAAGCGACCCTGCCGCCCAACCCCATTGGCCCGCCGACGTGGATCCCGCCGAGAAGGTGACCGTCACCGTCGGCGGCATCAGCTTCCGTACACCGCGCAACCGTCCACTGCTGGATGCATTGGAGGACAACGGTATTCGGCCCGAGGCGGCATGCCGCTCCGGTGAGTGCAGCCTGTGCCGGGTACGGATCGTCAAAGGCGAAGTGCACACCGCCGAAGAAGCGAAATTGCGGCTGTCCGACGAGCAGTTCGGCTACACCCACTCCTGCGTGGCCTACCCGATCAGCGATGTGGAGATCGATCTGTGAACATGACCCTCCCCGAATCCGCCCTCTGACGCGGCTTCAGTGGTCACGCCGCGTCGTGAGATCAGGCGGCGGTGTCCGGCAACGCGCCAATCGGCGGCAGCGGTCGCTCGCAGATCTCGCGGGCCTCGTCCGGCGGAATGCCGAACATGCGCAGCAGATCCTCGGTGACCTCGTCCGCGGCCGCGGCGTCGTCGCGTTCGGGGTTGTCGTGCAGGAGCTGACCGAGGCATAGCGAGGCGCCGGCGACGATGGTCATCGCCAGTTCCACATCGCGGACCTGGAACCGTCCCGCGCGCACCGCGGCATCGATATCGCGGCGTGCGCGGGGCGCGAGGCCTTTCGTGGAGCTGACAAGGGCCAGACCGTGATTGAGCAGCACCTTGCTCAACGTGGGATTTCTGCGGTGCAGACGACCGGTCAACCGGAAGCTCTGCGCGAAGATATGCGCGGGATCGTCCATGCCCTCGGTCAGCACGTCGAGGGTTGAGCCGTGCCGATCGAGCGCCTCCTCGATCGCGGCGCGGAACAAATCCTCACGACTTTCGAAGTGGTTGTAGAACGATCCCATCCCGACATCGGCGGCCTGGGTGATCTCCAGGATCGGCACATTCGGTTTCCCGGCGGCGAGGAAGGACTGGGCCGCGCTGACCAGCGCTGCCCGGGTACGTGCTTTGCGCCGCTCCAAGCGATTGGGTTCGGCACCGGTTTGCTCGCTCATCACCTCTCCCTGGTCCATCTCGACATCCTAACCTGTCGAGTCAGTAATGACGAATTCCTCAGAATATCTTGACTGAATACACCCTCGTAAGTGACGATATATTCAGTTACCTGAAGGGAGAGGCCGATGATCGACCAGCACGACCCGCACGCGGATCTGCACAGCGAGTTCGGCGCCGAGGCGGGTGAGCATCCCGGACGGGCCCGGAATCCGATCATCAAGGTGCACGATCTGGCGTGGCTGGAGTTCGAGAAGCCCGACCTGGCGGCTGCCGAAATCTTCGCTTGCGCTTTCGGTTTCACGACCGTGCTGCGCACCGCCGACGAATTGCAGCTGCGTGGCACAGACCCGGGCGCACCGTGTGTGGTCATTCGCCGGGGTTCGCGGTCGAGGTTCATCGGCCCCGCATTCCAGGCGGCAGCATCCACGGATCTGCTCCGGCTCGCGCAGGCCACCGGACCCGAGCCGACGCCGCTGCCGGAGAGTATCGGCGGTTTCTCCGTCGACCTATCCGACCCGAGCGGCTTGCGGGTGCGAGTGGTCGCCGATACGCATGTGCTCGCCGCCCTGCCCGCCCAGCAGCCGCACACCCTCAATTTCGGCCACGAAATCCCGCGCATGAACCGGACCCAGCGCCCGCCGCGGGAACCGGCGCAGGTGCAGCGGCTCGGGCATGTGGTGGTCCAGACGACCCGCTATCGGGAGACGCTCGACTGGTATCTGAAACACCTGGGCCTGATCGTCAGCGATTTCCATTACTACTCGGGTCAACGAGACCGCGGCCCGGTCATGAGCTTCATCCGTTGCGACCGCGGCCGCGCCCCCGCCGACCACCACACGCTGGCGCTGTCGCTCGGCCCGGTCAACCGGTATATGCACTCCGCCTATCAGGTCGCCGACCTCGATGCCCTGGCCGCGGGCGGTGAATATCTGCTCGACCACGGTTACCAGCGGTCATGGGGCATCGGCAGGCATATCAAGGGCAGTCAGATCTTCGACTACTGGCGCGATCCGGACGGGTTCTTGGTCGAGCACTTCAGCGATGGCGACATGTTCGACAGCACGCTGGAGCCCGGCTGGGCGCCGATGACCGCATCCGGGCTGGCCCAGTGGGGACCGCCCGCCACCAAGGACTTCCTCGGCCTCAAACCCGGCCGGGAATCGGTTCGCGAATTGCGCGGCATATTCGACGCGCTGCGTGCGGACAACGAATTCGACCTACGCCGCCTGCGCGGTCTACTGAAAGTTGCCAACTCATGAGTATTTCCGTTCTTCGTACCGCCGATGCCTGGTGGGTATCGACGCCGACCGGGGCCGCGCGGGTGGATACCGCGGCGACCACCACCGGTCAGTTGCTCGCGGACCGGGCGGCGCTGGCGGCGGCCGCGTCGAGTACCGAGATCGTCCCCGTCGAGAGCCTTGCGCTGGTGTCACCGGTGACCGCACCGTGCCGGGTGGTCGCGCAGATGACGAATTTCGCGTCCCACGTGCGGGATTCAGGCGGTGACCCCGAGACCGTGCCCTTGACGTTCTTCCGCAAATCCTCCGGTTCGATCAGCGGACCGCTCGACGATGTCATCCGGCCCGCGCATGTGCAGCTGCTGGACTACGAGGTGGAGATCGGACTGGTCTTCGGTAAGGAGATGCCGGTCGGAACCGCGATCACCGCCGATAATCTCGCCGAGTACGTCGCCGGACTCGTCGTCACCAATGATGTTTCGGCGCGCGATGTGCAATTGCCGAAAACCCAGTTCTACGAGGCGAAGTCGTATCCGACCTTCACACCGGTGGGTCCGGCGCTGGTGCTGCTGGATGCCGACGAGTTGAAGCGGTTCACCGACCTCCGGTTGCGGCTGTGGGTCAATGGTGAAGTGCGCCAGGATATGACGGTCGCCGATATGATCTACGCCCCCGCGGAGACGCTGCAGGCGCTGACCCGATTCCAGCGACTCGACGCGGGTGATCTGCTGCTCACCGGTACCCCGATCGGCACCGCGATCAGCGCCCCGCCGAAACCGGTCGCGTTCATCGCCTCGCTGCTCCCGGCGGCGACGAAGTGGAAGCTGTTCTTCAAAGGGCAGGCCAAGAACCCGAAGTATCTGCGCGACGGCGACATCATCGAGGCCACGGTGGCCACCGATGACGGCGCGATCGATCTGGGTCGCCAGCGTACGGTCGTGCGGTACGCGCGGTGAACATGACGACAACGGATCTGCTGTGGCCGCGCTACTCGGGCCCCGGCGACCTGGCCGAGATCGAATCTCTGCCGCTGGCCGAGCGTGGTCTACCGGAATCGACCTACGCATTGCTGGTCCGGGCCACCGAACTCTGGCCCGATCGAAATGCGCTCACCGTATTGCCGGAGGCCGCGCGATGGCGAGAACCTCTGCAGCGCAGTTACTCCGAACTCCTATCCGAGGTGCACCGCTGTGCGAATCTGCTGCACCGGCTCGGCGTCCGACGCGACGACGCGGTCGCACTGATGGCGCCCAACTGCGCGGAGTTGATCCCCGCGACGCTCGCCGCGCAGCTGGCCGGTATCGCCGCACCCATCAATGGCGCGATGTCCGGTCGGCATATCGCGGAACTGCTGCGCCGCTCCGGTGCCAGAGTGCTGATCGCGGCCGGTCCCGAACTTGCCATCGACACATGGGAATCCGCACTCGCGCTGGCGAGCGACGGGCTGCTCGACGCCGTACTCGTGCTGCGCCCCACCGGCGCCGCCGAGCCGCACCCACTGCCCGTGCTCGACGGTGTGCATATCGGCTATCTGAATGAGCTTGCCGCCGAGGACGATTCGACCATATTCGCCGGACAGCTCCCGGCATCCGGCGATCTGGCCGCGCTATTCCACACCGGAGGCACCACCGGCGTGCCGAAACTGGCCGCGCACACCCATTCCGGCGAGATCGCCAACGCGTGGATGATCGCCGCCAACTCCCTGCTCGACGCGGATGCGACGATCTTCGCCGCACTCCCGTTGTTCCATGTCAATGCCCTGGTGGTGACGCTGCTCGCGCCGCTGTTCAAGGGGCAGCCGGTGGTCTGGGCCGGTCCGCTCGGCTACCGCGATCTCGCGCTGTACGGCGAATTCTGGAAGATCGTGGCGCACTATGGCATTGCCGCGATGAGCGCGGTCCCAACCGTATATGCCGTACTGGCGCAGTGCGCCGTCGACGCCGATATCAGCAGTCTGCGCTACGCGATGGTCGGCGCTTCACCGCTGCCGTCCGCGGTGCGGGCGAACTTCCAGACGCATACCGGTGTGACCCTGGTCGAAGGCTATGGACTCACCGAGGCGACCTGCGCGACCGCCCGCAGCTATCCGGACCGGCCGCGACCGGGTGCGGTCGGGCAGCGGATGCCCTACCAGCAGGTGCGGGTGGTGCGCGCGGGCAGCCGGGAGCCGCTGGCCGACGGTGAGATCGGCGTGCTGGAGATCAGTGGTCCAACGGTTTTCGCAGGTTATGTGACGGGCCGCAATGAGCAGGGCCACCTTCTCGACGGGCTCGGCACCATGATCGACGGCTGGCTCGATACCGGCGACCTCGCGCACATCGATGCGGACGGCTTCATCCATCTGCACGGCCGCGCCAAGGATCTCATCATCCGTGGCGGGCACAATATCGACCCGGCGCTGATCGAGGACGCACTGCTGTCACATCCACAGGTGACCGCGGCCGGTGCCGTCGGACGCCCCGATGTCCACGCCGGTGAAGTACCCGTCGCCTATGTCACGCTCGGAGCCGACGCCGATGTCACCGAGTCGGAACTGCTCACGTGGGCGAGCGAACGGGTGCCCGAGCGAGCGGCCGTGCCGAAATCCGTTGTGGTCCTGGATGCATTGCCGGTTACCGATGTCGGCAAACCCTACAAGCTCGGGCTGCGCGCCGATGCGACTCGACGTGAGCTGCAGGACGCACTCGAGCAGGTCGCCGGAGTGCACAGCGTCACGGCGGCAGTAGACGACGGGGCGATCGTCGCGACCGTCGAACTGGACCCCGCCTCCGACGGTGCCGCCACCGCAATCCTCGGCCGGTATGCGATCCGCTGGAAAGCCGTGGTCCGGCGATGAATCTGGTGATCGGAGCGAGTCGATGAACTCGGTTCCGGTGGTGATCGTCGGTGCGGGCCCCTCGGGCCTCACCGCGGCGACACTGCTGGCCCAATACGGCATCGAAACCCTGGTGCTGGAACGCTGGGACGGCATATATCCGCAGCCCCGGGCAGTACATCTCGACGGCGAAATCCGCCGGATACTTGCACGTCTCGGCGTCGGAGACGACTTCGAGGCGATCTCGCGTCCGGCGCTGGGCCTGCGATTGATCGACCCCGATATGCGGGTACTCGCCCAATTCGATCGCGATCCGGCGGGCGGCGCCAATGGCTACCCGGAGGCGAACCTATTCGACCAACCGGAGCTCGAGGCAATCCTGCGCGCAAATGTGCGGCGGTATTCTTGCATCACCCTCCGCGGCAATGCCGAGGTCGTCCGCGTTGCGCAGGAAAACGACTGTGTGCGTATCGATTTCATCGATCGCACTACCGGTGCCGCCGAGTCGGTCCTGGCCGGATATGTGCTGGGCTGCGACGGCGCCAACAGTGTGGTCCGCTCCGCGATCGGAGCCACGATGCGCGATCTGAACTTCGCACAGCGCTGGCTCGTCGTCGATCTGGATACCGCTGCCGACTTCGGGGAATGGGAAGGGGTGCACCAGGTTTGCGACCCGATTCGAGCCGCGACCTACATGCGAATCGGAGCGACTCGCTACCGCTGGGAATTCCGGCTCCGCCCCGGCGAAACCACCGCTGGCTACAGCGATTCGACGAGCTTGCAGCCACTGATCGCGCCGTGGACCGGCAACACTCCATCCGAGGAACTCCGGCTCGTGCGCGTCGCCGAATACACCTTCCGCGCTCAACTCGCCGACCGCTGGCGTTCCGGCCGGATGTTCATACTCGGCGATGCCGCCCACCTGACCCCACCGTTCATCGGCCAGGGCATGGGCGCTGGGCTACGCGATGCGACCAACCTGGCCTGGAAGCTCGCGGGCGTCCTCGCCGAGGGCCTGCCTGCGAGCGTCCTGGATACCTACGAAATCGAACGAAAACCGCACGCGCACGCCATGATCCGGCTCGCAAAGTTGATTGGACGGGCGATGACCGACGGCGGTGAGTTCGGAAATCTGCTGCGCCGCCTCATCGCGCCGCGGTTGCACCACCTGCCCGGCTTCGCCGAACTGGTCACCAACGGACAGACGCCGCCGCTGCACCGATCCGAACTTGTTGTGGCGCATCGCTTTTACCGAGGCCTGGCGGGCAAACTGGTCCCGAACGCACTTCTCGACGGCCGTCGCTTCGACGATATCGCGGCGGGCCGTTTCGCGATCGTCACCGCTGTCCAACCGACACCGGCACAGCGCCGCGAGATCGAACAGCGCGGCGGCGTCATAGTCATCGCTCGGGGCGCCCTGCGGCACTGGCTCGGGCGCGGACGCGGTGCCCTCGTCCGTCCCGACGGTACAGTGCAGCGAACCAGCCGCCAGTTGTCCGATCTCGTCGCCGACTTGCCGCGATTCAAGGCACCCGCTCCGGGTGATTCATCACGCGTACCGAGTCCCGACGCGTGAGCACGCACCGGTAAGAGGATCTCAGCCCAGCAGCCCGTTCACGATGGTGTGCGCGGTGGCGACACCGCGATCATCACCCATCTGCTGGGCGGTATTGGCCGCGCTGATCACCGCATCGAGTTCGAAAGCCATGGTATCGGCGTCGCGGCCGGTGAGATCGCCCTGTTCCTGCGCGTGCCGAATCTGCTTGGCCAAGAAGTCGAGCCATTCGCTGTGATCCTCGGCGATGGCATCGCGGACCGGGCCGGGCTTGCTGTCGAATTCGGCGATGGTGGCCACGCGGAAGCAGCCGCCTGGAAATGTCGAGTCGACGATGTGGTCGAACCAGCGATCCATGATGGTGCGCAGGCGCGGTAGGCCGCGCGGTTGGCTGAGACTCGGCGCGATCACTCGTTCGACGAAGGCTTCGCGGGCCGCCTTCACCGCGGCGACCTGCAGCGCTTCCTTGGTACCGAACAAAGTGGCTATGCCGCTTTTGCTGATGCCGAGATCGGTCGCGAGACGGCCGATGCTCAGGCCGGTCAACCCTTCGATGGAGGCCACGTCGGCGGCATGTCTGGCGATCGAGGCTCGGGAGCGGGCGCCTTTGGCGAGGCGCTGATCGGTGCCCTGCGCGGTAGTTGTCGACTCGGCCATGAGGCCATTCTTCCACTTCCGGGTTGCAAATACGAACGTACGGTCGTACGTTTATTGCACGAACGGTCGTACGTTTAGATTTCGCCTCACCGAAGGATCTCCCTCATGACCGAAGTGTCCGAGCGGACCGACAGTCCGCCGACCTCGAACGCCGCAGTGCGCACGCTCGTCATCGCCTGTGGCGCAGCCTTCATCGCCTTCCTGGACCTGTCCGTCGTCAATATCGCGTTTCCCTCGATCGCCCGCGACTTTCCCGGTACCGCGACAACCACGCTGACCTGGGTCGTCAGTGGATATGCCATCGCATTCGCGGCACTGCTCACCCCGGCAGGACGCTTCGCCGACACCCTCGGACGGCGCCGGCTGTTCCTGATCGCACTGGTCGGTTTCGCCGTGACTTCCCTGCTGTGCGGCCTCGCACCCACCGCAGGTTGGCTCATTGCCGGGCGCCTGCTGCAAGGTGCGACGGCGGCGCTGATGGTGCCGTCCGCACTCGGACTCGTCCTCACCGTGACGCCGCGCGAGAAGATCGGTGCGGCCATCGGAGCTTGGTCGGCCGCAGGCGGTTTCGCCGCCGTGGTCGGCCCGGCGATCGGCGGCGCGCTGGTCGAGACGTTCGGCTGGCGGGCGGTATTCGTCATCAATATCCCGGTGGCGATCGCGCTGATCGCGCCCGGGCTGCGCATTCCCGTGCCCGATATCCGTCAGCCCGGCAGCGCGCTGCCAGACCCTATCGGGACTATCGCCATCGCCCTTGGACTCGGCGGCGTGGTGGCCGGGGTGACCGAGGGGCAGCGCTGGGGCTGGAGCGCCCCCGGCACACTCGCTGCACTCGGCGTCGGCGCACTGCTGATCGTCGCCGCGCTGATTCGCTCTGTGCGCCACCACAATCCGGCCATCGCGGTCGAATTGTGGCAGAGCAGGCCGTACGCACTGGCCAATGCCGCCTCGTTCGTCTTCGGTGCGACCATGTTCGCCTGGTTGCTCGCCGGACCGCTGTTCCTGGATGCGATCTGGCAGTATTCGGTGCTCGGCTCGGCCGCGGCATTGACGGTGGGCGCGGTGTCCTCGATGGTGACCGCGACGGTTGCCGGTCGCGTCACGGCGGCGAGCACGCGGCGCCTGCTCGGTGTTCTCGGGGCGCTGATGTACACCGGAACCAATGTGTGGATGAGCACCGACGCCTTCGGGCCGACACCGGCTCTCTGGTCCGCGTGGGTACCGGCCGGGCTGTTCGGTGGCGGTGGCGTCGGGATCGTCGTCACAGTGCTCGGCACCGCCGCCGCGAGTTCACTTCCGCCGCAACGCTTCGCGGCCGGAATCGGGATGAATCTGACCGCCAGGCAGGTGGGCGGTGCGCTCGGTGTCGCGGTGCTGGCCGCGGTCTTCGCCGCCAATGCCGACGATGCGCTGGCCGCCTTCCACACGCTGTTCGCCGTTTGCGCGGGCATCGGCATCGCATCCGCACTGGTTATCGCGATTCCGGCGCGCATCCCTGCTGCCGTTCCGACGCAGAGCTAGGAGTCACCTTGACGCACAACGATATTCGTACCGAAGCCAACGACCCGATGCTGTTGTCGAACACCGCCGCACTCGAACTGCTCGCCGACGCGCGCTGGCAGCGCTATGCGGTGCTCGGGGATTCGATCGCCCATGGCGTCGGCGATCCGAGTCCCGGGTACGACACCGCCGGATGGGCAGATCGCGTCGCCGCGGTATTGACGGCGGCGAATCCCGCTCTGGCATATCTGAATACCGGCCGGATCGGCGCGACGTCCGCGCAGGTACGCGCCGATCAGCTGCCGCGGGTGCTCGAATTCGCACCGGACCTGGTGCATATCAGCTGCGGCGGAAACGATCTGTTCACTCCCGGCGGCAATCTCGACGAATTGCGCACGAATCTCGACGCGATCTTCGGCACGCTTGCCCGCAGCGGGGCGCAAATGAGCACCTTCACCCTCGCCGATGTGTGGGAGGCGGAACGGATGGCGCCGATGCGTCCGATGCGGGACCGAATGGCGGCGCTCAACGACATCACCCGCGAGTTGGCCACTCGTTACGACGCTGTGCTGGTGGAGTTATGGGACCATCCGCTGCGGCTGCGGCCGGATGTGATGAGCGCCGATCTCATTCACTTCACGATGAGCGGGCATGCGGTGGTGGCGACCGAAATGGTGCGCGCACTGCACGGACTGCTGCCTGAACCCGCGCATTGATCGAAACCGGGCACCGGGCTGCGGTCGGAGCTTGTCGCTCGGACGCGGCCCGGTGGTCTTTTCCCCGGCGTTTGCAACCGCCGAGCCGGATACCTGATCGGCCTTCGCAAACGCCGAATCTCCTAGTGAATGCGGATCAGGGCAGCACCTGCGGCACACCTCCGAAGCAGTGGCCCCGACCAACAGACCGATAACGTGCCCCACCGCGCGGCGGAGAGCGCGGCGCTGATACCGCCATGACGATGAATCCCCGACCCCGACAACTCGAACGTCGGTCGAACAGACTGGCCGGTCCTTGACAAACCCGGCCGGACCTATCTATTGCCGATCGATTATGCGATGGCAAACTTGTGTGCCACAAGTGATTTCGGCCATCAAGAAGCACGAATCACAATCATTCGCGGTGCACGAATCGATGTGCAAGATTCGGTTTGCCGTGCGGTCATTCACCGTATCGATCGACGAGCTCGGCACCGAGTTCGGCCAACTCCGCCTGCACCGATTGCGGTGCCAGCACCTCGATTTCGGCACCCCAGCCCGCCAATTGCTGGGCGATCATGCGCGGTGTCGGTGCGGAGATGCGGACCTGAACGCGTCCGTCGGCCGCGGGACCATCCACCTCACAGTGTCGCCCCTGCTGCTTGCGCAGGACCGGAAGTAGTCGCGGCGCAATGAGTGCGGTGGCGGATGTGGCAGCGCGACGTTGTTCGACCTCGCCGACCACCTCCGCCCAGGCAGTGGATAGATCGAAATCCGCAGGACGGTGGGCGATTTCGTCGGCAATCGTGGCTTCGACGATGCGATCGACGCGGAAAGTGCGCCTGCCACGGTCGGTGCCTGCGATGAGATACCAGATGGCGTCCTTGTCGACCAGGCCCCACGGGTCGACGACCCGCCGGGTGCGCTCCCCCACCCGCTCATATGTCAGCTGCACTTTGCGACGCCGGACTACCGCGCGCTGCAGCAATTCGACGAGCTGCGGCCGGGTCTGATCGTGCTCACCCCAGCGCGCGGGATCGATCACGACCGCGTCGGCCGCGGCCTCCGCATCGGTGCGGAAGGTCTGTGGGAGCGCGCGTACCAGCTTGCGCAGCGCCGATTTCACCTCGGGCACCGCGCTCGCGGACGGGCCCGCCAACAGGAACAGCGCGCGAGCCTCCGGTTCGGTGAGGCCACTTAGATCCGTGCGCGCGCCGCCGACCAGCGACCAGCCGCCGCCCCGACCCGGCTGCGGATAGACCGGAACTCCTGCGGCCGAGAGCGCCTCCAGGTCGCGGCGCGCGGTGGCGACCGACACCTCGAGTTCGGCGGCGATCTCGGAAGCCGTCACCCGTCCGCGGGTTTGCATCAGTAACAGGGTCGCCACCAATCGGTCTGCTCGCATGAGCACAATTCTGCCGCTAAAAGTGCTCATTCGGTGAGCACTTCAAGCGGAATCATGGATCACACAGACCACGATCAGAGGAGACAAAGATGTTGCGAGGAATAGCCACCGTTTCGTTCTATGCCGACGACCTCGAGGCCGCGAAGGACTGGTACACCGAGGTGCTCGGCCTCGAGCCGTACTACACGGTGCCCGGTGGATACTACGAATTCCGCATCGGCGACTACCAGCACGAACTGGGGATCATCAATCGCAAATTCGCCCCCGCAGGCGCACAGAACGCCCCCGGCGGCGCCATCCTGAACTGGCATGTCGACGATGTACAGGCGAGTTTCGACCGACTTGTGGCCCTCGGTGCCGAGGAATACGAGCCGATCACGCCGCGCGGCGACGGAGATTTCATCACCGCCTCGGTAGTGGACCCCTTCGGCAACGTCCTCGGCATCATGCAGAACCCCCATTACCTGGAAATCCTCGGCCGCACCTAAAGCGCACACCTAGCCCGAGAGCGCGTCGGTGGCGAGTCCACTCCCGGGTATGCCCACTCCCTCCATGCCGTCGCAAGTGGCTTGCCTTCCCGAGAATGCGTTGGTGGAGGGGCTCTCTCGCTTGTTTACCGCCACCGACGCATGGTGATCATCGGTCCAGCTCAGTGACCGAACCAGCGCTCCAGGATTTTGGCGGAACGGGTACTCGCAGGGTTCCGTCCGCCCCTTCGGCCGCCACCCGAAGCATTCCCTGCCCCGAGAATGCGTTGGTGGCGAGGCGCTCTCGGGTGTTTGGCACCACCGACGCATGGTGATCATCGGTTCAGCTCAGTGACCGAACCAGCGCTCCAGGATTTTGGCGACGCCGTCGTCGGCGACATCGTCGGCGACTTCGTCCGCCCAGTTGCGGACTTCGTTCGGTGCGTTCGCCATTGCTACGGAATGTCCTGCCCAGTGCAGCATTTCGCGGTCGTTGTAGCCGTCGCCGATGGCGAGGGTGGCGGCACGGGGAACGCACAGTGCGGTGCGCAGTCGCTCCAATGCCCAACCCTTGGAGACGCCACGGCGCGAAACGGTAAGCCACGGGCCGAATTCGCCGTGCACCCAGCTCGCCCCCGGCACCCGCAGTTGGGTGAGCAGGCGCAGCATCTCTTCCAGGGAACCGTCGGGCCACCAGCCGTTCAGTCGCGGGGTCGGCTCGCTGCTCAACGCGCCGTCATCGACGAGAACGTATTCGCCGACAGAGAATTCGCCCGGACTGGCCCCCGTGGCCCAGGTGCCGATGCCGACCTTCTCCACCGCGAAGATCATCTCCGGAAACAGAGCGCGCAAGGCGACGACCGCGGGCCCCGGATCGAAGGTCTGCACCGCCACCGGCTCCCCCCTCGCCACATCGATGTGCACCGCGCCGTTGGAACACAACGCATGTCCATCGATAAGCCCGAGCTCCTGCAGTACCGGCCGCGTCGTCATCAACGTCCGCCCGGTCGTCACAACAACATGCGCCCCCGCCGCCACCGCCGCCCGCACAGCATCGATCACCCGTTCACTGACCGGCGATCCCGTCTGCAGCAACGTTCCATCGACATCCAGCGCAATAAGCTGAGGTCCCCCGTGTACCACCAACCCATTGTGCATCGCTATGGCACTCGGCGTCATCGAAATTCGACCGGTCCGAATGTACCTATCACTCGCTAACAGACCAGCGAAACGAACAGCCGCACTACTTCACGTAGTCCGCGCCCCTCATGAGCGCCCAGACGAAGTGCGAATTCTGACAAACGGTGGCGGATCTCTGCCCGGGCATGGCAGTCCGCCTCGTAACCAACAGCCATGCGGACCAGCGACTTTCACCCAGCCGCCGATGCTGCAGTGACTATTCGCAGACGCTGCCCGTCGCTATAGTGCGGTCTCCACCCCTGACCCATCGCCCGCCCACCAGAGCCGCCAACCACTGATCCCCCAGCGGATCTCGGCACGAAGTGCCACCTGCACCAGTGCAGCGAAAGCAGTGATGCCGACCGCGCACAGCAGCACTTCATCTCGAAATGGTCCCGAACGCGCAGCCACGCCGGATATCGGCGGATCGCGAATGTCACGTCAACTCCGACGGCAATCCGCACAGCGCTAGGAGTGCGAATCCCACGGTCCGCCGCGAACCTCCGTGCCGGCGAGGCGCTGCGAGTCGCCCGGGGAGTCCTACCGCGGACTATCTGCGGGCACCGCCGCCGCCGCCGAAGCCACCCGAACCGTGCGAGGAAATACCACCGGAGGATGTGCCACCAGAGCTGGTGCCGCCGCCGGAATTGGTTCCGCCGGAGAACTTACCGCCGGAAGAGGGGCTTCCGGTCGAACCGCCAACCGTGCCACCGCCCGTCGAACCACCCGAGGTACCACCGCTCGTAGAACCTCCCGAAGTACCGCCATTCGTGGAACCTCCCGAGGCGCCACCACTCGCGGAGCCACCCGAAGTACCGCCATTCGTGGAACCTCCCGAGGCGCCACCACTCGCGGAGCCACCCGAAGTACCGCCACTCGTGGAACCACCACTCGTCGAGCCTCCCGACGAATCGCCACCCGTAGAGCCCGATCCACCACCGCTCGTGGATCCGCCCGATGCGCCACCATCCGCAGAACCACCCGAGGTGCTGCCGTCGGTCGAACCACCGTAAGCACCAGTGCTTGTCGAGCCGCCCGAGGTACTGCCCGACGAACCGCCGCTGGTGGAATTCCCCGATGTCGAACCACTGGTGCCCGAAGTCGTACCGCCGGACGCATCACCCGTGCTGCCACCCGAGGCGGTTGCGCCCGATGTCACAGTCCCGGTGGATGCTTCGCCCGTAGTCGTACCCGGCACACCAGCGCCCGTCGAGGTGCCGCCGGTCGCCGGGGTCGCGGGACCCGGGGTGGTCGTGGTGCCAGCCGGAACGGTGGGAGTCGAATCAGCCGGGGCGGGAACCGAACCCGGAAGGCCGACGCCCGGGATGGGCGTACCAGCGGGAGGCTGGTTGGGCACGGCGGGGATCGTCCGCGGCCTTTGGATGAATGGCAGCGGGTTCAGGAACTGGGCGGGGTTGGCGTAGGTGACGCCATCGGAATGTCCTGTCCCACCGCGTGGTTCGCTGTGTCTGCCGCCGTGCGCCTCGGCCACGGACGGGCCGATTGTCGGTCCGATCGGCGTCGTCGTATGGGCGACGGGAGCGATCCCGTAGGCCGGCCGACCGGAATAGCCGAAGCCCGCCGTCGTGGTCGCCCAGCCAACCGCCGCGGAACCGGCCGCCGCGAGCGCTTCGACATCGGGCTCGAGCAGCAGGTTGTCTATCGGGAAGCTACCCGGCAAGGCATCCACCAGGGACGGCATCTGCGAAATGTTCGGGCCGCCGAATACCGTGACGGCCGATACCGCCACCGCGGAAGCCACTGCGGCACTGGAGAATACGGCGACCTTCGGCGCTCGATGCCGGCCACCGGTCGACAGCGGTGCGAAGCTGCGGGCCGCATAGCCGGCGGCGCCGGCGGCGACGGTCTGCCCCGGATCGCTCGACATCACCACCGGTCGGCCGAGTTCGGCAAGGATGCGCGCGACCTCGACGGGACGGGTGGCGCCACCGACCAGCAGAATGCAGCTGATATCGGACAGGCACCTTCCCGTCGATTCCACACATTCGTGGACCACATCGAGGGAATCCCGGATGTGCTGGGCACGCATACTCGTGATATCGACAATCGAGGTCATCTGCAGCATCGACCCGTTGTCGCCGGGTTCGGCGACCCGGGCATACCGCGCGATCATCGAACCGAGCGGCCGACCACCGAAATCATATGAACGCACGGACTTTCCGACGATCGGGTGATCGTCCCAGTCCGGTCCGACCCGCACCATCGACACATCGAGACTGGCCCCGCCGAGGTCGTACACCAGCACGAAGCCGGGCTCCATCGGTCCGCGTTCCTGTTCGAGCCACTCCGCGGCCGCGACGGGTTCGGGTATGAGCAGCACATCCGCGGCACCGGCCAGATTCAATGCCTGCCGCAGCAGCGACAGCTGCTTATCGGAATAGCATGCGGGATAGGTGGCCACGGCTCCCGCGGTCGGCGGGAAGGATTCGAGTAAGCCGTTCACCACGGCGGCGACCAGGTTCGCTGGTGACCAGAGCCGACCACCCACGACGACCGACTCCGGATCGCGCGCCAGATCGGCGAAATCCGTTACCGCCATGTCGAATTGGGGGATCCCCCCGATTCGGATGCCACCCGCACTGTCGAAGGTCACTGCCGTGCGGCGCGTCCGCACCGACGACAACGGTCGCTCGCCGGTCACCATGGCGGATACGGAGTTCACTGAACCGATGCTGAAACCCAGACCTGTAGTCATTCGCTATCCCGTCAACGCACCGAGACCACGTCCATCACACAGGAGATCCATGTGGCCGCGGTCGCTTCCCAAACAGCACCCACAGGTTAGCTGCTGCTGGATCGATTCGGATGTCGAATTGATATGAAACGTTTGGCTTCCGTTGACTCTGTTTCAAACTCCCAGCTAGATCGCATGAGAAAGATTCATTCAGACCCCTGGACGTCCGGCGTTTCGCGACCGAAAGCCCGATTCCACTGCGGTAAGCCAGATTCCGCTACCGCACAGTAACTCGAATCGAGCCCAGATCCGCCATACTGAACAGAACCACCCAGAAGCGACAACACACACCGACTGGTCGGTAACCAAATTGTTGCCAGCGCTGGAGATTTCATAGTACGGGCGTCCCGATCATCGGAATATGACGCGTCAAACGCCACGGCTGATTTACGCCAGCAGCACCACTCCCCGACCGCTTGACTGGATTCAGCGATGAGCAAGCGCTCGGACGAACCGAGTTCCCGCGCCACCTCATCGCTCATGAAATCACAAGAACGAGAAGGGAATTCGAAGACGATGTCGACACGTTTCGCGGACAAGGTCATGCTCATCACCGGGGCCAGCTCGGGTGTCGGCAAGGCGGTCGCCCTGCGGGCGGCGACCGAGGGCGCGGCGGTGGTGCTCGGCGCACGTGGCAAAGACGCGGGCGAGCAGGTCGCGGCCGATATCCGCGCGGCGGGTGGCCGGGCGATCTTCGTGCCGACCGATGTCACCATCGAGGACGAGGTCGCCCGGCTGACGCAGGCGGCCCTCACCGAATACGGTCGTCTGGACGCGGCATTCAACAATGCGGGCGCCGTCAGTGCCTTCGGCCCGATCGAGCAGATCGACGAGGCGGGATGGCGTGCCGATCTCGAACTCAATCTGACCAGCGTGTTCTACGGTCTGCGCCACCAGGTTCCGGCGATTGTCGCCTCGGGCGGCGGCGCGATCCTCAACAACGCCTCGAATCTCGGTGTCGTCGGCATGGGTTCGGTGGCACCGTATGTGGCGGCCAAGCACGGCGTCGTCGGGCTGACCCGCGCGGTGGCGCTGGAGACCGCTGAACAGGGTGTTCGCGTCAACGCGCTGGTCTCCGGCGCCGTCGATACGCCCGCTTTCCGCAACTCGATGGGCGCGACGCCCGAGGGGGAAGCGGCGATCGCCGCACTGCATCCGCTCGGCCGGATCAGCAAGCCGGAGGAGATCGCGTCGTTCTGCGCCTACCTGCTGAGCGATGAGGCCAGCTTCATCACCGGCGCGGCCCTCGCGATCGACGGTGGGTTCACCGCCAAATAGTCGCCAATCGGCACCTCGGCCCGGCATTCGCCCTCATCGCGTCGCCGTGCGCCGAGGTGCCGACCGTCGTCACGGACCCTACCGCGCACACACCATGTCGGCGGGAGGCGAAAACCGTTACACAGCACGAATAAGACATGGGCGCGCTTGCGCCGCTCAGGCGCGGGCGAGCAGGCGGCGCACGATACCGGTTCGCACCGCGCTTCGGCGGGCCAGCACCGAGGGCCGACGGCGGTGCACCAGGCGATCGAAATCCGCCGCCTTACCTGCCGGTTCACGTAACCGACCGGCGTTGAAATCATCGGCCAATTGCCGAACCGTCTCCTGCGCGCAGGATTTGTTGGTTCCGATGAATCCGGTGGGACCACGCTTGATCCAGCCGGTGACATACGTTCCGGACAGCACCGCACCACCGGACTGTTCCAGCACGCGGCCGTTCAGATTCGGGATCACGGCGGCCTGCTCGTCGAATGGCAAGCCCGGTAGGGCAACACCGCGATAACCCACCGAGGTGAGCACCAGCCCGGTATCCAACCGCTCGGTCTCCCCCGTCGCCACCGCACGGACGCGACCATCCGGGTCGGTGACGAGTTCGTTGCGGCTCAGCTCGATCCCGGTCACCTGGTCGGCGCCCAGAATCGCGGTCGGCGCGGCCAGATAACGGAAGACGATCCGCTTGCGCGCACCGAAGGGCTGCTGGGCCACGCTGCCCCCGTCCAGCGACCTGAAACCAGTCGCTACGGAGCGCAGCAGCCGTAGCTTCTGCTCGACCTGATACGGCAGTTCGCCGGTCACCGCGGGCAATTCGCCCTCGATGGCGATATCGACATCCGCGCCGAGCAGCCCGACGAATTCCGGTACGGTGAAAGCGGATTCGGCCGGACCGCGCCGACCGAGCACCACCACTTCCTCGATCTTGCTCTCCCGTAAGGCCTTCAGCGCACGGGGTGCGATATCGGTGCCCGCCAACGCTTCCGGATCGCAAGCAAGAATGCGCGCCACATCCAGGGCCACATTGCCATTGCCGACGATGACGGCCCGGCGCTGCGACAGATCGAAGGTGCGCCCGGCGTGATCCGGATGCCCGTTGTACCAGGCGACGAAGTCGGTGGCAGATACATTGCCCGCCAACCCTTCTCCAGGAATGTCCAGCTTACGATCCGAGGACGCACCGACCGCATAGATCACCGCATGGAAGTGCGCGAGCAGCTCCGCATGCGAAATATGTTTGCCCACTTCGATATTCAGGTACGACTCGAAACCAGGCTGCGCCGAGATGATATCGAAGAGCTTGTTGACCTGCCGGGTCTTGACATGGTCCGGCGCGACGCCGTACCTGGCGAGTCCATGCGGTACCGGAAGCCGGTCGAAGACCGTCACAGTGACATCGGGCTGGGTCAGCAGTTCATCGGCCGCGTACATGGCCGAGGGCCCGGATCCGATGATCGCCACCCGCAGCGGCTGACGCTCGGTGCGGATCTCGGCCGCGGGCACCGGCTGCGCCAGCAGCGGCCGCAGCCGCTGCTGCCGATAGAAGTCGGCATTGATCTCGATGAACGGCTTCTGCTCGTCGGTCAGCTTCTTCGATGACGTGATGGCATCGACCGGGCACGCACTCGCACACGCGCCGCAGTCCACGCATGCCTGCGGGTCGACATACAGCATCTCCGCCGTCCGAAAATCGGGTTCGTCCGGCGTGGGATGGATGCAGTTGACCGGGCAGGCGTAGACGCAGGACGCGTCGCTACAGCAGGACTGCGTGACGACGTACGGCACGTCAGCCGGCCTTGGCCGTGCGCAACGGCTCGGAGCGATAGCGGGTGGTGTGGCCGTCGATATTCAGCAGCTTCCAGACCGCCTTGCCGATGGGGTTCATCAGGCCGATGTCAGTGGCCAGGGTGCGCACATCGCCGAAGAAGTCGCTGAACTCCTGCTTGGCTTGCTTCGAACCGTAGAACAGCTCTTTGCGCACCTCGTCCGGGATATCGAACTCCTTGAAGAACGACCGGGGCGGGGTGTAGATGGAGCGGCCGAGGATGAACATGACGATCGGCATGACGATCGAGAGCACCAATTTATTGGCCGCATTCTTCTCGGGCACATGCTGCTCGAGAAATGCGTGCGCGAAGGAGATGTGGCGCGCTTCCTCGGCGACGTGAATCGCCATTACGCCGCGCATGATCGGATGCACATCCTCGCCCGAGCGCAGGATCGCCTTCTGAATGTGGTCGATCGGCTCCTCACCCGCGAGGACGGCCATGAAGAACAGATTGGGGAACAGGGCGGCCACCGGCGCACCGATGTACTTGAACTTGCGCACGAGCGGACCCATACCGGGAACGTCGATGCCGATCCGGTTGACCATCTCCTGGAACATCAGGGTGTGGTTGTGCTCCTCGATCATTTCGTGGGAGCAGTAACGGAATTCGGGCGAACCGTTGGGCAGGCCGAAGCTGTGCGTCACCATGCCGCTGATCAGGATGGATTCGAACTGCAGACCGACCTTGGCGACATTGGCTTGGCGGTACTTGCCGATCGCGATCTTCCGTTCCAGCGGCAATGCCTGGTACCAGGGGTGGCGACCGAGCGCATCGCCGGATACCGGGAGCACCCAGCGCTCTTCACCGGCATCGGCGGCAAAATCCGGATTGTCCCAGTCGATGTCCTCGAAGGGGTCGAAGTGCTTGTTCACCGAACCTTCGGAGAGCAGCAGCAGCTTGGCGGCATACTCCTGCGCCTTCGCCAGATCGGGATCGACTGCGGGCGTCACGGCTGTAGACATCGTCGTCACTGCCTCTCCTCGTGGGACACATTTACTGTATCCCATAGTTACACCTACGAGGAGTCACGTCAACCTGGCAGACGATCGGCATCCCCGGCGACGGTGCGGTGCGCCGCCGGGTCCGCCGCTACCGCAGCCCGAGTTGCGACAGGCTCGCGACCACCGAGTCGGCGGGCAGCGCCAGCGCGAGCGCCACTCCAGCGGCCGACATCCCCGCCGCGATCGCCACCCGGGTCAAGCGGCGCCTGGTGCGCCGTGAAAGTAAAAGGGCGCGCGTCGTCGCGCTGCGTGGTTTGCGCCGATGGTGATGTCCGGTCGCCTCCTCGTCCGCGGCGGCGGCTCGACGCGCCATGAGGGCGGCGCCGTCGGCGATCGTGCGTTCCGGATCCGGGGCCGTAATCACCGGGCGCGCCAGTTCACCGGCGAGCACCTGGGCCACCTCGACCGGCCGGGCCGCGCCGCCGACCACCAGCACGCAGTCCACATCGGCCATGGTCACATCCGCCATCCGCAGACAGCGATAGATCAGCTTCAGTGACGATCGGATATGGATGGTGCGCAGTTCGTCGGCGGTGACACCGGTGACCGCACCGGAGATGGAGGCGGGCACGGTCCCGTTCCCGGCCCGCGCTGCGACCAGCGCGCCGAAGGCCCGTCCGCCGAATTCCGTCGAACGGATCGGCACGCCGACGATCGGATTGTGCGGACAGCCCGCGCCGACTCGCACCAGGGTGATATCGAGGCTTGCTCCGCCTAGGTCATAGACCAGGGCGAGGCCCGGCATCAGTGGCCCGCGTTCGACCTCGAGCCAGGTGGCCGCCGCGACGGGTTCGGCGACCAGCGCGACATGAGTCAGGCCGATCGCGTCCAGCGCCGCGCGCAACTCCCCCAGCTGGCCTTCGGTGTAGCCCGCCGGATGCGTCAGGGTGACACCCGCACCGACCGCTCGACGATCACGACGCGCCTCGGTGATCAGGCAATCCGCGACGACCGCGATCAGATCGGCCGCGGTCAGCGCGCGGTGCCCGACCCTGGCCTGCTTGGTCTTGCGTTGGCTCAGATCGGCGAATTCGGTGATAGCGCGCCCGTGCCGCGGAATCATGCCGACCCTGGCCATTCCGGTGCTGTCGAAGGTGAGGGTGGTGCGGCGGGTGACGGCGGGCGAGCGTTCGGCGGCGGAGCGGCGACCGGGTGGAGCCTTGGCCGAACCCTCCTCCGCCAGAGCGGAAACCGTGTTCACCGTGCCTATGCTCAAACCGAGACCAACCGCCATCGCAATCCTCTGATCGCCGAGCCGATTTGCTTCGAACCTTGTTCACGCAACCACTCCGCGACCGGCCTGCCAACCACCGGACACACGGTTGTCCGCATGCCGCCGCCACCAACACAGGTTGCACAGCAAGAGCACCGATCCCGGCTCACCTGGCACGGGACGTAACGCGCCGATGTCGCAGCCGGAACTTCTTACGGCGCGCCGGAATTCAATGATGCCCTGTCACTGTTTGCCAGCAGGCGGCCGGCTCATCCCACCGGCTTCCAATACATGTTCTTACATGCGAAAACAGCCCACAATCAGACCCCAGTCGAGGTTGCCGAGTACGCCACAACAAGCCGAACCCGAGCCGTATCGAAACCGACCAGTCCGCCATCGGCCGGATGAGCCCGATCCGGCAACGAGTTCCGACTCCCCGCACCGGAATTCACGAGCGATTCCGGTGCGGGAAATCAAAACCTTTACCCCCATTGGCAACTCATCAGCAACAGCCCAGCACCGCTTGGGCACTCGTCGCCCGCCGCATCGGTCCCTGCCGTGGTCCGAGCAATCGCGACACCATCTGCGCGGCCTGCTCCTGCCACCGCGCGTACGCCGTCGGAAAGCCTGAGCGCTGCGCGGCCTGCGCCGCCTGCCACAGCGGCATCGCCTGGTACTCAGGCGCGTGGACCAGCAGTGCGTCCAGGAATCGCTCGGTCGCGTAGCGCAGATCGGTGAGCTGCGCGGGCGTACCCCAGCCCGCGGACGGCCGCTGCTGGAACACCCCGAGCGAGTCGTGATCGACCGCCTCGGTCAGATTGCGCAGCAGCGATTCCTGCAGTGCGGTGGCCAGCGCGACCACCGCCGCATAGGCGGGCAGATCGCGACGCAGGACCACGTCGACAATCGTTCGCGCGTTGTCCCATTGCTCCGGATTCGGCGTGAAATGCCGTTGCTCGCCCTCGATTCCGTGCGGTACCAACTGCGCCGGAGTGAGACCGGCAGATGAGTTCGGGATCGGCTTCCCCACCGATTCCGGACCGATTGCGGCCACCTCGGGCGAGTCCGCGGGAATCTCGGTGATAACCGGGCCATCCGGTGCGCGCACTGCCGGCGTTCCGGGTGGCGGTGCGGCGATTGCCGGACCGGATTGGACTATCACCGCGACGCCGGCAGCGGCCAGCGCCAGAAATATCTGTCTTCGAATTGACATGGTGATCGTTCAACTTCCCGCCGCCCGCATACGGGCCGCGTTCGACGACCATTGCGAATGCTCACATCGGATTACGTTCCGATAATTCACCGGAACCCACTAGCGGGTGTTTCGCATTCAGCACAATATGAGACGCGGAAACCGGAGTTCGGTTTCGACACGCCAGGAATGGCCACGGATTTCGCGTATACGGAATCCGCAGCCATAAAGCAGCGTCGAATTCGCCCTTATCCCGCAGGCAGTTCCGGAATACGGGTGGCGCGGGCGTAGACGGTTTCCCCGTCGTTGAGCTGCAGCGCCTCGGCATCACCGCGGGTCACCTGGGCGGCGAACAGATCGCCGGTGGCCGCATTGCGCAACTCGACGCGCACCTCGAATCCGAGGTGCACAACGCGTTCCACAGTGGCGCGGGTGACACCCGCCGACTCCGCGGTGCCCTCGTCTTTGGCGAGCGCCATGCTGGCGTCGCGGCCGACGCGAATATCGTGCGGACGCACCAGATGTCCGTTGAGCCGGGCCACGGCGCCGAGGAAGGACATCACGAATTCGTTGGCGGGCCGATCGTAGACGTCCTCCGGGCTGCCGACCTGTTCGATACGGCCCTTGTTCATCACCGCGATCCGGTCGGCGACGTCGAGGGCCTCCTCCTGGTCGTGGGTGACCAGCACGGTGGTGACATGGACCTCCTCGTGCAGCCGGCGCAGCCAGGTGCGCAGATCGGCGCGCACCTTGGCGTCGAGCGCGCCGAACGGCTCGTCCAACAACAGCACCTGCGGGTCGACCGCCAGCGCGCGAGCCAGTGCCATGCGCTGACGCTGGCCGCCGGAGAGCTGGGCCGGGTAGCGGTGCTGGAAGCCGTCGAGGCCGACGATGCCGAGCAATTCGTCGACGCGCTTTGCGATTTCGCCCTTGGGACGCTTGCGGATCTTGAGTCCGAAGGCCACATTGTCGCGCACGGTCATATGCTTGAACGCGGCGTAGTGCTGGAATACGAAGCCGATATCGCGCTTCTGCGGTGGTATGTGGGTGACATCGTTGCCCGCGATGGCGACGACGCCGGCGTCCAGCGATTCCAGGCCCGCGATCGAGCGCAGCAGCGTCGACTTGCCCGAACCCGATGGGCCGAGCAGGGCGGTCAGCTCTCCCGACGGGATCTCGATGCTGACATCGTTCAGGGCGGCGAAGGAACCGTAGTTCTTCTTCGCATTGGTCACGGTGATCACTTGGTGCCCCGCTTACGTTCGAGGAGGGTCATCAACAGAAGGACTACGAGGGCAAGGCCCATCAGCAGGGTCGCGGCGGCGTAGGCGCCGAAGGTGTTGTGGTCGTTGATGTATCGACCGTGTACGAGCAGGGTCAGCGTCTGCGATTTACCCGGCAGCGCGGAGGACACCATGATCACCGCGCCGAATTCGCCGAGCGCACGCGCGACGGTCAGCACGACACCGTAGGTCAGGCCCCAGCGGATCGCGGGCAGGGTGATCCGCCAGAAGGTCTGCCAGCGGGACGCGCCGAGGGTGGCCGCGGCCTGCTCCTGATCGTCGCCGATCTCGTGCAGCACCGGCTCGACCTCGCGCACCACGAACGGCAGCGTGACGAAGATCGTCGCGATCACCATGCCGGGCAGATTGAAGATCACCTTGAAACCGACGTCTTCGAGTCCGCCGAACCAGCCGTCCGCACCCCACAGCAGGATCAGCGAGACGCCGACCACGACCGGTGAGACGGCGAAAGGCAGATCCACGATGCCCTGCACCAGTGTGCGGCCCGGGAACTTGCCGCGCACGAGGGCGATCGCGGTGACGATGCCGAAGATGACATTCACCGGAACCACGATCGCCACGATGAGGATCGACAGCTGGAATGCCGAGATCGCCGCGGGCGTGGAGATCGAGTCGATGAACGCGCCGATCCCCTTCTCGAAGGTGCGCCACAGAATGATGATCAGCGGCAGCACGAGCAAGATGAACAGGTAGCCGAGCGCAATCACGCGCAGCGAAATACGAGTCGGCGAGGACAGATTCATTGCGCCTCCTGCTCTTTGCGCGCCGTGCGCTCGGCCCACAGCCGCAGCACGAGCAGGGTCGCGAACGAGATGACCAGCAGTGCGACCGACACCGCGGCCGCGTTCACCGGCCGGTCGATCTCGATCTGCTTCTGGATGTACTGCGAGGCCATCTCGGTCTTACGTGGAATGGCACCACCGATCAGCACCACCGAACCGTATTCGCCGATGGCGCGGGCGAAAGCGAGCCCGCCGCCGCTGATGATGGCGGGCGCGAGGGTCGGCAGGACGATGCGGCGGAAGGTGGTCCAGTTGTCCGCGCCGAGCGACAGCGCGGCCTGCTCGACCTCGCGGTCGGCCTCGATGAGCACCGGCTGCACCGAGCGCACCACGAACGGCAGCGTGACGAACGCCAGCGCTACCACGAGGCCGGGCTGGGTGGCGTTGAGGTGGATATCGATCGGACTCTGCGGCCCGTAGAGCGACAGCAGCACGATGCTCGCCACGATCGTCGGTAGCGCGAACGGTAGGTCGATGAGCGCGTTGACGATGCTCTTGCCCGGGAACTCGTCACGGACCAGCACCCACGCGATCAGCGTGCCCATCACCACATTGATGATCGCCACCACCACGGAAACGAGCACCGTGATGCGCAACGAGTCGATGGCCGCGGGTGCGGTGATCGCATCCCAGAACCCGGACCAGCCGTCATCGAATGAGGTGACGGTGAGCGCGGCCAGTGGCAGCAGCACGATGATGCTGAGCCAGAGCACCGCGGTGGCGATGCCGAGCGGCCCCACCGAACCGGTTACCCGCAGCCACGACCAGGTGCGACCAGCGGCTTTGGGTGTGGCGTCTTCGGAGCCGCCGGGAGCGGGCGCATGCCCGATCCCGGCGCTGCTGCTGTCAGTCACGATCGTCCAGTATCCTGCTTCGATTTGCGGTGTGCGCGGTGCCTTCCGGCGTTACGCAAGCTGCCTCCTCCGGGCCCAACGCACACACCGCGGGGTGTTCCGGATCACCGACTTACTTGGTGGCCTTGTCGTAGATGACCGCGACGGAGCCGGTGTTCGCGGTGAACAGGTCCTTGTCGACAGTCTTCCAGCCACCGAGATCGGCGATGGTCCACAGCTTCTGCGGAGTCGGGAAGTCCTTGGCGTAGTCGGCGGCCACCTTCGGGTCGACCGGGCGGAATCCCGCCGAGGCCCAAGCCTTTTGGCCCTCGGTGGTGAACAGGAAGTCGCGGAAGGCGTTCGCCGTGTCCAGATGCTTGCTGTTCTTCAGTACCGCGACCGGGTTCTCGATCTTGAAGGTGGTCGGCGGCACGATGTGCTCGATCGGATCGCCGTTGCGCTCGGAGAAGATCGCCTCGTTCTCGTAGCTCAGCAGCACGTCACCGGTGCCCTGCAGGAAGGTCTCGGTGGCCTCACGGCCCGACTTCGGCTGCACCTGCACGTGCTCCTTGGAGATCAGCTGGCTCAGGTAGTCCAGACCCGCCTGCGGGTTCTTGCCGCCGTCGCTCTTGGCCGCATACGGCGCGAGCAGATTCCACTTGGCCGAGCCCGAGCTGAACGGGTTCGGGGTGACGACCTGGATACCCGGCTTGAGCAGATCGTCCCAGTCCTTGATGCCCTTCGGATTGCCCTTGCGCACCACGATCGCGACGACCGAGCCGAACGGAATTCCCTTGGTAGCGTCGGCATTCCAGCTCGGATCGACCAGACCGGCGTCGACCAGGCGGGTGATATCGGGCTCGACCGAGAAGTTGACGATATCGGCCTCGGCGCCGTCCTTGACCTTGCGGGACTGATCGCCCGACGCGCCGTAGGAGCCGTTGATCTGGACGCCCTTGCCCTTATCGGTCTTGTTGAATTCCGGGACGACCTTGTCGAAACCGGGCTTCGGGACCGCGTAGGCGTAGAGGTTGAGGGTGCCGCCGCTGCCGTCGGGCCCACCTGCGCCCACGGTGTCGCTCGCTCCACCACCGCACGCGGTGAGCACGACGGCGGCGACGGCCGTTAGCGCGGCGATCACCGGGCGACGGTGCGATCGGGAGGATCCGAGGAGCAAGGACCTGGGTGACATGGGTGGAACCTTTCCTAATGCGCTCCGCCGCGACGTGGACTAGTTGTCGCGGCGGTAGAACTGTGGCGCGACTTGTCGACCGAAGGTCGGGGGTACGGACACTGCTGCGAAAAAGTTTGCGCGCCAGTCTAGAGAAAGATGGGTGCGCAGCAGCGCCCGGCGCCGATCAGCGACAGAGAATGTCCGCGACCGCGAGATTGCCGACAGCGATCAACGCCAATTCATGGCGGACCTGCGGGACGACAATCGAAGACACGGGCAGACTGTATCAGAGGAAATGCCACCAGCTCGAATCAACAGAGTTCCAGGAAGAGGGGGGTTTCATCCCATGACTACCAGCCCGGACCGCGTGCGCACTGTATTCCCTGATATCAGCACTCGCGCGTGGGAGCATCCCGCCGATCGCACGGCGTTGGTGACGCTGCGCTCACTCAGCGGGTTCGATACCGTTTTGCGAACCTTGTCCGGATTGCTGCAAGAACGCCAGCACCGGCTGCTGTACCTCGCGACCGCGGTCCGGGTGGACGAGCGCCAGTTCCGTTCGCTGCACCAGCTGCGTCAGGATTGTGTGGAAATCCTGGACGCGCGCATCACCCCCGAGATGTTCGTCTTGCAGAGCCCGCACGTGAACGCCCTCACGATCGGCATGGACCAGCCGTTCATCGTGCTGACAACCGGACTGATCGATCTGATGGACACCGAGGAGCTGCGCTTCGTCGTCGGTCACGAACTCGGGCACGCGCTGTCCGGACATGCGGTGTACCGCACCATGCTCATGCATCTACTGCGCATTTCGGCCAATCTGGGCTGGATGCCGGTCGGTGGCTGGGCACTGCGCGCAATCGTTGCCGCACTGATGGAGTGGAGCCGCAAATCCGAGTTGTCCGGCGACCGGGCCGGATTGCTGTGCGGTCAGGATGTCGAGGCGTCGGTGCGGGTGCACATGAAGACCGCGGGCGGCACCTGGATCAAGGAGATGAACCACGGCGCGTTCCTGCAGCAGGCCGATGACTACGAGCGCTCCGGCGATCTGCGCGACGGTGTACTGAAGCTGCTCAATCTGGAACTGCAGAGCCATCCGTTCTCGGTGCTGCGGGCCGCGGAACTGCGCCGCTGGATCCAATCCGGCGAATACAACCGCATGCTCGGCGGTGACTACCCACGCCGCGAACACGATAAGACCACCAGGATCAGCGACGAGATCAAGGAGGCCGCGCGCACCTATCGGCAGAACTTCGACCAATCCGAGGATCCGCTGATCCGCACCGTGCGCCATCTCGGGCGCGATGTCGGATCCGCGGTGAGCACGGTCGGTCAGGAGGTCGGCGAGACCGTCTCCAAGATCGGCAAGCGGTTCAATGACTGGCGCAGCGGAGCCGACCGGGAATCCGACGAATAACAACCGCTCGCGCAAGCTTGCGTGGGCGCGCCTGAACATCAGCCGACAGTCCACCTGGCTGATGGAGCATTGTGTGAGGTCGACGAGAACGGGTGGATCGACGCATTCGATGACGAGGGTTGATCGTCCCGATAGCTGGCGTCGACATCGCTCGCCGTGTACCGGCCCCACGGGCTCAGGCTGGGTGAGTCGCCGGTGTGTGTGCCGGCTGGAACGCGCCGGAGGTGTGTGACTGCTCGGCCCTGATCACGTGCGTCACCGCATTGATCAGCGCCAGATGGGTGAATGCCTGCGGGAAGTTGCCGAGATGACGTCCGCTGCGCGAATCGATCTCCTCGGCATAGAGCCGCAACGGACTCGCATAGCCGAGCAGTCGCTCGCACAAGTGCCGGGCTCGCTGTAGTTCGCCGATCTCCACGAGTGCGGAGACCAGCCAGAACGAGCAGATGGTGAAGGTGCCCTCCGCGCCGGTCAATCCGTCATCGGTGGTTTCGGTCCGGTAGCGCAGCACCAGACCGTTCTCGGTGAGCCGGTCGGCGATCGAGAGCACGGTGGCGCGCACCCGATGGTCGGTAGGCGGCAGGAAGCGGTTCAGCACCACCAGCAGCAGTGACGCGTCCAGGGTGTCGCCGCCGTAGGTCTGGGTGAAGACACCGTCGGCATTCACGCCGTTGGTGAGGATATCGGCCTTGATCTGGTCGGCGATGGTGTACCACTCGGTGGCCCGCTCGTATTCGCCGTGCAGTTCGGCCAGCTTCGCGCCGCGGTCCAGCGCAACCCAGCACATCACCTTCGACGAGGTGAAATGCTGTGGCTCACCGCGCACTTCCCAGATGCCGCGGTCGGGTTCCTGCCAGCGCGCGATGGTCGCCTCGACCTGGCGCTCCAGCAGTGGCCACAGCGACTCCGGCACCTGTTGGCGGGATTTCACGTGCAGGTACACCGCGTCGAGCATGGTGCCCCAGATGTCGTGCTGGTCCTGGTTGTACGCGCCGTTGCCGATGCGCACAGGTTTGGCGCCGTCGTAGCCGGTCAGGTTGTCGAGCGTGGTCTCGGTGATGTCGCGTTCACCGCCGATGCCGTAGAGCACCTGCAGCGGAACGGGTTCGCCGTTGTCGCCGGTGGTGGCGTCGTTGAGGAAGGCGAAGAAGTCATTCGCCTCGCGGTCCAGGCCGAGGGTGTACAGGCCCCACAAAGCGAAGCTGGAATCGCGCACCCAGGTATAGCGGTAGTCCCAGTTGCGTTGGCCGCCAGGGGTTTCCGGTAGCGAGGTGGTTGCGGCGGCCATCAGCGCACCAGTCGGCGCGTAGGTGAGTCCCTTGAGCGTCAGCGCACTGCGCTGGAGGTAGTTGCGCCATGGATGATCCGGGAAATCGCCGAGGGTGATCCACTGCCGCCAGCATTCGGTGGTCTGCCACATCTTCTGCGCCGCCTCGTCGAAGGTGCGCGGTGCGGGCAGCTCCGACCAGGTCAGCGCGACGAACACCTCGTCGCCCTCCTTCATCCTGGTCCGCGCGCGGGCCTCACGGCCCTCTAGTCCGAGCCGCAGGTCGGTGGTCAGCACCAGTGTGGGGCCCACACTCGGATCGGTGCTGCGCACCGCGGTGGCCTCCTCGTACACCTTGCCGGTGTACTCCCAGCGGGCCGGGGCGCGGTGGTAATCGAAGGCGGGCTCGCAGCTCATCTCCAGCTCGACCGTGCCGTTCACGCACTTCACCGTGCGCAGCAGGACGTGCTCGGCATCCCAGTCCATCGGCGTGCGGCGATGGGTCTTGCTGCGCTGATCGTTGTTGTGCCAGGGACCGAGCACCAGCGCGTCGCGCACGATCAGCCAGCCGGTCTCGGACTGCCAGGTGGTCTCCAGGATCATGCCACCGGGCAGATACCGTCGCGCCGCGGGCACATTGACCCCGTACGGGCCGATCCGGAAATGTCCGGCGCTGCGATCGAGCATCGCGCCGAAGATGCTCGGCGAATCGGGCCGTGGCACGCACATCCACTCGACGCCGCCATTGCTGGCTATCAGACAGCTGGTCTCACAGTCGGACAGGAATGCGTAATCGTCGATCGGCGGATAGGTGGCGTGCTGACGCATGTCACTCAGCTGACTGAGCACGGGCAGGTCGGCAGGTTCGTCTACGGTCAGATCATCGGAAGACGCCATACCTCATCTTCGGTCCGTCTGCCCGTGTCGTCCACCGAGCGCGCCGAAACCCGGCCACCACGCGGTGCCGACGGCGCGGCAAATTCAACACCGCTAGGCTGGTGCCGTGCATCAGATTGCAGGGTGGTGGGACGGCTTCGAGCTGTGGGTGGCGGGTTTGCCGTTTATCCCGCAGTTCATCGTGGTGTTGGTCGGCATGGTTCCGGTCAGCTTCGCCATCGCCTACCTGCTGGACCGACTGCTGCGGGTCTCGCTGCAACTGCTCGGCCGTAATCGCGCGACCTCGACGGCACTCACCGCCGAAGACGTCGTGGGCCCCGAGGCCGCCCTGATGCCCGAGCCGATCGCGCCGCCGGTGGCGGTGCGCGAGACCGCGCAGAGCGGGGCGCGTTGATGCCGCGTTCCCGCGTTCAGCTCGCCTTGATCGCCCTGCTCGTGCTCGTGGTCATCGCCTGGCTCGTCACCCGCTAGCTGAGTAGTCCGCACCGCTCGTCTACTTCTTTGCCGATCTTGGGGCGGGCTCGCCGACCTCAGCTCATCACGAAGCCCGTATCGCGCGCTGGATCGCGTACGGCCCTACCGATGCGGCCACCCTGCGATCTGCTTGCGCGGCCGAGCTGCGTCCTGCTGACGCGGCCGCGCCGCGGCTTGCCTACGCGGCCGCGCTGACCCCATCGGCCTCGGCGCGCAGCCCGCGCAACCGGCCGAGTTGCACGTCCAGATCGGCGATGCGCTCCTCGCGGTGATCGCCGTATTTTCCGTAGGCCACCTCGGCGACGCGCAAGCGTTCGTCCGCGGCGCGGAGTACATCGGTGGCGATATCGGTGAAGTGGTCGCGCAGTGTGCGCTGCATGGCGCGCAACCGATTTCGCGATTCCTTACCGACCTGGAAGATCACGTCGTCCATGAGTCTGGCCACCGAAACCTTGGCCTCGGCCTGACGGCGCTGCTTGCGCGCCTTGCGGTCGTCCCACAGCGCATTGGCGCCGAGCAGCAACGCGGCGGCGGCCGAATACCAGTTCACCAGCGGCATTTTCAGCAGACTGGTGAGCACACCGACCATCAGCAGGCCACCGTAGGACCCGCGCATGACGGTCAGGAATTGGCCGAGCACACCGGCTTTCCCGCTGATCAGGGGATCCAGCGGCGCGACCTGGTCGAGCACTTCACCGGGATTTTCCAGGCGTAGGTCCGGTAGCGGCGGGGTGCGGTGATCGGCGGGGAATTTGGCGGCCACCTGTTCGGACAGTTCCACCGCCCGGTAGTGAGCCACCACGAAATTCTCTTCGACGGCCTCGCAGATGCGCGCATCCAGATCCGCGCCGAAATCCTGCCAGCGGCGGGCCGGATCGGTGTTGACGATCTCGGCCTCGGCATCGCGCACCAGACTGCGCAGCCGGTGCCGCAAGTCGTGTTCGATATCGGCCATCAGTTCGGTACTGCCGTCACCGAGAGTGACCTGCCAATTGGCCGAGCGCTGCCGCAGTTGGTCGGCCTGGTCGCGGGCGGCGACCAGTTGTTCCGTTATCTCCACCCGGCGCCGCGGATCGCGCAGCGCCTCGGCCTCGGTCCGCAGAGTCACGGCCAGGTGGTCGACGACCAGGCGGATGTCGTTGGCCGCGGCTTCCAGGACCAGGCTGTCGGCCCTTGCCAGCACATAATCGCGCAGGTGGTCGACCAGTTGGGGCACGCCGGATTCGATATCACGCTGATAATTGCCCGCCTGCAGATGCAGCAGCGCGGAAACCGGCGCCACCGCGAAACCGAGTCCGGCGGCGTCCAAAAGCTCGCGATTGCGCTGCTGGGTGTGCTGCCAGTGCGGGTGCAGGTCGATCTTGTTCAGCGCGCAGATGACCGTCGGACAGAGCTGCTGGATGCGCTCGAGGTAGCCGATCTGTTCCGCACTGAACTCGGATCCGGCGTCACCGACGTAGAGCACGGCATCCGCGGCGGCGATCATCGACCAGGTGATGTGATCGTCGCCGTTGCCGCCCGGTGCGTCCATCAGGACGAGACCCTCGGCGAGCAGCGGGCTCGGCTCGGTGAATTCGGCGCGGATCACCCCGTCGGCGGCCAGCGCGGGCCCGGGGTCGAGCGGATCGACGGGCTGGCGTTCGATCCGGCCCGCCCCCAGCGATTTCACCAGTACGGCGGTCGGCTCCGGTCCGAACTCCGCGATCACCGGCACGCTCAGTGCACTCTCGGTGGCGCTCACCCGCGCCCCGATCAGACCATTGACCAGGGTGCTCATACCGTTCTTCGCGGCGCCGACGACCACGAGGCGCAGCCGTGGGTCACCGACCCTGGCCCGGACCATGCTCAGTCGGCCACCCAGGTCTTGCCGGCCCGCGGAGCGGGTCATCTCCTGCAGTTGATCGAGGATTCCGATCACTGGCGCCATCGCCGCCGGATGTTTCACCGTGGCGGCCTCCAGCCCGGCTGCGGCAGACAACCGCTCCTCCTAACTGTCGTACGAATATCGCGTTCGACGATGACATGCGCCGGCGCGACGGATGCGCGCGACCCCCGTGCGGCTCCTAGATCAGGGTGATATCCAGGCCCGCCACGAAGTGGTGGCCGTCGTCCACACCCGGATCGGGCAGCAACGGGGTGGACAGCCCGGCGGCCATGAGGGTCAGTGCCGTGTGATCGGGCTCGTACACCGGGTGCGCGAAATCGGCCGGATCGCCGAGTTCGGCGGCGATCGGGTGCGCAGGCGGCTTCATCGGGGTGACCGGTGCGGGCATCGTCGGCGCAGGCACGTGCGGCTGCTGAGTCGGGATCGGTGCCGGGGAATTCGCGGTCGGGATATCGATATCAGCGGTCGGCGGGACCGTCGGCGCCGAGTGGGTCATCGTCGGCACCGAGACGGTCGGGACATCCACGGTCGGGTCGTCGACGTCCGGCTGGGTGGTGTGCGTATTCGGAGCCGAGTTGCCACCCGTGCCGCCGTTGACGGTGCTCGGGGTAGTCCCGCCGCTGTGACCGGTGCTGGTGCCGCCACCGTTGCCGGTGCTCGGGATCGTCACATCGTCGTCGTCCGGTGTCGTCGGCGTCGCGGTGTGGGTCGGTGCGTGCGTGGTGGGAGCCTGTGTGGTCGGCGCGTGGGTCGCGGTCGGGATCTTCGTCGTCCCGGTGGCATCCGTGTCCGGAACAGTGGTGTGGCCGGGCTTGGTGCTGCCCGTTTCGGGTGTCTTGGTCGGATGCCCGGTGGTGTTGTCGCCGGGGATCGGCACCGTCTTGGTGACGGTGGTCGGAGTGTTCGTCAGCGGCGTCGTGGTGGACGGCGAATCGTCGACGACGACCGGATGCTTCGCCGGAACGGGCCTCGGCTCGAACAGCGCGGGCACCGTCGCGGCGGGCGCGGTCAGCGGTGACGGACCCGCCGGGGCGACCAGGACGTTGGCGACCGGGGTGCTCGCCACATCCGGCTGAATCGTGGTCTGCAGCGGAGTGGCCGCAACCGGCGCCGCCACCGCGGCGGGCGCCACGACCGCGGGGGCCACCGCTGCGGGCGCGACAGCCGCGACCGGAGCGGGCAGCGGCGCCGCGAACGGCTGCACGGGCTGCACCGCGACGGGCTGCACGGCTGAGTACTGCGATCCGACGGGCTGGGTGCCGACCGGGTTGGCCGTAGCGTTCGTGCCGGCATTGTCGAGGCCGGTACGTCCAGTGGTGCCGGGGGTTTGGCCGAGCCAATCGGAGTACCTGTCGATATTGTCGCCGACCCGGCCTGCGCCGACCTCGACCTTCAGCGCGCCCTCGACCTCGATCTTGGACTGCGTGGCGAGGTACACCCCGTTCGGGCCGGCACTGAAGTCCACTTGGAGTTCGGTGTGCACGCTGAAACCGGCTTCGGCATTGATGAATACGCCGAAAGCATCCGGGCTGCCGACACCGTGGTACATGTCGGCACCGTGGAGCGCGTCGCTGCCGTGGAATGCGTCGTTGCCATGGAACGCGTCGCTGCCGTGGAACAGCTCACCGCTGCCCCCGGTCGCGCCGCTGTGAAACATGTTGCCGCCGTAGAACGGAACGTTGCTCGCGACCGCATCGCCGTCGTCGGCGCTTTCGGCATCGCTGCTCACCGACTCGCTGATGGCCGTCCCCGACGTCGGAACACGGGGCAGGGTAAAGGGATTCGAACCCGGAGCGAGGAAGCCGTTCGGGCTGGGGAGGTTGAAGCCGTGGCCGCCCTGACCGAAGTCGAGTCCGGGCAGGTTACCGAAGCCGCCGGGCACGTGTCCGGTACCGAGATCGAGGCCGGACTGCGGTGTGTCGCTGTGCAGGTCGAGTCCGGACCGTTCGCTCTCGGTTCCGAGAGCGAGGCCGGGCTGATAGCTTCCGTACCCGGTGTTCTGCCATGGCTGCGATGAATGCTGCTGCGGAACAGGTCCGATGTACACGCCCGAATTGGGCACATTCGGGATGGTGAACGGCGCGTTGACGCTCACATCGCGCGGGGTCGGCGTCGACGAATGCAGTGGTGCGGGCGGTGTCGAATTCGGGTCCGGATCCGGGAAGGTGACCACGGGGCTCGGCGCGTCCGCATCGGGGTCGCGGGTGTAGGCCGAAGTCCAGCTGTCGAGCCGTTGCCCGCCTGGATGGACGGGTGCGGTACCGCCATTGGTGGCGACCAGCGCACCGCCGGTCACGTACGCGCCCGCCCTCGCTACCCGCGCGACGCCGGTGGCAACGCGATAGGCGGTGTCGCCCGCACGGTCGTCAGCGTCGGTGGCATCGCTGTCGAAGGGCAGGTCACTCGTCATGCAAGCTCCACTCTCAGGTTTCCAGCATCCTCACCACGCCGGGCAGACCGAGTGAAGATCACCTAACGATATTCCGGAAAACCCAACTGTCACATTCTGCAGGTCCGCAGAGCATACGACTGTGACGAGCAACATAACCTTGCCATTGGAGAAACCAGAACGGAAGCCCTGTTTCTGCGGGCATCCCGAATGGGGGCCGGTGTTGCGATCGGACCTGCTCGAGGGCTCCGAGCCCGCGCCACGCGGCGGCCCCGAAACCGTGTCGACGAGACTAACTCGTCGGCGGCCACGCGTACAGCCCGAAGTTCGATGCGCCGCAAGAGATCTCTAATGATTGCTCAAGAGATGGTGAAGTTCGGCGCCCTAGCGTCGGTCTCGCCGGGACGAACCCGGCGCCGACGCGAAGGAGATCGCATCATGACTGCCACCCTCGGACGCGGCCGAGCCCGCATTGTCACCATCGCCACGGGTACCGCATTCGCCGCCACCGCGGCCGCGCTGGTCGCCGGAGTCGCCTCGGCCCAGCCGCCGCTACCGGGCGACGGGGACGTGACGGTGACATGCGTGGTGCAGGCCCCCGGCCAACCCCACGTGGTAATCCTCGAGCGGCCGGGTCGGATGCTCGGCGTTCCGGCCGCCCCGCCGCCGGATCTCGCGCTGCCGGGCTGCCCGGATATCGATCCGTCCGGACCGGTCATCGTGGGGCCCGCCCGGCCCGGCGGACCTGTCGGGCCCGGCGTCTTGTACGTCCAGCCCGCACGTCCGGCGCCGTCCGGCAGTAGCGGCAGCTGACCGAGGGGCGGCTCTATGGTGGCCCCATGACCGGACAACGCATCTTGGTCGTGGACGACGAGGTTCGAGTTCTCGCCTCGCTACGGCGCGGGCTCGAACTCTCGGACTTCGAGGTGGTCACCGCGGGTGACGGCGCCGAGGCGCTGTCGATGGTCCGCAGCGCCGATCCGGACGCCATGGTGCTCGATGTGAATATGCCGAATCTCGATGGGGCGGGCGTGGTTACGGCATTGCGCGCGATGGGCAACGACATTCCGATCTGCGTATTGAGCGCCCGCACCGCGGTCAGCGATCGCATAGCAGCCCTGGAGCGCGGCGCCGATGACTACCTGACCAAACCCTTCGACCTCGGCGAACTCGTCGCCCGCCTGCACGCGTTGCTGCGCCGTCGGCCCGCGCTGATCCGGCCGTCCGGCGATGACCAACGCCAGGTCGGACAGGTCCGCATCAATCGGGCCGGACATCGGGTGTTCGCGAGCGGACAGCAGGTCGAGCTGACCAAACGGGAATTCGAGGTGCTCGCACTGCTCGCCGAGAACATCGGCATCGTGCTCAGCCGCGAGCAGATCCTTTCCGCGGTTTGGGGTTACGACTTCACCACCGATACGAATGTGGTGGATGTGTTCGTCTCCTATCTGCGGCGGAAGTTGGAGGCGCACGGTGCATCTCGGGTGATCCACACCGTGCGCGGGGTGGGATTCGTACTGCGGGAGGAAGGGTGAGCGCTACGGGCGGTCGTGAGCGAGTATCGGCATCGGTTCCAGCACAACCGGGCCCAACGCCGACGAGCCGGTGGCGCCGAACGGTGAGGCCGCCGAAAGGCACAGTGTCGCTGTCGTTGCGCGTTCGCGTGGCACTGGTGTCGGGCGTGGTCGCGGCGCTGGTCGCGGTCACACTCGGCATCGCCTACACCGCACTGCTCGACGCCACCGGTTCCCGTCAGTTCGACGACACGGTCTCGACCATGGGCGTCGCCATCGCACCACCGCTGGATATGCCACCACACGTGGTGATTCGAACCCTTCCCGATCCACGGACCCTTCCCGCCCCCCAACCGGATTCCGTCCCCATCCCCGCACCACAGACCCTGCCCACCCCGCAACCGGGTCTTGCCATCCCCGCCCCGCAACCGGACCCCGCCCTACCTGGGCGGGTGATCGTGGGCCCCGGTGACCTCCGCACCGTCGTCGCAGGCGCGCCCGGTTTAGTAGTGCGGCTCGAACCCGATCGCGCACTGGTGGATTCGGCCATCCGACGCAGCCAGCTGATCGGCGTCGGGATCGGCATCGCGGGCGTGCTGCTCGCCGCGGTGCTCGGCTGGTTTCTGGCCGGTTATGCCGCGCGACCACTGCGCAGACTGGCCACCGCGACGCACGGCATCGATACTCTCGAACAGCTCCCGCCGCTGAGCGGCCGCGGAGCCCGCGAGGCGGAAGAACTCTCCGACGCCATCACCCGCATGCTCGCACGGCTCGAGGCGGCACACGGCGCCACCAATCGCGCACTCGCCAGTGCCAGGGACTTCGCCGCGGTCTGTGCCCATGAACTGCGCACACCGCTCACCGCGATGCGCACCGACCTGGAAGTCTTGGCCACCAAGGAATTGCCCGCCGATCAGCAGCGCGCGGTACTCGCCGATGTCCTGCTGGCCGAGCGCCAGATCGAGAACACCCTGACCGATCTGGAACAACTCGCCGTCGGCGAACTCACCGAATCCGACGCCTTCGAACCCTTCGAACTCTGCGAAACCCTCGACCGCGCAGTGCAAGACGCTCGTCGCAGACACCCCGAGGTCAACATCGACCTCACCGAATGCGCCCCGACCACGGTGACCGGTCTACCCGGCGGCCTCATGTTGATCGTCACCAACGCGGTCGCCAACGCCGTACAGCACGGTCACGCACACACCATCACGGTCGCTGCGCGCCGCGACTCCGACACAGTCGAAATCACCATCGACGACGACGGCACCGGCATCCCCGAAGCCCTCCGCACCACCGCCTTCGACCGCTTCGCCAAAGGCCCCGGCTCCCCAGGCTCCGGCCTCGGCCTGGCCCTGGTCCGCCAACAAGCCGAACTCCATTCCGGCACAGCCGAACTGGACTCCAGCCCGTTGGGCGGCGTGCGCCTGCGCGTCCGAATCAATCCGACGCACTGACCCGGGGTACCGAATCTACTTCTGGCCCTTGGGTTTATCGGAGGCGGCGTCGGACGACAGGGCGGCTACGAAGGCTTCCTGGGGGACGTCCACGCGGCCGATCGTCTTCATGCGCTTCTTACCCTCCTTCTGCTTCTCGAGCAGTTTGCGCTTACGGCTGATGTCACCGCCGTAGCACTTGGCGAGCACGTCCTTGCGGATGGCGCGAATGTTCTCGCGGGCAATGATTTTCGAGCCGATGGCGGCCTGGATGGGCACCTCGAACTGCTGGCGCGGAATGAGTTCGCGCAATTTGGTGGTCATCTTGTGGCCGTAGGCCTGGGCGGCGTCGCGGTGCACGATCGCGCTGAACGCGTCCACCGCCTCGCCCTGCAGCAGAATATCCACCTTGACCAGCGCAGATTCCTGCACACCCGACTCCTCGTAGTCGAGGCTGGCGTACCCGCGGGTGCGCGACTTCAGCGAGTCGAAAAAGTCGAAGATGATCTCGGCCATCGGCATGGTGTAGCGCAACTCGACTCGGGTCTCGGACAGATAGTCCATGCCGCCGAGCTCACCGCGCCGCGCCTGGCACAGCTCCATGATCGAGCCGATGAATTCACTCGGCGAAATGATCGTGCACTTGACCACCGGCTCGTACACATGCCGGACCTTGCCCTCGGGCCAGTACGACGGATTGGTGACGACGTGTTCGGCGCCGTCCTCCATCTCCACCTTGTAGACCACGTTCGGCGCGGTCGAGATCAGGTCCAGATCGAATTCGCGCTGCAGGCGCTCGCGGGTGATCTCCATGTGCAGCAGGCCGAGAAAGCCGCAGCGGAATCCGAAGCCGAGCGCCACCGAGGTCTCCGGCTCGTAGGTCAGGGCGGCGTCGTTGAGCTGGAGCTTGTCGAGCGCGTCGCGCAGGTCCGGATAGTCCGAGCCGTCGACCGGGTAGAGACCGGAGTACACCATCGGGCGCGGCTCGCGATAGCCGGTGAGCGGTTCGCTCGCACCGCCGCGCGCGGAGGTCACGGTATCGCCGACCTTCGACTGGCGCACGTCCTTCACGCCGGTGATCAGATAACCGACCTCGCCGACGCCGAGGCCCTGGGTGGGCTTGGGCTCCGGGGAGACGATGCCGACCTCGAGCAACTCGTGTGTCGCACCGGTGGACATCATCTTGATCTTCTCGCGCGGAACGATCTTGCCGTCCACCACGCGGACGTAGGTGACCACACCTCGATAGGTGTCGTAGACCGAGTCGAAGATCATGGCGCGCGCGGGCGCGTCCGGATCGCCGACCGGCGCGGGCACCTGCTTGATGACCTCGTTCAGCAGCTCCGTGACCCCGACACCGGTCTTCCCGGAGACCCGCAACACGTCATCGGGTTCGCAGCCGACGATATGCGCGATCTCGGCGGCATAGCGGTCCGGATCGGCGGCGGGCAGGTCGATCTTGTTCAACACCGGGATGATCGTCAGATCCTTGTCCAGCGCCAGGTACAGATTCGCCAGCGTCTGCGCCTCGATGCCCTGTGCCGCGTCGACCAGCAGCACCGCACCCTCACACGCCTCGAGCGCGCGCGACACCTCGTAGGTGAAGTCGACATGGCCGGGCGTATCGATCAGGTGCAGCACATAGTCGGTGCCGTCGACCTGCCAGGGCAGCCGCACATTCTGTGCCTTGATGGTGATGCCGCGCTCGCGCTCGATATCCATCCGGTCCAGGTACTGGGCGCGCATCGCCCGCTCCTCGACCACACCGGTGAGCTGCAGCATGCGGTCGGCCAGCGTCGACTTGCCGTGGTCGATGTGCGCGATGATGCAGAAGTTCCGGATCCGGGCGGGATCGGTGAACGTCGTGTCGGCGAAGCTGGCGGGCACTCCACTCCTCATGGGTATCGGCAAACTGCCGTCCATCGTCCCATGCGCGAGGTAGCGGCACTGTCAGCGGTTCACCGTTCTGCGTTCCGTACCACTTTTCAGCCGCGGTAGCCGGTGCCGGGGATGCGGTGCGAGTAGTCGGCGCACAGGTAGGTCTCGGGTACCTGCTCGGTCACCGGCACCTCGAAATAGTCGTCCTTGGTGCGGACCGCGAGGTACTGGTCCTTGGCATCACGATGACACCACATGCCGGTGAGGCCGTGGCCGTACGGCGAGTAGTCGGAGAACAGACAGGTAATGCAGGAGAGCAGGCGGATGTCGTCCGGGAACTGTTGCCCGAGCCGGAACAGCGCGTCCTCGAAGTATCTGTCGGTGCCCTGGTAGGTCAGCCCGTCGATCTCGATGGCGAGTTCGAGCGACTCACCCGTCGCGCCGGGCGGCAGGGTCAACCGGAAGTGGATCACACCGAGTTGGCGCTGGTCGTTCACCTGCACCGAGCAGGGCAGTTCGCCGGAGAATACGCAGCCCGAGATGGCATCCCACTGGTCGACGGGCAGTCCGACCCGAAGTGCGGCGCCCTTGTCATACGGGCCGAGCGCGTCGAAGTCCGGACCCGACACCGGAACGCCACGGATCACCGTGCGGATATCGAACCGGTTCGCGCCCCAGTGCCGCGATGGCCCGATCCGCCACATGATGTGCTCGGTACCGTGCTCGTCGGTGTAGGTTCCCGGAAAAACCTGCGGCTGCACAGCTGAATCCTTCTCCCGCGACGAATTTCCCGACTCTAACGGAGAATTCGCCGTACTTTCGGCGGGTGGAGAAATTGGTTTTCGTCCTGCGCCGATCCGATGCCGAGGCGACCGAGTCGTGGTGCGAATCGCTGCGCACCACCGTGGCCGCGCGCCTGGTCGACCTCGGGGTTGCGGGTGTCACCGTCTATGTCCGTGACACGGCGGTCCAGGCCGCGCTGATGCGAATGGTGACGCTGGACCCACCGATCGCGGCGGCGGTCACGGTCTGGGTCGAGCAGAGCTACGGTCCCGAGGCCACGGCCGCGGCGGATATCCTCGCCGAGTTCGCGACCGCAGCACACGGCTATCTGGTGACCGAGTCGGTGCCGCTGCGGCTCGACGATTCGGTCCCGACCCGCACCGAGGGCTTCGGCAATCTCGCCTTCCTGCGCCGGCCCACCGAACTCACACCGGCGGAATGGCTGAGCGATTGGCAGGGACGGCACACCGCCGTGGCCATCGAGACCCAGTCGACGTTCGGCTACACACAGAACGTGGTGGTCCGGGCGATCACCCCGGACGCGCCCGCCATCGATGCCATTGTCGAAGAACAGTTTCCGGTCGCGGCGCTCACCGATCCGCTGGCCTGGTACGGCGCGCGCGACACGGCCGAGTTCCAGGATCGGGTGCGGCGCATGCTCGACTCGGTCGCGCGGATCGGCGCCGATCGCGACCTCGATACCGTCTCCGCCAGCAGATATCCCGTGCTGCAACCGTTTTCGACACGGACAAAGCAACGGACCGGCGCATGAAGCACGAACTCGCCCTACCGGGCGGTAGGCAGTGCTGATGAGAACGCGAGATCGCGCCGTTACCATCCAAGGATGGCCCGAACTTGGAACACGATCGGCAAGCAGCTAGGCCTCATCGCGAAGGAGCAGGGTCCCAAGATTGTCAAGCAGCAGGGACCGAAGCTGGTGGACAAGCTGCAGCGCTCATCGCTGCTCGAGCGCGCGGTCGGGTCGCTGGCGACACGTAAGGCGCCCGCGGTCGCGATCCGGCCGACCGCCTCGACCCCGGTACCGACCGCCGAGCGGGCCAGGCAGATCGTCTACTGCCCGCAGTTGGACGGTCGGGCCGATCCGGGCGAAATCGTATGGACCTGGGTGCCCTATGAGGAGGATCCGAATAACGGCAAGGACCGCCCGGTGCTCGTCGTCGGGCGCGACCGCCGGACCCTGCTCGGGCTGATGCTGTCGTCGAATCCGGAGCGCGCGCACGACCGTGACTGGGTCGGAATCGGCAGTGGCAGTTGGGATCACGAGGGCAGGCCGAGCTGGGTCCGCCTCGATCGAGTACTCGACGTCCCGGAGGACGGCATCCGTCGCGAAGGCGCGATCCTCGCTCGCAAGACCTTCGACCTGGTCGCCCACCGCCTGTGCGCCGAATACGCTTGGCACTGACCGGAATCAAGACACCATTTCCCGGGAACGGCCGAACAGCAAGCCGTAGATCAGTGCGCCGAGTACGCCACCGATGAGCGGGAACACCACGAAGACCCAGACCTGGGGTCCCGCACCGTTCTGATAGAAGGCGACGGCGAGGCTGCGGGCCGGATTCACCGAGGTGTTGTCCACCGGGATCGAGATCAGGTGGATGACCGCGAGCGTGACGCCGATCGACAGACCGGCCAGCGGAATGTCGGAGATCTGGTCGGTGGAGGCCAGCACCACGAATACCAGCAGCGCGGTCAACATGACCTCGATGATGATCGTCGCGGACAGGCCGTATCCGTTCTCGATCACCACCTGTCCGAGCGGACCGCGCACCGCGGACGGACTGTGCTTACCCCAGCCGTTCGCCCCGAGCCCGTTGACCGAGCGATCGTAGGAGGGCAGATTCTTCGCGATCGCGAACAGCACGAGTCCGGCCAGGAATCCGCCGATCAGCTGCGCGATCACGTAGCCGACCGCGGAGATCACCGAAAGCCTGCCGAGCAGCAGCTGCCCGAGGGTCACGGCCGGATTCACATGGCAGCCGGAGATCGGCCCGATCGCGTAGACCAGGAACAACAGGGAAAGGCCGAAGGCCAGTGCCACCCCCAGCGGCCCGACGCGCTCGCCGGCCAGTACCGCGGTGCCGACACCGCTCATGACCAGGACAAATGTGCCGAGCGCCTCGGCGGCCCACTTCTTGGCCTCCGGCGTCGGCTCCAGTTCGGTGACTTCCTCGACGACTTCCTGAGCAGTGGGAGACATACGCGCCACCTTCCGAGAGGATCTTCCCCGTGTGCACGGGGTTCTGCCTTGGACCTGCTACGAAATTACGGCTGATGTGAAACTGGACGTTACGCGAGACGGGGGAGCACTACAACGCTACAACTGGGCTAGGCGAGCCGCGTGATCTCCACGACAACCTCCAGATCGGTCGAACCGCCGCCGGAAAATATGCCCTTCAGCGGCGGCACATCCGCGTAGTCACGGCCTACGCCGACGGATATGTGCTGTTCGTTGATGGCGATATTGTTGGTCGGGTCGTATCCCCACCAGGCACCGGTCCAGGCCTCGATCCAGGCGTGCGACTGCCCCGCGACCGTCGTATTGATCTCGGTGGCCGGATTGGGATGCAGATATCCGGAGACGTATCGGCTCGGAATCCCCATACTGCGCAATAGAACCAGGGTCAGATGCGCGTAATCCTGGCATACGCCTTGACGTTCGGCGAAGGCCTGCACGGCCGAGGTGTGCACCGAGGTGGTACCCGCGATGTAATTCATTTCGCCGTGCACCCATTCGGCCGCGCGCACAACAGCTTTCGCGGGCGGCACACCGCGCGTGAGCTGTTTCGCGATCGCCGCCAGCTTCTTGTCCTGCGGCACATAGGCGGTGGGCGAGAGCATTTCGTCGAAACGGTCACCGATATGTTCGGAGCGCAACTCCTCCCAGGACAACTCCTCGGCCGGACCGGCGAACGGTTCGGTCTCCACCACCGATGATCCGGTGACCTCCAATTCGGTATGCGGCGCGTGCAGATCGAAGGAGGTGACCGCGGTGCCCCAGTAGTCGGTGTAGCGATAAGACCGGGTGGATGGCACCGTCTCGACCCGATTCAGGATGACATTCTGCCTGCTGTCCGCGCGCGGAGTGAGCCGAGCCTCGTTGAACGAACGGGTGACCGGGGAGTCGTAAACATAACCGGTGGTGTGCACCACCCTGATCCGCCAGCTCACAGCTCTCCCTCCACCTGCGCATGATTGTCGTGACTGCTGCGCAGATCGGTCCAGGCCACCCACGGCGCGGCGTGGAAGTACTGCAGCGCGATCGCCTCGCTGACCTCGCGACAGGTCTTCTGCAGCGAAAGCAGGCGATTCTGCAGATCCTCCAGCAGCGCACCGGGCGGCAGGAATTCGAGTTCGCTGCGCGCCCTGCCGAGCAGCCGCTGCGCCTCGTGCCGGGCGCCGACCCGGCTGCTCGGGCGCTGATCGAGTTCGGCGAGGCAGGCCTCGGCCACCCGCACCGAATGAAACACCGAACGCGGGAAAAGCCGGTCCAGCAGGATGAATTCGGCGACCAGATTGGCGTCGAGCGCGCCGCGATGGGTGCGCAGATAGGTGTCGTGCGCGCCGGCCGAGCGTAAAACGGTCACCCAAGCCGGTGACGAGGTGCGGTCGCCCGCACGCGAAAGTAGTAGGCGCACAGTCATATCCACGCGTTCGATGGAGCGACCGAGCAGCAGGAAGCGGTAGCCGTCGTCGCGGCTGAGGGTGGAATCGGAGAGTCCGGCGAACATCGCCGCCCGACCCCTGATGTAGTGGAAGAACTCGTGCGGGCCGAGACTTCGTGCCGCCTTCTCGGTGGCCGTGAGCCCGATATAGGTGGCGTTCAGGCACTCCCACATCTCGCTGGAGGTGACTTCGCGTGCGCCCCTGGCATTTTCGCGAGCATTGGCAATCGAGTCGACAATGGAATTGCCGTGGTCGTGGCTGAAGGCCACCAGGTCGGTGACCGACCAGACATCGAGTTCGACATCGGGCGGTTCGATACCGAGCACTCGCAGCAGGACTCGCGAGGTTCGGTCCGGATCCACCGTGGCGTCCTCGAGCAACTGATGCACCGCGACGTCGAGGATGCGGGCGGTGTCGTCGGCACGTTCGACGTATCGTCCGATCCAATAAAGAGATTCGGCGTTGCGGGCCAGCATCAGCGCGTCACCCCGCCCTGCTGCTGTTGGCCTTGCCCCAGTCGCTGACTCTGCCGCATCGATCCCAGCCGCTGCTCCTGTTGTTGCTGCTGCTGTTGCTGATTCGACTGCGTCAGGATCAATTCCCGGCCCAGCTCACGCTGATCGGATTGCGGCGGGTCGCTTACCAGTTCCTCGCCCGCGAGCTCACGGTCGGCGGGTGAGGCGCGACCGGTCAGCACCCAGGTGTCCTTACTGCCGCCGCCCTGACTGGAATTGACGACCAGCGATCCCTCCGGCAGTGCCACCCGCGTCAACCCGCCCGGCAGCACCCAGATGTCGTCGCCGTCATTGACCGCGAAGGGCCGCAAGTCGACATGACGCGGCACCAGCTCGTTACCGATCTTGGTCGGCACGGTGGACAGCTGCACCACCGGCTGAGCGATCCAGCCCCGCGGATCCGACTTGATCTTGCGCCGGATCGTCTCCAATTCCCGTGGCGTAGCCACCGGACCGATGACGATGCCGTAGCCGCCGGACCCCTCGACCGGCTTGATCACCAGTTCGGCGATGCGGTCGAGCACCTCCTCGCGCTCGTCGTCGAGCCAGCAGCGATAGGTATCGACATTGGGCAGCACCGGTTTCTCGGCGAGGTAGTACTCGATGATCGTCGGTACATACGCGTAGGTCAGCTTGTCGTCGCCGACGCCGTTGCCGATCGCGCTGGAGATGACCACATTGCCCGCCCGCGCGGCATTCACCAGTCCGGCGACGCCGAGCACCGAATCGGGCCGGAAGTGCATGGGATCGAGGGAGGTGTCATCGATGCGGCGATAGATCACGTCGACCTGACGCTCCCCCGCCGTGGTCCGCATATAGACGACATTGTCGCGGCAGAACAGGTCGCGCCCCTCGACCAGTTCCACCCCCATCTGCCTGGCCAGCAGCGAATGTTCGAAGTAGGCCGAGTTGTATACGCCTGGCGTGAGCACGACGACCGTCGGGTCGGCCTCATTGGGTGCGGCCGAGGCGCGCAATGCGGCCAGCAGGTGGGTCGGATAGTCGCCGACCGCGCGCACCCGGTGCGAGGAGAACAGATCCGGGAAGACCCGCGCCATGGTGCGCCGGTTCTCCATGACATAGGAAACCCCGGACGGTGAGCGCAGATTGTCCTCGAGCACCCGGAAGTCGCCGCGCTCGTCGCGGATGAGATCGATACCCGCCACATGGATACGCACCCCGTTCGGCGGCACCAGTCCGGCGGCCTCCCGGTGGAAGTGCTGGCATGAGGTGACCAGCCGCTTCGGGATGACCTCGTCGCGCAGGATGTTCTGCTCGCCGTAGACATCGGCGAGGAACAGCTCCAGCGCCGTCACCCGCTGCTTGATCCCGCGCTCCAGCTTGGCCCATTCGGCGGCCGCGATCACCCGGGGCACCAGATCGAGTGGGAAGGGCCGCTCCTGTCCGGACAGCGAGAAGGTGATGCCCTGATCGATGAAGGCGCGGTCGAGTGCGTCCGAGCGGGCCGCGAGATCGGCCACGTCGATGGGCGCGAGCGCCGAGAAGATTCCCCTATATGGCTGACGAACCCGGCCCTGGCCGTCGAACATCTCGTCGAAGGCGTCCGCGTACCGGCCGGGCCCATAGCCCTCGAATAGTCCGGATGTGGTTGCTCTGCCGTTGCCGTTCGCATGCCCGTTCGACCGGACACGGGTCGGCGCAGGTGATCGTGCCGAACGTGGCGGCGAGGCGGGAGTCATGCAAAAATCGTGCTACACGCAGCGTCGATGCCGTGTGAGACATAGGTAAATTTCTTGCATCACTCCGGGTTAACGCCCCCTTACAGCGGTCGGTAGCGTTGCCGGTCGAGCCGCTCGCGCGGTGGCGATTGCGCGTGCCGGGGTGGTGATGATTTCGTGTGCGACGCGGCGACTGGTACCCTCGATCTTCGGCGTCGCGTTACCTGATTACTCCGGTTGTCAACGCGCGCTCGCGAACTTTTCAGCACAGTCCACCAGCGACAGGAACACGAGGAAACAGGCGTGGCCAACATCAAGTCCCAGATGAAGCGGATCCGCACCAACGAGGCGGCGCGCCAGCGCAACCAGTCGGTCAAGTCCGAGCTGCGCACCGAGATCCGCAAGGTCCGCGAGGCCTTTGCGGCCGGCGACAAGGCCAAGGCCGCCGATCTGGTCGTCAGTGCCAGCCGCAAGCTGGACAAGGCCGCCTCGAAGGGCGTCATCCACGCCAACCAGGCCGCCAACAAGAAGTCGGCCCTCGCGCTGGCGCTGAACAAGCTCTGATCACATCGGTACCGACCGCGGTACCACCCATACGTTGACGCAGCCGCCGTGGCCTCGATGACCACGGCGGCTTTTGTCGTCGCTGATCGACTATTGCGAGGATCACTTTTTCGGTCCGACAGATAAATTTTCTGCAGCAATACTTCAGCAATCTTTCACTCCGGTGCCGATGCCGCCCCCTGGGCGTTGAGCGGAACCGTCCCGGCAGGTGCCATGTCATCGAGACTGCCCTGGCAAATCGGCAGGAAAGTGGCGTCCTTGCCAACATTCCCAGGTCATCCCCGCATCCCACTCCTCGAGCCGAATTCTGATCGGGCACCACATGTCGGAGGTTCCCGCTACGATTCGGCGCATGGTTACCGTCTACGCCAATCAGACGCCGGTTCGCTCCGAAGATCTGCCGGACATCATCCGCGCAGCCGAGGTCCTAGGCATCGGGCTGAAGATCGAGAACGTCATGGTCCCCGATGAGGAAGGCGGCTACTCGCTGGAGTGGATCGTCACCCGGGACGAGGAAATACCGGTCTACGAGGAGTGGGAAGGCCGGTACGAGGAGTCCGAAGAGGACATCGAACTGGTTCTCAGCTCGGTCGAATAAATCCCTGCGAATCCGCACCCGCACCGAGCGGGTGCGGATCGCTGAGTGCTCAATCCAGGGCGGCGTTCAAACGATCCAGCGCCGCCTGGGAGTCCGCATCGGCCGCGCGATAGATGATGATGCGCTGGTCCGGATCCTGTAGCGGCATGAGTACTTCGAAATCGACCACCAGCGGCCCGACCTCCGGGTGGCGCAGCGGCTTCCTACCGCGCCCCTGCACCCGGACGTCGTGCCTGGCCCACCCCTGCGCGAACTCCTCGCTGCGTGCGGTGAACTCGGCGACCAGATCGGCCAATTCCTGATCGTCCGGATGGGCCGCCCACGCGGCGCGCAGATCGGCGATGCCCTCGCGAATGATCCGATCCCGGTCGCAGTAGAAATCGCGCATAGCGGGATCCAACAGGCACAGCCACATGGAGTTGCGCTGTCGCGGCGGCAGCGCGCCGAAGTCGACGACCAACCGTGCCATTTCCGGATTCCACGCCAGGATGTCGTAGCGGTGGTTGACCAGCATCGCGGGCAATGGCGACAGATCGTGCACCAGCAGCTCCAGCGCGGGCGCGGGTACGGTGCTCGGTTTCCCGGTATTCGGCTGGCGCTGCTGGGCCAGATCGAATAGGTAGGCGCGCTCGTCGGTATCGAGGCGCAGCGCGCGTGCGAGCGCCTCCAGGACGTCTGCGGATGGGCGCAGGCCGCGTCCCTGTTCCAGCCGCACGATGTAGTCGGTGCTCACACCCGCCAGCTCGGCGACTTCCTCACGGCGCAGACCAGGGGTACGCCGAGCCTGTTTGCGTGGGGGCAGCCCTAGGTCGCCGGGATTCAATCGCTCGCGCCGAGCGCGCAGAAAGGCCGCGAGTGCTTGTGCCCAATTCGCGGAGCTCTCTGGCCCTCCGTGGTCACGCAAGCTACCGCCTCCGGGCCTGAGCTCGCTTCGCCGTGTCGCATTCACCGTGCTCGTCATCGCCCTCGATCTTACGGCTGACTAGGACTGGCTTTCCCAGGAAAAACCTTCCCTTACCCAAACTCTCGCGCCGTTCCAGACTCGATGACACCGGAAACGAAGTACGAACGACAGGAGCACGATATGTCCGGAGCCCGCACCCTCGATACCTACCGGTTGCTCGGCCGCTCGGGTCTTCGGGTGTCTCCGCTGTCCCTCGGGACCATGACGTTCGGCGCCGATTGGGGTTGGGGCGCCGATAAGGACGAGGCCCGCAAGATCTTCGACACCTACGTCGAGCGCGGCGGCAACTTCATCGATACCGCAAGCCAGTACACCAATGGCACCTCCGAGCAGCTGCTCGGCGAGTTCAGCGCCGCCAATCGCGAAAGTCTGGTGCTGGCAACGAAATACACGATGCTGCGGCGCCCGACCGATCCGAACTCCGGCGGCAATCACCGCAAGAGCATGGTCGGTTCGGTGGAGGCCAGCCTGCGTCGGCTGAACACCGACTACATCGACCTGCTGTACCTGCACGCCTGGGACTTCCTGACCCCGGTCGAGGAGATCCTGCGCGCCATGGACGATCTGGTCCGCGCCGGGAAGGTGCTCTATGTCGGCATCTCCGACGCACCGGCCTGGCAGGTCGCACGCATGCAGACCATCGCCGACCTGCGCGGCTGGTCGCCGCTGATCGCGCTGCAGATCGAGTACAGCCTGATCGAGCGGACCGTCGAACGCGATCTCATTCCGATGGCACAAGAACTCGGCCTCGGTGTGGTGCCGTGGTCGCCGCTGGCCAGCGGAGTGCTCACCGGCAAGTACAGCCGCGCCGATCTGGCGCACGATGCGGCCAGCTCACCCGAGGGCACCCGCAAGAACGTGGCGGCCGCCAACGGGTCGCTCACCGAACGCGGCCTGGTGATCGCCGACGTGGTGAAAGATGTTGCGACACAACTCGGTAAGACACCGTCGCGGGTAGCGCTCGCCTGGACACTGCAGAATCCGGGCGTCACGGCACCGATCATCGGCGCACGCACGGCCGCACAGTTGGAGGACAACCTCGGAGCGCTCGAGGTCGAATTCGACACCGCGCAGCTGGACCGGCTGCAGCAGGCCAGCGCGATCGAGTTGGGCTTCCCCCATAACATGCTCGCCCGTCCGATGACCCGCGGCGTCACCTTCGGCGACCTGAAAATCGAAGGACGCAATTGAGTTTCACCTGATGCGGTGGTGCGAGCCCAGCTCGCACCACCGCATCACCGCGTCGGCCACAGATCAGCGGCGATCGAGAGGCTGGGGCACGATGATGGAAATGACGATGAAGTCGGCGACGACTGAGCGGTAACGCCGGATTCCGGTTCAGCTCGGTCGCCTATTGCGCTGACGCCGAGCCTTTCGCGCACGGGCGGTGAACTGTCGCCGTCAACCCGCGCTCGGCGACCCTCCGCTGCATTCGCGGCACCCACTCAGCTTGCGGAATGCAGGTCCAGGATCTGCGTGAGTGCGTGTTCCAAGGCGTAGTTGGCGTCGGCAGCACCTCCCTTGACGTCGGCATTCAGCGTGGCGACGACTTGGAGGGCGGTGCCGATGCTGGCCTGGTTCCAGCCCCGCGCTTGGGCCTGGGCCTTCTTCACCTTCCACGGCGGCATGCCCAGTTGCTGGGCCAGCTTGAACGGGTCGCCGCGGCCCGCGGAACCGACGCGGGCAATGGTGTGGACGGAGTCGGCGAGTGCGTCGGCGAGCAGTACATGCGGTACGCCGCGGTCATTGGCCCAGCGCAACGCCTCCATGGCACCGGGCCGATCGCCGGCCACCGCGAGTTCCGCGACATCGAAACCGGAGATCTCGGCCTTGCCGGAGTAGTAACGGCGTACCGCGGCGATATCGATCTTGCCGCCGGTATCGGCGGCCAATTGCGAACAGGCGGCAGACAATTCCCGCAGATCCGAGCCGACCGCCTCCAGCATCACCTGCACGACCTCGCTCGAAACCCGCACCCCCGCATTACGGAATTCACCGCGCACGAACTCCACCCGTTCGGCCGCCTTCGTCAACTTGGCGCAGTCGTGCACCTGTGCACCCGATTTCTGCAGCGCAGGGGCCAGCGCCTTGGCCCGGCCGCCCCCGGCGTGCAGCACCACGAGCACGACGCCTTCGGGCGGATCAGCGGCGGCGGCGGTGATCACCGCGACCGCCTCCTTACCCGCCTCCGCCGCCGACTCGAGCACGATCACCCGATCCTCGGCGAACAGCGAAGGGCTCAACAACTCCGCTAGTTCCGCGGTGCTGGCATCCCCGGCCCGCAGTCGATCAACGGGTACCGCATCGGGGTCCGGCGCATTGGCCCGCACCTGCGCCGTAATCCCCGCGATGGCCCGGTCGACCAACAGCTCTTCATCACCGAGCACCAGGTGCACTGCCGCAGTCCGTTCGCTCACGGGAGCATCCTACGGTCCGTCACCGACACGTCCTCACCCCTCACAGGCACCCGTTTTGTCACCGCATGTGTTCGAACTCGGGCCTCCCGGTCGTCTGGCTGTCCATCCTTCATCCACAAACGGGCGCTGTAGTCGCCGGATAGCTGTCCCGACTTCGGCCGGACGCGGGTCCAACGGAGACCCTGCGCTCCGAAACTGCCCCGGGGTCCATCAGCTTCTCCAGATCGGCGGACTATCGGGACGGCGATCTGGCTCGTCGAGTGGTCAGGGTTAGCAGCTGGCGACCTTCACCCAGGACCAGTACGTCGCCTTGTTGATCGGTCCGCGCGATGGCGACGCCCAGCTCGGCCAGATCCGCGAGTACACCGGGGTGCGGATGGCCGAAGGTGTTGTCGGCACCGACGCTGACCAAGGCGAGTCGAGGGTGGACAGCGGCGATGAATTCCTTGGTGGTCGTTCGGGATCCGTGGTGTGGCAGCTTCAGCACGTCGGCCTGAACGGGAGCACCCGAGTGGAGCAGTCGTTGTTGCGCTGGTGCCTCGATATCACCGGTGAGCAGAATTCGGCCCGAACGTGTAGTGGCGGCGATGACGATCGAACGGTCGTTGGCATCGTCGGTGCTGGGCGGGCCGGTTGGGCGGTGCGCAAGTGGAGCCGGGGCGAGTACGTTCAATTCGACAGCGCCGAAACGCAATACCTGTCCCGAGGACAGCTCCAGCACCGGGATGTGAGCCTGTGCTGCGAGACTGGCGACCTGCTCCGGACCGCTGACCGATGCGCGCCGCTCCTGGGCAGAACCTCGCTCACGGGATGCACCCCTCGACTCACCTGAATCCGCCTGGGATCTCGACGAATTCGATATTTGCTCGTCACCGGTGTTTGTGGATCCGACGTTGACCTTTGTTCCGGATAGCTCGCCAGGCCCGACCGCCAGGGCATCGACCTTCCGGCCTTGTAAGGCACCGGCCAGTCCGGCGATGTGGTCGGCGTGCGGATGTGTCAGCACGAGAAGCGAGATCCGGTTGATGCGCAAGCGATTCAGACAAGTGCGCATGATGCGCGGGTCCGGACCGACATCGATGACCACCGCCGTGTGATTACCGACAGACAATGCGAGTCCATCACCCTGTCCGACATCACAGACAGCCAATACCCAGCCGGCGGGTGGCCAGCCAGGATGCCAGACCCGCACCGGAATCAGCACGACCGCGACGCCGAGCAGAACGGCAGCAGCAAGACGACGCATTACCGCCGACCGCAATGCCAGCACAACGAGAACTACTGCCGCACACGCGATAGCCCCGCCGGTGAGCCCACCGCGTACGGAGATCTCCGCGCCAGGCACATTCGCCGCGTGTTCGGCGACGAACAGCAGCCACCACAGTGGCGGTTGCGCGCAACGCAGTATCAGTTCGGCCAGCGGAGGCCAGGCCGCAGCGAGCGCGGTGCCGATAGCCCCGAGCACCGTGATCGGCGCGATTGCCGGTTCGACCAGGATATTCGCGAGGATCGCAACCGAACTGAGCCGTCCGGTCAGCGCGACCACCAGCGGTGTCGTCACCACAAACGCGGCGGTCGATACCGCGACGATCTCGGCCGGCACCCGCCACCAGCCGCGGGCACGCAACCAGTCCGCCCAACTCGGTGCCAACAGGATCAGTCCGGCGGTCGCCAGTACCGACAGTCCGAATCCGGCACGCACCGCCAGTTCCGGCCACAGCGCGAGCAGACCGATAACCGCTGTGCAGAGCGCGGGCAATGCCTGCTTGCGGCGTCCGGTTATCAAGGCGAGCAAGGTAATCGCCCCCATTGCCCCAGCCCGCAGCACACTCGGGTCCGGACGTGCCACCACAATGAACATCAGCAGTGCCGCCGCCGCGACCGCTGCACCGACGCGTGGGCCCAGGGTGAGCAGCCGCACCGCACCGAGTACAACCGCCAACAAGATCGTGAAATTTGCCCCGCTGACCACGCAGATATGTTCCAGCCCAGCGATTTCGAACTCCTCACGGACTTCGTCGGACAAAGCGGACGTGTCGCCCACAACCAGCGCGGGTAACAGCCCGGCCTGCTGTTCGGGCAGCACGCGCGCGGCCGACGCGAGGTCGGTGCGCACTGCTGCGGCGACCCGTTGCCACCAGGGCAACGCGCCGACCACCATCGGCGGTCCCTGAGCACGCAGCGTGGCGACGGTGAGATCGCGGTGCCACGGCGGCTCCGGCTCGGCACGAAACTCCACCGCCCGGCCGGGTAGCAGCTCGCCCCACTCCGCACCGGACGCGAGAACCACCACCGTGCCACCCGCCCGCACCGTCGAACCGCCTTGACGGTAATCGCGCAAGTGTGCCCGCACCGTCCACCGCTGCTCACCCCCGAATGTGCTGGACCGCACCGGTTTCGGATCATCGGTGGGTGTGACGACCACATGCACCGAAGCCGCTGTGTTACGTAATGGATGCGTCGCCACCCGGTGCTCGCGCCACGCCCCGGCCACCGCGAACCCGGCACCGAGCAGCAGCGCGGCAAGTGTCGTAACGGCGACTACCCGCCACCGCTCACTGGGATGGGCCACCGCGCGCAACAGCACCACCCAGAGCCCGATCGCCAGCAGCACCAGCGCCGACGCCAGCACCAGACCGGCCATCCACCCCACCGTCAGCGCGACAATCGTTGCACCCCAACAACTCAGCGCCGCGGGCAGCAACCGTGCGTCGAGCACCGGTACCGCCTCCATCGACGGTGCGCCGTCCTCGGCAGCCCGCCGATCGATATCGCCCGGTCCGTCCGACGCACCCTCGAATGCGGTCATACCGTCACCAGATCGCGCAGGCGGGCAAGGCGGGCCGGGCCGATGCCATCGACCTCGCCGAGTTGTGCGACATCGGTGAATCGTCCATTCGTGGTGCGCCAGGTGACGATTGCGCGGGCGGTGACGGGCCCGATGCCGGGGAGAGCATCGAGTTCGGCTTCGGTTGCGGTATTGAGGTCGACCTTGCTCGATGGGCGTTGTACCGCAGCGGAATTCGGAGACGATCCGCCTGGCGGTCGTCCGCCTGCACCGATCGTGGTGCTGCCGAGTTGCGGCCCCGCGTTCGGGCCACGTGGACCAACGAGAACCTGGTCGCCGTCCTGGAGACGCTGCGCGAGGTTGAGTCCGCTCAGATCCGCGCCGTCCTTGGCACCGCCAGCGGCGGTGAGCGCGTCGGCGACCCGTGCCCCGGCGGGCAATCGCACCAGGCCACCGCGATGTACGAGGCCGACCACACTGATCACCAATTCCGTTGCGGCACTGGTGGTTACCGGCACGACCGATGGTCCAGCTCCGGACGATGCCGCCGTGCCGGCGCCGGACAGCCCAGCGGGTACCGTGCCGGTGCTGATGCGCACCGCGGAGGGCAGCGGCACCGTCTGCGCGACCGGTCGCTCACGCAACACCACGACAGCCGCGACGACCACCGCCGCCAGTCCGACCGCGACGAGCGTCGCCAGTCCCCGCCACCCCGGATCCAGTCGAGTTCCCCGAAACCGTTCCGGCACAAGCCGATCCCGCCAGGCGGAGCGCCGCTGCGGCTCGTCCAGCCAACCCGGTTCTCGCACCTCGCCGACCCCGTCCGCCCAGCCCTCATCATCATCATCGAGATCGGACCTGGCCGCCTCGGTAGAAACCTCGGGATCGGACTCCACCGCCTCGGATAACTCCTCGTCATCCCACCGACCACCGCGGACCGGCGGCTTGCTTCGCCCCGATCGCTTTCCGGACCTCGACGAACGCGGCGAACTTCGGCACAGCTCAGCGTCGGTACGCGCCGGACTTCCGGCACCGATCGTTCGGCCGGCACCGACTCGCTCGGTCAACACACTCAGTCGTCGGCGAATCCGCTCGCGCTCGTCATGTGGGGACATGGCGGCGACGCTAGTCCCGCCGCAAGGTCGGGAATCGGTGCCGACCAGGCGAAATAAAAAGTCTGTTGATAACTCCGAGCCTGTGGACAACCCGGCCCGCGAAGGCACGAATACTTGTCCGACAACAGCGGCGGCGGACGCACATTACGCGCCTCGAGCTGAGGCAACACAGGTCAGATCCGCACCGCGGTGACTACCGTTGTGGTGAACCGCACTGTGAAGGAACCGCCCGCCGCGTCAATGGCCGCCCCGACGCCTTCCAGCACCTCTTCCTGTGTGCCAGCGGAGAATTGAGCATGACCTCCGGTCGTCGGCAGTTGGTCCAGCCACTCGTCCCGGGTATAGCTCCGCTCCCAGTCGAACTTCCACTGCTCGGGTTCACCGAAGCCACCCGCCGCCTGAATCCCCTCGGTCACCTTCGCTATCGGCATCGAATACGCAGTCGTCGCCGACGACGCCCAGCGGGCAGCGAGCGAGTCGGGTGCGACCCGTTGATAGACCGCGGCGAAGGCCTGGGCCAAGTCCGTCGGCGGTAGGCCGGTATTCCAAAAGACGGCCAGCCGTCCACCGGGTCGCAGCACTTCAGCAGCTTTCGTGGCACCCGCGACCGGGTCCACCCAGTGCCAGGTCTGGCCGGAGATGACGGCGTCGAAGATTCGCCCTGCGGGGTCCCAGCCTTCGAAGGCCGACACCTCGACCTCGAAGCCGTGCTTGCGCGCCCACTCACCCATCCGCGCATCGACCTCCACGCCCAGCACGCGGCAACCCGCCGCCCGGAACTGCCGGGCCGCTATGCCGGTGCCGATGCCGACATCGACGATCTCGGGTCCGGGGCTGGCGGCGACGATCGCATCCACCATGGCAGCCGGATAGCTGGGCCGGGCCCGGTCATAGCGTTCCGGATCCGAACCGAACGATTCGGCCAGCTCACGGGCTTGATGGGATTCACGTTGGTCGGAGAATGCGCGCTCCGGAGGTAAAGTGGGCATGCGCCCACCATAGTGGGCACATGCCCACCTGCCAACCGGGTGCGCCCGAGAAAAGGAGATACCGTGCCGACAGGCGTGGCAATGCGCGATCCGCGCGAGCAGCTATTCGATGCCGCCGAGCGAATCCTGTTGCGAGACGGCCCGAATGCACTGACCAGCCGCGCTGTCACCACCGAGGCAGGCTGCGCCAAGGGCGTCCTGCACCGGCACTTCGCCGACTTCGACGCCTTCCTCGCAGAACTCGTACTCGACCGCATCGGCCGAATCGATCAGCAGTCCGCTACCCTGCGCGAATCCGCAGGCACCCGCACGGTGACCGACAATCTCATCGACGCGCTGACCACTGTCTTCGAATCGGTCGCGGTAGCCATAGTCAGCCTCGTCACCTTCCGCGACGAACTCCGCACCCGCCTGCGCCAGGTCCGCCCCTCCGGCGTCCCCGTACTCACCGAAGCAACAACCATGCTCGCCACCTACCTCACCGCCGAACAGGCCCTCGGCCGCCTCACCCCCGAAGCCGACACCGACACCCTCGCCCTGACCCTCATCGGCAGCGCCCACCTCCTCTTCGCCGACCGCAGCAACCCCACACCAACCCCTGAAGCCACCCGCAAAGTCGTAACCACTGTCATCGCAAGCACTCTCAGGTGAGATGGCGGGTATCACCGAGGCTGACGACCTGGCGGTTGTGGAAGTAGTCATCCTCCCGTAGCTCCGTGATACTTCCCGGAGCAGCATGGAACCGGGCGTAACCGAGTGATTCGATCGGCAACATCGTCCACGCCGCAACGATGAAAGTGATTGCGCCACCGTGGGTTACGACGATCTGACGATCACAGTAGCGCTCCCGGATCACATCCATCGCCGAATAGAAGCGTTGCGCGAACGCAGCGATGGTCTCCGATCCCGGTATGCCTTCATCGTGGTCCATTCGCTCCCCGACAACCGGCGGCCGCACGAATCTCCGATCCAGCCACTCCTGGGGCTTCCCCTCGGCCTCGCCATAGGACTTCTCGCGCAGTCTCGGATCGAGAATCGGCGGCACCTGCAGCACATTGCCGATCACGGTCGCAGTACTCGCAGCACGTCGCAGATCCGACGAGAACAACTCCACGTCGACCTGCGCCGGAATCCTCGACCGAAGCGTATCGGCGACGGCATTCGCGGCGCGTAATCCCGCAGCCGTGAGCCGCGAGTCGTACCACCCACCGACCAGACCGTCGACGTGATGTGTCGACTCCGGATGAGCGATGACATAGACGGTTCGCACCAGCCGATCCTCGTCGAAAACACGGTAAGCGACTAATCAGCTATCCAGACCAATCGGTACCATTCAACTGAATGTCACCTCCGGCGAAAGGCCAGGCGATGGTGTCGAGGCGAATGTGACAGGGCTGCCGCGGTATGCGGCTATGCTGGCGCTCGCAGGCCACCTCCCCAGCGATGACCAACGCTGGGCATACGAGGTGAAATTCGACGGTATTCGTGCCGTCGGCCATGTCGACAGCGACCTGCGCCTGATCTCACGCAACGGCAACGACATCACTCCGGCGTGGCCCGAACTCGCCGATCTCGCCCCGGCGACCCCGCCATTCGTCATCGATGGCGAAATCGTCACCTTCACCACCGACGGTCGCAGCTCCTTCGAGGCGCTGCAACCACGGATGCACCAGCGCAATCCCGCAGCGATTCGAATCCTCGCCAAATCCGTCAAAGCGACTTACCTCATCTTCGATCTGCTCCATATCGGCACGCGCTCTCTGATCGATCTGCCTTACGAGCAGAGACGACAACTGCTGGAACAACTCGGCCTCGAGGGCCCGCACTGGCGGGTTCCGCCGCGCCTGCACGGGTCCGGCGCCGAGGTCCTCGCCGAATCTCGACGGCTCGGCCTCGAAGGGATCGTGTGCAAGCGACTCGACAGCCCCTACCTGCCCGGGCGACGCAGCCCGCTTTGGACCAAGGTCAAGAATGTCAACGACCAGGAAGTCGTCATCATCGGCTGGCGCCCCGGTATCGGCCGCCGGGCCGGGCGCATCGGCTCATTGCTCATGGGCGTCTACGACAACGCCGGAAGACTGACCTATATCGGCAACGTCGGCACCGGATTCACCCAGGCGATGCTCGACGAGCTGAAGGCGAGACTCCAACCGCTGCAACGCAAGACACCCACCGTCGACACCAGTGTTCCCGACGCCATCTGGGTCGAGCCCCAGCTTGTCGGTGAGGTGTCGTTCACCGAATGGACCGGTGACGACCGACTTCGACACCCGTCCTGGCGCGGACTCCGTCTCGACAAGGAACCACGACAAGTCAAACGCGAACCTCAGCCATGACGTCAGCGAACCCGACCATTATATGCCTTGACAGTTATATAACCGATGAGGAATAGTCGGTTACGTGACGACGCCGAAGGCATTTCAGGCGCTGGCCGAGCCGAATCGGCTGGCCATTCTCGAGGTACTGCGCGAGGGAGAGCAACCGGTTGGGGTGTTGGCGCAACGGTTGAGCCTGAGCCAGCCCGCGGTGTCGAAACATCTGCGCATGCTCAAGGATGTCGGGCTGGTCGAGGTGCGCTCGGATGCCCAACGTCGCCTCTACCGCATCAGAATCGAGCCGCTGGTCGAACTCGACGACTGGCTCGAGCCCTATCGCCGGTTGTGGAGCGCGCGCCTGGACCGACTGGAAGAACATCTCAACCGACGGAGGCAATCGTGACCGACGCTCAGCTGATTACCGATGGCGCACGCCCGGCCGTACGACTGGAGCGGCTGCTACCCGACCCGCTGAAAGTGGTGTGGCAGGCCATCACCCAGCGAGAACAGCTCAAATCCTGGTTCCCCTGCGACGTCATCGTGGACGGCGGGGTCTGGCAAGTTGGCGCCGCGATAACCTTCCGCTTCCCGAGTGATGTCATCGACATGACGCTCAGCGGCGAGGTGTTGGCCGTGGACGAACCGAACCTATTGTCCTTCACCTGGGGCGAAGAGACCCTGCGCTTCGAGCTGACCGAGCACGAAGGCGGTACCCGCCTCGTGCTGGTCGACGAACTCCCACCGGGCGCGGCAGCACGCAACGCCGCGGGTTGGGACGAGTGCCTCGACCGCCTAGCCGGAGTTGCGCCGGCGCCAGATGCCTGGAAATCCCGCTTCGCGGTCTACTCGGCGGCATTCGAGCCGGCTCTCGGTCCCCAGGAAGGCCCACCCGCCGATTACAAGGGCTGACCCGAAAGAGTGATTCCTCTCCGGATGAGTGGGTCCGGACCGGATCCGGGCCTGCTCAACCGGAGAGGAATCCTGGGCATCCCGAGTTCTGTTGAGTGTCGGCACATGGCATCTACCTCCATTTCATAGCTGGGACCGAATAGACGGATCTAGGTGAACAGCCTGGTGACGAAGGCGTTCATGTTGTCCCGGACCCGCTCGATCTTGGTCTCCTCGGTGATGAGATCTTCGCGGTACCGATTGCCGAGCGCGGGCGTTCGCTTACCGCGCGCGTAGAGCGAACACGCCAGATCGGTGCACATATAGGTACCGACCGAGTTGCCCCGGCGTCCGGATTCGCCTGCCTTGTGCGCGGTCATCAGCGAGACGCCCCCACCGGTATGCGCGGTCAGGCAGATCGCGCACATCTGGGTCCGGCCGGATCCGCCCGTTTCGTACCGCAGCGCGACGCCCACGATACGGTCGTCCTGCGGTACAACGAGATAGCCGCGGCCGGGCAGCGACGGATCGCTCCAGCCGAGGAAATCCAGGTCATCCCACGGTTGTGCGTCCAGGTCCCGGGGCACCGGCAACTTCTTGGCGGTCGTCTTGGAACAGTTGATGAACGACGACCTGATGTCGCGTTCGGTGACGGCTTTCATGACGGCATCGACTCCTTCGATCGATCGGTTGACAAACCGAAGGAACGCTACAGCTGGTCATTAGCCCAGGCAACGGAATTTTCAGCTCATACGCGGCGCATCACCGACACGACCTTTCCGAGCACCACCGCCTCATCGCCATCGATCACCTCGTAGGCCGGATTGCGCGGTTCCAGATAGACATGCCCGTTGCGACGCCGATACACCTTGACCGTCGCCTCCCCATCGATCATCGCGGCGACGATGTCACCGGAATGCGCCTCGTGCTGTTTGCGGATCACCACCAGATCGCCATCGCAGATCGCCGCGTCGATCATGGAATCGCCGCGCACGCGCAGCCCGAAAACCGTTCCGCGACCTACGAGTTCACGCGGCAACGTCATCATGTCGTCGGCATGCTCCTCGGCGAGGATGGGCGCACCCGCCGCGATATCGCCGACGACCGGAACCGCGACCGAATCCTCGGCCTGCTCCGGAACCACCGACGCCCGCAGGAACATGCGCACATCGATCGGCCGCGACATGGTCTCGCTGCGACGCAGAAAACCCCTGTCCTCCAAGGACTTCAGATGCTTCGAGACCGAGGACGAGGACCGCAGGCCGACAGCATCGCCGATCTCCCTGGTATTCGGCGCGTACCCGTACCGCAGCACCCAGTCCCGGATCGTGGCGAGGATCCGCTGCTGGCGCGGCGGCAGGGTCGAGGTGTCGAGGTGCTCGAAGGCATCGTGGTCGTATCCGGTCACCCGGGAATCCTAGAGGTGCACGCCGACAATTCCCCGCTTTGTCACACCCGGCCCGCCTGCGTCGTCATACCGGTGAAGACCAGCACCTGCGAACCTTGGAGGAATCATGACGACCATCCTGCTGACCGGCGGCACCGGCACACTCGGCCGCCACGTCACACCACTGCTGGTCGAAGCCGGTTTCAAGATTCGAATGCTCAGCCGCAATGCCCACGAATCGACCGACGGCATCGAGTTCGTGACCGGAGATCTGCTGGCGGGCACCGGCGTCGAGGCCGCGGTCGACGGCGCGGAGATCATCCTGCACCTCGCGGGCGGACCCAAGGGCGACGACATCGCGACCCGGCACCTGGTCGACGCCGCCGCCAACGCCGGCGTGCAGCACATCGTCTACATCGGCGTGGTAGGCGCCGGGAAGCTGCCGATCGGTTACTTCCGGGCCAAGTTCGCTGCCGAGCAGGCCATTATCGAATCGGGTGTGCCGCATACCATTCTGCGCGCGGCCCAGTTCCACGACCTCGCCCTGAAGACCGCACAAGCCATGGCGAAGAGCCCGATCGTTCCCGCACCGGGCGCGATCCTGTGGCAGCCGGTCGATTCGCGGGAAGTGGCCGCGCGGCTCGTGGAGCTGACGCGCGACGCACCGGCCGGGCGGGTACCCGATCTGGTCGGGCCGACGGTGTACACGATGGCCGAGCTGATCCGTGGATACCTGAAGGCCGAGGGCAAGCGACGGCTGTTCCTGCCGGTTCCGGTGCCGGGCAAGATCGGGCGCGCGTATCGCGCGAAGGAGAATCTGACCCTCGATGGTGCGACGGTCGGCAAGCTCACCTGGGAGAACTTCCTCGCCGAGCAGGTATGACAGCGAATCTCCTCGCGCGACCGCAGGAAAAGTGATGTGCCGACGCCGCGACTGCTCTGCTACCGTGGCCGACATGAAGCGCGCTGCTGTGACGACGACGCCGGAGACCGTCCCGGCGCGCTGATTGCTGTCCTGATCGAAAGCCCCGGGCGAGTGCCCGGGGCTTCGTCTTGTGGTCACTCGCCCGCTGTCCGCGAGGAGTCCCCGTGCACGACCACCGCAAACTCGGCCGCGAACTCGGCCTGTTCGATACCGATCCGCTGATCGGATCCGGCCTGCCGTACTGGCTGCCCGACGGCGCCACCGTGCGCCACGCACTCGAGGAATTCATCCGCACCGCGGAGCGACGAGCCGGGTACCGACACGTGTACTCACCGGCGCTCGGAAAGCGGGAGCTCTACGAAATATCCGGGCACTGGTCGCATTACCGCGACGATATGTTCCCGCCCATGCAGTTGGGCGGCGAACAGGTGGTGCTGCGCCCCAGCCTGTGCCCGCATCACGCGGTGATGTTCCGCTCCCGCTCGCACAGTTACCGCGAATTACCTTTGCGGATGGCCGAACTGGGCGGGATGTATCGATCCGAACTCTCCGGCGTCCTCGGCGGACTCACCCGTGTCCGCGCGATCCAGCTCAATGACGCACACATCTTCTGCACCGTGGATCAGGTCGCCGACGAGGTCGCGGGCGCGCTGGAACTGATTCGATCGGCGCACGCGGCCATGGGCATCCGGCCCACCCGATACCGACTCTCGCTACCCGGACCGGGCGGGAAATACGTTGCCGCCCCGGAACTCTGGCAGCGGTCGACCGCCATGCTCACCGATGTGCTCGACCGCTCCGGCCTGCCCTACGAAGCAGCCGAAGGTGAGGCCGCCTTCTACGGCCCCAAGATCGATATCCAGTTCACCGACAGCGCGGGCCGCGAATTCACCCTCTCCACCGTGCAGGTCGACTTCCACCAACCGGAGCAATTCGACCTGCACTACATCGGCGCGGACGGGTCCAAGCACCGCCCGGTCATGGTGCACCGCAGCATTATCGGCAGCGTCGAGCGGGCCGTCGCGCACCTGATCGAAGTGCACGGCGGGGCGTTCCCGGCCTGGCTTGCCCCGACCCAGTTGGTCGTCCTACCGGTTTCGGCGGCCGAAGTATCACCCGCCGAATCGCTCATCGAACGCTGCCTCGAGCTGGGACTGCGCGCCGAGATCGCCGATCAGGGCAGTCTCGGCGCGCGCATTCGCGAAGCTCGCCTGGTCCCCTACCAAGTCGTGATAGGTCCGAAGGAGGTAGCGAACAACCTTGTCGCGGTGCGGCTTCGGGACGGACAACGCCTCGAGCCGCTGCCTGCCGGCGAATTGCTTTCCCGCATAACCGAACTCATCGCAGCGCACAGCACCCTGCTCTGACCGTCAATGCTCGGTGCCGAAGTGGATCGCCAAGCGGTCACACAGTTCACCGAGTGCGCACGCATCGATGTGCGGCGCGTCCGGCCACGCATCGGCGTTCGTCCACGGCACCGACGCCGGGATGCCGTGCGGACGAGCGAATACGTGCTGATGGAAGTGCGCGACGCTCAGTCCGGTGATCGCGGAGAACACGAATTCCGGTGCCAGCTCGACGTGTAACGCGTGCGCGGCGCGGCGCGCGGCCCAGCCCACCGCCCGGGCCTCGGCGTCGGTCAGGGCAGACAACGTCGGTGCGTGCCGCCGGGTCTCTACGAAGAGGTAGCCCGGCACCGGCGTGCCCTCGGTGAGCGGCCGATGCGTGACCAATACCAGGTCGTCCGCGTAGATCACCGGACCGACCAGCGCACCGATCCCCCGATGCTTATCGCAGATCGGGCATTCGCTCCCCATATCGTCACCATAGCTGCCGTACACCGCCTCGATATCGAAGCTCCGCCATCCCACTCGATATCGCCGAGCGCCCCTGCGGCACTTGGCGATATCCCGCTGACGCGGTCGGGTCGGGCGGTGCCGCCTGGCGGCACCGTCGCACATTGTGGATCGTGGCATCGGCGATCAGTTCAGAGCCTTGGCGAAGCCCTCGACCGATTCGATGGTCAGCGGCGGATTGATCGGAGTTGCGGAACTCGTCATGCCGCGACGTTAGTCACCTCCGGTGCCGACCGAAGGGGTTGCGATCACGCAGAAATTATTACGCCCACCACGCCATTCGACCGAAGATGCGGCACACCCGCGAGTGCTGGACCGTAGCCGATCACGCGCAGCCGCCGGGGACGACCAACACACCGACCGCACCGACGCCGAGGTGAACGGCCAGAGTCGGCCCGAATTCCGCGACGATCAATTCGCCGATGCCGGGCAGCAACTCGCGCAGTTGGGTGGCGACGGTATTCGCGGCATCCTCGGCACCCAGGTGTTGTACGCCGACGGCGGCACCATCGTTACCGGCCGCATCCACCGCTGCCGCAACGAGTTTGGCGTAGGCCTTTGAGCGCGTACGCACCTTTTCGCGCAGTTCCAAGCGGCCCTCGACGATCTGCAGCAGCGGTTTGCTCACCAGTTCGCTACCGAAAAAGGCTGCGGCGCTGCTCAATCGGCCGCCGCGACGCAATTGCTCCGTGCGGTTCACCAGGATGAAGGTGCGTGATCGGCCGGCTGCCGCAACGGCGGTGTCATAGACGACATTCAATGGCGCGCCGCTGTGCGCGCGGCGTGCGGCGGCGAGCACCGGCAGGCCGGTGGCCAGGCCGGCCCCGAGCGAATCGACCAGCCGTACCCGATCGGCGGCATCCATATCGCGGACCGCCTGCCGTCCCGCCTCCCAGGTACCGGAGAGTTGGCGCGAAAGATGTACCGCGACAACGCCGTCCCCATTGCTGCGCTCCAGCGCCTGCTCGTAGACGGCACGCAACTCACCGGGTGAGGCCGCCGAGGTCGTCACGGTATCCGAGCCGTAGTCGATATCGACGGCGTCGACGCCTTCGCGGATGGTGCGGTCGCCGACCAGCACATGCAGTGGGACAACGGCAATGTCCAACTCAGCGACGAGTTCGGCAGGGAGGCTGGCGGACGAATCGGTGACGACCACAACGGCCACGGACTACCGAACCTCCTGCAAGGTCTTCACCATCGAATTCGCCACAGCGGTATGTCCGGCCCAGCCCCAGTGAATGCCGTCCGGATTCGCGTCGCCGGAGAAGATGTCCTCGCGCACCGCTTCACCGAGATCGACCAGTGGCACAGAAGTCTTGGCCGACCATTCGCGCAGTGCCTTGACGGCGGGCTCCCGACCGCTGTGCACATGCCCGTAGGCGGCGCAGTTGTGCACGGACGGCAGTACCGCGACGACCGGCAGATCCGGACGCAACTGGGCCAGCGCCTCGCGCGACTGCTCCAGGTAGTCCACGCTCACCTTCGGCGGCAATGCCACGGGACGACCGAGTTTCGACAGCTTGGGCTGCAGCCAGTTGTAGGTGGCGCGGACGCCGCGACGCAGCACCGGTGGGCGCACATAGCGGATCAACTCGCGCAGCGCGGTCGGCAGCGGCGAGGGCAAGGTGTCCATGCCACCGACCGCGAACACGACCGCACCCGCGCGCGGTACCGCGGCCCACACCCGGGGGTCGCCGATCAGCGCCCAGTACGCGTCCCGGCAGGTCCAGCCGATCCGCCCGATCAGCTCGACGTCCCAATCGAGTTCGGCGCCGACCAGATTCGGCCAGATCTTCGGATGGTCCGCGGGCAGGCCGCCCTTCGGACCGAAGTAGGACAGCGAGTCCGCGATCACCAGCAGCACCGGGCGATCCGATTCATCGGTCGAGGCCAATTCGGCCGTGGCGGCCGAAACCTTATCGTCGATAACCGATTCGAGCGAGGGATCGTCGATGACCGAATCCACTGTGGATTCGTCACCGCTCGTCGAAACCGCGGCCCTGATGCCGGGCGCGGATTCCGCTGCGCGAGCTATGGACTCGTCTGTGGGAGCAGCGCCGATCACCGACTCATCGGTCGACGCCGCGATATCCGTATCGGAAGCTGCCGCAACACCTTCCGGTGGTTCACTCGCTGGTTCCGCCGGCTCCGTGCCGGTTCCGATCTCGGCCGCGTGCGCGGCGGGCTCTTCGTTACCTTCCCCGGAGTCGGCGACCGACTCGTCGCTGTCGGACTCGGCCGACTGCGACTCGGGCGATTCCTCCGGCTCGACCGTCTTCACCGGGGGAGGTCCGAATAGGGCGTCCGGGATCGCCCGTTCGGGCTTCGCCGAAACCCGACGGAACAATTCATCCGGTACCTGCCGAACCGGTTCTTCAGAGGACATCCGGGGCCACCTTCGCCGCTGCATTCCACACATCCAGGCGCCAACCGGGCTGATCGATGCTCGGACCGTGACTGCTCAGCTGCACCCAGCTGGTATTGGCCAATCCCCCTAGGGCAGGCCAGTTCCGCGGCGGCAGGTCGAGCAGCGCGGCCGTGAGGGCGGCGATCAGCCCGCCGTGCGCCACCAGGATGATAGTCCGGCCTGGCCAATCCTGCCGCTCGGCGAACAATTCTCGAACAACCGGTAGGGACCGTGCGCCGACCTCGAGCTTGCTCTCACCGCCGGGCGGGGTATAGGCCGCATCCAAGCGCCACGCGACCCGCGCGCCCGGATAGTCGGCGTCGACCTCCAGATGGGTCAACCCCTCCCAGTCGCCGAGGTTGGTTTCGCGCAGCCGCTGATCCTGGACCACCGGAACATCGGTGTGGTCGGCCAGTGCCGAGGCGGTATCGAAGGCGCGCCGCAGATCGGAGGACACGATGGCGATCGCATTGCGCGAAACCAGTTCGCGCGCGGCCTCTTTCGCCTGACGACGACCGAGCTCGGTGAGATCGGTGTCGATCTGCCCCTGCATCCGGTCCGAAGCATTCCACTCGGTCTGCCCGTGCCGCAGCAGGATCAGCGTGCGGACGCCGGCATACTTACTCACTCGCGTTCTTCCCCCGCTTCACCACGCACCACGACACCCTCGGACTCGGTGTGCTTGAACACCTCGGTCCCGGCCGCGATCCCGTCCACCGGAACCACCGGACAATCCTTCCAGAGCCGTTCCAGCGCATAGAAATTGCGTTCGTCATTGTGCTGGATGTGCACGACGACGTCGACGTAATCCAGCAGTGCCCACCGGCCCTCGCGGGTCCCCTCGCGCCGGACCGGCTTGTGCCCGGCTTCGCGGAGCTTCTCCTCGACATTGTCGACGATGGCATTGACCTGACGCTCGTTCGGCGCGGAAGCGATCACGAAGCAGTCGGTGATCACCAACTGTTCGGACACGTCGAGCACCACGACGTCGGTGGCCAGCTTCTCGTCCGCCGCGCGCGCGGCGACCTGCGCCATCTCCACCGACTCGACAGATGCGCTCAAATTAATTACCTTCCACTCCTACGGGCACATATAAATGCCGCTTCGATATGTACTGCACGACGCCGTCGGGCACGAGGTACCACACCGGCCGGTTCTCGGCGGCGCGGCGACGGCATTCACTCGATGAGATCGCCAATGCCGGGATTTCGATCATGGTCACCGCATCGACCGGCAGGTCACGCAGATGCTCCTCGAGATGATCGGTGTTCAGCTCATACCCCGGTCGGCTCACCCCGACGAATTTCGCCAGTTCGAACAACTCCGCCCAATCCTGCCACGTCAAGATGTTGGCGAGCGCGTCAGCTCCGGTGATGAAGTACAGCTCGGCCTCGGGATGCTTGGTGCGCATCTCTCGCAGGGTGTCGACGGTGTAGGTGACCTTGCCCCGGTCGATATCGGCCCGGCTGACCGAGAATCGGGGGTTGGAGGCGGTCGCGATCACGGTCATGAGGTAACGATCCTCGGCCGGGCTGACCTGCTTATCGGCCTTCTGCCACGGCTGTCCGGTTGGGACGAAGATCACTTCGTCCAGTTCGAACCGATTCGCGACCTCGCTGGCGGCGACGAGGTGGCCGTGGTGGATGGGGTCGAAGGTGCCACCCATCACCCCCAGCTTGCGTCGACGCCGACCGTTCTCCTGCATGAGAGCCGAGCTTAACCGGTCGGTTCGGTCCGAGCCGGGGCCGGACGGTCAACTGCTGACGACCGCCCGCAGACCCGGCTTCAGCACTCCGTCGAGTTCGGACCACGGGATCGTGATGTCGATATAGCCCAGCGCGTGCGAGGCGATCTCCCCGAGGTAGACGCGCAGACCGTCGGGCATGGCCAGCCAGTCCTTGAAGTTCTCCACGGCCGGTGCGATGCGCTGCTTGTCGTAGGGATTCGTGCCGACGCGGGTCTTGGGGATCTGCACCTCGGCCTGCGCCGACAGCCGATCGAGGGCCTTCGGCAGATCGGTGAACAGATCCGGCAGGGTGAGCGCCTTGCCGGTGTCGATATCCGTCACGTGGGTGCGCTTGAAGGTCGTCGGATGCACATAGCCGTCGTCGACCTCGATGCCGAGCACACCACTGAGCACATGGCGGCCGATATGCGCGACCTCGCTTTTGTACCCCTTCACCTTCCGATTCTCCGCCGCGGCCCGGAGGTACGGATCCAGCTCGGCGCGCAAGCCGTCGTTGAAGTCGGTGCGCGCATCCTCGGTTCCGCCTTCGACCTGCGGCAGGTCGAAGGAGTACCAGGGGCCCTCCAGCCGAATCGAGGTCGCGGTGAAGGCCGGCGCCGCGGGCGAATCGGCCCGCTCGGCGGACCCGCACGCCGTCAGTACGGCGAACAGAACGCCGACCAGGACAGCGGCAGCGGTCTTCCTCATTTCGCCTCCCCGAATAGCTCGCGTTCGTGCCCGAGAACGTACCACCGCGAGCTGTCGAGGGTTCGTCAGCTGCTGACGACCCCGCGCATCCCCGGCTTCAGCACGCCGTCCAACGCGGACCACGGCACGGTGACATCGATGTTGCCCGCGGCATGCGAGGCGATTTCACCGAGATAGATCCGCATGCCCTCCGGCGTGGCAACCCAGGTCTGGAAGTGCTCGGCGACCGGGGTGAGTGTGCTCTTGCTGTAGCCGGTCGCTCGCGGATTCTGCTGCACCTGGGCCTCGGCCTGAGTCGAGAGCGTGTTCAGGCCCTGCTGCAGATCGGTGAACAGGTCGGACAGGGTGATGGCCTTGCCGGTATCGATATTGGTGACATGCGCGGCGTCGAAGCTGTTCGGGTGCGCGGCGCCTTCGGAGTACATGATGACGACCAGATGCCCACTGAGCACCCGCGAACCGATGCGGACGACCTGACTGTCCCCGCCGGTGACCGAATCGCCCGGACGGGTGATGCGGTCGATCCACTCCTGCGCCCCGCCCCGCATCGCCTCGTTGAATTCGGTTCTGGCATCGGCCTTTCCACCGCTCACCTGAGGCACGTCGATCTTGTACCCAGTGCCTTCGAGACGAACTGTTGTCGCGGTGAAGGTTTCGGCTCGAGGCGATCCGGCGACGGTCGTCGACGCGGCCGGTGTCGTGGTCGTCGATGCGGCCGGTGTCGCGGTCGTCGATGCGGCCGGTGTCGCGGTCACCGACGATCCGTCCACGGTCGTCGGCGATTCGTCCGGCCCACAGGCCGTGAGTACTGCGGCGCTGGCCAGCGCACCGATAACAGCAGCGGTCTTCTTCATCCGGAGCTCCGAATCGACAACGCACCGAGTCGATCTCGGTGTCCTCCCTAACAATGCCGATGCCACCTAACGGTTTTCTTATCGTCCGCAAATCACCGAAGCAGCAATCGCGGATAACCGGGGCGTTCGCCCCGTATACTAACCGGGGGGATCACCCCGGTTAACTGTCGAACAGGAGTATGCACCATGTCCGTCACCCCTCGTCAGACCATCGAACGCCTGCTGTCGCTGACCGCTGGCGGCCCGACGCCGGCGATGGCCGATGTGTATTCCGTCGACGCGGTGTTCGAATTGCCGTTTCTGCCGCCGGGTGCGCAGCATCCCGAGGTCGGGCGCGAGGCGTTCCGGGCTCATCTGGTGGAGGGTGCGCGGATTCAGCGCTTCGATTCCGTCGACGACGTCCGCATTCACGAGACGGCCGACCCCGAGGTCGTCATCGCCGAGTATCGGATCAACGGAACGGTATTGGCCACCGGCAAGCGGTTCGACCTGCTGGTCATCAACGTCTCCCGGGTGCGTGACGGGTTGATCGTCTCGACTCGCAGCTACTCGAATCCGCTTGCCGGTGCCATTGCTTTCGACCAGGTCGAGGCACTGCTCGGCGGGCTTGTCGCTGGGTGATCAGTGGTCGTCGTCGCGCTGCATGTCGGCGAGTTGGGTGCGGGTGTTGAGGAGTTCGGTGGTCACCTCGGGCGTTGGGGAGGTTTCGGCGATGTTTTCCAGTTCGGCGAGTAGGTCGCGCATAGTGGTGAGCCAGGGGCGGTCGGATTCCATACCGGCGCCGTAGAGCTGTAGCCAGGCGGCGGAGCGCAGGCATTTGGCTCGCGGGCCGATGCGGTCGAGGGTGCCCCAGAGGTGGGCAGCGCGGCGGAAGGCGACGACAGCTTGTTCGTCTTCGCCGCAGTAGTCCAGGACCGAGGCGGCCGACCAGGCGAGCTCGGCTTCGAGTTCGACGCGGTCGGGATCGTTGTGGACCAGACGGGCCGCCTCGACGAATTGCTGTGCCGCATCACGGAATCGGTTGAGCTTGCGCAGGGATTCGCCGTATTGGCGGCGCACGATCGCCATTTCGGCGGGTGGGTACGGCTGCTCACCGGCCGCGAGGGACTGTTCGAACAGGGCGGCCGCCTCGCCGTGCCGTCCGGCCCGGTGGCAGGCGCGCGCGGCGACGAAGGTGAGGTGTATGGCATCCGCGGTCGAGATCGGTTCCCAGCGTGCAGCGGCGGTGAGTGCAACGTCGGCCAGTTCGTATTCGCGGCCCGGCTGTCCGGAGAGCACCATGACCAGTTGGGAACTCAGGCGGGCAAGATGTTCGGCTGGCAGCGCGGTCGCGCCGATCGAAAGTGCTCGGCGCAGATACTGCTCGGCATCCTTCGGATAGTCGACGAGGCGTACCGCGGCAAGTTCGGCCAGCTGCAGTGCATCCTCGGCTTGTTCCTCAGCGGTGGCAGTCCCCGCAGGCACCACGGCGGCAACCTTGCGCGGCAAGGTGTTTCGCACACCGAGTGGAAGATGGTCGACCAGCGGTTGTTGCGCGAGCCGGGCCGCGACCCGCTCACTGACCACCGTATTGCCGTTGCGCGCGTCGTAGCGTGCGGTGAGCTCGGCGATTTCGATGCTCAGCTCGGCGCGTACCGAATCCACTGTGCCCGCACCGACTTCGAGTGCACCGAGATCCAGCTCGGTCAGCCGCCGCAACAGCACGCACACTCCCGATATGAAGGCCAGCCGGATGGCGGCATCCGCGCCGGGATCGGTCACCCACGCCGCATGCTCGGCCAGCATCTCCAGACCACGCGCCTCGTTCCCGGTCAGTGCGCAGAACTCGATGTGCTCGCCAACCGAGCGCCGCAGATCCGGAAGGTGGCGCACCAGTGGATAACCCGTCAAATGCGCACTGCGTGCCTCGGCGGTGCGCCCGGTGCGCAGCATCGGCAGCAAGGCCTGCCCGAGCACCCGATGCGGCTCCTCTGCACAGCTGCGCGCACCGTCGATGACCGGACGCCAGCTCTCCAGGGCGGACTCGTCGGCACCGGCCTGCGCGTAGTTCGCTCCCCACTGGTTGCGTTCACAGGCGTCGCAATCGGACATGCTGTCGCGCGGTGCCGCACGCGCGGCGTCCAGCAGTTCGGCGGCCAAGTCGTCCTGACCCAGTTCCCGCGCCAGGTCGGAGCGCAATGCGAGCACCGGACGCGCACTGTATCCCCGCTGCCGGTAACGACTTTCGAGCTCGTCGAGCCAACGGTAGGTGGTCTGCAGCGGCACCGCGGGATTCTCGATCAGGCCCCAGGTCAGCCATTTGAGATACCAGTGCACCGAATGCGTCATCGGGCCGAGTTCGGCCGGGAAATCGTCGTAGATCCGCAACAGCCTGCCGTAGGCGACCGGTGCCAGATCGCGTTCGCCCGCATACGCATACGCTTGGGCCAGCTCCAACAGGACACTCCCCTCCAGCGCCCGGTCCGGACCCGACTTCGCCTCGGCGGCAAGCATTTCCAGTCGCTCGGCGCGGCCGCGACCGTGCGGCAGCGATCGGCTCTGCGTCAGCGCGGATCGGATTTCGGAGGTATCCATCTCAGGCCTCCTCCGCGGTCTCGCCCGCCGCACGCCGGGTCGCCCAGCTGAGGAATTCGCCGAAAGCGCGATTGAGCAGTGCGGTATCGGCCGGTCGCAACGGCCGGTGCGTCATCAATAGCGCTTGGCCGTAGAGCGATTCGACCGCGGTCCGCAGGAACGCCGGGTCGTCGATCCGGCTCGCGCGGCGGACCACCGGGCTGTTGTGGTTCAACACCAGCTGCGCGCGGGGTGCGCTCGCCTCCAGCGCGCCGAGGATTTCGGTCCAGAGTTCATCCGCGCCGACGGTGGTCTCGACCCGTGCTCGCTCATTACGCGCACCCCGACTGTCCAGATGCAGTGCAGGAACCGAAACCGGATGGAACGCACGCAGAATCACATCGCAGGAAAGCGGATCCAGTGCGGTGCGCGCCGCGGCGAGCACCGGCGCCAACAGCAGTTCCTCGGCGGGATCCACCAGGTCGAGGGCGGCCGTAACCGCGGCCGCGTCCAGCTCGGTCACTGTGATACCGGGCAGGATCGTCGGCAGCAACGCGACGAGTTCCGCATCGTAGGTATAGCCGCCGTTGACGACGCCGATGCCTTGCGCGGCCGCGGTGGCGGCCACCTGGCGAAATTCCTCGACCGTCGCGGTCACCCGCACGGTCGGATGGTTGCGCGCGAATTCGGTCAGCGCAACCCGGCCGTCGGTCGTCTCGAACAGCAAGTGCGGCACCATGATCCGCAGCATGTCCGGCGAATGCCGTGCCATCGCCTTGACACCGAGTGCGTGCACGGACAGGAATGCGGCAAGCCGCTCGGGCTGTTCGGCGGCGATTTCGGTGAGCCAGTCGCGGATTCGGTCGCCGAGGCTGTCGCGGACGATGGCGAGGCGTTCGTCTTCGTAGAGGCCCTCACGCGAGGCGGTCGGGCGCAGGCTGTCGGTATCGATGACACAGCGCACGAAGAAGGCCCAGTCCGGCAGCAGTCCGCGCACCGCGTCACCGAGCAGCATGCCCTTGAGATACACCCGATGCGCACTGCTTTCGGCGGGATTGCCCGGCTGTGACAGCACGAACGCGACCCCGCTGACCCCCGCCAACTCGGCATCGAGATCGATCACATCCAGCGGGGTGAAGCCGAGCACGCGCTCGCCGTACTCGAACAGCGCCGCACGCCGCTGGGCCGGGGATGCGTAGGTGCGCCGCCATACCGGCGGACCATCGGTCGCGCGCAATCCGGCACCATTCGCCTCGACCGTCACCTCATAGGGCAGCAGCGAACCGTAATCGCGGACCAAATCCAGCACCCGCCCCGGCGTGAACCACGCCTGCGCACCGGCTCGCGGCGTGAGATGCACCGTGGTGCCCGGCTCATGCTGCGCTGCCGGATCTAGCAGACGCAGCGAGTAGGTGCCGTCGGCGGCGGCCAGCCATTCGACGGGTGGTGCGGCCGGGTCGATGGCCGAGCGGGTGACCACGCGGATCGTCTCCGCCACGGTGAAGCATGCCAGCAGCCCGATGCCGAACTGCCCGAGGAACTCTCGGCGCGCACCCTCGATATCGTCGCGCTTGGACGAATGTCCGATGGTGGCGAGGAAGCGGTGCACATCCGCCTCGGTGAGACCGATGCCGTGATCGGTTATCCGCAGCCCCGATTCGTCGACGACAAGCCGAATCGCGGTGGGCGCCAACGCATCGCGCTGCCTGCGCGCGGTGACGGCATCGACCGCGTTCTGCAGTAGCTCACGGATGTAGACCCGGGGACTCGAATACAAGTGATGCGAGAGCAGATCGACGATTCCGCGCAGATCGACCTGGAACGAATAATCCCCACCACCGCTGCGGCCGGCCCCACCCGGCGCGTTGTTCACCATGGATCGAATCCTGGTGCGCAGCGCCAATAGTTCCCTTAACGAATGCTGATGGTGTTAACGGAGACCGATAATGAGTTCGGTCACAATCGCATCACACCGGTAGCAGCCGGGACACCACCGCGGTCAATTGTTTGGCCGAGCGGCACTCGTGCATCTCGATCACTTCGCGATACCTGTCGGCGGCGGAATCGCCGGTGCCCCAGTTGCTTTCCTTCTCCGGATTCAGCCAATGCGCGTGCTTGGCGGTGCGCACCAGCTCGCGCAGCGTATTCAGATCCGGATCACGGTAATTGGTGCGGGCATCACCGAGAATCAGCAGCGAGCTGCGCGAGGTCACCGCATCGGGCCACTGCTCGACGAAGGTCGACAGCGCATGGCCGTAGTCGGAGTGCCCGTCCAGGCCGACCACCTTGCCCTCGGTGAAGATGCGGGCCATGGACTGGTCCAGCTGGGTGTTCGGATCGAAGAACCGGGTCACCTCATCGGTCCGGTCCACGAAGGCGAATATCCGCACCCGGGAGAACTGTTCGCGCAGCGAATTGACCAGCAAGAGAGTGAAGTTGCTGAATCCGGCCACCGAGCCGGACACATCACAGAGCAGCACCAGTTCGGGGCGCCCCGGTCGCGGTTTGCGATTCACCAGATCGATGGGTACGCCGCCGGTCGACATGGATTTGCGCAGCGTCTTGCGTAAATCGATCTCCCCGCGACGAGCGTGCCTGCGGCGCACGGCAAGTCGGGACGCCAGAATCCGGGCCAGTCGCTGGGTACCGCGCCGCATCTCCGCCAGCTCGGTTTCCGAAGCACGGAGGAAATCGACGTCCTCGACCTGCCGGGCGACGGCATAGCTCGCGACGCGCTCCCTGCCGATGCTCTCGGCCACCCGCCGGTGCGTTTCCGCCTCCACGATGGCGCGGAATCCGGCGATGCGCTGCCGGCCGATGCGGCGGGCGATCTCGGTATCGAATTCGCTGGTATCCGGTCCGGCGGCCAAGCCCTGCAGAATCCTGGCCAGCAGTGTTTCCGGCTGTACCTCGCGCAGCGTCCGGTACGCCGAGAACGAGGGCCCGCGCGAGGATTCGTACTGCCCCAGCTGTTCGACCAGCTGCGCGGCGATCATTTCCTGCTGCTGCGTCGAATCCTCCCTGGTCAGCAGGGCCGCGAGCAGTCCGCGCAGCGCGGGAATATCGATCTCACCCGACGGCGTGCGCGGAACCTCGAGATCATCCGGAGTGCTGCTACGCGCGCCGAGGGCCGCCGGGAACCACAGGTCGAACAGGCCGTCGAAAGTACTGCGATGGGTGGTGCGGCGCAGTAGCGAGCAGGCCAGACCCTCGCGCACGACATCGCGGTCCATCAGATCCAGCACCGACACCACACGGCCCGCGTCCACCGTCTCCGAGGGACCGACCGGGATGCCGCGCGCCCGCAGTGCCTCGACGAAACCGACGAGATGTCCCGAAATCCCGTGCGGCGCTTCGAGTATGGGCTGCGATCCGGCCGCCATGACTCAGGCCAGCTTCAGCTCGGCCAGCGCGCGCTGGTGGTCGGCCTGATGCTTGAGCACGACACCGAGGGTGGCGCGCACGGTGGTTTCGTCGAGATCCTGCAGCCCCAGCGCGAGCAGGGTGCGTCCCCAGTCGATCGACTCCGCGACGCTCGGCAGCTTCTTCAGCTGCATCCCGCGCAGCACGTGCACGATCCGAACCAACTGCGCAGCGACCGAGGCGGACAACTCCGGAACCCGGCTGGCCAAGATGCGGCGCTCGAGTTCCTCGTCCGGGAAGTCCAAGTGCAGGTAGAGGCAGCGGCGCTTGAGCGCTTCGGAGAGTTCGCGCGTCGCGTTGGAGGTCAGCACCACGAACGGCTTGCGGCTGGCGGTAATGGTGCCGAGTTCCGGGACGGTGACCGCGAAATCGCTGAGCACCTCGAGCAGCAGACCCTCGATCTCGACATCGGCCTTATCGGTTTCGTCGATGAGCAGCACGGTCGGATCGGCGCGGCGGATCGCGGTCAGCAGCGGGCGCGAGAGCAGGAATTCCTCGGTGAAGACGTCGGCCTTGGTCTCTTCCCAATCGTTCTCGCTGGACGCCTGGATCCGCAGAATCTGCTTGGCGTGATTCCACTCGTACAGCGCGCGGGCCTCGTCGACACCCTCGTAGCACTGCAGCCGCACCAACTCCGCATCCGCGGTCTGCGCGACCGCCCTGGCCAGTTCGGTCTTGCCGACACCGGCCGGGCCCTCGATCAGCAGCGGCTTACCGAGCCGATCGGCCAGGAATACCGAGGTCGCCGTCGCCTTATCGGCCAGGTACCCGGTCGTGGCCAGCCGTTCGATCACATCGTCGACCGAGGTGAAGATCGGCTCCTGCACTGCGCTTTCGGTACCCACGTAGCGTCCTTCCATTCAATCCCACCCCTAAAGCTACGGGAGTACCCGAAGCAAGCGCTCGGCGGTTCTTACACCGAACGAAATCTAGACCGGCCGGATCTGGCCGTCGCCCCAGACGATCCACTTGGTCGAGGTCAGCTCCGGCAGCGCCATCGGGCCGCGGGCGTGCAGCTTCTGGGTGGAGATGCCGATCTCCGCGCCGAAGCCGAACTGCTCACCGTCGGTGAAGGCGGTGGAGGCGTTCACCATGACGGCGGCGGCATCGACGCGGTTGGTGAATTCGCGGGCCGCGGCCAGCTCAGCGGTGACGATGGCCTCGGTGTGGCCGGTACCCCAGGTGTTGATGTGCTCGACCGCCTCATCGAGATCCTTGACGACCTTGAGCGCGATATCGAGGGTGAGGTACTCCTCGCCCCAGTCCTGATCGTTGGCGGGCACCAGTCCGGGAAGGTCGCCGTGCACGGTGACGCCATGACGTTCCAGCGCCTCGATCAGCCGGGGCACCGCGGTGGTGGCGATCGCGTCATCGATGAGCACCGTCTCGGCGGCATTGCACACGCTGGGACGGCGGGTCTTGGCATTGATCAGGATCTGCTCGGCCATCTCCAGATCGGCGGCTTCGTGCACGTAGACGTGGCAGTTGCCGGTGCCGGTCTCGATGGTGGGCACCTGGGCATCGCGGACCACGGCATTGATCAGACCCGCGCCGCCGCGTGGGATGACCACGTCGACCAGGCCGCGGGCCTGGATCAGATGGGTCACGCTGGAGCGGTCGTGGCTGGGCAGCAGCTGCACCGCATCCGCCGGAATGTCCAGTGCGACAAGGGCTTCCCGCAGCACAGTGACGAGGGCGGCATTGGAGTGCGCGGCCGAGGAGGATCCGCGCAGCAGCGCCGCATTGCCGGATTTGAGCGCGAGTCCGAATGCGTCGACGGTGACATTCGGGCGGGCCTCGTAGACCATGCCCACCACGCCGAGCGGCACCCGGACCTGACGGATCTCCAGCCCGTTCGGCAGCGTCGATCCACGCACGACCACACCGACCGGATCGGGCAGCCCGGCCACTTGGCGCAGGCCGGAGGCGATGCCGTCGATGCGCGCCTTCGTCAGCCGCAGCCGGTCCAGCAGGGACTCCTCGGTCCCCGCCGCCTGCGCGGTCGCGATGTCCTCGGCGTTGGCGGCGAGCACGGTATCAGCCGCCGCGAGCAACGCATCCGCGGCCGCACGCAGCGCCTCGTTCTTCTGCGCCGTGGTCAGCTGCGCGAGCACCCGCGAAGCGACCCGAGCCTTGCGCGCGGCATCGTGCACCGTCTCGCGGATATCCTGCTCGGTCGTGGTTCCAGCCGTCATGGGTAACAGCCTACTGACCGGTGCGAAAGCGGTTCCAGCCACGGCGCGGACCGGCGGCCCCGCGATACTTGCCGGATGGAACTGCTGCTGCTCTTGATGGTGGCACTGGTGGTCGTCGGAGTGGGCGTCGGGCTCGTCCTGCTCATCGTGCAGTCCGGATCTCGCAGACCGAGCCATCCCGCGCAATCGATGACACTTGGGTGGTATCCGGATCCGGCGAATCCCGGCGCAGTGCGCTGGTTCGACGGACAGCAGTGGACGCCGCAGCCGCGGACACACTGACACTGCCCCAACGCGTCTTCCCGGATCCACGCCGCATATCGGACCGGCACATCGGCCTCGGTCCGGTCCGAGTTCTCAGCCTTGACAAGCCGATACCTTGCATATCGGACCGACCAGCGCCTGGTCCCGATAGGTACATGAAGGAGACCTCCGAGTGAACAGAGCTGCAAGGTGGCTCACCGATCAGTGGAGGATCTGGATCACGGTGCTGGTCGTGGCTGTGGTGGCGGGCATCACCGCGGTCGTGTGGGTGAACCGATCGCCTGTGCAGCCGCAGGAGATATCCGCGAGTGGCGGCCGGTTCCGGATTTCGCCCCGGCTCGACTCCACTCCGGTGCCGCAGTGGACATTGCGCGCGGCCGACTTGTCCGATGAGGCCGGTGCGGTTTTGCTGGCCGCGCCGCAGACCCTGAGTCGCTACTACGGCTATGGCTCACCGATGGACACCGGGACGATGATCGTCGCCGCAACCGCGGTGCCCGGCGCGCCTGCGCCGGGTGAAAATGCTGGATCAACCGTCGGTCGAGTGCGGATGCACGGCATCGATCCGGACACCGGCCAACTGCGATGGACGACCGATGTCGGCGAACTCCTCGGCTGCCGTGAGCAGGTATCCGACGGAAAGATCGCCTGCCACGGCACGAATCGGGTGTTGATCATCGAGGCTGCCACGGGCGCGGTACTCGGAGACCATGCGACGGACTTCGAGGTCATGGACGTGGCGGTGCGCCATGGCGTGGTTTCGGTAACCGGCCGAACCGCGGACTGGATGACCGCCGTCGTCACACGAGGGACCGTTTCCGCTATCGACGCCACTTGGCGGCGGACGTATCCGACGCCCGTTCCCGGCGATCCGGTCAGGCCCAGGATCGCGCAGGACTACTTCATGGACGGGCACGACCATGGCGTTCGCGTCTACGATCTGCGCACCGGCGATTTGCTGTTCACCGGCCCCGTTGGCCATACGTTCGACGGCGGCATTGTCGCTTCGCAGGTGATCGGCCGCGACCGGGGCCCGGGACGGGTCACGCTTCTCGATCGCAATGGCCACCCGATCACCGAGGTCAGCAACGCGAGCTTCCTCCTCGAGTGGTACCCGACCGCTACCGCGACGCCGCCGCCGATCCTCACCGGCGAAAGTGCCTACGAGCGAACGACAGGCCGAGTCCTCTGGACCAATGCGCAGATCGGCATCGACGAGCACACCGGACGTATGCCCGCCGTAGAAGGAGTAGTGGCCAACACTGTGATCGTCCGATCGCTCGATGGATCACAGCTAGCGGGCCTCGATCTCACGGACGGACACCAGATCTGGCAGCAGCCGACGCCGTTCGCGAACACCGCACGCTACGACGGCATAACCGACGCGAGTCACCTCATCCTGACCGACGGCACCACCGTCCATGCGATCGACCCCGGAGACGGTTCGAGCGCTTGGTCGATGCCGTTACCGCCCAGTGGTAGACCCAACTTTCGCACGGCGGTGAAGGCAATGGGTGGCCGCATGGTCACCGTGACCGCGCAGGAATTCACCGGATACGGTGCGGCATAAGATCTTCGGCATTCAACCGCAACCTCACCGGTGAATTCACTTGGCGATCGCAAGGGCCCCGAACAGCCGGGCCGGCAGCTGGTTCCGTATCCAGAAAGCTCCTGCCCGTATCGTTGCTCGAGCGGTGGGTTCCGTCGAACGTAGTCGAATGGTGGTCGCCCACGCCGAATTCGACCGCCATGTCACTACGCTCGGCGAGCTGCCGGAGGCGGATAGCGCAGCAAGCAATCTGGACGCGGCACTACTTCCGACCTATGCCCGTGCGGGCCATTCACGTGATCGATGCCGGTCAGTCAGATCGTGCGCCGTTGCTCCCGGGGCCAAGGGATTCAACCCAATATTCGTGCCGTACCGCGTCCCACAACCGCGCCAGTTCCGGGAACCGCTCGCGGACCTGCACCAGATCCGGCGCGGCGACGACGCTCGGCATCGAGATCAGCGTTTCCGATTCGGATAGATTGCGCACCAACATCATTCGAATGCAGCAATTGTCGATCCGCCAGATCGCCTGCCAACCGTCCACCTCGGTGCGATGCTCGCTCATCCCGGACCGACTACCCGTGGCCACCGCCGTCCGCGCCCGGCAGCCTTAGTTCGGTGAGTTTGTCCAGCACGTCACGCAGGGTTCGCAACGTCGGCCCGCCGTCCGCGCGCACCTGGCTGTCGAGCGGCGGGAATTCGAGTCCCCTCGCGGCAGCGCGCTCACGCGGTGTCAACGACTGCGGCGCAAGGCGACCCGCATCGACCAGCGTGTAGTACGCCGCCGCCTTCCACACGCACCGCCCGATCCGACAGGCGCGATGCTGGCGCATCTGCTCGTGCGCCAACTCGATATCGGCATACCCGCAAACACTCGGCGGCGCCAGGATCGTGTCCTCCCCCATCACGCCGCCCCGGTCTCGATTGCCGGGTGCGCGACCCGGGCCCATGTCGTTGCGGGACAAACGGTTTCGAGATCGAAGTCGTCACAGACCCGCGCCGGTTGATCATCGACCTGTGCCAGGTCGTAGACCACGATCGCGGCCACACCGAGCCCGGACGCGATGCCGAGGGCATATCCGATCGGATCGGGGGTGTCCTGCGGCGGCCGTATCGTATACACGTATTGATAGCCCAGTAGCCCGGCGTGCTGCATCACCGCGCTCGCGTGCCTGGGTGCAGCGAGTCCGGACACGTCGCCGCGCACGAATCCCACCGCCTTCGGCGTGTCGAATCGCCCGGTATCTCGTTCTGCCACTTGATTGTTCGTCATCGCTCCGCCCCGTCGATCGATGGATTACGGTGGGTGGCGGCCGAGCAGGTCTCGCATCAGTTCTCATCTCGAACGCCGTCCACAGCACAGCATCAGCAACTGCTCGCGACCAGCAGAAGCGAGAACTCGATTGCGATTGCTCCAAAGCGCCAGAACAGAACTCGGTTCCGTGATGAAAACAGGCTCAGTTTCCGATCCGACATGACTCGATTCCAGGAGACCCCCGTGACCAGCACCGAAGAGGATGGCCCATCGTCGACCCTGCCGCGCCGCCAGCTCGGACGCTTCCTTCGCGACCGTCGAGAAGCAACCGGATTCACCATCGCCGAAGCCGCCAAATTGGTCGACCTATCGCGAGCCGTGCTGCAGCGCATCGAGACCGGACAGATTCAGAAGGTCCAGAGGCAGGATGTGCAGGCGCTATGCGAGGTGTACGACGTTGGACGCGAAGACACCCGCGCCGCAGTCGATCTCGCGACCCAGGCCCGGTCCAAGAATTGGTACCACGTATACGGCGGCCTCTATGGCAATGCATTCAACATGTACGTCGGACTCGAAGCGGCTGCCCGTCGGCTGACCACCTACCACGAGCAATCGATTCCCGGCCTGCTCCAGACCAGTGACTACGCACGGGCGATCATCGCCGCGTTGCCCGGATTCACCAGCCCCGAGGACGTCGACCGGCGCGTCGAACATCGAACGAAACGGCAAGCGCTAGTCACTCGTAGAACGAATCCTGTCCACATGAACGTTCTGCTACACGTTTCGGTGCTCTACCGGGTGATCGGCAGCCCGAGAATCATGGCCGCTCAGCTGAGGCACCTCGCCGAGATGTCGAAGCGGCCCAACATCACCTTGCGAATTCAGCCGTACAGCGCAGGGCTGACGTGGGGAATACCTCGTGGCTCGTTCATCATCCTCGACTTCGACCGAACCGCCACAGGGGACCCCGTCGAACCCACCGTGGTATTCATTGAAGGCGGAGCTGCTCAGGACGTGTACCTCGAAAAGCCCGACGAAGTTCGGCACTATGTCGACCTTGCTACAGCCATCGAGGACACCTGTCTGGGCGAGGTAGAAAGCAGAAGCCTGCTGCGGCAGGTGGCGAAGGAGCACGAGCGTGGTGAACGTTGACCTATCCAAGGTGACGTGGTTCAAGAGCAGCTACAGCGAAAGCGCCGCCCAATGCGTCGAGGTGGCCTGGCTCGACGGAGACAGAGTCGGCGTCCGAGACTCGAAGAATCCGACAGGCCCAGCACTGGTATTCACTCCCGGCGAGTGGGATGCCTTCACCCAGGTAGTAAAGGGGCACAAGAGTGATCAACGCTGAACTATCCGGGGTGAACTGGTTCAAGAGCAGCTACAGCGAAGGCAGCGCCCAATGCGTCGAGGTGGCATGGCTCGACAGAGACAGAGTCGGCGTCCGAGACTCGAAAAACCCAACCGGCCCAGCACTGATATTCACCCCTGGCGAGTGGAACGCCTTCACCGCAGGCATGCAAAATGGTGAGTTCACCCGGCCCACCGCGTAACAACTCCCCTACCCGACCACAGTCAACGGCCTCAGTCCCACACGTAATGGACTGAGGCCGTTAGGTTTTCAGCCCAACGTATCCAGATCGACCACTGAGCAGTGGCGAGAGACGCTTCGAAGATGCGTACGTCGACCCGCCGCTGCCACTCCGGCGGTCATCCAGTCCGCGACATAGGAATGCTTCGGCTATTACGAGCCCGACCACATGAGGCGTGTACCGGCCCTACTTGTGGTCCGCAGCCGAGAACGACGTGTCGATATCGAGCGCGTGGGCGATAAGCGGCCAGGACCGGACCAATTCGTCGGCCCAATACGGCCACGAATGCGTGCCGGTGGGCCGCAGGTTCACCGTCGCGGGAATCCGCAGTTGTGCCAGCCGATCGGAGAGCTTGGCGAGGCATGCGTACGCGCCTGCTTCCAGGGGGCCACCAACGGTGATGGCGTCGGTGAGGTCGTCCACCTCGCCGGAGATATCGTGTTCACCCGGAATCCCGCTGCCGCTGGACAGGTAGATTGCGGTGCCGCGCAGAGCTTCCGCGTGTGTCATGACATCGTGGGCGAGCCAGTCGGGATCGTCGACGGTCCCGAACATGTTGTCCGGGTCGCCGCCGTAGGTTTTCACGATCGCGCGGGCCTGGGCTTGACCGGCCCCTGGGGCGACGCTGTAGCAGCCGCTGTGGGCCGCCACCGCCCGGTAGGCGCCCGGGTTGCGCATCGTCAGCATCATCGCGGCCTCGCCGCCCATCGACACGCCTTGGATTGCCTTGTGCCCGTTGCCCTCGAATTGGGCGTCGATCAGTGGGGGCAGTTCGCGGGTGAGAAAGGTTTCCCATTTGTTGGTGCCCAGGACGGGGTCTCGGCGTTGCCAGTCGGTGTAGAGGTTGGCGGGCCCTCCGGTGGTCAGCACGACGTTGACGTTCTTGTCGGCGAAGAACTCCACAGCGTGCCCGTACTCGGTCCAACTGCTGGCGTTCTCGGGAGCGCCGCGCCCGTCGAGCATGTACAGGGTGGGTCGCGGCCGGCTGCGGTCGGCCGGGAGCAGCATCTGCACCTGTACGACCCGGTTCATCGACGGCGATTGCACGGACACCCTCAGCCAACGGTCGGTGATCGGCTCGATCCTGGTAATGACCGGCTGGGCAGGAAAACCGGTGCCGCTCTCGGCGGGAGCGTGATATCCGCCCGGCGGGCCGAGGTCCGGGCCCGACGTAGGCGCCTCGGCAACAGCCGTGCCGACGGCCAGCAGCACTACCGACACTACCGAGGCAACCTCGCCGGCAACCCGCAACGTCGCGGCCCACCACGCTGGACGCTCGAGTCCGATATCGGAGCTTTCGGGTAATTCATCCCCTTTGGTCCGTACGCCGACGCTGACCGACCGTGCTGCGGGTTCTCCGAGATAGCAAGACACACCGCTAAGTAAAGATCACAAAGCTACTTTTCTCACTGCTGGGCGGATTGATTCTGCTTTAGTTGTCGCGGGTGTTTGGATGATGCTGGCGGCGCCGTGTGCCCGAGCCCGCCACCGATCGCCGTCCCACCACGGCCCGCGATCTCCACACCATGGGCTTACCCGATGGCCGATACCTGTTGCGCCACAACGACAATGTCCTTCGCGACGACCCCGCCGGCCCCCAACTCCTCCAATCCCACTTGCAGAGCTGCCTCGACAACACCATCCGCCAATTCCGCGAGGACAACGACCCCAACTACACCTACGCCTGTGGCAACCGTCACCGGCTTTTTCTATGTCGCTCTTGCGGCGAGTGATGTCACCACAAGCCCCCTCGCCTTGTTTGATAAACCGAATCTGTGCGATATCGCGTCGCATCTGCACGCGCAAAAAGGACTGGGCGGCCGATGCCGAGGTCAAGTGTTTCGATGCGACCGGTAATCCGACTCCTGGCGAATGGGATGCATTCGCGGCAGGCGTGCAAGACGGCGAGTCGACCCCGCCCATCACGTAACAGCTCCCCGAAGCGATCGGGGTCAACAACCTCGGTTCGACACGTAATGGATCTGAGGTCGTTACTGTTTCGGCTCTCCGGAGTGGATCTCGTTCAGGATCTGTCGCAGGAAAGGCCGAGGTGGCTGGCCGGATGCCTCTGGGGCAGCGAGCAGGGTTTCCACGATCGGACCGATCGCGGGGGCGCTGTCCACGGCCATCCGGACGAGACCGAGTTCGGCGCACCGAGAAAGTGCCGGAGTCAGGCAGGCAATCGCCTGTTCGGTGCGTCCGGCCACGGAAAGGCAACCGCCGTATAGCAATTGGGCCTGCAGAAGCGCGCGGGGGCGAGGTTGGGTGCGGATTTCGGCGACGATCTGTTCGGCGGCGGCGACGCCGCGCTCGATGGCGGCCGGTGACTGTTGGGCAAGCAGGAGACGAATGGCCGACTCGTGGGTGAGTTCGGCGGTGACCGCGAGTGGGTGGTTCGGTTGCCGCTGGTAGGTGGGTAGGTGTTCGAGTGTCTGCCGGTCTTCGTCGGTGATCGGCAGACCCAGTCGTACCCGCTCGTTCACAATGCGGGCGGTCAGCCGTGGCAGAGCGATGTGCTCCGCGACCGTTTGCCCGTCGTCCAACCGTCGACGTGCAGCATCGAGGTCACCGCGCATAGCCACCAGCCTGGCACCGGTCCCGTAGGCGGCGACCAGGAATTCCATGGCGCCGGTCGCGACGCCGGGACCGAGTGCCAGCAGCTCGGCGGCTTCGGCGTATTCCCCTTTCTGGTAAAGCAATTCGCCGAGCAGGCCGCTGGCCATCCTGGTCGCGTAGGATTGGCTGCCGGTATTCCGAGCGAGGGTGAACGCGGAGCGGAAGAGCTCCTCGGCTCCGGCGATGTCGAGTTGTTCGGCGGCAGCCTGGCCGGCGATGCAGGCGCCATATACCACGCCCGCCGGGCCATTGATGCGGGTCCGGTAGGGCTCGGCCCATGCGTGCCAGCGGCGGGCACCCGCGAAATCGAAACGATAGTAGGCGGCCGCTTCCGCGGTGGTGGCCGCGACGCTGGCGAAGAACGGTCGTACCGACCGCTGCAGCCATGCCACCGCGGCATCCGGGAAATCCTTGAACCGGTCCGTCACAAGATATTCCGCGGCTCGCGTCACATCGGCCTGGATGCGCAGATCCGCGATCCCGGGATCGTCCGGTGCGGCGGTTGCCAGTGCCGCGTCAACGCGTTCCAGCGCGGTCCGGGTGGCGGCGGGACGCTGAAGCGAGATGTTGGCCCAGGCCACCGACAGTTGCAGCCGTGGATCGGCAACCGTGATCTCGGTGGGCAGCTTCTTCACCAGGCCTAGGAAAGTGGCCATGCGGGAATCTTCGATCAGCGTGTCGGCGTGTTCTTGCACCAGCTGTTTCGCCTGCTCGGCGGCGCCGGCCGCGAGTGCGTGATCCACGGCTTCGGTGAGCATTTCGTGCCCCGCGAACCAGGTCGACGCGATCAGATGGAGCTGTTCGAGCAAGCCGGGATGCTGCCGGATCAGTCTGCGGCGCAAGAAGTCCGCGAAGAGCGCGTGATAGCGGAACCACCGCAGCTCGTCATCGACGCTGCGCAGGAACAGGTCTCGGCGCCGCACCTCCTCGAGCTGCTCCTGCCCGGACCGCACTCCGGTCAGCGCCTCCGCGAGATCTCCGCAGATGGTGTCGGTGACGGCGGTCCGAATGACGAAGTCGAGCATCGCCGGTTCTAGCTCGCCGACGACGTTTTCCATCAGGTATTCGCCGATGGCGTAGTGCTGCCCTGTGATCTGGTCCAGGTAGCCCCCGGGATCCTCCTTGCCGCGCAGTGACAGTGAGGCGAGCTGCAACGCCGCCACCCAGCCCTCCGTCGACTCGCGCAGCCGATCGACGTCGGCGTCGGAAAGGTGCAATCTCTTCGCACCGACCAGGAAATCCGTTGTCTCCCCGGAATCGAAGCGCAGTGCGCTCTCGTCGATTTCCACCAGTTCGTCCTGAACGCTCATGCGCCCCAGTGGAAGACCGGTGCGAGTGCGGCTGGTGACGATCAATCGCAGGTGGTCGCCCCCGTTGTCGAGCAGGAACTCCATCGCGGCGAGGGTCGCCGGACTGGTCACCAGGTGCCAATCGTCGATCACGACGGCAACGGGCTCCGCACTGTCGTCGATCTCGTTGATCAGGGCCGTCATCACCTGCTGCGCCGCGGCGGCGGAATGCTCCTCGAGAATCTGCGCCAGTTCGATCGCCAGCGTGGGACGAACCTGGCGAATCGCCTCCACCAAGTGGCTCAGGAACCACACGACATTGTTGTCGTCCTCCGCGATCGCCAGCCAGGCAGCCCGGATGCCGACCACGTCGAGGGCGTGCGCCCACTGTGCGGCCAGGCTGCTCTTGCCGAAACCGGCGGGGCCATGAATGAGGACCAGCCGCTTGGATTGTCCCTCCCGTAAGGTCTCCAGCAACCGCGGGCGATTCACCAGCCGGCGCAGCGTCGTCGGTGGACGGAACCGGGTCTTCGGGGCCGATTGCGGCGGCAACGCGATTGCGGCGGCCGACATTGTCGACGAGATCGGCCGACCGCCCGCGACCGACACCGTTTCGACGGATCCGTCATGCTCCGGGGCGGCCATCGTATCCACCGGCAGCCCGCAGGCGAACTGCGCGGTGCGCAACCGTTCACCGAAGTCCTGGGCAGTGGCCGGGCGGAGAGCGGGGTCGGCGGCCATCGCGGCTTCCAGGATGGCGCACACCATTGCCGGTACCCCGGCAGATCGCAGGTCAGGGACAGGTTCGGAGGTGATGCGCACGAACTGCGCCACCATCGACTCGCCCGCCTGGCGCTCGAACGCGGCGTGGCCGGTGAGAGCCGCGAACAGCGTCGCACCCAGCCCATACATATCCGAGAGAACCGTCGGAGGTTCGCCGCGTATTACCTCCGGAGCCGTGTAGGCCGGGGTCCCCGCGACAAGCCCGGCCGCTGTCTCGAACGCGCCGCCGACGCGCGCGATACCGAAGTCCGCCAGCTGCGGTTCACCGTAGTCGCTGATCAGCACGTTAGCGGGATTGACGTCGCGATGGATGACACCGCAGGCGTGCGCGGTCGCCAGCGCGCCCGCCAGCTTCACGCCGACGGCCAATACCTCCTGCCACGGCAACGGGCCGTCCGCGCGAATCCGCGCGTCGAGTGAGCCTCTGGGGTGGAAGGGCATCACGATGAACGGCCGGCCGGTCGGGGTGACGTCGGTCGTCAGCACCTGGACGATGTTCGGGTGGGTCGAGAACTTCCCCAGCGCTCGTTGTTCACGCAGGAAGCGGATCCGGTCCTCGTCGTCGACCGTGGATCCGAGAACCTTGACCGCCACGTCCCGATCGAGTGCGGACTCGGTGCATCGGTACACGATGCCGAATGCGCCGCGGCCGATCTCTTGGGCATCGGCGAACCCGGCCGCAGCCAGTTCCGCTGCGATGCCGAAAGTCAGGTCGCGTTGCGTCCCCTCGGCCTTACCGTCGGACACCGACCGCTCACCCGATCACAGGTGCGGACTTCCCGGAAATTCGCGCGTTTGCGGCGGCCTGGCACTCCGACCGCACCACGAGCGACTCATGTACTTACCTCTCGAGGCGAAAACCAGCTGGTCCCGACAAGTCGATCATAAGCCGCGACGACAGGGACAGCGGGCGAGCCGCCGAACTGGCCGCAGCGCGACGAGGTAGGCCGAGTCCGTCCCGAAGCGGGCGAGGGCGGATTATCTTGGGACTCATGCCCACCATGCCGGATCGGATACCGGCCGAGGGTGCCCACGATGCGTTGATCGGGCACCTCGAGGCCCATATGGTTGCCCTGACTTTTGTGGACAATGCCGGGATAACCAGGGTGAAGACGGTGCCGAAGGGGCGGTTGGCACATGCCGCCAAATTCGGGATCGGAGTGTCGCCCTGTTTCGAGACGTTCACCTTCGATGATCTGATGTCGGTCGGGCGGTATCTCGGAGGGCCCGATGGTGATCTGCGGCTGATTCCCGATCTGTCGCGATTGACCGAACTCGCCTGTCAGCCGGGGTGGGCTTGGGCGCCCGCCGATAAGTTCACCCAGGACGGCACCCGCTTCGTCGCCTGCCAGCGCGCCTTCGCGACCCGGCAGGCACAGGCCGCGCAGAATGCCGGTCTGCGGCTGTCGATGGCATTCGAGACGGAGTGGTCGGTCGGGCGCGGAGATGTCGAAAACGATTTCGTCCCAGCGGTATTCGGACCGGCCTATAGTTTGATCCGGTTGAGTCAGGTGGGCGAGTACGCCAGTGATCTCGTCGCGGCGTTGGAGCGTCAGGAGGTCGCTGTCGATCAGTTGCATCCGGAGTACGCGCTGTCGCAACTGGAATTGTCGGTCGCACCCAATGATCCGGTCGCTGCCGCGGATGACGCGATCCTGGTGCGGCACACCATCCGGCAGGTGAGCGCGCAATACGGCTGGCGCGCGCTGCTCGCGCCGTGTATCGAGCCCAACGGTGCGGGTTCCGGTGCGCACCTGCATTTTTCGCTGCACGACGACGAAGGACCGCTCTTGGCGCAGGGCGACGGACCCTACGGCATGCGCAGTGCGGGCGAGGCGTTCCTGGCCGGTGTGCTGCGGGAACTGCCCGCATTGGTAGCGATCGGCGCGGGCAATCCGGCGAGTTTCCTCCGGCTGCAACCCTCACGGTGGGCCGGGGTCTGGCAGTGCTGGGGCCGGGAGACACGGGAGGCGGCGCTGCGTTTCATCACCGGCGTGCAGGGCACCGAGGAATGGGCCGCCAATGCCGAGGTCAAATGTTTCGACGCGACCGGCAATCCGTATCTGATCGTCGGTACGGTCATTGCCGCCGGACTCGCCGGTATCGCCGAAGAACTGCGGTTACCCGCCGAAATCACCGGCGATCCAATGGGATTCGATGCGGAACAACTCATGCTGTCGGGTGTGCGGCGGTTGCCGACCAGTTCGATGGAGGCCGCCGACGCACTCGCCGACTCCAAGGTGCTTGCCGAGGCACTCGGGGTCGAACTGCACGACGCGCTGCTCACCGTGCGCCGCGCCGAGGCCGAACGCTATCGGGATATCAGCCCGGCCAAGGTGATCGAGATGACCCGCTGGCGGTTCTAGCGTGCTCACCGATGGTGTCGCACTCACCGATCACCATTGTCACGGCGTCGTCGCCGCGGATCTGGACCGTCCCGGCTTCGAGCGACTGCTCGGTGAAGGGGCGCACGGCACATTCGATTCTGCTATTGGCCTTGCCGTAAGACGTTGGTGCGCACCGATTCTCGACTTGGAGCCGCATGCCGATCCGGAAAGGTATCTGGCGCGCCGGGCCGAACTCGGTTGGCGTGCGGCGACTACCCGCCTGCTGCGCGCCTCCGGCACCACACGATGGTTTCTCGATACCGGATTCGGCGGTGGCCGAGCGGAATTCGCCGCGGTCGCCCCCGGCGAGGTGCGCGAGATCGTCCGGCTCGAACAGGTAGCCGAACAGGTAATCGCCGAAGTCAGCATCGCGACAATGCCTTTCGAGGATATCGAAACCACATTGCGCGGTCGGGCCCGAAATGCCGTCGGCCTCAAGACGATCGTGGCCTACCGCTACGGTCTGAACTTTCCCGTCACCGATGCCCTGCCATCGACGATCATCCACGAACTGCGCCTCACCGATCCGGCGACGCTCGGCTGGCTGGTCGGACTCGGTGCCCGCATCGGAGCGGAATTCGGCCTGCCGCTGCAGTTCCACACCGGATTCGGCGATACGGATCTGCGGCTCCAGCACACCGATCCGCTGCTGCTCACCGACTTCCTGCACGCCACCTCGGGCTCCGGATTATCGGTCATGCTGCTGCACTGCTGGCCCTTCCACCGCAATGCCGCCTACCTCGCGCACGCCTTCGACCATGTGCACCTCGACCTCGGCCTGACAATCCCCTACGTGGGACAACGTGCCTCGGCGGTACTCGGCGAAGCGCTCGAACTCGCGCCGTTCCGGTCGATGCTCTACTCCTCCGACGGCTACGGACTCCCCGAGCTGCACTACCTCGGCGCAGTGCTGTGGCGGCGCGGTCTCGGCCGCCTGCTGGACGAATGGATCGCCGACGACGCCATCACCCTCGCTGATGCCGAAGGGCTCGTCATCGCGATCGCCCGTGGAAATGCCGTACGCACCTACCCCTAGCGTGCGGCGGCGATGGCGGCGTCGAGTCCGTTGGACAGCTGGCTGGAGTCGAGTTTCTTGTCGTTGACGAAGACGGTCGGGGTGGCGTTGACGTCGCCGTTGAGGACCTGCTCGGTTTTGTCACGGAGATAGGTGTCGTATTTGCGATCGGTAATGCATTGGGCAACCGACGGGTCGGTGTAGCCCGCATTCTTGGCGATCTCGATGAGTTTGCTGTCCGGCAGCCCATTGCCGCCCTCGGCGGGCTGCTGTTCGAACATCGCGGCGAACCAGCCCTGGTACTTCGAATGATCTTGTCCAGCAACACAATACGACGCGTTTGCGGCGCGCGAGGAGTACTGGGTGCTGGAGGCGCGGTCCAAGAACGAGATGACGTCGTACTCGATGATTGCCGTGCCGTTCTTGGCGGCGTCTTCGAGCGTCTTGGCATTGCGTTTCTCGAATGATTTGCATGCGGGGCATTGCAGGTCCGCGACCACGCGAACGACGACCTTCGCGTTCGAATCGCCGACGCGGACCGCGCCGGTGGCGGTCACACCCGCCGGGGTTGTCCCGGAACTGGCGCCCGCGGCCGTCGCGGCACCCGAAATGACGTTGCTCTTCTGCACCACAACGACGCCGACAACGCCCACGACGACGAACAGCACTGCGGCAACCGCCACCAGAATGACGACGGCGCGGTTGCTGGACTGCGACGCCGACGGTGGACCCGCCCATCCACCCTGAGGGATGCTCACCGTAGTTTCACCATGCTTTCGCTCGCCGAATCTTTCCGCCCCGCACGATAGCGGTTGCGGAGCGCGGCATGCTCGTCCGGTAACTGACCATCGATAATGAAGTGCGCATGGACCTGCGGGAATCTAGCGTTGATGGGGAACAGACCGAAAGCAGAAAGGACGCTTCCCATGTTTCCCGTCGAGCTGCGCGGCACCAGGGCGCAGACGCTCATGTGGGCCAACGAGCACGAAATCGAGCAGTCCGCGCTGCGGCAGCTGCGGAATATCGCGCAACTGCCATGGGTCCACGGCGTCCGCGTCATGCCCGACGTGCACCTCGGCAAGGGTGCGACCGTCGGCTCCGTGATCGCCATGCGCGATGCCGTCGCACCCGCGGCCGTCGGCGTGGACATCGGCTGCGGCATGGAGAGCGTGCGGACCGACCTCACCGCCGCCGACCTGCCGGATAATCTGCATTCGCTGCGCTCGCGCATCGAGGCGGCGGTACCGGTGGGGTTCCAGTCGCACAAGGATGCGGTCGATGTCGCGAAGCTGGGCGCGCAGTTCGCCGCCTCACATGGCGAGCTGGCCAAGCACGTCGGTGGCTGGGCGCGTTTCTGGTCCGAGTTCGGCTCGCTGAATCCGGGCGTACAGGCACTGGAGTCCAAGGCGCACAAGCAGATCGGCTCGCTAGGCTCCGGCAACCACTTCATCGAGGTCTGCCTGGACGAGCACGACTCGGTGTGGGTCCTGCTGCACTCCGGCAGCCGCAATATCGGCAAGGAACTCGCCGAACGGCATATGACGGTCGCGCGCGCACTGCCGCACAACCAGGACCTACCCGATCGCGATCTGGCCGTATTCCTTTCCGGCACACCGGAAATGGAAGCCTACCGGCGCGATCTGACCTGGGCGCAGGAATACGCCGCACGTAACCGCGCGGTCATGCTGTCGCTCGTGTGCGGTGCCGTGCGCGCGGAATTCGCCGGGCGCGAGGTGCTTTTCGACGACCCGATCAGCTGTCATCACAATTATGTGGCGGAGGAGGAGATCGAGGGTGTGCCGATGCTGGTGACCCGTAAGGGCGCGGTGCGGGCGGGCGCAGGCGATCTGGCATTGATTCCGGGTTCGATGGGCACCCGCTCATATGTGGTGCGCGGCAAGGGAAATCCGGCTTCGTTCCAGTCCGCATCGCACGGTGCGGGTCGGCGGATGAGCCGGAACGCGGCGAAGAAGCAGTTCACCGTCGCGGATCTGATCGCGCAGACCGAGGGCGTGGAATCGCGCAAGGATGCGGGTGTGGTCGACGAGATCCCGGCCGCGTACAAGGACATCGACGAGGTCATCGCCGCGCAGCGCGACCTGGTCGATATCGTCGCGACGTTGCGTCAGGTGCTGTGTGTGAAGGGGTGATGCGATTCCCGAGCGGTCGTCGCACGCAGGTGTTGCGAAGATCGTGGAGCGGCGGTGTATTCGGTTCGCGCTGCTGAAATGGACGCGCATCATGCTGACGAGCCCAACCCACGACTTCCGCTGATTCGGAATCCGCCGGAATGTCGACCTGCCAGTGACCGTGCGAGTACGGTCGGATCCGGGATCTTAGGCCACGGAGGAGGTTTGGATCATGTTCGGTCGGAAAAGGGACACTGTCCGTGCGGAGCAGGTCGTTCTCGGAATGAGTGAGGCAGAGCTCGTCGCTTTGCTTGGACAGACGAAACGACAGTCGAGTACCGAAGACGTTCTCGCGGGCTACAAGTTCGTCGCAGGCGGTTCGAAGCTACCTCGTCAAAGATTCTTGACCTACCTCAACAAACCGCGCGGATATAACACCGATCTGGTGGTGCAGGATGGTCGGGTCGTTCGTGTCCGGCAGACATCGAGGCGATCGGGTGAGGTCATACGCGATGAAGAGGAGTAGGTCGCCCTACCGTTACAGTGGCGCGAAATGTTTCGCCACATCGCCAATAAGATCGAACACTTTGCGGTACAACGGGTTACGGTCGTCACAACAAGCTCCGGCACTTCGCGACGTCGGTTGACGAACACGGTCCGAGAACAGATTGCGGGACTTGCCGAAGCCTTCTAGACAAGGACCAGCAGCCGAATTGCGGTGGGAGCAGCCGCAATTCGTCCGCTCAGCGCCGCCGCAGCGTCCCGGCTACGCCAGCGCCGATCAGGAGCACGCCGAGGATGAATGCGTAGCCGCTCGTCACCCAGATGATCAGCGCTAACCGCATTTCGTCGGACAACATCGGTAGATCGTCGTGAATGATCCGCCAGGTGTCGTCCGGGAACAAGAAGTACACGAATCCCGGCACCGCACCCCAGACCAGCCCGGCCAGCACCGTGCCCGCCGGTGAGTACGCGGCGAGCGCGGCCACCAAGAGCAATAGCAGCGCCCCGCCGACGATCTGGAACGTCGACCCGGCCCGATTTGCCGCGGACCCGAGAATGACCCACTGCCGGGTATCCAGCGCCGCGTGCGCGGCAAGTCCGATCCCGACCGGCGTCACCACCAGACCGGTCAGTATGCCGAAAACGGTCCGCCCGAATCCACCGGTACTGCGGAATTGGGCACCGGGTGGCGACCAACCCGGCGGCGGCTCGTAGTTGGTCATGGCTGCCTCCTGCGCGGTCCCACGGTGCGGAGCAATCGTCTCATCCTATTGTCGGTTGCCCAGGGCTATTTCGCCGTTTCGGCCGCCCTGGCGGCGCCGGAGATATCGATGTCCACCGGTAACGATCGGGACCTTCGATCCCCTGAGCGGATACCGCGCGGCACGGTCGTCGGTATCGATGTCGGTGCCATCAGGCACGATGGAGCGCATGACCACCGCGGCCGGTACGTCACCGATCGACCTCACTTCTCCCGACCTGCGCGAGCGGGCCGAGGAGTTGCTGCGCGACCTGGCGGGTGCGCAAGCGCAACTGCGTGAGGATCAATGGACGGCGATCGAGGCGCTCATCGTGCAGCGACGACGGGCGCTGGTGGTGCAGCGCACCGGTTGGGGTAAATCGGCGGTGTATTTCATCGCGGCCAAGCTGCTGCGGCGAGCGGGGCGCGGGCCGACGGTGATCGTGTCGCCGCTGCTGGCGCTGATGCGCAACCAGGTCGCGGCCGCCGAACGGGCGGGTGTCGTCGCGGCGACCATCAACTCCGGCAATGTCACCGAATGGGATGAGATCCACGATCGGGTGGCGGCGGGCGCGGTGGATGTGCTGCTGGTCAGCCCGGAGCGACTGAACAATCCGGACTTCCGCGACCAGGTATTGCCCAAACTGGCCGCCGACGCCGGACTGGTCGTGATCGACGAGGCACACTGCGTCTCGGACTGGGGTCACGACTTCCGGCCCGACTACCGCCGCATCCGCACCCTGATCGCCGATCTCGGCTCCGATGTGCCGGTGCTCGCCACCACCGCGACTGCCAACGATCGGGTGGTCACCGACGTCGCCACCCAGATCGGTACCGACACGCTGGTGCTGCGGGGAACCTTGGATCGCGAATCACTGCACATGTCGGTGGTGCGTTTCGACGACGCCGTCGAGCGCACCGCATGGCTCAGCGGACACCTCGACAAGCTGGCCGGTTCCGGCATCGTCTACACCCTCACCGTCGCCGCCGCGCACGACCTCGCCGACGTGCTGAATTCGCACGGACACAATGTCGCCGCCTACACCGGGCAGACCGATACCGCCGAACGCGAGGCGCTGGAGGCGGCACTACTGAACAACGAGGTGAAGGCGCTCATCGCGACCTCGGCGCTCGGTATGGGCTTCGACAAACCCGATCTGGGTTTCGTGGTGCACGTCGGCGCACCATCCTCCCCCATCGCCTACTACCAGCAGGTGGGTCGTGCCGGTCGTGGCACCGATCGTGCCGAGGTAGTGCTGCTGCCCGGTCCGGAGGACGCCAGGATCTGGAGTTACTTTGCCTCCGTCGCCTTTCCACGCGAACACATCGTGCGCTCGGTACTCGACGCACTGGATTTCGACCGGGCCGTGTCGACCGTCGCACTCGAGCCCATGGTCGAACTGAACCGCTCGCGACTGGAAATGGTGCTCAAGGTGCTCGATGTGGACGGCGCGGTGCGGCGGGTCCGCGGCGGCTGGATCGCCACCGGGCAGCCGTGGACCTATGACACCGAGCGCTACGAACGTCTCGCCGCGGCCCGCGAAGTCGAACAGCAGGCGATGATCGACTATCAGCGCACCGCCGGCTGCCGGATGCAATTCCTGCGCCGCCAACTCGACGATCCCGGCTTGCCCGCACTCGAGGCCGACGCGCCCGGCTGCGGCCGCTGCGACAACTGCACGGGCACCCGCCTCGACACCACCATCGACTCCTCGGCCATCGCCGCGACCCGCGCCCGGCTGGACCGTCCCGGCCTCGATCTCGCCCCGCGCAAGCAGTGGCCGACCGGCATGGCGAAACTCGGTATTCCGTTGTCCGGCAAGATCACCAGCGGTGCGGAGACCGGACGTGCGCTGGGTCGGCTCACCGATCTCGGCTGGGGTCAGCGCCTGCGCGCCCTGCTGGACGCGCCCGACGATCCGGTTCCGGATGCGGTCTTCGACGCCTGCATCGCGGTGCTGCGCGAATGGAATTGGACGACGCGCCCGACCGCGGTAATGGCCCTCGAATCGCACCGCTATCCGGTGCTCACCGCCTCCCTCGCCGCCCGCCTCGCCGAAGTCGGCCGTTTGCGTGACCTCGGTACCTTGCAACTGCGTCCGGACCGGCCGCCGGTGTCCGCCGCGAACTCGGCACATCGGGTGGCGGGCCTGTTCGACTCCTGGCTGATTCCGGACCTGAGTTCGGTGGATGGTCCGATCCTGCTCGTCGACGCACTCTCCGATACCGGATGGACGCTGACCGTGGCCGCGCACGCCCTGCGCAACGCGGGCGCACCAGCAGTGCTGCCGTTCGCACTCGCCACCCAGACCTAGTCGGATTGGCTCGCGGTCGCCCATCTCCGCAAATCCGCTGTTTGCCAATTAGTAACTAACAAACTGGCGAACATTTGGCTATCTTACGTTTCGGACTGGGAATCATCGGTCACGATATGCGTATGTACTCGAACCTTCCCGCAAAGCGGCTGCTGGAGGAGGTCAAAGCGCGGTATGGCTCGGCCGAGGCATTCTTCGAATCCTTGGACAACCTGCGCATCGACCCGATGGCCGACACCACCGAGCTACCACCCATGCCGGAGCTGCGCGGGCTCGATTGAGCCTGCGCGTTCGGTCACCGAACGGGCCCTACTGGCGCGCGTCCGGTAGTCGAAGCGTCGGCGGATCCGGCTCGATCCGCAAGGTGTCGCTCAGGCTGTTGTCCGGTGGTATCGGCCTGCGCGGCTCGCGGACGCCCGCGGCGCCACCACCGGCCTCGCCTGGCCCCTGACCACCGCCTGCGGGCAGCGCGCCCCGGCCGAACAGTCGACGAATCGCTCGCATCAGCTTGGTCATCATCTCGCCAGTGTGCGCCCGTTCGCTCCGGATGGCATCGGTGTTCACAACCGGCGAAGCCGCGGGTCAGCGGGTCGCGGCGAGCAGTTCGACGATCTCGGCGGTGCTGCCGGTTTCGCCGAGGCGCGGGAAGATCTTGCTGATGCTGTGCCGGTGGGCCTCGGCATCGGAGTCGGTCATGGCGTCGACGGCCAGGGTGACGTGGTAGCCGTGTTCGTGCGCGGCGCGGGCGGTGGATTCGACGCCGATACTGGTGGCGATTCCGGCGAGCACGATCTGGGTGATGCCACGGCGACGCAGTTGCAGATCGAGGTCGGTGCCGTAGAACGCGCCCCAGTTGCGCTTGGTGACGTGGATATCCTCCGGATGGCCGGTGAGCTCGTCCACGATCCGGTCCCAACCCTCGGGCGGATTTCCGCCCGGATACGGAAATTCATTGCGCCCCTTCACCTGATCGGCACCATCGAGCGCGAACGAGACGCGGACAAGGACGACCGGCAGGCCGTGCTCCCGGAACGCGTGGGCGAGTGCGGCGGAATTCTCGATGACCGCGGCGGCCGAATGCGGTTGGCGCGGTGCGGCGACAATGCCTTGCTGGAGGTCGATGACGACCAGGGCGCTGCGTTCGTCGAGTGTGGTGACCGGCATGAATTACCCTTTCTTAGCTGAATTATTTTGGGACATAACAAGTTCAGGCGGAGTCGCGTCCGACCTGCGCGAGCGAGCGGTCGGAGAGCGTGACGAGGACCAGCAGCACCGAGACGACGAGCAGCAACAGTGCCAGCTCGTGCACTCCGGCACTGTCCGCGACGTGCGGGAATACCGCGGCATCGGCCGCGGCCGCGATCAGCGCACCGAGATACGTTCCGGTGCGCAATAATCCGGCCGACGACGCCATCCGCGCCGGATCGGCCTGGTGGTACAGGGCGTTCTGATTGGCGAGCCCGTTGAGTCCCTGCGGCAGACCGCTCAGCACACCGACCACCATGAGCAGCCAGATCCCGGTGTGCGGACCGAGTAGCAGCAGGCACGCACACGCCGCGACTTGCAGCAGACCACCGGCGACGAGTTTGCCGCGCACCTGGCGACGCCGCCCGGTGATCGCGGTAATCGCGATGGCGCTCAACGACATCGGCAAAAGCACCAGTCCGGCCACGGACGCACTCAGCGACCGTCCCTCCTCCAGCCATTGTGTAAAGCCGTACAGGAAGGCATAAGCCGTGACGAAGGCGAGCACCTGACGGCCATAGGTGGCCAGCAGCGGCGCATTGCCGCCGAGCACTCGCAGATCGATGAACGGCTGGGCAGCGCGCAACTCCCGCAGCACGAATCCGATACCCACCACACCAGCGAGCACGAGCAGATACCAGTGCGCGGCAGCTGGTTTCATCAGAAACAGCATCGAGGCGACCAGCGTTCCCGCGAACAACACCATGCCGGTGATATCCACGCCACCGCCCTGCCGTGCCCGCACGCTCGCGGGTAGTTCGGCCAATTTGGGCAAACTCATCCGCCCGAGCGCAAGACAAGCCAGCGATAACGGCACATTGATGGTGAAGATCAGCCGCCAACCGCCGATACCGATCAGCGCCCCACCCAGCGTCGGCCCGACCACCGCCATCACCTGATTGGCGATCGACAATACGGCGAGCACCCCGGCCGGACTCTGCGAACCGGTGCGCTCGGATTCGCTGCGCAACAAGAACATCGAGGCCGGATATGCCGCCGAGGTGCCGAAGCCGAGCAGCACCCTGGCCAGGATCAGGACACCGAGCCCCGGTGCGAAGGCACCGAGTACGCCCGCGATACCGACCAAAGCCGTACCGAGCAGATAGAGCGTGCGCGGCCCGTATCGGTCGACGAGCCGCCCGACCACCGGCTGCCCGACCGCGGTGGCCAGATACAGCGCCGACACCAGCCAGATGGTTTCCGATGGCGGCGCGCCGAACGCCTTGCCGATCGGCACCAGCGCCACCGCCAGCATCGAGGAGTTGATCGGATTCAGAATCGAGCCGAGAATCATCGGCGCGATCAGCCTGCGATCGAATCCCCCTGCAACAGTCGATGATTCGGAGCGCTCTTCGACAGCCGTCATGATTGCGCCACATCGTCCAGCAGTGCGAGCGCCTCGAGGATGGTGCGCCGCTGCGCCTCCGTATACCGCTCGTGCAGCGTGCGCGCCAACCACTCCTGACGCACCTGCCGGTCGCCGGTCAGTCGCGCGCGGCCCGCATCGGTCAGGGACAGTAATTGCCTGCGCCCGTCCGTGGGATCCGGACGACGCTCCACGAATCCGTAGCGATCCAGCGCCGCGACGGTCATCGCCATCGACTGCGGCCGCACCCGTTCGGCCGCCGCCAGATCACTGGTGGATGCCGCGCCGTCCCGATCCAAGCGACTCAGCACCGCCGTCTGGGAGGGGGTGAGGTCGTCATCGGTGGCCAGTTCGCGCAGGCGCCGCCGCAGCCTGCCGACGACCACCCGCACCTCACTGGCGGCTCGGACGGCCGATTCGGAGATCTTCTCGTCCATACCATCGACTCTAATTTATTCAGTCTCAACTGTACAGTTTCAACTACACAGTTAGAGCTGTATATCGCGCGGGATGCGCGCGGCGGACCCACTGAGCCGTTATCGTCGGACAGGTGGCCAGTAAGTCCGCATCGCCCGCTGTCGAACTCGATGTCGGCGACCGCACCGTCCGCATCTCCAACCCGGACCGGATCTACTTCCCGGAGTCCGGTGCGACCAAGCTCGACCTGGTGCAGTACTACCTGAGCGTCGGCGACGGCATCGTCCGCGCGCTGCGGAATAGGCCGTGCATGCTGCATCGGTTCCCCAAGGGGCTCGCGGGCGACAAGGTGCATCAGAAGCGGCTTCCCGCCGGCGCGCCGGACTGGATTCCCACCGTGCGCGTCTTATTTCCGCGTTACGGCCGACACGCGGACGAACTCTGCGTGGACAAGCTGGCCGATGTCATCTGGGCGGTGCAGATGTCCACGGTCGAATTCCATCCGTGGAACTCGCGCCGCGATGACACCGAACGACCCGACGAATGGCGCATCGACCTGGACCCGATGCCGGATTGCCCGTGGTCGCGGGTGCAGCGAGTCGCGGGCGTCGCGCAGGAAGTGCTCGACGAGCTGGGCGCGGTCGGCTGGCCGAAAACCTCCGGCGGCAAGGGCATGCACATTTATGTGCGCATCGCGCCGGAGTGGGGTTTCACCGAGGTGCGCCGAGCGGCGCTGGCTTTCGCGCACGAGGTCGAGCGCCGTGCACCCGACGATGTGACCACCACCTGGTGGCGCAAGGACCGCGATCCGAAACTGCTGTTCGTCGACTACAACCAGAACGCCCGCGACCACACCATCGCCGCCGCCTATTCGGTGCGCGGCGTCCCAGAGGCGACAGTGTCGACCCCTATCCGCTGGGACGAGATACCCGACGTCGACCCGCGCGACTTCACCATGAAGACGGTCCCCGCCCGCTTCGCCGAATTCGGCGATCTGCACGAGGGCATCGACGACGCGGTGTTCCGCATCGACCAGCTGCTGGAGTGGGCCGACCGCGACAATCTGGACGTCGACCTGGACGAGGACTGACCGCAGCCCAGTGGCCCCGGACCGGACAAAAGACACCGGTGCTACGGTTCGCTGCAGAGGCAGCCGCAGGCGCCGTGCCAGTGGTTTTGCCCGCGACAGGAGGTCGTCCATGAGCCCCGCCGAGGTTCCGGTGCCGGTCGCGATCGGCCCGTCGACGCCCCCGCCGACGTTACTGCGCAAGGCCGTCGTCGAGGGCGGCGCGACCGTCGCGGATCTGCCGCAGGCTCGTGCCTTGATCTGGGCGGGCGGGCCCGGCGAATTCCCGGACGAGTTGCCGCCGTCCGTCGAATGGGTGCAGCTGCCCGCGGCCGGTGTCGAGGACTGGTTCACCGCGGGCATTCTCGCTCGGCATCCGGAGGTTCGATTCACTTCCGCCGCAGGCGCTTTCGCCGCGAGCGTGGCCGAGCACGCACTGATGCTGCTGCTCGCCGGAGTGCGTTATCTGCCGGAGCACCTGCGGGCGGGAAGTTGGCGACAGTACGATTTCTTCCCGCATGTCGGCACATTGCACGGTAAGACGGTGACCATCGTCGGTGCGGGCGGGATCGGGCGAGCTCTGATTCCCATGCTCGTCCCACTCGGCGCGCACATCATCGCCGTCAATCGCTCCGGTCGCCCGGTGACCGGCCCCGGCATTCCGGACACCGTCGAGACCCTTCCGGCCGAACATCTCGCGCGCATTTGGCCGCGCACCGATCACGTGGTGATCGCCGCCCCCGCGACACCCGAGACGAAGCACCTGGTCGGGGCCGAGGAATTGGCCCGGTTGAAGCCGTCTTCCTGGGTGATCAATGTGGCGCGCGGCAGCCTCATCAATACCGACGCGCTGGTGGCCGCACTGGCCTCCGGCGCGATCGGCGGCGCCGGTCTCGATGTCACCGATCCCGAACCGCTGCCGGACGGCCACCCGCTCTGGGTGCTGCCGAATGCCATTGTCACACCGCATGATTCGAATCCCCCACAGTTGCGGCTCGCGGCTTTCGCGGACCATGTCGGAGCGAATGTGCAGCGCTTCACCACTGGGCGCGACCTGCTCGCTCCGATCGATACCGAACGAGGTTACTGACCCACCCAGGACCCAGGTCGGTGTCGGCTTTACGCGCACTGGTGATCCACCGCGGTGCGCGGCGACCTTCGGCACCCTGTCGCGAAGGCCGAACGGGCAGCGCCGCATTCCTTCGGATTGATCGAGACCTGGCCGACAATGGCCGCGCCACAAAAAGCCCGTTTTGAATGTGCCATTGACAACTGGCACATTCATGCCTGACGCTTAGCTCATGACAAGGTCAACGAGGACCTCGGTCCCCGGCGTTCCGACGGTGCCGTCGGCACGGTCCAGACTCGCTGCCGCGGCATGCGAGATCGGACTGCGGCCGCTGAACAATGCGGTACCCATGAACGCACCGGGAGTGTGGTTCGCACGCAAGCTGATCGCGACGATCATGGCCACGGCGGGTCCGACCCCGCGTGACATATCCGTCGTCCAGGTCAGGTCCGGAGCTGTCCGCGGCGAATGGGTCCGCGCACCCGGTGTGGATTTCGGACAGCGCGCCATCTACTACATCCACGGCAGCGGCTACGTCCTCTGCTCGGCCCGCACCCACCGCGGCCTGGCCGCACAACTGTCGAAGAAGACCGGACTGCCGGTCTTCCTCACCGACTACCGGCTCGCGCCGGAGCATCGGTTTCCGGCCGCCGCCGATGATGTCGAGGCCGGATACCGCTGGCTGCTCGACCGCGGTTTCGCCGCCCAAGACCTGGTAATCGCCTGCGATTCCGCGGGTGGGCATCTGGCACTGGATCTGCTGATCGAGAACGACCGCCACGCCCGGCCGCAACCCGCCGCCGTCGCGATGTTCTCCCCGCTGATCGATCTCACCCTCGGCTTGGCCGCCGAACAGGAACGGCGGCAACGGGATCCGGTCATCTCGGCCCGCGCGGCCGGCCGACTCCCCCACGCCTACACCCGCGACCTGCCCGCGGACGCACCGCGCCTGCGGCTACGAATTCCGCCGGGCATGGCCATGCCACCGCTGCTGATCCAGGCGGGCGGCGCCGAAATGCTCTGCGCCGACGCCGGACACCTGCACGCGATGGTGCGCGATGCGGGCGGCGACTGCGCACTCGAGATCTGGCCGGGCCAGGTGCACGTCTTCCAGGCATTGCCGCTACTGGTTCCGGAGGCGGACAAGGCATTGGATCGGGCCGCCGAATTCCTGCGTACCGCACTGATTTCCCAAACCGTCACGAAGAAGGTGAGCTGAGATGTTCGGACTGGAAAGGCTCATTCCGATCGGCATCCGTCCGCGGCGCAGCCACGGCGCCCGCGCGGTGGTGACCGGTGCGGGCAGCGGTATCGGCCGGGCCTTCGCACTCGAAATCGCCGAACGCGGTGGACAGGTGATCTGCGCCGATATCGATGAATCCCGCGCCGATGAGACAGTCGCCCTCATCGAGCGCAGTCATCCGGGTGCCGCGCATGCGTTCCGCTGCGATGTTTCGCGGCGCGAGGAGGTGGAAGTGCTTGCGCGCTTCGCCGAATCGCTGTTCGAACGCCCGGTCACGCTGGTGGTCAACAATGCCGGTGTCGGCATCGGCGGAAAGCCGGTCGGCGAAATCGGTTTCGACGACTGGGAGTGGGCGCTCGGCATCAACCTGTGGGGTGTGGTGCACGGATGCGAGATCTTCGCACCGCAACTACGTGCCGCCCGCCGCGGCGGCATCATCAATGTCGCCTCCGCGGCCGCCTTCGCTGCCGCACCATCGATGGCGGTCTACAACGCGTCCAAGGCCGCGGTGCTTTCGCTCTCGGAGACCATGGCCGCCGAGATGAGCGGCACCGGAGTCGCGGTCACCGTGCTGTGCCCGACCTTCGTCAAGACGAATGTGGCTCGCGACGGCCGCATCACACCGCAATCGGCCCGGTTGGCCGACACCCTCATGCGCCTGACCGGCTTCTCTCCCGACAGTGTCGCGCGCACCGCCCTCGACGCCCACGACCGCGGGCAGCTGTATGTGCTGCCGCAACTGGACGCGCACCTCATCTGGCGGCTCAAGCGCTACTTCCCCGCCCAGTACACCTACGCCCTCGGACTCCTGGATCGGCTACTGCCACAGGAGAACTCGACCACCACGGACCGGTCTCCGGTCTCCGATAAGACGGGAGTCTGATCATGGCCAACGGTATGGACTTCGACGACATGCTCCGCAAGATCAAGGATCGCCAATGGGCGCTGGCCGATATCGACTGGGATGCCCCCGGCGCGGAAATGATTTCGCCCGAACTGCACGCCAAACTCGAGCCGTTCATGGCCGATCTGATGTGGATCGAGAATGTCGGTGCGCGCGGCTTCGCCGCCATGGCGAAGAAGGCGCCGACCGAAACGCTGCGCGAGATCTACCGCTACTTCCACGCCGAGGAGCAGAAGCACGCCAATGCCGAACTCGCCCTGATGCGGCGCTGGGGCATGCTCGACGGTGATGAGATTCCGCAGCCGAATGTGAACGTCAAACTGGTCATCGACTTCCTGGACCAGTACTCCGACGATATGTCGCTGTCGTTCCTGGGCACGGTGATTCCGATGCTGGAGGTCGCCCTCGACGGTGCACTGATCAAGTTCATCATGGACGAGATCGAGGATCCGATCTGCCAGGAGGCCTTCAAGAAGATCAATGCCGACGAATCCCGGCATCTGGCCGTGGATTTCGCGGTGATGGATCTGCTGGGCCACGCACAGATGCGCAAGCTGCTCATCGATCTGGTGGGCGGGTGGGCCAAGCCGACGTTCATCATCGGCGTGCTGAGCTATGTGCCGCTGCTGAACAAGATGCGCGACAACATCGTCGAGATGGGCGTCGACGAGGAGAAGTTGTACGCGGCGCTGAAGCGCTACGCGAATGTCGGCGAGCGCAGTGAATTCGCGCGCAGGCTGCCGATGTATCAGATCGTGAAGATGCACGGCGGCTGGGTGATCAACCGCGGCCACCCCTATCACCTGCTGGCCGACGCACTGGTCAAGATCACCGCCCGGGTACCGAAGCGGCTGCTGCGCCCGCAGCCGACCTGGTCCAAGGAACTCACGTACGAGCCTGCGGCATGACGAGGGACGAGATGAATACAGCATCGCGCAGCGATTCGATGAGGGGCGACAGTCGGGCGACGGGTGGGCATACGTTGGATGTCGCCATTATCGGCGGCGGATTCGCCGGTATCGGCGCCGCGATTCGCCTGAAGCAAAAGGGAATCGGCGATTTCGCGATCTTCGAACGCGGCGCCGCGATCGGCGGGACCTGGCGCGACAACACCTATCCCGGCGCGGCGTGCGATATTCCGTCGCGGCTGTACTCCTACAGTTTCGCGCCGAACCCGAATTGGTCGCACACCTACTCCGGCAGCAGCGAAATTCTCGGCTATATCGAGTCGATGGCCGCGAAGTTCGGACTGCACAAGCACTTCCGCTTCCGCCACGATGTCACCGGAATCGCGTTCGACGAGGACGCCGGGGTCTGGCACATCACGATCGAGGATCACGCGGAGACCGTCCGCGCCAGAGCGGTGGTGTTGGCCGCCGGGCCACTGGCCAATGCGAGTCTGCCGAACATTCCCGGCATCGAGGATTACCGGGGACACAAGATCCACAGTGCCCGTTGGGATCACGACTACGACTTCACCGGTAAGAAGGTCGCGGTCGTCGGCACCGGGGCCAGTGCGGTGCAGATCATTCCGGAGCTGGTGGAGCGGGCGGCCTCGGTCAAGGTGTTCCAGCGGACGCCGGGATGGGTACTGCCCCGGGTCAACCGGCGGACCACCCCGCTGACCAAGCAGCTCTACCGCCGGGTGCCCGCGGCCGAATCTCTCTCGCGCCTGGCCTGGTTCTACGGGCACGAATCCGTCGCGCTCGGTGTGGTCTGGAATACCCCGCTGACCAGGGTCGTCGAGCTGGTCGGGCGGGCCCAACTACGCAGGCAGGTGAAGGATCCGTGGCTGCGCCGCCAGCTCACCCCGGATTTCCGGGCCGGATGCAAACGACTGCTGATGACCGACGACTATTACCCGGCCCTGCAACGCGACAACTGCAAGCTTGTCGCCTGGCCGATCGCCCGCATCGCCGAACACGGCATCCGCACCGCGGAAGGCATTGAGCACCAAGCCGATTGCATCGTCTTCGCCACCGGATTCGATGTCTCCAAGACCGGCACGCCCATCCCGGTGGTCGGGCGGGACGGGCGGGTACTCGCCGACGAGTGGCACCGCGGCGCATATGCGTACAAGAGCATCGCGGTTTCCGGGTATCCGAATCTGTTCTTCACCTTCGGGCCGAATTCGGGGCCGGGACACAATTCGGCACTGGTGTACATGGAGGCCCAGATCGACTATCTGGTGAGCGCGATCGGCACCATCCTGGACCGGAATCTACGCATGCTCGATGTGCGCAAGGACCGGCAGGACCGCTACAACGCGGCGATCCAGCGCCGCCTGGGCAGCACCACGTGGAATTCCGGCTGCCGCAGTTGGTATCTCACCGAGGACGGGTTCAATGCGACCATGTATCCGGGTTTCGCCACCCAGTACGTGGGCCAGCTGCGGACCGTGAACCTCGACGACTACCACGTCGTACCCACCGCGCGCACAACAAAGCCGCGGATCGCGGCGGTTTCCTAGGTGACGGGCACTGGTGGCCGGGACGCTAGACTCGGTCGGTTCGAAGACCACATTCCGGCCGCCGGTGCAAGCGTGCCCTAGTCGCTATGGGAGGTGATATCGGTGCCGGAGTATCGGATCGATGATCTCGCCCGCGCTGCGGGCACCACGAGCCGGAATGTGCGCGCCTACCAGGAGCGCGGACTGCTACCGCCCCCGGTCGGCAAGGACGGGCGCGCCAGCATCTACGACGATTCGCATCTGGAGCGGCTGCGACTCATCGACGCACTGCTGCAACGCGGCTTCACCACCGCCCATATCGCCGATTTCATCACCAGCTGGGAGACCGGCAAGGACCTCACCGAGGTGCTCGGCCTGCAGCATGCGGTGACGGCCAGCTGGGCCAAGGACGAAACCTTCGAGGTGCCCCGCGAACTGATCGGGACCATTCTCGGCACCGATACCGACGAACTCGTCGACCGGCTCGCGGAGATGAAGCTCGTGCGGATCGAGGGCGATACCGTCGCCTTCACCGATACCGCACTGCTCACCTCATTCGCCGAATTGCACGAATACGGCCTGGAACTGCGCACGCTGATCGAGATCTACGCCAAGGTCGCCGACCGCATCGACGACATCACCCACATCATGATCACGGCCGCCAAAGAGCACATCGTCGACGAACACGGGCCCGGCTGGCTGCCGGAGACCAGCAGCGAAATCGCCGACACCACAACGATGCTCAACAAAATGCGCGAACTGGCCGTCGCCTCGGTGCACGCCACCCTGGCCCGGTCGCTCGATGTCACGCTGCGGCGCGAGTTGGGCGATTACCTCGCCACCGCCGCGGAGCGCGAACGCGGACGTACCGGTTCATTGCCCGACGCGCCTTGACCGCCAGCGAAATTCGCTGGGGTGTGCGTTGGTTTCGGGGGTTCACGCCGCCGATTGTCCGAGCTCGGGCCGGCCGAGCGTTTCGGCTCGACAGGCTCGGTGCTCCGGGCACAGATAGGCAAATCCGGGCCGGATGAATGCCGGGTCCAGTCGCTGTGCGAACGTCAAGTTTTCGCGACGCCAGCAATCGCCGCATACCACTGTGTTCATGTGGCACCTCATTCCGCTCACGGGACGTGTCACCAGGAATTCCCAATTCCAGCGGAATCAATGCCATGTGCGCCCATGGCAACACAACCGTTACTTCGGACCCGGTTCGTGCTCACCCAGGCCGCGATCTGGCCGCGGTTGGCGAATCCCGGCTCGGTCAGGATGTGTTGGACGTGGTTCTGCGCAGTGCGCTCGGATAACGTCAGTTCGGTCGCGATTTCGTGGTTGCTTACCGGCGGCGGCGAGGGCGGCGACTTCGCGTTCCGTGGTGAGAGCGACGCGCGGTTCAGCGGTGTCGCGGCGAGGGCGCGCAGGCGCTGCACCCAGGAGCCATACCGTAGGACTCCGCCAGTGGCAGTGCGGATTTGGCCATGCTCGGGCCGTCCTCGGTGGCGCCGCGGCGGATCAGGAGGTCGGCCAAGGCCTGTCGCCACAGCCAGAACGGCGGTGCGTCGGGCAGTTCCGAGTGTGCGCACGTTCGAATGCCGGGAACAGCCGTTCGGCCGCATATCGGCCGCCGCCGCCGATTCCCAGACATCGACGATGTGCAACGCCCCGTCGGGAACCCGACGATATTCAGCAATTGCCCCGCGATCGGCTCCCCCGAGTTGGGCCACGACAGGATTTCATCCGGCTCTACGGCGGCTGAGGCATTTCAGATCTTGCGATAGGGCGAGTCTCTGTCGACACTGGATCGGTCGAAGTCTCGCGAGTGCAGGAGCCAACATGGCCGTCACAGCTGTTCGTCGTATCTCGTCCGGGTTCGCGGTTCTCACCGCCGTCGTTGCGTTGGGAGGTGGGTCGTTGCTGGCGTCCGGCGCCGCCGTCGGCGCACCGGGGGATGTCACCACCACGGTGACGCTATCGGGGCAGGCGGCCACCGGATGCACGACGCAGGTGAAGGCAACGGTGGCAGGGAGTTCCGCGCTCGGACTCGGGAATTACATTCCGCCCGTGGAGTTCTGGGATGACGGAACGTTCCTCGGGAGTGTCACGCCGACGGTGAACAAGGCGACGCCGTCGAACGGTGTTTCGTTGACCGCCCAGGTCGATTGGAAGCCCGCCACGACCGGTAATCACACGGTGCGGGCGAAGTATGTGGGCGGCAATTACACGCCGGAGTCGGAGGGCTCGGTTGTGGTGCGCGTCGGGACGGGCATCGATCTCGGGTCGGCATGCTTGCCGACCGGCTGAAACCTGCTGCGGGCGTCGGACTTACGTCAGGGTGATCGCCTGCGCGATCAGCACGATGTACAGCGTCAGGATGAACAGGACGGCCGGGAGCACCGGATAGTCCGGCTTGCTGCCGCGCACGAACTTCACTGCTCCCCAGATGGGAAGCAGTAAGAGCACCAACGGAATCCACGCGAGCACCGCTTGCGCTGATGGGTGCGTCCATGGTTGGACCAGGGCGATGTCGGTGACGGCGGCGATGGCGGCGCACAGCAGCCCGAGCGCGGTGCTCCCGGTCGCGCCGAGGGTATTGGAGTAGAAGTGCTCGTCGGCGCGTGGCGTACGAGATGTCTTGCGAGCGAATTCGAATTGCAGGAACGCGCCCGCGAAGATCAGAGCGACGGCCGCGGTCCTCCAGATGGCGCGGACTTCGCCGGTGTCGGCGGCAGAGAGGACGACATAGGCGGTGACCAGGAGTTGGACCGGATAGGTGACGGCCAGATTCGCCAGAATATCGGTTCGGATGGTCGCCGACAGGCGCTCGAGACCCCACAGCGCCAGGCCGTAGGCGAGGACTGCGGCGATCATGAGCGCGGAGACCACCGAGAGCGTCAGGCTGGCGGCGATCGCACCGACGGCGATGACGGCCATGGCGGCACGCAGTTCGGTGGCGGAGATAGCGCCGGTGACCAACGGGCGGTCCGGATTGTGCACGCGGTCGTAGTCGAGGTCCTTCTGCTCGTCGACCATACGCAGATACAGCAGGACGAACGCGACGACGACAATGCGCGAAACGGTGGACCCGGCCGGATGCCAGGCCGAATCCGGTTGTGACACAAGGGCCGCAGTGCCCTCCAACGCAAGCACCCAGAGCACGCCGTACAGGACGTAGTGCGGTTTGTACATAACCGCAGTGAAGCGGACGACGCGGACGACGGAATCGAGCAGACCGGAGGACGACGTCCCGGCGACGTCGCTCATGCCTCGGTCCACCGATCCCACATGGTCACCTCCGCGGCAGGCGTGCGCCGCAAGCCCGGACCCCGAGTGCCGGGCAGCAGATGCGCGACCGGCAGCATGGCGACCTGGGTGACCTGCTCGAACGGAATCCCGAGCAGGTCGGCGATGTCGCGCTCATAGGCCAGATGCGCGGTGGTCATGGTTGAGCCGAGCCCACGTTCGTGCAGCGCGAGCATGAAGTTCCAGACCGCCGGGTAGATCGAGCCGTAGAAACTGGCCAGCAGCAGCGGCGAGGCATTCGCGGGCGGGCGACCGAGGGAGCACACGATGACCAGCGCGGACACCTCGTGCAGATGCGCCGCGAGATGCTGCCCGGAGGCCAGATCACCGAGTTGGTCCGGGCGGGGTGTGCGCGCGGAAAGGTAAGCGGCGAAACCCTTTCGGTAGTACTCGGCGATCTGCTGTTTGGTCGCCGGATCCTCGACGACCAGGAATCGCCACGGCTGACGATTCGTGCCGCTCGGCGCGTGCACCGCGATGTCCAGACAGTCCAGCAGGTCCTGGCGCGCGACCGGACGGGTCAGGTCGAGGCGGCGGCGGAAGGCGCGGGTGGTGGTCAGCAGGTCGGTGCCCGCGAACTCCTCGCCCATCAGACTCCTTCGGGATCGGCCTCGGAAACCAGTGCGTCCTCGGCGAATTCGAGATCGATCTGGGCGGCCACGGCATCGGCCTGGAGGATCTCGCAGTGGATGACGGTGTTACCTGCCCCTTGGCCGGTGATCTCCGCGGTGCATTCCGCAGGCAGGTCGAGCTCGACGAATCGGTCGAAAGTACTTGCCACACATTCGAGTTGGGGCAGATCGCGCACGACCATCGACAATGCGGTCTGACGGCAGGCCTCGATGAGCAGGCTGCCGGGCACATGGTCGAGCTGGTGGTCGAAAAGGAACGGATGGCCGAGATCGGGTACCAGCCGTGCCCGTGCGATCGCACCGTTGCGCACCGGCGTGCCGATCACGACATTGCGCCAGTTCTCCCGGCCCACCGCGGCGGGTGCGGCGCGTTCGGTGAGTGCCGAGGCACCGCGAAACTCGCCGAGCCCCAGGCTGTCCCGGAATCCGCTGCGCAGCGCCGACCACTGTCGTGCGGTCACCCAGGAGAAGGATCCGTCGACCGTCAGCATCGGCTCGCCGTCGGATTCGATCTCGAGCACCATATCGAGACCCTGCAGCACACCACCGCGCTGATGGCGCTGCGGAACTCGCACATGCATCACCAGATCGGCGGGCGCGGTGCGCACCTCCCAGGCGGCGGTGTCGGATCCGGTGCCGTTGAAAGTGCGAACCACGAAGGCCATTTCGTTCGGCACTCCGTAGAACTTGTGCGTCAATGCGATGGCGGCCTGCCGGGCCGCCTCCATGACCACCAGCGGATCATGGCGCACCGCGAGCGATCCGGCGTGATCGCCGTAATACGCGTGCATTCTGGGTAGTTGGGCTCCGGCGACGAAGGTGTGCTCGCCCACGGTGTCCAATGAGGTGACGAACACCTCGGAGACCGCGCATCGGTGTGCGAGTTCCCGGGAGATCGTGCGGGTATGGCTCGCCGTCTGTACGGCGGCCGCGTCTGTGGTCACGTTCGACCCTCCAACCATTCTTCGGCGGACACCGGCCGCAACGTCTGCGACGCGGTGCCGGTCCGCATGGGAAGTACATAGGATCCGAGTACGATCGCCGACCACGGATCCAGCTCCTGGCCATCGGCCCAGGCCTGATACAGCAACTGCGCGCAGTCCGCATCCGAGGCCGGATCGAAGCCGGATGGGGCCGACCTACCGCCCAGTGCCGAATCGTGTAGCACCCGGTCGAGCGCGTCTGCCCGATCGAAGCTGCGCGCGGGTGCGCGCGCATACAGTTCCTCGGCGATCGCGACCGCGTCCGCCGCGCGGTCCGCACCGGTGCAGGCTTGTGCGATCACCGCTTCCCGGCTCCATTCGTCCAGGTAGATAGCGAGTTCCCGCAGGACGTCGGCGGGATCGTCGGGCGAATGCACCAGGTTCAGCAGGTAGTTGTGACGGCCGAGCAGATACCGCAGCTCACCGGGGCGGCGCTTGCGCGGATCGGTGGCGCCCTTCGCCTCGGTCAGCCGCACCGGTACGGGCAATTCGCCGTCGGGCGCGTGCACGACGAGTACGAGCACATCCGAGATGGCGACCAGCAGATCGGCCAGGCGGCGGCGTTCGGGGGAGGCGATATTCCACGCGAAGTACCACAGTGCGCGAGCCAGATGCCGGTCGACCGGAACGCGGAACGCGCTGACAACCCGAAAACTGTTGTCGGCCAACCAATTCAGTGTCGGCTCGACGGAACGCGCGACAATCGCGTCCGGCTTGAGCAGCAACAGCGAATGCTCCCTGGCGAATTTAGCCGCGTCGACGCCGAGTCGATCGAGTTGGTCCACCGATTCCTGGACGTAGGTGTCGGGGACGTAAGCGTCGACCTTCTGCGGCGACGGCGTCAGCGCGCTCAGCAATTCCCGCAACGACTCACTCATGGGCCGCTCCGTCGAAGTCGTTGCCGGCCAGGATGTCCGCTATCGAGGGCAGCGGCATGCCGAGGTATCCCGATTCCAGGCAGTAGTCCAGTAGTACCCGCAGATACTCCTTGCCGCTGGCCGGGGACGGCTTGCCGAGCAGCACGTCGGCGTGCGCGGTGTCGAATACCAGCCGCCGCCGGAAATAGCTGGTGTAGAGCGAACCGATGCGGCGGTAGTACTCGCGCTCGATCGGCTCGAGATCGTCCTCGGCGAAGGTCCCTTCCGGCACGAAGGTGGCGACCTCGAACGACGGGTATTCGGCGAGCACGTCGGAGACCTCGCGCAGCGAGAGGGTGTCGCGACCGAGCGCGTGCAGCGTGCGGTTCACTGCGGAGTCGAAATCCAGGACGGCTGCGGCGATTACATCGGCGACATGGTCGACCGGCGCCAGCGAGAGGGTCGCGTCGTAGCGGCCGGGCAACGAGCGCAGCTTGCCCTCGACCATGAGTTTCACGACCGTGTAGAGGTTCTTGTACTCCCGAATCGTGCCGGTGTCGCTCGCTCCGGTCACGATGCCGGGCCGCACGATCGCCCACGGCAGGCCCTGCTCCCCGGCCGCCCGCACCAGCTTTTCGGCGCGAAACTTGCTGTCCTCGTAGCCATTTCCGAAGGTTTGACCGGCGTCGAGTTCGTCCTCGGTGATAGTGCCGCCGCGCATGCCGCAGACATAAGCGGTGCTGACGTGCACGAGCGGCACCTCCCACTCGCGTGCCAGCGCGATGGCATTCGCGGTGCCGACCACATTGAGTTCCTCGTAGTCAGCTGCCGATGCGTCGAATGCCGTTGTGGCCGCGCAGTGCACGATGATGCCGACCCGCTCGGCCAGATCCTCGGTATCGCGCTCGGACAGGCCCAATCCGGGCAACCGCACGTCACCCGCGACGGCGGTACCGGCCTCGATCAGGGTGCCGTCATTGCGCACGATGGTCGAATTACTGTGCAGGACAGCGGCAACCGGCCGACTCGCGGCCGCGAGCCTGGCGACGACCTCGGCACCGACCAGTCCGGCCGCACCGGTCACCAGGACGGTATCGCCGGAGCTCATAGTGGAACCCCGCCAGCCGCCGAACTGCCCGAGACCAAGGCGATCACCGCATCGACCCGGCGCACGCCCACCAGTTTCTCGGGCCGGTAGCGCGGCAGTTCGAACGCACGCTCGAGGACGACGGTGAGTTCCATCAGACGCAGTGAATCGAAGCCGAGATCCTCCACGAGGCGGTGCTCGTCGGACAACTCCGCGGGTGGTTCCGGGGCCATGGCCAGGACGATCCGGCGCACCTTATCGGCAGTCGTAGTGCCGGCCACCGCCGTCATGACGACTCTCCTTCCCGCAGATGCGGTTGTTGGCCACCGGATGCCAGCAGATCGCGGGCCTCGTCCAGGGGCAGGTCGGTATTCAGATACCCGGCGATGCGCAGCCAGTCGTAACCGATCGCCAGCGTGCGCCGCCACTGCTCACGTGAATCGAAGGAGGCCGGGAATCCCGTTGTCATCTCCGCCCCCGCCGCGACCCATCGGACCAGTGTGACGAAATCGTCCAGCACCGCGAGACCCGCGAGAGTATCTCCGCCCGCCCCGATTATCTCCGAGAAACGGACCCGCCGTGCCGATTCCAGCTGCGTCAGCAGATCGTCACGACGCAGGGCGTGGTTCGGCAACAGCCGCCGCAGAGTCTGGGCGGGCGCGACGTCGGCGGGCAGTGAGTGAATCCCGAATGCGGACAACAGGACACGGACCGCCATGGCGATGAGCCGATGTGCGGCGATATCGGCGACCGCACCCTGGGAGTTCTTGACCGCACCGGCCAGGTCCTCTCTGGCGTTCTCCAGGACGACATTCGACCACACCAGATTCAGCGCGCATTCGGTGAATCTGGTTGCGGGCAGGGGTGACAGCGTCGCGATCACATCGTCGCGGGCGGCACCGGTCAGGCCGAGGGCGGGTGCGGCCGCGTAGGGCACCGGGGTGTACGGCTTGACCGGCTTGCACATCGCCAGCGCGGGCTCGATGAGTTCGGCACCGCGCCACTGCAATCCGACCAGACCGAGCCCGAGGAACTCGAGCAGATCCTCGGCGATGTCATGTTCCGCGCGGCCGAGAACGTCACGTAGCGAATGCCGGAAAACCACCGAACGCCAGGCACGGGCCGCGCTGTCCGAGAGTGCGAAAACGTCGCGGTCGTCCCGGATCACGTGGATGCGGCCGCCGATCGTCCAGGTGGTGACTCCCGGTCGGCGTGCGAACAGGATCTGGTGCGGATCATCGGCGATCTCGGGCACGCCGAGCGCCGCCGCCAGCTCCCGAACCTGTTCCCACGCGACCTGTTCGGCCGGCGCGGTGAGGCTGTTGAAGCGATCGATGAGCACATCGGTTCCGATGCGGTCGAGTTGGTTCGGCAGCCACTTGGTTTCCAGGTAGCTTTCGCCCTTGCGGGCGGCCCAGCCCTTCATCGCCTGGAGCAGTCCATCGCGCGCCCAGTCGGCCGCCTCGGTCTCGGCGTGCAGGGCCCGCAGCGCGACCGCGTAGCGCAGCGCCTGTGTCGCGCGCCGAGTCCACCAGTCGGCCACGAGCGCGGTGAAGCTCGAATGCGGCAGCAGTGCACGCAATTCCGCGACGTTCGATTCCCCGGACCGGACCACGGTCGCGCGCAGGAATCGCTGACACCGGTTGAGCAGGTCCTCGTCGATCTTGTCCGAACCACTCGCCGCCAGCTCCAGCTGATTGCGCAGCTGCGCCTCGGACCGCGTCCGCACCTCCACGCGCCGACCATCGATGAACAACACCGTCGGGAGAGTCGGCAACTCGTCGTCACCAGGGGCGACAACCAGGAAGTCGACATCGGATCCGGCATTGCCGAAGCCCTCCGCCAGCGAACCCTCGAACAGCACGGCCGAATCACGCGGTACCGCAACACTTTCCAATGCCCGATCGAGCAACTGTCGCACTCGTTCGGCAGGCAGCGCAGGCTCGGGCACGGCATCGTCGGTACCCGGGAGGTCCGTGTGCAGCTCCGATTCGATGGTGCCATCGGCCGCGTGCACCACCGCGCCCGCCAACGCGCCGTCCGCGAACAGCTGCCACATATGCCGACGCCGCGGTTTGCCGCTCGAGGTGCGGCGGATGATGCCGCGCGGGCCGGTCACGATGTTCACCGTCTGCGCGGGCCCGAGTTCGCCGCGAATGATTCTGCGCGCCTCGGCAATCCATTCTCCCGGTGCCGATTCGGCGAACAGCGCGATGCCTTGGGCACCGGCCTCGGTGATCGCGACGGCGGCGAGTTTGCCCTTGGTGATTCCGGTCTCCTGGGCCACCCGGGATTCGATGTCCTCCATGAACACCGACCGGCCGCGGACCTTCAGGCTCGAACCCATCCGGCCGAGTACGAAAACCTCCCCGTTGTGCAGGAATCCGGCATCGCCGGTGAACAGCACCCGCTCGACGATCCGCGTGGACGAACCGGCGGTCGGTTCGCCGGAGTAACCCAGCGCTACCGAATCCCCGACGACGATCATCTCGCCGAGAGTGCCGTCGGGCAGTTCCCGACCGTCTTCGTCGACCACCCGCACGGTCGATTCGGGCGTCGAGTAGCCGAGTCCGGTGATCCACCCGGAGCCCTCGACACGGTGGGTGTCGTCGAGTAACTCCTCGGCCGAGATCGTAATGGGTTGGCCGAAGCGAAGATTCGGATTGTCGAGCCGCAGTGCGGTGACCGGCCGGTTGCGCGCGGAAGAGGTCACCATCAGCGTGGCCTCGGCCAGACCATAGGCGAGGGTGTACGCGTTGGTCGAAAAGCCTTGTCTGCCAGCGAGTCCCGCGAAGGACTGAAGATCGGCCACCTCGACAGGCTCGGAACCGACGGCCAGCGTTCGCCAGCCGGACAGATCCAGATCCGCGATCTCCTCCGGCGCGACGCGATGCGCCACATAACCGAGCGCGAACGACGGCGACGGCGTGTGCTGTGCGTGCGACATGGCGCGCAGCCAGCGCGCGGGATCACGGACGAACTGGTCCGGGCGCATCAGATACAGCTCGCCCTGATTGGTCACGGTGGTGAGGAATGCGCCGACCAGGCCCATATCGTGATAGAGCGGCAGCCAGGAAACCAAGGTTTCGCCGGGCCGCCAGTCGATCAGCGTCGAGATCATCGAAATGTTGTTGGCCAGATTGTGCCAGCTGACCCGCACCCCGCGCGGCGTTCCGGTGGACCCGGAGGTGAATTGCAGTAGCGCGCATTCATCGGGCTCGCCGAATTCGCGCTCCGTCGGCGCGGGACCCAGATTCGCGGCATCGATCACCAGCGGTTCGTCCGTGCGGCCCGCGGCCTCGGACGCTTTGCGCACCAACTGCTCGAACTCGATCGAGGTCACCACCAATCGCGGCCGGGCCTGCTCCAGAATGGCCGCGATATGGGCGATGATCTGGTCGAGGTCGCCGAACATCGGCGGCGCGACCGGGGTGAAGACCCCACCGCAGGCCCAAACCGCGTAAAATGCTGCGGCACAGGGGAATCCAGTCGGCATAATCACACATGCGCCATCGCCGCTGCCCATACCGTGTTCGCGCATGCGCGCCGCGATCGACCAGCTCAGCTCCGCGAGATCGTGATAGCTGCGGTACTCCCAGCCGTCGGCCTCGTCGGCCAGATGGATCCCGGCGTCGGGCGCCGGATCGGCCAGCCAATTGCGAACTGCGGCAACGTCTTTATCCGGCTTCATCCCGCAGCTCTCCTCCCGACAGCACGGTAACGGTACCGTTCGTGCCGTCGACCCGTATTCCCATACCAGAACGTATCTTCTTGGTCAGGTCCTTGACTTGGACCACCGTCGGTACTCCCAACTCCCGTGCCACGATCGCGACATGGGTGAGGGGGCTGCCACGCTCGATCACCAACGCCGACGCCGAGGGCAGCGCGGCCACCCAACCCGGATCGGTGCGGTATGCCACCAGAATGCCGCCCGCCACGTCGCGTGGCTCGTCGACGACCACCGCGGCGCCCTCGACGATTCCCGACGCCGAGGGCGTGCCGGGCAGTACGGTGCCGACGGTCGCGGCCGGGGTTTCGGTGACCGGCACCCAGCCCTGGCGCGCGAGCTCCGCGCGCCCGAAGGTCGGCCCCGAGGTCACGAAGCGGGCCGGGGCGACCAGCTCGGCATCCCTGGCGCGCTGGGCTTTCCGAGCCGCGACCAGATCGCGCAGTCCGCCGCCGGCGACTGCTTGCGGGTCGCTCGAAACCGCACTGTCGTCGTAGCAGCCGCGCAACTCCTGGACGGTCAGCGCGAAGACATCGTCGAATTCGTCGATGACGCCGCGCGCGACTAGATCTCGGCCCATTACCCGGATCATCCGCTTGACCATGCCGAAGGCCCTGGTGCGGCAGAACCGCAGCCGCTCCCGATGCGCGGCGCACCGATTCACCTTGCCGCGCAGGCGTTCATAGATCCGCCGCCGGAAGCCGCGCAGATTGGCGTCGAGGTATTCGTCGGCCTCCGCACTGCGGCTGTGCTGCGCCGCCTCCCCGACGCGGCCGATCGCGCTGCGCAGCATGATGAACAGGCTCGCGGGATCCTCGCGCAGATCAGGGGTTTCCAGCTTGAGCTCGTCCAGGCTGCGATAGCCGTAGCGATCGATGTAATTGTCGATCCGGTCGCGGAATTCGGTGCGGTCACCTACGGCGTCGTAAATCTGTTCCGGCGCAGTCGAATTGATCAACGAAACCAATTCGGGATCTTGGCGAACGAACTGCGCGAGCTCGGTCATGGCGCGGGCCGGTTCGGCGGATTCGACATCCGCGCCGGGGCCGACAACGGCGTACAGGAACCACTCCGGCGCCTTCGGCAGCAGCAGTTTGGTCAGCAGATACATCAGACCGGTGCAGGTCAACAGGATTGCGTCCAGGACCATCAGCGGACCCCAGCGCTCGACCAGGTCCCGGTCGACCTTACGATAAGCCGCGTAGGCCTGTTCGCCGGTCAGCGTGGAGTAGTCGAGCGCATCGTATTCGTCGTAGACGCGGTAGAAGTCGGTCATGAAGCGCTCGACCATATCGTCGATACCGAACAGCCGCCGCACATAGGTCACCGTGGTGATCGCACGCGACCGCAGCCGGGCCAGTGGCGTGCGGAAGGTGAACGGGCGCAGGGTCTTCGCGATCTCGTCGGGTAGCGGCTCGTCGACGCCGAGCGCGGCCTCCAGCACCTTTCGGTTCAACGGATACCCGGGTGCGATGCCCACCATCCGGTACCAGTGCAGCAGGTTGTAGTAGACCCGGCCGTGAAAGTAGCCGAGTAGCACCGGAGTCCAGCGATCGGTCTGGCGCAGTTGCGCGTCGGGCACCCGCAGCGATTTCACGTAACCGTGATACACACGGCCGTAGATGTCGGCGGCGGTCGTGTAGGTCAGCGGGGAGGTGATGCCGCTGAAACTCTCGATGATGTTGGAGTTGTCCCAGATTCGCTCGTCGCCGTCGTCGAGCTCCTCGCCGGCGCCGCGCAGTACCGCACCGCGCACCGGGCCGTCGGTGACCGCTGTGGTGATCGGCCGCGACTGCAGGAACCAGAGGCCGTCGGCATCGATGGCCCACTCGATGTCCTGTGGCGCACCGAAATCGGCCTCCAGCTTGCGTCCCCACTCCACCAATTCGGCCAGTTCTGCATCGGTGAGCACGGCGCTCTCGCGACGCTGCGGCTCGACCTCGAGCACCGCGCAGCCCTGGTCCCCCGCGGGTGCATAGCTCCGATCCTTGTCCCCCACAGTCGTTTCCAGCACCGTGCCGGAGGATTTTTCGACCACGACCGAATCGGCGTCCACCGCACCCGACACCAACCCCTCGCCGAGCCCGTACACCGCACTGACGACCAATTCGTCTGCGGCGCCGCTGATCGGGTTCGCGGTGAACATCACTCCGCTGGACCGCGCATCTATAAGACGTTGCAGGACAACGGCTATGGAGTCGGCGCGCGGCTGTCCGTGCGCGAAGGCATAGCGGATGGACCGTTCCGAGAATGCCGAGGCCCAGCAGTCGCGCACACGCGCCGCGACCGCATCGACGCCGTTGACATTGAGGAACGAATCGAATTGGCCCGCATAGGACTGGCCGGGACCGTCCTCGACGACCGCCGACGATCGGACCGCGATCGCACCCGCCCCCAGGCAGCCGTAAGCATCGGCGATCAGTTCGAGGACCGGCTGCGGCAGTGGCGCATCGACGATCGCGGCGCGCAGTTCCGCACCGGCGGCCAGCGCCGAATCCAGATCGTCCGATGATGTGACATTCAACACAATAGTCGCCAAATCGGCGTCCGTGGCGGCCTCGATAAGGAACCGGTCGAAGACGTCGGTGCCGAGCACCGCCCAGTCGGGGACCCGGAAGCCACCATTGTGCAAGGTGCACAACCCACGCGCTTTACCCCCGCCTAGCGCGGCAAATGTCGCCGAGTCGGTCCACGGTCCGAGTACCTGCAAGACTTTTCTCCCATCACCCCCGTTCACCGCACCGGAGCAGGCGCTCCGGCACAACAAGGCAGTGCAAACCGAAGGGGCTGTCTGGATATATCCGAGATTTGCTTTCGACGTTAGCCCGCAAACCTTGGGTACTGCTTGGTAAAGACTTGGTTCGAACGCCTCGAGGCACCAGTAAGCTGACCGTTTCGAGCGACCTGCAAGCAGTCGCTAGCGGCGCGATGACGTTCGTGGGTTGTTAAGGAGTGATTCGGCGTGGGTTGGACCTTCACCCCGGACGAGTTCGCCCATATCTGGCGCGAGACCGAAGTGGACCGTCACCCGTATCCGCTGCGCATTCTCGAGACTCCGCGAACCGAGGCCGAGGCCGACAAATTGCGCGCAAAGCTGGCGGAGCGACTACCGCCGCGCAGCGATCCGGACCTATCGGCGTGCCTGCGGATCATGGCCGCACCGCAGACCAGGATCGTGGCGATCGGCGGCGGACATGGTCCCGGCACCGAGATCCGGCTGCTGGCCTGCGCGATCTACGACCGCGCCGTCCTCGCCATCCAGGAACCCGGTTCCGGACCGGATTTCGGTGGACGCGTACGACTTTCGATCGGACTCAGTGCCAAGCTCGGCGCGCGGATCGCGGCATTGCTGCCCGCGGTCCCGGCCGGACACGAACCGGCGCGGGCGGCATCCGCCGATGCGATCCGCGACGACGAGACGGTGGTCGTATCGCAGCGAGCGGTGCCCTCGATCCGGCGGCTGCTGCTCAAGCCGCATACCGCCGAGGGGCATATCCGGATCGAGGGCCGGCTGAACCACCCGTCACCGCAGCCGCCGATCCACTACACCTGGATCGATGTCAAGGGCGACGGGCGCTATCTGATCAAGGCGGGCGATACCGTGCACATCGTGCCCGCCTCGGCCGAACAACTCGCAACGCAGCTGCAGAAACGTATTCCCGCGCAGGCCCGATAAGTCGTCACCGGCCGGAACTATTTCATCCGGAGGCATGGCTAACGGTTAGTCTGAGGCGGACCGACCGATCCCCGGGGGTGTGGTTCATGACGATCGAGAGCAGCCGAGCCGATATTGCCCGCTTCAAACAGGAGGCACAGGCGGGCACCGTGAAGTTCGATCCGGACGCGGCGCGACGTTGCGCCGAAATGTACGACAACCAGGCCGACCGACTCATCTATCTACGCCAACGCCTCGAATCGGTGGGCGAGCTGGACGGCTTCGGCGGATTCGTCTCCGCACAGCAGTTGGAGGCCGGATTCGCGCACAAGGCCCGCGACGCCGCCACCCTGCTCGACCACTACATCGAAGCCGCCTACCGCATGAAGGAGGCATTCCTGATCAGCGGCGGGTTATTCGAGGAGGCCGATGCCGCGAACGCCGCGGCGCTGCGGGCGATCGAAACGCGGGTGCCGCGATGAGTGGTGATGCCGCGCAAGGCGGCTGTCGCGCGCCCGGTAGGACTCAGCGCGCTGTTCAGATGGCGTGGTCGAGCGTCGCCGAGGCATCTGTGCAGGATGGCTCTCACGCGCCGGATCGGCGAATCCGGGCACAGCGCATTACGCGAAAGGCGTCGGCGAGCGTCGGCGAGGCATACGCGCAGGATGGCTCCCACGCACCCGATGGGCCAATCAGGATGCCCGGTGGGCGAATCCGAACACAGCGCACTATGCGAAAGGCGTCGGCGAGCGTCGGCGAGGCATACGCGCAGGATGGCTCCCACGCACCCGATGGGCCAATCAGGATGCCCGGTGGGCGAATCCGGACACAGCGCATTGTGCGAAAGGCGTGGTCGAGCGTCGGCGAGGCATACGCGCAGGATGGCTCTCACGCGCCCGATGGGCGAATCAGGTTGCCCGGTGGGCGAATCCGGACACAGCGCATTACACGGAAGGCGCGGTCGAGCGTCGGCGAGGCATGCGCGCCGGGTCGTTTTCGGGCGCCTGGTTGGCAAGGCAGGACACAGCGCGTTGTGCGAATGGCGTGGCCGCGCATCGGCGAGGGTGGCTGCCGGGCGGGGCAGGATATGGCGCGCCACGGGATGGCGGGGACGAGCGTCAGCGAGGCGCGGCGATGAGCGGTAATGATCCCGATTACATCAGCTCGATGGAGCATTTCGAGTCGATGAAGCATGAGGACATCTACGCCAAGACCCAGCAGATCGACGCCGCGCAGATCCTCAACGCATCGGTCACGTGGCTGGAAGTCGCGGGGACGCTGGCCAGTTCGTTTCCATTGACTCGAGCCGGCTCGGATCGGGTAATGAATTCGATGGCATGGGAGGGCGCCGCCGCCGAAGCCGCCTATGCGAGTGCCCGCAGCTACGCCGCTTCCGCCGATGAACTCGCCGCGATCATGGGACAGGTCGGCACCCGCCTCGGCGCGGTGGCCGCGGCCGCCGAAGCCGTGAAGATCGCCGTTGTCCCACCGGGCAATTCGGGCCCGATCGGCACCATAGCCCGACTGCTCGAAGCCGCCCATGTGATCAATGCGCAAATGGCGGAAGAGGCGCTGCGCCAAGAAGCCGTCCTCGCCATGAACATGATCTACAAACCCGCCTACCAAATGGCAGGCACCGCCGTCCCCGCCCTCCCCACGCCCCCTGCCTTACCCGGCACACCAGGCGCGACACCGTCGGTACCCCGACAGTCGGCCACCCCCGAACCAGCTCAGCCCGGCGCACAGCTCCCCGAAACCGCGCCCGCCACCCCGGAATCCCAAGCACCACAGCCGAACCTCTCTCCGGAACCCGAAACACCACCACAACCCACCCCAACCCCGGGTACTCCGGCACCATCCACGCCAGAATCCCAAGCACCGCAACCAAACCCGGGACCCAGCACCCCGTCGCCGACACCAGCGCCGTCTACGCCGGAATCGACGGCGCCGCAACCAACTCCGGACCCGGCACCCATCCCGGCTCCCACCACCCCCGAACCGGTACCCGTGCCCTCCACGCCGGAATCACAAGCGCCGCAACCAACTCCGGACCCGTCGACACCGGCACCCACCACTCCAGCCCCTGGAACCCCTGATTCCCAGGCACCACAGCCCACCCCGGCTCCACCTCCCCAACCTGCCCCTGACTCGCCGGCACCTACCACGCCGGAATCGCCGGCGCCGCAACCAAACCCAGCGCACCCGACACCGGAATCCCAGGCGCCACAGCCCACTCCGTCCCCACAGCCGCAGCCTGCCCCGACGCCGGAACCTTCAACCCAACAAGCACCCCCGCCGGCCCCACCCCAACAGGCGCCCCCAACGCAGGAGACCCAACCTCCAGCACCCCCACCCGCACCCCCGGCCCCCGTCCCGTCGCAACCAACCCCTGCCCTCCCCGACCCCGGCGGCCAGCCCGGCATCACCGGCCCCATCCCCGACCAAACCGGCCCATCCCAACCCCCACCGACCACCAACCAACCCGGCGTCATCCCAACCCCCGAGGGTAGTCAGCGATGAGCTCCCATCAGCATCGAGTCAACGAGCACGGCCTGCCGACCTGATGGTCATCGACAGCTCTCCGCGGTCGTCGCCATGTCGAACAACGAACCTGAAGCGGACCCGTTTCGAAGCAGCAATCGAAAACCTCTGCCCTTCAAAGGCAACGACTTCCCACGCACCGACATCGCCGCGGTCCAATTTCCAAAGGTCGACAGGAAAGGCCATTCGTCGGCGGGAAGGATCGGAACCAGGCTCTACACCTTGACCAGGTCGTCGGCGTGGATTACCGGGCGTTGCATGGTGTCCGGCAGTTCGGTGGTGGAGCGGCCGAGCATGCCGGATAGTTCGGCGCTGTCGTATTCGACCACGCCGCGGGCGACTATGCGGTTGTCGGGGGCGATGAGGTCGACTACGTCGCCGCCGTGGAAGCGGCCGCGGACGCCGGTGATGCCCGCGGCGAGCAGGGAGCGACGGCGGTGGGCGACGGCTTGGACGGCGCCCTCGTCGATGAGGATGGCGCCGCGGCTGTCGGCGGCGTGGCGGACCCAGAATTTGCGGGCGGAGAGGCGGACCGGGCGGGCGGCGAAGGCCGTGCCGACGGTGCCCGCGCTGAGCGCGATATCGGCCTCGGTGGCGGCGGCGAGCAGGACGGGGACGCCCGCGTCGGCGGCCAGCCGGGCCGCGGAGAGTTTGGAGGCCATACCGCCGGTGCCGAGTGCACCGCCGCTGCCCGCGATGACGCCGTCGAGGTCGGCGCTGCTGCGGACCTCGGGGATGAAGTTGGCGGCGCCTTTGCGCGGGTCGCCGTCGTAGAGGCCCTCGACATCGGAGAGCAGCACCAGCGCGTCCGCGCCGACCAGATGGGCGACCAGCGCGGCGAGCCGGTCATTGTCGCCGAAGCGGATCTCTTCCGTTGCGACAGTGTCGTTTTCGTTCACCACAGCGACCGCGCCGAGCGAGCGCAACCGATCCAGGGTGCGCTGCGCGTTGCGGTGATGCTCGCGCCGGGAGAAGTCGTCAGCGCTCAACAGCACCTGCCCGACCGTCCGCCCGAACCGCGCGAACGAGGTCCCCCACGCATGCGCCAATGCCAACTGACCGACGCTGGCGGCGGCTTGCTTGGTTGCCAGATCCCTTGGGCGACTTGTCAATCCTAGCGGCGCGATACCCGCACCGATCGCACCGGATGACACCACGACCACATCCGATCCGGCCCGCATCCGCGCCTCCACCGCGTCGGCCAGCCGATCCAGTCGCGCCACATCGAGACCGCCCTTAAGGCTGGTCAGCGCCGAAGACCCGATCTTCACCACCACACTGCGCGCCGAAGCAATCGCCGTCCTGGCCTCACTCAGCCCGGACTGCGACATCACCTCGGCCATCCCCGGACTCACCTGCATCGCAACCGAACTCCCTGTACCACAACAGAACTCGTCGTACCCGCCAGTCCAGCCGAGGCCGCCGGGCGCAACATTGCATCCCGAACGGACTGGCCGCCATCGAATTCCGACACTCGCCGGATGGGCGAACCGAACCGCAGCGCTCGCCGAAACGCCGTGCCAGACCCCGGCGCACACCACAAGCCCACGGCGTTCACGTTATTCCTCGTCGTCCTTGACCAGACCACGGCGCACCCGCGACGCGTGTTTGCGCTCGGCGGCACTGATCCGTTCGTTCTGCTCCAGGCGGATATCGGTGCCGCGGCCGGTGGGCACCATATCCACACCTGCGGAGATCTGCGGCTCCCAATCGAACGTGACATCGCCGATGGTGACCGGCGCCCCGGGCTCAGCGCCCTGCTTCACCAGTTCGTCTTCGACACCGAGGCGGGCCAGACGGTCGGCGAGGTAGCCGACGGCTTCGTCGTTGTCGAACTGGGTCTGGCGCACCCAACGCTCCGGCTGCGGCCCGCGCACGATGAAGCCACCCGGCTCCTCGGGATCGGCGATCACGCTGAAGCCGGACTCGTTCACCGCGATCGGGCGGATCACCGGACGCTTCGGCGCGGCCTTCGGATGCGCGGTCCGATACTGCTCGACCATCTCGGCGAGCGCAAAGGTCAAGGGACGCAGGCCCGCCCGGCTCACCGCCGAGATCTCGAAGACCGGCCAGCCACGTGCGGTGAATTCGGGCGTGACCATCTCCGCCAACTCGGCGGCATCGGGCACATCGACCTTGTTCAGGATCACCACCCGCGGCCGATCGGCCAGATCACCGAGTCCGGTATCGGCATCCAGAGCCGGTTGGTAGGCGGCGAGTTCGGCCTCGAGCGCATCGACATCGGAGACCGGATCGCGTCCCGGCTCGAGGGTCGCACAGTCGACGACGTGCGCGAGCACCGCGCAGCGCTCCAGATGCCGCAAGAAATCCAGCCCGAGCCCGCGCCCCTCGCTCGCACCCGGGATCAGACCGGGCACATCGGCGATGGTGAAGGTGGTGTCACCGCTGGAGACGACACCGAGATTGGGCACCAGCGTGGTGAACGGGTAGTCCGCGATCTTCGGCTTGGCGGCCGAGAGCACCGACACCAGCGAGGACTTACCCGCCGACGGGAACCCGACGAGCCCCACATCCGCGACGGACTTCAGCTCGAGGACGAGATCGCCTTCTTCGCCGTCCTCGCCCAGCAGCGCGAAACCGGGCGCCTTGCGCGCCTTGGAGGCCAGCGCGGCATTGCCGAGTCCGCCACGTCCGCCACGGGCCACGATGAACTTATTGCCCGAACCGACCAGATCGACGAGTACCTTGCCGTCGTCGTCGAGCACCACGGTTCCGTCGGGCACCTTCAGCACCAGATCAGTGCCCTGCTTACCGTCGCGGTTGCTGCCCTCGCCCGGCTTGCCGTTGCTCGCCTTGGCATGCGGATGAAAGTGGAAATCCAGCAGGGTGTGCACATTCGGGTCGACCTCGAGGATCACATCCCCGCCGCGGCCGCCATTGCCGCCGTCCGGTCCGCCGAGCGGCATGAACTTCTCGCGGCGCACGGAAGCGCAGCCATGACCACCCTTGCCCGCACGCACGTGCAATACGACACGGTCGATGAATTTGGACATGTCCGAATCATCCTCCTCGGTGGTAGCCGTAGCGACTGCTTGCAGGTCGCTCGAAAGGACCTGTGTTGTGGGAACGCGATCTTTCGAGAACGCGAAAAGCGGGCCAGGGAATGCACCCTGACCCGCTCAGCTTTTCCGGAATTGGCTAGAGGCGGTCAGGCCTCGGCCGGCTCCGGAACAACGATGTTGACGGTCTTGCGGCCACGCTTGGTGCCGAACTCGACCTTGCCCGCCGCCAGGGCGAACAGGGTGTCGTCGCCGCCACGGCCGACAAGCACACCGGGGTGGAAGTGCGTGCCACGCTGGCGAACCAGGATCTCTCCCGCCGAAACGGTCTGGCCACCGAAACGCTTGACGCCGAGTCGCTGGGCATTCGAGTCGCGACCGTTGCGGGAGCTGGATGCACCCTTCTTATGTGCCATTTCTGAACTCCTGTGAAGTAATTCGAGAAAGCGCGGAGGCTTACTTGATGCCGGTGACCTTGAGGACCGTCAGCGGCTGACGGTGACCCTGACGCTTGTGGTAGCCGGTCTTGTTCTTGAACTTGTGGATGCGGATCTTCGGGCCCTTGGTGTGCTCGACGACCTCGGCGGCCACGGAAACCTTGGCCAGCTTGTCCGCATCGGTGGTCAGCTCGGCGCCGTTCACCACGAGAACCGGGGCCAGCGCCACGGACGAACCCGGCGCACCCTCGATCTTCTCGACCTTCACCAGGTCACCGACCGCGACCTTGTACTGCTTTCCGCCGGTCTTGACGATCGCGTACGTTGCCATCGGTCGGCTGCCCTTCTTCCTGTAAAGCGCGCGGCTCGTGCTCGCGCGGCTGCGTGCTCCCGCCCGGATGACTCCGGCTGGAAACCACAGCACTCTGGTCTGGTAGTCACCGCCGCCTCAGCAACCTGATGGCTCTCGGCTTCGAGCCGAGTCACAAACACAGCGCGGATAAGCGCTGTCGCCGGGCAGCGACTGTCCAAGATTACAGGACGGGTACCACCCCGACCAAACCGGTGCCCGCGAAAGGCAGGACCCCCGTCGCGGAATGCGGCGGGGGTCCCAGGTTTTCGATCCGATCGTGGCAATCAGTTCGCGTCGTCCACCGGAGGTCCGGCGGGACGACCGACGGCCCGGCGGCGCGGCTTGCGCGTCGGCACCACGACCGGCACATCCGCCGTGTAGTCCACGACAGGCCCTGCCGGCCCCTGATCCGCCGTCGGCAGCACGAAGACCGCTCCGGCGCTGTCGGCGGCCGGTGCGGCGGCCGAACGCGCGACGCGACGTCTGCGGCCGGTCGAACGGGGTGCGGCGGATTCGGGCACACCGTTGGACGATGCCGCAACCGGCTCTACCGCGGGCTCCGTGGGTTCATCGGCAACGGGCGCCGAAGCCGCGGCAGCGACCGGCGCGACGACCTCCTCGGCTGCGGGCGCGACGACCTCCTCGGCCACCACTTCCGCCTCTGCGACCTCCCCGGCTACGGCCTCCGCGGCTTCCTCGGCGACCGCCGCGACGGACTCGGAGACGACGACCTCCTCGACCGGAGCCTCATCGCTTACGGCGACGACATCCGCAACGGCTGCTGCCACCGCAACGTCCTCGAGGTCCGCGACATCTTCCGTGTGCTCTTCCTCCGACTGATGCGCCGCCATTGCCAATGCCACCGGATGCGCACGCTTGACCGCGATCTCCGCCTCGTCTTCGACAGCATGCGCGGTGCCATTGCCGGCCGCGGCGGGCGCACTCGCCGCCGCACCCTTGTCCCGGCCACGCCGCCGCCGCGAGCCGGTCTCCCGGCTGCCGCGCGTGCTGTCCTCGGCACCGGTGAGCTCCACCGGGTAGGTGTGCACGACGATGCCCCGACCATGGCAGTGCTCACAGGTCGTCGAGAACGCCTCGACCAGACCGGTGCCGAGCTTCTTGCGGGTCATCTGCACCAGGCCGAGCGAGGTCACCTCGGAGACCTGGTGGCGGGTGCGGTCGCGGCCCAATGCCTCGGTCAGCCTGCGCAGCACCAGATCCCGGTTCGACTCCAGCACCATGTCGATGAAGTCGACAACGATCATGCCGCCGATATCGCGCAGCCGCATCTGGCGCACGATCTCCTCGGCCGCCTCCAGGTTGTTCCTGGTGACCGTCTCTTCCAGATTGCTGCCGCCCGCACCGGTGAACTTGCCGGTATTGACGTCGATGACGGTCATCGCCTCGGTCCGGTCGATCACCAGGGTGCCGCCCGAGGGCAGCCACACCTTGCGATCGAGCGCCTTGGCGAGCTGTTCATCGATCCGATAGGTCTCGAAGACGTCGACACCGTTGTTCTCGTGCCGGGAGACCCGGGCGAGCATGTCCGGCGCGACCGTGCGGATGTAGTTCTCGACGGTGCTCCAGGACCGCTCACCCTCGATGACCAACTTGGAGAAGTCCTCGTTGAACAGGTCGCGGATGACCTTGACCAGCAGGTCCGGCTCTTCGTACAGCGTCTTGGGCCCGCCGTTGTCCTTGGTCCCCGCGGCCTTCTCGATGGTGCGCCAGGTGGCCTGCAGCCGCTCGACGTCGCGGGCCAGTTCGGCCTCGCTGACACCTTCCGACGCGGTGCGGATGATCACTCCGGCATCGGCGGGCACGATATCGCGCAGGATCTCCTTGAGCCGCTTGCGCTCGGTATCGGGCAACTTGCGGCTGATGCCGGTGGACGAACCGCCGGGCACGTACACCAGGAAGCGTCCGGCCAGGCTGATCTGGGTGGTCAGCCGGGCGCCCTTGTGCCCGACCGGATCCTTCGAGACCTGGACCAGCACCTGATCGCCGGGCTTGAGCGCCTGCTCGATCTTGCGCTCCTTACCGCCGAGACCGGCGGCCTCCCAGTTCACCTCACCGGCGTAGAGCACACCATTGCGGCCTCGGCCGATGTCGACGAATGCCGCCTCCATCGAGGGCAGCACATTCTGCACCTTGCCGAGGTAGACATTGCCGACCATCGACGCCGAGCCGGTATTGGTGACGAAGTGCTCGACCAGGATGTTGTCCTCGAGCACGGCGACCTGGGTCGCGGTCGGGTGCTCCGGGAAGGTCTTCTCGCGCACGACCATGACCCGGTCCACCGCCTCGCGGCGGGCCAGGAACTCCGACTCGGTCAGAATCGGCGGGCGACGGCGACCGGCCTCACGACCGTCACGCCGACGCTGCCGCTTGGCTTCGAGCCGGGTCGAGCCGGTAATGCCCTGCACCTCGTCGACGGTGGCGCGGCTGCGGCTCTTATTGCGCGGCTCACGCTCGTGCACGACGGTATTCGGCGGGTCGTCATCGGAGACGCTCTCGCTATCGGCGCCATCCCCCGCCACCTTGCGGCGACGACGGCGACGGCGACGGCGGCTCGACCCCTCCGGCACACCGGATTCGTCGTCCTCGGTCTCGGTGTCGTCGCCGGGCTCGGCTTCGGCCTCGCTCTTGACCGCGGCCTGATCGTCCTCGGCGCTCTCGTCGGTGGCTTCGGTGTCGTCGCCCTCGGATTCGGCGTCGGTGTGCTGTTCACCCCGGCCCCGCCCCCGGCCCCGACGGCCACGCCGACGACGACGCGGCTGATCCGCCTCGCCCTGCTGTTCGGTGGATTCGTCCTCGGTGGTTTCGGGCTCTTCCTCGACGGTTTCGACCGCGGCTTCCTCGGCGCGACGGCTGTCGCGCTCGACCCGACGCTTTCGACGCGCCTCCTCGGCGGCCCCCGCGTCCGGCGGCAGGAACAGCGGTGCGGCAACCGAGGCTGCGGCCTCGAAGACGACCGGCGTCGCTACATGCTGCTCTTGCGGAACCGAATGGGTGAACAACTGCACCGACGGCTGATGCGCCGCAGGCTGCTCCCCTGATGGCAGCGATTCGGACTGGTCGATCGCCTCGTCCGGCGCGGAAAAAATGGGTCCCCGCTCGGGCTTGGCCGCAACCGGCTCGGGCTCCGCGGCAACCGGCTCAGGCGCCGGCGGCTCGGGCTCGGCCGCAACCGGCTCTTGCACGGCGGTCTCGGGCGCCTCGGGTTCGACGACCTCCGATTCCACCGTGCCGAGCGCATCGCGGACAGATTCCGCTACCGCTCGATCGACATTCGATTGCGCACTACGTGCGTCGGCACCCAACTCGGCGAGCTTGGCCAGGATGCGTTTGCTGGTTACCCCCAGCCGCTTGGCAAGCGCGTGAACTCGGATTCGCTCCGGCAATTGTTCGGCATCCTGTGATGTTGTTGTCAGCGGCTCTTGATCGGCCACGAAGTCTCCTCGGGTCCCCGGGCGCGTCCCTCCTGGCAGGAGTGACGCGGCCGACGCGGGGGCACTGTCCGTTCACCTCACGCGGTTGGCGCAAGGTCAAGTGGTCTCGCCCCGCGTGTCCGGTTAACACCCATGGTTTTCGTCGGTCGGGCTAACTGGTCACGCGGCGCCTGGCTGTTGGCTGAACTCCACGGCGCGAGCGCTCATCCAGCGTGCCGACGCGAACCTCCGGCCCCAGCAACAGGCCAGCTGTTCGTAGCAGCGATGATCGGCATCGAACCGCAGTGTCATCCGGTTACCGTCCGGCACCGATCGTCCGCGTACCTGCGCGAACAGTCGGTATCGTCAGCAACCACTGCCAGTATCCCACACAGTGCGGCGACGTCTCGCCATCGCCGCACGACTTCGCCTCGCCGGCGCTCGGCTACGCCCCGCGGCGATGCCGGCTGCGCTATCTGTTCGCGCAGCTCACGCCCTTCGCCTCGCGGCGATGCCAGCTGCGCTGTCTGTTCGCGCAGCTCGCGCCTCGAGGCCCTACATACATCAGGCCGGGAACTCGGGAAACCAGAGAGCGATTTCCCGCTTGGCCGATTCCGGCGAATCGGAGCCGTGCACCAGGTTCTCCTGGGTCTCCAGCGCCAGGTCGCCGCGAATGCTGCCGGGGACGGCCTTCTCGACCGGATCGGTCCCGCCGGCAATCTGACGGAACGCCGCAATGGCGCGCGGACCCTCCAGGATGGCCGCGACGACCGGGCCGGAGGTGATGAACTCGATCAAGGAACCGAAGAACGGCTTCTCGGCATGTTCGGCGTAGTGGCCACGCGCCAACTCGTCGGATACCTGCTTCAGCTCCAAGGCGGCGATCTTCAGCCCCTTGCGCTCGATCCGGGCCAGCACCTCACCGACGAGGCCACGGGCCACACCGTCCGGCTTGATGAGTACCAACGTCTGCTCAGTCACGGCGAACAGCCTAATGGGCGATACCCCCGGTGACCGAACCGGCGGCTACGAAGAGCCCTGGATGCGCTGACTCGGCAGCAGGCCGAGTTCCATCCGGCGCTTGACGTCGGCGCGCAGCACCAGGATGAAGCCCCAGACGACGGCGAAGAAGACACCCATGACGCCGATGGAGATGTGCACGAAGACGCCGAGGATCAGCAGGACCTGCAGGCCCAGATTGAACGGGATGGCCCATGGGCGGCGTTGCAGTCCGGCGCCGAGGATCATCACCAGCGCGAGGACGACGAGGTAGCTGCCGGAGAACCAGCCGATGCCGCCGCCGACCGACCCGACCACGGGCAATGCGAGCAGCACCGTGATCGCCTCGAGAATCAGCGTGCCCGCCATGACGCCGCGCAGACCCTTCCATGGGTCGGCTGCGGGTGGGGGGACCTGCGCCTCGCCGTCGGTCCGCTCGGGCTCGGCGGCGTCGCCGGTCGACTCGGTCACGCTGTCTCCTTCTCGGCATTAGCGGGCCCCACGTGCTTACGCATGCTGCCGCATCCGAACCGCGCAGCTCATGCCGGGTCCTTCCCGAACAGCGCCCGCGCCGCACCGGCAGTGACCACGGATCCGGTTACCACAACGCCCGCACCGGAAACCATCTCGCCCGCATCGCCGACCTCCTCGGCAATAGCAATGGCCGTTTCCAGCGCGTCGGGCAGGGTCTCGGCGGTGACCACTCGTTCGTCACCGAAGCGCTGCACTGCGAGGTCGGCGAGGCGTTCGACATCCATGGCGCGCGGCGAACCGTTGTTGGTGACGACGATCTCGTCGAGTACCGGTTCCAGCGCGTCCAGCATGCCCGCCACGTCCTTGTCGCCGAGCACCGCGACGACACCGACCAGCTTGCGGAAGTCGAATTCCGCGGTCAGCGCCGCGGCCAGGGCCTGCGCGCCCGCCGGATTGTGCGCGGCGTCGATGAAGATGGTCGGGGCATTGCGCATGCGCTCCATCCGGCCAGGGCTGGTGACACTCGCGAAGCCCGCCCGCACCGCCTCGATATCGAGCTGCCGATCCGCACCGGCACCGAAGAACGCCTCGACCGCGGCCAGCGCGAGCACCGCATTGCGGGCCTGGTGCTCACCGTGCAGCGGCAGGAAGATCTCGTCGTAAATCCCACCGAGGCCCTGCAATTCGAGCTGCTGGCCGCCGACCGCGATCTGGCGGGCCAGCACCCGGAACTCCGAACCCTCGCGCGCCACCGCGGCATCGACCTCGACTGCCCGGCGCAGCAGCACATCCATGGCCTCGGGTTCCTGTTCGGCGATGACGGCGACGGTATCGCGCGGCACCAGGCTCTCCGGGGCACGTTTGATGATCCCGGCCTTCTCCCCCGCGATGGACGCGAGATCGTCGCCGAGGAAATCGGTGTGGTCCAGCCCGATCGGGGTGATCACCGCGACCTGTCCGTCGATGACATTGGTCGCGTCCCAACGGCCGCCCATACCGGTCTCGACGACGGCGACATCCACCGGGGCCTCCGCGAAGGCGGCGTAGGCCATGCCGGTGAGCACCTCGAACTTGCTCATGGCCGGGCCGTCCGCGGCGGCGGACTGCTTATCGATGATTTCGATATACGGCAGCAGCTCGCGGTAGGTCTCCACGTACTTGGCCGGGGTGATCGGCGCGTTGTCGATGCTGATCCGCTCGGTGGCCAGCTGCAGATGCGGGCTGGTGATCCGGCCGGTGCGCCGGTGCAGCGCGGTCAGCAGCGCATCGATCATCCGGGTCACCGAGGTCTTGCCATTGGTGCCCGCGATATGGATGGCCGGATAGTTCTGCTGGGGCGAGCCGAGCAGATCCATCAGCGTCGTGATCCGGGTGAGCGAGGGCTCGATCTTGGTCTCCGGCCACCGCCGATCCAATTCCGCCTCGACCAACGCCATTTCGGCCAGGTCCACCGGGGACGGCCCCGAGCCGAGCCGCCGCTTCGGGTGCTCGTCGTCGGCGTACTGGGGTTCCGGTTCTGCGTTCATTTGCCGCTCAATTCCGCGAGTCGGGCGCCGATGCGCGCGACCTCGCCCTCGGCGATATCACGACGCCCCTTGATCTTGTCGACCACCTGATCCGGCGCCTTGGCCAGGAACGCCTCGTTACCGAGTTTGGCTGTGGTGGTTGCCAATTCCTTCTCGGCCGCGGCGAGGTCCTTCTCCAGGCGGCGGCGTTCGGCATCGAGGTCGACCGCGCCGGAGGTGTCGAGCTCGACCGTCACGGTGGACCCGCTCAGGCGCACCTCGACCGAGGCGGTCGCGGCGAATTCCGCGCCGGGCTCGGTGAGCCGGGCCAGGTTGGTCACCGAATCGTGCAGTTCGGTGAGGCCGGCGGTATCCAGGCCGATCAGCTTGGCCGCCACCTTCTGTTTATCGGCCAGCCCCTGATCGCTACGGAAGCGACGGATCTCGGTGATCAAGCGTTGCGTATCCGAAATCCGTTGTGCGGCAATCGCATCCGTGTCCACCCCGGTGGCCTCCGGGCAGCTGGCGATGACGACGGATTCGCCGCCGGTCAGCGCCCGCCACAGCGATTCGGTGACGAACGGGATCACCGGATGCAGCAGCCGCAGCACCGCGTCGAGCACATTGCCGAGCACGACGCTGGTCGACTCGGCGCGCGAACCACCGGCGGCGAACTGCACCTTGGACAGTTCCAGATACCAGTCGCACAGCTCATCCCAGGCGAAGTGGTACAGCGCCTCGCAGGCCTTGCCGAATTCGTAGGCGTCGAAGGCCGAATCCACCTCGGCGCGAACCTGTTCGAGCCGATCGATGATCCAGCGGTCGGCGTCGGTGAGTTCGGCGCGGTCGGGCAGCACGCCCGGCTGCGCGCCGTTCATGAGTGCGAACTTGGTGGCGTTGAACAGCTTCGTCACGAAGCTGCGCGAGGCGAGGGCATGCGATTCGCCGACCGAGAGGTCACCGCCGGGCTGCGCACCGCGCGCCAGCGTGAAGCGCAGCGCGTCCGCGCCGTAGGAGTTGATCCAGTCCAGCGGGTCGATGCCGTTGCCGCGTGATTTGGACATCTTCTTGCCGTACTGATCGCGAATCAGGCCGTGCAGGAACACATCCTTGAACGGCACCTGCTTCGCGCCGCCCTTACCCGCGGTGAGCACGTGATCGTCGGAGACGAAGGTGCCGAACATCATCATCCGGGCCACCCAGAAGAACAGGATGTCGTAGCCGGTGACGAGAACGCTTGTCGGATAGAACTTCTGGAGCTCTTCGGTGGAATCGGGCCAGCCCATGGTGGAGAAGGGCCACAGGCCGGAGGAGAACCAGGTGTCGAGCACATCCGGGTCCTGCACCCAGCCCTCGGGGGCGGTCTCGTCCGGACCGATGCAGACCACCTCGCCGTCGGGGCCGTACCAGATCGGGATGCGGTGGCCCCACCACAGCTGCCGCGAGATACACCAGTCGTGCATATTGTCGACCCATTCGAACCAGCGCGGTTCCTGGCTGGTCGGGTGAATCACGGTGTCGCCGTTGCGAACCGCGTCACCGGCGGCCTTGGCCAGCGACTCCACCTTGACCCACCACTGCATCGACAGGCGCGGCTCGATCGCCTCGCCGCTGCGCTCGGAATGTCCGACGCTGTGCAGGTAGGGCCGCTTCTCGGCGGCGATCCGGCCCTCGGCGGCGAGCCGCTCGCGCACCTTGACCCGCGCCTCGAACCGGTCCATGCCGTCGAATTCGGTTCCGGTGCCGGTGATCCGGGCACGCTCGTCCATGATGTTCGGCATGGGCAGGTTGTGCCGCAGGCCCATCTCGAAGTCGTTGGGGTCGTGCGCGGGCGTGATCTTCACTGCGCCGGTTCCGAATTCGGGATCGACATAGTCGTCGGCGATGATCGGGATCTGGCGGCCGGTGATCGGATGCTCGAGGGTGCTGCCGATCAGATCCTTGTAGCGCGGATCCTCCGGATGCACCGCCACCGCGGTATCGCCGAGCATGGTCTCCACCCGGGTGGTGGCCACGATCACATGCGGCTCATCGTCTTTCAGCGAGCCGTAGCGCAGCGAAACCAGCTCGCCCTCGACATCCTCGAATTTGACCTCGATATCGGAGATGGCGGTGCGCAGTTCCGGCGACCAGTTGACCAGACGCTCGGCCCGGTAGATCAGGCCCGCGTCGTACAGGCGCTTGAAGATGGTCTGCACGGCCCGCGAGAGCCCGTCGTCCATGGTGAAGCGGTCGCGACTCCAGTCGACGCCGTCGCCGAGCGCGCGCATCTGCCACTGGATCTGTCCGCCGGATTCGCGCTTCCAGTCCCAGACCTTGTCGATGAACAGTTCGCGGCCGAAGTCTTCCTTGGTCTTGCCGTCGACCGCGAGCTGCTTCTCCACGATGGTCTGGGTGGCGATGCCCGCATGGTCCATGCCCGGCAGCCACAGCACCTCGTACCCCTGCATGCGCTTGCGGCGCGAGAGGGTGTCCATCAGGGTGTGGTCGAGCGCGTGGCCCATGTGCAGACTGCCGGTGACATTCGGTGGAGGCAGCACGATCGAGTAACCGGGCTTGTCACTGGCGGGATCGGCGGCGAAGTAACCAGCCGCTACCCAGCGCTCGTACATCTCGGCCTCCACCTCGCTGGGAACCCAGCTCTTGGGGAGGGCATCGGCACGATTACGCGGGTTGTCAGGGGCTGCGCTGGTCACCCCGGCATTCTAGTGGGATGCCCGCTGAGCTCATAAAAGGGCCGGGGCATAAAAGCGGCGGAGTCTTCGGTGGATGAGGGACACCGAAGACTCCGCCTACACCCGGAGAGCTTACCGCCGAAACCGGCCCGAGCCCCGAATCCACAACTAATTCTCAGCTTCTTGACGCGTTCATTACGCGGTCACCGGAACAGCACTTTCTCCCGCCCCGACGGCGCGTCTGATGCCCGGCCCCCCGGATCCTGGGCCGACCGGATGGGCGGCGACAACCCGGTCGTGCTTGTGCGCGAGCAGGGCTCCGTAATGGGGAATGACCGTGTGCGCGACGGGTGGTATCCCAACTCTTGAAATACCCGGCAAGAATCAGGGTTTTCCCGGTTGCCTGATCGAATCGGGCTGGGGAGCCTGGAAGAGGTGGACCCTCCGCTTGATTCGCCTGATCCCAGTTCGCAACCGCGACTCCCCGATATCCGGGTCGTAACACCGGATTCCGTGCACGATCTGCGCGGCCGCACGATCGAGGAACTGCGGTATCCAGCGCGGTCGGCGCTGCTCGTGGCCGGGATTCCGGGGGCGGGCAAGAGTACGGCGTTGCGATTGTTCTTCGGCGCGCAAGCCGATGCCGAGGAGCCGCCGCGTGGCCCCGGGGGCACGGTGGTGCTGGATTCGCACCATTCCCGAAATCGATGGCGGCACAAGCTCGGTCGACTCCCATATCCGCTGTGGCGACCAGTGGTGCATGTGGCGCATTACGCCGGAATCCGGGCCGCGCTGCGGGACGGTGCCGGACCTGTGGTGATCCATGATTGCGCCACCTTCGGCTGGGCCAGAAGAATGATCGGCCGCTGGGCAAGACGCTACGGCCGGGAATTACACGTGATCCTGCTCGATGTGCCCGCCGGTGTGGCACGGGCCGGTCAGCACGCCCGCGGACGCCGTATCAATCCGGTCGCCTTCACCCTGCACTGCCGACGCTGGGATCGCCTCATCCGCGCCGTCGACTCCGGCCGTCCACCCCCGCCCGCGCCGGTATCGACCGTTGTCCTCGACCGGACCGCCGTCGACCGCCTCAGCCGGGTCAGTTTCGCGGCTTGACCAGTAGCAATCATGGAACCAGCACGGTAAGCGCGCCGGGGACCGCGCGAAGGGAGACGGGGAGGGTGCCTGCCGGTTCGCCGTCGGCGGTGGCAGGAGCGCCGGGAGCGGTCAGCGTCACCTGGGCTACGCGATACTGCTTGGACTCCGGGTGATCGATTCGCTTACCCGCCGACAGAGCGGGCAGCATGCGAAGCATATCCAGGCGCGAAACCGCGCCTACGACAGTCAGATCCAGTAGCCCGTCGTCCATTACCGCGTCCGGGCAGACCCGCATGCCGCCGCCGTAGGTGCGGGTATTGCCGATGGCCACCATGACGGCGTCGGTCTCGATGACGGTGTCGGCCTCGGGATTGTCGAGTGCGCCGGGCACGACGCCGGACAGCTCGATTCGGTACGGCACGGTGAAGCGGCCGGATATCTCCGCCAGTGCGGCGAAGGTATAGCGCAGCGGCCCCTTGGGCCAGCGCATATCGTTGGCGCGCAAGGTGACTCGCGCATCGAAGCCGGTGCCGGTGACGGTCGCGAACCACTTGGGGATGAATCCTGGCACGGGCGATTCGATGCGGCCGAGGTCGATGGTGCGGGTGCGACCACCGAGGATCAGGTCCGCGGCTGCGACGGGATCGTCGGTGGGCACGCCGATTTCGCGCGCGAGATCGTTGCCGGTGCCCGCGGGGACCAGACCGAGCGGCACGCCCGTCTGCGCGATGGCTTCCAGTACGACGTTCATCAACCCGTCGCCGCCGATGCAGACCACCGCGTCCGGCTTGGTGCCGCCGTCTATCGAATCCCGCACCTGACGTACCGATTCGGCGGCCGAAGGTGCGCGCACCTCGGTGACCTCGACGCCCTGCGCGGCGAAGCGCGCCAGCGCGGCCGCGGCCACCTCCTGCCCTCTGCCGACACCGGACTGCGGATTGGTCACCACGGTGACCGCACGCACCGGATGCGAATCCGGTATCACGGGACCAGCTTTCCGGGGTTGAGAATGCCAGCGGGATCCAATTCCCGCTTCACCGCGCGCAGCACGCGCACGCCCAGATCGCCGATCTCGTCCGGAATCCATGGGCGGTGGTCGGTGCCGACGGCGTGATGATGGGTGATGGTGCCGCCCCCGGTCACGATCGCGTCACCGACCGCGTGTTTCGCGACCGACCACTGGGCGATCGGATCGTCCAGTTGCTTGGCGATGACGGTGAAATACAGCGACGCTCCGGTCGGATAGGTGTGTGAGATGTGGCACATCACCAGCGGCGGAGTGCCCTGCTCGGCGAGCGAATCCGTCAGTGCCGCAGTCACCTTCGCCTTGAGCTCGGTCAGATTCGACCAGGTGGTCGCGGTTTCCAGGGTTTCGCAGAGCACGCCGAGATCGAGCAGCGCATCGCGCATATAGGGTGCGGCGAAACGCCCGTGCTCCCATTCCTCGGCCGGGGTCTGTCCCAGCGCAGTCCCGCCCGCCGCCGCGAGCAATGCGCCCGCCTCGGCGCTGCGGGCCGCGACATGCGCCTCGGTACCTTCGAAAGTGGTGATCGCCAGACAACCGGCCACCGCCTCGCCGCCGACATCGGCAGAGCGCGCCAGGTTGACTCCGGTCTCGACCTCATCGGACAACCGCAGCACCGTGGGCGCGGCACCCGCCTGCACCACCGAACGCAGTGCGGCAGCGCCGGTTTCGAAGTCCGGAAACGACCACGCCTGGTAGCCGATGGTCTCCGGCGCCGGATGCACTCGCAGCGTGACCCCGGTGATCACGCCGAGCGCCCCCTCCGACCCGACGAACAGTTCACGCAGGTCCGGACCCGCGGCGGAGGCGGGCGCGCGGCCGAGTTCGATGGTGCCGCTGGGTGTCGCGATCTCGAGGTGCTGGACCATGTCGTCGAAGCGTCCGTAGCCCGCCGATGCCTGACCGGAGGACCGGGTTGCGGCGAATCCGCCGATGCTGGCGAATTCGAAGCTCTGCGGAAAATGGCCGAGCGAAAGTCCGTGGGCGGCAAGGAGTTCCTCGGCCTTGGGGCCGGTGAGTCCCGCGCCGAGGGTGGCGGTGCCGCTGACCGCGTCGATGTCCGAAATACCGTCCAGGCGGCGCAGATCCAGTGCGATGACGGTGTCGAAGCGACCACGGACCGGATCGACGCCGCCCACCACGCTGGTACCGCCGCCGAAGGGGACGACCGCGATGGCATTGTCGGCGCAGTAACCGAGCACCGCGAGTACCTGCTGGTGATCGGCCGGGAAGACCACGGCGTCCGGGGCGTCCTGCGGACCATCGGCGCGACGGCGCAGCAGGTCGGGGGTGCTCTTACCGCCCGCGTGCAGCAGACGATCGTGGTGGTCGACCGAAATGCTGCCCACGCCGACCACCGCGACCAACCCGTCCCGTTGAGTCGGTGTCAGCGTCGACTCGCGTAGCGGCACATCGCCCTCATCGCGGCGCGCCACCGGGTCACCGGATACTCCGAATACCTGTGTCAACAGGTTCCGAATCGAAGCCGAAAGCGGCTTGTGTCCGGCGGGGATGCCCCAGGCGTCCCAAACCATACTCGCCGCATACGTCGGCGCGCCCGGGTTTGCGGCGGGCGCCCCGGTCCCGGACGATCCGATTTCGTCGGTGTGCTGTTGCGTCTCGACCATGCGTTACAGTTTGACATATACTGTCAAGCAGTAACGATCAGACACTCGTTTTCCGGCACTTCGGTGCCCCCGACCCCCGGTGGTGATACTCGATGACCTCCGCAGCGTCCGCCCCCGATGATCCGCTCTCGGCCACTGATCTCGCGATCCTCGACGCGGCCAGGGCCTGCGTGGAGGAGTTCGGGGTGCGCCGCACCACGCTCACCGAGGTGGCCCGCCGGGCCGGCGTCAGCAGGCCGACCGTATACCGGCGCTGGCCCGACACCGGATCGCTGGTGGCCGAACTGCTGGTGCGCGAACTGCGCGCGATCGTCGCCGACACCATGCCCGCCGCGGGGGGTGCGCGCATCCGGCTGGTCGAAGGCGTGGTCGCGGGTGCGGCGACGATTCGCTCGAATCCGTTGTTCGGCAAGATCTTTCGCACCGATACCGATCTGATGCTGACCTACGTCTTCGGTCGCCTCGGGCGCAACCAGCGCGCGCTGATCGAGCTGTTCAGCGCGGGTATCCGGGAAGGCCACCGGGACGGCACGATTCGCGCGGGTGATCCGGAGGAGATGGCGACGATGATGCTGCTCATCGCGCAGTCGGCGGTGCAGTCGGCCGGTACGGTCGCGCCCCTGCTGGCCGGGCCGGCGCTGGATACCGAGTTGGCCCGTGCGATCGACGGTTACCTGGCTCCCGTCGAGAAGGCGCAATGACGAAGCCCATTGCAATGACCGAATGCTTCGGCCATCGGTACGCCATCGAAAAGGATTGTAATGACCGCGAATTCGGCTGATACCTACGGAAATTCCGCGCTGAATGCCGGACGCCGCAACCGTGAGCTGCAGTTGCTCGGCGACGGCGGCGAAATCGATGTGCTGGTGATCGGCGGCGGCGTGACCGGTGCCGGTGCGGCGCTCGATGCCGCCGCGCGCGGGCTGCGAACCGTGCTGGTGGAGCGGCACGATCTGGCATTCGGCACGAGCCGGTGGAGTTCGAAGCTGGTACACGGCGGACTCCGGTATCTGGCCGGCGGACAGGTCGGCATCGCACACGAAAGTGCGGTCGAGCGTGGGATCCTGATCACCACCACCGCACCGCATCTCGTTCGCCCCCTGCCGCAACTGGTGCCGCTGCTTCCGGAAATTGGTATCGCACAACGGACTTTGATTCGCGTGGGCTTCGTCGCCGGGGATGTGCTGCGCCGCAGTGCGGGCACCTCGCCCGCGACGCTGCCGCGTTCGCGGCGGGTCGCCACCGCCGAAGCGCTGCGGTTGGCGCCGACCGTGCGTCGCGACGGGTTGCGCGGCGGCCTGCAGGCTTGGGATGGACAGCTGGTGGACGATGCGCGGCTGGTCGTTGCGTTGGCCCGCACCGCGGCCGCGCAGGGCGCGACGATCCTCACCCGCGTAGAAGCCCTCGACGTGACCGGAGATTCGGCCACCCTGCGCGACACCCTGACCGGTGCGGCCATGACCATCCGGACGCGCACCGTCATCAATGCCACCGGCGTCTGGGCCGATCAGGTCGACCCGAGCATCGAACTCCGTCCGAGTCGAGGCACCCACCTGGTCTTCGATGCCGAATCATTCGGCGGTCTCACCGCCTCGCTGACCGTCCCGGTGCCCGGAAGCACCAGCCGCTTCGTCTTCGCCTTCCCCGCCGCGCACGGCCGGGTCTACGTCGGTCTCACCGATGAGGACGCCCCCGGTCCGGTCCCCGACGAGCCGAAGCCCACCGAAGCGGAAATCGATTTCCTCCTCGACACCATCAACACCGCACTACGAGATCCATTGACCCGCAAGGACATTCGCGGCACCTATGCGGGCCTGCGCCCGCTACTGAGGACGGCCGACAACAGCACCGCCGATATCTCCCGCCGGCACGCGGTCCTGCACTCCCCCGCCGGCGTCGTCACCATCGTCGGCGGCAAACTCACCACCTACCGCCAGATGGCCGAGGACGCCGTCGATGCGGCGATCGCGCACGGCAACCTCACCGCTGAGCCGTGCCGAACCAAGCGACTTCCGTTGGTCGGCGCGGTCTCCGGCGCCGCCCGCGACCGCATCAAAGCCCCGACCGTGCTGGTCGAGCGCTACGGCAGCGAGTCTGCGTCCGTACTCGAACCGGCCGACCGGAATCCCGCCCTTGCCGAACAGGTCGCGCCCGGAATCGACGTCACCGCAGCCGAATTCGCCTTCGCAATCACCCACGAAGGCGCCCTCGACACCGACGACTTGCTGGACCGCCGCACCCGGATCGGTCTCGTCCCCGAGGACCGCGCCGCGGCCATGCCCGCAGCGGAGGCCGCCTTCGCGCGGCAGCATTAGCTTCAGTCCAGCTGCCAGGCGCCGAGTTCGGCTCGCATGGCGGCGCGCGGCCAGAGGTCGAGGCCGTGCGCGGCCTCGGCAGCACGAATTTCGCGTAGTTCCGCGGTCTCCTCGGCAGGGGTCAGAAAGCGGAAGCCGAGGCGTTCGTAGTACGGGCCGTTCCAGGCCACATCGATGAAGGTGGTCAGCGTGATCGCCTGCATCCCTTGGGCTTTCGCCCAGCGCACGGCATGGTCGATGAGCCGCTTGCCGATCCGCTTGCCCGCGTGGTCCGGATCCACCGAGACCTGGTCGATGTGGGCGTTACCGTCGACGATTCCGAGGATCAGATAGCCGATCGGGCGGCCCGCGTCATCGGGATAGATCCAGGCGCGGCCCGCCCGCTGGAATTCCCGGAGCGTATCCAGTGACGGCGGATCGTCATCGGCAACGGCCATCATCCCGATGTCGGCGAATGGTTTGCCCGCCACACGCTCGATATCTTGCAGTGTCGGCAGGTCGTCCTCGACCGCCGGTCGAATCATCCGCATGGACGATTCTCCCACGGCATTCATTCGACCGGAGTAGCCAGGATGCCGTTGACCAGTGCGCGCAACGCCCAGCGAGATCGATCGTCGCCGCCGCCCGCCAGCATCTGTTCGCGCATGGCGACCAGCATCGGATATCGGTCGGCGGGTAGTTCGGCGAAGTGCCGGGCGACCTCGGCGACATAGTCCTGCTCGCTGGTGTCCTTGGTGTTGTACGCGCTCTGCTCCACGGCCTGCGCGGATATGTGCAGGTAGATCAGGTCGACGGCCCAGGAATTGGTCTGCGGGTCCACTCCCCCCTCGGCGAGCAGGGCAAGTAGGCGCTCCACGATCAGCAGGGCGTTCGGGCTCGTCGGTATCGAGCCGAGCGCGACCAGTGCGAGCCCCTCGTGTTTGGACATCGCGTCCACGGTCGTCTCGACCAGTGTCGTGAGGCGGTCATGCCAGGTGTCACCCGCCGGTTCGGGCACCGTGCCGAGCACGTGGTCGAGCATGGCGGCCATCAGGTCGTCGCGATTGGCGACGTAGACGTAGAGCGAGGCCGCGCCGGTATCGAGGTGCTGCGCGACACGGCGCATGGTGAGGGCGGCCGAACCGTCGCGATCGAGGATGCGCAGGCCGGTCTCGATGATGGCCTCACGACTGAGGGGTGCCTTCGCGGGACGGGCCCGGCGGCTGACGGGTGCGGCGCTCATATCCCGGAGCATACGCCTCGACGAACAGCGTTTGACACGAACGTTGTTCGCGTCATATGGTTCGACCGAATCGAACAATGTTCGTAACGATCGACGTTCGCTTCCGATACTTCTTCCTCGAGAGCTGGACATGACCACCCCAACACAGCAAGCAGCACCACCAGATACCAAGGTCAGCGCCCGAATATGGGCGATACTGGCGGTAATTCTGGCGGCCGACATCCTCGATCTACTCGACTCGACGATCACCAATATCGCCGCGCCGACGATCGCCCGGGATCTGCGCGGCGGACCAGCGCTGATTCAGTGGCTCGGCGCCGGATACGCCCTCTCCCTCGGCGTTCTGCTCGTCGTCGGCGGCAGACTCGGCGACCGCTTCGGTAAACGCCGGTTGTTCCTGATCGGCTTGGCCGGGTTCACCCTCGCCTCGATCGCCTGCGGCCTCGCCGTCGATCCGACCACGCTGATCTGCGCCCGGCTCGTACAGGGCGCCTTCGGCGCGATGCTGATCCCGCAGGGTTTCGGCATTCTGACCAGTGTCTTTCCCCGTGAACAGCTCGGTAAGGCATTCAGCGTTTTCGGCCCGGCCCTGGGCCTGTCCGGAGTATGCGGACCGATCCTGGCCGGATTTCTGGTCGATGCCGATCTATTCGGCCTCGGCTGGCGCGCCATCTTCCTGATCAATATCGGGCTCGGCGGGCTCGCATTCGCCGCCGCCTATCGCCTGCTGCCGACCGAACCGGGCGATCGGACCGTCACCATCGATGCACTCGGCGCTGTGCTGCTCGCCGCAGCGATGCTCGGCACACTATTCGGTCTGATCGACGGCTCGGCCCACAGCTGGACCGCTTCATCGTTCGCGTCCATGGCGGCGGGAGCCGCGGCCTTCGCGCTGTTCGCCCGTCGGCAGGTCACCGCGGTCGCTCCGCTGATCGAGCCGACGTTGCTGCGGAACCGGGGCTTCACCTCGGGTCTGATCCTCGGACTCGTCTTCTTCGCCGCGGTCTCCGGGCTGTTGTACGTGCTGTCGCTGTTCATGCAGAACGGCCTCGGCTATCGCCCGACCGAAGCCGCGCTCGGCCTCGCGCCGCTGGCCGTCGGGATCATCATCGCGTCGATTGCCGCGCACCGACTATTGGCCGAACTCGGTCGCAATCTCATCCTGATCGGACTATTGATCACCCTTTTCGGCACCGGTCTGCTACTGGTTCTCGCACTCACCACCGGAATCGGTATTGCCCCTTGGGCTCTCGCCGTGGCGATCCTCGTGCTCGGTCTCGGTATGGGCACTTGCTTCGGCAGCATCTTCGTTGTCACCATCGGCGATATCGATCCGTCCGAGACCGGTAGTGGAAGCGGATCCCTTTCCGCCGTACAGCAACTGGCCAATGCGATCGGCGCCGCCGCCATCACCACGGTGTACTTCCATACGGTCGGCTCCGGTACGGCGCACGCACTCACGGCCAGCCTCGTATTCGTCACCGCCATCACGCTGATCAGCCTCGGTCTGGTGCGGCTGCTGCCGCGAAATGCCCAGGCCGAGCCGCAGCACTGAATCACCTTCGACCCGAGGACTTCTGATGATTCTCATTACCGGAGGCCGCGGCGCGGTCGCCACCGATCTCCTGTCCCTGCTACGCGCCGACGGCCACGCCGTCCGCGTCGGTTCCGGCCGGCCCGAGCAGCTTCCCGCGGGAGTGCCCGCAGTCGCCTGCGATCTCCGGAACCCGGCCACCTTCGCCGCCGCACTCGACGGCGTCAGCTCGGTATTCCTGTACGCCGAACCCAAGTGCATCACCGAATTCGTCTCCGCCGCAACCGAAGCCGGAGTCGATCACATCGTGCTGCTGTCCTCGTCCGCGGTGCTCGATCCCGATGCCGTCACCAATCCGGTCGCGAAATCCCATCTCGACGCCGAACTCGGACTCGCCGACGCACCGATGACCGTCTCCGTGCTGCGCCCCGGCGCCTTCGCGGGCAATGCCCGCGGCTGGTCGTTCGCGATCAAGGCCGACCGCCCGGTCAGTCTCCCCTACCCGAATGCCTACACCGATCCGATCCACGAACTCGACGTCGCCGAGTGCGCCCACGCGCTACTTACGAAACCGGACCACCGTGGTGGTGTCTACACCCTCACCGGTCCGCAGACCTTGACGTTCACCGCGCAGATCGATCTGATCGGCAAGATGACCGGCCGCACCGCGACCATCGCCCACGTCACCCCCGACGCGTGGAGACAGGAGATGGCCGAATTGATCCCCGCCCACTACGTCGACGGCCTCCTCGACTACTGGCGCCGCTGCGACGGCGTCCCCACCCCGGTCACCGATACCATCACCACGCTCACCACCCGCCCGGCCCGGCCCTTCACCACCTGGCTCGAAGACCACGCGTCCGAGTTCACCGGCTGACCCTGCGAGTTGACCTGGCTGATCGTGCAGGCTCACGCACCGCCGGAATGCGGCTCAACGGGATTCACCCCGCCCCTGGGCGGCACAGACATTCCGTGCCGCCCAGGGGCGTTGGCCGATCGTGCGGAGTCACGGCGGCCGCCCTCCGGGACTGGCACCGACGACCACCCTGTCTGCCAAATGCTCAGCACGCCGAAGTTCACCTGCTGACGCACGAGCTCACCCGCAACGGTTTGCAGGCTCGCAGCGGGCAGCGCCGAGGGAGCCCGACTTCTCGGCATCGAGTGATGCACGACACGTCAGAGATCAAGGCGGGTAAGGATCACCGCGGGTGCGCGCTTTCGGTTCGTCGAGGGCCGGTGTGGGGTGCCGGGCACGTTCTATGCTGGACGCCGGTAGTGGTCCGGGAAGGAGGCGCGAGTGCGGAATGACGCGTCGACGGTGGGGATTGCGCTGGGCGATGGTCTGATCGCACGCTTCGGTGCGGTTGTCGTTTATCTCGCCGGCGAAACCCCTTCCACGGACCGGATACTCGGTGCGATCGAGGCCGTGGCCGATGCGCGTCATCCCGGTGCGGCGATCGCGCAGCGGCTGGCCGCGGTGGTTTTCGGCGGCAATTCCGAACCGCCACCGTTCGGCGTTATCGCACCGACGGCCGACGGCACCGTCATTCTGCTGCGCGGGCAGGTCAGCGCGGAGATCCAAGGCGCGGAGGGAACCCGGCGACTCTCCGGAGCCCGCGCGTTCACCTGGGTAGACGAAATCGTGCGAGAACCGGTGCGCCGGATCTCGGTCGGCGCCGATAGCGCCTTCCCGATCCACGAACTGCCACGCACCGACCTGCGCGGCGGCATAGTCCCCGGCAGTGGCTTCGTCCTGCGCATAGCCGCCCGTCGCACCGGAAAATCCGCAGCCACCCGAGCTCGCACCACCGGCACCCCCACCGCTGAGCCGCCACCCACCGCTCCGGCCGGATCGGAAGCGCTGCGCGAGCCGACCGCGAAATCCGAACCCACCCCGACCGGCCAACGCGTCGGCACGCCGCGACCCGCCAGATCTGCCCAGCTCAGCGCCTCATTGCAAGCCGCCGAGTCAGCCCACTTTGTCGAACCAACGCAACATTACGCTGCACGGTCCGTCGCCCAGGGACAGTCGGCAGAATCGCCGCGAACGGCTCAGCCCCATGCCTCATCGCAAGCCGCTGAGTCCGTGCGCTCATCCGAATCAACGCAACACTCCGCTGCACGGTCCGCCACGCAGGGACAGCGACCAGATTCGGCGGTGGCCGGAAATCCCGCCCGACCCACCACAACTGATCAGCCCACCGGCGCAGCGCAAGCCACTGGATCCGCCGGAGCCACCGGCTTCGAGCGCGCCGCCGGATCCGCCCGCCCAACGGGATCCCTACAAAAGCCCGCTGCGCGGTCAGCCGAAGCCGATCCGTCCGCCGAGAAGACGCGCCGCGCAGGATCGGCGCACGCTCGCCGGTCTCCGCAACGATCCGCCGCCGAATACGACGGGCCGACCGAAAAGGCCGGCCCCACCGGATCGATACACCCTGGCCGGTCCCCGCAATCCGGTGCCGAGTCCACGGCACACGACGAGCCAACGGAGAAAGCAGGTCCCACCGGATCGATACACTCCGGCCGGCGCGCACAGCAAGCCGCTGCCAACTCCGCCGAATACGGCGAGCCAACCGAGAAAGCAGGCCCCACCGGATCGACGGACTCGGGCCGGTCCCCGCAACGATCGGCGGCGCAGGCCGTGGGATTCGACGAGGCGAGCGATAAGCCCGAGCCGGCCGGATCGACTGCCGCTGCCCGGCCGGGCGCGGCATCATCGGAGCCGCGGCCGAGTGGTTCGGCACCGTCCGGTGGGTCCGGGCCGGAAGACGCTCCGGAGGATATCGGTACCCAGGCCATGTCCGCCCAGGAACGGGAGGAGGCCGCCGGAACGCGGTCGGCAGTGGCAGCGCGGCCGGAACCGATCGCACTGCACAAGATTCCGGCGTTGCGGGGCGTACGACCGCGGCCATTGCGACCGGTTGGCGGCGCGAAAAACCCGGAAAACTCGGGGGCGGGGCAGCCCGTCGGGGCGCTGGTTCTCGCGGATGGCTCCGCATTTCCGCTGGACCGGCCGTATGTTGTCGGCCGCAGCCCGATGATCGACGAGACGGTGCGTGCCGCCACTGCGACGCCCCTTGCGGTCCCGCGCGACCGCCACGTCTCGCGGGTGCACGCCTACGTCTCGGTCGACCGCGGCAAGGTCTACGTCCGCGACGCCGCAACCCCCGCAGGCACTTTCATCGCCGCTCCCGGTGCCGACGAATGGACCCGCATCGGCACCACCCCCACTGAGTTACATCCCGGTTGGAGCCTCCGCATAGGCCAACGCATCCTCACCTACCGCACCGAGGCCCACCCGAAACACCCAACCGAGGCCACGAGCAAACGCCGCCGCTCCTGAGTGGTGAGCGGCCGATTCGTCGAGCCTGCCGACATTCAGCGCACAAGGCCTGCGTAGGGCCATTCGGCAACTGGCGCAGTCAACGGTGACAGCGCTACGCGGCGAAGGACGCTGCGGATCCGTCGCGCGCCGACTACGACTGTGAGGCGAACAAGGGGCGCGCACCGTCCACGGCCCAGGTCGTGCGAGCGCAGGGTATCGCGGAGAATCCAAATGTCACCGGCAACCGAGTTTCGCGGAAAAGCAGTTGCGTTCCAGGGCCGCCCTCAACGGTTATCGCGTCGTGCGCGGCGAAGGAAGTGGTGGCGCTTCCCGATTCGTCGTGCACCCAGTGCGGCGGCGACCCCGGCACCGGCGGCGAGTACAGCGGCGACGGCGAGGGTGGTGCTGGTGGGCGGGGTGTCGCGGAGAATCCAGGCGCCACCGGCAACTGCGGCGGACAGGATGGCCGAACTCACGGACAGGCCGATGATGTTGGCGAGGCCGCCGTGGCCGCGGCGTAACGTCCGGGTGTTGGACTCCAGGTAGGCCACGGCGAACAGGAAGAAGACAACGATTACGGCCGCCGCGGCGGTGCGTGTCGGACTCTGGGTAGTGCGGAATTCGATCCGCTGCGTGGCGATTTCGGTTCCACTGCGTAGGAGCGTGAGCTCGCCGTCGAGGTTTCCGGCCAGCACATGTGAGTTGACCGGATCGGGCAGGTCGGCCACGCCACCGGGCTGCAGCGGCACCGGATCCCCACCCAACCGCACGCCGAATACTTCCACTGTGAGCACAGCGGAGTCGACATCGATTCCGGTGACTTGCAATGGAACCGGCTCCGACAGATCGACTTCGATCGGATTCGGCCCCGTCGCATCGACACCGGCGATGGTGACAGTGCCATGCACTAGATCCCCTCCGGCGGTCGGCGCACCCACCCCGATCACCGCAACCGCACAAGCAGCCACCGCAAGCAACGCGCCCACCAAGAACAACGGCCAAGGCGAGGCAAAGCTGACGACATCGCGGATCGGCACCAGATCCCGACGATCGACATCAGCCAACCGAACACCGTTGTCCTGCAACCCATGCACCGGACGCACCCGAGCCATCGGCGGCCGGAATGACGTCGGCCCAGATTGCCCGATCCCACTAGCCGCCGGACTCCCGAACGACGGCCCTCGCGCCGACTTGCCATACTCCTGCGACGCCGGACCAGCTCCATACGAAGGTGGTCCTGGTGGCACATCTCCGGGAGCCGAATCCGAACCATCTGGCAGCGGCGTCAGCGAGATTTCGGTCGGAGCCGACGAAGCCGGTGGCACCGCAGCGGGCTGCGCGGTGCGTGGCGATGAGGCGCCGGTCGAAGGCAGGGTGGGGTCGGCGGGAACCGGCGTGCGGGGTCCGAAGCTCGCGGGAGCCGCGCCTGTCCGCTGTGTGACAGCGGCCTGCCCGAACCCGCCTTGCGCTCGCGGCGTCTGAACACCGGATCGCCGGGCGGCGCGACTGCTCCCGGTTGCGGCGGCGACAATGGTGTCCGCACCGATGACCGGAATGCCCACGGGCGTAAGCCAATCGCCACCCCAGCACAAGGCGGCGAGTTCCGCGAGAGCGATCCCGAAGAGTTCGGCGGTGTCGAAGCGATCGGCGGGATCGGTTGCGAGGCCGCGCATCACCACATCGGCGATCGGCTCCGGCACGCCTGGTGCAACCTCGACGAGTGGTATGGGGTGACCGAAGGCGTGTGCGAAAAGCGTTGCCAGATGGTCTTCATTCGGCGGAAACGGCAGCACCCCGGACAGCAGCTGATACAGCATGGTCGCCAACGCGTAGACGTCGGTGGCTGGCGAAAGTGGCTGTCCGCGTGCCTGTTCCGGTGCGATATAGGACGGGGTCCCGACGATCTCACCGGTTCTGGTCACCAATGTCTCATCGCCACCGACGATCTTGGCGATCCCGAAATCGGTCAGCTTTATCGCACCGCCGGTACCGAACATGAGATTCGACGGCTTGACGTCGCGGTGCAGGATCTTGTGGCGGTGTGCCGCTTCCAGCCCCGCGGCACAGGCCAGCCCGACCGCGACCGCGGTAGCCGCGTCGAATCCATCGGTCGCGAACCGACTGCCAACCGTCCCACCGGGCAGATACTCCATAACCAACAGGCACAGCTCATCGGCCTCGATATAGTCGAAAACCCGCACCACATGTGGATGATCGATGGCCGCAAGCAAGCGCGCCTCGGCGACGAACCGGCGCCGCACATGCTCGTCGTGCGCGAACTGCGGTGGAATCTGCTTGATGGCAACCGGTCGACCCAACCGACGATGCGTACCAGCGAGCACCACACCGCATCCGCCCCTGCCGACCTGCGCACCGATGTCATACGCGGGCAGCACGGCCCGCAACCGGCCGGTATCAGATATCAAGATGTCGCCCCATCCGGGAAGCGCACGGTTTCCACATCGGCGGTTTCGCCGGACTCCTCGCTCGGCGCGAGATCCTCGACTTCCGGTGTCGGCGAACAGTATCCGAGCAGGAAACCGACCGAAGCCGCGACACCGGCAACCGCGAGCCACAATCCGGTGTCCGGAACCCACCACCGCAACACCGATGCGGTGAATCCGAATATCAATCCGATGCCGATACCCGGCGCGAGCAACCGCAACCCGCGCTGCCACCGGTTGGTGGACAGCCGGTGCCGGGCAATCGCCAGCGCCGCATCGGCAATGGCGAGCGCGGTCAGCACCGCCAGCGCGATCCCGAACAGCCCGTATACCGAATACAACGAGCCGCGCACATCGGTGTCCAGCGGTATCGAGGCGATCGGTGCGCCGTCGTCGCCGATCACCGCCAAATCCGCGACGATCAGGCCAGTCGCCTGCCCCTCGAGTCCGGTCAGATCGAGGCGATACTTCAGCGCCTCGGATCTTCCCGGTGCGATGGTCAATTCGACGGCGGTCGAGTACGAGAAGAACGTCAGCCCGAGCACATGCCCGGCCAGATCGACCCGCCGGATATGCAACGCCCCATCGCTGTTGTTGGTCAACGCGATAGCCACCCGGATGGTGCTGTTCGGTTGCAGCCGTAGCGGTTCGGTGGCGGAGGTCTCGGCGATATCGCGATCGTCGATGGTCGCCGACAGGTCGACGCCCTGCGGCTTGGCCGCGACCGGCGCCGCGAACAACCCGGCGAGCACGAGGGCGAACACACTGGGCAGCAGGATAATTCGCGTCGCCGCCGAGACGCGGGCTCGCATCATGGTTCCCTCCGCGCGGGTAGGTGCGAGACGAGCCGATGCCCGTAGAACCAGGCACCGATCAACAAGAAGAACAGAATCACCGTCAATGTCGAAGTGGCGGAGCTGACCCGGCTGACCAGCACCACATCCAGCGGCGCGGTGAGCGTGCGACCGCAGCGCGCCGTCACCTCGTATCGCCCGACTTCGATCGACGTCAGCGCCAGCGGCGCCCGGAACCCGCCGTCGGCCCCCGCGACGGTATTACCCACCGGTGTCTCCCCGACCAGCAAGCTGACCTGCGACTGCGGATCGCACCCCGCTCCGGCCGCGGTGACATCGCCACCGAGCCCGATGGCCGTGGGGGTGAGCTCGAGCGTGGCGGGTTGCGGCACAATCGGCGCCGCCGGCGCCACAGTCGTTGGCATCGGCGCAGGCCCGACGGTCGGCACAACCACCTCGGACTGCCTATTCGACGGAGATCTCGGCGGCCGTGGATTCTCCGGTATCTGCTGCTGCGGCGGCACCGTAGTGGACGAATCCGCAGGCGGGTCCGGCGTGATCGGCTGCTGCGGATTCGGCGTGATCGGCTGCTGTGGCGGCGGGAAGGTGACGGTGATCGGCGGCAGCACAATGTCCGGCGGCCGCGGTTGCTCGGGATTGGAAGTCGGTCCCGGGCACCCATCCGACGAGCGTCCGGTGCACGGATCGGTCGGCACCCGACTGGTCGTCGTTTGCGTCCCCGTCCCGTCGCGCGTCCCGGTACCGTCGCGAGTTCCGCCACCGTCGGAATTGTCATTCGGCACCGCCGTGGTGGACTGTGCCGCGGACCCATCCCGCGTCCCCGACCCGTGGTGCCCGGGCGTAGGCGATGGCGAAACCATCGGCGAAGTCGGCTCTTCCGATACTGGAATACCGAAGGCCGATACCCCCCCCCCCCCCCGAACCCGACCAGTGCCAATGCGACCAACAGTGCGGCAGAACAGAGGCTCCCCCACCGAACACCGAATTTCGCGCGCCGGGACGCCGCGTGCCGACGCTCCCCGCCGGCACGCGTCGGAATTGCCGCCAGCGTCCCCATCGCCCATGCCTCAGATCAGCGATTTGATCAGTAGCAATGGTAAGCCCGCACCCGCCGACGCGGAGCCTTCTCGCGGAGCCCGAACCAGGCGAAAACCGCTGGCTACCAGGTAGCGTCACCGCTGTACACGGCCGGGCGCGAACCCTGCCGAACCGGCCACGAGTGCATACGATCCGAACCGCGTGGTACCCCCCATGGCAGGAGCCGACAACCGCGACGCGAGCACCCGGGATCAGGACAAAGGGTGGGTCCGCGACAAACTTCGTGGGGAGAGGACAATATCGGGCATGCACCGCAACGGGCCGACACAGGACATCGACGAGTCCGCATTGACCGTCACCCAGCCGAAGGAGCAGGCCGCGGGCGTGACGGCCGTGGCTGTCGCGCTCAAACGCGGGGTCGAGGAGATGGGGGTGCTCCGCACCACGCGCACGTTGGCCCGCCTCAACCAGGTGCACGGCTTCGACTGCCCAGGCTGTGCCTGGCCGGAGCCGACCGGGCATCGCCGCCCGGCCGAGTTCTGTGAGAACGGCGCCAAAGCCGTCGCCGAGGAGGCGACGCTACGCACCGTCACCCCCGAATTCTTCGCTCGGCATTCGATCGAGGAACTGGCGAGCAAATCCGGATACTGGCTCGGCCAACAGGGCCGCCTCACCCATCCGATGGTGCTACGCCCCGGCGCGACCCATTACACGCCCATCGAGTGGGACGACGCCTACCAGCTCATAGTCGAGCACCTGCGCGCGCTGAGCTCCCCCGACGAGGCCCTGTTCTACACTTCCGGCCGCACCGCCAACGAGACCGCATTCCTCTACCAATTGCTGGTCCGCAGCTTCGGCACGAACAATCTGCCGGACTGTTCGAATATGTGCCACGAATCCTCCGGTGCCGCGCTGACCAGTTCCATCGGGATCGGCAAGGGTTCGGTCTCGATCGACGACTTCGGCAAGGCCGATCTGATCATCGTCGCGGGCCAGAATCCGGGCACCAATCATCCGCGGATGCTCAGCGCGCTGGCGGACGCGAAGGCCAACGGCGCCAAGGTCATCGCGGTCAACCCGCTGCCGGAGACCGGACTGCTCGGCTTCCGCGACCCGCAGACGGTCAAGGGTTTCACCAGCGGCGTCGCCATTGCCGACGACTTCCTGCAGATCCGGCTCGGCGGCGATATGGCGCTGTTCCAGGGCCTGGGCAAACTGCTGTTCGAGGCCGAGGACCGCGCACCGGGCACGGTGGTCGACCGCGAGTTCGTCGATGCGCACTGCGCGGGCTTCGCCGAATACGAAAAGAATGTGCGCACAGTCGATCTCGGCACGGTGCGGGCGGCAACCGGACTCACCGACGACGATTTGCACCGCACCGCAGCACTTTTGGCCGAATCGAAGAACATCATCATCTGCTGGGCGATGGGCCTGACCCAGCAGAAACACGCCGTCGCCACCATCGAGGAGGCGACCAATCTGCTTTTGCTGCGCGGCATGATCGGCAAGCCCGGCGCGGGCGTCTGTCCGGTACGCGGCCACTCCAACGTGCAGGGCGACCGCACTATGGGCATCTGGGAGAAGATGCCCGAGGACTTCCTCGACGCACTCGACCGCGAATTCGGCATCACCAGCCCGCGCAAACACGGCTACGACACCGTCGATGCCATCCGGGCCATGCGCGCGGGTGCGGCGAAGGTGTTCTTCGGCATGGGTGGCAATTTCGTGTCCGCCACCCCGGATACCGGGGTGACCGAGGCGGCGCTGCGCAGTTGCGCGCTGACCGTGCAAGTCTCCACCAAACTCAACCGCAGCCACGTTGTGCACGGCACGACCGCACTCGTCCTGCCCACCCTCGGCCGCACCGATCTCGACCTGCAGAATGGCGCGAAACAGCAAGTTTCGGTCGAGGATTCGATGTCGATGGTGCATCTGTCCACCGGTCGGCTGAAGCCGGTGAGCGAGCAATTGCGCAGCGAGGTCGCCATCGTCTGCGAACTCGCGCACACGCTGTTCGGCGTCGACCACCCGGTGCCATGGGCGCAGTATCAGCAGGACTACGACAAGATCCGCGATGCGATCGCCCGTGTCGTGCCCGGTTGCGACGACTACAACAAGCGGGTGCGCGATCGCAACGGCTTCGTACTGCCGCATCCACCGCGCGACTCCCGCGAATTCCGCACCGCCACCGGCAAAGCCAATTTCGCGGTGAACGAATTGACCTGGGTGCCGGTGCCCGAGGGCCGGTTGATCCTGCAGACCCTGCGCAGCCACGACCAGTACAACACCACCATCTACGGCCTGGACGACCGATATCGCGGTGTGCACGGTGGCCGCAAGGTGATCCTGATGAATATCGACGACATCACCGAATTCGGTTTCGTGGATGGTGATCTGGTGGATCTGGTCTCCGAATGGACCGACGGCACCGAGCGCAAGGTGACCGGGTTCCGCATCGTCGAATACTCGACCCCGCGCGGCAATGCCGCCGCCTACTATCCTGAGACCAACCCGCTGGTTCCGCTGGATCACGTTGCGGCACGGTCGAATACACCGGTGTCCAAGGCCGTGACCATCCGGGTGGAGCCGCACGTCCATGTGGGGCAGCCATCGTGAGTAGAGTGACCGCGCGCCGCAAGACGCGCCGCATCTCACCCAACGGCGTGATCGAACGCCCGGACTCCGTCGCGGTAGAGGAACCGTTGGAGCTGCGCCTCGACGGCCAATCACTCACCGTCACCATGCGCACCCCGGGCAGCGATATCGAGCTGGTGCACGGATTCCTCTTGGGCGAAGGCATCATTCGAACTGCCGAGGATGTGGTAAGCGCCCGTTACTGCGCGGGCACCGATGAGAACGGGCAGAACACCTACAACGTCCTCGATGTCCACCTGCGCACCCCGATCCCGGTGCACGGCCGCAACTTCCTCACCACCGGCGCATGCGGCCTCTGCGGCAAAACCGCACTCGAGGAGGTCCGCACCCGGACCAGATTCCCGCTGCCGACCACCTCTATCACCGTCGATACCGGAACCCTCGCCGCCATGCCGGACCAATTGCGCACCCGCCAAACGGTTTTCGATGCCACCGGCGGTCTGCACGCAGCGGGGTTGTTCACCGCCGACGGCACCGCACTCGCCGTGCGCGAGGATATCGGCAGGCACAACGCCGTCGACAAGGTGCTCGGCTGGGCCGTGCTCGAAAACCGTATCCCTGCAAACGATCTCGTACTCATCGTCAGCGGACGGGCCTCCTTCGAACTGGTCCAGAAGGCTGTGATGGCGGGCATCCCGATGCTCGGCGCCGTCTCGGCCCCCAGTTCGTTGGCCGTCGATCTGGCCGCCGAATCCGGCCTCACCCTGGTCGGCTTCCTGCGCGGGGACACCATGAACATCTACTCCCGCTCGGACCGGCTGACCATCACCGACGAGGTCGCCGCCTATTGATCGAGACCCGAGGTCCGACTTACGGTTGCAGCACCAGATCCCTGGTTCGGCAATGAACGGAGAGACCGATGCGGATCACGGTAGATGGCAAATCCGGCGGACTACGGGTGCGGATGCGGTTCCAACAGCAGCGCAATCGCTGGCTGGCGGTGCGAATTATGTTGGGGGTATTGGCATTTCAGGGCGCGGTCGTCGGACTGTGGGCGGTCCTCGCGCCGCACTCCTGGTACACCAGCTTTCCGGGCTTCGGCATGCAGTGGATCTCCGCGGACGGCCCGTACAACCACCATCTGGCCTCCGATGTCGGCTCGTTCTTCCTGGCGCTGACCGCGGTGACACTGGCCGCGCTATTCCTCGGCGGCAGCGCACTCGCCCAGGTCGCGGGCCTCGGCTGGCTCGTCTTCGGCCTCCCGCACCTGATCTATCACGCCTTCCACAAACCCGCCGATATGGCCGGGGCCAGCTTCACCCTCAGCGTCATCGGTGCGGCGCTGATCGTCGCGCTCGGACTGGCCCTGATCCTGGTCACCCCGCGCGGGCCGCAGCTGCGCGATCCCGCCCCGCTGACCTTCCAACGACCCCGCCGCCGTACGAACCGCTAGACCGCCGAAACAGTAACGCCCCACAGCGCATGCTGTGGGGCGTTCTCCGTGCGAAGTGGGCGCGTTCAGGACGCGTGCCATCCTCCGACCTCGGTCAAATGGTCGAGGGCCTGCACCACGGCCGGCGCACACAGGTGTCCGTCCTCCGGTCCGAGCCACGCCATCTCGGCGATCTCCGCCGCCGGGGCCGGCGTGCCGTGACCGGGTGCGCGGAAGCAGTGCATCTCGACCAGCGTCCCGGGACGCCCGTGGGCGGGGGCAGTAATCGTCACCACGGGCGTGATCCGGTGCGCCTCCAATTCGACGCCGACTTCCTCGCGAACCTCCCGAACGAGCGCTCCCGCCAGGGTTTCTCCGGATTCGGGCTTGCCGCCCGGCAGATAGAAGGCGTCGCGTCCCTCGGTCCGGACCGCGAGTAAGCGGCCGTTCTCGACGCACAGCCACGCCACCGACGTGAGCGTTCGTTCCCCGATCATGATCCGGTTTACCCTTTCGAGCGACCCGCAAGCAATCGCTACGGACGACTTGTCAGTCCTTCAGCGCTTCGAGCAACGCCGCACGCTGGCGGGCGCCGAGTCCACCGATGCGGCGGTCCTCAGGAATCTCCGCCTGGTCCATCAGCTTGGCCGCCTTGACCGGTCCGACACCGGGCAGCGCCTTGATCACGGCAGCGACCTTGGTCTTCTTGACCAGGTCATCGCTGTCCGCCTTCTTCAACAGGTCGGCGACCGAAACCTTGCCGGCCTTCACCTTGCCGATAAGTTCGGAGCGCGCCTTGCGGACCGCAGCCGCCTTGGCCAACGCCTCAGTGCGCTGTTCCGCGGTCATGGTAGGCAGTGCCATGTCTCCTCCGCTTTCACTCGTCACTCGAACATCTGGTTGACCGGACCGAGTAAACAGCACGACGAGCACCACACAAGCTCGACACACCGGGTTCGAACAGCGAGAAATAGCGACAAGTTTTCTGAAACACCCCCGCCCCACCGGGCTGGAGACCCACCCGGACCAGGCGAAAAGGACAAAAGGAATCCTGCCATGAACCTGTCGCGACTCCAGGCCATCCCTCTCGATGGCGTCAACCAGGGCGACGGTGGCCGCAGCGACGGCTTCTCACTCGGCCGAACCCGCCGTTCGAGCCCGGAAAAGCTGCGGGGGGCGGTAACACATGGAGGGTTCATGGCGACACAAAAAGCAGACGCACAAGTGCGGGACAGAAGGTTCAATGGCGAACCAGGGAGTCAATGGCGATTCCGAGTCCGGGCGCGATCGGGCGGCACAGTGATGTGACAAGCGGTCGTCACCGTATCCAGAAGCACTAGCGCGCCAACAAGATAGCCGAGGGGCGAGGATCGGCCCGTTCGGTGCGCAATACCGTTCGACGAGTACTGGCGCGGGGGGCATCTGCGCCAGTACGTCTGCCCCGGCCAACGGGATTCCATGTCACGCGATCACCGGACACTGCTACGCTCCGAATTAGAACACGTTTCAATTCGTGAGAGGTTTCCATGGCAGCCAAGATCCGCGATGTGATCGAGCAGTATGTGAAGTTGGTCGGTTCCGGCCCGACCGAGGCGATCGTCGACCTCTACGCACCCGATGCGGTGGTGGAGGATCCGATCGGCACCGAACCCAAGCGCGGCCATGACGCCATTCGCGAGTTCTACGAGGTACTCGGAAACCTCGATCGGGAAACCGAGCTGCACGCGGATTCGGTTCGCATCGCAGGCAACCACGCCGCCTTCATGTTCACGCTCGTTACCAAGTTCGGCGATCAGCGCTTCACCCTCTCGCCCATCGATGCGATGGACTTCGACGACGAGGGCAAGATTGTTGCGATGCGCGCCTACTGGAGCCAGGACGATATGCGCAACGAAGCGTCCTGAGTCCACCCAGACCGCGGGTGCGGCAGCCGAATCCGACTGCCGCACCCGCGTTTTCGATTATCAGGCGCTCGCGCGAGCCAACTCCAGCGATTTCGGCCGCGCGACCGCGGCGAGGCTCGGGATGACATCGAAGACCGCGGCATGACCCGCGACCTCGAGTAGCCGATCCACGCAGCGCGGGCCCGTGATCAACTGGAGTCGACGGCCGCTGTGGCCGAACCAGGATCGGGCCTCCATCAACACCCGCAGCCCGGCGACGCCGAAGAACGTCACCCGCGATAGGTCGATAACCACCACCGCGCCCGCCGTCGGCAGTGCCTCTAGCAGGGACTGCCGAAAGGCGTCGGCCGTCAGGTAGTCCATTTCGCCGCCGACGGCACACAAGGTCACCGAATCCACTGGCGGCGATACGACCACGCACAGACGATCGGCGGACCGCTTCGGTCCGGATCCGTCCACGGCAGCGATACGTTGATCTGAGGAAACTAGAACTGTCGACATGAGGACCTCGGTCCGTCGCATCCGCCGGGCAGAAACCTTTGTCGGCGGGACCTTTTCGCCCCGATCATCCAAGGACCAGGACTGGGCTGGTTGCTCAACCGTGACCAACGAGTACCCAAACCGGCGGGCCGATACACATCGAGTGGGCCGGAGAATTCTCCGGCCCACTCGTGACGTATGCGTACTGCGGTGCTACGCCGACTTCTCCCGACGCTCGGCGCGCTGCGCCTTGCGCGGCACGATGGTCGGCAGCACATTGTCGTTGACGGTGTCGGCGTTCACGACCACCTTGGCGACGTCGTCGCGGCTGGGGATATCGAACATCGCCAGCTGCAGGACCTCCTCCATGATGGCGCGCAGGCCGCGGGCGCCGGTGCCGCGCAGGATCGCCTGATCGGCGATCGCCTCCAGCGCGTCATCGGTGAACTCCAGGTCCACGCCGTCCATCTCGAACAGCCGCACGTACTGCTTCACCAGTGCGTTCTTCGGCTCGGAGAGGATCTTGACCAACGAATCCTTGTCCAGGTTCGTCACCGAGGCGACGACCGGGAGCCGACCGATGAATTCGGGGATCAGACCGAATTTGATCAGATCCTCCGGCATCACCTCGGCGAAGTGGTCATCGGTATCGATCTCCGCCTTGGACCGCACCTCGGCACCGAAGCCGATGCCGCGGTGTCCGGTGCGATCGGAGATGATCTTCTCCAGCCCCGCGAACGCACCCGCAACGATGAAAAGCACGTTGGTGGTGTCGATCTGGATGAATTCCTGGTGCGGATGCTTACGCCCGCCCTGCGGCGGCACACTCGCCTGCGTACCCTCCAGGATCTTCAGCAGCGCCTGCTGCACACCCTCACCGGAGACATCGCGGGTGATCGACGGGTTCTCGCTCTTGCGGGCGATCTTGTCGACCTCATCGATGTAGATGATCCCGGTCTCGGCTCGCTTGACGTCGTAGTCCGCGGCCTGGATCAGCTTCAGCAGGATGTTCTCCACATCCTCACCGACATATCCGGCCTCGGTCAGCGCCGTCGCGTCGGCGATGGCGAACGGCACGTTGAGCATCTTTGCCAGCGTCTGCGCCAGGTAGGTCTTACCGCAGCCGGTGGGACCGAGCATGAGGATATTGGACTTGGCCAGCTCGACGGTCTCGCCACGGCTGTCGCGACCCTTGTCGCCCGCCTGGATGCGCTTGTAGTGGTTGTAGACGGCCACCGCGAGGGTGCGCTTGGCGGTGTCCTGCCCGATCACGTAGTTCTCCAGGAAGTCCCGGATCTCGGCGGGCTTGGGCAGCTCATCGAGTTTGACCTCGCTGGACTCGGCCAGCTCTTCCTCGATGATCTCGTTGCATAGATCGATGCACTCGTCGCAGATGTACACCCCTGGTCCCGCAATGAGCTTCTTGACCTGCTTCTGGCTCTTTCCGCAGAACGAGCACTTCAGCAGATCGCCGCCATCTCCGATGCGCGCCATCTCGTGGGTCCCTACTTCCTTGTCCGCGTGCAACCGTCTATCCAGGTTGCCAGCAATCCGCCACCCTCGGGTGTAATCACGAACACCTCGAGCGATTCCGACGGTTCGAGCACTGCCGTCAACCGGGAGCAAAGGTCCCTAGGTCGACCGTACCCGGTGTGTGCGACGGAGGTCGACAACTCGAGCATGTTTCTCACGGGGGTCGTCCGAGTTCTTACCACTATGGAACACGTTCACCCCGATCGACGGCCATCCGACACTCCTGGCCGCCCGCTTCGGAAACCCTTCCGCCCGACACCCTTCCGGCCGGTCGGCTTCCCTGAAGCAGTCCGGCCGGGGCACATGCCGAGCGGCATGCGGCCCGGCCGGATTTTCCTGACATAGAGCAACTTACGAGCGATCGGCGCGCCGCGCGCGGCGCGTCCGCCCTACTTCTGGGCGCTGAGCTTGCGGTAATCGAAGACCGTGTCGATGATCCCGTATTCCTTGGCATCCTCGGCCGTCAGGATCTTGTCGCGGTCGGTGTCCTTGCGGATGGTGTCCGCATCCTTACCGGTGTGGCGCGCCAGCGTGGTCTCCATCAGGCGACGCATGCGCTCGATCTCGGCGGCCTGGATCTCCAGGTCCGAAACCTGCCCCTGGATGCCACCCTCCAGCGACGGCTGATGGATCAGCACGCGGGCGTTGGGCAGGCAGGCGCGCTTGCCGGGGGTACCGGCGGCGAGCAGCACGGCCGCGGCGGAAGCGGCCTGACCCAGGCAGACGGTGGCCACATCGGCACGCACGTACTGCATGGTGTCGTAGATCGCCATCAGCGAGGTGAACGAACCACCGGGCGAGTTGATGTACATGGTGATGTCGCGATCGGGATCGAGCGACTCCAGCACCAGCAACTGCGCCATGATGTCGTTGGCCGAGGCGTCGTCGACCTGCACGCCGAGGAAGATGATGCGCTCCTCGAACAGCTTGTTGTACGGGTTGGACTCCTTGACACCGAAGCTCGAGTGCTCGATGAACGAAGGCAGGATGTAGCGCGACTGCGGGCTCGCCGGTGCGGTGCCGCCGAGGCCGGCGCGCGGATCGAACAGATTGGCCATCTTCGTCTCCAAAGTCGTTGAGAGGGAACGGGGCAGCTCGACAGCTGCTAGTTACCCGCGCCGTTCGCCTGCGCCGCGTGGGTGATCACGCGGTCGATGAAGCCGTACTCGAGGGCCTGCTTCGCGGTGAACCAGCGGTCACGGTCGGCGTCGACGGTGACCTGCTCGATCGACTTGCCGGTGTGCAGCGCCTGCAGCTCGTTGAGCTCGCGCTTGGTGTGCGCGAACTGCTCGGCCATGATCGCGATATCGGCCGCGGAACCGCCGATGCCCGCCGAGGGCTGGTGCATCATGATCCGCGCGTGCGGCAGCGCGCTGCGCTTGCCCTTGGTGCCCGCGGTGAGCAGGAACTGCCCCATCGACGCGGCCAGACCCATGCCGAAGGTGGCGATATCGCACTCGGCGAACTGCATGGTGTCGTAGATGGCCATACCCGCGGTCACCGAACCACCGGGCGAGTTGATGTAGAGCGAGATGTCGCGGGTGGGGTCCTCCGCCGAGAGCAGCAGGATCTGCGCGCACAGTTTGTTGGCGATGTCGTCGTCGACCTGGGTGCCGAGGAAGATGATGCGCTCACGCAGCAGGCGCTCGTACACCGAATCACTGAGGTTCAGACCAGCAGTCGCGGATGTCATGACGACCCCTGCCTTGTTCATTGTCACGGATACCTGCCTTCTCTTACCGGCTCGTTGCTGATACCGAACAGCCATCTCTGGTTCGCTTGTCACAAACATTAACGAAGCCGGGCGGCACCGAACTCCCGGTACCGCCCGTCTTCGCTCACAGCGCAATCTCGCTGACGCTCGATTGCACTATGCGCGAGAGCGCACTGTGTTCTCGGTTCACTCGCTACGCTCCTTCACGGCGCAATCTCGCTGACGCTCGATTGCACTATGCGCGAGAGCGCACTGTGTTCCCAGTTCACTCGCTACGCTCGCTCACAGCGCAATCACCAAACCACACGAGTCCAGATCACGCTGCTCCTCCATGGAATTATTCGGCGCTCGCGGCGGTGGTCTCTTCGGTGCCCTCCGGCTCGGAACCCTCAGGGGCACCGAACATTTCGGCGGTGTCCACGGCGTTGCCGTCGGAGTCGGTGACCTTCACCTTGCCGACCACACCGGCCAGCGCCTTACCGCGACGCACGTCCGCGAAGACCGCGCCGAGCTGGCCCGCCTGCTGCACCTGCTGGATGAACTGCTCGGGCGAGAGGCCGTAGCGCTGCGCCTGGAACAGGATCCGCTCGGTGAGCTCTTCCTGGCCGACCTGGGTGTTGTCCGCCTCGGCGATGGCATCCAGCAGCAGCTGGGTCTTCACCGACTTCTCGGCGGACTCCTTGGTGTCCTTGTCGAATTCCTCGCGGCTGGACCCCTGGGCCTCGAGCGCCTCGGCGAGCTTGGTCTCGTCGTGGTCGAAGCCGTGCACGGCATCGTGCACCACGGCGTCGATCTCGGCCTGCACGACCGCCTCCGGCAGCGGCACCTCGACCTGCTCGAGCAGGGTCTCGAGCACCTTGTCGCGGATCTGACCGGCCTGCTCGACCTTCTTGACGCGCTCGACCCGGTTGCGCAGGTCTTCCTTCAGCTCGTCGAGGGTGTCGAATTCGCTGGCCAGCTGGGCGAAGTCGTCATCGGCCTCGGGCAGCTCGCGCTCCTTGACCGAGCGCACGGTGACGGTGATGACCGCCTCCTTGCCCGCGTGCTCACCGGCGACCAGGGTCGAGGTGAACTCCTTGGACTCGTCGACCGAAAGCCCGCTGAGCGCCTCGTCCAGGCCCTCGATCAGCTGGCCGGAGCCGACCTCGTGGGACAGGCCGGTGGTGGCCGCCTCCGGCACGTCCTCGCCGTCGACGGTGGCCGACAGATCGATGGAGACGAAGTCGCCGTCCTGGACCGCACGCTCGACACCGGTCAGGGTGCCGAAGCGCTGGCGCAGCGACTGCAGCTGCTCCTCGATGTCCTCGTCACCGATGGTGAACGAGTCGACGGTCACCTCGATGCCGTCGTAGGCGGGCAGGACGATCTCCGGGCGCACGTCGACCTCGGCCGTGAACGCCAGCTCCTGGCCGTCCTCGATCTTGGTGATCTCGATCTCGGGCTGGCCGATGACCTTGACCTCGGAGGTGGTGACGGCCTCGCTGTAGCGGCCGGGCAGCGCGTCGTTGACGACCTGCTCGAGGATCGCGCCGCGGCCCAGGCGGGCCTCGATGAGCTTGGCCGGGGCCTTGCCCGGACGGAAGCCGGGGATGCGGACCTGGTTGGCCAGCGCCTTGTAGGCCTTGTCGAAGTCCGGCTTCAGCTCCTCGAAAGGCACCTCGACGTTGATCCGGACCCGGGTCGGGCTCAGCTGCTCGACGGTGCTCTTCACGGACATGCTCCTTGTTCGTTGGTTCTGGTCGACTTGCTTGTGGCCGACTTGCTGGGGGTAATCACGAGCGAAATCGCCGCACGGCTCAACGTGCGTATCGCGACCAGGTTAGTTGACCCGTCGCGGCGGGCTGCAGGCAGCACCACCGCCGCGGACCGCGCGTCGCGATTACTTGCCGACGGCGACCGCGTCGGTGACGAAGACCAGCGTTTCGTTGGGCTTGATGCCGTTGCCGCCCGCGCCGTACCCGAGGTTCGGTGGGATGATCAGCAGCCGCCGCGCACCCGCCTGCACGCCGACCAGACCCTGCTCCCAACCCGGAATGACCTGTCCGGCACCGAGCGTCAGCTGGAAGGGCTTGCCGCGGTCGAACGAGCTGTCCAGCTTCTTCTTATCCGACCAGGTGATCAGCGTGTAGTTCATGGTGAGCGGCTGACCGGCGACCGCACCGGGACCGCTGCCCGGCACGAGATCCTTGACGAGGAGCTGGGTCGGCGGGGTGCAGGTGTCCGGGATGGTGATCTTCGGCGTCGCGCCGAAGCCGCCGACCACCACGATGTCGTCGGCAGTGCATTCGGCGCCGGTGTTCTGCGCGGGCAGCTGACCGAAGGTGGGCTGCGCCGATGCCGCGGCGGCCGATGACGTGGCGGCAGACGTGGTGGCGGACGAGCCCTTGTCATCGTCCGAGCCACAGGCGGCCAGCGCGAATGTCGCGGCGGCGATGGTGCCGATACCGATGATCCTGCGCAGTGTTTGCATGCGGCGGACCGTAATACACCGCGCCGCGCTCATCCCAGCCACCCTGTGTTCGGGCCCCGGCGACCGTCGTGCGGTCGAATAGGGACCGATGGCCCCAGCGCGGTGACATCCGGCACCAGACGGACCGACCGTGGCCGCGAGATCGTGAAGACCGATTTACGGGTGCGATCGGTGGGTAGGCTGACGATGAATTCTCCAACCGGCGTTGTCGATTGCTATCGGCAACCGTGCAGACCCGACAGCGGTCCCGACAGGTGCCGCTTCCGATGCCCGAGTGTGAGGAGAGTCGGCGTATGACGCAGATGGCCAGTCTGGGGGGCGATACCTCGGCCGACAATGTCGAAGCCAGTGGCGGTGCGACCATCGCGCCGCGCGCGTATCGGCTCGCGGAGGTCCCCGGCCCGCTCGAGCGCGCGGAACTGGAAGTGCTCGACGCGTGGTGGCGCGCCGCGAACTATCTCGCGGTGGGCCAGATCTATCTCATGAGCAATCCGCTGCTGCGTGAACCGCTGGAGCCCGAGCACATCAAACCGCGGCTGCTCGGACATTTCGGGACCGTCCCGGGCCTGAATCTGGTTTGGGTGCATGCCAATCGTGCGATCCGGCAGCGCGATCTGAACGCGGTCTTCGTCGCCGGACCCGGGCACGGCGGGCCGGGGCCGAACGCCTGCGCCTGGCTCGAGGGCACGTATTCCGAGCTATACAGCCATATTCCGCAAGACGCCGACGGGATGGGTGCGCTGTTCGCGCAATTCTCCTTCCCCGGTGGCGTGCCGAGTCACTGTGCGCCGGAGACGCCGGGTTCCTTCCACGAGGGCGGAGAGCTGGGCTATTCGCTGCTGCACGCGTTCGGGGCGGCGCTGGACAATCCGGATCTGACGGTGTTCTGCGTGGTAGGCGACGGTGAGGCGGAGACCGGGCCGCTGGCCACCAGCTGGCACGCCAATAAATTCCTCAACCCGGTGCGCGACGGTGCGGTGCTCCCGATTCTCGCGTTGAATCAGTACAAGATCGCCAATCCGACCATCCTCGCGCGCATTCCGGAATCCGAATTGCTGACGCTGATGCGCGGATACGGCTACGAGCCGATCGTCGTCGCGGGCAGCGATCCCGCGGCCGTGCACCAGCAGATGGCCATTGCCGTGGACACCGCCCTGGATCGCATCGCGGAGATGCGGCGGTCCGCACGCGCGGGGACCGATGGGGCGCGCCCGAGCTGGCCGATGATCGTGCTGCGCACGCCGAAGGGGTGGACCTGCCCACCGGTGGTCGACGGCGATCCGGTCGAGGGCACCTTCCGGGCGCATCAGGTGCCGCTGGCGGCCGCACGTACCGATGACGGGCATCGAGCGGTGCTCGAACAGTGGTTGCGCTCCTATCAGCCCGAACAGCTCTTCGATGAGTCGGGCAGGCCGGTGCCGACGCTGCGCGAACTGGTGCCCGATGGCGATCGGCGGCTGAGCGCGAATCCAATTGCCAACGGGGGCATGCTCGTTCGGAATCTGCGGCTGCCCGATTGGCGATCCTATGGCGTCGAAGTGCGCGAGCCGGGCGCGACACAGCACGAGGCGACCCGGGTGCTCGGCACCTGGCTGCGCGATGTCACCGCACGCAATGCGGACAACTTCCTGACCTTCGCCCCCGACGAATTGGCGAGCAATCGGCTGCAGGACATTCTGCAGGTCACCGGTCGTAACTGGCAGGCCGAAATCGGCGAATTCGATGTGGATCTCGACCGCACCGGACGGGTGATCGAGGTGCTGTCCGAGCATATGTGCCAGGGGCTGCTCGAGGGGTATCTGCTGACCGGCAGGCACGGGGTGTTCACCTGCTACGAAGCCTTCATCCACATCGTCGACGCGATGTTCAATCAGCACGCCAAATGGCTGGACGCGAGTGCGGCGGTGCCGTGGCGGCGACCGATTGCGAGCCTGAATTACCTTCTGTCATCACATGTTTGGCGACAGGACCACAACGGCTTCACCCATCAGGATCCCGGATTCCTCGATGTGGTGCTGAACAAGAAGCCATCGGTCGTGCGGGTGTATCTGCCACCGGACGCGAATACGCTGCTGTCGACCTACGATCATTGTCTGCGTTCACGGCACTACGTCAATGTGGTGGTCGCCGGGAAACAGCCGCAGGCGGACTGGCTTTCGGTTTCCGATGCCGCGGTGCACTGCGCGCGCGGTGCCGGAATTTGGGGCTGGGCCGGACAGAACGACGATCCGGGCACCACGCCCGATGTCGTACTCGCCTGCGCCGGGGACGTACCGACGCTGGAAACGCTTGCGGCAGCGGCGATCCTGCGGGCACGTCTACCGGAACTGCGTATGCGAGTGGTGAATGTGGTCGACCTGATGCGACTGCAACCATCGGACGAACATCCACATGGTCTGTCCGACAGCGAGTTCGACACGCTGTTCACCCGGGACCGTCCGGTGATCTTCGCATTCCACGGGTACCCGTGGCTGATCCACCGGCTCACCTACCAGCGCACCAACCACAGCGAGCTGCACGTGCGCGGCTACAAGGAAAAGGGCACCACAACAACACCTTTCGATATGGTGATGCTCAACGACCTGGACCGGTACCACCTGGTTATGGATGTGATCGACCGGGTTCCGACCTTGCGGGAGAAGGCGGCGGGGCTGCGACAGGAGATGGTCGACGCCCGGTGGAATGCCCGCGCCTGGACTCGCGAACACGGCGAGGACATTCCGGCGGTCGCCGACTGGACCTGGCCGAACCTCAGTCTCTGATAAGCCCCGCGAAACTTCCTTGCGTGCGTTGTGCGGCTCGGCGACGATCGCAAGATGTTGTTGACGATCACCTGCACACCGCCGGAGGACGCGGCCTGGCCCGCGACCGATCTGGGCTTCTTGCTGCACAAGAACCCGGACCGGGTGCAGGCGTTCGAGCAGTCCTATGGCACCGCGCATGTGGTGTACCCGGAGGCGACCGCGGCGCGGTGTACGGCGGCGCTGCTGTTGGAGGTGGATCCGATTCGGTTGGTGCGCGGGCGATCGCGCAGCACACCGGATTTCAGTCTCGGGCAGTATGTCAACGATCGGCCGTATGCCGCGTCGTCGCTGCTGTCGGTGGCACTCGGCGCGGTATTCCGCACGGCACTGCACGGACGTTGCGATCAGCGGCCTGAGTTGGCGCAGACGGCACTCCCCTTGCGAATCGTGTTGCCGGCGGTGCCGTGCAAGGGCGGACCGCAGGCAGCCGAGCGGGTTTTCGCGCCGCTCGGCTGGACCGTGATCGCCGAACCACTCCCCCTCGATCCGGCCTTCCCGGAGTGGGGCGATTCGCATTACGTGCGACTGGAACTCGCCGGAACCATCCGCCTTGCCGACGCCCTCGCGCACCTGTATGTCCTGCTGCCGGTGCTCGACGGGGCCAAGCACTACTGGTTGGCCGCCGACGAGGTCGACAAACTCATCCGCGCAGGGGCCGGGTGGCTGGCCGAGCATCCGGAACGGGGCTGGATCACGCGGCGCTACCTGGCGCGACGTCAATCATTGGTGCGGACCGCGCTGGCTCGGCTGGCCGAGGTGGACGATGTGGAGGCCGAGGAGCTCGATGCGGTCGAGGAGGGGGTCGACGAGGCGGAGGACACCGCAGCTACCGAGCGCGCCGAGACAACCCCCGCGCCGACGCAGGCCGTGCCGGTGGCCGATGGCCGGGAGCGGGCACCGTCGCTGGCGGTCATGCGGCGGGCCGCGGCCTTGGCCGCGCTGCGGGAGGTCGGGGCGCATCGGGTGCTCGATCTCGGCTGCGGGGAAGGGGCATTGTTGCGAGAATTACTGGCGGACCAGGCTTTTACCGAAATTGTCGGTGTCGACGTATCGATGCGCGCCTTGAACATCACCGAGCGGCGGTTGCGGCTGGATCGGATGCCGGAGCGGGTGGCGCAGCGTTTGACATTGTTGCAGGGTGCGTTGACGTATACCGATGCGCGGTTGCGTGGATACGACGCTGCCGTGCTGATGGAGGTCGTCGAGCATATCGACGAGCCGCGGTTGGGTGCGCTCGAATACTCGGTATTCGCTTCGGCCGCACCGGGTTCCGTGGTGGTGACGACGCCGAATGCCGAGCACAATGTGGTGTACGAAACGCTGCCCGCCGGCAAGTTTCGGCACTCCGATCACCGCTTCGAATGGACCCGTGCGGAATTCGCGGATTGGGCCTCTCGCGTGGCCGAACAGTATGACTACGCGGTGCGCTTCGTACCCGTCGGTGTCGAACATCCCGAATTCGGCCCACCCACGCAACTGGCGCTGTTCACCAAGGCCACAGCCGACCGCAGTACGAAAGGAGCCGCGTGATGACCGAGCTGTCCGTCCCGGAGCTGTCCCTCGTCGTGCTGATCGGTAGTACCGGATCCGGCAAATCGACGTTCGCGCGCAAGCACTTTCGGCATACCGCGATCGTCTCCTCGGATGCCTGTCGCGGCATCGTCAGCGATGACGAGAATGATCAGTCGTCGACGCCGGACGCTTTCGCACTGCTGCACCACATCGCCGGCATCCGGCTCCGGCGCGGCCTGCGCACCGTTATCGACGCCACCAATGTGCAGCCCAAGGCGCGTCAGGAACTGATCGCGGTGGCGCGAGCGCACGACGTGCTGCCGGTGGCGATCGTGCTCGACGTGCCCGATGACGTGTGCTTCGAGCGCAATACGCAACGCCCCGACCGGGCGCACCTGGCCAGGCACGTGGTGTCCCGGCAGCAGCGCGAACTGCGCCGAGGCCTGCGCGGTCTGGAACGCGAGGGCTTCCGGAAGGTCTACATACTGCGCGGCGTCGAGGAGATCGAGTCGGCGACCCTTGTCGACGAAAAGGCCTGGAACGATAAGCGTGAACTCACCGGACCCTTCGATGTGATCGGCGACGTGCACGGCTGCCGCGCCGAATTGGAGACGCTGCTCGGCGAACTCGGCTACGACCTGACCCGGGACGACGCGGGCCGGGCTGTCGGCGCGAGTCACCCGGCCGGGCGCACCGCGGTATTCGTCGGCGATCTGGTCGATCGCGGACCGGATACCCCGGGTGTACTCCGACTCGTCATGGGGATGGTGCGCGCGGGAACGGCGTTGTGCGTCACCGGAAATCACGAGAACAAGCTGGTGCGCGCACTCGACGGCAAGAAGGTGCGTATCGCGCACGGCCTCGCGGAATCGCTGGCTCAGTTGGAGACCGAAGACGAGGATTTCCGCAAGGCGGCGCTGGACTTCTGCCGCGGGCTGATCAGCCACTACGTGCTCGACGGCGGCCGTCTCGTAGTCGCGCACGCCGGGCTGAAGGAGGAGTACCACGGGCGTGCGTCGGGCCGGGTGCGCGCCTTCGCGATGTACGGTGAATCCACCGGGGAGACAGACGAATACGGTCTGCCGGTGCGTTATCCGTGGGCCGAGGATTATCGCGGCCGCGCCACCGTGCTGTACGGCCACACGCCGGTGACCGATCTGCGCTGGGTGAACAACACACTCTGCCTGGACACCGGTGTCGTCTTCGGCGGCACGCTCTCAGCCCTGCGCTATCCGGAGCGCGTGCCGGTTTCGGTTCCGGCCGAACGGGTTTGGTACGAGCCGGTGCGTCCGCTGCAGGCCACCACCATGGCGACGCCCGGCGGGGTAATGCACCGCGATCCCGGCGTGCTCGATCTGGACGATGTGCTGGGCCGCCGAGTGGTGGAGACCCGGCAGCACGGCCGCGTCGGCGTGCGGGAGGAAAACGCCGGGGCCGCATTGGAAGTGATGAGCCGCTTCGCCATCGATCCGCGCTGGCTGGTGTACCTGCCGCCGACCATGGCGCCGTGTGCGACCACCCAACTGGACGGCCACCTCGAACATCCCGCCGAGGCCTTCGACTACTACCGGTCCGAGGGTGTGCGACGCGTGGTGTGCGAGGAGAAACACATGGGCTCGCGCGCAATCGTCCTCGTGACGCGCTCGGCGCAGGCCGCGGCCGATCGGTTCGGCGTCGACGACGGCAGTACCGGTGCGCTCTACACCCGCACCGGGCGTCCGTTCTTCGACGACGCCGCGCAGACCGAGGAACTGCTCGCCCGGGTGCGAGCCGCGGCCGAAACTGCGTGCCTGTTCGAGGAATTGAACACCGAATGGCTGCTGCTCGATGCCGAGCTGATGCCATGGTCGGCCAAAGCCGTTGGCCTGCTGCGCAATCAGTACGCCGCCGTCGGTGCGGCCGCCCGTGCCGCACTCGGCACCGCGACCGATCTGCTGACTGCCGTCGCCGCCCGCGGCCTGGACGTCACCGATCTCGCGGAACGCACCGCCGCACGCAAGACCGACGCGGCGGCCTTCACCACCGCCTACGGCCGCTACTGCTGGCCGGTGGACGGCCTGGCCGGTCTACGGATCGCGCCGTTCCAGATCCTGGCCGGTGCCGGGACCAATTATGCGGTGCGCGACCATGATTGGCATCTGACGACTGTCGACCGGCTGGTCGCCGCCGACGCCGACCTGTTCACCCCGACCGGCCGAAAGATCGTCGATCTGACCGATCCGGACAGCGAAGCCGCCGCCACCAGCTGGTGGACCGAGCTGACCACCGCGGGCGGCGAGGGCATGGTGGTGAAGCCGTACGACGCGATGGTCCGTAGCGAAGGCGACCACCTGGTCCAGCCGGGCGTGAAATGCCGCGGCCCCGAATACCTCCGGATCATCTACGGCCCGGAATACCTGCGCGACGACAACCTACGCAGGTTGCGCACCCGCGGTCTGGGCCGCAAGCGCTCGATGGCGCTGCGCGAGTACGCACTGGGCCTGGAAGCGCTGGACCGTTTAGTCGCAGGCGAACCGCTGTGGCGCGTGCACGAAGCGGTGTTCGCGGTCCTCGCCCTCGAATCGGAGCCGGTCGACCCACGCCTGTGAAAGATCACGCCCGCGGCCGGTACCTGGTCATGGCTCGACCACCCGGCCGTGGGCGGATCCTTCGATGAGCTCCACATAGGCCCGGACCACCTCGGCGACCGGAGTGCCCGCGGAACCGTCACGCCCCAGTGCGGTCAGGGTCTCCGAAATCCAGCCCGGACTCACCGAATTCAAACGGATTCCGCGCGGCAGCTCGAGCGCCGCCGCGGGCACGAAGCCGCCGAGACCCGCATTGACCGCGGCCGCGAAGGACAGACCCGGCTCGGAGAAGGTCGAGATGCCATTGGTGAGCGTGATGGATCCGGCGTCATTGAGGTGCCGGACGGCGTGTCGAACCAGGTGAATTTGGCCTAGGAATTTGCCTTCCAGACCGAGAAAGTACCCGTTGTCGGTCGAGTCGGCGAGTTCTGCGAGTTGACCGCTGGCGGCTACGGCGACGACCGCGTCGATGTGGTCCACCGCATCGAACAACGCGGCGATCGACCCGGGATCGGCCAAATCGACCTGGACCGGTCCGCGCCGCGAAGCGCGAACGACCTGATGCTCCGGCTTCGCCTCGAGTGCGTCGACGAGGGCCGAGCCGATGGTTCCGGTAGCACCGATCACAACAATCTTCACGGGTCAGCCCAACCTCGTCGGATCGCGCGCTATTCCGGCCACCGGTACGCACCATTGCATCTATCCAGAAACGCTGGTTACAGTAAGTTAGCAGGCTGCTTGCAACTGTTAGCAGCAGCCCGTGTGGCGTTATCTGACAGACAAAGGAGTCTGACCATGCCGGCTGCGAGCACCGATGGCGCGGGCGTGCCCGGCCACATGCTGGTCGACGACCGATTCACCGCCGTCGCGGCCAAGTTCTTTGCGATGTTCCGGCGTAAGAGCCAGGGCGGCGGCGCGCTGGCGGTGTACCTCCACGGAGAGCCGGTGCTCGATATCTGGGCAGGGTGGGCGGATAGCGACCGGCGGTGGCGGGGCGACTCCATGGCACTGTCCTATTCGACCGGTAAGGGCGTCACCGCGACGGTCGCGCATCGGCTGATCGAGCGCGGCGTGCTCGAGTTGGACGCGCCGGTGGCGGATTACTGGCCGGAATTCGCCGCGCAGGGCAAGGGCGGCATCACGATTCGCGAGGTACTGAATCACCGCGCCGGATTGCAGCGCACCCGCGATCTGGTCGCCGATTCGGACGATCTGCTCGACCACGATGCCGTGGCGGCGGCGATGGCCGCATCCGCGCCGGATCCATTGCGGCTGCGGGCTTCCGGATACCATGGCCTGACCTTCGGCACGCTGGTCGCGGAGATCGCACAGCGCGCAACCGGCCGCGACTTCACCGACCTCGTCCGCAGTGAACTTCGAGAGCCACTGGGCGACAACGATTTCTGGTTCGGTGTACCCGACAACCAGCGGCAGCGGCTGGCTCGGCTCTCGCCCCGTCTCGGCATCGCCAGGGTCCCGTTCGACACGCTCATCGCACCCTTCGCCTCGGTGAAGGTGATGAACTCCGCTCGCAGCGCGGTCTACGACGGTTGGGCCGATATGACCCTCGGCATGCGCCCCTACGATGCGATGATGCCCGGGTGGAACGGCGTTTTCACCGCCCGTGCCATCGCCAAGATGTACGGTGCAATCGGCAACGACGGCTTGGTCGGCCACCGCCGCCTGCTGCGTCCCGAAACCACGCGCCGCATCGCGGAAATGCCGCCGAACAGCCGCTACGACTATGTCCTCGGCGCCCCACCGCATTTCGCACTCGGCTACCACCGCGCCATCGTCGGTACCCGTCTCACCCGCCAGGCCCTCGGCCACTTCGGCATCGGCGGCTCCGGCGGTATTGCCAATCCCGGCCTCGGCCTCGGCATCGGCTTCGTCACCAACCACCTCGGCAACCACGCCATGTCCCTCGGCGACGCCCGCCTCCCCTTCCTCGCCGCCCTCACCGAACGCGCCGCCCGCGCGGCCATCGGCGATCCGGCTGCCGACACACTGGACGGCACCCGCGCCGCCAGCTGATAGGGCACCATCGGCTCGAAGCCGCCTGCCCACACCTCGCGAATTGCCACGGTCATCCCGACAGCGCAGTACGCAACGGTCGGCCGAAGATTCCAGTCCGCATGCCCGCCTGGCAGTGCGACGCCGATCAGGAAGACCGCCGAAACGGTGGCCGCGGCGTCCGCAACCGGACTCAGCGCTCGGGCGGCTGCAGGCCCAGCGAACGGATGAGATGGCGAATCTCGTTGCGGTACAGCTTTTCCGGATCGGTCGTCTGCGATCGCAGGTGGCCGAGGATTTCCAGGGAGACCAGGCCGTGCAGGTGGCCCCAGATGCGCAGGGCGATCGCGACCGCGGCGGGCGGTAGGCCGGGGAACTCCGCCTTGACCTCCTCGACGAGTTTCGGCTCGAAGTCCGACCACTCGAAACCGTTGTCCGCGTGCAAGTTTTCGGCGTGCGGCCACGCACCTGCGGCCAAACCGGTCAGGCCGGCGCACACTCGGTGTTCCGCGTCCGGGGCCGCGCCGCCCTCGGGCGGCTCGTAGTTGGGCACCGGATCGCCGTAGATGAGGCGGAACCCGGCCGGGTTCGCCAAGGCCCAATCACGAAACGCGCAAGCCCACGCGAGGATTCGGCCGGAGGCATCGGTTGCGGGACGGGCATCGCGGGCCGCCTCGACCGCATCGGCGAGTTCGGAGTACACATCGTTGATCAGCGCGGTGATCAGGTCATCGCGGGTCGGGAAGTAGCTGTAGACGGCGTTCGCGGTCATGCCCATTTCGCGCGCGATCGCCCGGAGCGTGATGGCGCCCGGTCCGCCCTCGGCCATCAACCGGAGCCCGACCTGCTTGATCTCCGCTGTCGTCTCGGAGCGTCGTAACTCCCGCCGGCTCGGCGTCGCAGTGCCCACGGTGGCAACTCTACAGCGGTGTGAGAAAACTAGACGTTGCTCAAATACTTCACGGCGTATAGTTTCTACACGCCGTATCAATCAGTTCGAGGAGAACCATGTTCATCGGAATCGTCGGCGCGACCGGCAATATCGGCCAGCGGGTACTCACCGAGGCCGTCGCCCGCGGCCACCACGTCACGGCGTTCACCAGGGACGCCCGCCAGATCACCACCAGCCAGCCGAACGTCACCTGGCGTAGCCTCGACATCTTCGACAGCGCGGCCATTGCCGCGGCCCTCCCCGGCATGGACGTTCTGATCAGCTGCTACCAACCGGGAAATGCGGCAGCGGATTTCGATGACACCGTCGCGCGCTCCATCGCCGATCCGACGGTCTACGCGAGTGCTGCTCGCTCACTGCTCGAAGCACTGCACACGCACCCGCGCACGCGACTGATCGTCGTCGGCGGCGCGGGGAGTCTGGAGTACGAGCCCGGCCGAGTCACCGCGGACGACGACCAACGCCTCGCCGATACCCTCGAAGGACTCGGCCTCCCCCGCGAGTACGCCGCCGCGGTACGCGGCCACCGTGCCGCCCTCGATATCCTGCGCACCTCGAATCGGCTCTGGACCTACCTGAGCCCAGCTGAGCTGATCGCCCCTGGCGAACGCACCGGTCGCTACCGCGTCGGCGGTGACCAACCGGTCCGCGACACCGACGGCCACAGCCGCATTTCCGTCGAAGACGCCGCGGTCGCGCTACTCGACGAGGCAGAACTGCCACGATTTATCCAGCGCCGCTTCACTATCGGATATTGACCCGATGCTCCCGCACCGATATTCGGTGCGGGAGTTCAGCTTTCGTTTTTCAACTTGCGCCAACCGCCCGCGCGGTTGTTGGCGATGACCTGTTCGAACATCGCGAGAAGTGCTGGGGTGTTCAGCTTTTCGCCTTCGTGGATGGCCACGGTGCGCCCGGTCTTGTTCTCGTGGCCGCCAGTGATGATGCCCTCCGGATCCGGTACGATGCCGCCGTCGTAGAGGAATACATTCACGTGGGACTTGGCCGCGAGGAGAGCACAGATATTGCCGTCCAGTACGAAGTTACGGCTGAACGGTGCGTTTGATTGTCTCGACGACCTCGGGGTCGGCGGCATGCACCAGCTCGCGCACCTCACGACAGATGGCCTGCTGCCACTCTGGCAGCGGGTCGATGTAGGCGTCGACGCGCGGGTCCTTCCGATAGGACATGCGACCGATCCAAGCACAATCCGTGCCTGATCACGCACGATTTCTGCCGATCCGATGATCGACCGGCGCTTGGCACGCCGACCGGCCGGGCATCGCTCAGGTCAGTCGCGCGGCCAGACGTGACGCGTTCATATACGCGATGGCTTCGATGCTGACCATCGGGTTCACCCCTGAGGCGGTCGGGAAGCAGGAGGCGTCGGCGACAACGACATTCGGCAAATCCCAGACCACGCCGTCCGGATCGGTGGCGAATCCGCGCGCGAGCCGCCCATGCGTGCCGAGCCCATGATGTGCAGTGCACCCATCGCGCAACGGCCGGGATCGTAACCGGCGCGCAGACATTCGGCGACGAAGCTGTCGTGTGAGCCTGCGACACCGGGCTCGTAGACCGGTCCCGACTGGTGCCCGGAGAAGATCCGGAGCGCCCCTGCCGCTTCCAAAATCCTTGCTGCACCCGCGATACCGGCATGCATATGCGCTTGGTCGTATCCGGACAGGCGGTAGCGGGATGCCGTGGTCGCGAGTGATGACACCACGCGAAGGTGTCACAATTGGCTTCTTCCCCCACATCTATTGGTGGGGGATTCCGACCTTCACAGGTCGTGTTTCTTGCTTCACCGGCGACTGCCGCGCCGACGACTGCCGGGTTGGTCTTACACCGCCTCCACAGGCAGACACCGCCAGCCCGGCGGCCAAAATATTCCTCGCAGCGTTGATATCGCGATCATGGGCCACACCGCACCGGCACACCCATTCCCGCACATGCAATGGCATCGTGTCGTTCAGCACCCCACACGCAGAGCAGGTCTTGCTCGACGGGAACCATCGGTCCACGGCGATCACCTCACGCCCGTACCAGGCGGCCTTGTACTCCAACATCGAACGCAACTGCGACCACGAGGCATCGGAGATCGCACGCGCCAAACGGTGATTGCGAAGCATCCCCGCCACATTCAGATCCTCGATCACGATCGTTTGGTTCTCACGAACGAGCCGAGTACTCAGCTTGTGCAAATGGTCTGTGCGGCGGTCGGTGATACGAGCGTGGAGACGCGCCACCTTCCGGCGAGCCTTATCCCGATTGACCGACCCCTTGGTCTTGCGGGCAAGGGCGCGTTGAGCTTTCACCAGCCGCGCCTGTTCTCGTCGCTGATGCCTGGGATTGGAGATCTTCTCACCGGTCGACAACGCCAACAGCGAGGTGACCCCGGCATCCACACCAACAACGCCATCGGTCGGCGGGTGGTGAGTTACCACAGCTTCGGTGAGCAGCGACACGAACCAACGGCCCGCGCTGTCACACGACACGGTGACCGTGGAAGGTTGCGCACCTTCGGGCAACGGCCGAGACCACACGATATTCAGCGGATCGGCCATCTTCGCGAGGGTGAGTTCCCCGTCACGGAATGTGAACGCCGACCGCGTGTACTCCGCCGACGAGCGAGACTTCTTCCGCGACTTGAAACGTGGATAACGCGCCCGCTTATCGAAGAAGTTGGCGAACGCACCCTGCAAATGCCGCAACGCCTGCTGCAACGGCACCGAGGACACCTCCCCCAAAAACTTCAGCTCATCGGTTTTCTTCCACGCGGTCAGCATCGCAGAGGTCTCGTTGTAGTTGACGCGACGCCGCTCGGTGTAGCAGGCGGTCGTCCTGGCTTCCAGCGCCTTGTTGTACACCAAGCGGACACATCCGAACGTGCGCACAAGCTCCCGTTCCTGCTGCTCGGTCGGATAGAAGCGGTACTTGTACGCCCGCTTCACCAAGCTCTCCCCCATGCGCACACATTAACAAGTCAGGTTGTAACCAGTGAGACAATCTGCGTCAGAATCATATTCGGCACAGATCATGGAGCATGCAACAGACGCGCCAACTCCGACAACTCGAGCAGGGTTGCCTTCGCGCTACAGCAATCCGATGCGGCCGAGCGTCGTGCGCTCGGCGACTGGTAACGACATCGGTCTCCTGCAACGGAACCAGAACGGTCATCAACTCAACTCACTCGTGCCACTTGCGTGCCCAATCCGCCGACGATCAATAAACGGCGAAAAGGATCCGGAAAGTCGCACCCGCACCGGGCGTGCGCAACAGCTGGATCCGGGCGCCGTGCGCACCCAGGATCGCATCGGCGATGGCGAGTCCGAGTCCCGAACCGCCGGTGCGGGAACGCGATTCCGCGGCCCGGTAGAAGCGATCGAAGATGCGCGGGGCGTTCTCCGGCGCGATGCCGGGTCCGTCGTCGTGCACATCGAGTACGGCGAATTCGGACACGTCGGGTAGTTCCGCACCCGCTTCGGCGGCGACCGGATCGGTCAACGCAGCCGCGGCTCTGATCCCGACGGTGACGGTGATCGAAGCCTCGGATGGCGTATGCACCAGCGCGTTATTGACCAGATTGGTCACGACCTGCCGCAATCGATGCTCGTCACCGACCACCCGAACCGGGTAATCCGAACTCTCCAGACCGATGTCCCGATCCGGGGCCCGGGTAGCGGCGTCGCGCACGACTTCCATCGCGAGCACCACCAGATCGACCTCCGCCAGATCCAGCGCCCGTTCCTGATCGGATTTGGCCAACAGCAACAGGTCGTCGACGAGCACCCCCATCCGGATCGCCTCGCCCTCGATCCGGCTCATCATCTCCCGCACGCCCACCTCGTCGGACGCACCACCGCGCCGATACAGCTCGGCGTAGCCGCGCACCGAGGTCAGCGGGGTGCGCAGTTCATGCGAGGCGTCGGCGATGAACGCCCGCATCCGCTGCTCGGAATCGGCGAGCTGGCGCAGTGCGGTGGACAGCCTGGTGACCATCACATTGAACGCGGTACCGAGCCGACCGACCTCGGTATGCGGATCGGTCTGTGCGACACGGCGATCCAGATCCCCGGCGGCGATAGCCTCGGCCGTGTGCTCGATCCTGGTCAGCGGTCGCAGGCCGATGCGCACCAGGACCGCCGCGATCACGCAGATGGCGAGCAGCAGCATCGCACCCGCCGCCAACTCGATCGTGCGCAGGTTGCCGGTGGTCGCCTCGGTGGTCGCCAGCGACATCGCGATCGCGACGGTACCGCCATCGGGCTGCCATTCCGTCGCCGGCTGCACGACAGTGCGCACCCGCCAACGGATATCGCTCTTCTGGTCGCCGACCGTGAACGCGGCATCCGGGCGGGCGCGCACCGATGCCGCATCCATCGCGGGCAGCGCGGGCACGGTGCTCACCTGGGCAGGTGCGCCGAGCCTGCCGATCTGATGCCCGTCGACATCGAAGAACATCAGCCGGAAATCCGTAGGCAACTGCTCGTACTCCGGCGGGCCGGACGGCGGGGGCGGCGGCGGCCGCTTGGTCGAAGTCATATCGCTGGCAACACGATTCAGCTGGTCGTCCACCCGATCGAGCAGCGCGCGATCCAACATGGTCACGCTGAGCAGCCCGAAGACGGCCATTCCGATACCGGCAATCGCGACGAGGGCCAGCAGCAGCCGAGTGCGTAAGGTCAACCGGCGAGCCCGATTCCACACCCGGCGTCCGTTCATGACTCCGCCATGACCGAGCGATGCCCGGCTGTGTTGATTGTTCGCTCGCTCACGAACGCTCGCCGCCCAGCCGCAGGGTGTAGCCGACACCGCGAATCGTGTGGATCAGCGGCGGATTCCGGGCATCGACCTTGCGCCGGAGCTGGCTGATGAAGGTCTCCACGACCCGCGCGTCGCGCCCGGTCTCCGCACTCCACACCCGATCGATGATCTGCTGCTTGCTGACCACCTTCTCGGCATTGACCACCAGATACCGCAGCAGGCTGAATTCGGTGGCCGACAGCCAGATCTCGGTGCCCGCTCGATATGCCGCGTGTGCATCGACGTCCAGTTCCAGGTCCGCATACTTGAGCACCCGATCCTCGCCGGACTCCGGGCCGAGGGTGCGCCGCAGAATCGCGCGCAGCCGCAGCAGGACCTCCTCGATGCTGAACGGCTTGGTCACATAGTCGTCGCCACCGGCGGCCAGCCCGGCGATCCGATCCTCGACCGCGTCCCGGGACGTCAGGAAGAGCACCGGCACCTGACTGTCGGACTCCCGCAGCCGCCGCGCCACCGCGTAGCCGTCCAGATCCGGCAGCATCACGTCCAGCACCACGATGTCCGGCGGATGCGCCGCCGCCTCGGCCAGCGCGGCGTACCCGCTCGCGGCGGTATGCACGTCGAATCCGCTCATCCGCAGCGCGGCGGAGAGCAGGTCCAGAATGTTGGGCTCATCGTCGACCACGAGAACGGTCGCGGCCGGCGACGTGTCACGGTCGGGCACGGCTACACACTATGCCGCACCGTCCACCGGACCGGCCCCGCACATCGCCCTATCGCTTTCGCCGGTCAGCGGCCGCGCTCGGGTGCCGGCCTGCGCCGCGCACGTTTGGGTCGACGTGCGGCCGCATTCGCGACGTCGCTTCGCCGGTCCGCGGGCACGAAGGTGACGATATCGGCTCGCGATGTGATCATCAGCTTCTGGAAGATCGAAACCATCTGTGCGTCTATGGTTTTGAACGAATTGCCGCGACTGGCCGCGATCGCCGTATTGGTCCAGCCCGCCGCCGCGAGCGTAGCCACCTCCTGTTCGGCAGTCGAGAGTTCCTGCCAGGGTGACGGGCGGTCGCGCCGGATGGGATGGTCCACCTCCAGCTTGCCCATCGACAACGTGCCCAACGCCAGCCGTGCCACCTCACCGTGCTCCGGCCGCAGCATGGCACCCTCGCGCCGAGTGGCTTCGAACAGCTGGTGTCCGAGCACATCCCGTGCGATGTCGATAGCGTTGCCGGTTTCGGTTTCGAATGGCACCAAGTTCGCTATGTTCACCCCCAAGCGCTGCCGCCAGGTGGCGACTCCGCCGCCCAGCAGTGCGATTTCGGTGGCCCCCGCAATCACCTGGTCCGAGACAGCGCCGTCCAGGGTCCGCGCATCGCCCGACATGCGCGCCAGCGTCCACATCCGGATGTGCACCGCCCAGAGGGCACCCCATTGGTCACGCATCGCGACCTGATCCGCCAACGCGGAGCGACCGACGGCGAGCGCTTCTCGGGGGTCACCATATTTGGTCAGGGCAATCGCCCACGCCAATTCGGCCCAGGATTTCGCCCAGCGCGCACCCGCCGCAACGGCGTTGTCGAGATGTCGCCGGGCAATCTCCATGGCCTGCACAGCGGTGCCACCGAAACCGGCGGCCAGTGCCTCGAACAGCTCGCTCATGGCCGCACCACCGAGATCGCCGCCAGCGGCGAACTTCTGGCGAGCGCGCCCGAGCACCGCTACCGCACGCGCGTCGCCCTGCACCAGCATCAGCTCGCTACCGCGCATGAACTCGACGGGTGCGGGCAGACCGAGGTCATGCTCGAAGGTATGGCGCCAGTTCGCCCGTACCGCCGGATCTGTCACGCACGCGGTGACGCACTCCTCGAGCATCCGCTCGGCGTCGTCGTGCACACCCTGGCACATGCTGATCCAGCCGATCAGGGCCATTGCCGATATCTGGAGTTCGACGGGCTGTGGGTCGAGTTCGCGCGTCGCCGCCAGCGTTCGCTCGGCCCAGCGCCGAGACTCGCGCAGCGACCCCTTGATGAAGGGAACGCGCAATGAGATCAAGCCGACGGCGATTTCCAGTCCGATCACCGATTCCCCCGGGGTGGTGAGACTTCCGTCGATCGCGCAGAGCAGGTTGTCCCAAGCCGCCCGCGCCCAATCGAGCAGATCCTGTTCCGCCGGGCTGCACCATTCGGCGCAGGCTCGCATCACTTTGTCGCGGTAGTACCGCCGATGCCGGGCGGTCAGTCGCTCCCATTCGGTGCCGGTCGAGCGCTCGCGCAATCGCTGCTGAGCGAATACGCGGAAGCTCTCCAACAGTGAGTAACGGACCGTATCGGAAGTCAAGTGGACCGACACCAGAGACTGATCCGCCAAACGCTCCAAGAGACCCTCGACCTCGTCCGTCGCGATGCTGACGCGCGGGTCGCCGCCGACGATGTCGAGATCTGCGCAGACCCCCTCGATCGCATCCAGTTCCGCACCGACATCGAGAACCGATGAATCGGCTTCATCGTCCGGATCCACGTCGTAACCCGCGGCGAATACCGACATCCGATCGAAGAGTAGACGTTCCTGGTCCGTGCACAGGTCGTAGGACCATGCGATGACATCCCGGATGCCCTGATGCCGTTCCTCGGTGCCGACACGTGGACCGGGCGACCACCGCAGCCGCCGATCGCCGGCCTCACCGCTGAGGTCGCGCAGAATCATGGGCAACGGTTGGCGCCGTAGGCGGGCGGCGGCCAGCCGGATGTAGAGCGGGTGGTTGTCCACATGCCTGCAGATCGAATCGGCCAGCGCGAGTTGATCATCGGCGATGGCACGCCCGGTGAGTTCCGCTCGCTTGCGGAACAGCCGCAGCGCCTGTTCTCGCGGCAAGGAACCGATCGGCACCAATTGCTCATCCACCCAGCCGACTGCCTCGCGACTGGTCGCCAGCACCGTCAACCCCGGCACGGCGTCGAGTAGGTCGGAAATCAATCGCCCGGCGCCGTCGAGGACGTGCTCACAATTGTCCATCACCAGGATCGTCTGCAGTCGGTGGCCCACGGCGTCGGAACGAGTGAGGGTGCCGACCAGAGCGGCCCATACCGATCGATCGGAGAAGTCGGCGTCGACGATCGCCTGCGCGACCTCGTCCTCGACCGCCGATATATCCGCCCCGCTCGCCAGCCGGGCCAGCCGAACCCAATGGACGGGAACCCGACGAGCCTTGTGATAGCGGTGCACCGCCTCGGTGGCAAGGCGAGTCTTGCCGATACCACCGGAACCGATCAAGGTGATCAGACGCGCCGAATCCAGCAGCAACTTCGCGATCTTGTCCAGCTCCCGTTCGCGTCCGACGAAATCACTGACGGCTGACGGCAGCGATCCGAGGCTCGATGAATATCGCCCGGTCATGGTGAGCACACTAGTCAGCCGGTAGTCGCCGAGCAGCCGGTATCCAACCGTCGACTCGGCGGCAACATCTGAAACATTCGTCGTTGCACCCGATGTACGTGACCTACCTATGTCACGAAGCTGAGACCAGCGAATTCACCATCGGAAGGATTTCACGTGCGCGGAATTCAGATACTCGGCGCCGGCGAGTGTGGCCTACCGCTGGCACTGCGGCTGCGGCACAGCGGCATCCCGGTCACCCTGGTGACCGATCGCGACGCGGCCGCGGTGCTGTCCGGCTCGGTGACCAGCACACAGGTGAAGTTCGTACCGACGTTGGACCTCGAATCTCGAGCGGGGCTGGGTATTTGGCGCTCGATTGCGCCCCGGATCCTAGGCATCCGGTTCAGTTTGGTCATCGACCGCAATCTGGTGTCCGGATGGGCCGGACGCTTCAGCGAACCCGCACAGAGTGTCGACCAGCGGACGGTGTTCGCGCGCTGGCTTGCCGACTTCGCGGCTGCGGGCGGCAATCTGGAGATCGCCGAACTGTCTGTGCCGCAACTGGATCAGCAGACCGCCGCATACGATCTGACCGTCGTCACCCGAGCATCGCGCGAGCTCGCCGCATACTTTCCCGTCGACCCGAGCTGGTCGGTTCCGGCCGAGCCGATGCGTCGACTGGCGGTGCTGTACCTCGACGGGGTCGAGCCCGATCCGGATGGCCTCGGAACCTACACGGCCCTTCCCGGCCACGGCGAAATCATCTCCTATCCGGGCCTGACCGGTCCTCCCGGACAGGAGAGGCGTTGCGAAATACTGCTTTTCGAGGGATTGCCCGGCAGCGGACTGGATGTTTTCGCGCACACGGTCCCGGCCGAGCGACTGCCGCGGGCCGCACAACTCTTGCAACGATATCTGCCTGCGGCACTTGCCGATCGGTATCGCAATGCCGAATTGACCGACGGTGGCGCGACTCTGGTCGGCGCCGTACCGCCGACCATGCGCGAGCCGATCGGCACACTGCCCTCCGGCACCCTCGTACTCGGCGGCGGCGATGTCGTGTGCCGGATGGATCCCGGCGGTGCGCAGGGCGCCAACAGCGCCGCGCACTGCGCCGCGCTGTACAGCGCGGCGATTCTGGGCAATCCCACCGGCCCGTTCGATCGGGCCTGGATGACATCGGCGGCACAGCCGTGGCTGACCGGAATCGCCCATGCCGCGGCACGCTGGACAATGGCCGTGCTCGACCCCCCACCGGCCGTGCGGGAATTGATGCTGGCCGCACAGGAGAACACCGCACTGGCCGACGCGTTCGCCGAAACCTTCGTCCGCCCAGCGAATATGGTGAAATTCGCCGCTGCCGCGCCAACGGGATACCCGGACCCCGACGGCTATGTCGAAACCACACTCCACTGAGCGAGTGCGGGTCGCCGAACGCCATGGCGGTCAGCGCGTATTCGATACCGGGAATGCCACTGGTAGGGAAGCAAGAGCGCGGTGGAACGGACCGGGCCGCCAGTTCAGTTCATCGACCGGCACGGCCAGCGCCAGATCGGGCAGGGCGTCGAGGAGTTGATCGATGGCATCTTGGGCGATCAGATAGGCCGCCGTTCGCGCCGGGCAGGCGTGCGGTCCAGCGCCCCATGCCAAGTGCGAACGATTGCCGAGATACTCACCGCCGCTGATCGTCGGATCGTTGTTGCAGGCGGCCATGCTGATGACGACCGGCTCGTTGGCGGGCAGCCAGATATTGCTGGACAGAATCGGTTGGCGTGGATATGTGACGCAAAAATTCGCCATCGGCGGGTCGGCGAACAAGACCTCGTCGAGTGCGTCCCGGGTCGATAGGCTACCGCCCAACACATTTCCCGCGAACCGCTCGTCGGTGAGCATCAGCAGCAGCGTATTGACGATCAGATTCTGTTGCGGTTCGATTCCCGCGCCATACAAGATGACGAGCTGATGAATCAACTCCGACTCGTCGAGTCGGGTGGGATGTTCGAGTAGTCGCGTGGTGATGTCATCGCCGGGTTCGGCTCGTTTCAAGTCGATCAGGTCCAGCAAAGCCTCGCTGAGCATTTTGTTGCCTTGTTCGGCGTCGACCCCCTCGAAAATCGCGGCCGTCGCTTGTGCGACCCGCTGGCCGATCTCCGGTGGACAGCCCAGCATCGCGTTGATCGCGCCGAATGCGAGCGGTAAGGCGTACTGGCTGATCAGGTCCGCCGTACCGGACGCGCTGAAGGCCTCGACCAGCGGTACGGCAATGGACTCCACGGTGGCATGCAGGGCATGCAGATCGGCCCCATCGATGGCCGCGGCGATGGCCTGCCGATAGCGGGTGTGTTCGTTACCGGCACTGCGCAGTGCGTTCGGACGCCACTCGAGTATCGGCCGTACCGGACATTCGACGGGGATCGTCTGCTGCCAGCCGCGTGGATCAGCAGGGAAATGGTCTGGATCATTCAGGATGCGCACTGCGGTGTAGTAATCGAGCACCAGGGTCGCGGGCACTCCCGGCGCGAGTTCCACCGGCGCCATCGCGCCGTAGCGGCTACGCATCTCCCGATAAGCGGTGTGTGGATCGGCGGCGAATTCCGGGGAGAACAGGGGGACGTAGTCACCATCGCCCCTGGCGGGCGACACGTGGTGCGGAACCGGACAAGTATCGGGCTCGGGTGGAGACTGTTGCGTGTTCAAAACGAAACTCCGAACGCTGGCCATGTCACTCAGGCAAGTGGTGGGTCGCCGTAACGATTGCGCAGTAGGTATGTCCCGAACATCGGTAGATCCACGGGCATTTCGGCACCGCCGCCCAGCAAGCACCGGTGGGTCGCTACCCAACGGTGCATCATCATTCAGTGAGCCGGGATATGTTCCATTCGGTTGGACCGACAGCGCCACAGTTGTTCGTCGTAGCCGACGGGTTTGCTCGGTTGCGTAAACGGGAGGTCGTCGCCGATGAAGACGAGTTGGGCGATGGTGAGCCTGCGTACCGAATATCCGGGATACGGATAGAGCAACAATGATGTCGGTGTGTATCCGCCACCGTAGTTCAATGTGCGTACGGTGACCTCCGTCGCATCGCCGGATGCGAGCCTGCCGCCGAGGTCGACCAATCGAGCACGATCACCGGGATGGAATACATCGACCGGCCGGAACAGGTAATCCCACCGGACCCAGGGGGCAGGCTCGGTGAGCCAATGAGAGATGGTTGTGTGCTCGAGTTGCACGATAGCCAAATGGGTCCCGGCACGACGGTGCGCTTCCCGTAGCCCGACGTGATCGAGTGTCGGCGCCATCGAGGGCATGGTGTCCGAGGTCGTGTCTTCGATCAACCACCAGGCGCCGCGGGTCCGTTCGTCATCGCGAGCCCGCATGGTGATCCGCCATTGCCCTCGTCGTGCGGACCCACTGGTCACGATCACGTCGAACTGGAGCTTGTGCCCCGGCACCGGACCGTAGAGCAGATCGAGCACCTCCACATGTCGATCGAATTTCGAAATCCGGTGGAACAGTTCGGCAATAGAACGTCGCGGCACGTACTCTTGGTCCTCGACACCGCACAACCGCCGAAGGCCGATGGGCTGGTGGATCAACTGGGTATCGAGTTCCCAGATCAGACCGACCGCGGGGCGCAACGGGGGGATGGGCGCCGCCGCGGGACCGAGCCACAACCGCACCGCGTGCACATCGCCGGCCGGACCGAGCACCGGCCGCAGCATCAGCTTGTGCGGCCCAGCGCCGGTCGGGATCGTCAGATCCATATCCTCGCCCCGAAGGTGCACCAAGCGGATCATCCCGGAGATATCGCGGGTGGTCAGAGTGTCATAGAACGCCGGACTCTTCGCCAGCAATCGCTGTACAACGCGGTCGCAACTGGCGAAATTGCGCGACGCTTCCCCCATCGAAGCCACCGAAGCGACCCCGGGCGCCAACGTCTCCACCGTCGCCCACGGAATCATCACACCTCCCTCCGCCCCGACCGTTCCCTGCCTGCACATGCGACTGTCTGCACGTCGGTTCAGTATTCCCAGATAGGGGAGGTGTCGACATCGGGTGCTGCAAGGTGAGCAACCGAGTTCACTACCTAGGTGTGCGGGCGCCCGCGATCGCTCCCGCACCAACCAGCGCCGCACCTCCCCGAATACGCTTACGCGCCTTGCACGATTCATCACCGTCCGTGGTGGAAGCCCCGCGATCTCACCGCGGTCGACACGGCTCGAGATCATGAACCTGGCTGTGCGCCACCGCCGAGTATCCGGCGCGCGAGACGCGACGCATCAAGCGCCGCACGAGATTCCCGGCTGCCCCGCCTACCAGAGCGGACCGCCGCGCAGCCCGACGATCCTCGACATCGCCGAAGTTTCTCGACACCGGAACAGCCCATGGCGAACCGCTGGCTATCCACGAGTGCGACTACCAGCAAACCACTCCGGCCACACCACCGCCCCTTCGCCCGGGTCACGCCCTCCAGTTTCCGAGACGAGGGGGCACCGCGGTAGCCGAGAAGCACGGCGCCGAGACAGTGAAACCAACTCGGACACAAGTACACCCGCACCGCCGAGCGCCACTACCTCGACGCACCGAAGCAAGTGACCAACTGCACCACGTGCTGAACCTGTACAGCCGACTCATCGAACCGTGTCGCGAAGTCGAATCCCGGCGGGTCGGCGAGGCTAGAAAAGGGCCTCCGACCTGCCGACGCTGTCGGGGTGACAGGATTTGAACCTGCGACCCTCCGCTCCCAAAGCGGATGCGCTACCAAGCTGCGCTACACCCCGTGGCCTCGCGGCGAAAGACGGTGCCGACGAGGATGAATCCTGCGTGGAGCGGGTGACGGGAATCGAACCCGCACCATCAGCTTGGAAGGCTGAGGTTCTACCATTGAACTACACCCGCAGGCATACGACATCTGATGGGATCGCCACGATGTCGTGTGCGAACCGACTGTACCGAATCGGGCCTCGGATACGCCAATCAGCCCCCACCAAAGCGTCCAGCGAGACCAACGTGCCCACGATCCGAGCCGTCAGCAGTAGCGGATCGCTATCACTGATCGAGTCGAGCTGGCGAGCGAGCCGGAAACCTCCGCTTTCGGCGTGCTGTCGGCGTGTCGGTCCGCGACTTTCCGGCGAACAAAATTGATGTGTAACGCCGGCGGCGCGACAGCGATGACATACCCGATCGCCATTCGCTAGGGACCGATAACTCGTTATAAAACAGCGTTTTTCAGTGCCGAGTGGCTTGCTAGGATCCTTTTTGCCGGACGGGGGTATCTGGAAAGGGGGCGGTGAGCGTGCACCAAGCGAGGTGGACACAACCGCGTAGCAGTGGGAACGATCGGGGTGACGCCGGCACCTGCGTGGGAACAGGGCACCCGGGTACCGACATCACCCGTGGCGGGTGAGTGCGATGTCTGCGGATATCGAGCCACCCGTAGCGCAGATGGCAGGCGCGTGGGCGCGTGCGGTCTGCGCGGAACCGGGATCACACGCGTCACCACAACACTTGCAGCCGGTATTGGTCGAGATCATCGAGCGGCTGCTGTTGCTGGCCAGGTCCGAGCCATTCCCGGTGCCCGAGGCGCGGAACTTGGGGGCGCGACTGGTCGAGGCGCCGTTCGAACGGACCAGAATGCTGGCCCAGGCCACCCGCTGGCTGCTCGGCTTCCCGGCGGGGGCGCCCGGGTCGCTGGTCGCCACGCGCTGGCCGCTGGTCGCCAGTCAGGCCATCGACAGCTATGCCCAGGCGCTGCAGGAGCGGGCGCTGGCCCAGCAGGAGCAGCACATTTCGGCCGCGGTGTCGTTGCGGGTGCAGGAGATCGCCGCGCTACAGCATCGACTGCGGCACGAGGCCACCCATGACGCGCTCACCGATCTGGCCAACCGGACGCTGCTGCAGGACAAGGTGCGGCTGATGACGGCCGATCCGAACCGCGGCGTCGGTCTGCTGCTGATCGACCTGGACCGGTTCAAGCAGATCAACGACAACTACGGACATGCCGTCGGCGACGAGGTGCTCGTCGAACTGGCCCGCAGGCTGCGGGAGATCTGCCCGCCGGATACGGTCATCTGCCGCTACGGCGGTGACGAATTCGTGCTCGCCACCAACCCGCTGTACAAAGAAGTCGGCGAAATCGCGCATCAGATCGTGGCCGCGCTGCGGGATCCGGTATGGACGACGGCCGGTCCGGTGCCGGTCTCGGCCAGTGTCGGCACCGCATACTGTCCGCCGGGCGACTCCTGCGATTTCACCGATCTGCTGCGTAGCGCCGATCGCGCGATGTATTCGGCGAAGACCGCGGGCGGCCGCCGCTTCGTCCTCGCCGATTCCGATAAACCCGAAATCAAGGCCGTCGCAGGCTGATCCGATACAGGCCCTCTGGGTCACCCCCAGAGGACCTGTCCAGTCAGCTGGCAGGGTGCAGGAAACCTTGTACAAGCGACACGAGTTCGGCGGGCTTCTCGAAGAACACCACATGGCCGCTGTCGATTTCGGCGTATCGACTGTTCGGGATCGCGGCGTGCAGGTCACGGGCGTGGGTGACCGGTACCAGCTGATCCTGGGTGCAGCCGATCACCAATGTCGGTGCGGCGATACGGCTCAGCTCGTCCCGGATGTCCACCTCGAGGTTCACCTCGATCTGTCGCAGCGTTCCGGGTTCGGGTTTCGTAGCGCGCAATTGCGCCAGACCCGCATGGCCGAGTCCGCTCAGGAATGCCGGGCTGAACGCCAGCAACGGACCGAATGCGGAGGCCATTTCGGGTCCGGCCTCCAATGACGCCGCCCAGCCGTGCAGGGTGAGCAGTTGCCGGGGATCCTGCGTCACCGACCAACCCGCCACCAGGACGAGTCTGCGCACCAGGTCGCGACGCCGCCCCGCGACTGCTGCCGCGACGACCGCGCCGAGGGAGAAGCCAACCAGGTCGACCGGGCCGGTCGACGCATCCTCGATGGCCGCGATGATCTGCGCGGCCAGCAGGTCCAGCGTCAGTCGGCCGTCGGGTGCGGTGGTTTCGCCGCTGCCCGCATAGTTCGGCGCGACAACGGTGTGGCGGTCGGTGAACTCGGAGATGAGGTGCCCGAAATTGGATTCGGCACTCATGCTGGTGCCGTGGACGAGGACCAATCCCGGTCCGGCACCGGACACGGAGTAGTGGACATCGGTATCTGAGACACGGACGACGGGCATAGCGGGAACCTTCTCGATAAGAGGATCAGATATCCAGGACCAGGCGCGGGGTGTGGGCGCGTGAGCGACAGATCATCATCACGTCGGTGTCCTGTGCGGTGAGGATGCTGTCGCGATGGTCGGGGATGCCGTCCAGGACTACGGTTTCGCAGGTACCGCAGGTGCCTTCGCGGCAGGAGGACAAGACCGCGATACCGGCCTGTTCGATGGCGTCGAGGACGGAGGTGTGCACCGGGATGTGCACGGTGACACCGGATTGCGCGCATTCGACGTCGAAGGCGGAATCGACAGTCACTTCGGTCGGCTTCGGCGCGAATCGCTCGAGGTGCAGGGCGTCGGCGGGCCAGGTTGCCGCGCAGTGGCTTTCGACGGCTGCCAGCAGCGACTCCGGACCACAGCAGTACACCAGGGTGCCCAGTTCCGGCTTGGCGAGGATGGCGTCGAGATCGAGCGGACCGGTCTCGCTCTGCGGACACACCTCGATCGGCCCGAGCGCCGACAGTTCGGGTAGGTAAGCCATGCTCGCGCGGGTGCGGCCGCCGTAGTGCAGGCTCCACTCGCCGCCGCGACCCGCGACCATGCGGATCATCGGCAGCAGCGGAGTGATGCCGACACCGCCGGCGATGAACAGATAGCGTTCCGCGTCCCGCAGCGGGAAGTTGTTGCGGGGACCTCGGATTCGCAGACGCTCGCCCACGGTCAGCCGGTCGTGGACGTAGGCCGATCCGCCACGGCTGCTCGGCTCACGCAGGACCGCGACCGTCAGTCGGTCGTGGTCGTCGGGATCGCCGCACAGCGAATACTGGCGCACCAGGTCCGGGCGCAGGATCAAGTCGACGTGGGCGCCCGGCTGCCATTTCGGGATGTGGCCGTCGGTCACGGCGAGGGTGAGTTCGATGATGCCGTCGGCGACGGTGCGGCGGTCGGTGACGGTGACGGTGAATTCCGGTTCGGCGGTCACGCTCCGGCTCCGATCAGGGTCGCGGGCCGCGGATCGGGCGCGCGGTCGTGGTGACCGTCGGGGTGGGCGAGCAACCACTGCCAGATTTCGATCGGGTCATCGGCGATCCGGGTTGCGCCGCAATGGCATCGGCCGAGCAGCTGATCGCTGCCCGGAAACCACTGCACGCGGTGGCAAGCAGCCGCGGTCATGCCCGGGTCGCTTCGGTCCGGGTGAGCTCGGCGATCAGCCGCCGTGCCGCCAGCGCGCCGGTGTCGATATTGATCGACAGCTCCTGGTAGGTGCCTCCGGCGCGTTCCTCCGCGGCGATGACCTCCTCGACCAGGTTCAGCGCCACCACGTCCTGCATGACCACGGTGTGATTGCTCTTGTGCAGGTAGTCGGTCACGTCCTGGTCGTCGATCGCGAAATCTCTTGCCACCATCCAGAAGTCGTGCACCGAATGCTCGGTTTCCGGAGTGAGGGCGTACACGATTTCGGTGTGGAACGCGCCGGGATCGGTGTCGGCACCGCGTCCGGGCAGGTAGCCCTCGGGCGGATAGTTGCCCTGCGGCGCGACGCGACTGTGCAGCCGGTACAGGCACGGCGGCTGGAACTCGATGTCCTGCCAGCGGGTGATGCGCCCGGTGATGCCGGTCGAATTGGCATAGAACGGCGGACATTCGGCATCGTCCATATGCCTGCTCACCCACACGACACCGGCAGCCTGGTCGACCTCGGTGGTGATCGGCGTCTCGGCGACCTCTGGGGTGCCGATATAGCCGCCGTGCAAATAGGTTTCGTGGGACAAATCCATCAGATTGTCCATCAGCAGCGCATGCCTGGCCCGGATGGTCTCCAGGCCGCGGATAGTGGTCCACCCGTCCCGCACCAGCCACGGTGCGCGCGGGATCGCGGCCGGGTCGGCCGACTCGCGGTCCCCGATCCACACCCAGACGAACGAATCCTGTTCCACCACTGGGTAGGAGGCGACACGGGCACTGCGGGGAATGCGGGTCTGTGCGGGTACCGCGACACAGGCACCGGTGCGGTCGTAGGTGAAGCCGTGGTAGCCGCAGACGACACGGTCACCGACCAGCCGCGACTCCGACAGCGGGTAGCGACGGTGGATGCAGCGGTCCGACAGTGCCGCCACCGCGCCGTCCTCGGTCCGGTAGAACACCAGCGGCTCGTTGCAGATGGTCCGCGCGAACAAATCGCGGCCGATCTCCTGGCTGTAGGCGGCCACATACCACTGGTTGCGGGCAATTGCGGTTGTCGGGCTCATCGGAATGCTCCTGAATGCTTTCCCCTGGCGGGCTGTGCGGTCCATCGTGTGGGCCGCCGATGCGTGAGCCAAGACACACTTCCGTCGAACGGAAGTCAGCGCCCGCCACCCAACTGCCGGGTGATGCCGTGGGCCGCGGTGCGCACCGCCGGAGCCCAGATGGCCCGGCGAGAGTCCCCGGCCGGTACGACAATCGACACCGCCGCCGCGACCTGGCCGTCCGAACCGAAAATCGGTGCGGCGACGGAATATCCGTCGAGGGTCACCTGTCCGTCGCTGATCGCGACCCCGGTGCGGCGTACCTCGGCCAGTGCCCGACGCAGCACCTCGGGCGTGCTGATCGTCTTCGTGGTGAATACCGCCAGCGGCCGGTCGGCGATCTTGTCCACGATCTCGGCGGGAGTGTAGGCCAGGATGGCCAGCCCGACGCCGGTTGCGTGCATCGGCCAGCGTGCACCCACTCGGGTGCGAACGAATACGGCGTCGCGGCCGGCGAGGAATTCGACATAGACCACTTCGGTGCCGTCGCGGACCGCCAACTGCACGTTCTGGTGCGTCGCCTCGTACAGGTCCTCCATGAACGGCACCGCGACATCACGGATCGGCCTGGCGCGCGGGCAGTACGAGGCGATCTCCACCATGCGCAAACCGATCTGATAGCCGCCACTCGCGGCCCGATCCAGCGCACCCCATTGCACGAGATCGACGACGTGGCGGTAGACCGTGGTCTGCGGCAGACCGGTGCGCTCGGCCAGTTCCGACAGCTTCAATACCGGGTGGGCGTTGTCGAATGCCTCCAGCAGAACCAGTGCGCGGGCCAGGACCGACGACTGGGTCATCGCCGGAGCCTGTCAGGACAGCGCATGCCAGGCTCGGACCAGCGCCGAGCGGAAATCATCGGCCTGCTCTGCCGTCATACCGCTGATCATCTGCTGTTCCACCGCGTCGACCTCGTCGGCGACATCGGCGAGCAACCGCCGCCCCGCCTCGGTGAGATGGATGAGCAGCTCGCGCCGGTTGCGTGAGTTGCGTTCGCGCGCAATGAGTCCGCGACTCTCCAGCGCGCGGACCACATCGGCGACCGACTGTGCCGTGACGAACGAATCCCGCGCCAGCTGTGCGGCCGGTAAGCCGTCGTGCCGCTCGAGCACGGTCAGCGCGGTGTACTGCAACGTGGTGATCCCGACCGGACGCAGCAGCTCGTCCAGGCGCGCCCGCACCGCAAGCTCGACCCTTTTCACCGCGTACAGCAGCGAGGTCTGACTGCCCGGCAGTCGGCTCGCGGTCGGCTTCGCCTCCGAGATCGTCACCAGCACTCTCCTCACCTCTGTGTCGTCGCGGGCGCCGAACCGGGATGTTCGGCGAATCGAGAATAGACCATTGACAGGAATCCTGTCAGTAGCGAATAGTGGCTGACATCACTAAAACCATCAGGTTTCCTGTTGATGAGCGCAGGCGTATCTCGGCCGAGCGGCCGGAATCGTCGGGACGGGACCGAGAAAGCATGAGCACGAACGACAACATCGACGGACAGCTGTTCATCGACGGCAAATGGCGGAACTCCGCATCAGGTGGCCGCAGCGATGTGGTGGACCCGTCGACCGGCCGGGTCATCGGTACCGTCGCCGAAGCCGACCGCAGCGACGTCGACGACGCGGTCGCCGCCGCGCGCGCGGCATTCACCGGTGCCGAATGGGGCGGCCGCAGCGGCCGGGAACGAGCGCGCATCCTGCTCCGGATCGCCGAACTGGTGCGCGAGAACGCCGACGAGCTGGTGCGGCTGGAAAGTCTCGACGTCGGGAAGCCGGTCACCCTGTGCCGATCGGTGGACGTCTCGACCACCGTCGAACAGTACGAGTACTGCGCCGCGCTCGCGCAGACCATCGACGGTGTTACCCGCCGTACGCCGCTGCCCGCGTTCGCCTACACCCGCCGCGATCCACTCGGTGTGGTCGCCGCCATCACACCGTTCAACTTTCCGCTGATCCTGTCGACCTCCAAGATCGCGCCCGCGCTCGCCGCGGGCAATGTCGTCGTGCACAAGCCCGCCGAGGAAACACCGCTCAGCGCGCTGTTCATGGCGACGCTGTTCGAACGGGCCGGTGTGCCGCCGGGTGTGGTCAACGTCGTCACCGGCTCCGGGCCGGTGGTGGGTGCGGCGCTGCTCGAGCATCCGGGCGTGGACAAGATCGCGTTCACCGGATCCACTGAGATCGGCCGGCGCGCGGCGAGTGCGGCAGGTGCGGCGTTGAAGCCGGTGACCATGGAACTCGGCGGCAATGCCGCGCAGATCGTGTTCGCCGACGCCGATGTCGAGAAGGCCATCGGCGCGATCATCAAGGGTTTCGTTTTCAATACCGGGCAGTTCTGCATGGGCGGTCCCCGGCTGCTGGTCGCTCGGCCGCTCTACGAGACCGTCGTCGGCATCCTCGCCGACGCCGTCGCAGGCGTACGCGTCGGTGACCCTCGCGATCCGGCGACCGTGGTCGGACCGATGGCCGCGGAACGGCACGTCGCGAAGGTCGAAGAATATGTCGCGCTGGCCCGCCGGGAGGGCGGCCGGGTGGTGTGCGGTGGTGAACGCCTGGATCTCGACGGCGGCTATTACTACCAGCCCACCGTGATCGCAGACCTCACCGACGACTCCCGCGTAGTGCAGGAGGAGATCTTCGGACCGGTGCTCACGGTGCAGGCCTTCGATACCGAGGACGAAGCGATCGCGCTGGCCAACGGCACCCGCTACGGACTCGCGTCCGGCCTGCACACCACCGATCTCGCCCGCGCACACCGCGTCGCCGACAAGTTGCAGGCCGGAATCGTCTGGGTCAACGACTGGGCCATGCTCGACCCGGCAATGCCGTTCGGCGGTGTCAAGGACTCCGGCTTCGGACGCGAATACGGACCCGAGGCCCTCGCGTCCTACACCAAGGTCAAATCCGTTGTCATCGCCCTCGATTGAATCTGCAAGGACATCCACCATGACCACCACCACCTGGGCAGCCGTCGTCGAATCCGGCGGTGCGCCGTTCACCCTCTCCGCGATCGAACTCGATGAACCGCGACCGCACGAGGCGATCGTGCGCATGGTCGCGGCCGGTGTCTGCCACACCGACCTCGGCGTCGCCAGTGGCGGACTGCCGTTTCCACTTCCCGGCGTCCTCGGTCACGAAGGCGCGGGCATCGTCGAACGCGTCGGATCCGAAGTCACCGGTGTGGTACCCGGTGATCACGTACTGCTGTCGTTCACCTCATGCGGAGCGTGCACGAATTGTCGCGACGGCCACCCCGCCTATTGCGCAACCTGGTTGCCGCTCAACCTGATCGGCGGTGCGCGAGCCGACGACAGCCACACCATCACCCGCGACAACGCACCCTTGGGCGGGCACTTCTTCGGACAGTCGTCGTTCAGCCGACTCGCGCTGGTCGACGAGCGCAGCATGATCGTCGTCGACCCCGATGTGCCGCTGGAATCGATTGCCCCGCTCGGGTGCGGAGTCCAGACCGGTGTCGGCGCGATCTGGAATGTCGTACAGCCGCGCCCGGGATCGAGCGTTGTCGTACTCGGCGCCGGTGCGGTCGGATTGTCCGCGATTATGGCGGCCACGCTGTCACCGGCCACGACGATCATCGCCGTCGACAAGGTCGCCGAACGTCTCGAACTGGCCTGGGAACTCGGCGCGACGCACATCATCGATGCGACGACGACCGATGCCGCCGCCGCGATCACCGAAATCACCGGTGGCGCCGACGCCGTCGTGGAAACCACCGGCAGTACCGCTGTGCTGCGCACCGGCGCGGATGTCCTCGCCGCACGCGGCACGCTGGTCATCGTCGGCGCACCACCGTTCGGCGCCGAGGTGGCGCTCGACGTCAACGCCATGCTGCCGGGCCGCAAGGTCGTCGGACTCACCCTGGGCGACAACGAAACCCGCACCGTCATACCGGCTCTGGTGTCGCTGGTGCGCAACGGGCGGCTCCCGATCGACAAGCTGATCACCCGGTACCCATTCGACGACATCGGCCAGGCCGTTGCGGATATGACCTCGAGCAAGGCGATCAAACCCGTCCTCATCTTCTGACCCCTCTTTCGAAAGGAACAGTGCATATGGATCTCACCGGCAAAGTCGCTGTCGTCACCGGCAGCGGCCAGGGCCTCGGCCTCGCCTACGCCAAGGCCTTGGCCGCCGCCGGCGCGGCCGTCGTGGTCAACGATGTGGCCGCCGACCGCGCCGAGAAGGCCGCCGCCGAAATCGCCGAAACCGGTGGTCGGGCACTCGCGGTACCGATCGCCGTCGGTACCACCGAGGCTGCGCAGACACTGGTCGCGGCGGCCGTCGACGCGTTCGGGCGACTGGATGCGATGGTGACCAATGCGGGCATCCTGCGCGACAAGGTGCTGTGGAATATGTCCGACGACGACTTCGACGCCGTCATCCACGTCCATCTGCGCGGCACCTTCACCTGCGTCCGGGAGGCGGTCAAACACTTCCGTCAGGCCGGTCACGGCGGGCGGGTCGTGCTCGCCGGATCCCCCGCCGGGCAGCGCGGCAACTTCGGTCAAACCAACTATGCGGCAGCCAAAGCCGGTATCGCGGCGATGGCGCGCACGTGGGCGATGGAATGCGCGAAGGCCGGAGTCACGGTCAACGCGGTCATCCCCAACGCGGCGACCGCGATGACCGAGACCATCCCCTTCCTCGCCCCCTACGTCGAGGGCATGAAGAACGGTGAGCCGATCCCCTCGGTGGTGCGCCGCGCCGCGTCGTTCGGCACCCCGGAGGATGTCGCCGGACTGGTGGTTTTCCTGGCCTCCGACGCGTCCGCCGATATCACGGGCCAATGCATCGGGATCGGCGGCGACCGGCTGTCGCTCTGGTCGCATCCGAGCGAAATCCGCAGCGCCTTCCTCGACGGCGGCTGGACCGCCGACGCGATCGCCGAGGCGTTCGACTCCTCGATCGGTGAGCAGCTCGAAACCTACGGCATCCCGCTGCCCAAGATCCCGACCACCGCGCAGCAGCTGTCATGAGTCTGGACCTGGACCGACTCGTCGCGATCGACGTGCACACGCACGCCGAAACCGATGGCTGCGGCCACTATTCGCTACCGGAGCAGCTCCGGGCAGGTGCCGACGCCTACTTCGGCGCCGAATCGGGCCCGCCGACCATCGACGAGATGGCCGCCTACTACCGGGAACGCCGCATGGCCGCGGTCGTATTCACCGTCGACGCCGAAGCCGCACTCGGCCACCGGCGGATCAGCAATGCAGACATCGCCACCGCGGCCGCCGCACACAGCGACGTCCTCATCCCGTTCGCCAGTATCGATCCGGCCAGAGGAAAGGCGGGACTGGCCGAAGCCCGGCGACTGGTCGTCGAGCACGGGGTCCGCGGCTTCAAATTCCATCCGAGCGTGCAGGCTTTCCGGCCCGACGATCGTGCCGTCTACCCGCTCTACGAGACCATCAGCGAACTCGGGGTGCCCGCCCTGTTCCACTCCGGCCAGACCGGAATCGGATCGGGACTCCCAGGTGGCGGCGGCATCCGGCTCAAGTACTCCAATCCGATGCTGCTCGACGATGTGGCCGTCGACTTTCCGGAGCTGACGATCATCATCGCGCACCCGTCGTTTCCCTGGCAGGACGAAGCACTGGCCGTGGCCACGCACAAACCCAACGTCTATATCGATCTGTCCGGGTGGTCGCCGAAATACTTTCCGCCGCAACTGGTCAAGTACGCCAACAGCCTGCTCAAACGAAAGGTGTTGTTCGGCTCGGACTTTCCGCTCATATCCCCGGATCGCTGGATGAATGACTTCGAGCAACTCGATATCAAGGACGAGGTCCGGCCCCTGATCCTGCGTGAAAACGCCATCACCGCATTGGGATTGAGGTCGACATGATGGACCAGGGAGTCGGCTCGTGGCCGCGGCGGCGGGCCAGGATGGAGCCCGATGCGATCGCTTTGATCCAACAGGACCGGCACATCGACTACGCCACCCTCGCCGATCGCGTGGACGCCCTCGCCGCGGCCCTCGCCGATTTCGGCGTCGGGCCGGGCGCCCGGGTCGCCTATCTCGGGCACAACGATATCGCGACCTTCGAAACCCTGTTCGCCACAATGCATCTCGGTGCCATCTTCGTGGCACTCAACACTCGGCTGGCTGCGCCGGAGATCGCCGGTCTACTCGACGACGCCGACCCAACTGTGTTCGTCGTCGGTGCCGACACCGGTATCGATGCGCTCGCACGAAGCTCCGCCACTCCCCGGCTGCTGCACCTGGGTGCGGAGTACGAGAACGCGATCAACGACCACACCGGCCGAACACCGCCCGCCCATGCGGTCGGACTCGACGATCCCGCATTGATCCTCTACACCTCCGGCACCACCGGCCGCCCCAAGGGCGCCGTGCTCACCCACGGCAATATCGTCTGGAACACCCTCAACCAGTTCGCCCACTTCAGTCTCGGCCGCGACGATGTCAGCTTGTGTTCCGCGCCGCTGTTCCACGTACTCGGCCTGGGACAGATCACACTGCCGACCCTGTACGCCGGCGGAACCGTGGTTGTCATACCGAAATTCGAGCCCGGCGAGTTCCTTGCCACCATCGAGCGCAGGCGGGCCACGGTTTTCCCGCTCGCCCCGACCATGCTGAAAATGCTGTGCGAGGCACCCGAGTGGGAGACCACCGATCTGTCGAGCGTCCGCTGCGTCGCCTTCGGCGGCTCCCCCGTCCTCGAACACGTGGCCAAGGCGTGGCTGGCCCGCGGCATCCAGGCCCTACAGGGCTATGGCATGACCGAGGCAGCACCCGGCGTGCTCATGGCACTGCGCCACGGCGCCGACGCACATCCGGTATCCGCGGGTGTTCCGCACTTCTTCACCGACGTCGCGCTGCTCACCCCGACCGGCGAGATCATCGAAGGCCCCGGACAGGGCGAACTACTCGTCAAGGGCCCCAACGTCTTTGCCGGATACTGGAATCGACCCGACGCCACCGAACAGGCATTCGTCGACGGCTGGTTCCGCACCGGCGATATCGTCCGCATCGACGATGACGGCTGGGCGCACATCGTCGACCGCGTCAAAGACATGATCATCTCCGGCGGCGAGAACATCTATCCCGTCGAGGTCGAGGCGGCCATCTCCCGCCTGGACAGCGTCTGCGACTGCGCTGTGGTCGCGGTGCCGGACGAGCGATGGGGTGAGGTCGGATTGGCGTTCATCGTCGTCCGCGCCGGTCACGAAATCGATGAAGACGCGATTCGCACCCATCTCGAAGCAAATCTCGCCCGATACAAAATCCCGAAGTACTACGTCTTCCGCGAGCAGCTGCCGCGCAATGCCCTCGGCAAGCTCCAGCGCCTGCTGCTCCGCGACGATGCTCGTCAAATGCGCGGGCTGACACCGTAAATCCACAACAACCGAAGGAGTGCGCCACATGGCGACCACCGTCGACAAACCCACCGACCTACTCGACCTCATCGGCACCGAACTCGGCAGCAGCGACTGGCTCGAGATCCCGCAGCGCGATATCGACATGTTCGCCGAGGCCACCCACGACGAGCAGTGGATCCACGTCGATGTCGAACGCGCGAAGACCGGCCCCTTCGGCGGCACCATCGCCCACGGCTACCTGACCCTGTCGCTACTCATTCCGCTCTGGTCGGAAATACTCGTCATCGAACACCGCGCGATGGCAATCAATTACGGCCTCAACAAGGTCCGATTCCCAGCCCCCGTCCCCGCCGGCTCGAAGGTCCGCCTCACCGCCACCCTCGCCGACGCCACCGACCTCGGCGACGGCGCCGTCCAAGTCACCGTCGACGCCGTCATGGAACGCGAGGGCGCCGACAAGCCTGTATGCATCGCCCAGATGGTGCACCGCTACTTCCGGTAGAGCTGAGGTTCAGCTGGCCTGACAGGTGGGGCACCAGAAGAGGTTTCGGCCCTCCAGCACGGTGTGTGCGACGGGGGTGCCGCAGAGGCGGCAGGGCGCGCCGGGGCGGCGGTAGACGTAGGTGCGTGGGCGGTCGGCCGCGTAGGACGGTTCGCCGTGGTCGTGTTCGGGGCGGACGACGACCATCTTGCCGACCCGCACGCCCACCCGCATCAGCGCGACGAGATCGGTCCACATTGCGTCCCACTCGTCGACAGTGAGCGCGGTGCCCGGTCGGTGTGGCGAAATACCGTGCCGGAAAAGCAGTTCCGCGCGATACACATTGCCGACGCCGGCTAATACCTGCTGATCCATCAGCAGTGCGCCGATGGGCCTGCGCGAGCGATGAATTCGCCGCCAGGCCCGTTCCGGATCGGCGCCGCGCCGCAGTGGATCGGGGCCGAGCCGCTCGGTCAGCGCCGTCACCTCGGCGTGGGTGTACACCTCGCAGGCGGTCGGGCCGCGTAAATCGGTGCCGTACAGGCGATCATCGGCCGACGCGTCACCGACGATCCGCATCCGCACCTGTCCGACCGGCTCACCCATCGGCAGCGACACCTCGGTGAACACCCCGTACAGCCCGAGGTGCACATGTACGACCAGACCCGACTCGTAGTGGTGCAGTAGGTGTTTGCCCCATGCCTCGGCTCGGGTCAGCACCTGTCCGTCGACCCGCGCGGCACCGGCGGCGAACTTGCCCTGTGGGCTGGAAACATGCACCACTCCCCCAGCGAAGCGCCGCTGATGTAGTCGCGCGAGCCGATGCAGCGTGTGCCCTTCAGGCATCGAAGGTCGAAATCCTTTCCGGCCCGCCGACGCACGCGGCAGGGGCGGCGACCCGCTGCTTCGAGCTCGAAACGCACACCACACTGCCCGCGAAGCGCCGTTGCCGCAGCCGCGCAAACCGGTGCAGCGCATAGCCCTCAGGCATCGAAGGTAGAGATCCTCTCCGGTCCGCCGACGCGCATCGCCGTTCGGCTTACCTAGCGGGACGACGGATTACGCGCTCAGTAGGCCGGAACGGCCGGGGCCACACCGGTCTTCTCGTACTCGGCCAGGATGTCGATGCGACGCTGGTGGCGCGGCTCGTCGGACCATTTGGTCGAGACGAACGCGTCCACGATCGCCAGCGCCTCCTCGGTGGAGTGCATGCGGCCGCCGATGCCGATCAGCTGGGCATTGTTGTGCTCACGGGCCAGCTGGGCGGTCTCCACGCTCCAGGCCAGGGCGCAGCGGGCGCCGGGCACCTTGTTCGCGGCGATCTGCTCACCGTTGCCGCTGCCGCCGAAGACCAGCCCGAGGCTGCCCGGATCGGCGACGGTGCGGCGAGCCGCCTCGATGCAGAATGCGGGGTAGTCGTCGAGTGCGTCGTATTCGAGGGCGCCGCAGTCGACGACCTCGTGGCCCGCCTGCTCCAGATGGGCCTTGACGTGATTCTTCAGTTCGAAACCGGCATGGTCGGCACCCAGGTATACGCGCATGGCTGCGATTGTGTCAGGCGTGTTTCGCGTGCCGCGCGGTGGGCGGCACCACTGCCATGGTGCATCTGGCGACACCATCGATTCGGGATCGCGCTCCCTCGTGGCAACGGGTCCGCAACGTGATCGTTGATGGCGGAAGTACACCGCTGCCAGCCGAAGGAAACATCATGAAGTCGCTGCTCTGCACCAAGTCCGGACGCACCACGCCACGGCTGCGTCGCGGACTGGCCAGCTCGATCGCCGCGGCGGCCACGGTCGGCCTGCTCGGTGCGGCAACCGGACATGCGAGTGCCGCACCGGCTGTCGATTGTCTGTGGGCCGGATCCGGCCATGCGCAAGGCGCGACACTAGTGGCCGGTGGCTCGACCTTCACCTGCGTGACAGATCAGCGCGGCGCACCCCGGTGGCTCCGGGGCGCGTCCGTGCGCACACCGAGCACCGTCGCGAATCCCGGCGCCACCGCCGATCCCTCGGGCAACTTCAGCGCCGGGGCGCTGCAACCGGGCACCGAGTACAACGACTACTGCGTGGGCACTCAGCTCATCGGCGGCAGCGAGCAAATATATGAGGTGGTATCCGATGCGACGGGCGCGCTGCGGTGGAAGGCGGCGGGCTCGATCTCGCAGTGGAGCTTCGACTCTGGTAAAGGACCCGCGCCGACGACCCGCTCGGCCAGCCTGTGCCTGCCCGACCCGGTGATCTTGCCGCCGAACCACTGAGTCGAAACGGTGCGGCATCCGTGCGGGTGTCACACCATCGGGCCCGGCATTAACACCACTGGCCGCCACGGCGAATCGACAGGTATGTCAGCGGTGTTCGCGGCCACCAGTGCCGACCGCACGGCAACAGCCCGAACCTCGTCCCCGGCAAATGAATAGAGTTCTTCGCATGCAGCCGCACGACTCCCAGCCGCCCCAGCAGCCGGGCGGACCCGCCGATCCCTATCCCGCTCTCGGCGGATGGGCGCAGGCTCAGGACGCGACCGCCACACCGGACAATTCGCCGCAGTACCCATCGACGCCGCAATACCCCGCCGCGCCGTACCCCGGATTCCCCACGCCCCACTATGGACCCGCGCCGTACGGATACGGTGTGGCTCCGGTCCCGCCCGGTACGCCCCCGCAGCGGCAGCCGCGCGGCCTGTCCCCGTACGGCATGCCCGCACGGCACCCGTGGGAGATTCCGCTGCTGGTCGTGGTCTGTGTGATCACCACGCTCGCGATGCTGATCGCGCTGGCGGCGTGCATCGGCCTCGTGCTGGATGGGAAGCAGCCGAATATCTACCTGATCATCCTGGTCTTCGCGCCGATCGTGGTGTGGTTCCTGCGCGGAATGGGCTACGCGGCAATGCGGGTCAACGGCGTCAAGATGTCGCCGACCCAGTTTCCGGAGGGCTATCAGCTGGTGGTCGAGGCGGCGGCCCGATTCGGAATGGCCAAGGTGCCGGATGCCTACGTCGTGCTCGGCAACGGCCAGATCAATGCCTTCGCCTCCGGTCACGGGTTCCGGCGCTATGTCGCGGTCTACAGCGACCTGTTCGAAATCGGCGGCGCCGCACGCGAACCCGAGGCTCTCGCCTTCATCATCGGTCACGAGGTCGGACATATCGCGGCCGGGCACACCTCGTACTGGCGTCAGCTCGGCATGTTCGTGGCACCGTCGCTGCCGATCATCGGCAGCTCGCTGATCCGGTCCCAGGAGTACACCGCCGACAACCACGGCTACTGCAACCGGCACGTCGGTGCACCGGGCGCCATGGGCACCCTCGCCGCGGGCAAGTACCTGAACAAGTTGGTCGGCTTCGACGAGATGGCCGATCGGGCCGCGGTCGAGAAGGGCTTCTTCGTCTGGATCAGCAATGCCATGTCCTCGCATCCGGTGCTGACCTGGCGGATGTGGGCTCTGCGTGACCGCAGCAGGCACGGCAAGCTGTTCTGGCGACCGAACCGACCGGCCGGTGCGCCACCGGCCGGTCCGTACCCGAGCAGCTACGGCGAGGTTCCGACGTTGCCGCCCAAACCGGTGCCGTAGGGTCCGCGGTCAGTCGAAGGACGGATCCTCGGTCCTGGTCCGCTTCAGCTCGAAGAAGTGCGGGTAGTCGGCCAGCGTGACCGCCGCATCCCACAGCTTCCCGGCCTCCTCGCCGCGCGGGATCCGTGACAGCACCGGACCGAAGAAGGCATTGCCGTTGATGTGGATGGTCGGGGTGCCGACATCCGGACCGACCTTGTCCATGCCCGCGTGATGACTCTTGCGCAGTGCCTCGTCGAATTCGGTGCTCTCGGCCGCTGCGGCGAGTTCGGCGGGCAGGCCTGCCTCGGCGAGCGAATCAGCGATCACCGCGGCGAGGGATTCCTTGCGGGAGTCGCGCGCGTACTCCTCGCGACGGTTGTGGATGCGGGTACCCATCGCGGTGTAGAGCGGGGAGAGCACTTTGTCACCATGCTCCTGGGCGGCGGCGATGGCAACCCGGACCGGCCCCCAGCCGGTCGCGAGCAACTCCTCGTACTGCGGCGGCAGCCCCTCCTTGCCCTCGTTCAGCACCGACAGGCTCATCACGTGGAAACGGGCCTCGATATCGCGGACCTGCTCGACCTCGAGAATCCAGCGGGAGGTGATCCAACACCAGGGGCACAGCGGGTCGAACCAGAAATCGGCAACGTTCTTGGCGGTCGTCTCGCTCACAGAGCTGTTCCTCTCCATCGCACGCTTGTAACGCGCGGATTCGCCGCGCCACTATCCGTGGCCAACCACGCGAGCGCGCGATTCGTTCCCGGACCGGACGCCCGATTTTCCGAAAAGGCGGCCCGGGGTCCCAGTAGGGTGACACGCAGGCGTCCGGTTCCCTCCCGAAAAGGAGTCCGTTATGACCTCTGATCAGCATTTCGTCATCGTCGGCGGCGGGCTGGCCGCGGCCAAACTGGCGGAAGCGCTGCGCGCCAACGATTTCGCCGGAACCGTGACGCTGATCAGCGCCGAGGATTACCTGCCCTATGAGCGACCACCGCTGTCCAAGGAACATCTGGCCGGTAAGAAATCGCTCGAGGAATTCACCGTCGATCCGGGCCAGTGGTACCGCGATCACCATATCGACGTCCGGCTCGGCACCGAGGTCGGCGCGATCGATCCGAGCGCGAAAACCGTGACGCTGCCGGATGGTTCGACGCTCGGCTACGACAAGCTCGCACTCGCGACCGGCTCGACACCGCGCCGCCTGCCGATTCCGGGCATGGATGCGCGCGAGGTGTACACGCTGCGCACGATCGGCGATTCCGACAGTCTGATCGAGCTGTTCGGCTCGGCCCGGCGGCTGGTCATCATCGGGGCGGGCTGGATCGGGCTCGAGGTCGCCTCGGCCGCGCGCGCCGCCCAGGTCGAGGTCACCATTGTCGAATCGGCCGAACTGCCGCTACTGGCGGCACTCGGACCCGAGATGGGGCGGGTCTTCGCGGATCTGCACCGCGACCACGGCGTCGACCTGCGATTCGGTGCGCAGGTCGAGGCGATCACCACTCATCAGGCCGGGGCAATCACCGCTGGTCAGGGAGGGGTGGATGTGGCGAGCGGCGTCCGACTCACCGACGGCACCGTGATCGAGGGTGATGCGGTACTTGTCGCGGTCGGCGCGCGGCCGAATATCGAACTGGCCGCGAACGCGGGGCTGGCGACCGACGGCGGCGTACTTGTCGACGCGAGCCTGGTCACCAGTGACCCGGATATCGTGGCGGTCGGCGATATCGCCGACGCGCAGCATCCGCTGCTCGGGCGTCGAATTCGGGTGGAGCACTGGGCGAATGCCCTCAATCAGCCCGCCGTCGCGGCGCAGACGATGCTCGGCAAGCCGGCTTCCTACGAACGCCTGCCGTACTTCTTCACCGACCAATACGACCTGGGCATGGAGTACACCGGATACGCCGCGACCGGTGAGTACGCGCAGGTGGTCGTGCGCGGCGATGTGGCCCGGCGCGAGTTCGTCGCATTCTGGCTCGACGCCGAAAACCGGGTGCTGGCGGGGATGAATGTGAACATCTGGGATGTGACCGACCGGATCAAGGAGTTGATCGGTCAGCAGGTCGATCCGGAACGGCTCGCCGATACCGCCGCGCCACTGTGATGCGGATCACTATCGAGGGTGCGTCGAATCGGCGCACCCAGCTCCGACCTCATCGCGAGCGCGCCGCCGGGGCGCACCGCAGGCTAGGAGACCGAAAATGAAGTACATGCTGCTCAAGACCTATGGGCCCGCCGCCAGCTGCGATATCCCGATCACCGAGTGGACGCCGGAGGAGATCAAGGCGCATATGGACTTCCAGCGGGCGCTCGGCGCGGAGCTGGCCAAGACCGGTGAACTGGTCGACGCGCAGGGCCTGGCCGGGCCGGACGAGGCACGACTGGTCAGTTCGGACGGGCGTTCGGCGCCGGTGATCACCGATGGGCCGTTCCCGGAGACCAAGGAGTTCCTGGCCGGATACTGGATCGTCGATGTGGAAAGTCCGGAGCGTGCGCTGGAGATCGCCGCACAGGCATCGGCGGCCCCCGGACCGGGTGGTAAGCCGATCGGCGAGTACATCGAGGTGCGCGCGGTGATGGGCGCCCCGGCGACCGAGTAATAGTTGTCCATGCACGGAGCACCGCCCATCGAGGACCTGTTGCGCGAACTCGCGCCGCAGGTCCTCGGCACGTTGGTACGCCGATTCGGCGATTTCGACACCGCCGAGGACGCGCTCCAGGAGGCGATGCTCGCGGCGGCGACCCAATGGCCCGCCGATGGGTTGCCGGATAATCCGCGAGCGTGGTTGATCCAGGTCGCGCAGCGGCGGATGGCCGATGTGGTGCGCGCCGAGGTGGCCCGGCGACGCAGGGAGACAACGGTTTTCGAGCGCGACGTGCCCGATGCCGAGGCCGTCGATCGTGACGATACGCTCGCCATGTTCTTCCTCTGCTGCCATCCTGCGCTGTCGTCCGCGAGTGCCATCGCACTGACATTGCGTGCGGTCGGCGGGCTCGGCACGGCGGAGATCGCCAATGCCTTCCTGCTGCCGGAAGCGACCATGGCGCAACGGATTACGCGTGCGAAGAAGAAGCTGGCCACCCTCGACCGCCCGTTCACCCGGCCCGGTGACGCGGAATGGCACGAGCGGCTCGGAGCGGTGCTACATGTGCTGTACCTGATCTTCAACGAGGGGCACACCAGCACCGCGGGACCCGACCTACAGCGGGCCGACCTCTCGAACGAGGCGATCCGCCTGACCAGGTCGATCCATCGGCTGCTCCCCGACGACACCGAAGTAACCGGGCTACTCGCGCTCATGTTGCTCACCGACTCCCGGCGCGCCGCACGCACCGGAGCGCACGGTGAATTGATTCCGCTCGCCGAACAGAACCGCGCACTGTGGGATCGCAAGCTGATCACCGAGGGCATCACCTTGACGACCAGCACACTCACCTCGGGCCTCACCGGCCCCTACCAGATCCAGGCCGTGATCGCCGTACTGCACGCGCAGGCGCTGCGTGCCGAGGACACCGACTGGCGTCGAATCCTGGCCCTGTACAACATGATCGAGCGCATCTCGAAGAACCCGATGGTCACCCTCAACCGCGCCGTCGCCACCGCGATGGTGCACGGCCCGGCCGCCGCACTCGAACTCGCCGACACTCTCGAAGACCAACTGACAGACAGCCACCGCCTCGACGCCGTGCGCGGCCACCTACACGAAATGGCAGGCGACTTCCCTGCAGCCATAACCTGCTACACCCACGCCGCCAACCACACCACCAGCCTCCCCGAACGCGACTACCTCACCCTCCGCGCCGCCCACCTCCGCCACCAAACCCGGGCATAGCGAGCCAACGCATCGCGCGTCGAATCGGTCTCCGTGGTTTTCCAACGAGTCCGGACCGCTTCTCGTCGAAGTCGTGAATCACTTGCCGCACATACGGTTCCGACACCCACATCGGCATCGCGATCAGCGGCACCGGCTGCCGCTGAACCGCGGCCTCAGCGCTCTGACGAAATCCCGCGCCCTCGCGGATCGGCCGTGTCTTGTGCGCACCCATGCGGCGGCAGGCGGCAGACTGCTTGGTGTGGCAGGCAAATTCAGTGCTGGGATTCTGTTGTTCCGTCGGACCGCCGGTGATACCGAGGTGCTGATCGGGCATATGGGTGGGCCGTTCTGGGCGCGGAAGGATGCGGGGGCGTGGTCGATTCCGAAGGGTGAGTACGAGCCGGAGCACGAGAGCGCCGAGGTGGCCGCGGCGCGTGAGTTCCTCGAGGAACTCGGGCTGCCGGTGCCCGAGGGCGAGCGGGTGCCGTTGGGCGAGGTTCGCTACGGCAGCGGCAAATCCACCAAGAACCTCACCGTGTGGGCCGTTGAAAGCGATCTGGATCCAGCCGCCGTTGTCCCCGGCACCTTCGAAATGGAATGGCCGCCCAAATCCGGCCGCCTCGCCACCTTCCCGGAAATCGACCGCGCCGAGTGGTTCGACCTCGCCACCGCGCACGACAAACTGAGTGCGGGCCAGCGGCCTTACCTCGAGCGACTGGCCGAACACCTCGCCTGACCGCTCCGGCCCAGCGAACACCCGGCCTCAACCGAGCACCCACACCCACCAGGCACCGGACACCCGGTACAGCAACCGGGCACAACGCGTCCGCCTAGCACCGCACCCCCGAGAAAATCGGGCACCCCGCGTAGAGGGTGCCCGATTCTCGGGACGAAGCGCCCGGTAGCCAGCGCACCGTCCAGATGGTCAGCACGACGCGCTACTCCAGGTCTGCCCGGTAATCAGCTCGTATGCCTCCATGTACTTCTGCCGAGTCGCATCGACGATCTCGGCGGGGATCTCCGGCCCCGGATACTCCTTGTTCCAGCCCGTGGAGGTGGACCAGTCGCGGACGAACTGTTTGTCGAAGGAGCGTTGGGGGCGGCCGGGTTCCCATTCCGCGCCAGGCCAGAAACGGGAGGAGTCGGAGGTCAGTACTTCGTCGCCGAGGGTGAGAATATCGCCGTCCCAACCGAATTCGACCTTGGTGTCGGCGACTATGACGCCACGCACGGCGGCGTGCGCGGCACCGCGGGTGTAGATCCGGAGAGTCAGGTCGCGCAGTTGCTCGGCGACCTCGCGGCCCTCCTGATTCACCACATCCGCGAAGGTGATGGGCTCGTCGTGCCCCTCGGAGGCCTTACTGGTCGGGGTGAAGATCGGCTCGGGCATTATGTCGCCATCGCGCAGGCCGCGCGGCAGTGCGACGCCGGAAACCGTCCCGGTGCGCTCGTATTCCTTCAGCCCCGACCCGGTCAGATAGCCGCGCGCGATGCACTCGACCTGCACCATCTTCAGCGGCTTGACCCGGATGCCGCGACCGGCGAATTCCGCGGGCACATCGGTCGCGGAGACCACGTGGTTGGGCACCTCGGTGAAGTATTCGAACCACCAGTTCGACAGCTGGGTCAGCAGTGCGCCCTTTTCCGGGATCGGCGTCGGTAGCACCACGTCGTAGACCGATACCCGGTCCGACGCCACCAGCAGCAGGGTGTCGCCGTCCTCGTAGAGGTCGCGCACCTTTCCGGCGTGGATGTGCTTCACGTCGCAGCTCCGATCCTGGTCGATAGGGTTTATGGGAAAAAGTCCCGCGCGGGCAACCTTACCGAGGTGGCATTGTGGTGAGTGCTGTGCCCGCCGGGGGGCCGCCCGCGCATGTTCTTCGAACCACGAAGGAGTCCAATGTCCGCACCGAACCTGACTCGCGACCAGGCGATCGAACGCGCCTCGACAGTGCAGGTCGAGAACTATCGCATCGAGCTCGACCTGACCGACGGGGCGGGGCAGCCGGGCGAGCAGACCTTCTTCTCCCGCAGCACGGTCACCTTCACCGCGACCGCGGGCGCGAGCACGTTCATCGATATCGTCGCCCGCGGGGTCCGCTCCGCCGTGCTCAACGGCACGCCGATCGACGTCGCCGACTACGACGAAGCCAAGGGCATCACCCTCACCGGTCTGGCCGAGCGCAACGAACTCGTCGTCGAGGCCGACTGCGAATACTCCAATACCGGTGAGGGCCTGCACCGCTTCGTCGACCCCGCCGATGACGCGGTCTACCTGTACTCGCAATTCGAAACCGCCGATGCCAAGCGCATGTTCGCCTGCTTCGATCAGCCGGACCTCAAGGCCAGTTTCGATATCAGCGTCACCGCCGCACCGAGCTGGAAGGTCATCTCCAACGCCGCCGCGGTCGATACGCTCATCGCCGATCCCGGCAAGCACCTGTTCCGCACCACCCCGCGGATGAGCACCTATCTGGTCGCACTGATCGCGGGCCCGTACGCGGAATGGACCGACGCCTACACCGACGATCACGGCACCATCCCGCTCGGCATCTACTGCCGCTCCTCGCTCGCCGAACATATGGATGCCGAGCGCCTCTTCACCGAGACCAAGCAGGGATTCGGCTTCTACCACAACAACTTCGGTGTGCCGTACGCCTTCGGCAAGTACGACCAGCTGTTCGTCCCCGAGTTCAATGCGGGCGCGATGGAGAACGCCGGTGCCGTTACGTTCCTGGAGGACTACGTCTTCCGGTCCAAGGTGACCCGCGCTTCCTACGAGCGGCGCGCCGAGACCGTACTGCACGAGATGGCGCATATGTGGTTCGGCGATCTGGTGACCATGAAGTGGTGGGACGACCTGTGGTTGAACGAGTCGTTCGCGACCTTCGCCTCGGTGCTGTGCCAGTCCGAGGCGACCGAATACACAAGTGCCTGGACCACTTTCGCCAATGTGGAGAAGTCCTGGGCCTACCGGCAGGACCAGCTGCCCTCCACTCACCCCATCGCCGCGGATATCCCGGACCTGCATGCGGTGGAGGTCAACTTCGACGGAATCACCTATGCCAAGGGCGCTTCCGTGCTCAAACAGCTTGTCGCGTATGTCGGTCTGGAGCCGTTCCTCGCGGGTCTGCGCGCCTACTTCACCGAACACGCCTACGGCAATGCCACTTTCGACGATCTCCTGTCGGCGCTGGAGCAGTCCTCGGGCCGTGATCTGTCCGGCTGGGGCACGCAGTGGCTCAAGACCACCGGCCTGAATATCTTGCGGCCGGATTTCGAGGTCGACACCGAGGGCAAGTTCACCTCGTTCGCCGTGGTGCAGGAGGGTGCGGCACCCGGTGCGGGCGAACGTCGCGTCCATCGCCTCGCCGTCGGTGTCTACGACGACCAGGACGGAAAGCTGGTGCGCACCAAGCGCGTCGAGCTCGATCTCGATGCCGCCGAGCGCACCGACGTCCCCGAGTTGGTCGGCGTGCCACGCGGCAAGTTCGTGCTGGTCAACGATGACGACCTCACCTACTGCTCGGTACGCCTGGATGCCGATTCGCTCGACGTGCTGGTCAACCGCATCGCCGATATCGCCGAACCGCTGCCCCGCACGCTGGCCTGGTCGGCTGCCTGGGAGATGACCAGGCAGGCCGAATTCCGGGCCCGCGATTTCGTCGCCCTGGTCCAGCGCGGCATCGGCGTCGAATCCGAAATCGGTGTGGTGCAACGACTTCTGATGCAGGCCAACACCGCGATCGGCAACTACGCCGATCCGGAATGGGCCACCACCATCGGCTGGCCCGAATACGCCAACCGGCTGCTGGAACTCGCCCGCGAGGCCGAGGCGGGTTCGGACCACCAACTCGCCTTCGTCAACGCGCTCACCGGCGCCAAGCTGTCGGCTTGGCATACCGAGGTGTTGGGCGAACTGCTCGACGGCGATCCGGCCAAGGTCGGTCTCCCCGGTCTGATCGTCGATACCGATCTGCGCTGGCGGCTCGTCACCGCGCTGGCCGCCGCCGGTGAGATCGACGCCGACGGTCTCGCCACTCCCACGATCGATACGGAGTTGTCCAACGATCCGACCGCGGCCGGTAAGCGGCACGCCGCGGCCGCGGCGACGGCCCGTCCGATTGCCGAGGTGAAGGAGCAGGCCTGGACGACGGTGATGTCCGACGATTCGGTCCCGAATATCACTGCCCGCTCGATCGTCGGCGGCTTCGCGCCCAACGGCCAGGGTGAGCTGCTGACGCCGTACGTGGAGCGCTATTTCGCCGAGGTTCCCGGCGTTTGGGAGCGCCGCTCCAGCGAGGTCGCGCAGACCGTGGTCATCGGGCTCTATCCGGCCTGGGCGATCAGCGAGGAAGCCGTCGCGACGGCGGACAAGTTCCTCGCCGATGACCATCCGCCTGCGCTGCGCCGCCTGGTGATCGAGGGCAAGGCGGGCATCGAACGCTCACTGCGCGCCCGCACCTTCGACGCCCAGGACTGATGCCCTCGCGACACTGAGACGGGGCGTGCCATCCATCGTGATGCGCACGCCCCGTTCACGTTTCGACAGCCGAGACGCAAGCGGCGCGTCCACCTCAGCGGTGAACGCGCCAGAGCACGCCGAATGCAACTACTGGATCAGCGACCGATGGCCGCGGCCATCACGCGAACCGCGGAGACCAGGCCGTCGATGAGCTGGCCCTGCCGGAACGAACTCAGTGCGGCGGTGACGCCGAGCTGGCAGACGCGATCGTTGGCGCGATCGGCGACCTCGTGGCCGGAGCGCACCTCGATGGCCTTGTCATTGGGCGAAACCGCGATGAGCACCGAACGCGCGGCCTCGGGGGTCGCGGGGAAGACCGCGTCCGCACCGGCGGCCGGATCCGCGCCGAGATCGCCGATGTAGATGTTGAAGCGCACCTTGGTCGCGCGGGTCGCCTCGGTGAGCACGTTATCCATGGCGAGCCGCTCGTCATCGCTGAACGGGGCTTCCTTGAACACCGCGCCGGCCTCGTGCACACCCGAGACGCGGCCGCTGCTGGTGACCACCGAACCGTGCGGCAGTTCGGATTCGACTACCGCGGGCCAATTAGAACTTGCCACTTGCCCGGCCTCCGATCAGCTCCACGTCGGTGGATTCGATTGCCGCATGATGCCCATGCGACGACTCAGCGTGGTGACCCGATCCGGTCACCTCGTCGGTAGCACTCCACACCACGGGAGGCTGGGTCCACTTCTGACCGAGATCGAAGTGGACCGGCTTCTCGCCGGGCAGTGGCTTGCCGAGAAACGACAATCCGGCGATCGCGCCGTAGATCACCAGCGGGATGCCGAGGAAGATCAGCACTGTCTCGAGAATGCTCACGGACTTACGGTAGACGATCCTCTGTAGTAGTTCGCGCTCTGGTCGAACTCGTGTGTCCCCTCACACCAGCCAGGCAGCGGCATTCGCGGGCAACTGTCCGTTCACCGGTGGGGCGCTGACAAGCAGTACATCGCCCGGCGGCAGCGAGATAGGCACCGGTGATGCGTTCAGCACGCAGACCAGTCCACCCGGTCGCCGGAAAGCCAGGCAACCCGACGGACTGCCGTACCACTCGATCCGCGGACCCGCGAATTCCGGTCGGACACCGCGTAATTCGATCGCCAAGCGGTACAGCGACAGCGTGGAGTCCAACGCCTCCAACTGCGCCTCGACCGAAGATGACGCCCATTCCGGCGGTATCGGCAGCCAGGACTGCTCGGCCGTGGTGAAGCCGAACGGCGGCGCCGCACCCTCCCACGGAATCGGCACCCGGCAGCCGTCACGTCCGCGCTCGGTATGTCCGGAGCGTTCCCAGACCGGATCCTGCAGCACTGCCTCGGGCAGATCGTCCACATTCGGCAGTCCGAGTTCGGCGCCGTTGTAGATGAAGGCCGCACCGGGCAGCGCCAACTCCACCATGATCATCGCGCGAGCCCGCGCCACCCCGACCGGACCGCCGCCGTAGCGGGTGACCTCGCGCTCGATGTCGTGGTTGGACAGGGTCCAGGTGGGCGAGGCGCCCACCGGCGCGACGGCCGCGAGCGAATTGTCGATGGCGGCCCGCACCGGATCGGCGGCGAATTCCGCCTCGGCGAGACGGAAATTGAAGGCCAGGTGCAGTTCGTCCGGTCGGACGTACTCGCCGAAGCGGGTGTTGTCGTCGACCCACACCTCGCCGATCGAGACCGCGTTCGGATACTCGTCCAGCACCTTGCGGATGCGGCGGTGGATCTCGTGCACATTGGGATTGTTGAAGCGCGGATCGCTGTCGTCGTGCACGAGCATCTTGGTATCGACGCGCACCATATCGGGCAGGCCGTCCGGTTTGGCCATGCCGTGCGCGACATCGAGGCGGAAGCCGTCGACGCCGCGGTCGAGCCAGAACCGCAGCGTCTGCTCGAAATCGGCGGCGACCTCGGGGTTCTGCCAGTTCAGATCGGGTTGCTCGCGCGCGAAAATGTGCAGGTACCACTGGCCGGGGGTGCCGTCTGCCTCGGTGATCCGGGTCCAGGCAGGTCCGCCGAAGATGCTCGGCCAGTTGTTCGGTGGCGTGGCGCCGTCGGGTCCGCGGCCGTCGCGGAAGATGTAGCGCTCGCGTTCGTGGCTGCCGGGTGCGGCGGCCAGTGCCGCGGCGAACCACGGATGTTGATCACTGGTGTGGTTCGGCACCAAGTCCATGGTGACCTTGAGATTGCGGTCGTGCGCCTCGGCGATCAACTCGTCCATCGCCGCCATACCGCCGAACAGCGCGTCGATATCGCGCGGATCGGCGACGTCGTAGCCACCATCGGCCATCGGCGATCGCATCACCGGACAGATCCAGAGCGCGTCCACCCCGAGTAGTTCGAGGTAGCCGAGCTTCTCGCGAACTCCACCGAGATCGCCGATCCCGTCACCGTCGGAGTCCGCGAACGATCTCGGATAGACCTGGTAGAACACGGCCGACCGCCACCAAGGTTGGGCGGTGCGATCCACCGACGCCGGCACGGCAGGTGTATCAGTCACATCCGCAATAGTGCCAAAGATGTTCGGTAAATTCGCCCAGGCTCAACTGTGTTCTGCGACATCCGGCAAATTTTCAGCGTTGCATAACCCGAGCCGAAACCCCGGTGCTGACCCGGAACTGGACGAAATGATCTCACCAAGCCGCATTCATCAGCGAATTTGCCGCCATCTCCAAATAGTCGAGCAATACCTTGCGATGTTCGTCGTCCAGAATTTCTGGTTCGATTTCCGCCACGCCGATGTGCATGCAGCGCAGCCACGCGTCGCGCTCCACCGGACCGATTTTGAACGGCATATGCCGCATCCGCAGCCGCGGGTGCCCGCGTTCGTCGGAGTAGGTGCGCGGCCCGCCCCAGTACTGCTCCAGGAACATGCGCAGGCGCCGCTCGGCCGGTCCGAGGTCCTGCTCCGGATACAGCGGGCGCAGCACCTCATCGGCCGCCACCTCGCGATAGAACGCCGCGACGATCCGCTGGAACGTCTCCGCCCCACCGATCGCCTCGTAGAACGACGTGGCTGTCTGCTCGCCGGAACTCATCAGGTCCTCTCGATCGGGGCAATGTGCCGCCGTCCATTGTGCCCGCGTTACGAACGGGCGGCCCTTCAACCACAGTTCATCCGACATTGTGCGAAATCACCGTGCAATAGCAGGCGTTCCATGGTCAACTGGGTGGCAGTCTCTGCCCGAGATACCACATGATCTTGATTACGACGAAACCGGGGTCACCATGAAGCAGCGGCACGGCCGATCACATGAGGCCAGGACGCACCGACAACTCCAGCCCGCCGACGTCCACAATCGTGGGTCGGGGGCTACTCCGCTGCACATCTTGTCCGACCACTATCCGGGTGCCCATCGCACCGGTGAGCCTGCTCACCACATTCCACACCTCACGCCGGTCCAGAACGAGGCCGTCAGCTGGTTGAAGCGCCGGGTGCTGCTTCTGAATGCCACCTACGAGCCGCTCACCGCACTGTCCGCGCGCCGCGCCGTCGTTCTTCTCATCTGCGATAAAGCCGACACCGTCCACCACGATCCCGAGGGTTCGGTGGTGCATTCCGCCGAATCCGCCGTCACGATTCCGTCCGTCATCCGGCTGCGCAGCTATGTGCACGTGCCCTATCGCGCGCGCGTCCCGATGACCCGCGCCGCCCTCATGCATCGCGACCGCTACCGCTGCGGCTATTGCGGCGGGAAGGCGGAGACCATCGACCACGTCATCCCGCGCAGCCGCGGCGGTGAACATTCCTGGGAGAACTGCGTCGCCAGCTGCGCGCCGTGCAACCACCGCAAGGCCGACAAGCTGCTCAGCGAGCTCGGGTGGACGCTGCGTTCGCCGCTGGTTTCGCCGAAGGGGCCACATTGGCGGCTGTTGTCCACGACCGCCGATCTGGATCCGGTGTGGTTGCAGTATCTCGGCGAAGGCGCGGCCTGAAGCTTCGAGGTATGCGCGACCTGAGTGGCTTTCGCATGGCCTAGGCGAGATATGGCGCGACCGGAGGTCGTTACTCAACCAAGGTGGAGAGGCCGCGATGTGATAGGCGAGGTCGTCGCCGAACACATCGGCGAGGTTGTAGCCCGGGCCGGAATTCCGGCAGCCCGGTGATCGTCAGGATTCGGACGAGCCGATCACGTGTATTCGACGACCAGCGTGGCCCAGGTGTCGGCTTCGAGGGCCTCGAAGACGTGCGGTGCGTCGCCCGGGTAGGCGATGTAGTCGCCGGGCGCTAGCTCAACGGGTGCGTCGATCGGGCCGACGAGCGCGCGTCCACTAGCGAGGAGCACGTGCTCGACCACGCCCGGGATATGCGGCTCCGATTTGCGCGCATGACCGGGTTCGGACGTGATGCGGAACAGATCGCGGCGGGAGTTGGCCGGACCGGCCGCCAGCAGCGTCGCGCGGTACTCGGACTCGGCGGCGGCGACCACCGGCCCCTCCCCCGCGCGGATGACGTGAATGGTGGGCCGCGGCGGGTCGAGCAGCCGCGAGAAGGGCATATCCAGGGCGACGCACAGCGCCCACAAGGTCTCCAGGCTCGGATTGCCGGTACCGGATTCCAGTTGGGAAAGTGTGGATTTCGCCACACCCGCGCGGTTGGCGACCTCGGTGAGCGATAGCCCGGCGCGCGTGCGTTCGCGGCGCAGGGCAGCGGCGATCACCGCCTGTGGCGTCGTCGGACTCTGCTCCATTTCCGCTCCCGTCGGCTCGGGGATGGCAGGCCGGCGGAGCCGGCCGGGGTGGGTGAATACAGCTGACCGCCCAACAGAGAACCATATTGACGAATCGTCCCGCCATGTTCACTATAAGCTACATGCGTTCGACATGGCGAACACTCGATCGGGACACGGTCTCTGGGATCGCGGCGGTACTGCTCGCGGTCGGGATGATCGGTGTTTCCTACGGCGCGACCGCTGTCACCTCCGGATTTCCGCTCTGGGTACCGATTGTGCTCGGGGTCGTGGTGCTCGCGGGCGGCGCGGAATTCCTGTTCATCGGGATCATGGCCGCCGGTGGCAGCCCGATCGCGGCGGTGCTGGCCGGACTGCTGGTCAATGCCCGGCATCTGCCGTACGGCTTGTCGGTACCCGATGTGGTCGGCACCGGATGGCGGCGGCGCATCGGCGTACATGTGATGAACGACGAATCCGTCGCGCTGGCACTGGCCCAGCCCGATGTGGCGCGACGGCGGGCCGCATATTGGATGAGCGGATTGGGCGTGCTCATCGCATGGCCAGGTGGTGCGGCGATCGGTGCGTTGATCGGCACGGTGGTGCCCGATACCGGTGCGATCGGATTGGATGCGGTGTTCCCGGCGGTGCTGCTATCGCTGATCATGCCCGCCCTGCGAGCACGCGGCACACTGCGCGCGGCTCTGATCGGGGCGATCGCGGCCGTGGCGAGCGCCCCGTTTCTACCTGCGGGAATGCCTGTGCTGGTGGCACTTTCGGGATTGTTCTTCGCGATATCGGCGCGGGACGGCAGCGCGCAGAGCCCGGGGGAGGTCGAGTCGGCATGAGCAAGCGAACCAATAGCGGTGCGACAGACGCATGCGGGACCCGCCCACGCGCCGTCGATGCCACTGTGGTCACACAGATATATCGCACCAGCGATCTTTGGAGCCACTGCCTGCTCGTCGGTGCGTCGCGCGTAGTCGGGGCGCAAGCATGAGTACGCCGACCCTGCTGGTGGCCATGTCAGCACTGTCCGCCGGAACCTACGCCTTCCGTTCGTCGGGCCCGGCTTTGCGCAACCGCATCCGTTTCCCAGAGCGAGCGACCAAGCTTCTGGAGATCGGCGCAGTCGTCCTGCTCGCCGCAATGGTCGCGATCACCACCCTGCCCACCGGCTCCGGCCATCTCGGATTCGCCCTCCCCGCAGGCGTTCTCGTCGGCGGTCTGCTGGCCTGGCGCAACCAACCCATGCTCGTCGTAATCCTGGCCGCCGCAGCCACCACCGCCCTGCTCCGCCTCCTCGGCGCCACATAGGTTCGGCGCGCCGACGGTAGTCGAATGGTGGCTCGGAAACTCCGTGGAAGCCACCGTCCGACTACCGTCGGTGACTGGTCAGCTGGGGGTGAGGGGGATTCCGCCGCCTAGGCGGCGGGCGACGGAGCCGTAGCGGGCGTCCAAGCGGAGCCAGGTCCTGGTGGCGCGGACGCGGACGATTTCGGTGGGCGGGATGCGGCGGGAGTCGGCCTTGTCACCGGAGTGGGGGATGAAATCCATTGCGGTGAGGGCGAATACGACGCGCATCGGAACCTGCACGCGAGCCTCGGCCGCCGATACCGTGAGCACCGTCTGGTCCAGCAGGGAGGCGGGTGGGCCGTGACTGCTGCCGTGCTCCTTGGCCAGCGCCACACCCTGTTCGGCGAGTTCGACAAGGGTGCGCGCGGGCACATCGTCGACATGTTCGAAGCCGACATCCGGCGGCAGCGCACCCCGCCAAGCCGAATCCATCGAGTAGCCGAGATCGATCGGACTGCCGGACGGTAAACCGGCCAGCACCAGATCGGCGCCGACGGTGACATCGTCGACACCTAGCTCGGCGACCACGGTGCGCACCGCGAGCGCCTCGAAACCCGTTGCCACCCACGCGGTTACGTACCGTTCCCCGCGACGGCGCATACGCACCACCGCCGCGGGGTCCAAGCGCGTCGCCCGGGTCAGAAACGTCGCCAGGTTCTCACGTTCGGCCGGATCGGAAACATCGAGCACCCGCTGACCCGACATCAGCGCGCCACCGCCTTTGCGCCGCAACTGGATTCAGCAATCAACACGCGACCATTCCACCGCTGCCCGCGATCGAGGCGAACAGGCCCGCCGGCTCGGCCACCAACTCTGGCCGAGCCGATTGGCGCCGCTGTCAGTCTTTCCACTCGGACAGGTAATCACGTTCGCTATCGGTGAGCCGACGCAGGCGCTGCGTGCGCATATCGAAGGCGGCGATCTGGGTGGAGGCGATCACCGCGGGCGGCGAGTCCGGGGCCGCGCCATTGGCCCGGACCTCGTAACCGATGGTGAAGTCGACCGCGCGCAGCTGCTCGATCCACATGGCGATATCGAGCGGGGTGTCCTCGTGACGTAGCTGGCCGCGGTAGCGGACCCGAAGGTCCGCCAGCACGCAGCCCTCACGCAACGGCGCGGTCGGGCGTCCGTCCTCGAACAGCCACGGAATCCGCGCCTCCTCCAGCAGCGTCACCATGCGGGCATGGTTGACGTGCTGGAACACGTCCATGTCCGACCACCTGACGTCTACCTTGGCGTGGAAGCGCTTGGGCAGCAGCAGGCTGCTACCGAGCGCGCTCCCATTACCGTTGAACGAACTGGTCAACGCGGTACCTCCGATTGAGCGCCCACCCCGCTCACCATGCTTCGCACTTGCCGCGCTGCAACCGACAACGTGGCGAGATCGTGGGTTCCGGACTCGAACAACTCCGACAGCGCTGCCCGAGCGCGCCCGAGCCGGGACTGGTTTTTCGACTCCCAGTATGCAATCTTCTCGTCCGCTGTCTCCTCCGGGTCACCCCCGGAGAGCACGTCGAGGGTCAGCGAGCGCAGGGATCCGTACATATCGTCGCGCAGTGCGAGCCGCGCCAGCGCATGCCAGCGATCGCCGCGTTCCAGGTGGCTGACCGCCTGCAAGAGCCAATCGATCTTGAGGTGGTCGTTGAGCGCGTAGTACAGCGAGCCGACCTCCTCGCCGCTGCGATCGGTGATATCTGCGATATCCAACACATCGAGCAGCGGGAACAGATTCAGCAGTCCGAAGACCTCGGTGGCGAGGTCGGTCGGCGCGCCGCGGGCGATCACTTCGGCGGACTGATCGGTCAGTGTCGAGACGTGATGTCCGCGCAGCCAGCCGGGCACCTTCGGGGCGAGTTCCCGCACCCCCCGGCTGTACCGATTGATCTCCGCGCCGACGGCGATCGGCTGCGGACGGTTGCTCAGCAACCAACGGGAGGCGCGGTCCAACGTCCGCTTGGTTTCCAGCTCGAGTTCGTCGCGCACCGACACAGCGGCATCGGTGGCCCGGATCCGCGCCCACATATCGTGCAGATCGAAGATCTCGCTGGCCGCCGCGAATGCGCGCACGGCATCGGACGAGCTGGCGCCGATCTCCTCGTTCAGCCGATGGGCGTAGGTAATGCCGCTGTAGTCGACCATCTCGTTCACCACCACCGTGGTGGTGATCTCGCGACGCAGTCGGTGCCGCTTGATGGCGGTGCCGAAACGCTCGCGCAGCGGTGTCGGGAAGTACTCCGGCAGCCGGGTGGCGAAGTACGCGATATCCGGCAGATCGGTCTCGAGCAGGTCGGCCTTGAGCGAAAGCTTCACGTGCGCCATGAGATTGGACAATTCCGGCGACGCCAGTCCCGTGCCCTCTTCGAGCCTGCGCTTGATCTCCGCCTCCGAGGGCAGCGCCTCCAGCTCGCGTTCCACCCCGCGACGCCCCTCCAGATCTTCGATGAGCCGCTGGTGCACATTCAGCATCCGGGGCGCCTCGGCCCGGGAAATGCCCATCAGGAAGTTCTGGGAGACGTTGTCCTGCAACACCATCCGGGCGACCTCATCGGTCATCGAGGCGAGCAGCGGATTGCGTTCGGCCTCGGGCAGTGCCCCCGCGCTGACCACGCCGTCGAGCAGCACCTTGATATTGACCTCGTGGTCGGAGCAATCGACACCGGCGGAGTTGTCCAGTGCGTCGGTGTTCATCTTGCCGCCGTTGCGGCAGAACTCGATTCGGCCGAGCGCGGTCGCACCCAGATTGCCGCCCTCGCCGATCACCTTGACCCGCAGCTGATTTCCATTTACCCGCACCGTGTCATTGGACTTGTCGCCGACCTCGGCATTGGTCTCGGTACTCGCCTTGATGTAGGTGCCGATGCCGCCGTTCCACAGCAGCTGCACCGGCGCGAGCAGAATCGCCCGCACCAACTCCGGCGGTGACAGCGCGACCACATCATCGGCCAGCCCCAATGCCTTTCGCGCTTGCGGGCTGATCGGCACCGACTTCACGGTGCGATCCCAGACGCCACCGCCGGTACTGATCAGCGAGGTGTCGTAATCGGCCCACGACGAGCGCGGCAGTGCGAACATGCGCTGCCGCTCTCGGAACGAGGTAGCCGCATCGGGGTTCGGGTCCAGGAAGATGTGCCGGTGGTCGAAGGCCGCGACCAAGCGGATGTGCTCGGACAGCAGCATGCCGTTGCCGAAGACATCGCCGCTCATATCGCCGACCCCGACCACGGTGAAATCGGTTGTCTGCGTGTCGATATCCATCTCCTGGAAGTGGCGCTTCACGCTCTCCCAGGCGCCCTTGGCGGTAATGCCCATCGCCTTGTGGTCGTAACCCGCAGAACCACCGGAGGCGAATGCGTCACCGAGCCAGAAGCCGTAGCGCTGGGCCACATCGTTGGCGATATCGGAGAAGGTCGCCGTGCCCTTATCGGCGGCCACCACCAGGTAGGTGTCATCGCCGTCGCGGCGGATCACCCGCTCGGGCGGCAGTACCGCACCGGTCGCGCGGTCGACATTGTCGGTGACATCGAGCAGACCCGAGATGAAGGTCCGATAGCATTCGACGCCCTCCGCGCCGAGCGCCTGCCGATCCGCGGTCGGATCACCGGTGGCGGCGGGCGGCTGCTTCACCACGAATCCGCCCTTGGCACCGACCGGCACGATCACCGCGTTCTTCACCGCCTGCGCCTTCACCAGGCCCAGGATCTCGGTGCGGAAATCCTCCAGACGGTCCGACCAGCGCAACCCGCCACGCGCCACCGGACCGAAGCGCAGATGCACGCCCTCCACCCGAGGTGAGTACACGAAGATCTCGAATTGCGGCCGCGGCTTGGGCAATTCGGCGATCTCGCGCGGTTCCACCTTCACCGAGATGTATCCGCGCGAATTGCCCTGGGCATCGGTTACGTAGTAGTTCGTCCGCAGCGTCGCCTTGACCAGCGACAGGATCGCACGCAGGATCCGGTCGGCGTCCAAGCTGACGACCTCATCGATGCGGCCACGGACCCGGGTCTCCAATTCGGCGGCGTGCTCGGCCGATTCGGTATCCGGATCGAACCGCGCCGCGAACAGATCGACGAACAGCCGCGCGATATCCGGGTAGGCGAGCAGCACGCGGGTGATATTCGCCTGGCTGTACGGGAAGTCGGCCTGCTGCAGGTACTTCGCGTACATCCGCAAGATCGATACTGTCCGCCATGTCAGCCGGGCGCGCAGCACGAGTTCATTGAGCCCGTCGGCTTCGCCACGCCCGAACCAAACCGCTTCGAAGGCCTCGGTGAAACGGTCGTGCAGCCCACGCTCCTCCGATTCCAGCGCATCGGCTCTCGCCGAAGACTCCAGCAGCTCGGCGTCCAGATCCCGGTCCAGCGAACTGCGCAGCAGTTCCGGGCGAGCCAGCAAGCCGAAGTCGTAGATCCAGCGTTCCCCGCCGTCATCGCCGAGCACCGGATCCAAGAGAATCTGATACGGCCGCTCGTCGACCACCTCGACACCGAGGCTCTGCAGCACCGGCAGCACCTGGCTCAACGAGATGCCGCTGCCGCCGATGTAGAGCGAGAACCGCCAGGAACCCGGCACCGAATCTGCGCGGCGATACAGGTATTGGTCGATGGAACCCGAAGCGAGCCCCTCCAGCCGGACCACATCGGCCAGTGCGCGCTGCGCGGCGAAATCCTGTTTGTACGCCTCCGGAAATGCCTCGGCGTAGCGCTGCACCACCCCGGGATCCAGCACGGTCGAGGTGCTCACCGCATCGTTGAGGCGGTCGTCCCAGGTGTTCGTCGCCTCGGCGAGCAGGTTCTGGATGCGCAGCCGATTGGCCTCGGAGGTGTCGGCCTGGGCCATCGATTCGCGCGGCACCCCGAGCTCGGACTCCGGCATGCGCACCGTGAAATACACACTGGCCAGCTCACTTTCGCTGACCCGCGCGGAGTAGTCGATGGAGACACCGCCCAGTTCGCGCACCAGGATTTCCTGCATCTCCAAGCGCACCCGCGTGGTGTAGCGATCCCGAGGCAGATAAACCAGGCAGGCGACGAACCGGCCGTAGCCGTCCGAGCGCAGGAACAGCCGAACCTGTCGGCGCAGACCGACATTCAGCACCGCGGTCGCGGTGCGACGCATGGTATCGACATCGGAGGAGAACAATTCGGTGCGCGGGAACGACTGGACGACCTCGAGCATGGCCTGTCCGGAGAACGAATCCAGATCGAAGCCGCTCTCCTCGATCACCGAACGCACCCGGCGCGCGATCACCGGGATATCCAGGACGTTCTCATGCACCGCGGTCACCGTGAAGACACCGATGAACAGATGCTCGCCGACGATCGTGCCGGACTCGTCGAAGTCGGCGACGCCGATGAAGTACGGGTACACCGAGCGGTGCACGGTGGCGGGCACCAGGCCCTGGGTGAGCATGAGCAGCTGGCGGTCGCCAGCGTTGATCGGCACATGGAAGTCGGTGCCGACATCCGGGCGCAGCACGCCGAGGCAGGTGCCGGGCAGCGGGTTCGAGATCGTCTGTTCCTGATCGGCGCTGAGCCGGTAGCGGGCATAGCCGAGCACGGTGAAATTGCCACTGGCCAACCAGCGCAACAGATTCGCGGTATCGACGAGATCGGTGGCGGAGAACGGCGCGTGGCCGGATTTCGCCGCCACCTCCAGTTCATCGGCCAGGTTGCTCTGCACCTGTTTGATGGCCTCGGTGTCACCGATGACCTGACGCACATCCGCGACGACGTCCGGTATGGACTGCTCGATCCGGCCCAGCAAGGCCGGACTGGTCGACGGGTGCAGTTGCAGGTGCATCCACGATTCGCGCACGCCGTCGGTGCCGTTGCTGTCGACCTCGTGCGGTGCGGCGCTGGTCAGCCGGCCGTCCGGATCGCGCGTCACCTCGAAGATCGGGTGGATCACCTCGCTCACGCTGACGCCCATCCGGCTCAGCGACGAGGTGATCGACTCCACTAGCAGCGACATATCGTCGGTGACCAATTGCACCGCGGCGCCGAGGCCGGAGCCGTCGTCGGGGTGGTAGACCCGCACCAGCGCCCGCCCGACGGGGCGGGTCATCGCGAGTTCCATATGCCGCCGGAAGATCTGAGTGATCCCGGTGATCGCACAGTCCACATCGCCCGCGTCGACGTGGCGGAAATACGCCTCCTCGAGGGTTGCGAGCTCGCCGCGCAGCGACTGCGGCAAACTCGCGGCCCACGCCGCACTGGACAATTCGGACGAGACCGTCATTTTTTCGCCAACTCCTCGGATTCGGTTCCGCAACAAAGTGACGCCGGTCCGAGAGTAGCTGTGCCGTGCTGACGCGTGGGTGAATTCCCTTCTAAATGCAGGGTGTTCACCGATACCGCTGCGTTCGCCGCTTGATAGCCGAGGCCGATGGTCCCGGCACAGCTCCCGATCGGACCGGCAACGTCAGGTAGACGCAATCGCGGTGGTAGCGACCCAATGCCCGGACTGCGCCTGCGCATGCACGGTTCCCACCATAGTCAGATCTTTGGAAGGGCGTGTGTCGACCGTATTTCCTTCGATGAAGACACTGCGCGGTGCCTGCTCGCCGCAATTCCTTCGGCAGAACGACCATTCGACATCGTCATGCACAGGTGTGATCGCCTCGGCACCGGTCCGCAACTCGGTGCGGCGGCTCGGCACCGGAGGGTGTTCGGCAATGGGGATCGTAGATTGCTCGGACTGCGCCTGCTATCTCCGCGACAGCAGGCAAACCGGACGCATTTACCGCTTCGACCCCCGCTGAAACATGGTGTGGCGGCTCGACTGAGCCACCGCTCGGCGCGCCCGGCGGGGCAGTGCACACGGCAACCGCCCCGCCGACGCCGGACTCAGCCGCGGGTGAGCTTGCGGTGCGTCACCCGGTGCGGGCGGGCCGCCTCCGGGCCGAGGCGCTCGATCTTATTGGCCTCGTACGCCTCGAAGTTGCCCTCGAACCAGAACCACTTCGCCTCGTTGTCGGTATCACCCTCCCACGCCAGGATGTGGGTGCAGGTGCGGTCGAGGAACCAGCGGTCGTGGGAGATGACCACGGCGCAGCCCGGGAACTGCTCGAGCGCGTTCTCCAGCGAACCCAGCGTTTCCACGTCGAGGTCGTTGGTCGGCTCGTCGAGCAGGATCAGGTTGCCGCCCTGCTTGAGGGTGAGTGCCAGGTTCAGGCGGTTGCGCTCACCACCGGAGAGCACCCCCGCCGGCTTCTGCTGATCCGGCCCCTTGAAGCCGAACGCGCTGACATAGGCACGCGAGGGCATCTCCTGGTTGCCGACCTCGATGAAGTCCAGCCCGTCGGAAACGACCTGCCAGACATTCTTCTTCGGGTCGATGCCCGCGCGGTTCTGGTCGACGTAGCTCAGCTTGACCGTCTCGCCGACCTTCACCTCACCGCTGTCGGGCGACTCGAGCCCGACGATCGTCTTGAACAGCGTGGTCTTACCGACACCGTTCGGACCGATGACACCGACAATGCCGTTGCGCGGCAAGGTGAACGACAGATCCTTGATGAGCTGACGATCGCCGAAGCCCTTGTCCAGATGCTCGACCTCGACGACCACACTGCCCAGGCGCGGACCCGCCGGGATCTGGATCTCCTCGAAGTCCAACTTCCTGTGCTTCTCGGCCTCGGCAGCCATCTCCTCGTACCGGCCGAGGCGAGCCTTGTTCTTGGCCTGGCGGGCCTTGGCGCCGGAACGTACCCAGGCCAGCTCTTCCTTGAGCCGCTTCTGCAGCTTCTGATCCTTCTTGCCCTGGACCTCGAGACGCTGGGCCTTCTTCTCCAGGTAGGTGGAGTAGTTGCCCTCGTAGGGGTAGGCGCGGCCGCGATCGAGTTCGAGGATCCACTCGGCGACATTGTCGAGGAAGTACCGGTCGTGTGTGACGGCGAGGACGGCGCCCTGGTAGGAGGCCAAGTGCTGCTCGAGCCACAGCACGCTCTCGGCGTCGAGGTGGTTGGTCGGTTCGTCGAGCAGCAGCAGGTCGGGCTTGCTGAGCAGCAGCTTGCACAGTGCGACGCGGCGGCGCTCACCACCGGAGAGGTTGGTGACCGGCTCGTCCGGCGGCGGGCAGCGCAGCGCGTCCATGGCCTGCTCGAGCTGGGAGTCGACATCCCAGGCGTCGGCGTGATCGAGGTACTCCTGCAGCTTGCCCATTTCGTCCATGAGCTCATCGGAGTAGTCGGTGGCCATGAGTTCGGCGATCTCGTTGAAGCGATCCAGCTTCACCTTGACCTCGCCGAGGCCCTCCTCGACATTGCCGCGGACCGTCTTCTCCTCGTTCAGCGGCGGCTCCTGCTGCAGGATGCCTACCGTGGCACCCGGCGAAATGAAGGCGTCTCCGTTGTTCGGCTGGTCCAGTCCGGCCATGATCTTCAGCACGCTGGATTTACCCGCGCCATTGGGGCCGACGACGCCGATCTTCGCGCCGGGAAGGAAGTTCAAGGTGACATCGTCGAGCACGACCTTGTCGCCGTGCGCCTTGCGAACCTTCTTCATTTGGTAGATGAACTCAGCCATACAGGGAAGCCTATCGGTGTGGGTATGGATGGAATGCAGCAGAGCCACCACTGTCGCCGGGGGTATCCGGCCTGCGGTCAAGCGTCGACGGGCTCGGTATCTGCGAGCCGGGGCGGTGCGGAAGTCAGGGACGTCGCGTCCTCCCCCGGTCCCTCCCCATCGACACGTGCACGATCATCAGCGCTGGATCGGTCACAACTATTCCGTGCCAGGGTACTGGGTCCGGCGGCCGCGCCCGAAACCGCGCGCCGGACCACCTGTGCGGTGCAGCGGGACAGGTCGGGACCGATCGAGGTGGCGCGCATCTCGACATCACGCCGCTCCACGCCATCCCTGGCCCGGTACTCGTGGGTGCGCAGCTGACCGTAGGCGATGACCGGATCCCCGCGCCGCAATGAGGCGTCGACACCGGCGACCAGACGACGCCAGCAGCTGACGGTGAGGTAGAGGGTCCCGCTGTCGACCCATTCACCCGTCTCCGGATTGAACCGCCGGGAATTACTTGCCATCCGGAAGCTCACCACCTGCTCGCCATTGGTCAGATCGCGCTTGACCGGATGGGTCACCACGGTCCCGATCACGGTAACCATCGATTCATACATCATTCCGCCCCTTTACATTTCGATCCGTCCGGCTCCCGGGTCCCTCACCGAGATGCCCTTTCAGCCTGACGGCTCCGCGCCCCCTCCGGCCGACCCGATTCCCGAATGTGGACAACCTCGCCACATGTGGACAGTCGCCGCTTCAAACATCCCCGAGCGAGTTAAAGCACCGCCAGATCGGTATTGGCGCCACACAGCACGATCACCGGCCGCTCACCCTCGGCAGGCACATACGCACCGCTCTGCACGGCGGCCAATGCCGTCGCCCCGGCAAGTTCCACCACGACCCGGAACTCGCGCCACAGATATTCGCGAGCGGTCGAGATGGCGTCATCGGTCACCAGCAGCGACCGGACTTCATAGCGTCGCGCGACATCCAGCGCGATATCCCCGATTCGATTGGCGCCCAAGGAATCCGCCGCGATGCTGCGGACGCTCACATCCACCGGACGGTCCGCTTGCAGCGCGGCGTTCAGCGTCGGAATGCCCTCCGGTTCGACCCCGACCACCTGCTGGCGCCGCCCCAACGCCGCGGCGATCCCGGCGACCAACCCGCCGCCACCGACCGCGACCAGCACCGGCGGCCGCCCGCGCACCTGCTCCTCCAACTCCAGCCCGACGACGCCCGCACCGGCGACCACGGCAGGCAGGTCGTAGGCGTGCAGCTGCAGCGCCCCCCGCTCTTCGGCGAGTTCGGTCGCGTACTTGTAGGCCTCCGCGTAAGTCGTTCCGTGCCACAGCACTTCGGCGCCGTAGGACCACATCGCGGCCACCTTGGTGTGCGGCGCCGACTCCGGAACCACCACCGTGCACGTCTTGCTGAGACGAGCCGCAGCCAGCGCGGCCGCGATCCCGGCGTTCCCACCGGAGGCGATGACCACGTGGTCGACCCGAGCCGAGGACTCCAGCAGTGCGTTGAAGCTGCCGCGCACCTTGAATGTCCCACCGTGCTGCAAGTACTCGAGTTTCAGCGTGACCGGAACCGGCCCGTTCGGTCCGATGATCGAGGTATGGAATACCGGCGTCTTGCGCACCTGACCGGCCAGCCGTCTGCGGGCCGCCCGCACATCGGATCGATAAACCCGTCGGGCATGCCTGTTCTCCACCACCGCGGTACTCCGCTCACTCACGCTTGCACCTCGATGGGAGCTCAATGACGTATTCCTCGATCACGCTTGGCCAGTTCGGCGAACATGGCGTTGTGGGCGGCCAGCTCCGCGTCGTGGTCGCGATCGGCGGCCCGGTCGGTCCGTTTCGCGAGTTTCGCATCACTGCGCGACCACTGGATGAGCAGCGCCAACATCACCACGACCAACGGCACCTCACCGCTGGCCCACGCCAGGCTACCGCCGGTGCGCTGATCACCGAGCAGGTCGCTGTTCCAGCCGAGGGCAAGACTGCGGAAGAACCATCCGCCCATCACGGTGGTCATGCTCATCAGCGCGATGCCGAAGAAGGCGTGGAAGGGCAGGGATCCGAACACCATGCCCAGCTTGGTCAGCGGCTGCACCTCGCGCGGCTTGGGGTCGATGCCTATGACCACCCAATAGAACAGATAGCCGCTGAGCAGGAAATGCAGATTCATCATCAGATGCGCCGCATGGGAGTCGACGAACGAGTCGTAGATGCCGCCCATGTACAGGGCGTAGAACCCGCCGACGAAGATCACCGACGCGACGATCGGATGGGTCAGAAAACGCGAGACCGGGTTGTGCACCGCCGCCAGAATCCACTCCCGCGGCCCGGGAACGCCGCCGCGCCCGGCCGCAGGCAACGCCCGCAGCGCCAGGGTGACCGCACCGCCGAGCGCGAACAGAATCGGCGCAAGCATCGATAACGCCATGTGCTGTCCCATGTGCACGCTGAAGACCGCGGGCGAGTACCGCCCGACTCCCGACGAGGTCGCGAAAAGCAGGATTGCGCAGGCCGACAACCAGGCGATGGTCCGCCCGACCGGCCAGGCATCGCCCCGCGCGCGCAACCGCCGCACCCCCAGTAGGTACAGCACGGCAAGCACGATGGCCAGCGTGCCGAAGATCAAGTCGAAGCGCCAGTCGAACAGAATTCGCGAGGCCGTCGGTGGACCGTCGAGGTTGTAGCCGAGTTCCACCTCGGCCGGTGTCGGCACGCTGGTCGGCGGCGGTGGCGGCGTGCGGCCCAACCCGACGGCCAGACCCATGGTCGCCGCGAAGATCAGCACCTCCAGCCCACCGAATCGGATGAGCGCGGCGCGGTCACGCGGATTCGCCGCGAGCGCGGGGAGGCTGGCGCGGCGCTGCAGATATCCGAATACGCCGAGCACTGCCAGCGCACCGGCCTTGGCGAGCACGAGTCGGCCGTAGGTGGTGGTGAACAGATCGCTCCACGGCACCCGCACCCAGGAATTGATCACACCGCTGACGCCGATCACGACGAAGGCGATGGTGGCGGTGAGCGAGAACCGCCTGGTCGCGACATCGGTGTGTTCGCCGCCGCGCAGCGCATGCGCGAGCACCGCGAACAAGCCGCCGACCCATACCGCCGCCGAAACCAGATGCAGGATCAAACTGTTGGTTGCCAGGTCGTGCGCACCACCCGCGGACGAATGCCCGGTCAGCGCCAGCGGCATCATGGTCACGATCGCGCCACCGAACAGCACCGGGGCCCATCCCCAACGCAGCGCGAGTCGGCAACCCACCGCGACGATCAGCGCGAACACCGCCGTTGTCCGCCATGCCTGGGCCAACTCCACCTGACCGATGGCGTGCCACAACTGCTCCGGCCGCCAGATCTGCCCCACCGGCTGCCCGGTGGTGTCCGACACTGTCAGCGGTATCAGCAGTACCGCGCAGCATGCCCAGGTCAATGCGAAGTTCGAGGCACGCCGCAGTGCACGATATCCGCCGACATCGAGCAGCCCATTGGCCTGCGGCGGTACCAGGAATGCGGCGAGCAGCAGCGAGCCGACGGTCAGCGCCGCGGACAGATCGGCGAGTGCGCGCACCGCGGGCAGACCATAGATGGTCAGCGGTCCCGGATCCGGAATGCCGAGCAGACTCAGCGCCTGTGCCGCCGACAGTCCGACGATCATCGCGGCGACCACCGCCGCGATCGCACCGGCCAGCACGGTCAATGTCGCAAAGGTCGCCCCGGAGCCCGGCTTACCCGCTTCGAGCTCGGGTGCGACGGACGGGTCCTGCGGTGACGACATGGCACTGAGCGTAGTCGGCCCTTAATGCGTGGCCCGGCGGGGTTTGGGCCGATATGGTGGCTAACGGATCGGAGGTGCGATGTCGATCATGCCGCGACTCGCTTGGCCCGCACACCGCAGGTGGCTGAAATGTTGCTGACGCTCAGAACCTAGCCATCTGGACGGTCGCTATAATCGCTGTGCTGGACAGCACGGCCAATGTCGGCCATGGTGGAACCCACTGCCTCCGTAGCTCAGTTGGATAGAGCAAGGGCCTTCTAATCCCTAGGTCGCAGGTTCGATTCCTGCCGGGGGCGCCACGCAGCCCGTCCGTTCGCATTTGTGCGGGCAGACGGGTACCGCGCACGTCGCCTCACCCTCTGTCGACCGTACGCGGATCCATGTCCGAGGGGTCGTCCCTCAGTCACACCAAGGAACTCACCGATTCAGTTGTCACGTCTGTGACCGATATCCCGTCCGAATAGCCCGAAGTATGCAGAGGTCACGGCCTGCCGTGAGATAGGTACCACACCAGAGCAGCCCTTAAACGGGGTAAACCAGACTTCTTCAGCGACTCGCCGAGCCCCAGCCGGTATGAGACGGTTCGGAGTCCGCCGCAATCCGGATGGCCTCCGGCACGTTTCGGCGGCTGCTGGGGAACCAGCTTCCGACCAGTCCTTCCGGTCAGACAACTGACCGATCCATCGCGCCCGCCGACTCACGATCGGGCCAACTGCATCTATGCTCTCGCTTCTTTCGAGCGGATCTGACGTAGCTCCTCCCCCAAGACCGCGACAGCGTCCTTGGTCGGCCACTTCGCCGACATCTCATGGTGGAGGGCTCGAATGAATTTGGTCAGCCTGGACCCCGGCGTCGCAACCCCGACTCGCAGCGCATCCGAGGCTCGTTGGGCAGCAGCTTCGGGTTCCCCGACACCGGCCAGCGCGCATGCCAACTCTGCGACATACCAGGTCGCCCACTCGGATGTGAGTAGGTCGGAATCGAAGCCCGCCAAGCCTCGACTAAGCGAAACGACTGCCTTGTCCCACTGTCGAGCCAAGCGATAGGCCAAGCCGCGCTGCATTTCGATGAAAGCGTCGGAGTAGAAGTACTGGGCATCAGGCTTATCGGAATCACCCTGCGTTACCAACTCTGCGGCCTGCTCGAGTTTGGCCTCCAACTCGTCGAGGTCACCTTCGATCGCATGTCCACGCCCCTCCTGCTGGACGGCGAGTGCGAGAACCGTTGGGCTCAGTGCATCGCCATCATGCTGCGCGGCCCGCGACAAACCGATCATCGGTCCGACCTCGCCCGCCATCCAGGCGACATGGCCGCGCATGGACAGCGCTGTAGAAATCATGTCGCGGTTGCCGCTCTCGGTGGCCAGTTCGAGCGCGGTGCGATAGTGCTGAACCGCGGCGGGATGGTAGCCGAGGTTGGCGTGAAGCCAGCCGGTGAACTGCTGCCATCCAGCGGCGACGTCGACCATATCGACGCGGGCCGACCGCCGAGCCTCCACGGCCAGCGCGGAGGCCACCCGAGTTTGCCGAACTCCCAGCGGCAGAACGAGTTTGGAACCAACTTGGTCCTCCAGCCGCCGAGTTTCCGACAGCAATTCCGCCAGGTCCTTGGCCAAGGTGCGGTCGATATAGCGCCGCTCCGCCAGGGCGGCCGACTCACGTAAGAGCAGTGGAGACTGCGCGGCGTCGTCGGCCACGACGACCAGATTCTCGTAGATGCTTGTGAGGACCCCATCGGATTCGAGAGCGCGATCAAGCTTCTGAACGATATCCGGAGGAGGTTTGCGGCGGCCGTTCTCGAAGCGGGAGAGTGCGCCGGCGTCGTATCGGAGCATGCGCGCCAATTCTCTGACCGACAGCCTCGCCTGCAGCCGAAGCCGCCGCAGTTCGGCTCCGAAAGCTTTCCAATCCTCCATCCAGCCCCCTCTCGCGACCGCCCTGAGCAGCGTTGCAACGTTGCCCGATCATTCGGCAACGCTTTGGCCACAGTGCAACGCTAGCGCGAATCCGCTGATACCCGGGACGCTTCCGGTAGCCCCGCCGCCGGGTCGATGCCGCACCCTCGGCACCTCGGCGGCGGGAGCCAACCAACCGGAGGACGTAAAGGGGGCACGCGATGAAAGAACCAGCGCGACTCGATGACGAGGACGCCCGGAAATTGGCGATGGCACCGGAGGACAGTCCGCGATATCTCGAACGCGCCGATGGGGCATGGTCTCTCGTCGACGACGAGGGATGGGAAGTCGAACCGGAAATCGTCGCCGACCGCAATGACATCGGTCGCGCGGCCGAGCGGCAGATATTCGTTGCGGCGCAGCCGTTGTGCGGTTTCGCGGACGTGGAGCTGGCGCACGCGCTGTCGCAACAGCATCGCGCGTGCCGTATCCATCAGTGCGTGTGGAAAGCGGCGGCCCAGCACACACTCGTCATGGCCGGTCGACTGGTCCCGCAGTCGCTGAGCCCGCGCGAACGCGCCGCCGTACGAGGTATCGACTACCTACCGACACCCGGGGCCGACAAACCGCGACACGGCGGCCCCACCCTGGGGACGTTACGAGAGGTGCTGGACCGGCTCGAGTCCCTGGCGCACGACCCCGACGATGCGCGCACCCGGTAGCCCACATCCGCGAACGGACATGTACCGCACCGAGGTGGACGGCTGGCTGGCCGAATGGCGAATCGACCGCTCTCGGATTCGAATGATGTTGGTATGCAACGGGTCCGAGGAGCCCTTGGTTTCGTGCACCCAAGCATCCGCCCCCGACCTCGTGCAGATGCGCGAGCAATTCCCCGAACTATCACGGCTGTGGGATGCGATTCGACACGCGTATTGGACCGAAGTTGTTCGCCCCCCGAGGCATCCGCGAGGACGGTACTAACTCAGGCCGAAGAATTCATGGAGATCGACGGGGATCGCGGTGCGATCGGGTTGGAATATCTCGATCAGCAATCTGTCGGGTCCTTCGGCTGCGGCGTAGGAGGCGGTCGGCTCGCTTCGGAGCGTTCCTAATGCGACGGTTCGGAGTCCGCCGCCGTCTGGACCTCCTCGGTGGTGTTTCGGCGGCGCCTGAGGAACCAACCTCCGACCAGCACCGGAACCATGATCAGTGGTACGGCGACGATCGCGCTGCGCTGTTCTGCGCTCCCGCTGCTCGCCATCAGCGCCACTACACCGGCGAGGAATACCAAGGTGGCGATGCTGGTGTACGGGGTGCCGATCAGGCGGAATGCGGGGCGGGCCACGCGGCCGTCGCGCCACCAACGCCACAGCTGCAATTGGCACAGCACGATTGCCGCCCACGCGGTGATCACGCCGAGGGCCGACATATTCAGCACGATCTCGTATGCCTGCTCGGGGACCACCGCATTGAGTCCGACGCCGGTCAGGGCGATCGCACCGGTAGCCAGAATTCCAACGTACGGAACGCCATTCGCCGACAGCTTGGCGGCGCGGGCGGGGGCGCTGCCGTTCATCGACATGGAGCGCAGGATTCGGCCCGTCGAATACAGGCCCGCATTGAGGCTGGAGAATGCCGCCGTCAGCACCACGAGGTTCATGACGGAATCCGCACCCTCGACACCGATTTTGGCGAAGAACGTGACGAACGGACTCTGCCCCGCACGGAAGGCGGTGTAGGGCAGCAGCAGGCTGAGCAGGACCAGCGAACCGACGTAGAACACGGCAATGCGTGCGATCACCGAGTTGATGGCGCGCGGCATGATCTTCTCGGGATTTTCCGCCTCTCCGGCGGCGGTGCCCACCAATTCCACTGCGGAGTAGGCGAATACGACACCGGTCGTAACGACGACCAACGGCAGCAATCCGGTCGGGAACAACCCGCCGTGGTCGCGCAGGACACCGGGCCCGGTACTTTCGCCCGCGATCCGGAAGCGGCCGACGAGGAAGACCGTACCGATCACCAGAAAGCTCACCAGCGCAATAACTTTGATCAGCGCGGCCCAGAACTCCAGCTCACCGAACCAGCGCACCGACACCAGATTGATGGCCACCACCACGGCCAGCGCGATCAGCGCGATGACCCACTGCGGAATCGCGCCGAAGGCCGACCAATAGTGGACGTAAGTGGCGATGGCGGTGATGTCCACGATGCCGCTCATGCACCAGTGGAAGAAATACATCCAACCGACCGCATACGCGAGTTTCTCGCCGTAGAACTCGCGGGCGTAGGAAACGAACGATCCCGACGACGGACGGTGCAATACCAGCTCGCCCAGCGCGCGAAGCACGAAGAAGACGAACACTCCACATACGGCGTAGACCAAAACCAGTCCGGGACCGGCGCTGGCCAACCGACCGCCGGCACCGAGGAACAGTCCGGTGCCGATGGCGCCGCCGATCGCGATCATCTGTAGCTGACGTGGGCGAAGGCTCTTCTGATACCCGGCGTCCTCGTCGCGCAATACGTCAGTCACCGTGGCCTCCAGCACTCCCCGAATCGTATCGCTGAATAATGTATCGTCAAATAACGGCACACTCAATAGTGTTAGAATTATCGCTGTGCGAGCGGTGGTAGTCGGATCCGGAATCGTCGGCCTGTCAACGGCATACGAGCTACTGCGCAGCGGGCATCACGTCGTGGTGGTGAGTGCGGATCCCATCGACTCGACGACGTCATTTCTCGCCGCCGCGGTGTGGTTCCCCACCGCGGCCGGGCCGACCGATCGCGTGGCCGCCTGGAGCGTCGAGACGTTCACCCATCTGGCGCGACTGGCACACGAGGACGTACCGGGCGCCCGCATGTGCGAGTCGCTCGCCGTCTATCGGGACGAACCAGCGACACCGTCCTGGTCGGCGGCGGTACGTGGATTCCGGCGGGCGCGGCCGGACGAACTCCCGCCGCACTACCGATTCGGGTTCCGGTTCGCGGTTCCACTGCTCGAGATGCCGATCTTCCTGCCGTGGCTGGAATCCCAGGTTCGCCAGGCCGGCGCGTACTGGGTTCGGCGGACGGTCCGGAGCCTGGACGAACTCGATGACCTGGCGCCCGATGTCATCGTCAACTGCGCGGGCCTGCGCGCCGGTTCGCTGGCCGACGACGCCGAGGTCTACCCGATCCGCGGCCAGATCGTGCGCATTACCAACCCGGGCGTCTCGGTGTCGGTGCGCGACGAAGCACACCCACTGGGGCGCGCCTACGTCCACCCCCGTACCCACGACTGCATCCTCGGTGGCTCACTGGAGACCGGAGCATGGGATCAGACCCCCGATCCACAACTGACACAGTCGATCCTGCGCCGCTGCCGAGATCTCGTACCGCAGTTGACCGGCGCCGAGGTCATCGAAACACTCGTCGGACTACGGCCGGGCCGCGCCGAAGTCCGCCTCGAAATCGCCCAGGCCGACTCGTCATCGATTCCGGTGATCCACAACTACGGCCACGGCGGCTCCGGCATCACGATCGCCCACGGTTGCGCCCGCGAGGTGTCGGCGCTAATCGAAACGCTGTGAGCCAGGCCGAGGTAAGTATGGATCCGGACGGTTCATCGGCGTAGCTGGACCAGCCGTCTCTGCTCGAGAGCCGGGCATCGGTACAGGACTCGTTCCAGAACGCCAATGTGAGATAGCAAACACCGCGACGGTGGCGCATCCGGTGAACCAAATGGTCGCGGTCGCTCGTGGTACGGGGGACGAGATGCGGTGTGCACCTTGTCGAATTGCGACGAAGGGTTCGAAGATGAGTTCAGCCAAACGTTTTCAGCGTGCCACCGTGCCGGTCGCGGCCGCCGCTGTCGTGCTCGCGGGTCTGCTCAGCGCCTGTGGCGACGAGAAAGCCGCCCAAGCGGTGGCACAAACGTCCACTGTCGCGGCCGCGGTGCCCGTCGCAGGCCAGGCGCCCGTGGTAGCGAAAACGCAAGGCTGGCTGAAGATCTACGACGGCACGACCCCAGCCGGAACCGCCAATGCGGTGCAACTCCGGGTAACCAGCAATCCTGCTGTCGGACAGTATGTTTCGGATGGAACCGGCCGATCGCTGTACCGGTTCGACAAGGATACGGCGAATCCGTCGGTATCGAACTGCGCCGGGCAGTGTGCCGTCACCTGGCCGCCGCTGACCGTGACCCGCGATCAAGTCCTTTACGCCGCGGGCGTCGACCCCCAACTTGTCGGATTCATCGAACGTGCCGACGGCACATGCCAAATCACCATCGGCGGTTGGCCCGTGTACTACTTCTCGAAAGACACCAAGCCGGGTGATCTGCTCGGGCAGGGTGTCGGCGGAACGTGGTTCGCGGTGGCCCCGAACGGCGCCAAGGCTCTGAGCAAGTGATCGAACGCTAGAACCGTTCGAGTATCTCAGCCGTCGAGTTCCAGCAATTCCCATGACAGCAGATCCGCCAGCCCGGGATCTTCGGCCCGCCATGCGCAATACACCTTGTGCACGAGATCCATCCCGGCGAAGCCGTACAGACCGGTAATCCTGGCACGGTAGTGCTTGTCCGGACCACCGTCGCGGAACTCGACGTCGTAATCGACATCGACCTCCTCGTCGAGGTCCGGGTCCTGGTCACCGACGTAATCCAGGTGGATCTGGAAATAGAATTGCTCCGACGGCTCGCGATCCAGCCTTTCCACGATCGCGAACGGCCAGCGTGCGTTCAGATCCGCGAACAGGTCGTGCACCTCGGTGTCGGTCGGATCGGCCAGGGTCCGTCCGCTCGCATCGAATGCTCGAAGTATCGGTGCGCTCACGCGAGGGATCGTAGTCCGCTGCCCGGTTGCCCGCCGAGCGCATCACAGGCTGTCCTGACCGGTGGGATGGCTGAATTGCCGCCATTCCCGATCCAGGCGGAGGTGGCGGCGATGGTTCAGAGCCCAGGCGGTGGACCAGACGACTGCTGCTGCGCCGCACCAGATTTCGAGCAGAACGGCGATGCCGACACCGATGCCGTGCACGGCGGCGGCACTGGACCGTTCGGGAGGGGTGGTCGGTGTTCCGTCCGGGCCGAGCCAGACGGGGACGGGCTGGCCGGGTTCCGCGCCGTCGGAAACACCGACGGTCGCGGTGCCGGACTTGCCGTCGTGAGTCCAGGACACCTGCGCCTCGAACTGATCGCGCACCGTTCCGTTGCGGTCCGCGATGGGTGCAGCGACCCGGGCGGGGGTACCGATAATGGTCCCTGTCACAACGATTTTCGTCGCGTTTTCGGTGTGGATCCGCTCGGATGCCGAGCTATAGGCCGCGGTGCCGGCCGCCGCGGCGGTCGGCACGGCGATCAGCAGCACCAATACGGCCAGAATGCGGACGAACCCTTCCACCCGATCGGAGACCCGCATCAGCGGACTGGGATTCCAGGGCTGCATCCGCCAGCTCCGCACCGGCCATGTCGGCGACTCCGACACCTCCATCACCTCCTACGACGGAGCCCGCGAGCAAACGCGACTCCTACCCCTGGCATTCCCCCGATTCGCCAGTTGATGCACCGGCGGACCCGGAACATGAACAACCCCCGCTCGGCGCACATCCGAGCGGGCTTCATCGCTCATACCTATTGAACCGACGGACGCGGCGACCCGGTTACGCCTCGACTGCCCGACCACCCGAGCGCCGCTCCGACGGCGACCATGCCGACGCCGAGGGCGAAGTGCAGCCAGTTGTCGGCGGTGTTCACCGGGACGAAGTTCGCATCGCTGTGCTGGTCGATGACCAGCCCGTACAACCACAGCACCAGGTAGATGATGCCGCCGCCGAGCAGGAACGCCCGGGATGCGAGCGCTGTGCGCGATGCCAGCAAGCCGGCTACGCCGAACACCAGGTGGACGATGTTGTGCAGGATCGAGACGTTGAACAACCCGAGGAGCTGGGCGTCGGAGCTGTGTCCGGCCCATTCCATGCTGTCGTAATTCGTGGTGATGCCCGGTATGAAGCCGAGCACGCCGACCACCAGGAACACCGCGCCGACCGCCGCCGCCGCGATGCGCAGCGACGTCCAATGCGCGGCTGAGGTTTGCGCGTGATGCGCGGCCATGGTGACTGCCTCTCCCGAACCAGGCGTCCGAACAGGCGCCCGTTTCGTGCGACTGATTTCCATGACTGCCGGTTTGTGGCAGTCACCTGCGTCATACCCGTGCGCTGCGTAGACAAACGAATAAACCCGCAGGTCCAGCCCGCAGACCGCCCCTACAGCCAAATGAGGCAGAAAGTGTGTCCGACGGGATCGGCATTCGACCTCCTGTATATCGCGGAAATGCTCATCGCGTACCCGCGCGCGGACACTCGAATCCGCCTGCGGTGGCAAGGGCGGAATCTGCATTAGGGTCGACGCCCGTCGGGAGGTTTCATTTGTCGAAACGCATAACGCTGCTCATCGTGCTGCTGGCCGGCGTCGCCGCGTGCACCAGCACACCCAGGTCCGATCTGCCCCTGCCCTACCACGGCGATGCCGACCAAGTCGTCACCGTCGTCGCCGAGCACGTCGCCGATACCACCGCGACACTGACTGCGTGGCAACGTATTTCAGGTGGCTGGCGCGCCGCTATCGGTCCGCTGCGGGCCTACGTCGGGCGCGACGGCATCGGTCGAGCCAGCGAGGACTCGGCGCATACGCCCACCGGTGTGTGGACGCTGAGCGAGGCGTTCGGGATCGCGCCGAACAACGGAACCCGGCTCCCCTATCGCCAGGTCGGCGTACAGGACTGGTGGGTCTCCGATACGGGCTCGCCGAGTTACAACCGGTACGCGCAATGCGCCACCGGCACTTGCGAATTCGATGAGCATGCCAGCGAGAACCTCGGCGAGGCAGGTCCGGCGTACGAACACGCCGTGGTGATCGACTACAACCGGCAGCCCGTCGTCGCGGGCGCGGGCTCGGCCTTCTTCCTCCATGTCGAGACCGGACGCCCGACCGCTGGATGCGTATCGATCCCGGCTGTCGACCTCGAAGCCGTTATGCGATGGCTCGATCCGAGCGCGCATCCGGTGATCAATATCGGCAGCAAGTGACTATCCGCAGATTTCCTCCACCGCACCGGCGAGCAACGACAAACCCTGATCCAATTCGTCCTCGCTGATTGTCAACGGCGGCAACAGCTTTACCACCTCGTCGGCCGAACCAGAGGTCTCCACGAGCAGCCCCCGCTCGAAGGCTAGTTGGCACACCTTGCCCGCGCGCGACGCTTCCTCGAACACGATGCCCTGCACCAGCCCGCGCCCGCGCGTCGAGACACCGGGAAACGCCGCCGCGATTTCGGCGAGTGCGCGTGCCGTGCGCTCCCCTTTGGCCACCGTCGAAATCTCCAGCGCGCTATCGGACCAGTAGTGCTCGAGCGCAACCCGCGCGGTGACGAACGCCGCGTTGTTGCCGCGGAAGGTGCCGTTGTGCTCACCGGGCGCCCACTGATCGAGTTCGGGATTGAAAAGCACCAGCGCCATGGGCAACCCGTACCCGCCGATGGATTTCGACAGTGTCACGATGTCGGGAGTGATGCCCGCGAACTCGAACGAGAAAAACCCACCGGTCCGTCCGCAACCCATCTGCACATCGTCGACGATGAGCAGAATTCCGCGCGCTCGGCACAATTCGGCCAGCTGCCGCAGCCATTGCGAGCGTGCGACATTCACTCCGCCCTCGCCCTGCACCGTCTCCACGATCACCGCGGCGGGCTTGTCCAACCCCGAGGACGAGTCGTCCAGGGCCCGCCGCATCCAGCGCAGGTCGTCGGATGCATCGAGGAAGCCGTCATAGGGCATGGGCATCGCATGCGGCAGTGGCACACCGGCAGCCGCGCGCTTGGCGGCATTGCCGGTCACCGATAACGCGCCGAGTGACATCCCATGGAAGGCGTTGGTGAAGGTGAGAACGGTCTGGCGTCCGGTGACCTTGCGCGCCAGCTTCAACGCCGCCTCGACCGCGTTCGCGCCGGTCGGACCGGTAAATTGCACCTTGTAGTCCAGTCCGCGGGGCTCGAAGATCGTGTCGCGCAAGGCCTCCAGCAGCCGTCGCTTGGCGACGGTCGACATGTCGAGGCTGTGCGTGATCCCGTCGCCGACGATGTAGTCCAGCAGCGCCCGCTTCAGCACCGGATTGTTGTGGCCGTAGTTGAGTGCGCCCGCCCCCGCGAAGAAGTCGAGGTAGTCCTTGCCGTTCTCGTCGCGCAGCCAGGCGCCGCTGCCGGTGTCGAAGACGGTCGGCCAGGCCCGACAGTACCCGCGCACATTCGACTCGAGCGTCTCGAAAACGGTCAACGCAGTGCTGTTTCGAGCGACCTGCGAGTAGTCGCTAGCGGCGACAGTCATCGACGATCCTTCCTGTCGTGCGCGAGCGCCCACGGGGCAAATCTGAAGTGACTGTGTTTCTAACATTGGTGCAGCGGGTTTGTCGCACTTTTCCAAAAATCGCGCGCTTACCTACCGCGCGTCCCCCGACGCACCGTAGAGTTAACCGTTTGTGCGCGGCAGTGTGGAGGGCAACAGATCGCAGCTAGCCGCACTGCACGTACTCCGGACCGCGCGGCTGTACCTCTACCTCGTCCGAGCCGGTTTCCGGCGCCAATCCCAGTACAAACTCGCGATGTTCGCCGGCCTGTTCACCAACTGCGTCTTCGGATTCGTGCGCGCGGCGGTGATGATGGCCGCGGTGCGCGCATCCGGCGGCTTCAGCGGTTACGACGCGGGATCGATCGGCGCCTACGTCTGGCTGTCCCAGGCCCTGCTGGGCGCGACCCAATTCATGGGACCACCACTGGAATTGGTGGATCGGGTCAAAAACGGCGATATCGCAATCGACTTCTTGCGTCCGGTCGATGTCCAATTCAGTTATCTCGCCATCGATCTCGGTCGCGCGTCGTGCACGATCCTGCCGCGCGGGGTGCCGAGCGTACTGGTCGGGGTGCTCACTTTCGGGCTCGCCATGCCCGGCACAGCGGGGCCCTACATACTCGGGCTGGTCAGCGTGGTGCTGGCCGTAGCGTTGTCATTTCTATGCCTTTTCGCCGTCGGATTGATCGGATTCTGGGTAGTGGAAACCCGCGGGCTCCGAGTGCTATACCAGATTTGCGGCACGTTTCTGGCCGGGCTGTTCGTGCCGGTCCACATGTTCCCGGCATGGCTGCGCGCCGTCGCGCATGCCACTCCGTTCCCGTCGATCTTGCAGTCGCCGATCGACATCCTGTCGGGTCGGGTCACCGGGATGGATGCCGTGACGGTCGTTGCCGCACAGGTGGTCTGGGTACTCGCGGTCGGTGCGGTGGGCCGGGCGCTGCTGGTGGCCGGGCGCCGCAGGCTGGAGGTGCAGGGTGGCTGAGCCCCCGTATACGCTCGTGCCGGCCGGTACCTGGTTCACCCCCTACGTGGCGGTGCTGCGGTCGCGGATGCAAGCCCAGCGCGCATACCGCTTGTCCTTCGCCAGTGAGGTATTCAGCGCCTTCCTGATCGGCATCGTCGAATTCGCCGAGGTGTGGGTCATCTACCGCAATGTCCGGATGCTCGGCGGGCTCGATCTGGACGGCGCACTCCTGCTGTTCGGCCTGAGCAATTCCGGATTCGCACTGGCCCAAGTGCTGTTCGGGCACCTGGATTCACTGCCGACACTCATCCGGCTCGGAGTGCTCGACGCCTATCATCTACGACCCCAGCCACTCCTGTTGCAGCTCATCACTAGTGACATCTCGCTGCGCCGATTCGCCCGCGCCTCGGTGGCGATCATCGTGCTCGGACTCGGCCTCGTTCGCAATGATCTCGATTGGGGTCCGCAAACTCTCGCACTGCTGGTGACGACCCTGCTCAGCGGCATCGCCCTGTTCGGCGGCCTGTTCGTCTGCGCCGCCGGCGCGCAGTTCTACCTGATCGACGGTGCGGAACTGACCAACAGCTTCACCTACGGCGGCTCCTTCGCCGCCATGCAACCGGCTTCGGTGTTTCCGACATCGCTGAAGCTGGTATTCGGCTTCGCCATTCCGGTCGCCTTCACGGCGTATCTACCGACCATCGCACTGCTGCACCTACCCGGCCCACCACTGCTGCCGCCCTGGCTGGCCTGGTGCGCACCGTTGGCGGCGCTGTGGGTGTGGCTGCTCGCGTTGGGATTGTGGCGACTAGGCACTCGGCACTATCAGGGAGGCGGCGGATAAGCGTGGCGGACAGCGAGTTATCGAACTCGATCATCGAGATCGAGAACCTGACAAGGCAATTCATTCTGTATCGGAGGAACGGGCAGCGCTGGCGACGCAGCCGCGAAACGCTCACCGCGGTGGACCGGATGACGTTCAGCATCGAACGCGGCTCGGCGGTGGGCTATATCGGCGCGAACGGGGCGGGCAAGTCGACCACCATCAAAATGCTGACCGGCATCCTGGTCCCCACCTCGGGCACCGTGCGCACCTGCGGCCTGGATCCGGTGCGGCAGCGGCGCCAACTCGCCGCCCGGATCGGGGTGGTTTTCGGGCAGCGCTCCCAGCTGTGGTGGGATCTTCCACTGCGCGAATCGTTTTCGATTCTAGCCGCGATCCACCGGCTGGAATCCGATATCGCGCAAAAACGTACCTACGAGTTGGTCGAACAACTGGAGATGGCCGAGACACTCGACACTCCGGTGCGCCAGCTCTCGCTCGGCCAGCGCATGCGGGCCGAGGTCGCCGCGGCGCTGCTGCACTCCCCCGAATTGATCATTCTCGACGAACCGACCATCGGCCTCGACGTGCTGTCGAAACAGCGACTACGTGAGTTCCTACGCGCTGAACGCACCGAGCGCGGCACCACGCTGTTGCTCACTACGCACGATATGGGCGATATCGAGCGGCTCTGTGACCGGGTGCTCGTCGTCGACCGCGGCAGTCTGGTGTACGACGGTTCACTGACCGGCCTGGCGGTGCGGGTGGGCGCCCGGCGGGTGCTCGTCGTCGATCTGGCCGAACCGACCCGCAATCTCGACGATCTGCCGAGTGCCGAACTGTTGACCAGCGAGGGCGGGGGCATGCGCCAGCGGTTGGCCTTCGATGCCGAATCGACCACCGCCGCACAGGTTCTCGCCGCGGTCTCCGATCGAGCCGAGGTGCGCGACCTGTCCATAGAGGAGCCGGACATCGAGGACGTGGTCCGGCGGATCTATGAATCCGCCTGGTGACCCGACACCGCTGTCCGGCTCCCGAATCGGTTGATATTCAGTTGTTTTCGGGTTCGCGAGCGCCCTGGTCGAGTCGGAACGGCGGGTATTCGTCACGCATCAGCGAGGCGTAGGCGCCTACTCGGATGGACCACCGGTGCAGGCCGAGCAGGAAATCGAACACCGCCTTCGGATATACCGCCGTGAACAGCAGTGCCACCACTGCGACCAGCACCAGCACATTGGCCAGCGTGAATCCGCCCCAGCCGTACTTGCCGCCCATACCCGCGCTGAATATCGCACCGACGATCAGATAGTGCGGGATGGCCAGCAGCCACCATTTCACCAGCACCAGACCACGACTCAACTGCTCGGGATAGTCGATTTCCAGATCTGCCGGATAATCCGGATCCGACTGCAGGCTGAACGGCGGATACCTATCGGTGCCGAGCACGGAGTAGGCGTAGAAGCCGACCCGCCAACCCCACCGCATGACGCCGACATTGAAGTCGAACAGTGCGCGCGGATAGTTACCGGTGATCAGGATCGCGAAGAATGCGACCACCGAGACGACCACGTACGCGATGTACAGGAATACCAGAATGATGGCGTGCGGGATGGCCAGGATCCATTTGACCAGCCACATCCAGCGCGATAGCGCGGGATCGAGATCTCCTCGGACACGAACCGGATTGGCCGCGGTAGCGACGGCGACGGTGTTCTCGGGCTCCATGATCGATGCTCCTTCCAGGTGCTTCGATGCCTCGACAACGAGTGGAATGTCCCGATTGTCCCGTATCGGACCTTCGGTCAGACCACGTTCCGATACCGACTCGCCAACGAAAAGGTGGCCACCGTCGTGGCGAATCGCGCAGTGCCGCAACGACCCTGCCGCAGGCCTCAGCTCGGCGCCTGCCCCTGGGCCGAGTACAGACTGACCTCGCCCTCCTCACCGAGGAAGGCGTTCACCAGCATGATCTGCCCGGCCTCCAGCTCATCCGGGTCGGGGGCGCTGGTGGTGATCGAGATCTGCGGAATCACCGCCCAGTTCACGACATAGCGTTCGGGCGGTCCGTCGTCGTCGGACAGGCGCGCGAGTCGAAACACCGACACCGTCTTGCGGAGGATGAGCGTGCGCACGACCTCGGCGATTCGCTCCGGATCTTCCAGCGCGAACATGAACCCGAACGTCAACTCGGGCGAAGACACATAGGCGGGCACAAACACCGAGGCTAGTCGATCGAACAGTGTCGTGCGCGCGCCTCGCCGGAAGTGGTTGCTGCCCATGCGCTCAGCGATTTCACTAAGGTAGGAAAGTCGGCGGTTATGTGACCGATCCGTAACGGATCATAACGATTTCCCGGCAGCTCATCTGTTTCTACACCATTCTATTGCGCCGATTCGACTATCGCGCTTTCCTGAAAAGGTCCCGATTTCCTCGGGCCGTCTTCCTCATCGCATCGTCGCGGATTTCCCGGTTTCTTGGCCGTGCTGGTGGACTGTGTGGAGGCGATCCGGGTGCGGGGCTGCGCCGGAGCCGAGGGGTGCCCCTCCCCGAAATCCTCCTCGGCCCTGGCGCATCCAAATACACACCCATCGCCACCGCAGGGGCGTGCATCATGACCACCGAATACGCAGCAGGTCGTATCGAAGCCGAAGAGCTGCCATCGCCCTCGGCGCTACTGCGCGCATTTCGCGAACCCCACGATCCGAATCAACACCGGCACCCTGTCCTGGCCGCGGGACGCGCACTGGTCGAATGTCATGAACGCAGGCGCAATGCCCTGCAGGCGGCGCATGCGCCGGACGCGCCGAGCGGCCGCGTGGCACGGTGCCTGCAACTCGTCGACGACCTCGACACACACCGAACCGAACTGGTCGGCCAGATCGACAATTGGGTCGCCGGCAATGTGGAGCACCGCGCCGGCGCCTCGCTGCACACCGAGACGCTGGGCGCAGTCATCGATCGAATGGCGGCGAAATGGGTTGCGGCACAACATGCATTGGGTATATCGGCACCGGCCGGGCCGCCGCATCCACTGCAGCTGGACGATGACGCCCAGCTGCAGTGGAGCCGATTGGCCGAACTGGCCGACGGGTACAAGGACCTGATCACCGATGTGACCGAGCACCGGCGCAGGCTGCCGGTGTGGTGATCACCGGGGGTTTTCCACCTCCGGCTCGACCACCTCTGCCTCGACGTACGGCGCGCTCGGCTCGACCTCCGCGTCATAGGACACATCGGCCTCGTCGACGAGATCGTTCCCGTGCTGCGCCGCGGCATCCTTGCGCGCGGCGGCCGCGGCCTCGTTCATCTCGATGGCGTCGGTGATCCATTCACCGATCTCCCGGGTGACTTCCGCGACAGTGCCGGTGATGATGTTCGCAATATTTCCGACATGTCGCGCACCAGAGGAAGTCAATTCTTGAATTAGATCCTTGTTACTTTCGAATTTCCCGATCATTCACACGCCCACTTCGGTTGTGTTCCGCTGTCGCATCACGATAACACCGGGCGTGGACTCCTTCCCGACCAAGAACGGCGGCAGTGCCAGCTTGAAAATCTTCAGCCAGACCGATCCGACTTGCTTACCGAGCGAACCGGTGTTGTACGGCAATCCATACTTCTCGCACAGTTCCCGAACCTCCGGCGCGATCTGCGGATAGCGGTTCGCGGGCAGATCCGGGAAGAGGTGGTGCTCGATCTGATGCGACAAATTCCCGGACATGATGTGGAACAGCTTGCTGCCGGTGATGTTGGCCGAGCCGAGCATCTGCCGGACGTACCACTCACCGCGAGTCTCCTCGGCGGTCTCCTCTTCGGTGAACGTCTGTACGCCCGTGGGGAAGTGGCCGCAGAAAATGATGGAGAAGGCCCAGAGGTTGCGCACCAGATTGGCGGCGGTATTTCCGGCGAGGGTGCTGACGAACAGCGGACCGGTCAGTGCCGGGAAGACGAGGTAGTCCTTGAGCACCTGCCGACCGGCCTTGCGCCACTGGCCCTTCAGCAATCGTTTGATGTCCGACCAACTCTTCCTGCCCCGGATGATGTTCTCCACCTCCAGGTCATGGCCCATCACGCCCCATTCGAACAGCACCATCAGCGCGAAGGCGTAGAGCGGCTGGCCGAGTCGCAGCGGATTCCACTGCTGCCCCTCGTCCATGCGCAGGATGCCGTAGCCGATGTCGCGGTCCATGCCGTGGATATTGGTGAAGGTGTGGTGCATGTAGTTGTGCGAATGCTTCCACTGGTCCGCCGGGCAGACCGTATCCCATTCGAACTCGCGGGAATTCAGGCCGCGCTCGCGCATCCAGTCGTACTGGCCGTGCATGACATTGTGGCCGATCTCCATATTGTCCAGGATCTTCGACACACTCAGCGCGGCCACCGCGGCCAGCCAGAACGGCGGCAGGAAGCCGAGATACATCAGGCCGCGCCCGGCGACCTCGAAACCGCGCTGCGCCTTGATGATCGAGTAGATGTATTCGCGGTCGGCATCGCCGAGATCGGCGACGACGCGGGCGCGCAGGTCGTCGAGGGCCCGGCCGAGTTCCTCGACCTGGTCCGGGCTCAATACCAGCGGGCCATCTTTCGTTTCGGTCAGAATCGTCATTGCTGTGGTCCCCTTGCTTTGTCAGATATCGATGTCGACGTCGCCGACGGGCGCATTGATGCAGAGCTGGATGGGCTGATCCGGATCGCTGTCGGTTTCGCCGGTGCGCACATTGCGGGTGCAGCCGCTGCGCCGAACTGCGGTGCAGGAGAAGCAGATACCCATCCGGCAGCCGTACTCCGGTGTCAGCCCGACGGCCTCGGCCTGCTCCAGCAGGACCGCACCGTTGTTCTCGGCGCTGCGTCCGCTGGCCGAGAAGCTGACCGTGCCGAAGGCCTCGTCGGCGTCGACGGGGGTGCTGGACAGGGTGAATTCCTCGGTGTGCAGCCGCGCGTCCAACCGCTCTGCCTCGAAGATCTTGCGCACCGCGTCCATCAGGCCCTGGGGCCCGCAGACGTAGGTCTCGCCGTCGGCGAACCAGGGTGCGACAGATTCGAGTTGGTCGTAGTCGAAATGACCGGAGCCGTCGCTGGGATAGCGCAGTTCGATGCGGAAGTTCTTGTGCGTCTGCGCAATCGCCTCCAGTTCCGCCCGATGCGGCACCGTCTCCGGTGATTTCGCATAGTGCAGGAAGGCGAGTTCGCCCGGATAGCCCTCATCCGCCAGCGTGCGCAGCATGGACAGCACCGGGGTGATGCCGCTGCCGCCGCTGATCAGCAGCACCCGCTCGGGGCGCGGTTCGGGCAGTTGGAAGACACCGGCGGCCGGTTCCAAGCTGACCACCATGCCGGGTACGGCGTTGCGGTAGAGGTATTGCGATACCAGGCCGTCCGGATGCGCCTTGACCGTCAGTTGCAGGTGCCGGTCGCGCTGACCCGCCGGATTGACCGGTGAGTAGCACCTGATGTGCCGGATGCCGTCGATCACGACGCCGATCTGCACATATTGCCCCGCGACGTGGCCGCGCCACTGCCAGGTGGGGCGCAGCGTCAGCGTCACCGAACCCGGCACCGAGCGGCGGACGTGGGTGATCTCCGCCCGCAACTCCCGAACCGTCAGCGTGGGGCGGACGAGTTCCAGGTAGCGGTCGAGCGGGTGCGGTGTGGTCAGGGTTTGCACCAGGTCGATGAGTCCCACCATGCGGTTGCCTCTGCTTTCGGGCCGCGGCGTGCTCCTGAACCCTCATCGGCGAAGATTTCAGTGCACGCCTGTACACTCAACTAGTGTGACCGATGGACCGGGTCCAGTGTCAACCAGGAACTGATGTGACCCGAACTACATCCTAGGAATAGACGAATGGTGAACGGCTGTATGCTCACTGCGATGACCGAGACCGCAGCTACCCGGGGCGAGCGCAAGGAGCGCACCAGGCAGGCCCTGCTCGACGGCACGCTCACGCTGGCCGCCGAGCGTGGCTTCGGCGCGCTGAGCCTGCGGGAGATCGCCCGCTCCGCGGGCATTGTGCCGACCGCGTTCTATCGGCATTTCGCCTCACTCGACGATCTCGGCGCGGCCTTGGTCGACGAGGGCGTCCGAGCGCTGCGCCTGGCCCTGCGTCAACTGCGCCGCACGCCCGACGCCCGACTCTCGGAGACCGTGCGGTTTGTTTTTGATCAGGTCGCCACCAAGCGCGAACTCTTCGGTTTCATCACCCGCGAACGCCGGGGCGGCTCGGCCGCCCTGCAACACGCCATCGCACTCGAACTGCAATTGATCGTCCGCGAACTGGTCGTCGACCTGTCCCGCATTCCGGACCTGGACTCCTGGTCCCACGACGACCTCGAATTGGCCGCCGATCTGATCGTCTCGACGGTCGCCGACTGCATTGCCGACTACGTCGCCGCCACCCCGCGCGACCAACCCGCGATCATCGACCGCACCATCCGCCAGGTCCGTCTCATCGCACTCGGCATGGCCGCCTGGTGGCCCGCCAAGGAGCGCTAGCCGGCTTCCGGATCGAGTGCGAGCACCGAGCGGCCACCGTCCACCGGGACCACCGCCCCGTTGATGAAGCTCGCATCCGCCGATAAGAGAAAGGCAACCGCTGCCGCGACTTCCCCGGTCGTGGCCACCCGCCCGATCGGATGCAGCGCAGCCATTTCCCGCTCTACCTTCGCCGATGCCGAAGGCGTCAGTCCGGCAAGGAATTCGGCATACCTTTCGGTATCCACCGAGCCCGGAGCGACCGCGTTGCACCGAATGTCGTTGCGCCCGTACTCGACCGCGATGGCCCGGGTCAGCCCTTCGATCGCCGCCTTCGCCGTGCTGTAGGGCAGTGCACCCGGCACCGCCCGCTGTGCTTGGTGCGAAGTGACATTCACGATCGCGCCCCTAGCTCCCGCCGCGAGGAACCGGCGCACCGCTGTCGTGCAGCCGATGACGGCGGGTGCCAGGTTGGCATTGATCAGCTCGAGCACCTGCGGCGCGGGCGCGGTATGCACCGCGGCATCCCGGAAAATCGCCGCGTTGTTCACCCATCCCACCAGCGGGCCTACCGCCTGCGCGAGATCCGCGGCGCGCTCTGCGGTCTCGACCGACGATGCGTCGCCGATCACGGCGAGCACCCGGTCGCCCGCCCATGCCAGCGCCGCCGCGTCACGCTCGATAGCCACGACCGTGTTCTCGGTGCCGAGCAGGCTTTGCACGATCGCCCGCCCGATCCCCCGGCCACCGCCGGTCACCACATACGAAACAGCCACAATCCAATGCTAGACAACCGATCTCGCGGCACGGCCTCACTCGGCGGGCTCAACCGCGCGATCCGGCTTGCGAACCGGGAGCAACGCCACCAAACCGACGGCGAGGACTACCAGAATGCCGACAATACCCGCACGGTCGGCATCGAAGGCCCAGACGAAGAAGCCGAAAAGCACTGGGGCGAGGAAGGATACGGCGCGACCGGTGGTGGTGTAGAGGCCGAACATCTGGCCTTCGCGGCCGGGTGGGGCCAGGCGGGTGAGGAAGGAGCGGGCGGCGGATTGGGCGGGGCCGACGAAGATGGTGAGCAGTAGGCCGAAGATCCAGAACATGACCGGACCGGACACGATCAACAGCGCGGTGCCACAGATCACCATGGCGACCAGCGATATCACAATCACGATTTTCGGGCCGAGGCGATCATCGAACCGGCCTGCGGTCACCGCGCCGAGTGCGGCAACAACATTCGCGGCAATGCCGAACAGCAGCACGTCGGAGTCGGCGATGCCGTAGACCCGCACGGCCAGGATCGCACCGAAGGTGAATACCCCGGCCAGACCGTCGCGGAAGATCGCGCTGGCGATCAGGAACCCGACGGTGCGTCGATCCACCGCCCACAGCTCGCGCAGATCCCGCCACAGCACCCGGTACGAGCCGAAGAATCCGGCCTTGGCCGCACCGGGATCGGCACTGGTGGGCGGTAATTCGGGCACGGCGAACAGCACCGGCAGTGCGAAGGCGGCGAACCACACCGCGGCCAGCATCGCGACCAATCGGATATTCGTACCGTCATCGATGGGCACGCCGAGCAGGCCACGGTTGTCACCGTGGCCGGAGATGAAGCCGAAGTAGCTGATCAGCAGGATGAAGATGCCGCCGAAATAGCCCATGGCCCAGCCGAATCCGGACACCCGCCCGACATCGGCCGGGGTGGAGACCTGGCGCAGCATGGCGTTGTAGGGCACGCCCGCCAATTCGATGAATGCGGAACCGAAGCCGAGCAGGACCAAGCCGAACCAGAAGTGGTGGTAGTCGTCGTGGACGAAGAACATCAATGTCATCGTCAGAATGGTCAGCGCGGTCAATACGCCAAGTGAGCGTTTACGTTTCGCGTTCGCGTCGAAGCGCTGGCCGCTGATCGGCGCGGTGAGTGCGACCACGAAACCCGCGATGCCGAGGGCCCAGCCGAGCCATGCGCTCGGTGACACCCCGCCCGGCAGATCGTCCCCGACCTTATCGGTGAGGTACACCGAGAATACGAAGGTCAAGATCACGGCATTGAATGCCGAGGATCCCCAGTCCCACAACCCCCACGCCACCACTTGCCCGCGCCCGGCCGCCTGCCCGACAGTCGCCAGCGCATCCACCTCCGGCTCATCGGTCACCCGGCCACCACCCTCATCGAATCCGCTGCGCGATGCGGCACTCATGGGCGCAGCCTAGTGCGGATTCCACCGTCGGGCGGGCCAACACTCGATACCGTGGCGACTATGCACTCAGTTGCATAGTACCGGGTGTAACGATAACCTGGCGCCATGGCACTCGAACATGCGCTGCTGGTATCGCTGACCGAGCGCGCCGGTTCGGGTTATGAGCTGGCGCGCCGCTTCGACAAGTCCATCGGCTTCTTCTGGCGCGCCACCCATCAGCAGATCTATCGCGTGCTCAAGCGCATGGAGGAGTCCGGCTGGCTCACCAGTGCGGCGGTGACCCAGGAGGGCAGGCCGGATAAGAAGGTCTACTCGGTGAACGAGGCGGGCCGGGCAGAGCTGGCGCGCTGGATCGCCGCACCGACCGATACCTCGATGCCGCGCAACGAGCTCGGGGTGAAGATTCGCGCCGCCGCGCACGGCGATATCGGCGCGCTCTGCGACGAGGTCGTCCGCCATCGCGAGCAGCACAATCAGCGCCTCGAGCTGTTCCGGCTCATCGAGAAACGCGACTTCCCTACTCCCGATCAGCTCTCCGGTACCCCACTGCACCAGTACCTCGTGCTGCGCGCGGGCATCCGCTTCGAGTCCGGATCAGTCGAATGGTGCGACGAAGTACTGCAAGCCCTGCAACCACGTGCAACAGCCCCGCACGCGGACCCGAAGAAAGGTGAGACTCAGCGATGAGTTCGTTCCCCCGTCTTTTCGAGCCCCTCGATCTCGGCTTCACCACGCTGCGCAATCGCGTGATCATGGGGTCGATGCATACCGGCCTGGAGGATCGCGCATGGGACACCAACCGGCTCGCCGCCTATTTCGCCGAGCGCGCCCGCGGCGGTGTCGGTCTCATCATCACCGGCGGCTACGCCCCGAACCGCACCGGCTGGCTGCTGCCGTTCGGCGCCAAACTCACCAATAAGTCCGAAGCCTACCGGCACCGGGTGATCACCAAGGCCGTGCACGAAGCGGGTGGCAAGATCGCCATCCAGATCCTGCACGCGGGCCGCTATTCCTATATGCCGGGCAGTGTTTCGGCATCCTCGATCAAGGCTCCGATCAATCCCTTTCGGCCGCGCAAGCTCTCCGCGCGCGGGGTCGAGCAGACCATCGACGACTACGCCCGCTGTGCGAAGCTCGCCCAGTTCGCAGGCTACGACGGTTGCGAAATCATGGGCGGTGAAGGCTATTTCATCAACCAGTTCCTCGCACCGCGCACGAATAAGCGCACCGACAAGTGGGGCGGCTCGCCGGAGAACCGGCGCAGGCTCGCGGTGGAGATCGTGCGCCGCACCCGCGCGGCGGTCGGGCCCGACTTCATCATCGTATTCCGTTTGTCGATGGCCGAATTGGTCGAGAACGGGCAGACCTTCGACGAAATCATCGCGCTGGCAAAGGAACTCGAAGCGGCGGGCGCAAGCATTCTGAATACCGATATCGGCTGGCACGAGGCGCGGGTGCCGACCATCGTCACCTCCGTGCCACGGGCGGCATTCGTCGAATTCACCGCGAAGATCACCGAGCAGGTGAACATTCCGGTCTGCGCGTCCAACCGGATCAATATGCCCGAGATCGCCGAGGAGATCCTCACTCGCGGTGACGCGCAACTGGTTTCGCTGGCCCGGCCGTTCCTCACCGATCCGGAATGGGTGAACAAGGCTGCCGCCAACCGGGTCGACGAGATCAACACCTGCATCGCCTGCAACCAGGCCTGCCTGGACCATGCGTTCCAGCACAAGACCGTGTCCTGCCTGCTGAACCCACGGGCGGGTCACGAAACCGAGCTGAAGCTGCTCCCGACTCGGCGCACCAAGCGCATCGCGGTCGTCGGCGCAGGCCCGGCCGGACTGTCGGCGGCAGTCAATCTCGCCGAACGCGGGCACCGGGTGGACCTTTTCGAGGCCGACGACAAGATCGGCGGGCAGTTCGATATCGCTCGCCGCATTCCGGGCAAGGAAGAGTTCAACGAGTCGATCCGCTACTACACCAGAATGCTGGAGGTAACCGGCGTGACCGTGCACTTGAACAAGCGGGTCACCGCGGTGGAGCTGCTCGAGGCCCGCTACGACGAGATTGTGCTGGCCACCGGTGTGCGCCCGCGCATTCCGAATATCCCCGGCATCGACCACCCGATGGTGTTGTCCTACGCCGAACTGGTCCGTGCGGAGCGGCCCGTCGGCAAACGCGTCGCCGTCATCGGTGCGGGCGGCATCGGCTACGACGTCGCCGAATTCCTCACCGTCGAAGGACATCCCACCCTCAAACTCGACGAGTGGAAGGAAGAGTGGGGCGTCGACTCCGCCGACGAACAGGCCCGCGGCCAGCTCACCAAACCCAAACCGGCACCAGCCGCCCGCGAAGTCGTTCTGCTGCAACGCAAGTCGACTCCGTTCGGTAAAGATCTCGGCAAGACCTCCGGCTGGGTGCACCGCGCGGCGCTCGCGGCAAAAGGCGTCGAGCACGTAGGCGGCGTCAACTACGAACGCATCGACGACAACGGCCTGCACATCAGCTTCGGCGAGAAACGCCAACGCCCCCAACTGATCCCGGTCGACAACGTCATCATCTGCGCAGGCCAGGAATCCGTACGCGAACTCGAAGAACCCCTCCGCGCCGCCGGCGCTGGCGTCCACCTCATCGGCGGCGCCGACATAGCCGCCGAATTGGACGCCAAACGCGCGATCGACCAAGGCACCCGCCTGGCAGCCCGCCTGTAGCGACGCCACTCGCCGCGGCCCCGCCTGGACCGCGCACGTTTCGTCACCGCGATTCCGTGCGCGGCGCGGGCGAAGGCGCGCCGCTCCCCTCGGCTGTGTCGATGCATCTAGTCGGACCAGACAGAGGTGCCGACCCAGCCACGAGTACGTGCGCCCTCGACCCGAGTCCGCCCACCCTTCGGTGCGGCCTGAACCGTTGATCACCATATGTTGGTGGCGGCAAATGTCGAGAACGCCCCGCCAAGGTTGCATTCTCGAGCCAAACCGGCTGGGGGACGCGGCGAGGCGGGATGTCATCGAGGCTGGGCCGCATGTATCGCCTAGGCTCCTCTCGTGAGTTTGCCCTCTGCTACCTCTGAGAATCGTGCAGTTGTTACTGGTGCCTCTTCTGGTATCGGGACGGCGCTTGCTGCTGAGCTTGCTGCTCGCGGGTATTCGTTGATCCTGGTTGCGCGGCGCGGGGAGGTGCTGACCGAGCTTGCGCAGCGGTTGACGTTGGCGCATGGGATCACCGCGGAGGTGCGGGCGGTCGATCTGGCCGATCGAACGGCGCGCGGGGCGCTGGTCGAGGAGTTGGCGGCTCGCGATATTGCGATCCTGTGCAATAACGCCGGTATCGCGACCTTCGGCGCGGTCGCCGAATTGGATCCCGCGTATGAGCGGGCCCAGATGGAGCTCAATGCCGTTGCGGTGCACGACCTCACCTTGGCCGTACTGCCCGGCATGATTGCCAGGGGTGGTGGCGGCATCCTGATCAGCGGTTCGGCGGCGGGCAATATGCCGATTCCGAACAATGCCACCTATGCGGCGAGCAAAGCGTTCGCCAATACCTTCTCCGAATCGCTGCGCGGCGAATTGAAGGGCTCCGGCGTGCACGTCACCCTGCTCGCTCCGGGTCCGGTCCGCACCGAAACCCCCGATCTTGCCGACGCCTCCATCGTCGACCGCATGGTGCCCGACTTCATGTGGGTCACCTCCGAATACACGGCCAAGATCTCCATCGACGCCCTGGTCCGCAACAAGATGCGGGTAGTCCCCGGCCTGATCAGCAAGGGTATGAGCGTCGCAGGCCAATACGGCCCCCGCGCCCTCACCGCCCCAGTCGCCGGTGCGTTCTACAAGAAGCTCGGCGGCTGACCGGTAGAAGCCGAAAATGGTGATTCACGCCACCGGTCGGCACCCCGCGCGAGCCACCACGGCGGTCGGATCCACCGTGGCCGATCCCGCGATCAATTCCGTGCGCATCGCGTCCAACAGCGGCTTTCGGGCAGCAGGTCGCCGAACCATCCACCAACACTGACGCCGGAATCGGCCCAGGTCAGCGCGAGCATGGGCCGCATTGGAGTGCCGGTCAGCAACCCGTCAGGAAATGTTTCGGGTGCGTCAAGGATCCGTCAGCATCGCCCATGATCAGTACGAACCGGCGTAGTCCTGATATCGGCCCCGCATGCCGAGAAAGCGGGGGCGCACCCAGGAGAACCACGTGACGCTGCTCGAGATCTTCCCGTCGCTGCGGTCGGGAATGCCTTCGCGCCTCGACTCCGCGGTCTGGCCGCAGGACACCCATTACGACGACGACGGCCGAATCACCCTCGGCGGGGTCGCTCTCGCCGATATCGCCGACCAGTACGGCACCGCCACCTATGTGCTCGACGAGCACGAGGTCCGCACTCGCTGCCGCGCCTACAAGAAGGCCTTCCCGGAGGCCGAGATCATCTATGCGGGCAAGGCGCTGATGATCCGCGCGGTCGCGGAATGGGTTACCCAGGAAGGACTTTCGGTCGACGTATGTTCGGCTGGTGAACTCGCCATCGCCATCGCGGCCGGTGTCGACCCGAAGCGAATCGTGTTGCACGGCAACGGCAAATCCTTCGACGAACTCGAAGCGGCCGTGCAAAGCGGTGTCGGCCGGATCGTGATCGATTCGATGACCGAGATCACCCTGCTTTCCGCACTGGCCACCCGACCCCAACAGGTCCTGCTCCGACTGTCGCCCGGCATCGATGTGCACGGGCATCCGGCCGTGAAAACCGGTGTGCTGGACCAGAAATTCGGTTTCCCGCTCGGCAGCGATATGGCCGCCGAGGCGGTCGAACGCATTATGCGCCAGCCGAACCTCGAGCTGATCGGCTTCCACTGCCACATCGGTTCGCAGATCTACGATCCGGACCACTACGGCGAGGCCGTGCGCCGGATGATCGCCGAAATGGCAAGGGTCCGTGCAGATCACGGCCGCATACTCACCGATCTCGACCTCGGCGGCGGACATGCGGTCGCCTACCGCAGCGGGGACGCCGAGATGAATCTGACCGAACTCGCCGACATCATCGACGACGCCCTGGACGCGGCCTGCGCGCGGAACCACTTCCCGCGCCCGAATATCGCCTTGGAGCCGGGTCGCGCCATCGTCGCGCGCGCAGGCGTGACGCTGTATCGCGTGCTGTCGGTCAAGCATATCGATGGCGGACGGACCTACGTCACCGTCGACGGCGGCATGGGCGATAACGCCCGCGTCGCGCTGTACGGCGCGAATTACGAAGTGGTCATTGCCAATCGGCATCCCTGCGGCCCACAGATGACCGCAACGGTGGCCGGTCGCTACTGCGAGGCGGGCGATGTGCTGGCCACCGATATCCGGCTCCCGGCCGACCTGCGCCCCGGCGAGGTGCTCGCGGTGCCGTGCACCGGCGCCTACCACCACAGCCTCGCCTCGTCCTACAACAGCGTCGGTCGGCCACCGGTCATCGCGGTACGCGCCGGACGCGCCCGCCAGCTGATCCGCCGCGAAACCACCGACGATCTACTCGCCCGCGATATCGGCAACTGACGGGCCGATCTCAGGCCTGTCCGGCGGCGTGCTCGATGAACCGGCCGAGCAGTTCGTGCAACTGTCGGCGTTCGGCCTCCGAGAACGGCACGAGCAATTCGACCACCGCCGCATCGGCGGTGCGATTGGCAGCCGTCAACCGCTCCCGCCCGCTCGGCGTGATGTGCACGGCATAGCTGCGACGATCCCGCTCATCCTTGCGCCGCTCCGCCAGCCCCTGCCGCTCCAGCTCATCGATGATGTAGACCATCGACGACTTGTCCAGCTGCAGCCGGTCGACCAACGCGCGCTGACTGAGTGGCCCCACCTCGGCCAGACAGCCGAGCACCCCGAGGTGACGCAGTTCGAGCCGCTGTTCCCGCAGTGCACGATTGGCCGCCGCACGCGCATAGCGGTGCGCCAGATAGAGCTGACCACCGATCTGGGCGCCGAGCTGCTCCGAAGTATCCGCCACGGGCAAACTATATCCGATGACAGATCGTCTGAATTCAGATAGTTTTGAACCATGAAGATTGTCATCGTGGGAGCCGGGCTGGCAGGCCCCCTGCTCGCACAGGGCCTGCACCGAGCCGGAATCACCGTCGAGCTCTACGAACGCGAAGCCGTGGGTCAGCACAGCCAGGGCTTTCGCATCTCCCTCGATCCGGAGGGCGACCTCGCGTTGCGCAGCTGTCTGCCGTCGGACCGCTACGAACGAATCCTCGCCACCGCAGGCAAGCGCGGTACGGGGGTGCGGTTCCTCGACCCGCAACTGCGCGTGGTTCGAGAGATGCTGGTGCCGCCGAGGGCCGATGAGGATGTGCACGGACGGCATCAGACCGTCGACCGGCTCACACTGCGCGAGATCCTGCTCACCGGCATCGACGTCCATCACGGCGCATCCTTCCGGCGCTTCGAACTGCTCGACGACGGCCGGGTCCGGACCTACTTCGACGAAGGCACGGTCACCGATGCGGATCTGCTGGTCGCCGCCGACGGCACCCATTCCCGCATCCGCGCCCAATGGCTGCCGAACGCCGAGGTAATCGAAACCGGCCAAGCTGAGATCTACGGCAAGACAGCGCTGACCGACCAGATCCGCGCGCTGACACCCGACGCCGCACTGGACGGATTCAGCGTGATCGCCGGTACCGACGGCCGGTTCATGTCGCTGGCCGCCCACGAATTCGCCTCCGGCGACGGCGATGACTACGTGATGTGGGTGGTCGCCGCACCGACCGCAACGATTCCGGCCGACCTGTCCGCAATGGACAAGCGGCAACTACAGAAAATCGCCATGGAACTGATCGCCGACTGGCCCGAGAATCTCGCCGCACTAGTGCGCCATGCCGACCCGGAATCCGTCCACAACACCACGATCCGGACGGCAAAACCGTTGCCGCACTGGGAAACCGGGCCGGTCACACTGATGGGCGACGCCATCCACACCATGATCCCCGCCGGAAGCAGCGCGGGCACAGCCCTACGCGACGCCGCCCTGCTCTGCCGCCGCATTACCGAGCGGACCGGTTCACTGCGCGACGCGGTCCACGCCTACGAAACCGAAATGCTCGACTACGGTTTCGCGATGGTGGAGCGCTCGCTGCGCAGCGCTACCTGATCCTCACTGCGGCCCCGGCACGAGCTGAGTGTGCGCCGTATCATCCGGCTGGAACCAGAGTCCATCGGCCGGACCCCAACTGCACAAGATGACGTCGGCGCCGTGGTCGGCGGGCCCATTGAAGGTCCACCGTCTCCCTGATCCGCAGACCAGCACCGCCCGGCACTGCCCGGGATCGTCGTCATCGGTGCTCGCGCTCAGCGCTTGCGGGTGCCGAAAATGCTGCGGCTGATCTCGCGGCCCGCAGCGGTCGCGGCCGAGCGCAGGAAGCTCTTCACCGCTGGATTCTTCATGATGCGCTCGGCGGCGGATTCCTCCTCGGGGGCGGCTTTCGAACGCCCCGGAGCCGGAGCCGCCTCCGGTTCCTGTTGTGCCGCAGCGGCTTTCGCGGCCATGATCTCATAGGCCGACTCACGATCGATGGTCTGGCCGTATTTGGCGGCCAGCGCGCTGGACAGCGCCCGCGACCTGATCTGATCCTCCCCGATGGTATCCATCAGCGAGCGCGGCGGCTGAATCCTGGTCCACGCCACGGGAGTTGGCGCGCCCTTCTCCGAGAGCACCGTCACGATCGCCTCCCCGGTCCCCAGCGAGGTGAGCGCCTGCTCCAGGTCGTAGACGCCGGTCTTCGGATAGGTACGCACTGTCTTGGACAGGGCCTTCTGATCGTCGGGCGTGAAGGCACGCAGCGCGTGCTGGATGCGCGCACCCAGTTGGGAGAGCACCGGATTCGGGATATCGGTGGGCAGCTGGGTGCAGAAGAATACGCCGACACCCTTGGACCGGATCAGCTTGACCGTCTGCTCCACCTGCTCCAGGAAAGCCTTCGAGGCATCCGCGAACAACAGGTGCGCCTCGTCGAAAATGAAGACCAGCTTCGGCTTTTCGACATCACCGACCTCGGGCAGCGTCTGGAACAGATCGGCGAGCACCCACATCAGAAAGGTCGAGAACATCACCGGTCGCGCCGCCTGCGCACCGAGTTCGAACAGCGTGATCACGCCCTGACCACCCGCGGTGCGCAGCAGATCGGCCGGATCCAGTTCGGGCTCACCGAAGAAGGTGTCGCCACCGTCGGCCTCGAGATTCACCAGCGCGCGCAGGATCACCCCCGCGGTGGCCGCCGAGACCCCGCCTATGCCCTTGAGATCCTCCTTACCCTCCGGACTCGTGAGGTGGGTGATGACCGCGCGCAGATCCTTCAGATCCAGCAGACCGAGACCCGCCTTGTCCGCCCAGTGGAAAATCAGACCGAGCGTGGACTCCTGAGTTTCGTTGAGCTCCAACACTTTACTGAGCAGCACCGGCCCGAATGCGGTGATGGTCGCGCGGATCGGCACCCCGACACCACCGGTGCCGAGCGAGACGAATTCGGTCGGATAACCGGTCGGCCCCCAGTCCGGCGCACCGGTCTCGGCGGCCCTGGCGCTGAGCTTTTCATCGGCTTGCCCCTGCTGTGCGAGCCCCGACAGGTCGCCCTTGATATCGGCGAGTACCACCGGAACCCCGGCCCGCGAAAGCTGTTCGGCGATGCCCTGCAGTGTTTTCGTCTTACCGGTGCCGGTCGCACCGGCGACCAGCCCGTGCCGATTCATGGTGCGCATCGGAATCCGCACGCGCGCAGTCGAATCCACGGCACCGTCCACGACAACTGTGCCCAATTCCAGTGCTGCTCCGTCGAACGCGTATCCGGCAGCGATCTGCTGCGCCACCGACTGTTCCGCGGCCTGCGCGGTCTGGGTCGCCGCCAACTGCGCGGATTCCGCCGCGGCAGCGCTGGCGACCGCGGTCTCCGCCGTCGCGGCTGCCTTGGATTGCGCGGCCTCGGCCTGCGCCACCGCATTCGCCGCATTCGGATCCGCGCTCGCGGCCGCCGCCTCCTGCTCGGCCAACTCGCGTTCGGCGGCTTCGGCCGCGGCGGCGGCTTCCGCGGCCACGCGCGCCGCCTCCTCGGCCGCCTTCCGTGCTGCAGCCGCCTTCTCCTGAGGGGTTGTCATCGCGCGTCCTCCGTCTGGTCCGCAGTGTTAGCTGTCGTGCCGAAAACGCATACGCCGATCTCCCGCAAACTCTATCGCCGCTGCTCCCGCTGAGACGGCTCACCCAGTGGTGACATGCACTCGTACGCAACCAGCACCCGGCCTCGAGCAAATAGAGCATGCGCCGTTCGCAGCCCGTCTCGCATCCGAGTGGCCGAAGCGCATGCGACGCAGTCGGCGAGTCTCGGCCGCTCGGATGGGAGACATCCGAGGGCCGCGTACACGCGATGCCGAAGGCATCGCCGATAAATACAGCTATGTTGCCGGGGTGTCCGACAAATACGTGGTGTCGAATTCGGCGTTTTTGATACACGGCCTACGCTGCGACAACGCAGCCGGGTGAGCCCCGTCGGTCACGACCAAACGGCTACTGTGTGTCCAGTGAGCGACAAATACGTGGTGTGGATGGATTGTGAGATGACCGGCCTGCGCCTCGACAGCGACAAGCTGATCGAAGTGGCCGCGCTCGTGACCGACAGCGACCTCAATATTCTCGGTGAGGGCGTGGACATCGTCATCCATGCCGACGACGCGGCCCTGGCCGCCATGCCGCAGGTGGTCGCCGATATGCACGCACGTTCGGGCCTGACCGAGGAAGTGCGCCGCTCCACGGTCACCCTCGCCGATGCCGAAAAACAGGTACTCGACTACGTCCGCGAATACGCCCCGACCGCGGGCACGGTCCCACTGGCCGGCAATTCCATCGCAACCGACCGCGGCTTCATCGCCCGCGATATGCCCGCACTCGATGCGCATCTGCACTACCGGATGATCGATGTGAGTTCCATCAAGGAGCTGTGCCGCCGCTGGTACCCACGTATCTACTTCGGCCAGCCGGAGAAGGGCCTGACCCACCGCGCCCTGGCCGATATCAAGGAATCCATCCGCGAACTCGGGTACTACCGACGCACGGCCTTCGTCGCCGCCCCCGGCCCGTCGACCGCAGAGATCACCGCCGTTGCGAACGAACTGAGCGGTGGCGGCAAGACGGCCGAGCATAACGGGACGTCAGAAACCGATTAGGGACTCGAGGGGTTGACACGCTAATATCGACCGCGCCGGTGATTCACCGGCGATGGTGAGTGTAGTTCAGTTGGTAGAGCACCAGGTTGTGATCCTGGCTGTCGCGGGTTCGAGTCCCGTCACTCACCCCAAACGTCTCGGTGCGCGAACCGTCCCCAAGGGCGGTTCGCGCACTGTGATCAGCAGATCCTCACTGTCAGCGGTATTTGTCCACCGGAATTCGGAAGACCGGGACCAGCCGATCTGGGGCAGTAATCATTACCCGAGCAACCAGCTCCTCGAGCAACGCCTTCGTCTCACTATCGGTTCCGGTGTGAATTACGTCACGTAACCGCTCGGGAAGGTCGATGGCTGAGCGACTCGGACTCCCAGGTTGCCGAGAGGTGCGACCACTCAGTGCGTATCGCGTCGACGATCGCAGCGATGACGGGGTCGTCCCCGGCCGCTTCGATGTTCCACGCGATCCCTGACGAGAACTCGAGTTCTCCGCTGGCCAGTGGAATCACGCTGAAGGCGGGATCTGCAAATACGCTCGCTGCCCCACCGGTTGCGGGATCGTAGGTAAGTGCGAGTCCGCGGCTATGACGAATGTAGCTCGCGAGCATGGCTGGATCATTCTCGTCCATCCGGTGGAAGTTGCGAATACCGGCTTCGGCAAGCTGCTGATGAAGCCTGTTCAGCGCCAACGGCTGAGGGGTGGCCGGTCGCAGGACGATCGTGCGCTCCGCCAGATCCGCCAAGGTGAGTTCATCGCGCTGCGCAAGCGGGTCATCTGCGCGCATCGCCACCATTAGCTCGTAACGGCTGATCACGATGCTGTCCAGCGCTGGGCTGTTCAGTGGCAAGTGAACCAGTGCTGCCGAAAGCTCGCCCCGCTCGAGGAGCGGAAGAAGATCAACGGATCGCGCCGAGCGGTACAGTACCGACGCATCGGGTACCGCAGCTTCGGTCACCTCGATGAACCGGTCGGCCAACGCAGGCGGCGACAGATGTGTTCCGCCGATTCGCACGGTCGGGGGAACGTCTTTGAAGGTGTCCGCGATCGTGTTCAGTTCGTCGACGTCCATCAGAATCTTTCGGACCCGCACCACAAGGGCTTCACCGAACGCGGTCAACTGAACCTCGTGATGCCGCCGGACAAACAGTGCGCCGCCCAGTTTGTGTTCGAGGTCCTTCACCATGCGACTGACCGGCGACGGTGTCAGGTGCAGTCGTTCGGCGGCCCTGGCGAAGTGCAGTTCCTCGGCGACTGTGACGAAGCACCGCAATTGGGGTAAATCCACGATCAAAGCATGGAGTCCGTCATCGTGGTCGTCAATGGGCCAGAACCACGATGCGTTCTGGCGAACCTGATCGTGTTGTAAACAGCGATGTTCAAGTCCAAATTCGGCTGCGACAGTTCACTCATGACTTCCACGCAGCAATCCGCAGGGATCGATCCCCTGCCTTTGTCCGAGGTCAGAGTCATCGAGCTCACAGACGGCTCCGGAGAGACCGCGGCACGGCTTCTCGCGGACATGGGTGCGGACGTTGTCAGAGTCGAGCCCGCTACCGGCGCGCTCTCTCGTACCCAGCAACCTTTGTTCGGCGCGATGAGCATCTACTTCGAAACGCACAATCTCAACAAACGCGGGGTAGCACTTGATCTGACCCACCCAGCGGGGCAGAACCACTTTCAGCGACTCGTGCAAAGTGCCCACATTCTCATCGAGGGTCTGGGCACCGCCAGGCTCGAGGAACTGGGGGTTCACCTGGGGTCTCTACGACATCGCTTTCCAAGTCTTGTGATCGTCTCGATCAGTGACTTCGGGCGCAGTGGACCGTACCGGACCTGGGTCGGCACGGATGCTGTCCACTATGCCCTGAGCGGCCTGCTGTCGCGGTCTGGGTTTCCCGGCCGTCAACCGCTGTTGCCTCCAGGGGCGATGGCAACGGAGTCTGCCGCACTGACGGCCGCATGGGCCGCAGTCCTTGCGTACTACAACCGTCTGCACTCCGGCGTGGGAGACGACGTCGATATATCAGTTCTTGAAAGTACCGTTCAAATTATCGACCCGGGCTACGGGATGGCCGGTTCGGCTGCGGGTGGAATGTCGCCCTCGGATGAATCACGCGGCCGGCCGGATGTCGGACACCGCTATCCCATCTTTGCGTGCGCCGACGGGTATGTCCGGTTGTGCATTCTGAGTCCGCGTCAATGGCGTGGTGTATTCGAATGGCTGGGTAGGCCGGCGGCACTGTCCGATCCTGCGCTGGCACGTCTAGAAGAGCGTTATTCCATTGCAGCGCAGCTGTATTCGATCATTTCCGACTTCGTCGCACCGAAGACTCGCGACGCCGTAGTCGCCGAAGGTCAGCAATTCGGCGTGCCCTGCACAGCGCTTCTCGACGTCGGCGAGGTGTTCGAAGCAGAGCACTACCGAGCACGGGACACCTTCGTTGATATCGAAACCGCAGAGGCTGTCCTGCGTGTTCCCAATGGCCTGATCGAGTTCGACGGTCGGCGGATGGGGGTTCGTACCCCCGCACCCAGTCACGGCGAGCACAACACCGAGATCCTCACCGCCTTGGCCGAACTGGAGACCGATGAGTTCCCATCTCCGATGTCGAAGAGGCAGCGACGTCCGCTCGAAGGCATCCGCGTACTCGACCTGGGGGTAATCGTTGCCGGAGGTGAGGCCGGCCGACTGCTCGCTGATATGGGCGCAGAGGTCATCAAGATCGAAAGTTCGCTGTTTCCCGATGGCAGCAGGCAATCCACCACAGGCGATCTCGTCAGTCCCGTGGTGGCCCGCGGCCACCGCAACAAGCAGAGCATCGGAATCAACCTTCGCTCGGCCGCGGGTCGGCAATTGATGAAGCAGTTGGTCGCGACGTCCGACGTCATTCTGTCGAACTTCAAGCCTGGCACGATGGACAAGCTCGGACTGTCATATGCCGAGCTCGCAAGGGTCAATCCGCGGATCGTCGTGGCCCAGTCCAGCGCCTTCGGACGTGAGGGACCGTGGCGTGGGCGGCTCGGATACGGCCCTCTCGTACGAGCCGCAACGGGATTGAGCGCCTTGTGGCGGTACGACGATGGGGTGGACGGCTTCTCGGACACGGCGACTACATACCCCGACCACGCGTCCGCTCGCGTCACAGCACTCGGAGTCGTGTCATTACTGATCCGACGTCGACGGACCGGACGTGGTGGGAAAGTCGACATCGCGCAGGCAGAGGTGATCCTGTCGCAGAGCGCCGACCTCTTGGCGTTGGAATTCCTCTTGCCCGGTAGCGCAGTTCGCTATCGGGACGGGCGGGCCGCCGATGCTCCGCGCGGTGTATATCCCGCATCCGGCGACGACGAGTGGCTCGTCATCGACATCCGTGATTCCACCGACTGGAAAAGATTGGTCGAGAGTCTCGGCCGTCCTGCACTCGCCCGAGATCCCCGATTCGACAGGGCCGAACGCAGAGTAGCCAACCGCACGATCATCGACGGGCTCGTCACCCGATGGACGAAATCCCGGACTTCACGCGAGGCCACTGTGGCACTGCAGCGCGCTGGTGTCCCGGCAGGCATGATGCTGCGGGTTGCTGATCTTCTCGACGACGAACACCTGCTCGACAGAGGCGCATTCACTGTGGCGTCACACCCTCTGGTCGACCGCCCGTTGCCATGTGAGAACACCCCTGGCCATTTCACGAATATCCCCGATGTAGAGCTACGTCCGGCTCCGCTACTCGGCCAACAGACACGCGCGATCGCCGAACGGTTGCTCAATCTGACACCCAACCAGGTAGACGAACTCCTCGCCGCCGGGGTCCTCGAAGAGAACGTGCCACCGCCAGCGAACCGTGACGCATACATCGCGTGAAACCCGAACTCACACAACAGGAAGTGACAACGCATGACAACACCGAGCACTGAGCACACTCCGAATGCGGGAAGCCTGCCTACGCCACTACTCGAGGAACGTCGCGGGCACGTGCTCATACTGACCATCAATCGACCAGAGGCACGCAACGCCATCAACAAGACCGTCGCGGACGAGCTGGGCCGGGCACTGGCCGACGCAGACAGCGATCACGACATCCGCGCGATCATCGTGACCGGGGCAGGAAACAAGGCATTCTGCGCCGGTGCCGATCTCAAAGCCCTTGCCCGCGGCGAGGAAATCGGTTCCGATGGCCCGTGGGGATTCGCCGGGTACGTTCGTCACGCTGTCTCGGTGCCGACTATTGCTGCGGTCAACGGTTTCGCGTTGGGCGGTGGCACCGAAATAGCTTTGGCCAGTGATCTTCTGGTCGCCTCCGATACAGCGACGTTCGGCCTGCCCGAGGTGACCCGCGGGGTGATCGCCGGCGCGGGTGGCGCCTTCCGTCTCGCCGCGCAGATCCCACCAAAAGTAGCCCTCGAACTGGCACTGACAGGTGAGCACATCACAGCAGCGCGGGCACTGGAGCTAGGTCTGGCCAACCGAGTGGTGCCGGCCGACAAACTACTCGAAACCGCGCTGGAGATCGCCGAACGCATCAGCGCGAACGCTCCACTCGCAGTCCGAGCAACCAAGCGGATAGCCAGAGCGATCGGCAACGGCTCCTATGAAACAGAAGCTCACTCATGGACACGGACAAAGCATGAAGCACACGGAGTGATGAGTAGCGAAGACTCCGCCGAGGGAGTCCGCGCCTTTGCCGAAAAGCGGTCACCCATCTGGGCAGGGAAATGAATCATCGCCCATCTGAGAAAGGTGGACCAGCAATGTGTAACAGATCGAATCTCGAGAAGGACTGAAGAATGAAAACTCGATTCAGAACATTTACCATTGCCACCGCGATTCTCACCTCGTTGAGCCTGGCGGCGTGTGGTACCGGCACGTCGTCGACCAGGCCGACAGACGGGAGCTGGGACGACGTCGTCGCAGCCGCGAACAGGGAAGGCAGCGTACTGCTCTATTCGAGCCAGAAGCCTGCCAACCTAGAAGCACTGAAGGCGTCCTTCGAGGCGAAATACCCGCAGATCAGCATGGAATTCGTCCGCGGCACAGACGCCGACATCAACCCCCGCGTAGAGATCGAGAATCGGATCAAGAAGGGAGTAGCCGACGTTCACATGCTGACGGATGCGGCATGGATCAAGACCGCATCCGATTCGGGCGCATACTCGACGGAATTGATCGGGCCAAGCCTCGGGAGTCCTGCTTACGGGCCCGGAAAAAGCGTGATAAACAATCGCTTTTTCCTCACCAGCGCCGCAGTCTTCGCGCTCGGCTGGAACGCCACAAGCGTTCCACAGGGACTGAAGAGTCCTCGAGATATTCTCAAACCAGAATACACCGGCAAAATCGGCATAGTGAACCCGGCCGGAATTGCATCTTACGTCGATCTATACCGATACTATTCCAAAACTTTCGGCGAAGACTATTGGGAGAAACTGGCGGCCCTGAAGCCGCGTGTCTTCCCCAGCGCAATCGCAATCGGTCAAGCATTGGCATCCGGCGAAGTCGTCGTCGCGCCAGCGGTCCAGCCATTGGTGGCAGAGATCGCCGCCGGGGCGCCAGTGGGCTGGACTCTCCCTGAAAACCCCTGGGGGACACCGTGGTACAGCCATGTTCTCAAAGTGGCGCCGCACCCGAACGCAGCCCAGGTGCTTGCTGATTTCATGGTCACCCAGGAAGGCCAAACGGCGCTGAACAACGGGTATGCCGCGACACTGCCCGATATCCCGGGAGCAGTTGCACGCGCGCAAGACATCCAGTCGCCAAATACGGCCGACCTGACGCCGGATCGGATCAAAGAGTACTCCCGGCAATGGGAAAAATTGTTCCTGTCCTGACCGGATTTCACGAACTCAGCATCCCGGGAAGGATGGCTCTTGTGCACGACCTAGACCCTCATACCCCAGTCATGGTGGGGGTGGGCCAAGTGTCCGACCGCATCGATCGACCGAACTACCGACAGTTGAGTCCCGTGGAGCTGGCGGCGGAAGCTTCCAGAGCCGCGATAGCGGATTGTGGTGCAGATCCCCGGTCGATCACCGAGCAGATCGATACCGTGGCCGGCATAAGGCAATTCGAGAACTCAACGCCCATCGCACTCGCACCGTTGGGTCGATCAGACAACTATCCCAGATCGGTCGCGGATCGGATCGGCGCAGATCCGCGGCGCGCAATCCTGGAAGTCAGCGGCGGCCAAGCTCCCCAACAGCTGGTAAACGAGATGGCCCGCACCATCGCACGGACAGGTTCTGGAGTAACCCTGATCTTCGGGGCCGAGGCAATCTCCACAGTCCGCCATCTCGTCCAGGCCGAGCGACGACCCGACTTCACCGAGCACCGCGGAGGACAGCTCGAGGATCGCGGCTACGGATTGGAAGGCCTGGTGTCGGAGTCCGAGGCGAAGCACGGACTCATCGGCGCACCGCCTCGATACGCCCTGTTCGAAAACGCTCGTCGTGCTCGGCTCGAACAAACGCGCACCGACTACGCGCTGTCCATGGGGCGACTCTTCGAACCGTTCACCTCAGTTGCGGCGAGAAACGTGCATGCGGCGGCCCCGACCGAACGTACCGCGGCAGAGCTGGCCACGGTCACCGAGCGCAATCGCATAATCGCCGATCCATATCCGCGGTTCATGGTTTCGCGAGATCAGGTCAATCAAGGCGCGGCCCTACTCATCATGTCTGTCGGCACTGCAAGGAGTCTCGGCATACCGGAATCGAAATGGGTTTTCCTTCATGGTCACGCAGACCTTCGCGAAAAGGATCTCCTGGACCGCCCGGACCTCAGCACGAGCCCGGCAGCCATCGCGGCTACCAGCCATGCCTTGGATGTCGCTGGTATCGGGGCCGCACAGCTTTCATCGATCGACCTCTACAGCTGCTTCCCGATCGCGGTCTTCAATATCTGCGACGGACTCGGACTGAGCCCCACCGATCCGCGGTGTCTCACCGCAAGCGGTGGCCTGCCCTTCTTCGGAGGTGCCGGCAACAACTATTCGATGCACGCAATCGCCGAAACGGTCACCCGGCTGCGATCTGCGCCCGGCTCGTTCGGTCTTGTGGGCGCTAACGGGGGCTACCTCAGCAAGTACTCCGTCGGCGTCTATTCGACCAAGCCAGTGGAATGGCGTGACAGTCACAGCACAGAGATCCAAACAAGACTCGATGCGGCACTGAGCATCTCAGCAGTTGACACGGCTGACGGATGGGCTGTAGTCGAAAGCTACACCACCAAGTACGGCCGCACGGACCAGACCGGCATCGTTGTCGGGAGACTTGAAGACGGCCGGCGCTTCCTCGCCAACTCCATCGACGGCGATGTCGCAACGCGCGACATGCTCAGTAGCGAACAACCCATAGGACAGCGGGTCTTCGCGCGATCCACCGGCCGCGGCAATCTCGTATCGACGAGTGTAGAAGCCATGAACACCTTCGCAGCAGCGCCCTCGTCATCGTCTTCCTTCCGCGGATGAGCGGACTGTCAACGACGGTTGCAAACTGGTTCCGGCCCACTTTCTAGTGCTGCGGGGCGCGCCGGTTCCTGTGCCCGACCACCGACTGCCCGCGACGGCACCTTTGCCGAGCAGATCGACGGGTCGCGACAGCCATACCTCCGCTGCTGCACTCTGCGAAGAACTTCGAGCATCGGGGTGTCGCGGCAGCTACAGCGCCGTCCGCGATTACCTCCGCCCCTTCCGCAGAATGGGTTCAGCACCACCGTCCACACCGAAAGTGCGACGTATAACTTCGTCGATATTGCGACACCCCGACAACCTCACCGACGACGCACAGATCAAGCTCGAGCAGTTCCTCGCCAGCTGCCCACATCTCGAGGCCACCGCAGCGCATGTCACTTCGTTTGCAGAGGTGCTCACTGAACACCTTGGTGCACAATTGAACTCGCGGATGTCTACCGTCTCGGCAGATGATCTTCCACACCTGCATCGCTTCGTTCGAGGGCTCGACACCGATCACGCCGGAGTCCGCAACGCGCTGACCCTGCCGTACAGTTCCGGCACCGTGTATTGCCTGCTCATCACGGCGGCCAAGAAACATATCGTGGACGAGCACGACCCCAGCTGGCTCCCTGGCTCCAATGACGAGATCGCCGAAACACCTCGAATACTGAACACGATGCGCGGACTCGGCGAATACCTCACCATCGCCGCCGAACGCAGGACCGGACGCAGCCGATGACTGCCGCCGGAACCGACCGACTACCTCACGCCGAGTGGAGCCTGCACAGTGTCTTGCCGGTGGTCGCGCCGGACAGCATCGCCACCAGCGCGGCACTCGCCTGCTCAATACCGTCGAAGACCGATTCCCGATAGCTCAGTCGGCCGTCCGCGAGATAACCGGCTACCTCCTGTCGCATCGGTTCCTGGAGATGGTTGAACGAACCGGCGCGAAAACCGCGCATTCGCAACCCTTTCGACACCATGGTGAACAGGTTCGGCGGACCCGCCGGGGCGGCGCCGTCGTATCCGGATACCGCGCCGCAGAGGGCGATCCGGCCCTGCGGGCACAAGGCGTCGAGGGCCGCGGTGAGATGGTCGCCGCCGACATTGTCGAAATAGGCATCGATCCCCCCGGACGCGAGCCTGGCGAGGGAATCCGATAAGGGGGCGTCGTGGTAATCGAACGCGGATATACCGAGCTCATCCCGCAGGAAAGCGACCTTCTCCGGGCTGCCCGCCGAACCGATGACCGTGGCGCCGCGCAGTTTCGCGAGTTGCGCGGCCAGCAAGCCGACGGCGCCGGCGGCCGACGAGACCCACAGGGTGTCCGCCGAGGTCAGTTCCAAGATCTCGAACAGACCCACATAGGCGGTCAGGCCGGCGCTGCCGAGGGGGCCGAGGAACCACTGCGGGGGCAGGGCCCCGGAGTCGATCCGAGTCGGGGCACCGTAGCCGCCGATGGTCCGCGCATCCGGCCCCACGATCGCGAACTCCCGGTACCCGAGGGTGTGGGACACCAGGTCACCGGCGACGAAACTGGGATTGTGGGTCTCGACGACTGTGCCGAGCGCGAGCCCGGTGAGCGCGTCACCAGGTTGTAGCGGGGGCAGATACCCGTCCGGCGTCGACTCCGCCAGCCGGATCCGTATGGACGGGTCGATAGACAGCCAGGTGTTGCGTATCAGCACCTCGCCAGGCTCCAGCGGTGGTATCGGCGTCTCGACGAGGGTGAGGTCGGCGCCGCTCAGCTTTCCGACCGGTCGACGCGCCAGGCACAGTTGACGATTCATAGATGACCCTTCTGTCTGATTGACCACGCGACCGGTCGGCACGCGAGCGCGACCTCCGGAGTCCGCGCGATGAGCAGGCGCCCTACCGCTCCGTCGGCCTCGACCTGCGCGGTCGCGTCGAGTGACGCCTCGAACTCCCCTGCCGGGTGGCGCGGCCGAGTACCAGTCCGCTAGTCGAAACTTGCCGCACGCCCAGGGTCCCGATCGACTCCCGTGGACAGGACCATCGCGAATTCGGCGTCCAACACCGTCGCATCCTGCAACCTGCCACTGTCGACCGTCGCGTAAGTGTCCCCGATCAGGTAGATCATGAAATGAACTTAGTTCAGGAAACTGCTTCTTGTCGAGAGCGTGCACGGCTAGGTTCGAGGTGCCGAACCGGAAATAATTCAATCGGAGAATCGCGTCCCGACCTCAGCAGCCGACGCCCCCGTCCGCGTTCGGAACCGGCAGCCCTGACCCGCGGGCCCGAGCAAGTTCAACTGCGCGAATCGACCGTCACTGTTCGTCGGTTACGCATGCGGGAGCACCCCGGTCCCGCCGGCCTTACGGCGGACTTTCCCAATTCAATTGGCCCGAATACCTGTTCACCGGGGCGGATCTGCCGCAGAATCGCGTCGGGAAATCATCTCGGCGGGACGCGGTGCGGCTCGCCACCTACTAAGCAGTTCATAAGCAGCCTCCGAGTTATATATCTGCTCGCGATCGAGGACTTCGTACGTCACGCCGGCCACGGCGGCATCCTCCGCGAGCAGATCGAACATCCCGCCACGCCGAGCGATGCCCCAGAACAGCGCTAGCCGAGTGATCTACGGTCGCTACCGGTTCCCGGCATCAGTCATACTATTGACAGCCTTTGTCTCCCAACATATTTGACAAAACGCTCGAGCGGGATCGATCAGTGTAGTCGGCCGGGCGGCGGCTGAGAGAGGGAAATCATGGGATTGCCAAGTGCATTCGGCAAGGCCGCCGGTGCGGGCATCGCGGCGCTCGCACTGCTCGCGCTGCTGCCCGGTACCGCACAGGCGGCCATCGGCCGGGCCTCCTACGTCACCACGGCGGGAAAGATCTTGTCGATCGAACGACCCGACAGCGGCGCCTGTATCCAATTGCAGGATGCCACAGTGCGTTTCGAGAACGGCACCAGCGACCGGGCCTACCTGTTCGGTGATTCCGCCTGCGGTGCGGGATCCGAAATCGAGGGTGTCGATCTCATCTGGAATGCTCCGGGTGGAGTGCAGGCCCTGTCCGTGCGCTTCGAGCCAACCGGGTAGCCCGCGACATTCGACGCCGGAAAGACCCGAAAACCGCCCTACCGCAATGAGTTGTGCGGCGACGGCACCGTGTTCGCTAGGCGACCATGAACACGATCCCGCCTTGAATGACTCCGGGGCCATCAGGCGGAGTCGACAGCCCCACGGTCAAATCCTTGCGCCGGATGTCGGTTCGACTGCGTCGACGCTAGTCGGGCGTGGTGATGGCTCGGTCGAGCGCGTCGCGCGACACACCCTCAGCGCTGTTGTCGAAGAACACGTGGCGTGCTCCTCTCCAGCAGCATTCTGCGGTCTGGGTTCTCGTCCAGAACTCGTCCCAATGATCGAGTTTCCACGCGTCGCGCTCGTACCCGCGATGGCTGATGCGGGTTCGCACCCGGTTGCCGTCGGCGGTGACGTGTACGACGATCCTCTCGGCGTCCGGGGGCCAGTCGTGGTCGACGGCGGCCCGTTCCAGATAGTCCGCTTCCGGGAAGTACCTGACGAACGGGGCGTCGAGCACGACGGAGATGCCGAGCCGGAGGTTGTCGCCCGCGATGCGCAGCAGCGTCGCATACTCCAGGTCCATAACGACGCTCTGGTAGTACTCGTTGTTGTCGCGCTCGTTCTTATCGGTTCCCGCCGCTTCGAGCAGAGCTTCGGTGAATGCCGTTGCCACACTGTCCTTGTCGATGTAGGCGGCGCCGATTCGTTGCGCGATGAGAGCGCTCGTGGTCGACTTGCCCGAGCCCGCAGGCCCGATCACAAAGAAGAGTTTCGTGGTCATGTGGGGATTGCCGCCCGTCCGGGAGCCGTCATCGCGGTCACGCCGTTGCCTCCCTCGTGTGCATCCGGTCCTTCACGAAGAACGCGTACGCGGCCGCCCCGACCAGTAGCAGCACACCGCCGACGAGGAAGACGAAGGTGTAGCTTCCGTCGGTGGCGGTGAGGATCGCGCCCGTCACTACGGGGGCGACGGCCGCGCCGAGGAATCCGCCGAAGTTCTGGATGGCGCCGAGCGAGGCGACCTGGTTCGGCTTGGCGATGTCGGCCGCGAGGGTCCACAAGCACCCGATCGGAACCTGCGACGCGAAGTATCCGATCGACAACAGTGTGATCGCCAGCGGAGTGTTATCGACGTACGCAACGGGCAGCACGGCTGCCGCAGCGAGCACCGCACCGCCGACGATCGGGACTTTGCGGGCGAGTACGGCGTTCATGCCCGATTTCACGAGCCTGCTGGACAGATAGCCGCCGAAGAGCACGCCGACAATGCCGCACAGGAACGGCAGGGCCGCCAGCCAGCTGCTGTCCTTCAGGCTGAACCCGCGCGCGGTCTGCAGATAGCTGGGTAGCCAGGTGAGGTACACCCACACCGTGTAGAAGATGCCGAACGCGCCGAGGATCATGAACCAGGTGTTGCGGTGCTTGAACAGTTCGCCCCAACCGACCTGCTCGACCTTCCGCTCGTCGGCGTCGTCTTCGCGCGCCGTCCCATTGATGAACATTTGCTCCCGGATATTCGGGTCGCGATACACCCGCAGCCAGACCAGCACCACGACGATGCCGAGTGCGCCGATGAACAGGAACATGCCGCGCCAGGTCATCGTGATCAGCAGGAATGTCAGCAGCGGCGGCGCGATGGCGTTGGCGATCTGCGAACCGGTGTTCACAATCGATACCGGCAGCGCGCGCTCGGTTTGGTTGTACCAGCGTTCGGTGACCTTCAGACTCGAGGTGAAGAACGGCGACTCGGCCACACCTAGCGCCACTCGAGCGGCATAGAGGAAGCCGAAAGAGTTGGCGGTGGCCGAGACCATCGAGACCAGGGACCAGAGACCGGCGGCCCAGGCGTACATCTTTTTGGGGCCGAACCGGTCGACCAGATATCCGGCCGGCAGGTTGGCGATCGCGTATGGCCAGGAGAACGCGGACAGGAGCAGGCCCATTTGGATAGCGCTCAGGTCGAACTCCGCGGCGATCGTGGTATTCGCGACGCTGAGATTGCTGCGATCGAGGTAGTTGACGACCCCGCCGATAACGAGCAGGGCCACGAGGAACCATCGGATCCGGACAGTCCTCGGTGGCTCGTCTGCGACGACCCTGCGAACGGCTTCTTGTCGGGTCATTGCTGCACTCCTTTGTGAGCTGGCACGCTGGCGGGTGCCGTGCGACCGTGGTCGCGGTTACTTCTTTGCGTTATCGATGGCCGCGAGGAACGCAGCCGCCGCCGCGGTCACGCGGTGGTAGTCGCCGTCTTCGCGGGCGGCTTTGGTGACGAAACTGCCCACGCCGACCGCGGTGACGCCCGCGTCGAACCAGTCGGCGACGTTGCCGAGGGTCACGCCGCCGGCGGGGAGGATCGGGGCCTGCGGCAGTGGGGCCTTGATGGTCCGGACGTACGACGGTCCCGCGATCTCGGTCGGGAACAGTTTGACGATGTCGGCGCCTGCCGCCATTGTGTCGACAATTTCGGTGGGTGTGAATGCGCCGCTCACGGAAACGACGCCGTAGCGGTTGGCTGCGGCGATCATGTCGCGGTCGAGGTTGGGGCTCACCAAAATGCGCGCTCCGGCCTGGATGCAAGCGAAGGCGGCGGCAGCGTCCAGCACGGTGCCTGCCCCGATCGCCACACCCTGCTCTTCGTACTCGTCGGACAGGGTTCGGATCACGTCGAGCGCGCCCGGCACAGAGAGGGTGATCTCGAGTGCTCGCATTCCGCCGGCGATGGCGGCGCGCGATACGGCGAGCGCTTCCGCTGCGCTGTCCAGTCGCACGATAAGCAGCGCCCCGGTGTGGACGATGCTGTCGAGGACTTCGAACTTGGTTAACATGATCGCCCACGATATCACGAGTATTCACAAGTTGTGTGATTCTTTGTGACATATTGTGCGGGATGGATACACTGGCCCGGTGAGCGCCCCTCTTATCCCCGAGCAACGCCAGCAGGAGTTGATGCGCCTCTTACGCAGTGCGGGCGTGCTCAGCATCCGAACCCTGACCGAACTGATGGACGTCTCACACATGACCGTGCGACGGGATATCGCGAGCCTCGAAGACGCGGGGCAGGTCATCTCGGTGCAGGGCGGGGTGCGGCTCGCGGAATGGAGCCAGATCTCGCCGCCGCGGGAGCGCGAATCACGCGCCCACTTGGAGCTCCCGCGCAAGCGGGCGATCGCGGAAGAGGCCGCGGCGTTGGTCGAAGACGGGATGGCCATCTTCCTCGACGCGGGAACGACCTGCGAATCGGTCGTCCCATTCCTCGCCGCACGTAGCGACCTCACCGTGGTCACCAATGACTTCTTCACGGTGAAGGCGCTTTTCGAGCATCCGTCGATCGAGACGATTCACACCGGGGGATCCGTCGACGTCTCCAGCGGCTCCAGCAGCGGCCCCCTTGCGGCGGCGACCGTGCACTCGGTCAACCTCGACCTCACGTTCCTGAGCACGGGAACCTGGGATATCGAGCATGGGGTGACCACCCCGCAGACCGACAAGGTGACACTGAAGCAGACGGCGATGGCCAATGCCACCGACACCGTGCTGTTGGCGGACAGCACGAAGTTCGGCACCTTCGAGCGATTCAAGGTAGCGCCGCTGCATCGGCTCAGCCGGATCATCACTGATGCCGAACTTCCCGCCTCCGTCGCCCGGAGCATCGACGATGCCGGGACGCTGGTGGATCGCGTGCCGCTGCGCGGCTGATTCACGCCGAGTCGTCTGGCTGATCGGAACGCGGACTTGGCCGCCGCGATCGAGATGGGCGGCGGCCGCCGGCGCGTGGCTACTCGCCGAAGGTGGACGAATAGTGGAACTCGAGCGCCACGGCAAAGGCGGCCCTCTGGCCAGGCTCCTATGAAGTCACTGACGCCACACCCGGTGGATGCACACGAGCACCTCCGCCCAGGCCGACCGACCCCGTTGAGGACCCATAGTCAGGCCGTCGGACAGATTCCGGCGGGAGGTGCTCACCTACATCCGGTCTGTCAGTCATTGACGAACTGCTGGCCGCCGTCGATGTCGTAAGTGGCCCCGGTGAGGGCGTCGTTGACCATGATGTGCACTGCGAGGGCGGCGACGTCCTCGGGTCCGACGACCCGGCGGATGGGCAGCGTCTTGCGCAAATGCTCCCGACGGGCGTCGAGTTGGTCGCCGAGCAGGGAGGCCGACAGCGGAGTGTCCACGAACCCGGCCGCGATGAGGTTGACCCGGACCGGGGCGATCTCCAGGGCCAGGTTGGCGGTCAGCGCCGGCAGCGCCGCGGTGACGGCGCCCATCACGGACATGCCGATCGCCGGCCGCCGGCCACCGGTCCCGCCGATGAAGAGCAGGGTCCCGCCGGCCCTGACCTTCCGGCGGCTCGCCCGCGCCACGGCCAGTGTCATCGCGATGCGCCCGCCGAATTCCCGCCCGGCGTCGGCCAGGTTCATTTCGTCGAGCGGCGTGTACGTGGGAGTGCCCGCTGTGACCATCACGTGGTCGACCTGCCCGGGCAGCTCCGCAAGGAAGCGCTCCAGACGGTCGGTGTCCCGGGCGTCGAACGCCGCCGTGCTCAGCGGGTTCAGCTCACGTGCCGCCTGCTCCAGGCGTTCGGGGTTCCGGGCCGCGAGCACCACTTGGCCGCCGGCCGCCCGCACCTGCCGGGCGGTCTCCAGGCCCATGCCCGCGCTGCCCCCCACTACTACGACCGTCTGACCGGCCAGTCGTCGGCCCGCTCCGGCTCCTTCGGACTCGCTCACAAGTCGTCACCACCTTCATGCTCGGCCTCTGTCCTTCCGCTTCCTTCCGCTCGCCAACGCGTCATCGGCATCACCTCACAGTCGTCCAGGCATCTGTCCACTGCACTCCCCAATTGCCGGGCGGGACCGTCCGCGCATTCGCCGGCCCAGGTGTTGCTTCCGCCGGCGCTTGTGCCCCGGACTCTCACGAGGAGCCCTCGTCGGGAACCCGATCCGCCAACTTGACGAACTCCTCGGTTGTGAGGATGGCGTGCGCATACAGGGGCGCGTTGAGCTCGAACGTCGCTGTCATCTCCTCCCAGCTGAAGGATGCGATCGCGTCACGGATGAGGGTCACGTGATACCCGAGCTCCTGGCCGAAGCGCGCTGTCGTGTCCACACAGGTGTTGGCTCGCATGCCGATGAGCACGATCTTGCGGATGCCGTGCTGCTTGAGCATGAAGTCGAGATCGGTATTCGCGAAGCCGCTCGAAGCCCAGTGCTGGCGCACGATGAACTCGCCCTCGCGAGGCTGGAAGTCGGGATGCCACTCGGCGCCCCAACTGCCCGCCGCGAAGGTCTGCTGCGCCACGATGCGCTGCTGGGTCGACGACAGGAAATCCCACGTGACATATGCGCTCGGCGTCGTCTGGTGATGGGGCACGATGAAGACACGCAAGCCCTGGCTGCGCGCCGTGGCGAGCATGGTGCGCATATGGTCGAGGAGGCCGACACCCTCTGCTACCTCGTTGGCCCTCGGCCACAGCTTCCCTCCCTCCGAGAGGAAGTCGTTGTAAGGGTCGACAATCAGGAGCGCGGTTTCCTTCGAGGAATATTGCGCTTCAGCGGTCATGGATGCCTCCCATCCAGTCGACACGCAGTGCAAATTGCATACCGCCCACGCATAGCGATGCCGGGCCACGACTCCGTCCGAACTCCAGATCCTCAGTCTGTCACGATCGGCCGTGCACCCGGCCTGTTCCCGCACGAAGTCGTGACATGGCCGACCGGTGTGGCAGCTCGACCGCCCGCAAATGGAGGTTCGACCATTGTCCGCGCCCGGTTGCAGCGCTGCGCGGGGACTCGTAGCGTGCGAAACGCTGTTGCTCACTGCCCGCGGGACCACGTGTCTCACACACAGATTCACTGACCGGAGGCGGACCGGGCCCAGGTCAGCCCGAGCCCGGACTCGACTTCTTCGACTACGAGCCGAGTCCCAACGAGCCGGTCACACCGGGCGGTAGCACCCCCACCGCGACGCGGGTTTTGTCCCTCCCCGGACCTGTCGATGGGTGCCGAGGCCGCCGTGATACCGGCGTTTCGGTTGCCGCAGTCTGCCCAGCGTGTTGCTGTGTTCATTCGAGCGCGTCACAACGCGATCGTCGGTCGACCTGACTGAATGAGCGTCGGAAGGTGTTGTGCCGCATCGAGATCCGTGCGTTCACGCGCGACGGATATCGCGAGGACTGGTGCCGAAACGATGCCGGAAGGCGGTACTGAATGCGCTGGCGGAGCTGAAGCCGAGTTCGATTGCGAGTGTGGTGAGGTTCCGATCGCGGTACGCGGGGTCCTGCAGTCGTACGGTCGCCGAAGGGAATGGCGTCACCGCCATTCCTGAGGTTAATTTGATGGAAATTCCATGTTGATTGAGGTGCACATCACAGCAAGACTGGTGCTATGACCGCAACCACTCACTGCCGTCGACGGGATGGATCTCGATCGCTCCCGGCGAACTCGCGAGACTGCGGATGGCGATGTCATATCGCAGCGGTGCCGATGAACCGGACAGCTACTCGAAAGCGATGAGCTCGCGGACGGTGCACACGCTGATCCCCACTGAGACAACAACATTCAGATAACAAGGTTCAACAGAACACGGCCGTACATGTCGCGGCCGGGAACGGCTCTCCAGCGCACTGGGGCGTTCACAGTCGACCGATGTGTCGCCAGGATCTACCGGCGATGTCTCATCGCCGAGATGTCCGGCGGCGAGGAGTTGGCCGAGCTCAGCCACGAGCTGGGTGGACTGGATCCGGACACGGACATCGCGGCTCGGCTCGTCGAGGAGGGTGCGGTCGTCGCGACGACAGAACTCGGTGCGAGTCGGCTGTCCTGAACGAAGAGGCAACCACACCAAGGGAACGCCGGCGTGGGCCAGGCCGCGTAGCAGAACATCCACAATATCCAGGAGTGTCACCAACCATGCGCATCGGACTCATCGGACTCGGCCGTATCGGGGCCTTCCACGCGGACACCCTCGCCGGGCTGCCCCGCGTCGAGGAGTTGATCGTTACCGATTTCCTCGGCACTGCGGTACAAGCGGTCACCGAGCGGATCCCCAAGGCCCGTGGCGTCGCCTCCCCCGAGGCGATGCTCGACGCGGGGCTCGACGGCGTCATCATCGCCGCGTCGACCACCATGCACGCCGAACTCCTGCTGGCATCGGTGGAACACGGCATCCCCACTTTCTGCGAGAAACCCATCGCAGGCACCGTCGACGAGGCCATAAAGGTCCGCGAACGAATCGGCAGTGCGGGGGTCCCCGTTCAGATCGGCTATCCACGACGCTTCGACCCCGCCTTCGTCGCCGCCCGCGAGGCACTCCAGAGCGGCGTGCTGGGGCGAGTCCACACTGTGCGGTCGACGACCATGGATCCGGCCCCACCGCCCGCCGCCTACCTCGCCGGATCGGGCGGCATCTTCCACGACTGCGCAGTCCACGACTTCGACGCGGTTCGCTGGGTCACCGGTCGAGAGGTCGCCGAGGTCTACGCGGTCGGGACGATCGACCCCTCCGCACCCGAGGAGATGTACCTCGCCAACGGCGACTTCTCGAGCGCCTCGACCCTACTCACGATGGACGACGGGACGATCGGAGTCATCTCGAATACCCGCACCAACGCCCGCGGCTACGACGTTCGGCTCGAGGTCCACGGCAGTGACGACTCCGTCGCCGCAGGCTTCGACGAGGGTCTTCCCCTCCGCGCGACACAGCCCGGCATCACCTGGCCGGCCGGGCCGCCGCACACATTTTTCATGGACCGTCTCGCGGACGCTTTCCGGCGCGAACTCGCGATTTTCTGTGAGGTCGCCACCGGCGCCGCTGAGTCGCCATGCCCCCTCGAAGACGCGCTGATGACGACGTGGGTCGCCGAGGCTGCGACGTTGTCCGCCAAGGAGCGCCGGCCCGTGCGCATGGAGGAAGTACTGCGGTAGTCCGACCCCGTCGAGAATGCCCGGTGGCAGCAGCCAACCATCATCAGCAGCCCAGCAATGCGCGTCCGCGATACCGCCAAGCGCGGTATGACGATGCGGTCGCCGTGGTCGAGGACCTCCGAATTCGCCCCGGCGCCCGATCGACTCGCGACACAGGATTCTACGAATGCCCGCGCCAAGGGGATTCACATCGCGCGGGACCCCGAAGCGGGCCAGGTCGGAGCACATCAGCTCCGACCTCGCCCGTTGTCTACTCGACAGTGCCGTGCGGTTCATATCGGCGACAACCATTCCGTGCTCGTCGTTGCCGCCTTCAGCGCATCCGGCAACGGGTCTACACCGAGGCCGGGCCCGTCAGGCACCGTGATGTATCCGGCTTCCAGCCGCAGCGGTTCGATGATGTCTCGTTCGTAATAGCGATCCGAGGCCACGATGTCCGCGGGCAACGTACAACCGGGTAGCGCCGCTACCGCCAGATTCGCCGCCTGACCGAGCCCGGTTTCCAGCATTCCACCGCAAAATGCCGGTACGCCGTGCGCCGCACAGACATCGTGCGTCGAGCGTGCCTCGAGATAGCCACCGACACGTCCGGCTTTGATATTCACCACCGAGCACGCCCCGAGCTCGATCGCGTCGGCAGCGCCCCGGGCCGAGAGAATCGATTCGTCCAGGCAGATCGGCGTACGCAAGCGACGGGCGAGCATGATGTGATCGCGGCAGCAATCCTCGGCAAGAGGCTGTTCCAGCATTTCGAGTCCGAACTCGTCGAGACCGGCGAGGTGGTCCGCATCGGCCGATGTATAGGCGCCGTTCGCGTCGACCTGCAGCTCGAGAGCGTCGCCGAAGCGCTCCCGTACCGCCCGTACCGGCGCGATATCCCATCCTGGCTCGATCTTGAGCTTGATCCGCTGGTAGCCCTGTTCCAGATATTCCACGACGGTATCCAGCAGTTCGGGTATCTCGTCCATGATCCCGATCGAGACACCCGCGGCCACCGACGTGCGAGTCGCGCCGAGATATCCGGCGTAAGACCGTCGTCGGGACCGCAGCCAGGCGTCGAGGATCGCCATCTCCAACGCGGCCTTGGCCATTCGATGACCACTGAACCGGGCAAGCGTGGGCGCTACATCTTCCGGGTCGAGATCGCGGCGGGCCAGCGCCGGCAACAGAAACCGGCGGATGACGTCAGCGGCGCCATCGATGTACTCGGAGGAAAAACTCGGAGACGGCAGGGCTACGCACTCGCCCCAGCCCTCGGCGTTCGAGGCAACCACCCGCAGCAGCAGAATGTCGCGCCACAATTCGACCCCGAACGAGGTCCGAAATGGGCTGCGTAGCGGAAGGCCCAACCGACGCAGCTCAACGCCCTCGAGCCTCACCTTCACAGCTTGGCATATCAACCCCTTGCCGATAGCCGCTTACTATCACCGATTATCTGACAGATCACTGTTTCACTCCGTAGACTGCGGGCATCAGGGGCGGTGTCACCGGGACGCCACCCCAGCTGATCAGAGAGACACCAAGTTCGTGATGCGTTCCGCGGTAATCGCAGCTTTCGTCGGCACAACCCTGCTCGCAGGCGCCACCGGTACCGCAACCGCGGATATCGCGATCGAACCGGGCACCGGATCCAGCACGGGTTCGAGTTCGGTCACCACCGGATCGGCCGGCGGTGTCACCACCACCGGCTCCTCGGGCACCGGCTCGGCCGGTGCCGCGATGTCCGGCTTCGAGAATCTGCTGTTCGGCGGGCCGCTGCTGTGCGCCGCGCTCGGGAGCGCCGCCGGGGCGACGCTCAGTTGCGCATAGGCGATTGCCTAGCGATTGTCGGCGTTGCCCGCCTTCCACTCCGGCCACGGAATGTTCCAGTCACCGAGTCCGTCGACGCCCGAAAGCGTGCCGCCCACAGTGTTCTTGACGATGGTGATATCGCCGCGCTTGGCGTTCTGCAAAACCCACAGCGCGTTCGCGGGGCTCAGGTTCAGGCAGCCGTGGCTGGTATTCGAGGAGCCCTGCGCACCGACCGACCACGGCGCGGAGTGAAAGAAGATGCCGGAGTAGGAAAGTCGGGTCGCGTAGTCGACCGGCGTCTTGTAGCCGTTCGGCGAACTCACCGCGACGCCGTAGGTCGAGGAGTCCATGATGATGCGGTCGAAGCGGTCGCCGACGATGTAGATGCCGTTATCGGTGGGGGTGCTGTCCTTACCCATCGAGGTGGGCATGGTCCGCACCACCTGACCGTTCATCTCCACCGTCACCTGCTTGGTGTTGTCGTCCGCGGTGAAGATCGTCGGGTCGCCGACGGTGAAGAACGAGTGGATATTGTCCTGACCGAACAGCCCGCTGCCGAGATCACGGCCGTAGACGTTCACATCGATGGTGACCTTGGTGCCCGGCGCCCAGAAATGCTCCGGCCGCCACCGGACTTCGCGCTTGTTCACCCAGTAGAAGGCGCCCTCGACCGGCGGCTCGGTGGTGATCTTGATTGCCTTCTGCGCGGCCATGCGGTCCGGGATGTTCTCGTCGAACTGCACGGCCACCGGCTGGCCGATGCCGACCACTTCGCCCTCACCCGGCAGCAGATACGGTTTGGTCTGGCTGTCCGGGGAGCTGGTGGTGAAGCTCAACATCGTGGAGTTCGCGCCGCCCAGACCGATCGCGTCGGCCTTCAGCTTGTAGGTCTTGCCGTATCCGAGTACCTCGGTGTTCTCCCAGGTCCGGCCGTCCGCGGCCAGCTTGCCCGCGACCGGAACACCCTGGGGGCTGGTCAATGTCACGGTGGTGAACTTGCCGTCGTCGACCTTGAAGGTCAGCGGCACGCCCGGCGAAACTCCCATGTCACCGTCCTTGACCGGCGACAACAGCTTGGGCTTCATCAGTTCCGTGATCGGATTACGGTCGATGGCCACCGTCGAGGCGTCGGTGGCGTTGGACGACGAACACGCCGTCAAAGCCAGCCCCAACACCGCGCATACGATCACCGGTCCCGTGATCTTTCTCATCGACCGATGTCGACCCTGACCAACACTCATTACCAACCCCGTTTCAAGTCCCGATGCGGCCAGGGCACCCGACGGCTTCGGATCCAACCCGACCACGCTCCTCCCGCAACGCCGACGGAGTTCGGTCCGGACCACGCTCCAGACATTCTGCCAGCGCAACGGGTCCGGTCCAATTGGAAATCACTCCGCCACAGGCGAGTTCCACCGGTTAGATCATCCGCACCCCGTCGGGTGTTAACACCCATCGCGAACTCTCCATCGCCCCCGGTCAGAAACCGATTTCACTTCTGGGTACTCGGCCTGTTAATGTTTGTCCCGCACCGGAACACGGAGCGCAGCAAGACACGCGCCATTAGCTCAATTGGCAGAGCAGCTGACTCTTAATCAGCGGGTTCGGGGTTCGAGTCCCTGATGGCGCACTCAAATTAGCAGGTCAGGCCCGATTTCATGATCGGGCTTGTTTCGCTGTACCGGACCGTCACCAAAAGAACACCAAAAAGTCACCACCAATGGTTCCTCAGCTGGCCGTGCCCAGCCCCGGCTCCAGCACGGCCGATGAGTCCGGTGCCCGCTCTGGCGAGACGATGTAATACCGCTCCGTGATGCCCTCACGAGAATGCCCCAACTGCTTCGCAGCCGTCTTCGAATCCGATGCCTCAGCAATCAGCGTTGCGACCGTCTTCCGGAATGTGTACTGAGTCACATCCTTGTACAGAGTGCCGCGTGCGTCCCGCCATGTCCTGTTGAAGTTGTGCGGATCGCACAGCACTCCACCCCGGCCGGGGAAACGAGGCTGACGACCGTCGCCGCCACGGTGTAGGTGCCCGGTCGGCTTCGAGGTCGAACTGGTCCCAGGACGTCGCCAGCGCTTCTGCTGGGTGCAATCCGGAGCCGAGGATCGGCCTAGGCGTTCGCGTTCGCCTCAGAACTTCGGCAAGTCCTGCCACTCACTCGACAGCCGGGCAGACCACGCCGGTTTGCGGCGGCCGAGCCGGGCGCGCATTCCTTCCGCGGCGTCAGGGGTGCCCATGACCCGCAGGTGCAGTTCGGTTTCGAGCTCGGCGACGCGGGTGGGGTCGTAGCCGTGGATCGCGGTGTCCCACAGTAGTCGTTTGCTCAATGCCGCGGACATCGGTGCGACATTGGCGGCCATGTCGGCGGCCATCGCGAGGGCGGCGGGCAGCACGTCGGCGGCGGGTAGGCAGCGGGTGGCGAGGCCGAGTCGCACTGCTTCCGGGCCGTCGAATGTGCGTCCCGACAACAGGATGTCGGCCGCGACCGACATTCCCGCGACCTTGGCCACGGTCCAGTGCGCCATCGCGTCGGGCACGACGCCGAAGCGCACCTGGGGAATGGCGTAGCGGGCGGCATCGGCGACCACGCGGATGTCGGCCTGCATCGCCAGGGTCAGCCCGATGCCGATCGCGTGCCCGTTCACCGCGGCGATCACCGGTTTTCGCAGGGCGAAGGCGGGCGGGTCGACCGGTGACGCGGAAAATGCCGCGCTGTCGGGCTTTTCGAACGTCGTCGCACCGCGGCCCAGATCCGCTCCGGCGCAGAAGGCCGGGGCGGCGCCGGTCAGCACGATGACCCGGACCGCGTCGTCGGCATTCAGATCGCGGTACGCCCGGCCGAGCGCGCGGCCCATGGCGGCGGTGAAGGCATTGCGGCGCTCGGGCCGGTCCAATGTCACCACCGCGACGCCGTCGGCGATGTCGATCCGCACGCCGCTCATGCGACCTGCAATTCGGCGACCAGGTCCCTGATGTGCGCGTCTGTGCCGGCGTAACCCGGGAAATAGCAACAGATCCGGTCGGCGACCGCACCGAAGCGCGCCATGATCTCGGCGGCGCATTCTTCGGGCGTGCCGTAGACGGCGAGTGTCTCCAGCATCCGGTGATCGATCAGTTCGGTCATCGCGGCGACCTGGCCGCGCTTGGACAGCATGTTCAGTTCGGGCTGGAGCTCACCCCAGCCCTCGACATCGAGGACCGGACGGTAGGCGGGCGTCGATCCGTAGAAGGCGAGCAGCCGGCGGACACCGACGGCGGCGGCCTCGAGTTCGCCGGCGGTCCGGCCCATCGCAACGATCACCTGCGGATAGATCGCCAGCTCCGCGGCATCGCGATCGGCGCGCGCCAGGCCCTCGGCGATGGCAGGCTGGGTGCGCTCGGCGAAATGCCGGGCACTGTTGAACGGCATGACCAGTAGCCCGTCGGCCACCTCGGCCGCGGTTCTGGTCATGATCGGGCCGAGCGCGCCGAGGCAGATCTCCGGCACCCCATAGGGATTGGGACCGGGGTCGAAGGTGGGCGGCATCAGGGTGTGCCGGGTGAATTCGCCCTCGAAGCGCAGCGGCGTGCCGTGCTGCCAGGAGCCGAGGATGGCCTTGACCGCCAGCACCGCTTCCCGCATCCGTGCCGCAGGCCGCGACCACTGGCCGCCGTACCGCTTGTCGATGTGCGCGCGGGTCTGCGAACCCAGGCCCAGCCGGAACCGGCCGCGGCTGAGCAGATGCAGGTCGTAGGCCGCATGCGCCAGGTGCACCGGGCTGCGTGGGAGGGCGATGGCGACATTGGTCATCAGGTCGACGGGTTCGGCACCGGTCGCCGCCAGGGTCAGCGGCAGGAAGACATCGTGGGGGCCCTCGAAGGTGAACAGTCCGTCGGCGCCGCACGCGATCAATTCGGCTGCCCGCGAGACGGCTTCGTCGGGGCGACCGTTCAGCTGGAGATCGATCTTCATCGTTCCGCCACCCCACCCGCGGCCACGAGCGCGTACAGCGCATCGGCCATCCTCGACACGAACAGCTCGGCCTCTTCACTGCCACGCGAGAGCGCGTGGAATGTCGTTGTCCCCGCGAGTATCTCGAAGACGAGTTCCGCATCGGAGCCGGGCGCGATCCGGCCGTCGTCGACCGCGCCGCCGAGCAGCTCGGCGAACGCCTTGCGCACCGGGGCCCCGATCGCCAGCAGCCGCCGCCGCGCCTCCTCTGTCTGCGAATCGGCCAGCAGGCCGGGCACTCCGGCTCGCGCGGCGGGACTGTCCGCGCGAGCGAGGAAGATGCGCACCCAGGTCGCCAGGTCGGCCCGCAGGTCCCCGGTCGGCTCGGGCGGCGCGTACCCGCCCGGACCGTGAATGGCCTCCTCCAGCAGGGCCTGCCGAGTCGGCCAGCGTCGATAGATCGCCGGCGTGTTCACCCCGGCACGCTTGGCGATCGCCACGACCGTGGTCTGCGGATATCCCACTTCGGCCAGCAACTGCCGAGCCGCGATGAGCACGGCGAGGTCTTTGTCGGCATCACGCGGCCGACCGGGGCGCGGCGAGGTCTGCGAAGTCACTATTACATAGTAACCTGTAATGTTATTCTGCCCCGCCACAATCCGCGGTCGCACCTACACGTCGACGAGAAGCTGCTCGATCCGTGCGACGCAGAACGCGGTCACATCGATCTCCGGCGGCAGCTGTAGCCGGTGCGCCATCCGCAGCAACGGGATACTGAGCAGGACGGCCGCCAGTATCTCGTTGTAGCGCAGGTTGCGCACCGTCATCCCACTACGTTCCTCGTAGCGTGCGATCGTCTCCTCCCGGGTGGGCGTTCCCGGAAGTCGTTCGGTGTCCTGGAATTCCGAGCACGCCCAATCCAGGAACAGCATCCAGGCGAGGTCGGCCTCGTGGTCGCCGATGTAGGCGATCTCCCAGTCGAGGACACCGGTGACCCGGAATTCGCTGTCGTAGAGGATGTTCGACATGCGGGCGTCGCCCCAGCACAGCGTGACGTGCTCGGGTTCGTACAGATCGGCGCGCAGCCAGTCCACGGCCCGGCGCAGCGCGGGCGGCTGCGTGGTCGACGCCCAGTCGAGCGCGGCGTCGACGTAACCGATCACCTGCTCGAGCGGCGTGGCACCGAATTGCGGAAACGACAGGAAGTCCAAATTCAGTGTGCGCCAGCCGAGCCGGTGGATCTCGGCGATGGTGTCGACACAGCCCCACCACATCTTCGCCCGCTGGGCAGGCTCGGCGTCGAAGTACAGCCCGGCCGAGTGGTAGGACGGAAGGTCACCGGGCGCGCTGCCCTCGATCCGGTCCATCACGAAGTACGGACTGCCGAGGGCTTCGGTGCCGCGATCCAGCCAACGTACGGTGGGAACCGCGAGGGCAGTGTCGGCGAGCCGGCGCATGACCAGCACCTGTCGCAGCAGATCGTAATCCGGAAACAACGCCACCTCGGGCGGGCGGCGCAGCACCAGCGACACCGGCTCGGCGTCATCGCATTCGAGGTCGAACAGGAAGGTCTCGGTCGCCAGCCCGCGCGGGCTGGCCGACCAGTTCGCCACCTGGACGGAGTCGGCGCCGGGAAATCCGGCGCGCAGCACAGGGACGACCGCGGTCGGCAGATCCGCTGCCGTGGGTCGAGCGGTCATCAGTAGCCCTCGTATCCGTAGCGGGCGTTGCGCCCCATGAACACCATCTCCACCAGCCCGTAGCCGACCTTGCCGTCGCTGCTCTCGATCTTGCAGAAGGTCTCGGTGAGCATGCTGACCTGGCGCAGTTCGTCGGTGTCGTTCAGGTCGACGGTGAAGCCGTCGCTGTAGGACGGGCCCTTCCAGATACCCGACGCGTATCCGCGGTACATGTCGTAGCCCGCCAGTCCCGGCCAGAAGTCCTGTAGCGCGGTGACCGTGAAGGTGCGGGTACTGCCGTCGGCGGCGTTCGTGTTGAAGGAACCCTCGGACACGATCCGGAAGTCGTCCCGGAACCGCAGGTCGTGGGTCACGCTGACGATCGGCACAATCGCCGCCTGCGCCTCGATCGGCTGCTGGATGGAGCCCTCGAAATGCCAGCGCTGCCCGTCGGCGGTCTCGCGCTGCGCGAAATGCACCAGCTCGTCGTCGAACTCGAAGATGCCCATGAAGTACAGGACGCCATCCGGGATCTCCGAAGGCTGCAGACCCGCGCCCTCGCCGAGGCTGCCGCCACCGCCACCGTGGCGGGTACCCCAGGAATGGTCGCGGCCGAACCACCAGGTGTCGGGGTCGATGTCGATGCGCTCGCCGTCGACTTCGAGCCAGCCCGAGATCTGGCCGTTCTGGTAGTAGCGGCGCGCATCCTCGCGGACCCGGCCCCTGGTGCGGAAGAACGCGGGCTCCTGCTCGTAGGCCGGGAACCGACCGCGGAAGTTCAGCTCGAGACGCACGCCGTGGTCGTTGTCGTCGAGGGTGGCGCGCACACCGCGCAGCGGTTCGGTGATCTCGTAACGGTAGGGCCCGATCTGCCAGGCGCCGAGATCGTCGTAGTTGCCGCCGATCTCGCGCGACAGGCGCGCCACGTGCGCTTTGCCGTCCACGGTCACCATGGCGTAGGCGTCCATGACGTTGCGGTTGGGATAGCGCGCCATGCCGGTCATGACGCTGACCCGCCCGGTGGTGTCGAATCCATAGAGCACGATGCGCTCGGTCCAGCGCAGATCGCTCTGGGCGACGTGGTCGAAGGTCGTTGGCAGTTGATGGCAGAGCAGTTCGTCCTGGGGAGTCAGCACGGCATTTCCTTCGAGAGCGAGAGTAGAACGGGTTTCAATTTATCGAATTTGAATACGCGATGAAGCGTTTTTCAAAAACTCCCAGTTCGGCTATGCTCTGCCCTCATCGAAGGAGGTGTGATCGGTGACCGAACAAAGCGAGGCCCGGCAAGGCCCCGGCCGCCCGCGTGACCGGCAACTGGACGAGCAGGTGCTGCGCGCCACTCAGGAACTGTTGGTGGAACAGGGTTTCCAGGCCACGACGATCCAGGGCGTCGCACGCCGGGCCGGGGTGGTCGCCACCTCGATCTACCGTCGGTGGCCGAACAAGATCCACCTCGTCGAGGACGCGATCTTCGCTCTCGACACCGGGGTAGTCCCGCAGCCCACCGGCGATATCGGCGCCGACCTGCTCGCGTGGACCCAGTTGTTCTTCGCCGCCGCAACCCACCCCGCGGCTCGCTCCGGCATCCCAGGTCTGCTCTCGGCCTACCACGACGACGAGCAGAGCTACCGGCGGCTGCGCGAACGCGGCGAGGGCCTGGCGCGAGTGGCCCTGCGCGCCACCATCGACGCGGCGATCGAATCCGGTCAGGTCCCCCCGGGCTGCGATCCCGACCTGATCTTCGAATTCCTGCGCGGCGCAACGCTACTGCGCGCCCTCACCCGCGGCGACGAGGACGGCGAACAATTCTGCCGCCAGACCGCCGCGGCACTGGTCACCCTGGCCGTCCACCACGAAAGTACGACATGAGAACTTCCTATCGCCGCATGCTCGCCGCGGCGGCGGCCGTGCTGCTGGTGCCCGCCGCCAGCGGCATCGCACAGCCCGACTCCGCGGGGGGCGTGCTGGAAAACCGCGACATCGCCGAGACCGCCGTCGCCCGCGCCACCGGCGCGGGCGACGCGCTACCCGAACCCGGCCTGCAAGGCGACGTGCCCGCCGGCGAACGCGACAGCCGCAGCAGCACACATGGTTACCGGTGCAACATCAGCCGCATCGGCGGCTATGCGGGCCGCGGCGCCGGGATCACCTCGACACAGTTCGAGCACTGCGTCTATCTGGGCAGCTTCTTCCCCGGCAACCTGCTCGGTCCCGCGCAGGGCGTGCAGGTGGTCGACGTCGCCGATCCGGCGAACCCGGTGCTCACCGCTACGCTCACCGAACCGGCCATGCTGGCGGGAACCTGGGAGAGCCTCAAGGCCAACGCCGCGCGAAAGTTGCTGGTGGGCACCGGAGTACCCGCATTCACCGGAGCCGGGCTGATCTCGGTCTACGACCTCTCCGACTGCGCGCACCCGCGTCTGCTCAACCCGGGACCCGGCACCGATCTGAGCCTGCCGGTCCCGATCACGGCACACGAAGGCGGATTCTCTCCCGACGGCCGCACCTATTGGGCCTCGGGCGTCATCCCCGGGATCGTCAGCGCCGTCGACCTGACCGATCCGGCCGACCCCCGCGTGATCTGGCAGGGCATGCCGGGCCAGTCCATGCACGGCATGGGCCTGCGCGCCGACGGCAACCGCCTGTACCTCGCCGACAACATGGGCGGGCTGACCATTTTGGACACCTCCGCGGTGCAGCGACGCGACCCCGATCCGCAAGTGCCGATCATTGCCCAGCTGACCTGGACCGACGGCTGGGCGACCCAGCAGAACGTCCCCGTCACCTATCACGGCGTCCCCTACCTGTTCAGCGCCGACGAGGCCGGATCCGGCGGCGTCAAACTCATCGACATCTCCGACGACACACATCCGCGCGTAGCGAACACGATCAAGCTGGAGATCAACCTGCCACAGCACCGCGACAGTGCGATGGCATCCAGCATGGGCGGCTCACTGTTCGCCTACGACGCCCACTACTGCTCCGCCGACCGCCCGGTCAACCCCACCGCGCTCGCATGTGGCTGGATCTCCTCCGGCATTCGGGTGTTCGACGTGCGCGACCCGCTCCATATGCGCGAGATCGCCTACTACAACCCGCCCGCGCGCACCGGTCAGAACAGCGAGCTGTGGAACTCCCCGCACGCGCTCGCCTCGATAATCGGTGTTCCGCTGCTCAGCGCGCCCTCGGTGATGCAGGCCGTCGAGGCGGGCGCCTTCGATCCCGAGCAGGCACAGAGCTCGCGCACCGGCGACGTGGCCTTCGGTGACCTCTCCACCGATTGGTGCTTCTCCGCCCCCGAGTGGCGCGGCAATCAGCTGTGGGCCGCCTGCGCCGACAACGGCCTGCTCACCCTGGAGTTGTCCCCCGAGGTGTACACCCCACCCGCCGACCAGCACTCGACGGTCGGCTCATGAGCCGACGAATGCTGCTCGGCGTCGCGGCCGCCGCGTCGATCCTGCTCCTGCTGGTGCTCGGCGCGGCCATGCGACCGCTGGTGGTCTCCGACACCGCCACTGCCGCACCGGTATTGACTCCCGCCGAGATCGGCTTCGTGCAGGACATGACCGGCCACCATCAGCAGGCGCTGATCCTGGTCGAGCGCCTCGCCCCCGATGTCGACCCCACCGTACGGCGGCTGGCCGACCAGATCGCCGATGCCCAGCGCCTGGAGATCGGCATGATGCTCGGCTGGCTCCGGTTGGCCGGGGCAACCCCGACCAACCCGCACCCGATGTCGTGGATGCCCACCGGTCACCACACCGCCGCACCGACGACCATGCCCGGCATGGCTACCCGCGCAGACCTCGACGCCCTCGCCCGGGCACGCGGCGCCGAAGCCGAAACACTGTTTCTTCGCCTGATGTATCGCCACCACCAGGGCGGCGTCACCATGGCCCAGACGTTCGACGAGTTGTCCACGGGCGGCCCGGTCGAACAGGCGGCCCGCGACATGATCAGCACCCAGAGCCAGGAGTCCGGGATCATCGGTCTGCTGATCACCCGGCGCGGCGCGACAGCGACCAGCTGAGTACCGAACTCAAGCGGGCGCGACCAGCTCGCGGATCGTGGTGCGCACCTCGCCGACTGCCGGGACCGTGGCGAATTCGACCGACTCGTGCCAGAAGTCCGACAGCCGTGCGGCCGTGCGGCCGGTCGGGCGGCCGTCCAGCGACAGCGCCAGACCGACCTGCTCGGCCGCGTGGTCGGGCTCGCCGAGCATCAACTGCAGGCGGGCCGAGGAGATCGCAGCCATCGCCGGTGTCACGAATTCCTGTGGCACGGGCGGGTGAACATCACCGAAGGCGATCCGTGCCAGGTCGGGTCGGGTGGCGATGAGCTGACGGTAGCTTCTGCCGAGGAGCCGCCACTGCTCCCCCGGCCCCGGCCAGTCCCGGCGTGGTCCGAGGAGCATGCCGATGGTGGCCGCGGTGAGGCTGCGGTCGGCGGCGCGATCACCGGCCGCGGTCTCGGCGGCTTCGCAACGGCATTCCGCGGCCACGACGATCGCGCGCTGGAACGCGGCCTGCTCGCCGAGAATGCCGTGCGCGTACGCCTCCAGCTCGGCGAGGGCGACCCGCAGCAGGGGCGTCGCCGTGCGCCGCGCCAGATACTGGGCGAGCTCGGCCACCTCCAGTCCCTCCGCCGGCCTGCCGCTGTCGAGGAGCTGCCAGGTCGACTCGGTGAGGATCGCGGCGGTCAGCACCGAGTCCCCCGCGGCGTGGGCCAGCCGCGCGGCGGCGACCGAGTACCGGCGCGCGGCGGTGATGTCCTCCACGTCCCAGCTCATGGCGGCGGCGATATCGGCCAGCTCCGCGCCGACCCGTAGGGCGCGTCCATACCTGTTCGAGTCCGAAAGCTGCTGCAATCGAGGAAGATTCGCGGCCAGCCACGCCGTGACGGCGCGGCGCGGCGCCTGCCCGTCGCCCCATTGCCTGCCACGCGCCCAGGTCACGAGCTGCTCGGCGGCCGCCAGCTCGGTCACAGCGAAGGTGGGGCGCCGACCGCGTGTATGCGCGACGGGCGGCAACAGCAGCGACGACAGTTGGCTGGGCAGGTCGTCGAGCCCGCTGACCGATTCGACGGTCAGCCGGTCGCGCAGGTGATCCAGCGGCAGATCCAGCGCCGACTCATAGGCGGCTACGTGCTCGGCGCGCACCGCGCGGGCCCCGGTCTCGAGCTGGCCCAGGTACGGCTTGGAATAGTTCGTGCGCGCAGCCATGCCTTGCAGGCTGATCCCCGCAGCCGTTCGTGCGACACGCAGCGCCGAGCCGACCTCGCTCATGCGAGATCCGCGACAGTGCGGGTCGACTCGTTCATCGCTTCGAGAATACGTCGCCGGTTTCCCCTGCCTGGGTGTCTGCAAAGAGTCTGCAAGACCGCGCGGGTCGCCTTACGTAGCTGTTCGTCTCCCTATCGTCCGACATCGTGAGCAACAACACCGTCTTGTCCGATCGGCGCCCGCGCAACAGCGCCCGGGTTGCGCTGACCTTCCTCGCGCTGATCGTCGCCGCAGAAACCGGGATGACACCGGCGGCGGCGACGCCGTCCTACCAGCCCGTCGGCCAAGTCGAAGCCACCTATTACGCGCCGGGCCCCTGGGCGGTGGCCGAGCGGACCGGTGTCGACTGCTGCACGTCGACCGGCGAGAGCTATGACATCTGGTATCCGGCCGATCTCGGGGCGGGCGGCGTCCACCCGGTCATCACCTGGGGCAACGGCACAATGGCCCACCCGCGCGAATACGCGTACTTGCTCTCGCACCTCGCGTCGTGGGGATTCGTGGTCATCGCCGCCGACCGGACCGACACCGGAACCGGCATTCAGATGCTCGACGCGGTGCGGTACCTGGCCCGCCAGGACAGCGACCCGAACAGCACCTTCAGAGGCAAGATCGACACCGCGGCCGGGGCGGCGGGGCATTCGCAGGGCGGCCTCGGCGCGTTGAACGCGCTCGCGCGCGGCGACGGCGCCGTCAGCACCGCTGTGACCGTCGAGATGCCGCTGTCGGCGGTCTGTACGTCGCTGCCGTCCGTCAACGGCCAGAACGCCTGCGTCGACCCGACCGCGGTGACCACGGGCTCGGTACTGCTGATCAACGGTTCGGCCGACGGCATCTCGCCCGCGACCCAGCCGCTGCCGCCGGAGCTGATCGGTGCGCAATCGATGCAGGCGTACTACAACGCGCTGCCCGCCGGCCTGCCCAAGGCCCGCGCCGCGGTGGTGGGCGCCCAGCACAACGACATCCAGGGCCAGCCGGACTGCACCAACTACAGCTGTACCGAGGGCGTCTACCGCTACCTCGGCTATCTCACCGCCTGGTTCATGGACCGGCTGCGCGGGGATGCGGCCGCCCGCGGCGCGTTTTCGGCCGGCACCGGCGAACTCCTGCACAACCCGCACTGGTCCGACCAGGCCAGCACTATCACCCGCTGACCGACGAAAGGCTGCCTTCTCCATGCAAGACCACATCGAGGAACTACTCGCCAAGCTGGATCTGGACGGCAAGCTGCGGCTGATCTCCGGCGCGAGCCTGTTCCGGATGGCCGGTGACCCCGCGATCGGACTCGCCGAGATGCCGGTGTCCGATGGCCCGTCCGGGGTGCGGGGCGAGAACTGGGACGAACGCGATCCGTCGGTGAGCCTGCCCTCGGGCACCGCGATCGCCGCGACCTGGGACCCGGCCCTGCTCACCGAGATCGGCGCGCTTATCGCCGCCGAAGCCCGCCGCAAAAACGTCTACGCGGTGCTCGGCCCGACGATGAACCTGCACCGTTCCCCGCTGGGCGGCAGGCATTTCGAGTGCTTCTCCGAAGATCCGCTGCTCACCGCCGAGATGGCCGACGCCTACGTGCGAGCCGTGCAGGCGCATGGGGTCAGCGCGTGCCCGAAGCACTACGTGGCCAACGATTCCGAGACCGATCGCTTCACCGTCGACGTCCGCGTCGGCGACCGGGCACTGCGTGAGCTGTACCTCTACCCGTTCGAGCGCACCGTCGAGGCGGGGGCGTGGATGATCATGGACGCCTACAACGCCGTCAATGGCACCACCATGACCGAGAACCCTCTGCTCGACGAACCACTCAAGGGCACATGGGGATTCGACGGCGTGGTGGTCTCGGACTGGACCGCTGTCCGCACCACCGAAAGCGCGGCCGAAGGCACCGACCTGTGCATGCCCGGCCCGCCCTATCTCTGGGGTGAGCCACTTGCCGCCGCCGTCCGCGCCGGCGAGATCGCCGAGTCGGCCATCGACGACAAGGTGCGCCGCATCCTGCGTTTCGCCCAGCGCGTCGGCGCGCTGGACGGAACCCCGCAGCCCACACCGGTTTTCAGCGACGAGCAAGCGCAGGACCTGGTCCGCCGGGTTGCCGCCCAGGCAATGGTTCTGGTGCGCAACGACAGTGTCCTGCCGCTGGCACCGGACACGACCGTTGCCCTGCTCGGACTGTCGGCGGGTGAACCTCGCTTCCTCGGCGGGGGCAGCGCGACCGTGATCCCCGGCCACACGACCACCCCGGTAGAGGGCCTGACCGGCCGGCTTCCGGTGACCCACACCGCGGGGGTCCACCTGTCCGAGGACCTGATTCCCGCCCCGTTGGCGATCATGACCGATCCTGAGACCGGCGAACCGGGACTGTCGGCGCGGTATCTGAAGGGTGGCACCGTGCTCGGCACCCAGCACCGCTCCACGAGCCGCCTCGTGCTGCTCGGCGAACCGCTGGCCGCGCGGTCGAACATGGTCGAGATGCGCACCTGGCTGCGTGCCGACATGGCCGGTGACTGGCAGATCGGTTTCGGCGGCGTCGGCCACATCCGGCTCGACATCGACGGCGAGACCGTACTGGACGAGAACGTGGCCCTGGATTCCGGCGATCCGGCGGCGGCGCTGCTCAACCCGCCCCAGCGTCACGTGACTCGCACGCTCGCCGTCGGCGACGAGGTCGAGGTACGGCTCGTGACCAGCATCGAGGAAGCGATGCCCGGCCTCGGCATCATTCTCGGCGCGACCCTCGGTATCCGGCGTCCGCAGCGCGATGACGACGAGGAGTTCGCGGCCGCGATCGAACTGGCGCGCGCGGCCGAGGTGGCCGTGGTCGTGGTCGGCACCACCGAGCAGATCGAGAGCGAGGGCGTCGACCGCACCTCCCTGCGACTGCCCGGCCGTCAGGACGACCTCGTCGCCGCCGTCGCGGCGGTGAACCCGCGCACCGTCGTGGTGGTGAATTCCGGTGCGCCGGTGGAGATGCCGTGGCGTGACAAGGTCGCCGCGGTGCTGCTGGCCTGGTTCCCGGGCCAGGAGTTCGGCGCGGCGCTGGCCGACGTGCTCACCGGCACCGCCGAACCCGGCGGCCGACTGCCGACCACCTGGCCGAAGACCATGGCCGACGTCCCGGTCCTGAACACCGCACCCGTCGACGGCGTCCTCGACTACGCCGAAGGTATCCACATCGGTTACCGCGCGTGGCTGCGGGCAGGGACCGAACCCGCCTACCCCTTCGGCCACGGCCTCGGCTACACGACCTGGTCGACCGAGGATCTGGTCGTCGACGGGCGCACCGTCTCGATCACGGTGACCAACACCGGAGATCGCGAAGGCAAACAGGTCGTCCAGGTCTACCTCTCGCGCCCGGACAGTGCCGTGGATCGACCGGTCCGCTGGCTGGCCGGCTTCACCGCCGTCACCCTGGCGCCCGGCGAATCCCGGAACGTAGCGATCCCCTTGCCCGAGCGCGCCTTCCAGCATTGGGGACCAGCCGGCTGGGAGATCGAGCCCGGCGAGTTCACCGCGCAGGTAGGCACCTCGGTCGCCGATCTCCCCCACACCGCCTATATCTACTGACCCTTCTGCACGACCATCTCGAACGCAGTTCCCGAACAACGGAGCGTGGCCATGTCCACCAGTACCTCTCAACTCGACAACGACGATGACACCGGTCGGCTCGACGGTGCCTCGCGCACAAGGATTTTCACGGTCCTAGCGGTGATCGTCCTGTTCTCCGAGATCGCCCCGATGCAGTACACGATCGTCGCGGCGGCACTACAGAAGATCGCGCCGAGCTTCCCCGGCGTCGGGGCCGACATCAACTGGGCCATCATCGTTTTCGGGTTGGTCGGCGCGGCCGCGTCTCCATTGATCGGCAAGATGAGTGACGTATGGGGCAAGAAGCGGATGTTCCTCATCTGCGGTGCGCTGTTCGTCATCGGCTGTGTGCTCGACGCGACCACCTCGAACTGGGCCGTCTTCCTGTTCGGTCGCTGCCTGCAGGCCACCGCCATCGCGACCGCGGTGATCGCCTACGGCCTCATCCGAGATCTGATGCCGCGCAACATGGTGCCCCTCGCACTCGGTTTCACGGCCACCGGTTTCGGTGTCGCCTCCATCGCGGGGCCGATCTTGGGCGGCTATCTGGTCGACAACTACAGCTGGCGTGCGATCTTCTGGGTACTCGCTTCGTTCAGCTTGGTGATGCTGCCGATGGTGTGGCTGATCGTGCCCGAATCCAAGCTGCGGGTTTCCGAGCGGATCGACGTCATCGGCGCCGCGCTGCTGTCCGGCGGTGCCGCGCTCACCCTGATCTACGTCGACAAGAGTCATGACTGGGGTTGGGCAAAGCCGACCACGCTGGCCTGGCTGATCGCGGGCATCGCGCTGCTCGTACTGTTCGTCGCTGTCGAAAAACGTGTCTCGACACCGATCATGGACATGAAACTGCTGTTCCATCCGCGCGTCGCGCTGGTGCTCGCCGGTGCGCTCTTCGCATCCGTGCAAATCGGCATCGTCTCCTACGCCATCGCCTACATGGCCCAGACCCCACCCGAGTCGACCGTCGTCGCCCGCGTCCAGCTGGGCACGCTGGCCAAGATTCAAGAGATGACGGGTCAGGCACTGCCGCCCGAGGCCGTGCAAGTCGGTCTCGATCCCGGCTACGCCTACGGCAGTGGGTACACCCTGCTCGAGTTCGCCCTCCGGATCGCGCTGCTCGGTTCGCTGATCACGATGATCTTCGGCGCAGTGGCAGGCGTGCTGGCCAAGCGGATCGGCGCCCGATTACCGCTGGTCGTCGCCCTGTGCATCTTCGCCGGTGCCGGGATCGCCTTCGCGGTGCTGCCGCTGACCACCACCAACTTCCTGATCGTGAACTCGATCTTCAGCATCGGATTCGGGATGTACTACGCCTGCATGCCGATCCTGCTGGTCGAGGCGGTTCCACAGGAACAACAGGGCATCAGCCTCGGCATGCTCGGCGTCATGCAATCCATGGGTGTCGCGATCGGCCTGGCCGTCATCACCGCCTTCCTACGCAACAACGGCATGAGCGCCCTGGTGAGCGTCGGCGGGCAAGCCCAACCAGCTACCCCGCTACCCGACCTGTTCGGTGACCACGGCTACCAGTTGGGTTTCTGGGTCTGCGCGGCCGCCTCGATGCTCGCGCTCTCGCTCGCGCTGGTGATGAAGCACGGCCGCGCACCGGCCACCGGCGGCACCGCCCACTGACGGTCGTGGCGATGGTCGGCGACGGCCATCCTCCGTGACCTGGTTTCGGACCTCATCGGACTGATGGATGTCTTCGAACTTCCGCGAGCCCACCTGGTGGGTTTCGCCGTGGAAATAGTTCCGCCCCTACGCGGGTTAGTTTCCATGGAAACCAAATTGCGGTCGGCGATCAGGCCGACACCGATCTTGGAGGAGAGCACCCCATGAGCACCATCGACTTGACTCCCACCGTCGACATCCGCCGCGCCGAGGACCGGTTCAAGTCCGACTTCGGCTGGCTGGATTCCAAGCACTCGTTCTCCTTCGGCCACCATTTCGACCAGGACAACACTCATCATGGGCTGCTGCTGGTCAACAACGATGACATCGTCGATCCCGGTACGGGGTTCGACACCCATCCGCACCGCGACATGGAGATCGTCACGTGGGTGCTGGAGGGCTCGCTGGTCCACCAGGACTCCACCGGCCACAACGGCGTGATCTACCCCGGCCTGGCCCAACGCATGAGCGCCGGCACCGGCATCCTGCATTCGGAGAAGAACGACTCGTGGCGGCTCAGCGGCGACGTCCACCAGGCCCCGGTGCACTTCGTGCAGATGTGGGTGGTACCCGACGAGGCCGGTATTACCCCCGGTTACGAGCAGCTGGAGATCGAGGCGGAACTGCTGTCCGGCAGCCTGCTGCCGGTCGCCTCGGGTATGCGCAAACATGACGGCCACGCCGCGATCCGGATCCGGAACTCGCACGCGGCCCTGTACGCCGCGCGGCTCGCCCCAGGACAGTCGGTGCACCTGCCCGACGCGCCGTTCCTGCACCTGTTCGTGGCCCGCGGCGCGGTGACACTGGAGGGTGCCGGCCCGCTGCATACCGGCGACGCGGTGCGCTTCACCGCTACCGGCGGTCAGCAGGTCACCGCGAGCGAGCCCGCCGAGATCCTGGTCTGGGAAATGCACGCCAGCGTCCAGTTCTGACCTCGGTGCCCATCCACCGTCGGGGGGACCGTTCCACGCAGTAGCAAGCGCTGCAGAATGTTCGTGCGCCGGGCATAACGCACCGCCAGTCCCGACACCTGCTCGGCGAAAGTCCCTCTCCCGCAATCGGAGTAGTCGCAGAACAACCGCCTCACCAGCAACTGGATCAACACCTCCCGCCCGGTGATCGCGGTGTCGGACATCGCCGTTGGTAGCGACTGTGGACTCGACGGGACAATATTCCGCAGTCTGGGCAGGCAGCTGCCACTCACGGGTGCTCACGTCGAGCCGCACCAGAAGCCCTGCCGAGTCCACCCCATCGCTTTGCAGCCCAACCAGATGCGGGAACAGCACCGCCAACGGTCCAAGATCAGAACACCGGCAAACATGACCGATCATCAAGCGCCCGTTCGTATTCCGAGCCGGGTCGATCACGCAAACTGTGCCTGACCCACGATTCGACCGGAGTTGACACTGACCCGTCGCGCGGCCGGTCGGCCGCAGCGTCGTTCCGGCCGTGCGACGAGCCGATAGCGGATCATTTGCATGTCTGCGGGCCACGGGCATGACAGCGGGAATAGAGGCTTGCCGCGCTTGGCGGCAACCTGGACTCACGCACCGACCGCCGAGAAATTCGCTGGGACCTACCGATGTGAGGCGCCTACCTATAGGGCCAAACTCTGATCGTTGTCCGCTCCCGATACCGCAGTTGTGCGGCGCCTCGGGGTGCTGGATTCATTTACACAGAACAGGATTGAAAATTGCGTATGCTCGAGAAGCTGGTCGGGCCAGCCTTCGCCGTTGGAGTGGTTCTCGCCGGATCGCTGGCAACCGCCGGCCAGGCGAATGCAGCGTCATCCCCAATCGAGGCATGCGGCGGCGGGAGCTATCACGTTATCGACCAGCGAGAATTGCCTGAATCAACCGTCTACCTGCTCTACAACGGGAGTACGAACTGTGTCGTCACGTGGAAGACGCGCTGGGTCGGAACAAAGACGGCGGTGGCGGCTACCATCCAGATCGCCAACGATGACAGCACCTACAAGAGGGACGACAACGCGTACGAGTACTACGCCGGCCCTGTGAAGGTCAGTGCCCGCGGCAAGTGCATCATTTGGGGAGGCGGTACCCCGGGGGCGTCGGCCAACAACTGGGAGTCGAAGCCCTCCCACTGTGGCTGAGCACAGCTGACACCGAAGCCGGTCCCTTACCCGTGACGGTTTACACAGGCCAATTGCTCGCATCTGGCGTGGAGCGCCAGGCCGCCATGTGTGCCCGGCCAAATCCGTGGAGTACCTGGTCGGCCTCAGCTGGGGAACACTACGCCGCCGATTCTCGGCCATACGCAGAAAAGCGCCCCACTCATCCGGGTCGATCGCGTATCGAGGAGCCCAGGGATGTGACTTTCTCTGGTTCAACATCCGCCGCCACCACGGCCGGGCCCCGCTGATCAAGCCCAGCGAAGACCACCGCTGCCGCCGAGCGGGCTGGTTGCGCGCGTTGGATCGGAACGCGCAGCCACTGCTGCCCCTACGATCCCCGCGGTGTTCTGCAACGCGGCGGCCACCACCGGTGTGCGGTTCTTCAGCAACGGAATCCATTTGTCGCCCTTGCGGCTGATCCCGCCACCGGCGATGAACAGGTCGGGCGAAATCGCGTTTTCGATGGCGACCAGCACCTTCGTCACCTCCGGGGCCCACCGCTTGTAGCTCCAGTTGTGCCTTTCCTTGACCGACGTGGCGCCCCGACGCTCGGCCTCCATTCCGCCGACCTCGATGTGACCGAATTCAGTGTTGGGCAACAACACCCCGTTATGGATCACCGCCGAACCGATGCCGGTGCCGAACGTCAGCAGCACAATGACGCCGTCGTTGTCCTTGCCGGCGCCGAACTCGACTTCGGCCAATCCCGCCGCGTCGGCGTCATTGAGCAGGGTCACCGGCTGTCCGCCGAGTTCAGCGCTGATCACCTCTTGGGCGTTCACTCCGATCCAGGACTTGTCGAGGTGCGCGGCGGTACGGGCTACGCCGCCGCTGACCACACCTGGATAGGTGACGCCAAGCGGCGCGTCCCACTGGAAGTGCCTCACCACCTCGCGGATCGTGTCGGCGAGAGCCTCCGGAATAGCCGGCTGCGGGGTCGGGAGTTTGAAGCGGTCACCGATCAGCTGCCCGGTGCCGAGATCGACGACGCCGCCCTTCACGCCGCTACCGCCCACGTCGATGCCGAAGCCCCAGCGATGCGGCATAGCCTGGCTCGGCTTTTCGATGACCGAAGCGGTGGTATCGGTCATGGACATTCCAGAGTACGTGGCGGCGACCCGAGGTCGGCTCGCTCCACAGATGCCGGGCTGATCGTTACCGTGGGTTTCATCGAGTCCCCTGGTCACGAATCGGATATCGAGGCAGAGATTTCGGGAGGCTGCCCGTATTCCAACAAAAAGGGCGCGAAGGGTTCACTCACAACGCACCGCCCGCTTCGGGCACCCCGCTGAACGGACACGGCGCATGTCAGGGACATACCCCAATATTGATGGTGCACATAACATCAAGCATCTATTCTCTCCCCCGCACCGGTATTCCCGCTACCTGCAAAAGCGGCCGGTCCCGTTGCAGTTCGGCAGCGTATGTCAACACTGCAATACCCGCGGAACTGCGGGTGACGCATTCACGGTTACGGGGCTCGGGTGCCACGAGCGCCAGCGCCGACATGTGAGCGCACATCTCGCCGGCCCACAGCGAGAACATCAAGTTCTACCAAGGCCATCGAGGTCGACACCAACTCCGAGCTGCCATCAGATGTGGCGACGGTTCAGTGTCGTAGTTATCGAGAGCCCGGCGGTCCGCTGGGACCGCCGCTACCCGACAGCGGGCGGGTCGCCAACCGCAATCAGATCGCCACACGCCGACTGGGCCGGCGAGGAGTCCGCCAAGAAAAACACCTCACCGATTCGGCGTCAACAGCACCAGCGGGATCTCACGGGTGGTCTTGCGCTGATAGCCGGCGTAGCCGTCGTACGCCGCGACGACTCTGGGCCACAACGCCGCGCGTTCTTCCACGGTGGCCACACGGGCCGCCATCGGTTGCTTGGGACCACTCTGCAGCGCCACCTCGACATCGGGATGGTCACGCAGGTTCAGAAACCACGCGGGATGGGTGGGATCACCACCGCGCGAGGCCACGACCACGATCATCTCGCCATCGATGACCGGCGCGGTCAGCATGACCTTCCGCGGCTGACCGGATTTGCGACCGATCGTGGTGAGCTCGAGGGTCGGCATCCCCACGATCGTCCTGCCCAACCTCCCGCCGCTTGCTTTGAGCAAGGCACGGTGAATGGCGTTCTGGATCTTCAACTGAGCATCACTTGGCATGGTGCGCAACCTACATCGGCACGCGTGCCACCGGGCAAGTACAACAGCCACGGGCACCAGGGCTACGGCCCGCCGATGTTCGGCCGGTACCGTCTCCACCACGAGCACTCCACTCGATTACCTCAGTGACGCGGTCGGACTCACCGTCCGGCACGAGCGCCGACGAGCTCGCCGCCCCCGCTGGCAGGACACCGCATGGAGAACAATTCCGGCACATCGACCGGAACTCTTCATCAGCGGGTTCGGGGTTCGAATCCCTGATGGCGCACAAGAGCAAAATCCCCTTCGGAGGCAGAACCTCCGACGGGGATTTTCGTTTCATCAATCCGGTTACGCACGGCCATCGAAGCGATAACGCCGGGTGTGTTGTTCGTCACCCGGTCCACCACGCGGAGGCATCGCGGCTCAGCCGACCCAGGGCGGGTTGATCACGGTGCCGTCGAGCAGCTCACCCTGGAATCCGACTGGGACCGTCACGACGAGCACGGCCGGCTCGGCGGCCGAATTCGTCAGGGAGATCATCGAATTCGCGGGCGCCACCGCGGCGTCACCGGCCACCAGCGCCTCCGCCTGCCCATCGATCGTGATCGTCACCGCTCCGCGGATCACTACGAATGCCTCCTCGCGCAACACCTTGTGCGGCACGCCTTCCGTCTCCGCCGACACCTGGATCTGCCAGACGCACAGTTCGGCGCTGCCGGTGCCGGGACGGATGTAGGAGGTGAATCGGGTGCCGTGCATTTCGTGGACTTCGGCATCGGCGGCACGGGTTACTGGCATGTCTTAACTCCTTCATTTGGTCAAGCAGCTTGACTATATAGTCAAGCAACTTGCCTATCTATGTCAAGATGTCAGTCATGCCGGATTTGAAACCCGCTTCGCCCCTGCGACCCGGCCAGGATCTGGCACTGCTGCTGCTCGCCGCCGGGGCGGCCGCCACCGACGCCATTCACGCCGGGGTGGTCGCGGCTGGGTTCGCCGATGTGCGGCCCACACACGGGTTCGCATTCGTGCGGCTGGCGCCGAACGGCGCGACAGTCGGCGAGTTGGCCGACCATCTGGGAGTGACCAAACAGGCCGCCAGTCAGCTGGTGGACGAACTCGTACGCAAGGGTTACGCCGAGCGCAACGCGCATCCGGACGACGCGCGCGCACGATTGATCACATTGACCGCGAAAGGGTGGGCCTGCACCCGCGCGGCCGATGCCGCCGCGGCCGGATTCGCCGACCAGTGGGCGTCCGTTCTGGGCGATTCTGCGGTGGCCGAATTGCGTAACAGTTTGACCCGCGTGGTGCCCCCCGGAAGGGTCCGTCCGGCCTCTTGGTGACCAAAACGAGACAAAGTGGCCTGCGTTACCCTGAAATTTCCGTGACCTGCGTCACATCAGGTTTGACAGCAAACTCCCAGCATAGATGGGGTTTCGAGAACCCCGACCTGGGCTTTCCAAGATCGGCAACCCCTGCCATTCACTATTCGTTCATGTTGCGTTAACCGACCGTGACCAAGCTGAGATCAGGTCGCAAACAGACCTACAGTTTGGTTACACCGTGGAGCGATCCACACACAGTCGGAAAACGACCGCAACGGCAGATGGGTTTCACCCGCCGCGGTCGCTGGAGATATCAGCGGCACCACAGCCCGTGACCGCAATCTCCCCGCTCGACAGCGGCACCCGCCGGGAACCGACCCCGGGTGGCTAACACCGCGTCGCGCGCCAGGGCTCGCCTGGCCTTCACAACAAAACCCGAAAACAGCATACGAACCGATTCAGGCGGGCCTTCCCACCGGGTGCCCCGTCGGAGATCCGCGCTGCCTGAACCGGGCCGGATCGCCTCTCTGGACACGATCAAGGAACTGATTTCGAAATGCTCGACAAACGCCTCCCCTCTTTCCGCCGCCTATCGCTGCGTGACAGTGTCACCCTCGCTGTGGCCGCGGCCGGTGTCATCGCCGTCGGCACCTCCTCCGTAGTCGCGCTGGCCGACGACAGCGTTCCGTCGCGCATTGCCATGGTCGCTGAGCAGCAGCCCGCACCCGCGGCCGCGCCGGTCGATGCGGCGGCCACGCCGGTCGATGCCCCGCTCCTTCCCGCTCTGCCCGCGCTGCCGGAGCTGCCGCCGGTCCCCGGCCTGCCCCTGCCGCCGCCCCCGGCCCCGGTCTACGAGGACAACCTCGACGGCTGGATCCACCACGCCCTGGACATCATGGCCTCGCAGGGCATCCCGGGTAGCTACAACGGCATCTACCGCAACATCATGCGCGAGTCGGGCGGCAACCCCCAGGCCATCAACCTCTGGGACTCCAACGCCGCCGCCGGCATCCCGTCCAAGGGTCTGCTCCAGGTGATCGACCCGACCTTCAACGCCTACCACGTCGAAGGCACCGCCTGGGATATCTGGGACCCGGTCGCCAACATCACCGCGGCCTGCAACTACGCGGCCCACCGCTACGGCTCGATGGATAACGTCAACTCGGCGTACTGATCCGCGACTGCTGAACAATGCCTCCCCGCCCGATGGCGGGGAGGCATTGTCGTAGGGTCACCAGGACCGACCACCACCGATGCGGATTCCGCCATGACCGATTACGCCCACTCCGACCACGCGTCGAAGAGTCGCGCCGAAAAGGCGCGCCGCCTCGCCACCTTTATCTGGGATCGCGGCATCACCGGAACGGAACTGCTGGATATGCCCGCGGCGGTCCGCCGGAAGCTGGCACGCGCGGCCGAAACGAATCCACCGAGCACCGACGAGACGTGGACGACTGTGGCCAAGCTGCTCGACGAGAAGGACACCTGGGCCGCTCGTCATCCGAATCATCCTGCGGCACAGCGCAATAACAGCGACGAGAAGCTGCTGTGGGTGAAGCCGCCGATCACCCCGTGGTGATTCAGTAACCGAGTTCGGACTCGCTCTCGGCCTCGACGACCACCTTGTCGGCCAGCGAGCGCAGCGCACGCGCCTCGGCGGGCGTCATCGGATCGACGAAGATCCGGCGCACCAGTTCGACATGGTTCGGCGCCGCCTTCTCGAGCACCTTGCGTCCCTCGGGTGTGAGTTCGACCAGAATCCCCCTGGCGTCGTCCTTTGCCGTTCGGCGGTCGACGAGTCCGCGAGCGGCCATGCGCGCCAAATGTTTCGAGAGCCTGCTCTTCTCCCAGCAGACCTCGGCGGCCAATTCCTTGGCGCGCAGACAGCCGCCGGGCGCGGCCGACAACGGCACCAGCAGCTCGTAATCGGCGGTGGACAGGCCGTCCTGGGCCAGACCGGCCGATAGCGCCGCATCCAGGCGCTGGCGCAGCCGGATGAAGGCCTGCCAGGTCTGCTGCTCGTCATCGCTCAACCAACGCACCACGGGAATGATCCTAGCCAGCGATTGGTTGACATGGACACCAACTATTCAGGAGGTGCCCATGCCGGCCATCACCGTCCCCGACATCATGGTGCTGCCGCGACTCCCTCGACCCACGGATCCGACGCGGGAACGCAAGGTGAGCAGCATCAGCACCGCACATCAGCAGCGCGAAGGCGCGGGCTTCGAGGTGCGCAGGCCGTTCCCGAGCATGGACCTGCGCTCGGCCGATCCGTTCATCCTGCTCGACCAGATGGGTCCGGTCGCCTATGAGCCGTACGAGGCCAAGGGCGCGCCATGGCATCCGCATCGCGGCTTCGAGACTGTCACCTACGTCATGGACGGCACCATGGTGCATCACGATTCCAATGGCGGCGGTGGCGTCATCAGCGAGGGCGATACCCAGTGGATGACGGCCGGTTCCGGCATTCTGCACGATGAGCTGCCCGCCGAGGAATTGGTCATCGCGGGCGGCTGGTTCCACGGCATCCAACTGTGGGTCAATCTGCCGCGCGCGCAGAAGATGGCCACACCGCGCTATCAGGATCTGCGCGGCAGTGAATTGACGCTGGTCAGTTCGCACGACGGTGGCGCACTGGTGCGCATTATCTCGGGCGAGATGGGCGGCTTCGAGGGTCCGGGTTCGACCTATACCCCGATCGCCTACGCACACGCCTCCATCACCCCGGGCGGCCAGCTGGAAACCCCATGGCCGCAACGGTTTACCGCGATGGCGTATGTACTGTCCGGCAGCGGAACAGTGGGCGCCGAGCGCCGGCCGATCAGCGAAGGCCAACTCGCGGTATTCGGCCCCGGCGACTCGATCACCGTCACCGCTGATGCATTGCAACACAACCGAACCGGCGACCTGGAGGTGCTGCTGCTCGGCGGCCTGCCGATCAAAGAGCCTGTGGTGCAATATGGTCCGTTCGTCATGAACACCCGCGCCGAAATCATCCAGGCCATGGCGGATTACCAGGCCGGACGCATGGGCAATATCCCGGCCGAACATCTGGCGGGCAGGCGTTTGGGCGAATAACGAACGAAGGGGCGCGGTCCCCTAATGCCCCTAATTGTTTTGCTGCGCGGTTGACAAGTACGCGGCCCGTCACAACAGTGGATGCGGCGTCTCCCCCTGGACGCTACTCCACCGCAGCACACAAACAGAGGAATATATGAACGTTCGCCGGCTCACCGTCAGCGTTGCCGCCGCGGGACTCGCTTTCCTAGCGGCGCCCGCAGCCCTGGCCGACGTCCCTACCGGTTCCGCGGGAACAGGCTCATCCGCCATCGATACCGGATCGGCCGCGACCGGTTCGGCAGGCATGTCCCAGACCGGCTCGGCCGGTGGCGCATTCGCCAACTGCGACGAGGCCCGCGCGGCCGGTCGGGCACCGCTGTTCCGCGGGGAACCGGGCTACGGCCCGCATTTGGATCCGGACGGCGACGGTTTCGCCTGCCCGACGGTCTGATAGTCCTGAACGCAGAACACCCGGTGTGGCTGGCCACACCGGGTGTTCCACGTTTACGGCTCAGCGGAAGATCTTGACCAGCACCAACCCGACGACCACCGCGGCCGCGCCGATCAGGCTGTACTTCACCTTCGGCTGGTTGAGCTTCGCCAGCACCATGTGCTTGGTGTCATCGGCGATGCGCTGCGGATCGGCCCGTACGGCGATTTCGTCGAGCGTGCTCGCGAGCCGTGTCCGTGCGGCCTCGATCTCCCGTTCGATCCGCTCGGTATCCCTAGCCACGTATATCCTCCTGTATTCAATATGCCGCGAACCGCGCTGCCGACGAGTCTAGCCAGCCGGGCTGCGACGGTGCGGCCGCATTGTCGGGGCATTCGATTACCGTGCAAGAGGTGACCGACAACCAACGACTCTCCCCCGGCGATGCCGCCCCCGAATTCACCCTGCCAGACGCCGACGGCAAGGACGTGTCGCTGTCCGACTACCGCGGCCGCAAGGTGATCGTCTACTTCTACCCCGCTGCGAGCACCCCCGGCTGCACCAAACAGGCCTGCGATTTCCGCGACAACCTCGCCGACCTCGAGGGTGCGGGCATCGAGGTCATCGGCATCTCGCCCGATAAGCCCGCCAAATTGGCCAAGTTCCGCGACAACGAAAAGCTCACCTTCCCGCTGCTCTCGGATCCGGACAAATCCGTCCTCACCACATGGGGCGCCTTCGGTGAGAAGACCATGTACGGCAAGACCGTCACCGGCGTTATCCGCTCCACATTCCTGGTCGACGAAAAGGGCGAAATCGAAGTGGCGCAATACAACGTCCGCGCCACCGGCCACGTAGCCAAACTTCGCCGCGACCTGTCGGTGTAGACGCCGAGCGCAGGTCGGGTTCCCCTCCAACGGATTTCGTCCAGGTCGAAGGCGCATAAGCGAAAGGTCCGGAGCCACTGGGGGCACCGGACCTCTCGAAGATTTTCTCCTAGGTGGGCTGCAACTGCTGGGCCGCCCATTGCATGAGCATGCGGACGTGGTTGTCCCACCAGTGGTAGAACTCGGGGGTGAAGGCCGCCGGCGGCGGAGCCTCACCCGGGAAGAGCATGGCGTCGTTCGGAGCACCGACTTTGGTAGTCGGCCCCGGGGTTCCGGTGCCCGGAAGCTGCTCAGGGAATCCGGCCGCCCCGTTTCCGTGCTCGTGTGCATCCGGAGAGACCAATACCGGTAGCTCAGCGCCCCAGTGTTCGTTGTACTGCGGAAGGTTGTCCAGATCGAAGTCACCCACCGGCGAGCCTGCGGTGTTGCCGGCGGCCGCGGGTTGCCGGGCCTCCGGATGATCGAACGGGGTGATATTCGGCTGCACCGAGGAGCCCGCGGTGGAGCCGCTGGCCGATCCGGTATCACCGTCGACCACGCGGGCATCCGCGGTGACCCGTGCGTCAGCGACGACTGCCCCCGTACGCGTTGTCACGTACAAACCGCCCGCGACCAGTCCGCCCGCCAGCACACTGGCCGCGGCGAACATGGCCGTGTGACCGCGCGTACTTCGCACCCGCTCGACCGGCTCGCTCACAACGGTCGCATCGCTCATCGCGAACAGCGCCGCACCGACCGCCGAGGCGGAGGTCGCGATCTTGCACGGCAGCACCGGAGCGCCGAAGCCGTCCATCGCCGTGGCCACCACCGCGCCGTCCGCGGCCGACCCGATCAGCACCACCGCATCCGGCCGAACCATTGCCGCTTCGAACTGATCCCACGCATCCGACACCGCGACGTCGAGCGCCTCGGCGGTCGCACTGCCGGACTGACTCGTCGCGGCCAGCACCCGATTGCGCTTGCGGTCGATCAGCGTGAACGCCTGATGCCCTGGGACCACCTCGCAGATGAGCAGATCGTCGAATTCATCGAGCCAGGTCATGATCCCGGCCACACTCAGATGTGCCGACTTGGCCGATACCAGCGAGGCAGTATGCCACGGGCCGGACGCCAATTTTGTGACGATGGCACGCCGCTCGGCGGCATCGCGATAGGTGACCGCCGCACCCACGATCTCCCGCTCCGACTCCAGCTCTGCCGCTAGTGTGTCCATCGCCGTCTGGACCGCAACCGCCAGGTCCGCCTTCGAATCGCCTCGAGTTTTCACCACCCGCTGCAGCAGCACCTGCTCGGATAGCTTCTCGCCGCTGTCGGCGAGGGCTACCGCGTGAACGGCGCCGCGTTCGGTGGAAACGCCTAGAGATACCACGGATCGAGCTCCCACTGATCACGCCTTCCCAGTGCAATTACCGAGCTCACGAGCTTGCCGAAACCCCTGAGCCCCTTGGATTCCCCGGCACGAAACGTGCGTCGAGATGCACGCACGCTCGGTTATGTGTTCGGCGCCATCTCGGGCTTGGATGGGTGATGAAATGTGACAGTCCTTAACACGCAGATACGGTGCGCGTGTCGCACATGTGTCGATACCGCTAGCCTTGATACGTGGATGTACGCACGGAGGCCAGGTCGAAGCAGCGACGTCTGGACCCTGCGTTGGACCTGCAGGACGACCCGCAGGAGCTCATGCCGCGGCGCAGGCCGACTCAGGAACGCAGTAAACGCAAGTTCGATGCCCTCTTGCAGGCGTCCCGGGAATTGCTCGTCGAGGTCGGGTTCGAATCGTTCACCTGTGAAGAGGTGGCGGCACGGGCCGAAGTGCCGATCGGCACGCTGTATCAGTTCTTCGCCAACAAATACGTCATCGTCTGCGAGCTGAATCGCCAAGACCTGGTTGCGGTTTCCCAGGAACTCGCCGATTTCCACGGCGAAATCCCATCATTGGACTGGTTGCGACATATGAACCAGTTCGTCGACCATCTGGCGAATCTGTGGATGACCGACCCGTCCCGGCGCGAGGTATGGCTGGCAATGCAGTCCACTCCGTCCACCCGAGCCACCGGCGCGATCCACGAAAAGGAATTCGCCGAGGTCGTCTCGCAAATGCTGCGGCCGCTGACCCCGCGCACCCCGCGCGCGCGTCGCACCATGATGGCCGAAGTCCTGGTGCACGTCGTCTACTCGATGCTGAACTTCTCCGTGCAAGACGACCAGAGCAACACCGAAGCGGTCTCCGAACTCAAACGGCTGATGGTCGCATACCTCATGGTTGCCGAAAAGGAATCCCGAACGGGCGGCCAGCGCTAACTCTCGGCAATCCGCGTTCGGGCCGGGCACCTCGAGTACGGGGCGCCCGGCTCGAACATGGGATTCGGCTACTGCGCTTCGCGACCTTCGATCAGGTCGGCGAGTTCACCCGGATCCTCGAGGACGACCATGGCGGCGGCGGTGTCGCCGTCGTGCGTCAGGGACAGGTGAACCCTTGCGCGGGGCAGGAATTCGGCGGCCAGGCCGTGCAGTTTGATGCTCGGGCGGCCCCATGCGTCGTTGACCACCTCGATGAGGGGGTACGGGTTGTCGCCGATCTGCGGGCGGCGCGCGAAACGCGAAGACGCCCATGCCTTCAGCACTGCCTCTTTGGCCGCCCAGCGCGCCGCGTAACTGCGTGCCGGGTCGGTGCCCTTGCTCTGACAGTAGCGCCGCTCACCGGCGGTGAAACTCTCCCGGAGCATGGTGGTTCCGGACCGTTGCAACTGTTCGGCGAACTCGGAGATGGTCACCAAGTCCAAGCCGATACCCAGGATGGTCAATGCGTCGCCGCTCCTCAGCCTTCGAGCTCAATGAAAAGTCAGAGTGCGGCCGCCGTAGCGACCGCACTCTGCACGGTAATGGCCGAAGCCGCTATGCCATAGAGCCGCCGGCCTCGAGTTGCCCGAGAATCACTGCCCCGGTACCACAACCCGCGCCGTCGGCCCGGTAGGTGCCGTCGCCAGACAGCCGCGCCTCCGGCGAGAGCAGCACGGCGGCCTCCAGTTGCCGCTTCTGCTCCGACGGCGTGCCGTCGGCACCGAGGCGCCGATCGGCCGGCCGCTCGTACAGCGGGGCGCCACCGCACATGGCCTCGGTGAACCGCTGCCGTCCCGCGAGCTGACGCTGCTGCGACCGGCGCTGGTAGTCCTCGCGCCGACCCGGCTCGATCGCCTGGATGAACGCCTCCGGATGCACCACCGCGAGCAGGCCCGAGACGTGGCCGAAGCCGAGCGAGGTCAGCAGACCGGCCTTGAGCGGGAAGCGCTCGCCGAAGCGCAGCGGTTCGCGCGCCCAGACCAGATGCGGGTAGGCCTGCATCTTGTCGTCGACGCAGTCCAGGCTCCGATTCGGCGGCACCACACCGTTTTCCAGCACCTGGCACAGGCCGATGAGCTGGAAGGCGGCCGCGCCACCCTTGGCATGTCCGGTCAGGCTCTTCTGCGAAACCACGAACAGCGGCGCGCCTTCGGAGCGTCCGACGGCCGTGGCCAATCGCTCGTGCAGTTCGGACTCGTTCGGATCATTGGCCGCGGTCGAGGTGTCGTGCTTGGAGATGACCGCGATATCGTCCGGCGCCACACCGAGTTTGCGCAGTTCGGCGGCGAACTTGGATTCGCGACCGCCACGTCCCGCACCCAGCGCGCCGAGGCCGGGCGCCGGGATGGAGGTGTGCACGCCGTCGGCGAAGGACTGCGCGAAGGCGACCACACCGAGCACCGGCAGGCCCATTTCCACCGCCACGTCGCCGCGCGCCAGCAGCACGGTGCCGCCACCCTGCGATTCCACGAAGCCGCCGCGACGGCGGTCGTTGGCGCGGGAGAAGTACCGGTCGCTGATGCCCTTGGCGCTCATGGCCGCAGAATCCGCGGTCGCGGACATATCACCGAAGCCGACGATGCCCTCGATACCGAGATCGTCGAAGCCACCGGCGACCACCAGATCGGCTTTGCCCAAACGGATCTTGTCGACGCCCTCCTCGACCGACACCGCGGCAGTCGCGCAGGCCGCCACCGGATGCACCATCGCACCGTAGCTGCCGACGTAGGACTGCACCACATGCGCGAGCGCGACGTTCGGCAGCGCCTCCTGCAGGATGTCGTTCGGGCGCGACTCACCGAGCAGGTTGTCGATGTAGAGCGAGCGCATCGAGGACATGCCGCCCATACCGGTGCCCTGGGTGTTGGCGACCAGGCTCGGGTGCACCCAGCTCATCAGCTCGGCCGGGCTGAACCCGGAGCTGATGAACGCGTCGACGGTGCAGACGATATTCCACAGCGCGACCCGGTCCACCGAGGCCGCCATATCGGCGGAGATGCCCCAGATGGTGGGATCCCAGCCGGTCGGGATCTGACCGCCGACGGTGCGCGACAGCTTGGCCTTGCGCGGCACCCGGATCTCGGTGCCCGCCTTGCGGATCACCTGCCAGTCACCGGAATCGGCGACCGGGGTGATCACCGTGTGCTCCGGATCCGCGGCGTAGAAGGCGCGTGCCTCGGCTTCGCCGCCGACCGTGAAGGTCAGATCCTGGTCCAGGAAGACCGAGGTCATCAGCGGTGCGGCATTGTCGATCATGGCGCCGTCGTCCTCGTAGCGGCGCACACCGCAGCGCGCGACGACCGCGTCGTGGTACTTCTCGGCCAGCTCGTGTTCGGGGACATAGTCACCGGATTCGGTGTCGTACCAGCCGGGCTTGGGATCGTTCTCCCAGCCGACCAGGCCGGTGGTCCAGGCGAGTTCGAGCACGCCGGCGGCCGAGAGCTCGTCGGAGACCTCCATCTCGAACCGGGTGCGCGCCGAACCGTACGGACCGAGCTCACCGGCACCGACGATCACGACCATATCGGCGAGATCGGCGGTCACCGAACCCCATTCGGGCACCGGCAGCGCCGAACTCATGGTCGGCGGTGCGGGCAGCGCCGAAATCGTCCCCGCCGCAACGGCTTCCTCGGTCTCGGTCGCGGCGGCCTCCTGAGCCTGCTTGGCCAGTGCGGGCAGATCGAGCTTGACCCTGGCGAGTCCGCCGGTGAGGTCGATCTGCTGCGGTCCGGTGGCAGTCACCTGACGGGCCCGCGAGGTGCACCACTTGAGCAGCTCATCGGCCATCTCGGCGGTGGACCAGGTGTGCACACCGGCCTTCTCGACCGCGGTCACCATCGGATCGTTGTGGCCCATGAGCCCAGTGCCGCGCACCCAGCCGATGAGGGCGTGCACCAGGGTGACGCGGGTCGACCACGACTTCTCGGCCCGCCACTTGGCGACCACCGCGTCGAGTGCGGCCTTGGACTCACCGTAGGCGCCGTCGCCGCCGAACATGCCGCGGTTGGGCGAACCGGGAAGCACCACATGCAGTTTCGCGTCGACATCGTGGTCGACGCCGATCTTGGACAGCCCACCGATCAGCCGCTCGACCGACCAGAGCAGGACCCGCATCTCCATTTCGGCGCGGGCACCGGCATCGGCGAGATCACCGGCGACCCGCGGTGCCGCGAACGGCAGCAGCAAGGTCGGGGTCATCGCGTCCTTGATCTTGACCTTGGCACCGCCCGCATTGTCGACCTGCTCGCTGCCGATCCAGTCGATCAGCGCGTCGACGTCCTGGTAGGACGCCATATTCGCGGGCACGACCCACAGCGCGGCACCATGGCGCGCATTCTCGCGGTAAAGCTTGCGGTAGAAGCCGAGCCGCGCGTCATCGAGGCTCGAGGTGGTGACCACCACCGTGGCGCCGCCGCCGAGCAGTCGACCGGTGGCCGCCGCGGCGATGGAACCCTTACTGGCACCGGTGATCACGGCGATATCCGAGGACCACGGGCCGGGCTCGTCGGTGTTCAGCGCCGCCTCGGCGATGCGCTCGTACCGTCCGGCGAGCACCGAGCGGGCCTCGCGCTTGGCCTTCTCGCGCCACCAGTTCGCCTGTGCCGCAACGGCTTCACCGGCGCCGAGGAAGCCGTCCACCGACTCCTCACCGGAGCCGATGTCATCGAGCAACCAGAGCTTGGCCAGATCCTCGCGTGCGGTCGCCCAGCGGTCGTCGATCAGCACGGCCTTGCGGCCGTCGAAGGCGGGCGCGACCAAACGCGGCCAGTCCGAACCCAATTCGGCCGAGACGAGATCGACCAGGGTGTCATCCGAGGCCTCCGGCGCGGAGGCCTGATCGGTCAGGCCGAGCTGTTCGAGCACCACCCGGGCGGCCGTGGCCAGCACGCCGTCGCGACCGGTGATCTGTTCGGTGAACTCACCCAGCGCCGCGGCGTCCACGGTGGCGCCGCCACCGCCGCCCGCGCTCGGCAGCGATACCGCGACACCGCGCCGGGCCGCGACGGCCTGCACGGCGGCGTCGATGGCCGCATCGACCGATGCCGCGTCGCTCACACTCGCGACCAGCCCGCCGAGATCGCCACCGCGCACGCTGACGCCCTCGCGGGTGCCGAGCGAAACCTCGGCGGTGACATGGTTGGCCCAGCCGTCGCCCAGCTCCCAGACCTTCTTGACCCGCTCGGCGATCGCGGCGGGCCGCTTACCGGACGGACCGAAGACCTTGCGCAGGTGATCGCCGATGGCATCGGAGAGCACCGAACCAAAAGGCTTGTAGGTACGGGCAAGTCGCTCGACGGTGGCCGAGAGCGCACCCATATCGGCGTCGGCGGCACCGTCGATCGCACCGAGCGACAGCTCGGAGCCGAGGTCGACGAGCAGCTGATTGCGCCGCGACGAGACGCCGTCGCAGAGGCCCTCGATGGTGTCGACCGGGCCGATCTGATCCAGCCGCAGCTTGGTCCACAGCGCGATGAGTACGCGGGTGGCGTCGGCGGCGGTGAACGCGATGTCATCCGGACGCGGACCACCCGAGCTCGCGACCGGAGCGGCCACCGGGGCCGCCGCGACCGGCGTCGCGGTCGAAGCGGTTTCGACCGGCTCGTCGGCGGGCTCGTCGACCGGCGCGGGATCGGTATCGGTCGAGTAGACGACCGCGGCCTCACGCTCGATATTCAGCACCTCGACGGTGACCGTGCCGAAGGCGGGCAGCTTCAGCGTCTGGCTGGCCAGATTCGCCACCGTCGGCGTTGCGCCCAAACCGATTTCGACGAAACGCTCCACCCCGAGTCCGCCGTCGGCGACATCGGTGAACAGCAGATCCTGGGTCTCGATCCAGCGCACCGGGCTGGCGAACTGCCAGGCCAGCAGCTCGATCAGCACCACGCGGCACAGTTCGGTCGGTCGCGCGGCCCAGTTGTCGAAGTCGGCGAGCACGGTGGCCAGCGGCTCCGAGGGCACCAGATCGGCGATCTCCTGGATGAACGCGCGCTCCAGCGAGAACGGCTTGGGCACCAGGTTCGGAATGTAGCGTCCGACCAGGATTTCCGGGTGCAGGTCCGCGGGCAGCAGCTGTTCGAGCTTCTGCCGGAACTCCGGCACGCCCTCGCGGAGCACGGTGGAGTGGAACGGCACATCGATGCCCGGGACCAGGATGAACGCCCGCTTGCCGCCGAATTCGGCACGGCGGCGGTCGATTTCGATCTCCAGCGCATCGAGGCCCTTGACCGTGCCGGCGATCGCGTACTGCGAACCGCGCAGGTTCAGGTTGACGACCTCGAGGAATTCTCCGACGCTCTCGCCGACACCCTTCACGAAGTCGATCACCTCGTCATCGGGCAGACCGATCTGCGACGGCCGGATGGCGGCCATCCGATAGTCGCTGCGCCCCTGCGCATCCCGGGGTACCAGCTCGTGCATGGCAGAACCGCGCTGGAAGACGACCTCCAGCACCGCCTCCAGCGGCAGCACCCCGGCGACGGCTGCGAGCGCGTTGTATTCACCGACCGAATGTCCGGCCAGCATGGCGCCCTCGACATAGGCGCCGGCCTCGCGCAACTCGGCGACCTGGGCCACACCGAGCACCGCCATGGCGACCTGGGTGAACTGGGTCAAGTGCAGCACGCCGTCCGGGTGCCGGTGTTCGACACCGCGCGCCTTGAGGTAGGTCGGGTTGTCCCGGACCACGGCCAGGATCGAAAAGCCAAGTGCCGCACGGGTGTGCTTATCGGCGCGCTCCCAGATCTCCTTGGCGGCCTTGGAGCGGGCACGGGCGTCCAGGCCCATGCCCTTGCGCTGAATGCCCTGGCCCGGGAAGGCGTAGACGGTCTTCGGGGCGGCGGTGCGACCGGTTGCGGTCATCACCAGATCCCCGTCGGCGCGGCAGGAGACCTCCACGATCTCGCTACCCGAGTCGACCGCGATCCGCTCGACGCGCACGTCGATTTCCGCGCCCGGGCGGACCATGCCGAGGAAGCGGGTGGTCCACGCCGTCAAAGTCCGTGCCGGAGTGGAGCTTTCGGGATCCACCGCGGACACCGCGTGCTGCGCGGCGGCCGAAAGCCACATGCCGTGCACGATCGGGCTGCCGAGTCCGGCCAGCTTGGCGGCCGAATCACTGGTGTGGATCGGGTTGTAGTCACCGGAGACCGCGGCGAAGGCACGCATGGTGCGCGGCGCCAGCATGGTGACGTCGCGGCGGCGGCGACGCGGGGTATCGGTGGCCGCATCCGAGACCACACCCGCCGCGCGCGGCGGATCGGTCAGCTCGCCCGCGCCGTTGCGCCCGCGGATGGCGAAGCGTTCGGTCAGCGTCGCCAGCGGCACCACGTCGAGGCCCTGATCCCGCATCTCACCGACCGACACCCGCACCTCGACGACGCGTCCCAGGTCGGTGTCGACAACGTCACCCGATTCGGCGCGGACAACGAGAATGCTGGTGTCGTGCGGCAGATCGCGGTCGAGTGCGATCTGGTGATCGAGGTGGACCAGATCGAGCATGCCCTCGATGACACTGTCGCCGTCGGCGCTGCGCGCGGCGCCGAGCACCGCGAAGACGGCGGGCCAGCACGCACCGACGAGCACATCGGGCACGCTGCGTCCGAGCGTGCTCAGTGCGCCGGGCAGGCCCGAACCGGTGACGCCGGCATGGTCGGCGATGAGGTCCGGGGTCCAGGCGACATTGAGGTGTGCGATCTTGCCCTTCACCTCCGGCAGCGCCTGGCCCGCGGCGACCGCGAGCAGCGCGGACATGGCGGTGTCGGCGTCGGTTTCGGTGATGACCGGTGCGCCGCCGTTGTAAAGGGAGGCCGGCACGGTGATCCGCAGGCGGATGCGCACGGCATCACCGCCGAACAGCGGCACCGTGAGCTCGACGTAGGCGTGATCGGCATCCGGTCCGGTGGTTTCGGTGATCGTCGCACCGGTCGGCGGATGGATGGCGCCCTTGTCGTCGACGGTCCATTCGGCGAGGTCGCCGAGGCGGTGGATCGGGTTGACCGTGGTGCGGCCGGACCATTCGACATCCGGCGCGGCCAGCACCGCGTCGACCGGTCCCTCGGTGACACCGGCGGAGCGGCGCGCGTCGACCGCGACCGGCGACACACCGGCGCGAACCAGCGCGTACGCCGTGTCCTGCTCGAAGCGATCGAGCAATTCGCCGACGGGCTCGTCGACGCGGGTGATACCGGCGACCGAGACCGTGCCCGGAATGACACAGACCTGATCGGCCGAGTAACGCGGATCATGGGCCTGCCACAGCGAATCCGAACGCCACCAGCGGCGCACGTCGCCGTCCACCACGGGCACGAAGTTGACCGGCTTACCCGGGGTCTTGCACAGGCTGACGAAGAACGGCACATCCGCCGGGTGCAGCAGGGTCTGCTCGGCCGCCGGGTACTGCTGCTTCAGCGTGCACAGCGCCTCGACCGGGTTCTCGAAGACCGCGTCGGATTCGAACAGCGTCGGGATCTCACCGCGGTCGGCCGGATGCAACCGGGATTCGGTGCGGCGCATCATCTCCGCGAATCGGTCCCGCCACGTGATGTCGATCCAGACCGAACGGGTGGCGTCCAGGATGGCGTCGCCGAGGTCGCTGCCGCAGTCGAAGTCCTTGCGGCGGTCCAAGCCGACAGCCAGCTCGACGTAGCGTTCCAGCCACTCGAGGTAGGTCATGGTCGTGACATCGCCGAAGTACGGCTTGGCCGTGGCATTCAGTGCGGCGATGATCTCGTCGCGACGCTCGGCGACCGCGTCGGCGTCACCGGCGACCTCGTCGAGCAGGCGGCCGGTGCGCGAGGCCGCATTGTCGATCTCATGGATATCGGCGCCCAATTGGCTACGGCCGGAAGCCATTCCGCCGGTCGCGGTGCCCGCGCCGACCCAGTTCGGGGTACCGGGGGTATCGACGAGCAGCTGCTTGACCTCGGGTGCGGTGGTGGCCTCGAGCGTCGCCATGGCGGCGGTGCCGACCAGCACGCCATCGAGCGGCATTACCGGATAGCCGTGCGGCACAGCCCATTCACCGGTCAGGTATTCGGTGGCACGCTCCGGGGTACCGATGCCACCGCCGACGCAGACCACCACATTGTCGCGGTTGCGCAGCTCGGAGTAGGTCTCCAGCAGCAGGTCGTCCAGGTCCTCCCAAGAGTGATGTCCACCGGCCCGGCCGCCCTCGATGTGCATGATCACCGGGTAGTCGGGCACCTCGTCGGCAATGCGCAGTACCGCGCGGATCTGGGCGACGGTGCCCGGCTTGAACGCCACATGCGTGATACCGACCTCGGTCAGCTCCGCGATCAGCGCGACGGCCTCTTCCAGCTCCGGAATGCCCGCGGTGACGACGACACCGTCGAACGGCGCTCCCGCCGTACGGGCCTTCTGCACCAGGCGCTTACCGCCGAGCTGCAGCTTCCACAGGTACGGGTCGAGGAAAAGCGAGTTGAACTGCACCGCGCGGCCCGGATGCAGCAGCGTCTTCAGCTCGGCCACCCGGTCGGCGAAGATCTGCTCGGTGACCTGACCACCACCGGCCAGTTCCGCCCAGTGGCCCGCATTCGCCGCCGCCGCGACAATTTTCGCGTCGACGGTGGTCGGGGTCATGCCCGCGAGCAGGATCGGCGAACGACCCGTCAGCTTGGTGAACGAGGTCTCGACCACGATGCGTCCGCTCGGCAGACGCACCGGGCGCGGCGCGAAGGCCGACCACGGCTGAGCCACCTCGGGTGCGGCGCCGGGGGTCAGCAGGCTGCGCTGACCCGCGCGGGTCGCGGCCGCGAGGATGCCGACACCGGTGCCCTTGAGCGAGCCGCTGGTGAGCCGACTGAGCAGATCGCCCGGGCCCAGATCGAGAATCCACTGCGCACCGGCGGCGACGACGCCGTCGACCTCCTCGACCCAGTCGATCGGGTCGACGAGGATCTCCTTGGCCAGCGAACCCGCAAGCTCCGCATCCAGACCACACTGGGACGCCCAGCCGCTCACGATGTCGACCGTGTCGGCGAGCGCGGGGTGATGGAAGGCGACATCGACGGCCAGATCCTCGAAGACCGGCGCGAACACCGCGCCACCGCGCGACTTCGCATCGCGCTCGCGAGTCTGCTCGTCATGGATCTGGGCGCAACGCTGACGCACCCGCTCCAACTGGGTCGGCGTACCGGAAAGCACCACGCGCCGCCGACCGTTGCGAATCGAAACCACCGCGGCCGCGGCAGGATCCACGCCCGCGGACACCTCGGCAACCACCGTGCGCAGATGCTCGGGATCGACATTCGATACCGCGACCATCGACGAACGCTCGCCCACCGGCATAAGACCGCGCCGCCGGGCAACCAAACCCGCTGCGGCGCCGATCATTTGGGCGATGGCGAGCAGTTCGGCGTCACGCTGTCCACCGGCCTGCACCGAGGTCGCGGCGAGGCGGCCCTGCGAGTGGCCGACGACCGCGACCGGCGCGTGCTCGTTGGCATCCAAACCCTGCAGCCGCAGCGCGCGCACGGCAGCCACCTGCGTCAGGAATACGCCCGGCATCGACACCACGGCCGAACGGAGCACCTGCTCCGAAGGCGCAGCGGAAACCTCCGCCTCGTCACCGTCGGCGAGCTCGTTCTCGAGCATCCAGCCGATCGGGTCGAAGCCCACCGGTCGCACGACAAGTAGTTGTGCCGCAACGGGTTCCAGCAGCGTCGCTGCTTCGTTGACCAATGCGGTCAGCTCGGGCTCCAGTGCGGCGTCGCGCCCGATCTCCTCCAATTCACCGAGCCAACGCGCACCCTGCCCACCAAAGGCAAGTGCGTAGGGCGTTCCGCCCAGCAGTCGATCCAGCAGCGGGGTCCTCGAACCCCCCTGCTGTGGCGCCCCAACCACTTTCGGGCTCTGTCCGGTTCCGGCCGCAGTGCTCTCATTGATCGTCAAGACGCTTCGACTTCCTTCTCCTGGCGACATGCCGTTGAGACACGCCGCTCCCTCCGGTGCGCAGGTGTTCCTCACCAATGAGCCCTGATGACTGCAAGGATTCCAGAAAATCATGAGGAAATCCTCACGTTTGCTCTCGGAATCCCCGCTTACCGCCGAGTATTCCCGCACCCCCGTACCAGAATGCTCAGAAACATGACCCTCCCTCATGTTCAAAGCCGCTGGTCCACCCGGTTACTAACGCGTACGAAACATGAGTACTCCTCATGTTGACCGTTACCGAATCGTTATAATGCCAGGTGGAGTTACCGGCGAGTACGACATGCCGGGGCTGCGCTTCGCGATGGCGGTCGAGCCCGGTAGAGTTTGGACGGTCGTACCACCAAGCGCGAGTGGCGAAATTGGCAGACGCGCCAGATTTAGGTTCTGGTGTCCACGGACGTAGGGGTTCAAGTCCCCTCTCGCGCACAGATTCACGTCAAACGTGACAGAAATCCGTGCTCTGTGTGCGAGTGCCCTTGCACACACGGGAGCCGACCAGTGGAAATACGTTCTGACCTGCACCGATTATTGGCAGATCTGCCAGAATCCGTCATTTCTACCCCCTCGGGGAAGTTTGCTGGCGCGGGTGATCGCCGATGATCGCGTCCGTCATCCCGCCCCAGGAACTCATCCACGGTGCCCTCCCGACAACCCCGACGGTGCGCCCTGCCGACGGTGATGTCGTCTACGGGATCTGCACCGTCGGCGACGGCGGCCGCGTCCTCGACAAGCTCGGCTTCGCCGCCCTCGGCTGGCGACCGGGCAGGCGCTTGGAACTGACCCACCTCGATGCTGGAGTGCTGCTGGCCCGACCCGCCTTCGACGGACAGACCACCATCGCCGCGGGTGGGTACTTCCGTATCCCGTATCGGCTGCGACGGCAGGTGAGCTTGTTCGTCGGCGACCGCACCTTGTTGATCGGGCATCGCACCCGCAACCAGTTGCTGATCCATTCGCCCGCGGCGCTCGACGAGTTGTGCGCGGCGAGTCTGCGACTGCTCGAGGCGGTGCGCCGATGAACACACCGCCCGCCAGTACGGAAACCGTCGCAGCGGCACGGCTGCTGCTGACCCAGATGGGTGTCTCCCCCGCCGACCTCGTCACCGTCGGCGCCACGGTGCCGACATTCGCCGAGGTCGTTCCCCGCGTCCGCGAAACACTCGAGGCGGGCACCAAACGCACCTACGGCACCCACCTCGGCCGGCTGGAACAGCAGTGGCCAGACCGACACCTCGACGAGGTGACCAAACCCGACCTCGACGAGATGGCACGCGCCATCCAACTCGGCGCCCGCGTCAACCGCGCGTCCCGCGGCGGCGCGAGCGCGGTCGAGCACTTCATCAGCGCCGTGCGCTGCGTGTACCGCTACGCCGAGGACCACGGGTGGATCCGCCCGTGCGACAACCCCGCCCGCCAACTCACGATCCCGGTGCGACGCCCCTCCCACCGATACGCGATCCCCTCAGGCCAGCTGGCCCAGATCTGCCAGACCGCGGCCACCACCGGTGACGACCCCGAACTCGACGCCCTGATCCTGCGTCTGCATATCGAAACCGCCTGCCGCCAAGGCGGTGCGCTCGCGCTGCGCCCACACGACCTCGACCCCGACCAATGCCTGGTGTATCTGCGGGAGAAGGACGGCACAGGCCGGTGGCAACCGGTGTCGGTGACCTTGATGCGACATCTGCTCGACCACGCCGCCCACCGCAACAGCCCCCAGTCGGGGCAACTGCTGCGCTACCGCAACGGAAAGCCCATCACCGCACGGCGTTTCGACTACATCTGGCGCCGGGTCGGCGAGGTCCTGCCGTGGGTCGCTACCCAGGGCATCGGCATGCACTGGCTACGCCATACCACCCTCACCTGGGTCGAACGCACATTCAGCTACGCCGTCGCCCGCGAGTACGCCGGACACCGAGGCAAGAACAGCGGCACCACCGCCACCTACGTCAAGTCCTACCTACAGGAAGTAGCCGCCGCACTGTCGGTCATGACCGGCGAACCGCACCCGCTCGTGCCCGCACACCAGCCCAGCGCACACAGTCCGTCCGCACGCTGAACACGTCGCACAAGGAAGCTGTTCCATGCCTGACGCATCCATCGACTCGCCTCACGGCGGCGTGCACACCGCACGGCCAGCACCGACCGCCCGCCAGCCGCGTGCACACGCCTTCTTCTGGACCGTGCTCACGGCAGCAGCCACCGGCAACGCCACCCAAGCCCTCCTGCACAACACCGCCCTCCCAGCGGTAGCCGCAGCAGGTGCGATCATCCCACCCCTGGCGCTACTGGCCGCCGTCCATGCGGTTTCAGTGCGGCTGAGCCGGAACCGACCGCGCGCCGCGGGCCTGCCCAGTCAGTGTTTCCTCTCCGGCGTGTGTTGGCCGCGACGTTTACACACGCTGGAAGCGCCACAATATGAGATTGCTGTCTACAAATGCTCCAGGTACCTGGAGCTGGATCCACCACGGCTTATCCTGAAGGGCCGGGCCGAGGTACAGGTCAGTGCCAGGTATGCCCACGGTTGTTCCCTTATCAGGGTCACCAGGGATCTCCCAGTTCGTCGCCTTATGGCCATCACATACGGCGAGGGCACCTCTCTCAACTGCAGGGAGTGCGAGCTGAGTGCCCGTGCGTTTGTTGGTGATCTGGAAAGTACCGTTCGCCGTCGTCAGCGTCCAGTACTGCTCCGCCACGCCCATAGAAAAACACACGGTCACGCCCCCGTCTTCTACATTCATGGCGTGGTCGGTGGTGCCTAGGTTGTAGATCTGGTACGTGCCTTCGGTCAAATCAGCCATGGTTCGCGTCCTCACTGTGTGAGCGCACCGCCACCGAGCCTCGAACCGCCGGTACACGCTGCGCTGATCTCGTAGTCGTCGTCCAGGGCGAATCTCCAAGATCAAGTAAACCAAGCTCGCCACCCCCACTGGACCGGATTCTGCAGACCCGGCAAATCAACATTGGCCTCCCCCATATCCGCCCGAAATTCGGCCGATGCTACCGCTACCCCCTCAAGGGCGCGGGTCTCGCCGCGCCGGCCACGAGCTGACCGTTCTGGACGAAGCTCTGAAGCGATGCGCTCCAGGGCTTTTCCGTCGCTATCGAGTAGGGGTTCCGCTAGAACTCGCCGAATTTCGGGCGGGGCGACGCCCCGACCATCGGGTGTCAGGGTGAGAGGTCTGAGGAGCAGCCTGACAGGTGTCAGGAAAGCACTGGTAGTCGGGCCTATTCTGACGCGCCTTTGTCGTCGTGCAGGTGTGACGCCGGGGGTGTACCCCAACCGGACGCGATTCCGATTCCAACGAGGGCAGTGGCTCACTCACAGACGCTGCGGGATCGGCTCACGCCGCGATGTGGCGCGTGACGAGAAAGTCACGCTCAGCAACCGTTTCGACGGACCGATCGTTTGTTCTGTTGATTCGGTGGAATGCCGAGCACCGTTGCGCCGCTGGTGGTTTCATGTGCGGCTGTGCGTGGTGAGGGCGCGGTCGAGTACGGCCGGTTCCCGGCGTTGTCGAGGGTGAGCCGGAGAGGTTCTTCCACCCGGACGACGAGGACCGCGAGCCGATCGCCGACCGGCGTCGCGATCGGGGCTTGTCGTTGTCGTCGGGTTCGGCGTTGCTGTCCTCATGCAGGGCCGTTCTTGCCTTTGCCCTTCCCGCCGCCCTTCTTGCCGTCCCACTTCTTCTTGCCATTGCCGCCCTTCTCGCCCTTACCGCCCTTCCCGCCGTCCGTGCTGGTGCCGTCCTTCTTGTCCTGGATCAGCACTATGCCGCCGCCCGGAACGTGGCCGGCCCCTGGTGGTGTCGCCGCGGCGACACCGGCAGCGGTGCCGAGCGCGGCAAGGGTGAACAGTCCGGCCAGCGCAGCGGCCGCGGTTCGGTGAATCATGGGTACCCCTTCTCGAGTGGAATGTGGCGTGTACTGATCAACAGAGAAACCCTATGCGTAGAAGGCACCCTGAAGGGACGTTGCTGACACATGTTCCTCGCGCCCCGTGGTCGCCGCCGCCCGTCAGTGACCCCACACCCCGAAATGTAGCCGAAGGTGATCCGTGCACTGCATCCGGATTGTATTGTCCGGCAACATGTCTGAGGTCTCGGTGCCCGTTCCCTACGGTTGGATGCGGTACGTGGTGTTTGTCGATGTTCCGGCCGCACCCTACGACGAAAGCGATGATGCGTCCTCGAGTTTCGTCGCGACTTCGATGGCGCTGCCGCGGGTGGGTGAGGAGCTGGTTTTCGACGGTCCCGGCAACACGTTGGAACTGGTTGTCACTGCGGTGTCGCACAGCTTCACCACCGCCGCCGGCTCCAAGCCATATGGCCATCTGGTCACGGTCGAGACCCAGGTGGTGCCGGGCAGCGAGACCACCGCACGGCTGCTATATGAGAATTCCGAGGAGAAAGATCGGTGGATCAGCCTGTTCCCGATGGTCGAACCACGGTTTCCATCGAGCGCCAAACCCACGCCAGTACCGTCGGATCCGCTGACCGTGCGGGTCAACGTCGGCCGCGGGCGCGAGGTCGAATGGGCTATCTGGGACGTCGATCTACTTGTCCGGGTATTTCAGGGCGCGACCGCGACATCGCTGGCGTTGGTACGCGCGCTCATCTCCGAGGGCGGTTCGGCGAGTGTCGATCGGCTCGAGGAGCTCACCGGTGGCGTATCCGCCGGATTCCACGTCGTCGGCGATCTCCGGAGAGTTTGCTGGCGGAGGTGATCGGTGATGATCGCGCCCGTCGTCCCGCCGCAGTCACCGTTGCAGGAACTCATCCACGGACCCATGCTTGCGAACCACACGGTTCGTGTCGCCGACCGGTGACGTCGTCTACGGGATGTGCACCGTCGGGGAGGCGGGCCGCGTGCTGGACAAGCATGCCTTTGCCACCCTGGGTTGGCGGCCGGGCGCTCGCCTGGAGTTGACCTGTTTGGAGTCGTGTGTGCTGCTGGCTCGCCCAGAGGAGTAGGCCGCACGGATCGGAATTCCCACGACCAGTGTGTAACAACAGCGCGTCAGCGTTGCGGCGCCGTCCGACGGCAACATCGTGGTTGCGCACATCGACTGTCCTTGACCTGACTGCCTTACTCGCGAGCGACGGCTCATCGACCCCGACGTGCCCCAACTCGATGGCGAGGTCGATCCGCTGAGCACTGCCGCTCTCGAGGGAGTCGCAAGGTGCCGGGTCGTGGTTCGGATGCCCACCACCAGCTCATGCTCCCACGCAGAACCGGACTCACCTACGATTTTTATGTCGGCAGCGTTTCCCTAGTCGACACGCCGGGCGCGCCCGGGCGACCCGAGGCCGCCCTCGAGAATTGAGGAGCCGGTCGGACACCGTCGTTCAGCACGGTGGAAGGCGACCATCCGAAAGGAAAATGACGACAGCTCCAAGGAGATTCACCATGCCTGGTGACCAAGTCGGAGAAGTCAATGGTCAAACAATCAGCACACGGGTTCTGGGAGATATCGGACTCGGCCCGCGAACCGAGGTGACCGACCATCAAGTCGGCACACTCTGCGGCGTTCAGATCGACAGCACGGTGACCTACGTCGGCACGATGCGCCCCAACGGCACGCTCACCGGTGAAGGCACCGGGTTCGTCGTCACCGCGAGCGGGCAGACGGCCACGTTCCGGGGTACGGGCGTCGGCAGGTTCACCGGCCCCGGGACGGTCAGCTGGAGAGGCGCGGTCTTCTACGAGACCAGCGGTGAAGAACTGAGCCGTCTCAACGGGATCGCGGTCATGTTCGAGTACACCGTCCACGACGGCAAGTCCGAAGGCAAGCAGTTCGAGTGGAAGCAGAGCTGATCGTCGACCGCGTCAGCCCTGATACCACCGACCCCTTGGCTGAACACGTCAAGGGGTCGGTTCCTGTGGAAATCGGACGCCCCACCGTATGCCCGCATCCCGATACCCTGTTCTGGCACGCTCTGGGATGCGACCTACTCATAACTCGGACGCAGCGGACACTCCAGATGCAAAACCCATGCGGCGTCGGTCAACTGGGTGACGGCTTCGAGAGGCAGGTGTCCCATGAACGGGGCGATGTCGTTGACGATGTAGGCGCGGTACTTACATTTCGTGTACGGCTCCACCCCGGTCAGCTGATCGACTTAGGTGTGCAGCCAGTCTGTCACTACCTCCTGGCGCCCAACCAGTCGCCACGGAAATAACCTGCGGCAGGCTCATCACGTCGTCCGGCAGAGATCTTTCCGGTGCTGATGGGGTAGTCGCGTCGAGTCTTTGCGGTGCACTCATCATCGTGGTCCATTGCGCGCTTACTGCGAAGGGTGAACAATTTTATACGGCCCGCAACTGATACGCCGACCATATGGCGATTACGGACTAGGTTGCGGCACATCGACGTGGCAGTTATCGACTTTCGGATTCATGCCGAGGTAGTTGAGCGGCCCGGCGACGATAGTTGCCGCGATAGTTCCAACACTCGCACAGTTCTCCGGTGTGCTCCCGAAGTAGTGTCGTTGCCCAGCAGCGATCGCGCCGATGATCAGCCACACGAACACCAGCACTATGAGGACGCTGGTCATTCTCGAACGACGACCTCCGCGCATTCTCCTGGTGTCGTTTGCGTAGGTATCTCTCATTTCCTTATCTCCATTTAGTCAAATGTCTCACTGCTGGTGCAGATTTCGGGATCCGGAGCGCCATTCGACACATATTCCGGACGCTGCGATATCCCGATGTGGACAGCGGGCGGGCGCCGGGGCTCGAAGGCGAAGCCGAGGGTCGTCCGGTTACTCGAGTCGATCCCGCCAACTCGGGTTGGTGCGGATATGCCGGGAGCCGCCGGCGTGTTCATTGATGTCGCGGCTCAGCGCAGTATCTTCAGGACGCGACCGGCCGAGAAAGCGCGCGGCGCTGCCGAGGGCGGGACGCTGGACATCTCGCGATAGATGGCTGAGCACAGCCATTCCGGTGGCGCCGATGACTACGCCGGCGATCAGGGCGATGATGACGATCATGTCGAGCCTCGGATCTGTTGGTCCTTCAAGTACACAGCTCCGGTCACGTGGTGTCAACAATGTAGGTCTACACCCTCGAACTACAGTGTTCAGCCCGGTGGACCATCAACTTCGATGGTGACGAGCGGGATCACCCCGCCGCGAAGAGCATGGGGACGCTCTGTTGCTCACTGCCGGGCCAAACCGCAGGCCAACGGGTCAGCGACCAGCGCGAGCACGGATGGCACGCCGTCCTCTTCCGTGTGATGCCTTCCACAAGCCCACCGCGACCACGGGCCACTGCTGCCAGGGCGCGGACTTGCGCCAATTCGTGGTCGAACAGTTCGGCTGAGCGCCAGCGTGTGTGACGAGATAGGCCGACCAGTCCAAGGCCAACCTGAAGGACGCGGGCGAAAACGTCAACACCGGCCAGCGATCGACGTCATCGGACTGACGCGCCAGCGTCGGCGCGCGACGTGAACCGCTGCCGCGCGAGTCCGCCTGCGCCCCAGCCCATGCGAACAGTGGTTGTCGCTGAGAGGAGTCCCCCCAGGCTCGGTGGATGACCGAATAGTGCGCTGGCAGATGAATGTTTTCATTCCATGCGCGACCCACGAACTCGACGCCGAACCCTCAACAGGTTTACCCGCACCAGGCCCTGCGCAGCCGAACGCAACCAGTGCGCTGGGTGTCATCGCGGACCAGCTGACGAAGGCCGAGGAAGCTGACTTCTCAACGCTGATGGCACTGACCGACGACCCCGATATGACCCGAACACGCGGTCCTGATCACACACACCGCCTCGGTGACGGCGCGGGAAGTAAGCCGGTGCGATGGAAGGAGAAAATATACCGTTGCAGGTGTAGACATTCTTCAGGTGCCGATATACAGTCACTGTCGTTCGAATAGAGAAGTCCAGTGGCCGGGCAGGTGAACTGCCCGGAACATGAGGTTCCACCGTCCCCTCCGGCGGAGACGAGAATCCGGTGCAATCGGCCGGACCGCCGGAGGGGACGAAGAAGATCAGGTTGAAGAACAAGGTCAACAAGCAAGTCCGGCAATCCAGGAGGTGGTCACTGAGTAGTCACCTAGCAGTTCCGCGTCCCGGGAAGTGTCGGGTGCGGTGTAGGACATCGGCCCGCACGGCCGGTGGACAGTACTGAAGTCAATCCCCCTTCGTATTCCAGGCCCCGGCGCCCAGCGCGCCGGGGCCTCCCAGCGTTGAACACCCGAGAGGTGCTGTGCAGCAAACCGACACAAACCCCACCGACGACGGCCCCAGCGCCGCCGACAAACTCGATGACGACGACTACGCCGCCTACAGCATGGGCCGTGCCGCGGAAATACTCGGCGTCACCCAAGCATTTCTGCGCGGCCTCGACGCCGCCGAACTACTGGCCCCGCAACGCTCCCCCGGCGGGCACCGCCGCTACTCGCGCTACCAACTGCGCATTGCCGCCCGCGTCCGCGAACTCGTCGACGCCGGTAACCCCCTCGAGGCGGCCTGCCGCATCGTCATCCTCGAGGACCAACTCGCCGAGGCCCAACGCATCAACACCAACCTCCAGCAAGCCCTCGACGACCGCCCACCCCCAGCCGATTGATCTCCGGACACCCGGACCGACGACACCCTCACGACGCCTCGGTTCCGCGTACATCTCCCGCATGTCGATGCGATCAGGTTGACCAACCAGCGGTCGGGAATCGTTTCTGGGTCGGTCTTCTGCGCGACGACCGGAATCACCGGCATGGCCCTGCTGACGATCGGCCTGCAAGTCGGAATCACCGAACGACTCGTCTTCTACCCGCTTCCGACCGGGATGGCCGTAACCGGCGCGGGAATCGTGCTCAGCCCCCTCCGCGGCGCGCTACGACGGCGTCCCCAGCCCCTCCATGGGGGTTAACATTGCATGTCTCGATCGTAGGCCTACATTGTTGACACCGCGTTCTGGGCGGCGTCTACTGGAGATCTACAAGTTCCAATCCGGCCGCTCGGGGTTCCCCATCATGGTCATCGTCATCGGCATGTTCATTCTGATCACCGCCATCATCGCCGGGGCCGCGGCCTTGCTCTCCACCGGCGGTGATGCCCACGCACTGACCGGAGACGTGACCTTGTTCGGCTATCACGTCACCGACACCGCAGACGTCATAGTGATCTGGGGCATCACTGTCGGCGTCATCGGGCTCGTCGAGCTGGGGCTGCTACTAGCCGACCGCCGGCGCACGCACCTCGCGCGCCGAATCCCCCGCCGTCCCGGCCGGTCCGGGAACAAGTCCACCCCACAGGCAGCAGACGAGGCGAAAAACGTCCTCCAACACTGACTCTCGCCACCGGTCGACACCCCACGCGCAGGCTACGCCTAACCGATGTTGTTCTGCCCCCGACTTATTCACTGAAACCAGGTAGCTGACATGACCGTCCTGATCCTCGGAGCCGCCCTACTCGTGACCGGATTCCTGCTCGGCATTTCCCTTCTCGTCACCGCGGGGATCGCAATCCTCCTCATCGGAGCAGTACTGATGTTCACGGGAATCGGGGGCGGTTCCGGACGCGGCTGGCGCCACTACATCAGCCGACCCCGACCCCGCCGCCGTCGGGCGCGGCAAAGCTGGTAACCAAAAGCCGACCGCGGCCACCCAAGCCGGCAAATTCGTCTCCCGATCGAACTCGCCGAATGGAGCTGCGATGACCACGACGCCTAGAACTTCTGCTTCGCAAGCAGATTCGCGCTCGTTGGCAGTCGGTAGCGCTTCGCGTATAGGTGGACCGGTGAAGTTTCCGGGTCCGACCTACACGGCACGGTCCCAGCCCCGACCGACCCGAACCATCGAATCAAAGTCTCCCGACCCGTCGGGTCCGTTCACTACTCACCGCCGAACCCCAACTCCCTCACCCCTGACAACCACGGTGCCGGTCGCCCACAACATGCGACCGGCACCACAATGGACCACATTCCGATCGATGATTCCGCCTATGCCACAACCCATTTGAAGCAGGCGACAGACCGAAACCAAACCAATCGACACAACGCGACGACGGTCCCCCACTCAGCTACTTCCGCCGAAGTACCCGAAAACCATTACAGCTCAACAGAATACACGCATTGCTCGCATCAGCATCCTGGTTTGCCCTGCGCACGGAACGTGTCCGCCAACTCCGCGCCACCACCGCAGCGGTCGAATACGGCTGACCGGAGCTGAATTCGCTCGTCTCCTGTTCCCGAATGCCATCCGGTGACGAGCATGGTCACGGGCGACACAGACGGGCGTTCCGGCCGTAGACTCCTGCGAATTCCTCCAGCTGGATCGACACCGAGCCGCCGAACCGCGGCCGGTTCGTGCGGCCGGTTCGTGCAGGATGGCTTGATCGTCACCGGTACCAGCGCCCTGCTGGGGCTGTACTCGTCGACGCCGTTGGCAAGCCGTCGTTCTCGATCTGGTCCAGTCTGTTGCGTTGCCGGACCGCAAGGCTGGTCGAGAGCCCTGGTTTCGGCCGCCGCGCGCACGGTGTCGCGGTCACCGCTGGCACGTACGACGGCCGAGGTGGGGACGGCGAGGACCGGACAGCCCAGATCGAGTTCAAGGAGAACGGCAGGCTGTTCCTTGCCTCGGAACGTGGCGTCTGTTCATGGACCCGCCTCGTCGTCCCAACACCTCCGCCGGCCGAGGTCGTGTTCGAGACGTTGATCCTCGGGCACACGAAACTTCTGGTGCGCCTGACCGCCGCCGTCTCCCAGTCGTTCGGCTTTACCGGTTCATGGCGGTTCGGCCTGCTGCTCATAGGACTGCGCGACGCTAAATCGTTCGAGCTCAGTAACGACATCTTCGCCAGCAACACCGCGCCGTACTCCGAACCTGCCTATGAACGAGCCACTGAAGCGTCGACCAGTCGACTTGATCAACGACCCCCGAGCCACTGTAAAACACCTCGTCGGACCACTTTGGCAAAGCCTCGGATCGCACCACGCATGGGAATCGTTCTTCGCGGCCTGATTGCACCGCACCGGGTTTGGGACCGACCAAGAAACTTGTCGAAACCGATGAACACTGCCGGTTCGAGACGTTGTCGCCATCCAGGCTGTCCGAGAATGCAGACTCCATGACTGCCTGGTCACATGGGTGTACGTTGATGCTCCTCCGATGAGGAAGGAGCCGTAGATGGCACGTGTTTCCAACGGCGAGTCTGTGCTGTCGCGCGTGCTGCGGATTCTGGAGCAGTTCGATCCCGACACACCGGCGATAACTGTGTCGGACCTGGCCCGGGCCAGCGGCCTGCCGTTGCCGACGGTGTCGCGGCTGGCCAACGAAATGATCGCCCAGGGACTACTGCACCGCGATGAACAGCGACGGCTCCACATCGGAATGCGGTTGTGGGAATTGGCGTCTCGCGCCGCGCCGGCAGTCGGCCTGAGGCAGGCGGCGATGCCCTTCATGGAGGATCTCCACGCAACCACAGGTCAACACGTCCAGCTGTCAGTGCTGCACGATCGCGAAGTCCTGGTACTCGAGCGGTTGTCCACGCCGGGCGCGGTGTACAACATCAGTCGCATCGCCGGTCGATTACCGCTTCATGTTTCGTCGAGCGGACTGGTATTGCTGGCGCACGCACCAGCACAGGTACAGGAGGCAGTGCTCACCGGACCGCTGCGTCGATGCACCACGAAAACGATCACCGACCCCCGAGCATTGCGGGTGCTGCTGAGCGAGATCCGACGCACCCGGGTCGCGTGTTGCCCCGGGTTCTTAGACGAGCGCGCAACCGGTTTGGCGGTGCCGCTGTGCACCGGCGGCGGGCAGGTCGTGGCGGCTTTGTCGGTAGTAGTGCCCAATGACGACGAAGCCCGAACAGTCATTCCGGCGATGCAGGCGGCGGCACGCGGGATCTCCCGGATGCTCAGCACGTCCGATATGGACTTCAGCCGGTGAGCCTGCGTCCCCGGCTTTCGCAATCCACCAGCTGCTACACCGAAAAAACAATATGACCGTACGGAGATAGGCCGGGCTCTCATCCATTGAGAGAACACTTCACCGCCGGGGTGTCATCACGTCACGCTTCCTTTGACGAGGAGGTCCATCCGATGAACACGCCGACACCAGCCGATATTCAGCACATTTCGGCGCCGAGCGAGGTCGCTGAGGTCTGTGTCACCGATAAACGTCTTGTGGCGACCAACGTCATCGCACTGGAGCTGGCAGCGGCGCATCGAAAAAGATTGCCGGACTGGACACCTGGCTCGCACATCGATCTTGCTCTTCCGAACGGCATGACCCGTCAATACTCGCTATGCGGGGACCGGTGGGATCCCTACACCTATCGCATCGGCGTACTGCGCGAACAGGACGGTCGCGGCGGATCTGCGTTCATTCATGACGAACTCGAAGTCGGGGATGTCGTCGGCGTGGGCGGTCCGCGCAACAACTTCGCCATGGTGCCGTCGGACCAATATCTGTTCGTCGCAGGCGGAATCGGAATCACCCCCATCCTCCCGATGATCGAACAGGCCGAAATGCTGGGCGCCGACTGGCGACTGCTCTACGGCGGCCGCAGCCGCGCCTCCATGGCATTCCTAGACGTGTTGGCTCGCTTCGACGATCGCATACAGGTGGTTCCACAAGACGAATGCGGATTGCTCAACCTGACCGGATTCCTCGGAGCACCACGTCCCGGCGTCCGGATCTACTCCTGCGGTCCTGCACCGCTGCTGGCCGCCATAGCGGAAACCTGCACCGCGTGGCCGCCATTCACGTTACGAGTCGAACGCTTCACCGGACAGACCAGCGAACCCGCGCCGAAGACCGCGTTTCGGGTCGAACTCGCCCGCACCGGCCGCACCGTCCGCGTCACGCCCGACCAAACGATTCTGGACGCCGTCCGCACCGTCGGTGTCGACGTACTGTCCTCCTGCCGACAAGGCACCTGCGGGACCTGCGAAACGACAGTCCTGTCCGGACACCCGGACCATCGGGACGCGGTACTGGAGGACTACGAGCGTGCAGCAGGCGACTGCATGTTCATCTGCGTATCACGTTCGCGCAGTGACTATCTCGTCCTCGATCTCTGATACCCCCACGAAGGCTCCGAACATGTCAACGACTCTCGGGTCCACAACACCCACCAACGACACCGACCCTTTCAGCCACGACGTATTGGAAAACCCCCAGCCACTGCACACCGCACTCCGGGACGCCGGTCCGGTTGTATATCTCCCGAAGTACGACATCTACGCCTTTGCCAGGTACGAGCAGGTACATGCCGCGCTCGTCGATTGGCAAGGATTCCAGTCCGCTGCCGGTGTCGGCCTGTCCAACTTCCGCTTCGAAAAGCCTTGGCGGCCACCAAGTCTGCTCCTGGAAGCCGACCCACCCAGGCATGACGCGCCCCGGCGGGTGCTGAGCAAGGTGCTCGGCCCGAGATCCCTGCACAAGCTGCGGAGACAGTGGCTGACCGACGCCGAGGAGCTCGTCGATCACCTACTCATGGACGGAGACGAATTCGACGCTGTCCCATCCCTGGCCGCCGCCTTTCCACTCCGCGTCTTCCCCGATGCGGTCGGTATCCCCAAGACGGGTCGCGAAAACCTGCTCCCATATGGCGACCATCTGTTCAACGCATTCGGCCCCCAGAATGATCTGGTCGCGGAAGGGAGCCCACATGTAGGTGAACTCTCTGCCTGGGTCAGCGGCCAGTGCGCCCGTGATGCCCTCACCGACAACGGATTCGGTGCACATATCTGGGCCGCCGCCGACCGCGGAGACATCACCCACGAGCAAGCGCCCCTCGTCGTACGCTCACTGTTGTCGGCGGGTGTCGACACCACAGTGCACGGCCTCTCCGCCGTCCTGTACGCCCTCGCCACCCACCCCGACCAGTGGCTGCGGTTGCGGCACGAACCAGCTTCGATCCGCGCCGCCTTCGACGAGGCGGTTCGATGGGAATCGCCTGTTCAAACCTTTTTCCGCACCGCAACAACCGATATCCGGGTCGGCGACCACATCGTTCCGGACGGGCACAAGATACTGATGTTCCTCGGCGCCGCCAACCGCGCCCCCCGGCGCTGGACCAATCCCGACTCCTTCGACCTGACCCGCGACCCTTCGGGCCATGTCGGCTTCGGGATGGGTCTCCATCAGTGCGTCGGCCAGCATGTGGCGCGGCTCGAAGCCGAAGCTCTACTCACCGCCTTGGCCGAGCGAGCGCAGACCATCGAACTCGCCGGTCCGACGAAACGGCACCATAACAACACCCTCCGTGCGTGGGAGAGCATCCCGGTGCGGGTACGAACGGTCCGAAGGAGCGGGGCTCCCACGACCACAGACCCGCCGGCGCGGGCACTCCGATGACAAGGGCACCGACCTCGGCGCAGCGAGGCTTTGACCGCGCGTCACCCGGGGAGTCCGAGGGAGCGGGTCGATGTAGGCGCGTTCAGTGGTGCCCGATCGTGCGAACCAACTCTCGGCGAGGACTTCCAGCATCTCGTCGTTCGACACCCAAGCCCGGGTTGTCAGTTCCGTGACACGTGACCCAGCTCGGCCATCGCGACGAAACCCCGGAACTGGCGGGTCGCCGCCGCTGCCGGCGCTATGGCGTCGACCGTCGTTGTCGCGTAGCCCATCGACACAAACAGGTCCAGAACGGCGTCGAAGCGGTCGAACCGAATCGCCCGGCCCATCGACAAAGTAGGAAAGTCCGCAATGACGCAGACTGCTGAACACAAGCACGGCTACCTCGCCACGATGGTCGCCAACTGCTGCGCCGTTCTCCTCTCGCGAGCCGGAGTACTAGCTGCTCGTCGCGCTGAACGGCACCCTCCAGCAGGAGTTCCGATCCACCAGCGTCCAACTGGCCTGGATCACGGCCGACTTCGCGATCCCCATGGTCGTCCTCGAGCGGCCACCGGCATGGTCGGTCGGCCGCACGCGTCCGCCGCAAGTAGGCGCACTGCTGATCGTCGCGGGCCTCGGTGGTCAACTACGCCGCAAGCATGCGCTGTTCGACATCACGCCCCATGGGCTCCGCGTTCTCCAGACCTTCGGGAGTTCGGTCGAGGACCTTCGCGAGCGGCTGGACGTCCCGCTCCTCATAGGCGCTTGATCCGCTGAGGCTGCGGCGCTTCGGCGAAAACCCGTCGGCAGCAGCTCATTCGGGGGGACTCGAGAATCTTCCCGGTCGTATCGGACCGGGATCAGAAAGAAAGAGATGAGGAGTTATGCACAGCATCTCCCGAATCACGGCGATCGCCACCTTGGCCGTGCTCACCACTGCAAGTGCGGTAAGTATCGCCTCGGCCGCGCCCGTCGAGGCTCCGGCGTCGGTGACGCAGTCGGCCATCGGCGATCCCGGCCGCGCCGTTCCCGACATCAGTGCCGCGGACCCGAATCCGGTTCCGGCGCAGGTCGATCCGCAAGCCGAGTACGACCAGGCGATAGGCGCGATGGCAGGCGCGTTCTCCAACGCCAACCACGACGGCAGCTTGGTCGGTACCGCCATCGGCGTCGTCATCGGCTGCCCACTGGGCGCGCTCACCGGCGGCACTCTGACGGCCTTGGTTTCCGCCGGCATGTTGACTCCGGTGGGCGTCGTCGGCGGCTGCATCCTCGGCGGGACGACCCTCGGCGGCCTGGGCGGCATCTTCGCTGGGGCGCTCACCGGCTTCCCGGCTCTCGCCGACGCCGCAGGCCGGCAATACAACCGGCTGCACGCACAGGGCCTGATCGCCGCGCCGCTGAACACCGACAACCGCTAACCGATCCACCGCGAAAAGAGTTCTGCAATGAAGCACACCACTCAGGCCCTTGCGGTCACGGCGCTGACCGCCGTCGCCCTTGCGATCGCCGGCGGCGCAGCGCACGCCGATTCGAATGTCCAAGACGCGGCGCCGCCTTCCAGCACCGACGAGGTGTCCGTTCCGGTCGCGCCCGGCGTGACATTCACCGGGTCGACGGTGGACGGTTCTTCGGTCCTGGTCACCTCGGCCGGGTCTGTCACCACCCGTGCCGGGCAGGTCGATGTGCGCGACGCCGACCAGCGCCACGTGCTCGGTACCCCGATCGAGTCGGTCGCAGGCAATGTCCAGGTGGCGGAAACGGCAGCGGCGCCCGTGCCGGTCGGCGGCTCCGGGGACGTTGTCGGCGATCTGAATCTGGCATGGCGCGCGGCGGGCCCATACACCGGGCTGGCCACGAGCGTCGGCGCCACGGCGGGCGCATTGATCGGTGCGGCGGTCGGCTGCCCGCTCGGCGCGGTCACTCTCGGCAGCCTGGCAACCGTGATGTCCGCGGCAGTGCTGACGGTGCCGGGGATGGTCGGAGGCTGCCTCGCGGGTGCGGCGACCACCGCCGCATTCGGCAGCATGATCGGCACCGTCGCCGTCGGCCTGCCGGTCGGCTTGGCCGTGACCGCGCAGAAGTTCAACGAGATCCAAAGCGGCCACGCTCCGGCGGCACCGCGGCCCTGACGATACTGGCGGAAACCTCTCCTCGCGACACGAGGAGAGGTTTCCGCTTCCAACCGAGATCGGCGGCCTCGACCGCGCCGGCCGAGTACAGGCCGTCGGGTATAGGGCTGGAACCGCAACCGAGTCTGTCGGCAGGGGTGAACCAGCGACGGCACGGGCTGCCTGCGCTTGGCCCACGGACTGACCGCCGATCTGGTCACCCTTGGAGAAAACCCGGACCAGGGCGCCCCGAAGACGCCGAAAACAGACGCATAGCACCGCGTCACAACACGGCAAGACAACCGAGCACCGGCCTACCAGCACGCTCTACCGGCTACGGCAGGCGATGCCGACAGCGCTCTGCGTGCGCGTCGCGCTGTTTCGACTTCGAGTTTGGCTGCAGCGCAACCTATTTCGAATCCGGCGAGAGCGGGATCGTTCGAAGAGCTGTGATTAGTGGGAGTTCACAATCGTCATCGGGGGCTCGGCCGACCCCGCCCAACCCGTTGGAGAAAGGCATCGATGCGATCGTTTGCCTGATCCGCGAGGGGGAAGGGGTATGAGGTGAATCCATGCACGCCGCCGGGATAGACAGCCAACGCAGCCGGGCTGCCGGCCGCGACCCAGCGGATGTGCATGAACAACGAGTCGTCCAGGAACGGATCCAGGGTGCCCACCGTGAACAACGCGGACGGGAGATCCCGCAGATTCGCGTATAGGGGCGACAGATCCGGGTCCTGTCGTTGTTCGATTCGGGGCGCAACCGCATCGGTACAGGTTCGGATGACCTCCGTCGGAACCGGTATCGCGTCGGCGCCGATCAGCGTCTGACTCGGGGTCATCGAGAGGTCGAAAGTTCCGAAGACGAGGTTCGCCGCCTGGAACCCGGTGGATCCACACCGCTCGCGCAGCCGGACCAGAACGGCGGCCGCGAGGTTCGCACCCGCCGACTCGCCGCCGATCGCGAGCGCATCGGTTCCGAACAGTGACTCGGCATTCTCGATCAGCCACATCGCTGCGGATTCGGCATCGTCCCATGCCGCCGGGTGCGGGTGCATCGGCGCGAGCCTGTAGTCCACGCCAATGCAGGCGAGATTTGCATTCCGCGCGATCCGCTCCAGCACCGGATCCGACTGCCCCTCTCTGCCATGAACGAACCCACCGCCGTGGAAGTGCAGGTAGACGCCCGTGGGGTGGTCCGGAGCGATGACCCGCAAAGCCAGTTCGTGGCCGCCCTGTCCCGTTATCCGGATCGTGTACGCGCGCTCCGAAGGCAGCGTGGGAGGCACCGGAAGGCCGCCGCCCGCGCCGAGACCAGCCCGGCCCTTCACCAGCTCGCGAAACTGCTGGTTGAACTCGACTGTTTCGGGCGCGATCGCTTCCGGCCGGAACCATGTCCCATCAAGGCCGCTCACACTATTCGATCCGAAAGTTGTCATCGCGGCCTCGCACCGATGGCGGCCGCCGAGCCACCCATCACATCCCCGTCGACACTGCTGGCCGCGGGCCGGCTCGTCCGCTCGACGTACTCGCCATCCGGGCCATAATGCTGAGCTCCGGTGGCCATTCCCACGTGCATTTCGATTCCTTCCAGGAAAGTCATAATTCAGTCCAGCAATTCGGCGACGGCGCGGCGCGGCTGAATGTCCGCCGCGAGGCGCTGGAGGTCGGGTTCAGGCCCCCTTCTCGATCCGACGGATTGCTCGCGTCATCTGGGAACGACCTCGCCATCAGCTCTCCATCAAGTCCTGATATTCCGGATCAATATGCTGTAATATAGGACAGATTGAAGCGCAGGGGTTCGACCGTGTCAAGCACCGATGCCCGTGACCCCCGCAAGGTGAGCGTGGCGATCAGCGTCGCGCTTTTGGGTCTGCGTAAGCGCAGGCGGCACGAGACGCGGCAGGAGATCCGGGCTGACATTCCCCCTTGAACGCCTCACCCGGCTCCACGACACACGTAACGGAGTCCGACTCCCATGCCCTTGCCTTCAACGATTCAGCCTGGTCTTCGCCAGAGGGCCGCACCATTCTGGCCGTCATGAGTCCGCGCCCGTGGACGCGTGGCGGCTCTCCGACCGATTAGAGTGTGCGCATGTCAGGATCAGTGTCCCCCAATTACCGTGAGCGCAACTCCACGGCCGACCGGGCGTTGGACATCCTTCTCATGTTCACCGATGCCCAGCTCGTCGTCTCCGGCAACGCCGTGGCCGAGCGGCTCGGCGTGGCCCGCTCCACCGCGTACCGCTACCTGCAAAGTCTGGTGAACAGCCGGTTCCTGGAAGAGGCGCCAGGCGGCGGCTTCCGTCTCGGGCTGCGCGTCCTGGAGATCGCCAGGCTGGCACGGCGCAGCTACGGCCTGTCGGAAGTGGCGCTGCCGGCGATGACCGCGCTCGCCGACGACATCGGCGGGACCATTCTGCTGACCCGGCGCACCGAAGGGCTCGTCGTATGCGTCGACCGGGCGGAATCCGCGTCGGGCGCCGTGCGCATCACCTATGAGCGAGGCAGCACACTCCCTCTCAATGCGGGCGCGTCCGCGCTCGTCCTGCTCGCCTGGATCCCCGAAGAAGAGGCTCGACGGCTCCTGGAAACCGCAGACCTCCAACGCTTCACTCCCGCCACTCTCACCGATGTCGACACCCTCATAAGGCGGCTCGCCCACATCCGGCGCTCCGGCTACTCGGTCACCCGTGGCGAACTCGATCCCGACGTCATCGGCATCGCCGCACCCATCCGCAACGACCGACAACAGGTGGTCGCCGCAGTGAGCTTCACCTCCCTATCGTCGCGGGTGTTCTCCGAAGCCGAGACGGAGATCGCCCAAAAGCTCCTGAAGACGGCACAGGAAATAGGCGACAGGTTGAGCTCCGTCACGGACTGATCGGCGACCGGAGACACCGGCTGCCATAGCACGGGCGGCCCGACCGCCGGTCCCCCTCCTTCACGGTCAGCTCCGACCGTGTCGTGGATCGGCTCGCGATTCTTTCCTACTGCGATCACATCGGTGTCGACACTGCCGCATCGCCCCTGACGAAGTCCTGTAATATAAGTCTCAAGTCCCATATGCCAGGACAGCTGCGCCGAGCATCGTCGTGGCCGCCGTCTCGAGCGACTTGGGGCGGTGTCGGCGCCGGGCCGCTCGGAAATACGCTGCGCACAAACACACCAGTCAACTCGTAAGCGCCGAGCCACCGCTGACTCCTCCCATTCGAACCATATAGAACGGAACCTCATGACTCTTCTGGACGGAGCCGACTGGCAAGGGCGGATCTTCTCGGGCGGGTGGGTCAAGGGCGCAGGTGAGCCGCACGACTCCACCGAGCCGGCGACCGGTAAGACGCTGGGCCGCGTCGGCGCAGCCACGCCTGCCGATGTGGACCGGGCCGTCGCGCAAGCAGCACAGGCCCAGCGTGGATGGGCGTCGCTCCGCTACGTCGAGCGGGCCCAGATCCTGCGGCGCGCCGCCGCCTTGTTCGAGAAGCATCACGCGGAAATAGCGGAATGGATCGTGCGCGAGTCGGGCGCCCTGCGGCCATTCGCGGACGTCCAGACCTCGATCGGTGCGGCGGAAGAATGCTACGAGGCCGCAGCGCTCGCCGCGGCTCCCTACGGTGAAGTACTCCGGTCGATCGAGGACCGCCTCTCGTTCTCGCGCCGGCGCCCGGTGGGTGTGGTGGGGGTCATCTCCCCCTTCAATGCGCCGATGATGCTGGCCATGCGGGCGGTCGCCCCGGCACTGGCCCTCGGTAACGCCGTGGTCCTCAAGCCCGATCCGCGCACCTCGATCTGCGGCGGAGTCACCATCGCACGTGTCTTCGAGGAGGCAGGGCTTCCCGATAACCTCCTGCACGTCCTGTCCGGGGGCGCCGACGTAGGTGCGACGCTGGTGGACGACCCGCGTGTCCCCGTCATCGCCTTCACCGGGTCGACCCGGGCGGGAAAGGCGATCGCAACGGCAGCCGCGCAACGGCTGAAGCGAGTACACCTGGAGCTGGGCGGCAACTCGGCATTGATCGTCCTGGACGACTCCGATCTGGACAAGGCCGTGTCCGCCGGCGCCTTCGGCTCCTTCCACCACTCCGGGCAGATCTGCATGGCCGCCAGCCGCCATCTCGTGCACGCCTCGATCGCCGAGGAGTACACCGCCCGCCTCGCCGAGCGTGCCGACGCGGTGGCCGTGGGCGATCCGATGACAGGCGAGGTCGCCATGGGCCCCATGATCGACCAGCGTCAGCTGCAGGCCACCCATGCCGTCGTCTCCGACAGCCTGGCCGCCGGGGCACGACTCGCTGCGGGTGGTACCTACGAGGGACTGTTCTACCGGCCCACAGTCCTAGCTGACGTGCCGCTCACCGCCCGCGCCTACGCGGAAGAAATCTTCGGCCCGGTCGCGCCTGTAGTCGCGTTCCACGATCTCGACGAGGCCGCCCGGCTGGCCTCGGACACCGAGTACGGACTCTCCCTCGGCATCCTGACCCGCGACGTGGCCAAGGGGTTGGCGCTGGCCGACCGTATCCCGAGCGGGCTGGTGCACATCAACGACCAGACCGTGAACGACGAAGCGACCGTCCCGTTCGGCGGAGTCGGCGACTCGGGCAACGGCTCCCGCCACGGAGGTACCTCCGCCAACCTCGAGGCGTTCACCGAGCAGCAGTGGGTCACTGTCCGGAGCGAGATCCCCGGCTATCCGTTCTGAACGTAGCCGCCCTTCGGGGCGGCACGGGCGGGCTGTGCACCGCCCACTACAAGACGTGAAGGCCGGGCTGTCGACGACAGCCCGGCCTTCACGTCTTGGTGCCCGTGCGGATGCACGACTTCGCCGAGCACGCACCTGCACGACGCTACGTCGTGGTCGAGCGTCCCGGGCTCGCACCGGCCTCGGCGAACACGTCTTCGCGGCCCGCGAGAGAGCGCCACCTCTGAGGACTATCCGCCGAGCCCGTGGTGGCGCCTCACAAGGACCAACCGAGCTTATCAGCCACGACGCCCCCGATCCGCGCCGCACTTACACCGGCAACTAACCGATGGTCTGCGTCGTCACGGCGGGATCCTTGACCACGCCATTGCGTAGCTCGCCGATACCCTCGACGACGGTGACGAGTTGCTGACCCGGCCGCAGGAAGACCTTGGGGTCGCGGCCCGCTCCGACACCGCCGGGGGTTCCGGTGGCGATCAGGTCGCCCGGCAGCAGCGTGATGATGGTGCTGATGTAGGCGATGATGCGTGCCACGCCGAAGAGCAGGTCGGTCGTGTTGGACTTCTGCATGGTGGACCCGTCGACACTGCATTCGATGTTCAGCCCCGCGGCACCGCGCGGGAGTTCGTCCGGGGTGACCAGGACGGGACCAACGGGGGTGGTGGCCTCGAAGGTCTTGCCGGAGAGGAACTCCCGGGTGCGGTGCTGCCAGTCGCGGACGGTGACGTCGTTGATGACCGTGTAACCGGCGACGTGAGCCAGCGCATCGGATTCGGGTACGTTGCGGGCTGGGCGGCCGATCACAACGCCTAGTTCGGCCTCCCAGTCGACATCGTCACTGACCGTCGGCATGTGGATGTCGTCGTGGGCGCCGATGAGCGACCCGTCGTACTTCGCGAACAGCGTCGGGTATTGCGGCGTAGGGCGGCCCATCTCCTTGATGTGGCTCGCATAGTTGAGACCAAGGCAAATAATCTTGTTGGGATGCGGGACCAAGGGGGCGAGGGACGCGGCCGCCAGCGGAATCCGTGTCCCGTCAACCGCCGTGGCCCGTTCCGCCCAGTCCTCGCCGGAGGCTAGCAAGGCGCGAACGTCGGCATAGGGCAGCACAACGAATTCGCTACCCTGCTGGCGGGCAGCTGCGGTGCCGTTGTTTGCGGTGCGAATAGTACTGAGCCTCATGGGCGGATTCCTTTGCTGTCGAGGGCAGGAAGATAGGCGGTGAACGGCGTGTCAGCCGCCCCGCCGGACGCTGGGGCGGGTACGGGGACCACGAAGCGCCCGAGCCGGTCACCGACGCGTTCGGCCTCGGCAGGGGCGAAGACGGCCGCCACCAGGCGATCGGGACGGACCAGCACGAAGCTCCCGGCCAGCTCGCCGAAGAGGGCATCGAGGCGGCCGTCGTAGTCGGCGACAGCGGTACGGCCAGAGCCGGGACGCGGAACGCGGTCGCCGAGCACCACTTCGACCCGGATGCCTTCGGGCAGCGCGGCGCGGCCGGCGCGGTGCCAGTCGGCGTCGGTCACCCCGACCCCGAGCAGGCTCCAGCCCGGGCCGAGGACATCATCCAGCCGGGTCATCTTGGTGTGCGGCCCGTGCAGGACCCGCGGCTGCGGCAGTGGAGTACCAACCAGCGGATGGGCGCGGCCGTCGAAACGGATGACGGCGCCCGAGCTCACCCGAGTAGACGGGCGGTAGCGCATCTCGGTGAGGTAGCGGCGACCCGACTTGGTGCGCATAGCCGCCCGGACGAGCAGGTCGCGCAGCCGGGCACGGCGAACGTCGGTGGTCATGACGATCCTGCCGAGCCGCACCGAGAGCTCGATCGAGGCTCGGGCGTGTGGGCGGCGCTCACACTCGTAGGTGTCGAGCAGTGCCTCGCCCGCTCGCCCGTCCAGTGCGTGAGCGATCTTCCAGCAGAGGTTGACGGCGTCGCGCAGGCCGGAGTTGAGGCCCTGCCCAGCGAACGGAGGCATCATGTGCGCGGCGTCGCCGAGCAAGAAGCACCGCCCCGCACGCAGCCGCTCGGCGAGTAACGCGTGAAAGGTGTACACCACCGCACGCTCCACCTGGTCGGAGTCGACCTCCCGGTGCGGCGACAGCAGCCGCTGGACGAGGTCGAAGCCCGGCGGCGCGCCTGCCGCGCACTCCCCCGGTCTCAGCCGGAATTCGTAACGGCATCTGCCATCGCGGCCGGGGACGATCACGGTGGGCCGGGCCGGGTCGCCCAGGTGCATGCCATAGCGTTCATCGTGCGGGTCGCCGAGGGTGTCGACGACCAGCCAGACGTCCTCCGGGAAGCTGCGTCCGTCCATCGGGACACCGAGCAGTTCGCGCACCGTACTGCGCCCGCCGTCGCAGCCGAACAAGTACGCGACGCTGACCTGTTCGTCACTGCCCGCTGCGGGCGTGAGGATGGCGCGCACTCCGTCGGCGTCCTGCGACAGGCCGGTCAGCGAGGTACTGAACCTGGTCTGCACGTGCGGGTAGCGGTCCAGCGCGGTGCGCAGCAGGCGCTCCAGGTCGGGTTGGGCGAAAGGATTCTTGAAGGGGTGGCCGTGGCGCAGATCACCAGGGCCCCGGGCATGGACGAGCGGGCGTCCGTCAGCGCCGAAGTACTTGGTCCCGGTGCCGGGGACGATGATCTCGGACAGCGGGCCGTCGAGCCCGGCGATCTGCAGCGTGCGCAACGACTCGTCGTCGATGCTGATGGCTTTGGCGGCGTCGCTGGTTCCGGGGTTGCGCTCGATGAGCAGGACGCGCACTCCGTACGCGCCGAGTAGGTTGGCCGCGGTGAGACCAGTCGGGCCGGCTCCCACGATCAGCACCTGGGGGAGCATGCTGGCCGGGGGGCCGGATGCGTTGCTCATGAAATGGCCTCCGATGGCACGGGGTTACTGGACAGGCTGATATGCAGGACCCCCCTCGGTGAGCAGTCGCTCCACGTCGGCGAAGACAGCCTCGGGCTCCTGATCGAGGTTGAGCGTCTTACGGAAGGGCTGGCGCACGTCGCGGTCCACGCGGAGGTAGACCTCGTTGCGGTTGCCTTCGGGGTCGAAGAAGTAGATCCCGATGGCGTTGCCGTGGGTCACTTCCTGCTGGACAGGAATGCCCTCGTCGCGGAAACGGTGGTGGAACTCGATGACGGTCTCGAGCGAGTCGACCCGCCAGGAGACCTGGTGGGTGAGTTTGGCTCCCGCAGGCGCGGTCCGGCCGCGCTGCAGCACGAATTCGTGGTGCTCCTCCTCGGGTCGCGCGGAGAGGAAGACGATGCCGAGTTCCTCGTCCTCGTCGGTCACGGTGAGACCGAGTACACGTGTGTAGAAGTCGCGCATCTTCTCGAGGTCGTCGACCCAGAAGCCGGTGTGGCCGAGTCCGGTGATTGCCATGGTTTTCTCCGTAGCTGCGTCGATGGTTGGGGGTATAAGCGGTTTGGGGCGTGTTCAGGTCATCGAAGGGCGCATGATGTGGAGCACCTTGGCCTGAGTGAACGACAACAAGCCGGGCAGTCCGCCCTCCACGCCCAGCCCGCTCAACTTGTGCCCGCCCATGGGCACGTCGGGCCTCAGTACGCCATGCGTGTTGACCCAGGACGTACCGCATTCCAGTCGTGTGGCGAGCGCCGCGGCCCGTTCCGGATCCGCGCTCCACACCGAGCCGTTCAGCCCGTAGCAGGTTGCGTTGGCCCGGGCCAACGCGTCCTCGACGTCGTCGTACGGCATCACCGGCAGGACGGGCCCGAACTGCTCCTCGTCGACGACCCGTACCCCGGCGTCGAGGTCCCTCAGAATGGTCGGCGCGAAGAAGTAGCCGTCACCGTCCAGAGGTCGCCCACCGGCTGCCGCAGTGGCCCCATTGGCCAGCGCCTCTGCCACCAACTCTTGAACACGGGCGAACTGCGGCGCGGTCGCGAGCGGCCCCAGCTGCGCACCAGGCGACATCCCGTCGGCGACTTCGACCGACCGCGCCCGGTCCGCCATTGCGTCGACGACCTCGGCGTACCGGGCACGTGGGACGTAGAGCCGCTTTATCGCCACACATAGCTGCCCGTTGTTGGCGAACGCAGCCCAGAAGATGTGATCGGCGTACAGGTCGAGGTCGATGTCGTCGAGGAGGATGGCCGCATCGTTGCCGCCCAGCTCCAGGGTGAGGCGCTTGAGGTCGGACACAGCCGCCAGCGCGACACGCTTACCGGTGGCGATGGAACCCGTGAACGACACCTTGCGGGGAACGGGGTGTACGACGAGCCGTGCGCCCAGCGGGTCACGACCGGTGATGACATTGAACACGCCCGGCGGCAACACATCGCGGAGGGCGACTCCGAGCGCGAGGGACGACAAGGGTGTGTAGGGAGAAGGCTTGAGTACCACCGTGTTTCCGGCCAGCAGGGCGGGCGCGAGTTTGAGCGCGGCGAGGCCCAACGGGAAGTTCCAGGGAGTGATCAACGCCACCACCCCCATCGGCTGGGCCAGCAACTCGATCCGCTGCGCGTCGTCGTCCGAAATCACCTGCTGTGGCACGTCGAGGGCGGCCGTGCTGCGCAGGCTCAGCGCGACCACTTGGAGCTCGAACCGGGCATCGGGCAACGGCTTGCCCTGCTCGAGGGTCAGCAGGGACGCGATTTCCTCGGCGACCTCTTCTATGCGCGCGGCGGCGGCGAGCAGCGCGGTGCGCCGAGTGGCGATGTCCTCGCGCCAGCGCGGGAAAGCGTCGGTGGCCGCCTGCAGCGCATCGTCCAGTTGGGCCGGTGAGCAGTCGGGCGCCTGGGCGAAGACTCGGCCGGTGGCGGGGTTTTCCACCCCGAAGGTGTCACTGGTATGGACATCCTTTCCGTTCACGGTCATCGAATAGTTGTGCTGGGTCACGGTGCCTCCTGGTTGGTGCGATGACCGCGATTACGGCCTGGCTGGCCCGACGGTGGTTCCGGCCCGGCGTACAACCAGACACGGCGACCGGTCCCGAACCCCGACGGGCGTAGGCGACGACGGAATGCCGCAGCAGAACGAGCTAGATCAACGCGATCTGGCCACGGCGAAGGGTGGCGAGCGCCCGTCAGGACACGATGCTCATGCGACATGGGAGGGTGTTGAACTCCTCCGGTTCGCTCTCACCGACGACGACCGTGCCTCCGATGTTGACGCGATGTTGTCCGGTGCACGCATTGGGTTCGAAGGCGAACGTCATACCGGGGACGAGTTCGAGATCCTGCGTCGGCTCGATGGTGTGGAACACCCGGTTGGCGTCCTGACCTGGGATCTGTACGGCGTTCAGGGCAATATGTCCCACGAAGGCCGCCGGGGCGAGACTATGCACGAGGGGCGTCATGTTGTAGAGGTCGGCCTTCAGGAGCGGTTCACTCATGGCCCTGGCCGCATCGAGGAAAGTGGTTCCCGGACGCAAGGCCGCGAGTCCGGCGTCGTAGCAGTCGAGGGCGACGTCGTGAAGCATGTGCAGCACTTGCGGCACCGGCTCGACGGCGACCGACATCTGAACCTGCGTCTCGAATCCGCCGTAGCAGGACATGATCTCGGCTTGGACCAGGTCACCGGGCTGAACTACCCGGGAGGGTCCGCCGGCGTAGGTCCAGTGGGGTGGCGCCCAGCCCGGGTCGTCGGCACCGACGCTCATGATGACGTGCGGGTAGGTGGTGACGCACGAGTTGCGGTGCAGGACCTCCACGATGGCCGCGTAGATCTCGGCCTCGCGCACGCCGGGCCGGGTGATCTCCAGCATGGTCTGGCACGCTTCCTCGGCCGCTTGGGCGGAGAAGCGGACCAGTTCCAATTCCTGCGGGGTCTTCGGCAGCATCGTCTGGGCGAAGGCGATGGACACGTCCTCGAATTCGGCGGCGGGCAGGTTCTTCAGGACGTAGTCCCACATCATGTAGGTGATCAGCCCCTCCATTTCCCCTGCCGAGCTCCCGGTCAGGCTGACCACGCCGATACGGCTCGACGTCAGTCCCGATTCGGTGATCGCGTCGACGACCCCGCGGCCGAACGGGCCGATGCGAACGTCGTCGATCCAGAAGTGCACGTCCCGCATGTTCGCGGCCAGGCGGCGGGTGTACCGGTGGTGGGTCCAGGTGAGGTGGACGGGGTCGCGGTCGGCGAAGAACACGACCACGCCGTCGAGGATCTCGTTGGCAAGGTAACCCTCGTACCGTTCACGGCCCTTGAGGCCGAAGACGAGCAGGCATTCGATGTCCTTCTCCTGCATGAAGACACGAGTGCGCTGCCAGCGCAGGTCCCGGGCGGCCAAGGACAGCATCGGGTAACTCTTCGCGGTCATGCCAGGACCCCGTCGGCAGACTCGCTGTCGGCGGCCTCGGCGCGCTCCAGGATGCCGCGATCGGCGCCCACCGCTTCGGCCACGTCCCGGTTGTACCGCACCCGATCGGTGCCCGAGGAGACGTAGCCGCCACTCGCCATGAGGCGGCGGCTGACCCGGGGGTCGTCCACGGTAGCCGGAAGCTCCCCGATCGCGGCGTAGAACTCCTCGGACCTGGCGATCGGCCGCCTGGCCTGGCGAAAGAACTCTCCGGTCGGACTGTCGGCGCCGACCTGCGTCAGTTCGGCGAAGGTGTCAGTCATTGAAGCATCCATCTCTGTGCGGGATCGGGTGGTTCGCGTGCTCACCACGCACTGGAGGGACCGATCAGATTCATCCGGTCGCCCGGGAACAGGTCACTGACCTCTGGCGTGGCCCAGCCGAGGTCGACCGGGTGGCTGACCTCGGCGAAGGTCATGGCCAGCTCGTAGAGGGCCTGCTCCTGCGGCGGCATGTCGTCGAGGGGGAAGGCGTTCAGATGGCGCACGATTGCCTCGATGCGAGGGAGCACGACGTCGCACAGCTCGCTCAGCTCCGCCATGTCGGCGGCGGCCATCGCCGCCATCCGCTCCGGTGAGTTGCGCAGGCGCCACCGGCCCAGCAAGGGCTCCAAGTCGGCGAATTCAGCGGGGAGTTCCATTACCGATCTCCGATCAGCTCGTTGACGAGTCCGTAGCGGTGCTGCAGCGCGAACTCCTGCATAGAGAGATAGACATCGTCGATGGCACCCGACTCGAGGCCGCGCTGCACGTCCTCCATGGCGGCCAGGTCCTCCCTGGAGACCGTGTAATTCAGGGCCCGCGTGTACGCCTGGGCCAGGCGATCGCCGGCGTGCCGGGCCTTTCGGGCGTAGCCGTCGAAGATGATGCGGGTGTGGCTGGGGTCGATCGGCCAGACGGTGACGACGGTGTACCAGTGCGAGCCGTTGAGGATGGCCACATTGGGGAATTGCCACACGATGTCGAAGAACCACGGACTGTGGTGGGTGCGGTTCACCCCCGGCGGCAGCATGGAGAAGTCGGTCTCGACCGCCGGTGCGAGCTTGCGCCCGAGGCCGTACAGCGCACCCTCGACGGGTGGGCTGACGTAGTCGGGGTTGGCCGGATTACTGGTGCGGATGTGGCGGCTGTACATGTCGATCACGGGCTTGTGCCGCATCGGATTGCTCTTGCCTGCCAGCTTCGGCTGGGTTCGCCGATGTAGGAAGACGGTGTGGTAACCCTCTGAGAAGGAGTCCATGGCGATGTTCCAGTTGGCCCGGACGTCGATGGAGAAGCAGCTGATCTTCTCCATCTCGCTGTAGTAGCCGTCGAAGCCCTCGGCGACTTCCCCCAGCCATTCGGCCAGCGGCTCGGGGTTGTCACCGAAGTGGGCATAGATCAATCCGGACCGGACCTCGACGCGGATCGGTACCAGCCCGAGGCGGGACTTGTCGACGGAGCGGAACTGCTCCTCGTCGGGCACCGAGCGCAGAGTTCCCTCGCTGGTGTACGACCAGCCGTGGAACCAGCAGGTGTGCGCGGGCGACGCCCCTTCGGCGAAACCGCAGGCCGTGGCGATCACTTTCTTGCCGCGATGGCGACACACGTTGTGGAACGCGCGTACCTCCCCGTCTCGGCCTCGCTGTACCAGGACCGAGGTATTGAACGTGGGCACGTCCAGGACAAAGTAGCTACCCGACTCCGGCACGTCGTTGACGTTTCCGACGAGGAACCACGACGGACGGAAGACCTTCTCGAGGACTGCGTCGTGATACTCCTGCGTCAACTTGTCCCTGACAGACACGACGTCCTGCAGGCCGGCGAACGGATTCAGCGGGGCTGCCGGGCTCTCGCCGTTGGGAGGGGATACAGAACGGACAACAGCTTCAGACATATGGTTCTCCAAATATCAGGATGAATGTCCTGTCATTAGGGACACTAATCCCAAACCGAGCGCCTGGCAATAGCGCGCGGACGAGAGGTTTCGCGACCGACGGCCCGCGACAGGGATAGTTGACCTCTTTGAGATGTGACTATATCGTCGCCATAGAGTCCCGAATAACAAATATAAGTCCTGAATTTCAGGACAGCAAGCAGTGAGGAGGGTGTCCATGTGGGACCCCACGAACTTGTTTCTCAACGGGCCGTACACGCCTTGGCACGAGGAAGGTGAAGCGTTCGACCTGGAAATCGAGGGGGAGCTGCCACCCGAGCTGAGCGGTGCCCTCTACCGGGTCGGCACCAGCCAGGCGTACCGCCCCAGTGATCCGAGCCGGTATCACTGGTTCGACGGTGACGGCATGGTCCACGCTGTTTTCCTGCGCGAGGGCAGGGCGAGCTACCGCAACCGGTACGTGGCAACCGCCGGACTACAGCTCGAGCGCCAGCAGGGCAAGGCGATCTTCGGCAGCTTCATGCACGGCAGCGACACCCCGCTGCCCGAGGGAGTATTCCCGAAAAACCCCGCCAACACCCACGTCGCCGTCTACGACAACCGCCTGCTGGTCCTGTGCGAAGCCGCCCCCCCACACGAGCTGCGACCGGACACTTTGGCCACGACCAGCCAGTGCTACGACTTCGGTGGCGAGGTCGTCGGACCCATGACGGCCCACTACAAGATCGATCCCGCCAACGGCGACATGCTGTTCTTCGTCACCATGGCCGGCACCGTCACCTGGTACCGGGCCGACAAACAGGGCAAAGTCCTCGACCGCCACCAGGTCGACCTCGGTGTCCCGACCTTCGTCCATGACTACGCTGTCACCACCGACTACGCGATCTTCCTGGCCAACCCATCGATGGTCCGAATGGAGAATGTCTTCCAGGGCCTGCCCTCGACGGTCTGGGAACCCGAGACATTGGACACCTGCCGCTGGGCTGTCCTGCACCGCAAAACCGGTGCGGTGCGCTGGTTCGAAGCCCCCGACGCTTACGCCCCAACCCACTTCCTCAACGCCTACCAAGACGGCACCACGATCGTCGTCGACGGACTCCGCACCGACCGCTTCGGCCCCACCAAGCAAGAAATCGAGTCAGGACCGCCGGGCGGGGACTGGAACTGGTGGTTCAAGCAATTGGTCGCCACGCCCTGGCGCTGGGAACTCGACCTCGCGACCGGGACGATGAAGGACAGCCAGGCCACCGACATCCTCGGCGAATTCCCCCAGATCAACGAACAACGCACCGGCCTGTCACACCGGTACGGCTACTACGCCACCACCCGGGGCGCCGGCGACTGGTTCACCGATGGCCTGGCCAAACACGACTACCACACCGGCGAGACCGCGATCCAAACCCTCGATGGTTCACTGACCTCCCCCAGCGAACCCCAATTCGTGCCCCGTCCCGGTGCCACGACCGAAGACGACGGCTGGCTGCTTTCGATCTGGTGGGATCCCGCCGCCGACCGCAGCGAAGTCATCGTCCAGGACGCGCGGGACTTCACCGCCGCCCCGATCGCCCGGATCAAGCTCAACCATCGGGTTCCCATGGGATTCCACGGCACCTGGACCACCGCCGCAGAACTCGACGCCGCCATACTCGGCGCCTGAGCCACCCGGCGCAGCCACGAGCCGCCAGGGTCACACGCCCTGGCGGCCCGTGTCCGGGCTGTTCAGCAACTCGTCTGCAGGATCGCGTGACTCAGCCCCTGCCCTGCAGCTTTATCGGAATTCGGCCGGGCTCGTCCGAGCGCAGGAACCTCTGCACTGCGACCCGGTGCCGGTCCGACGTTTCCTGCACTTCGTCTGGAGGCCCCCGTCGTGTCGTCTGGCACTGTCCCACACCCGATAAGCCGCAGCCTGGCTCTGCTCGGAGTGATTCTGGTGGCCGCACAGAGTTTCCAGATCATCGTGTTCCCAAGCTTTCTCCAGGCCCTGCTCACCGAGCCCGGGTGGCATTTGTCCCCGCGCGATGCCGGGTTGATCGGGAGCACGGTATTCCTCGGAATGCTGGCAGGCGCCACCACCGCCGTGCCGCTGGCGCGGCGTCTCGGGCGTCGCCGGGCCACACTCGCCGCGGTCCTGTGGTCGACACTCTCGTCGGGGGCATGCGCGCTGGCCACCGCCCCCTGGCAGCTGGGGTTTCTCAGAATGCTCGCCGGAATCGGCATGGGTGCCGCCATTGTCTTGATACTGGGATTCGCCAAGGACGCCGCCGCCAAAAACAAATGGGCGTTCGGAATCGCGCTGTTCGGAATGCCGGTGGTAGGCATCGTTACCCCACCCATCATGGGCGAACTCGCGGTCGACGGCGCTTGGCGTGCTATGACAGTTATCGGGGCAGGCGTGGGGAGCATCGCCTTCGCCCTGGCCGTGTGGTTCCTGCCCCACGGCGCCGACATATCCATCGTCGCTCTTGATGGACGAAGCCGCGCCACGTCGACCAGTCGCGTCGTCGTCTGGACCAGTATCGGCCTTATCGGAGCGACCGTGATCGCCTGGTCGAGCTTCCGGGAATTCGGCCCCGCCTACCTGGGCTTCGGCACGGTGCTGGACACCGGGGTGGTCATCACACTCTTCGTTGTAGCGGGTACCGCGATCCACCGTCACGAAACGCCTGGCTCGCTCGCGCGGACCGTTCGGGCGACCGCGGCATTCGTCCTGATCAACCCACCTACCTTCATCACGCTCTTCGTCGTCGTGGTCCTCGGCGCCGTCAGCAAGGACATCACAGGCGTCATGACGTTGTTCGGTGCGTGGATCGCAGACAGCTACAGCAGGTCGCTGACCCTCAGCGTCACACCAGACGTGTTCGAGGCCCTTCCCCGACCGACAGCCCACAGGGTCGACCACACCACACCGGTGCCACACGATATCCGCCCCCGCTCCGACAGGTGACGACGAAATCCACGACCCCAACTTTCCGCGATCCCGTCAGCGCTCCGGCGCCCCGCCACGGACACCCACAAAGGATCCGCCCATGACCGACATGATCGACCTCGTTGTCGCTGATCGCCGCCAAGAGGCCGCCGACGTCGTATCCCTGGTCCTGCGTGCCGCCGGGGGCCATCCGTTGCCTGGCTGGGAACCCGGTGCCCACATCGACATCGAGCTGGCACCTGGTCTCGAGCGCCAGTACTCCCTGTGCGGCGGCGACTCGCACTCCTGGCGCATCGCCGTTCTGCGCGAACCGAACGGCCGCGGCGGATCCGAGTTCGTTCACACGACTCTCCTACCCGGAGCACGGGTACGGGGCCGCGGTCCGCGGAATCACTTTCCCCTCGAAGTCGCGCCCGCCTACCGTTTCATAGCAGGCGGCATCGGCATAACCCCCATTCTCCCCATGCTCGACTACGCCTGCCCAGCACCGTGGACGCTGCTCTACGGCGGGCGCTCGCACAGCACAATGGCCTTCACCGAGGAGCTGACGTCCCGTCACGGTTCCGGTCGCATCTTCCTCCACGAGGGCCTCCTCGATCTGCACGGTTACCTCGCGGATCTGCGCCCGGGCGAGCTCGTCTATGCCTGTGGCCCCGCCGCACTGCTCGAGGCAATCGAGTCCATCGTTCCCGCGGCGTCCCTGCGCACAGAGCGCTTCACGGCACGCGTGGCATCCGACTCCGTCAACGCCGCCTTCGAGGTCGAACTCGCGCGCTCGCGCCGGATCTTGCCCATTGCGGCGGACGAGTCGATCCTGTCTGCTCTGCTGGCCGCGGGCGTGGACGTCCCGTACTACTGCACCGAGGGCATATGCGGCACCTGCGAAACCCGCGTCCTCGCCGGCGATGTCGACCATCGCGACAGCATCCTGACCCCGCAGGAGCAAGCCACCGGCGCGACCATGATGATCTGCGTCTCCCGGTCACAGACCCCGCGCATCACCCTCGACCTGTAGGCCGTTCCCGACGCGGCGCTGCCGGTCGATCTCGGAGCAAGCGGTCACCTGGACCTCGCGAGAGTTAGCTCGCTAGAAGTACTCGTGCACATATTTGCACCAATATTGTTGCGGATCGGTGATCGATTCCCCTCTCGCGCTGGGTGCGCGAGGGATCGCTCGCGCACGCGATCGTCTCAGGCGTCTGCCCGCAGCGCGGATCCCTTCGGGTCCGGCGCAGCCCGACAGGATCTCCAGCGCCGCCGGGTGGGCGACGCGCGGCCCCAGGACGGCATGCTCGACGAATTCGCCACCGGCTGGGGGCCTCACTAGCATCGCCCGTTCGTGGCATCAATCAACGGATTCGAGGCACTGGTGCGATGGTGCTCGGAACACGCGAGGCATCCACAGGACATGGTCGGAATCACCAGGGACGACCCCGTTTTCGCCGAGAAACTGCGACGCCGCACTTGGAGATACACCGCCCGGAACAAAGCGTCCTGATCGAACGACCGGACTCGCCGCCGGGGCAGCAAACCGCGCCCGGGAGTTGAGCAAAGACTTCGCGCCCACACGTTCGTTTACGGCACCGCTGCCTTGCCCGAGCGGGTGCCAGGCCACCAGTTGCGTGCCCCGAACAGCTTCATCATGGCCGGTACCAGCATCATCCGAACCACGATCGCGTCGAAGAAGACGGCTACGGCCAAAGCGAAGCCGAATTGTTTGAGTTCGAGGACATCGGCGGTGATGAAACTGGCGAATACCGCGATCATGATCGCGGCGGCAGCGGTGATGGGGCGGGCGGTGTGCTCGATACCGTCGACGATCGCGGTGTCGTTGTTGCTTGTGCGCCGGAACTCTTCGCGCATTCTGCCGATGAGAAATACTTCGTAGTCCATCGACAGCCCGAACACGACCGCGAAGACGGTGACGGGCAGGTACACCTGGATGAAGCCGGTGCTGTGGAAGCCAAGCAGGTCCGAGGCCCATCCCCACTGGAACACCGCGACCGTCAGTCCGAGCGCCGCGCCGGTGACCAGCAGGTTCATCAGTACTGCCTTGGCGGGGATGACGATGCTATGCAGCACGACCGCGAGATAGACGAACGAGAAGCCGAGGATCATGGCGATGACCCAGGGCATTTTCGCCGATATTTCCGCTGATGCATCGACAACCAGTGCCGTCGTTGCGCCCACCGCCGCCTCAGGTCCTTGATTGGCGGCCAGCTGGGTGGCGGAGTCTCTGAGCGAGCCGATCAGCTCATTTGCCGCATTCGAGTCGATCGGAACCGAGGCGATGACGACGAGCAGTCGGCGGCCGTCCTTTTGTTGGGTTTGGGTGTAGGCGACCCGGGGGTCGCTTCGCACCTGATCCGCGAAATGCGCGGCTTGCAGCAATTGTGTTTCGGTAAGAGGGGAATCGTGGGGGCCGGTCAGGACGATAGTGATCGGCGAGATGGTGCCAGGGGCGAACTTCTCGGTCAGGATCTTGTTGGCTCGTCCGCTGGACTGCTCGGCGAGCGCGCCCGCTCCGATATCCACGCCGTAGCGAATCGATCCGAGGGGGATCGCGCACAGCACCAGCAGCAATGTCGCCAGCGCGGTGTATCGCCACGCGCGAGCTGTGACATGGCTGGCCCAACGCGACCACCAACTCGTAGCTGCTGGTCCGGTGGTCGACTCCGAGGGCTGGAATCGTACGGGTAGCGCGAGGAAGTTCACCCGCGGTCCGAGGATCGCCAGCACCGCAGGCAGTAGCGTCCAGGCTACGAGCAGCACACACACCACCGTCACAGCCACGACAAGGGAAATGCTGCGTACGGCGGGGACATCGACGATGGTCAGGGCACCCAGCGCGATCATCACCACCAGACCGGAGATCGCGATCGTATGCCCGGCTGTCCCCATTGCCACTGCGACCGCGTGGTCGACCCGCTCCCGCCGTGATTCGACATCGAATTTGCGGAGTTCCTCACGGAACCGGCTGACCACGAACAGCGAATAATCGATCCCCAGTCCGAGCCCGATCATCGATGAGACCGTGGTGACCAGGGCATCGAAACTCATGAGGTTCGACATCAACGCGAACAACCCGAACGCCGCGAGCAGACCGAGGCCGGTGGCCACCAGCGGCACGAAACCCGCGACCAACCCACCGAGAGCGAGGATCAGCACTGCCAGGGCGATCGGAAGGCCGATACTCTCCGCACGCGTGGCATCCTCGGATTCCACCGTGGTCAGATCCACTGTCATCGGTGAATAGCCGGTCAGCGCCACCGTCACTTCGCCGGTGACCCGATCGGCGAGAAGGCGCTGGAGCCGTTCGGACACCTCCACTCGCTCACGCGGCCCTCCGCTGATCCCGACCAACGCCACCGCGGCGGTCTTGTCCGCGGAGATCAGCTGTGACCCCAGCGGTTGATAAGGAGCGATGACCCCCACCACCTGATCGTCGGCACGCACCGCCGCCACTACGGATTCGACCGCGGAGCGGAACGATTCACCGTCGACGGTCACCACTGCGGAGGTGAAAGTAAGGACCAGTTGCTCGGAACCGAATGATTGGAAATGCCGCGTCACGAGCTCGTCGGAGCGACTCGATTCCGTTCCGGGGACCGAGAAGTCGACACCCACCAAGCTGTTCTGCAGCACCGGATACAACAACGCCGAACCGATCGAAATGAGCGCCCATACCCCGACGACGAACCAGCGATAGCGGGCGACGCGGCGGCCCCAGTAGTAGCCGAAAGGCGGCGAACCTGTGCCGCGGTCGTCTCCTGTGATGGTATCGAGCATCAGTCCTCGACATTCGGTTCGAGGTCACGACCATAGATGCGGTACACCCGGTGCGGCGCCTTGTCGATGCGAGTCAGGAACGAGCCTTTCATCCATGCGCTGTCGTCGAGAACCGGTGCCGCCTCGACATTCTGATAACGCTTGTCCTTCATCCGTTGACTCAATTCCATGATCAGTAATGGTGCTACCGCCCGATCCGGGCATTCGGGGTCGACGAAAAGCATGTCGACGCGGACGGTGTCGACGATTTTGTGCCGACCAGGCCGCTTGAGGTGCCACACCGTGGCGAGATCCCGAGCCGATCGGAAGGGCAATCGCGCCGCGTGTGCTGCGGCCTGATTTGCGTCGGGTATCGCCATCAGGAATCCGACGGGCTTTCCATCCAATTCCGCGAGCAGGACAAGCTCGCGGTCCAGGATGGGCAGCATGAGTTTCAACAGGTCGAACAACTCCGCCGCGGACAACGGTGAATAGCCCCAGAAGTCGACGAACGCCTTGTTGTACAAGGCGGCGACGATCTTCGCGTCACGGCGGATCGTTCGGTATTTCATCGTTCGAAACGTCACGTCGGACCTGGCACGCACCCGTTCATACATCTGCCGGTGACGTGCGAAGGCGGGGTTGGTGAACAGGATGTAGGGGTCGTCGAACTGGTAGCTGTAGAAGTCCTTGACTCCGACGAGCCCCCATTTTTCGAACTGTCCGCCGTAGTAGGCGGGGTTGTGCGGCATTCCCACCAACGGCCGCTCGGGCGCGGCGCCGACAACGACACCGGCGCTGTAGAACATCGACGGGCTGAACGGCCCGCACATGCTGGTCAAATTCTGGTCGGCAAGCCAGGCGGACGCGGCATCCAGCAATGCGTCCGCGACATCCTGGTGATCGATGGCTTCGTAAAATCCGAAGAATCCGATGCTCTCCTCGGTGTATTCGGTAAACCCCAGATCATGGATCGCCGCGATGCGCCCGACCGGAATTCCCTGGGCCCGGGCCACGAACGCTTGGATCCGTCTGGTGGCCGCTACCGATGTCGGCGGTCGGATCAAGACGCGGTCGATGTCGATCGAATCGTCGGGCGCCGGGAACGGGTCGTCTCGATAGATTCCTCGGGAAATTGCACGGAATTCGTCCCAGTCGGGGCGGGTCAGCACTGCGTGGACAGTGATCATGTCGCCTCCCCGTGAACTCGATCGTCGCAGACTGATACTCGTGCTGTGCCCAGCCTGGTTTTCCCGGCGAAGACGTACTGCCCGGGACGGACGTCGATATCTGCGACCAGTTCATCGGGTAGGAACACGTCGCACTGGGAACCGAAGCGGATCATCCCGTACTGCTGGCCGCGGGTGACGTGGTCTCCGGTTTTCACGCGGGCGACTATCCGGTTGACCCATAGGTCCGCTATCTGGGTCACCGTGACTATCGCTCCGCCGGCATGCCGGATGCCGATCGTCAGGCGTTCGTTGGTCAGCAGGTAGTCGCAGCCGTCATCGTAGGGGGTCTGACGAGCGATGAGGTTGGCGCTCATTCGCGCCATCGAGCGATTGAACGGTGCGGCGGCGCGGTGCTGGCGGAAGCAAATGGTTCCGGCGATCGGCGCACGGTTTCGGTGCACCGAGTACTCGGTCATATAGATCCCGATGAGATAGCCCTCCGATACCGTCCCCAGCCCGGCGAACTCCGTGAGGGTGATCGTGCGCCCCTTCTTGACCGCGTCCGGAATCGCACCACTCTGGATCGGTTTGACGTAGGTGACCACGCCATCGGCTGGGGCGACGACAGCCCTCGGATCGGCCGGGGGCGTGCGCTCGGGATCGCGGAAGAAGAACCGCACGCGCCAATAGACGAATGCGGCGCCCAATCCGCCGGTCAGCGCGACCACCGACGCAGCGATCGCCCGTGTGGAATGTAGGCTCATCAATATCGACTTTCGTCCACTCGCTCCGACCAACTGACGAATGCACCCAGCGGTCGTGCGCGAATGCCCCTCGGCAACAGACCGATCAGCGCGCATACTCCGTAGAAGCCGAGCGAGAGCGTGAAGTTGGCAAGTTCGCCGTCCCGGAGCACCTCACGTAGCCGAACGGATGCCGGTTCGTTTTCGTATTCCACGTCATACCAGCGCGAGAGGAGCTGCTGTCTTCAGTTGCGCTTTCTCGAAATAGAGCTTGAACAGCCGCCGGTTGTCACACCATGAAGTGTCGTACCCGGGCGGGAAGATCACTTCTGACTTGTGTACCAGCCGCATCAGTTTGTCGATATTATCGGACAACATGGTGTCGGCGAACTTCGGTGAAATGCGCGAACTCACACGGTCGACAAATTGATCCCATGTAACCAATTCCAACCCGAGCAACTCCGCGTAGAGGTCGTGACCATAGCCATGCGGATTACTCGGCAACAGTCGCGGTTGCGGATGTTCTTGAAGAGCATTGGTAGTGAGAACTTCACACATCACATCTACGGGGATGTAGTTCATGCCGGGACCGTCCCAGATCGCACCGACCGCGAGTGCCAGCTCGATGATCCGCCAGAACGTATAAACCCGCCCGGGATCCAAGCCTCGATCGGTGCTTCCGAGGATATAGGGCGCCTCGCACAATGTAATCGAGTAGGTATCCGAGCGTGCGAGCCACCCGAGCAACGTGGCGTTCACCCACTTCATTTGCGCATACCCGGAGTACCACCACGAGTCATCGCGCCGAAAGTCGTCGGGCTTTTGATAAAGATGCGAACCGATACTGCCGACATAGGTGACATGTTTCCGGCAGGAGGTAATAGAAAATTCCAGCATGCGGAGCAGACCGAGGAACCAGTCGTTGCGCAGCTCCAAGTAAGTGTCGGTATAGTCGGTCGAGCTCGCACAGTTGAATACTTGGCCGATTTCCTCGGCCAGTTCCCGATACCGCGCACTACTCAGCCCGAAACGCCGTTGCGTCGGCGTCCCCTCCACAATTCGGAGCTTGGCTATATCGACGTCGATCTCGTAATGGGCCAGCGTGCGCTGCAACCGGTCGTAGGCGGACTCGTCGCCCTGCGGTCGCACGACGGCCCGGACGACGTCTATGGAAGGGTCCCGGCTCAGCCGACCGACCAGGTGAGCACCCACAAATCCGTTGGCACCGAATACGAGGGCGTTCGGCTTTCGCGTCGACGGCATCGCCGCGACGCGGCGACGCGTCTCGTCGTCGATATAGGGCCGCAGCGCCGCAGGGTCGCCGGTACTCAGCGCCACGACATCGGCATACTTCCCGCCGAATCGCAACCCTCGACTCTCCGCGGTAATCAAGGCGTCCGAATACGGCCACCGCGGCCGCGACAATTCATCCCCGAAAGCCGGCTTGTCGTCCATATGCACCATTTCTTCCAGTAGTCGCAATGCGTGAGGCTCATGAGTGCGGGCCCGAACGGTCGGACCTACCGACCGTCGGACGCTTGGAATCCCGGGCCTCGAAGTGATGTGAGCAAGCAAAGTCTCAACGCCTGCTGAGACTTGCAGGTGATTGAATCCAAGTCAATGAGTAGCGCGGCGGGAAACCACATGCTGTGACGTTTCACAACGCTCGCGAAGCGAGTAGATGATCACCGGCGAGCGTGGGCAGCGCCAGCACGGGACCGGCAGCTACGCGGCGTAACAGCGGTATCGCCATCGCCGCCTAGAAGCAGCCGGCAGATCGACGGCTGGGAATGCGCCGGGTGAGGCGACTCGACGGTATCGACGCGGCGGGCGCGTCACCGCCGCGTGACCGACCGGGCAGGTCTCACAACATCGGATGAACGAAAACCTTCGCCAGGGCGGCATCGATGTCCAGGCTCGGATCCAGTAAGGCCGCAGCCCGTGCGGCCGATGTCGCAAGCTGGATGATCCATTCGACTATGGTCTCGACCGCGAAGGTTTCGCCGTCGTCCAACCAGTACGCGGCACCCTCGTCGATGGCCGCCACGATCGCGCGCCCGGTCATGCGCACCGCGGGACGCTGGGGGTCCATCCCGGCTACCGCGGCGAGCCACTCGATGGCCCGCCACCGTGCATCCTCGAACGTTGCCCACGCCTCGGGGTCGGCGCCGCGACCACCGAGAATCAACCGCAGTGACAAACCTTTGTGCGCAGCGAGATAGCGCAGATGCGACGCCAGCGCCTCCCGGATCTGGCGCTGCGGGGGCAGGTCCGGCCGCAGCACCAACGAAGCGTTCAGTTCTTCGGCGGTCTGACGCATAACCGCGAGGTAGATCTCGCGCTTGTTGCCGAAGTGGTGATACAGCAGGCCGTGGGCGACCCCCGCGGCCTCAGCGATGTCGGCGACGGCGACCTCGTCGTAGCCGCGCTCGGCGAACAGCCGTACCGCCGCATCGAGTAACCGTTGGCGGGTTTCACCGGCTTGCGCAGCTCGCGCTGTTCCGCGAGTACCGGCCCGTGTGGCGGCCATCGACATCCTTCCCCTCCGCCGGGTCCTTGCCCTCCCCGATCGGCGTCCTCCCGATCCAGAAACAAATTGATTCTATTTCATTGACCTAGATTCAACTTGTGAAAGATCGCACTCACAGCGGCCTTCGCACCGCTGGCGCAGCGAGGGCGTGACTCCGACGTGGCCGCCCGGCCCGCGGTCATCCTGCCGCGGACACCTACGGAAAAGCGCTGCTCGGCGTGCCAGAACACATCACGCCGCTCATATGAGCGCGCCAATATCGGCAGGTGGCGATGTCGCGGTCGATCACGAAGCTCGAGCATGACCGTTCTAGGGCAGTGAAGTTTCGACCATTTCGACGATCGATGTGATGGTTGCCGGATCCAGTGCCGACTGTTCGAAGTGAACCTGTCGATCGATAAGTCCCTCGATGACGATCACACACAATTCAGCCGCGGCGGCGTTCGGCCGATGCCCGACATCGGCGAAACGATCCTGGACGAACCGTACGAACGCCGCGCGCTGCTGCTCGAATTTGTCGCGCAGAACCGGGTTGGTCCGGCTCGCGCCCACCAAGTGGTGACGCGCGACCACACGATAGCGAGCCTGCGCTCTGGTCATCGCATCGATGAACTGGGTCACTGCTGCGGTGATCGCCGCCGCCGACCATTGCTGTCCGCCAGAAAACAACTCCTGCGCGACGGCCATGTCCTGAACGAACAACTCCTCGACCGCGAGTTCGAGCAACCGCTCCCGGGTCGGCGCGTGATAGTTGACAGAACCGGTAGGCAGATCGGCTGCGGCGTCAACTGCCCGGTGGGTGAAACCACGCATGCCCTGCTCACCCAAAACATGCAGGGCAGCCACCGCGAGCTGCTTGCGTCGTTGCGCGGAATCACTACGCGCTTTGCGCTGCTGGGTCACCTCACAGAATGTAGTCACCGAGCCAGAATCGCCCCCGACACCGCCGAATCCCGATGCTCGATCCAATTCCGCCCTGCCGCACGGGGTGCCTCGCACACGCCGCGACCGGGAATCCAATTTTCCCTGACGATCCACGCTGCCATGGATGGTGGGCGCCGCCAGCCGCACCACCGACGCGGGCGGCAATTCCGATAGTGACCCTTGCCACACCCCGGTACGTGAGCGTACCGTGCTGATGGTACATAGATGTACCACACTGGAGGTGCCGCATGGCCACGGTGAAACTGCCCGACGGACCGAATACTCCGGCCTTGTTACAGGCCATCCAACTGATGGCGGGCCGCGACCGTGCGTGGCGCCGACTGCACGAGCGGTACGGCTCGGCATTCACGGTGTACCTACCCCGCTTCGGGCGGACGGTGATGATATCCGAACCGACCGAGGTGAAGGCACTGTTCACCGCGACCTCGGACGTGTCCGATGTCGCCGATGTCAACCTCGGGCAGTTCCTCGGTCCCGGTTCGCTGTTCTCGCTGCGCGGCGCCGAACACCGCAAGCAGCGAAAATTGCTGACCCCGCCGTTCCACGGTCGCCGCCTCGCGGTATATGAGGAGCTGGTCGAGGAGGAGACGGTGCGTGAGCTGGCCACCTGGCCGCAGGGCCGGGAGTTCGCGACCATGGATTCGATGATGCGGATCACCCTGAATGTGATCCTGCGCGCCGTATTCGGCGCCGAGGGCAAGGAATTCGACGAACTGCGCGAACTGCTGCCCAAACTGGTGCTGGTCGGCTCGGCGCTCGCGGCGCTGCCGACGCCGCCGAACTTCTTGGGGCGATACGGCCCGTGGGGCCGCTTCGCCGCATACCGCCGCGACTACGACGAAATCGTCGGCAGGCTCATCGACCGCGCCGCCACCGACGAACAGCTCGCAGACCGCGACGACGTGCTGGCAATGATGCTGCAGGCCCGCTACGACGACGGCACCGCGATGACCCGCAGCGAGATCGCCGACGAACTGCTCACCCTGCTCTCCGCGGGCCACGAGACCACGGCGACCACCCTGTCGTGGACCATCGAGCGGTTGCGCAGGCATCCGGAAGTGTTGCGGCGCTTGGTCGCCGAGGCCGACGAAGGCGGTTCGGCACTGCGCGAAGCCACCCTGCTGGAGGTACAGCGGGTGCGTCCGGTCATCGGGCTGACGCCCCGCCAGATCCGCGCGGAGTCGATGCAGTTGGGGCGGTGGACCCTGCCCGAGGGACAGAATGTGCTGATCAGCATTCGGCTCATGCACGACAACGAGGAGCTGTTCCCGAATGCCCGCGCCTTCGATCCGGATCGTTTCGTCGGTGTCCGACCGGGCACCTTCAGCTGGATTCCATTCGGCGGCGGCGCCAGGCGTTGCATCGGCGCGGCCTTCGCCACCATGGAGATGAATGTCGTATTGCGCACGCTGCTACGGGATTTCACGCTCGAGCCGACCGCCGCACCGGATGAGCGCACGCACTTCCGCGGTGTTGCGCTGGTGCCCGCGAAGAAGGGCCGCGCCGTGGTGTACCGCCGCACGCCTCGGCCGAGCTCGGCCGAGGCCAGGGCGCAACACGTGAGGGCATGAGCGCGTCGAGGAATGCCGACCCAATCCTGGTTGCGGCAACTCAGGCGACCTCCTGCGGCCACGCTGTGGCTCGAGTCCCTGACTCGGATCTACGCTCGGAGCGCTGGAAACCTGAACCAAACACCTCGGCACTGCCGACGGGTGGTGGCTGTCGTGCTGATCGCACCGGTCATCCCACCACAAACACCCGTGCACGAACTACGCACCGCACCACAACAGGTCGCGACGCCCAACGCCCCCGGCATCGTCTACAGCATGTGCACCCTCGGCACCGCCGGACGCATCCACGACCGCGCAGTACTCGACGCACTCGACTGGACCAGCGGCACCCCGCCTCGCAATCCGCTGCCATACGACGGCATCCGCTCATCCACGCCACCGATCTCGGCACCGCACACGTTACCGGCGGCTACTTCCGCATCCCCTTCCGGCAACGACACCAAGCAGACCTGGACATCGGCGATTCGCCTGCCATTGACAGTGGGCGGGTCGTGGCGGCGTTGCCGGCAGTCGTGCCCAATGACGACGAAGCCCGAACAGTCATTTCGGCGATGCAGGCGGCGGCACGCGGGATCTCCGTGGCTCGCACAATACCTATCGCAGCTGAGGTGCGAATCGCGGGCCGAGAGTGATCAGAGTGCGGCGCTTTCCGGCGCGGTGGAGATCGTTAGGTCGCTGACCGTCTGCTCGAGTTCCGCGACGCCGGACGATGCGCGGGCCGTGGTGCGCCAGGCGACGTGCCCGTCGGGTCGGACCAGGACGGCACCGTGCTCGCCGACCTCGAACAGGTCGAGCATCTGCTGCCGGTCGGCAATTGCGGCGTCCAGGCCCACCACGGTGACGGGCATCGCGGCGGGGACAGCGGTGCGCCAGGTCTGCGGCTCCGGGGTGAACAGCGTGTAGTCACGCAGGTCGAGCAGGTCGTGGGTGGACACGACGCCGCCGTCACCGGCCAGCCAGGCGTGCGGCAGACGGGCACCGGGCCACGTCGTCGGCCGGTATTCCATTACGCCTTCACCGTGCATCGGCTGTGGCGTCGGCTCGGTCCGGATGAGACCCCCGCAGTAGGCGTAGCCGAACTCGAGCCCAGTGGATGCGAACTCTTCCATCTGGCCCGGTATCCGGCGTTCGACTGCCTCGCGCCGGTCGCGCGCAGATGCGCTGTCTCCCAATAGTTTCGCGGTCGGCCGGATCGCAAGCTTCATCATGCCGTCGGCGACGCGCCGTGTGATCATCGCAGGGAGCCGATCGACGAGAGGGTGTGCAAAAGTGCGGGTGACCCGGGCAAGGGTGCGGTTGCCCGAGGTCAGTCCATCCATGACATCGTCGAGATTGAAGTGGTTGGCGACGCTTTGCGCGGCGAAGCGTTCCACCACGGGCCGTCGTTCGGGTTCGTAGCTGTCCAGCAACGTGGCCGGTGCGCGGCCCTCGAATACCGCGGCCAGTTTCCAGGCGAGATTGTGCGCGTCCTGCACACCGCTGTTGAGGCCGAACCCGCCGGTATGCGGGAACCGGTGGGCCGCGTCACCGGCCAGGATCACATTGCCGCTGGTGAAGGTCTCGGCCATCTGGCTGGTCATTGTCCAGGTGCCGGTGGAATGTATCCGAAACGGTTCCTCACGCCCGATCACCCGCGGCAGCGTCCGCGCCCAGAACCCGCGCCCGTCCCGGGCGATCTCCTGCTTTTCGCTCAGGTACGGGGTCATCAACACGTAGTTGTCGTCAGCGTGTGCTACCAAAATGCCGCAGAACGCCGGGGAGTAGATGAAGCTGAGCAGCGGGCGGGTGCCGTCGGAGAACAGCTTGGCGTTGAAGAAGACGCTGGCCATGTTGGCCAGCACCGGCCCGCGCATCGCGATGCCCAGCGCGTCGCGCACAGCGCTGTTCGCGCCGTCGGCGGCGACCACGAACCGCGACGAAATCTCCTCGGTGGCACCGTCTGCGGCTACCGCCCGCACCGTCGCGCCCGATGGCGTCGTACTGACGCGCTGTACCTGGACGCCTCGCCGGACGTTCACGAGGGGATCAGCGTCGACGACGTCCCAGAGGACCGCCATGAGCTGCTGCTGGCCGATGTGTGAGATGAGGAACCGGCTGTGGCTCTTGACGCGCTCCACCCGCTCGGTGAAGGCCAGCAGGTCGATCTCACCCAGTCGCGGGCTGCTCAGATCGGTGTACCACCGGATCGTGGCGATCTCCTCGGGCGGCGGTGCCAGGGCGGCGATCCGCCCGGCCAGCTCCGGGGAGGCGTGGTGCCAAATTTCCTGTGAGCGGGCGTTCAAAATCGTCGCGGCCGGGTGGTTCAACACCTCGGTACGGCGTTCCAGGACGGTGCTGGCGATACCGTAGCGGGCCAGTAGTAATGCCAAGGTGCATCCGGTCGAGCCCGCGCCGACGATGGTCACCTGGGGCATGGCAGCGTCTCGACGTTGATCTTCTCGGGTGTGGTCTACTGAGCCGTGCCGGGTCGGGGGGGTCGACTGAGACATCTTTGTTCTCCGGTTCTCTGGGTCAACGCTCGGTGTTGTGCTGCGCGCCGAGGTCGAGCACTCCATCGTCGGTACGGGTCGGCTGCATACGCGGTGTGAGCATCGACGTGGCGGCGGGGATGAGGCGGCCTCGGATCTCGAGGTCGATATTGCGGCGGACGATGCCGAATCGTGGCCCGATACCATAGGCGGACAGGTCCACCCGCGCGGCCGTCGCGGCGACGAGTTCGGGGCCGTCCGGTGCAAGCTCGACATCGAGTTGCATTTCGGTCGTGGCATCGCGAACGGTCAGCTTGCCTTGCACCTCGAGTCGCGTGCGTCCGCGACTGACGGCATGACCATGGAACGAAATCACCGGGTGCGTTCGCGCGTCCAGGAACTCGGGCCCGCACAGATGCCGGTCTCGCATCCGCATACCGGTGGTGACGCTAGCGGCGTGCAGTTCCAGCAGAACCGTGGCTGTTCCATCCTGACTCCAGGTTATCGAGCCGGAAGCTCGGCGAAAGCGGCCGCAGACCGGGAGCAGCCCCCAGAGCCCGCGGGCGGAGAACCCGATGTCCGCGGTTGTCGGGTCGAGTTTCCAGACACCAGCGCGAACCACCATCCCGGTGTGCGCTCGATCACCAGTGCTCATGCGAACAACCGATCCGATGAACCTGTGCGTGCCTGAATGCATTCCGAAAATGGCATGGCGACAACATATTTCACTGTTCCAAGACTCTCATCGAGACAGGGGCGTTGCGGCCCGCCACATGCAGCCGGGTCAACACCAGCCAGGTCGACCCTGACAGCGACTGCGTCGACGGATTTTCGAACAGTCGCTCCAGCCAGACGAGTTGCGAATCCGAACCACCATATCGGCAACGATGTTACCGTTATTGCGGCCGGTGTCAACAGCGGGTCACACCCTGAGATTCAGGAACGTCTTTGAACTCCCGATCACGGTTTCAAGCCTCACCCGCAGCCCCTCCGCTGAAGGTGGTGGTTCGTATGCCCACGCACCCGGCGGCCAAGGTTTTCGCGGAGCGAAGACGACCACCGCCCGAGATCTTTATCAGTGCGGTCAGGAAGGCTCGCGCTGGGCCTCGTCCGCGATCCAGGCCGCAATTTGCGCGCGGGAGGTGAATCCGAGTTTGCTCAGGATATGTTCGACATGCCCGTCCGCGGTGCGCTGCGAGATCACCAATTTCGCGGCGATCTGCTTGTTGGTGAGTCCCTGGGCAATAAGGTCTGCGACCTGCCGTTCGCGCTTGGTCAATGTCAGTTGCGAAGCGAGCGCGGTGGCGGTCGGCGCCTCACCCAGTGCGTAGGTCACTGCGGCGTTGTGTTCCATGGCCTGGCCGCGCCGGAAGGCCGTATCGAATCGTCGTTCGCCGAGCGTGCGACGCACCGTGCGCTCGCATTCGTCGTGAACGTGGGTCGCCCCCGGGAAGACAGCAAACCCAGACGCGGCGGACCGCAGAAGATTCTCCGCGGCACCCATCAGCACGGCCGCGCGCTCACCGTCCTCATCGGCGACGGTCCAGGCCAGTCCCTCGAGATCGAGCGCCGCTACGACTGGGCTGCGCATGCGCTGGTTGACTCGCAGCGATTCCTGCAGCAACTGCTGCGCGTGAGACCCCTCGCCTTGCAGCCATGTTGCAAGGCCCAACCCCCACAGCGCACTCGACCGATAAAGTGATTCACCGCATTCTTCGGTAATAGACAGGATTTGCTCGTGACATTCGATTGCCCGCGGTATATCGCCCTGCGCTGTATAGGCCCCACCGAGCAGCATCAACGCGGAAATGTATAGGTACCCTCGCCTATTCGAGCTGAACGCCTCCACGGCACGCTCGAAGAAGGAGACTGCGCGAGCGGGGTCGTCTCGATAAAGCGCCAGCATGCCGTCGGCGTAGGCGATCAGCGCCTGGTTCATGGGAGTGGGATCCTGTTCGGCGAGGGCGCGCGCCTGCTCCAGTAATGACGCTGCCGATCGAAGGTCCCGCTGCGCCGTGGCCATGATAATGCTGGCCTCGAGCGCCTTGACACGGTCGGATATCGAGCCCGCGTCCGGGTTGGTCAGGGCACGGTCGAGCCACCGTCGACCTTCACCGTACCGACCCCGAAAGCTCCAGAACCCGAATAGCGCATTGGCGGTGCGCAGCCCGGCATCGGCCGAGTCCGCACTGTCCTCGGAGAGGGAGAACTCGAGGGCAGCCCGCAGATTCGGCTGCTCGCGATCGACGCGTGCCAGCCAGTCGGGCTGGCGGTCACTGAACCAGTCCGCCACCGAATCCAGCACCAACCGCTGGCACCAGTCGCGGTGTCGTCGACGTAGATCCCGGTCTTCGCCGGACTCTTGCAACTGCTCGCGCCCGTAGTCGCGCATGGTCTCGAGCATCCGGAAGCGCACGACGCCATCCACTTCGTCGCGGTTCACAATCGATTTGTCGACCAGGGAGGACAAGGCATCCAGCAGATTCTCCGGCGCAAGGTCGGCGCCGCACACCTGTTCGGCGGCATCGAGTTCGAAACCGCTGGCGAACACCGACGACCGGGCCCACAACCGCTGCTCGACCGGCGTGCACAATTGGTAGCTCCAGTCGATGCACCACTGCAACGTCTGCTGCCGCCTAGGCGCGCTGCGCATACCGCGGGTGAGCAGCGCGTACCGGTCGCTCAGCCGCTCCAGGATCTGCTCAGGCGACATGGCGCGCATCCGAGCCGCGGCGAGCTCGATCGCCAACGGCAACCCGTCCAACCGGGCACAGATCCCGACCACCGCGGCCTTATTGTCCTCGGTGACCGCGAACCCCGGCACGGCCGCCGCAGCGCGATCGGCGAACAAACTCACCGCATCGTATTTGGGCAATCCCCGCAGCGTCAGCGCACCGCCAGCGCCAGGAACGGCCAACGGCCGCACCCGCAACACCACTTCCCCGGCGACATCCAACGGCTCACGGCTGGTGACCAGAATCCGCACACCCGGACACCCCAGCAACAACTCCTCGACCAGCTCCGCCAACGCCCGCACAATCTGCTCGCCGTTGTCCAGAACAAGCAGCATCTCCCGGGAACGCAGGAACCCGAGCAGCACCTGCCGCATCGGCCGAGCCGAATCGTCGCGCAGGCCGATACCGGCCGCCACGACATCGACCAGCAACACCGGGTCCCGCACGTCGGCCAGCTCGATCATCCGCACCCCATCGGCGAAATCGCGTCGAGCATTCGACGCCGCCCGCAGCGCCAGCCGGGTCTTGCCGACACCACCGATCCCCGCCAACGTCACCAACCGCGACACCGACAGCAGGTTCTTGATCTCCGCCGTCTCAGTGCGACGGTCGACGAAACTGGTCAACTCGAGCGGCAGCTCACCAGTGCTACCGCGACCCTCTTCGATCCGCCGCGGAGCCGAATCCGGCATGTGGTCCCACACCCCTTGGGCTGCAACCGGTTTCCCGTGCAGAGCCATCTCGCCCACCTGGTATCCGTGGTGGTGTTGTACCTGCCGGATCGCCTCGCCGATCTCCGCCGCCGACGGCCGCTTCGTCGGATCTCGGTTCATCGCCGATTCCACCACCGCCGCCACGTCATCGGGAATTCCGCCCGCACGCAGGTCCGGCACCGGCTGGCTGGTGATCCGTAAGAACTGTGCCACCACCTGCTCACCGCTCCGACGCTCGAAGGCGGCATGCCCGGTCAACGCGCAGAACAAGGTCGCACCCAGACCGTAGACATCCGCCGCCGCGGTCGGCGTCTCGCCGCCGAGCACCTCCGGTGCGGTGAACGCCGGAGAAGCGGTCAAGGTACCCGTGGCCGTCTCGAATCCGCCGACAATGCGGGCGATACCGAAATCGGTCAGCGCGGGCTCACCGTAATCGGTGAGCAGAATATTGCCCGGCTTCACATCCCGATGCACGATACCGAGCCGATGCGCGCTCTCGAGCGCACCGGCGATCTTCACTCCGATCCACAGCACGGTTTGCACCGGCATCGGCCCCTGCCGACGAACCCACGTGTCCAGCGAATCCAACGGGTGATACGGCATCACCAGATAGGGCCGCGCGCTCGCGGTGACACCCGCTTGGAGCACCGTGACGATGTTCGGATGCCCGGTCAACCGACCCATCGCCTTCTGCTCGCGTAAAAACCGCGTCTGGTTGTCTTCGTCCAGCTCGGCGGTCAGCACCTTCACCGCAACCGTGCGGTCCAAGGCCACCTGCGTGCACCGATAGACCACCCCGAAACCACCGCGGCCGATCTCTTCGGCGTCCTCGAATCCGGACGCGCTCAACTCCACCGAGACGGGCATATTCACGTCACGTTGGGTCCGCGGTGAATCATCACCGACCATCAGCGGTGGGCAATCCACTCCATACGTGCACGAACATCGGGCACCATGCGCTTACCTTTCGACAATGCCCAGCGTATCGCCGACCACAGTGCACGGGCCGCCCTTGTCGGCTTTCAGCCGAGAGCGCCCTCGCCCGGAAAATCGGTGGACCTCGCTCGCCACGCCTGCGCCGGCGACTGCTTCAAACGACGCTTCAGCCGACGCACCCTTGCGACACCTGTCAAAGTAGATCGAGAGCGGCGCGCACAATGCTGTCGGAGTCGATGCCGTGATAGCGGTAGACATCGTCGAGGGAGCCGACCTGCCCGAACCGTGAGACACCCAATGCGGTGTGGCGCACCCGATTGATCCCGGACAGGAAAGCCAGCGTGTGTGGGTGGCCGTCGAGGACCGTGAGCAGCGGGGTGGCGCGATCGGAAGGGAAGAGCTGATCGAGAATCCAGGTCTCGCCGGTGCCTCGGCCTCGGCGTGCCTGGATTGCTTGGAACAGCAGGCCGGGGCTGGTGATGCAGAGGACGTCAGCGGGGACACCTGTGTGCGTGAGACGTGCTGCGGCGGCGAGGGCCTCGGTCATCATCGCGCCCATTGCCGCGATGGTCACCTTGGCGTCGTCGTGACGGACCAGTGGGTAGCCACCGGCGACGACCTGTCGGCGGCGGCGTTCGCGTGCAGCGGGGTCCGATGGGACTGCTGCCAGCGTCTGGTCGACAGGCCGGGTCGACAGGCGCAGGTAGGCCGAGGAGCCGTCCGGCCGCCCGAGGCGGGACAGACAAGCGAGCAACGTCCACTCGACGTCGATGGAGAATGCGGGTTCGTAGCTGACACAGCCCGGTTGTTCGAGGCCGATCGAGGGTGTCTTGATGGATTGGTGTGCTCCGCCCTCGGCGGCCAGGGTGACGCCGGAGGGAGTGCCGACAAGTATGGATTGGCCACCGGCGTAGATGCCATACGACCAGGGTTCGAGCGCGCGTTCGACGAAAGGATCGTAGAGAACTCCAATGGGCAGCAGCGGCTGTCCCCATCGACTCCAGGTTGCGCCGAGTTCACCGATCAGGCCGACGAGGTTCGTTTCCGCGATGCCCAGTTCCATGTGCTGGCCGGTGGGCTTTTCGCGCCAATGCAGGATTGTCTCGGCGTCGTCGGCGAACCAGTTGTGCCGTTCTGCCGACGACCACACCCCGACCTTGTTCACCCACCCGGCGAGGTTGGTCGTCGAACTCACGTCCGGACTCACTGTGACAACACGTTTGGCCGCGTCGGGCGCCGCCCGGGTCAAGTCGAGCAACACCCGCCCGAGCGCTGATTGCGTGGTCGCCGTGCTCTTGGGAGTGCGGCCGAAATCGGACGGAATCGTCGCGGGTCGGGCAGTGCTGATCGGGTCGCGGCGCAGCCGTTGCGCGACCATAGCGCAGACGCGTCCGGATGCGGTGCCGTCGTCGAATCGCTGCCAGGGTTTGTGGGGGTCCATGCCCAATTCGCTTGCCAGCTGGGCGTACTCGTCGACGCTCAGTAGTGACGAGTGGTTTTGGGGGTGGCCCTGGATGGGCAGTCCGTAACCTTTGATGGTGTAGGCGAAGATGATGGTCGGCCGTGTGTCATCGATCTGCCGGTACGCCGCGGACAACGCCGCGAGGTCGTGGCCGCCGAGGTTGCGGATCGCCGCGGTCAAGGTTTGGTCGTCGATTCCGGCGATCAGCTCTGTGATTTCGGTGCTCCCGTTCCCGGTGCCGGGCAGCCGGGTACGCAGTTCGTCGGCGTTGCAGCGCAGCAGCCGTTGGTATTCCGGATTCGGCATATCCAGGATCCGGTCCCGGAGCTCGGATCCGCCGGGTCGGGCGAACAGCGTATCGAGCAGCTGCCCGAATTTTACGGTGATCACTTGCCAGCCCGCGGCATCGAACATCTTCTCGAGCCTGCGTGCGGCGATGTTGGGTACCACACGATCGAGAGATTGCCGGTTGAGATCGACGATCCACACTACCTCGCCCAAATCGACTATGCCGGGATCGAGGATGGCTTCCCACACCGCGCCTTCGTCGAGTTCGGCGTCGCCGACCAGGGAGTACTGGCGACCGGTGCCGGCGTCACCGCCGATGGTATTGACATACCGGCGCGCCATCGCTCCCCAAATCGGAGCGGTTGCTCCGATTCCGACCGATCCGGTCGAGTAGTCGACGGGGTCGGGGTCTTTGGCCCGGCTCGGGTAGGACTGCAATCCACCGAACTCGCGCAATGCGGTCATGTACGACTCGTCGAGTTCGCCCAGCAGATAGTTGATGCTGTGCAGGACCGGGGACGCGTGGGGCTTGACCGACACGCGGTCACCTGGCCGGAGGTGCTCGAACCACAGTGCGGTCATGATCGACACCATCGACGCGCACGACGCTTGATGGCCCCCGACCTTGAGCCCACTCGGGTTGGGGCGTACCCGATTGGCATGGTGGATCATCGCCGTGGACAGCCACAGCACTCGTTGCTGAATCGCCTCGAGCGCTTCGGGAGGGGGCGCACCGAAGCTCTGGGCTTCAGGATCGACGGCCGGGGCGTTCATCGGGACTTCTCCTCGCACCAAATTTGTTGCGGCCATGCGCATTCGAACTCTCGGTCGGGGGCACACAGTGACCGGATCCGGATTGCTCATGGACGTTGTGCGTCCGAATCGGGATTCAGCCGGGAATCGGGCGGATCGCCCTCCTATGACCGTCCTGTTGTGCAGAACTGCCGTCAAGTGCAGCAACTCAGCGTCTTCTGCGCAATACTTGTACCTCGAGTTGATCAGATTGCATCCGAGGGATCCGTTCCGACTAGACCGGGGTTATCACAATGCCAAGCACGCACACCGTCGACCAGATCGACGCGCGGATCCTGCTCGCGCTCGCCGACGCTCCGCGGGCGACCGTGCTGGCTCTTGCCGCCGAGACCGGACTGTCACGAAACACTGTGCAGGCGCGCCTGAGCAAGCTCGACGCCGCGGGCTCGCTGCACTCGTTCGAGCGGCGCATCAATCCGCTGGCGCTGGGCTACCCACTGCAAGCATTTGTCCTCACCAACGTCACCCAGCGCAAACTCGCCGCTGTCGCGGCGGCACTCGCCGACATTCCGGAAGTCCTCGAAGTACACGGACTCAGCGGTGTCGCCGATCTGCTCATTCATGTGGCAGCCCGCGACGCGGATGACCTCTACCGGGTGGCTGGTCAGATCCTCGACATCAAAGGCGTTAAACGCACCAGTACCGCACTGGTTATGCGCGAACTGGTCGACTACCGCATCAATCCACTGGTCGCCGCACTGGCCAGTGCCGCGCAGGACGAACGTCAACCCGATTCACGGTGAGACCACATCGAAGCCTGGGACAGCCTCGCGCGCCCGCAAGTGGTCGGCTCAGGTGAGGGAACAGGACTGCGGGAGATCAGCTCGCACCAACAGTTGCGACTGGGCTCGGCAGAGGATGTCGACGTAAGCATCGGACATGTACCGGGAACCGGGTCGGGAGTACGCGCAGATTTCGCGGTAAATCGGCGGTGTCAACGACCGGGCGAAGCGACGATATTCCCCCTGTACCGCATTATCGGGGACCAGCGTAACCGCCACACCGCTGGATGCCAGCTCCAATGCGGCCTGGACCTGCATGGTCCAGACCGCGGCGAGCGGTTCGAATCCTGCTGCGGCGCAGAGCGTTCTGATCACCCGCGTCAGCCCGTTCTCCTTGTCGAACAGCACCCACTGATGGCCCTTCAGATCCGCCAATGACAGCGGCGCGTCGGTCGATACGCCGCTGTCGGGCCCGGCGACAAGGACCAGTTCTTCGAATCCGATGGAGGCCACATCGGCGCCGGATAACCCCGTTCGAGGACCGATCGCCAGATCGCCTTCACCATCACGGAACGCGGCCTCCATCGCTGTGGCATGCGGGTAGTCCTTGATCTCGAGCACGACCTCGGGAAACCTTTCGTGCCAGACGGCGATGCCCGAGGGAAGGATGGCGTTGGCCACCGATCGGACGGTGAGCACCTCGAGATCGCCTCGTCGACCGGTCCGCGCATCATCAACTGCTTGTTCGGCTCGCTCGACGACGGCGAGAATATCTCGCGCCACGGGCAGCAGTGCCCGGCCCGCGGGAGTGGGCCGGATACCCTGCGCCGTGCGATCGAGCAGCGTGACCTTCAGGTCTGTTTCCAGACGCTTTATCTGCTGGGAAAGTGAAGGTTGAGCGATGAAAAGCCGCTCGGCCGCCATGGTGAACGACTTCAGCTCACAGACCGCCACAAAGTATTGAAGCCGTCGTAGATTCACGAGTCCGCACGCTACGAGCCCCCATCGGCTTTGTCTATATGGGCCTGGGTCTCAGTCTCAGGGTTGGAGTGATTCGGCACATTGGCTAGTCGGATCCGTCAGGCACCTGCGCGAGGTGGCTTTTGACAGCCTGTTCCAGGTGCACCAGGTCGTTGGCGATGCTGACGTAGTTGAAGCCTTCGGCTAGTCGGCGCGCGGCGGTGACGCCGTCCGGGCAATGGATGCCTACTGCTTTTCCTGCCGCTTCGGCAGCCTTCAGCACGGTGCGGAGGGCGTCGTCGAATTCGGCGTCGACCGCGGGGTCGGTGGGGGTGGCGCCGCCGAGTGCGAGGCGCAGATCCGATGGTCCGATGTAGATCGCGTCGACGCCGGGAACCGACGCGATCTCGGCGGCATTGCGTAGTCCGGATACGGTCTCGATCATCACCATGCAGGCGATCTCGGCGTTGGCTCGGGCCGGCGACGGCCCGATTCGCAGCCCCGCGCGCAGGGCCCCGTTACTACGGTGGCCTACCGGAGGGAAGCGACAGGCCGCCACCGCGGCTTCGGCCTCAGCCGCCGTATCGACCATCGGCACGACGACGCCGCGGGCACCCGCGTCGAGAGCCTGGGCAATCCAGAACGGATCGTTGGCTTGCACCCGGACAAGCGCTGCCGTGCCGGTGCCCGCGGCGTCGATCGCGGTGATTCCGGCCAGCAGGCCCCGATATTCGATCAGGCCGTGCTGGGCGTCGAGACAGACATAGTCGTAGCCGGACATGGCGATCCGTTCGGTGGCCACCGGGTTGTCGCACACCACCCAGTAGCCGATGGTCTGTCGCCCGGACCGTAACCGCTCAGCGAATCCTGTCGCGCTTGTTGTCGAATTTCTTGTCATAGTGCCCCCTTAATGGGAGTGATTGTTTCGATGTTCGGCAAGGGTGTCGAAGCCGAAGTCAGCGGACAGATCCCGCCATACGGCGTGCGCGTGATTCGCCTGACGCTGCGTGTTGTCGTACTCGATGAGCAGGTCCGGGCCTTGTATCCGGTAGTAGTGGGGATCATCGGGTGCCATACCACCCGCCCAGCCGAACCAGGTGACGTCGAGCACCGCGTCGGTTGCGTAGCGCGCGGCGTGTACCTCTGCCATCGCGGCCGATACACGGCCGGTGTACAGCGCGATCAGTCGTCGCAGCTCGTCGCGCTGCGTGTGATCGAGGTTGCGCGCACTGATCCCCTTGGGCGGAACGGAAATCGCCAGGGCAGCGTGATCGGCCTCGGTGTACCCGCTGGCCTCTTCCGCGTTCCGGTCGACGTCATCGACAAGCTTGTTCAGCGCAGGGTCCGAGAACTGGCCGCGCCATAGATCCTGCATATGCATCATGGTGTCGCCATGTGTCACGCGGGCTCGGTTGCCGGACACGATGTCCGATATCGCGGACTCGTGCAGCAATGCGTGTTCGCGCTGTTCCGCGTTGAAGGACCCGACGAGGTTCCGTGCGACATCCTCGATCCCGCCGAGCGGCCGTAGCGGCGCCCCACCCAGTAACGAAGTGCTCGCTGGGTCGGCGCCGATGAAGCAGGGTGTCGTCGATACGAGACGGCCGCCGACGATGAGGTTGTTGAGCGAGATGTGATGACCTCCGAAGCGCCAACCCCAAACCGGGTCGCCCGGCACGCCGAACACCCTGAGCCAGTACAGTCCGGGATCGCGACCCCGTTGCCGGGCCCAGCGAGCCTTCCAACCTTCGACCTGGTCCAGGACGTTCTCTAGACCGACCACGGTCGCGACAGTGGCGTACCCGGCCTCGGACAGTCCCGACGCCACCAACTGCATCGCCAGGCTCTGCTGATGCGCCAGCTGGTGACGTAGCGCGAGCCCGCCATGGTCGGTCGGCGTGTAGTACCACCGCACTCGCTCCGCTTCGGCATCGGGCACCAGCGGGGAATCGAACAGCGCGGCGGCACGCTGACCGGAGGTCAGTGCGTCCAGCCATGCCGTGGCGGCGCTCGCCATCGCGGCGGCCACTGCCTGCCGTGGTTCGTCAATCGCAGCCGACATCACCGAATCCGGGACGCTACCGACCATGGATCGGTTCCCCATCGTCGGACACATCGAGCATCACCTTGATGGCATCGCCTCTGCGTTCGGCGTAGGTGTCGAACGCTTCACCGATGTCGCCGAGTGCGAAATGGTGTGTCACGAGTGGGTCGGTGTTCAGTCTTCCCTGGCTTGCCAGGGAAACGGCTCGTGCAACAGAGCCCGTTCCTTCGCCACGAACCGTCTGCAATGAGATTCCGTTCATGACGGCATGGTTGAGGTCGGCCAGCACCGGCTGCTCGAAAAATCCCACGAGCACGACTTTGCCGGACCGCTTGGCCATATGGATCGCCTGATCGACAGCGGGCGCGGCGCCCGAGCACTCGAGGACGATATCGGCGCCGCGCCCACCGGTGAGATCGCGTACCGCGGCGACGGCGTCCATCGCGCGCGAGTTGAGCACCACGTCGGCGCCGAACTGCTTGCCGAGCGCCAACCGGCTTGACCTGGTACCCACCAGAGCCACCGGGTCGGCTCCGAGTTGGCGGGCGACCTGAACGGCCAGCAGCCCGATGGGCCCGGGGCCGATCACGGCGACACTCGCGCCGACAACGAGGGAGCCGAGGACATCGAAGGCGTGCATAACCGAGCCGACAGTGGTGAGAACTACCGCCGCGTCGAAATCAACGGAATCCGGCAGCCGATGCAGGGTGGACACATGATTGACCACATATTCGGCGAACCCGCCGTTGACCGTCATCCCCTGTGACCGATGCCCTTTCTCCCGCTTGCCGGAGTTCAGGCAATCGGTGTAGGAACCCGAGAGACAGTTGACGCATCGCATACAGCCGCGATGCGCCTCGGTCACGACCCGGTCACCAACCGAAAACTCGTCGACGCTGCTCCCCACCGCAGCCACCACGCCCGCGTACTCGTGCCCGGGGACAAAGGTTCCCGGAGGCGGTCCGTCACCGGCGAAGAACTTCCGACTTCGAATCTTGAGGTCCGAACCGCACAGCGATGCCCGGCGGACCTGGACCAGGACGTCGTCCGGTCCCACCTCGGGCACAGGCAACCGCGTGGTTGCGATCGTCCCGGGCTCGCCGAGTACGGCAGCCAACATTGTCTCAGAGGGCATCTGCAACCTTTCAGTTGAAATTCGAGCAGAAAACCGGTTGGTCCTCGATTGTGTTGGCCCCGTCGTCGGCAAGTCCAAGACCAGAAGCGCGAGACACGCATAGGCAACACCTATAGATGCTCGTGACGTCCGACGCGTGGGCCACCGCTTACGAAGCGTCGGCGCGGCTCGCCTGGAGGAGGGGAGATCTTGGGTGTGAAATCCTGCTCGAGCTCAGGTCCGGCGCAAATTCCGGTTGGCACCGATCTGCGTCGACCGCTTCGATACCGCTCCGAGTAATATCGGCCACATCGTTGCCGATATAGCTGGACATTAGCGACGATAGCGTCGACGCTGTTGCCATTATGGAGACTCGATTAGCGGTCAAGACAGATTTGCGCCTCACAGGCGCGCGCGGTCGGCGCGATAGGTCGATGGTGCAGGTTGGTTACGCCTTCGCTGTGGTCATGCTCGGTACGACGATGCCGACGCCGATGTACACCTTGTATGCCGCCGAGCTCGGATTCTCCATCAGCACGTCCACAGCGATTTTCGCCATTTACGCCGCCGGAGTCGTCGCGGCACTGATTCTGTTCGGCCGGTGGTCGGACGCGCTCGGACGTCGACCGCTGCTCATGGCCGGACTGGCCTTTTCCGCAGCCAGTTCGCTGGTGTTCCTCACCGCGGGGCCGGTGTGGCAGTTGCTGCTCGGGCGAGCGCTGTCGGGGCTGTCGGCCGGTATCTTCACCGGTACCGCGACCGCCATGATCGTCGAAGCCGCACCCGCGACATGGAAAACCCGAGCCCACGTGGTCGCCGGTGTCGCGAACATCGGCGGATTGGGTATAGGGCCGACGCTGTCGGGCGTGCTGGTGCAATACGGCCCGTGGCCGCTGCGATGTGTTTTCGCGGTGCACCTGGTGATGGTCGGGTTGGCGGTGCCGGCTATCAGGAATGCGGACGAGACCATTGCGGCACAGCCGCGGGCTCGGCTCACCGTGCAGCGGTTCTCAATTCCGCCCGAGGCAAGGCAGGCGTTCATTCGTGCGGCGCCGGCGGCCTTCGCCGGGTTCTGCGTGATCGGCCTATTCGCGTCGGTCGTGCCGACCTTCCTGAATCAATCTCTGCACGTTCACAACAAGGCCGTTGCCGGATTGCTGGTTTCCTTGACGTTCGCCGCGTCCGCGGCTGCCCAAGCCCTCACCAGGACGCTGCCCGTTCCCAACGCCATGATCCTCGGTTGTGCGGCCCTGATAATCAGCGCCGCACTGGTCGGTGCGGCTCTCAGCGCCCAGTCGGTACTGATCCTCATCGCGGCCGCGGTGATCGCCGGTGTCGGACAGGGCACGAGCTTCAGCAAGGGACTGGGCGCGGTAGTGGAAGCGGCTCCGCCATCGCAGCGGGGCGAGATCGCCTCCAGTTACTTCGTCGTGGCCTATTTCGCGATCTCCGTTCCCGTCTTGGGCGTGGGATTGGCCGCCCAGCACTGGAACCTTTCCCACATCGGCATCGTCTTCGGAGCAATCCTCGGCGCCGTGGCCACGGTGTCATTGCTCGGCACCGTTCGCGCCGCGACGTCGGATCCCGGACCGGCTTCGGCCCCGACCTCACCTGCCGTGGTGCCGCAGTCCAGTAGCGAGCAGCATTGAAACAGACATCAGGCCAAGCCCTTATCGCTCGTCATCGCGTCCGGTACCGAGGGTGCACAGCGTCCCGCCGACTTCGACGCGCGCGGGCCTACGCGATTGCCGCCGTCTCCGTTGCCGAGGTGGCGCCGATATCCATTGACACCGAGCATAATAACGGCAACACTGTGTCCATTATGACAAAGGCGCTTTGCAACCCACCTTGTGTGTCCAATTGGAGGCGGTCATGAATTCCGACGGGCGCTTGCTGCTGCGCGGCGGAATCGTCCTCACGATGGACGAGAAGCTGGGTGATCATGAACGCGGCGATGTCCTCATCGAGGACGGCAGGATCGTCGAGGTGGGGCAGGATTTACAGGCCGACGCGCAGGTGCTCGACTGCGCGGGCAAGATCGTCCTTCCCGGCTTCGTGAACTCGCATCACCACATGTTCCAGACCGCCCTGCGCTCGTACTGGGCCGATGCCCTCGACATGGACTACTTCATGCAATCCCGGGCCGGAGCCGACGCGTTGTTCCACCAGTACACGCCGGAGGACGTCTACTGGGGACAATTCGGTGGGGCACTGGAAAATCTGGCCGCGGGAACGACGACCGTCGTCGACACGTCGCAATGCTCGTATACCCCCGAACACACCGACGCCGCGCTCGAAGGAATCCGCCGATCCGGAATCCGGTGCGTCTTCAGCTTCTCGCCGTCACTCGGCGATCACGAGCCGGACCCGTCGTATGCCCATCCGGAAGACATCCGTCGCCTCATCGAAACGACCGGTGAGGTGCACGACGGAACACTCGTCCGCCTGGCACTGGGCTATCACGTCGATGAGGACTTGTTCCAGCTTGCGCGAGACCTCGGTCTGCCCATGTTCGCGCATGTCAATGACACCAGCTGGGGTTACGTGCTCGAACAGTTCGAGGAGGAGGGACTGCTCGGCCCCTGGATCACCTACATCCACTGCCTCGGTATCGAGGACGCCGCATGGCGAGCTATCGAACGGACCGGTGGCAAGGTATCGGTCTCCACCAGCGCGGAGCAATCGCTCGCCATGGGCCAACCGGCGCTGCAAACGGCCCTCGAACATGGCATCCCAACAAGTTTCGGCACGGACACGGTCGGCATCGCACCCGTCGACTTCTTCTCCCAGATGCGTGCGGCCTACCAGTGGCAGCGCAGCCGAATCCAAGTAGCGATGCAGAGCAACTCACCCGAGGTTCAGCCGGTCACGGTGCGAGACATACTCCGAATGGCAACAATCGGCGGAGCCCAAGGGGCTCATCTCGACCATCTCGTCGGGTCCCTCACCCCGGGCAAACGGGCGGACGTCATCGCATTGAACGCACGCACACTCAATGCCGGACCGGTAAATCACGCGCCGGGCGCCGTCGTACAGCATATGGACACCAGCAACGTCGACACCGTGATCGTGGACGGACGAATCGTCAAGCGCGATGGCCGACTGCTCGGCGTGGACATCGAATCGGTATTGCAGCACCTCGAAAGTTCGGCGGCTGGCCTCGTGAGTCGTTCGCGAGCTACCGACATCCTTTTCACGGGTTGCCGACACCTGTCATGATCACGTTCGACGTTGCCGTGATCGGCCTGGGTCCCGTCGGTGAGCTGGCGGCGCTGCTGCTGGCGCGTGCGGGGTTGACGGTATTGGCACTCGAGCGCGAGAGCGACGTGTACCCCAATCCGCGCGTCGGCGTTCTCGACGGAGAAGCGCTGCGCACGCTGCAGAAGGCGGGGGTGTACAAGCGCGCCGTTCCAGACATGCTCCTCGGGGCCGGCGCCCAGTGGGTGTCGGCTCGCGGCAAGGTCGTCGCGACGACACTGCCAACGGAACAACTCCAGGGGCATCCGTGGATATCGGCGATCTACCAGCCGTTGCTGGATAAGCAACTTCGGGCGGCCCTTGCGGAGTACCCGGATGTCGATATCCGACTGGGGCACCGGCTAACCGGGTTGACCCAGGACGACGAAGGCGTCGAACTCACGTTTCGTGATGTCGACGGCGGGACCGGTAACGCGCGCACACGCTTCGTTGTCGGCTGCGATGGCGCCAATAGCGCCACCCGCGAAGCGATCGGCGTCCAGCTCGTCGGATCCGCATATACCGACACGTGGCTCATCCTCGATGCGAAGCTGCCGGAGCCGGTCACCCACCTTCCGTACTTTCAGATGACGCTGGACCCGGCGGCGCCCCGCCTGACCGGCCGACTCGCCGCTGGTGGGCACCGCTGGGAACGCAAGGTAATGCCGTGGGAGGACCAAGAGGAAATCCTTACACCCCGGGCCGCGCGGCGAGTGATCGCTGAGGATGCGGACCCCGACACCGCCGAGATCCTGCGCCATCTCATCTACACCTTCCGAGCCAAGAGCGCCGAGCATTGGCGCGTCGGGAGGGTGTTGCTGTGCGGCGACGCCGCCCACCTGATGCCTCCGATGATCGGCCAGGGCCTGAACTCGGGAATCCGGGATGTCACGAACCTCACCTGGAAAATCGCGGCCGTGGTGAACGCCAGCGCGCCACTGCAGATCCTCGACTCCTACGAAGCCGAGCGGCGGCCGCACGCCGACGCGATAACCAAGCTGTCGGTCCGGGCCGGCCATCTGGTCACGATGCAATCGCGCTGGGCGGCGACGTTTCGCGACGCGGCGGCCGGAACGCTCCTGCGTGTCCCGCCATTACGGGAACGCGTTCGCCAAGGCCGCTGGCGGCCGCCGGCCCGGTACCGCCGCGGCTTGCTTTTGGCACCACCATCGCTGCGCTCGCCGGTTGGCCGCCTATTTCCGCAGCCGATCGTGCGGACGTTCAGCGGCGCGGAGCACCGCCTCGATGACATCTCGGGCTCTGGCTGGCGCATCATCGGCTGGGACGCCGATCCACGCGAAGTGCTATCGAAAAACGGCCGCCGCATCGCCGAAGACGTCTTGGGCGCGACCTATGTAACGCTGATCTCGCCGGGGCAGCGCCCCGTCCATCGTGGTTCGCCGACCCAGATCCTCGAAGACCTTCATGAGCTGGCCCGTCCATACTTCAGGCGACAGCCATTCGTCGTACTCCGTCCCGACCACTATGTCTGCGCGAATCCCTCGTCGAATGCGCTCGAAAAAACGCTGAGGAAGTTGATGCCGCACATATCAAATGAATCGGCTGCTCAGGAACACACCGAGGCGGTCGAGCGAACCGGTGTCTGGAAACTCGATCCCGCAACCGCGGACATCAGGTTCTTCGCCCGCGGGCTCTGGGGACTGCTCCCGGTAACCGGCCGCTTTCGTCGAGCATCCGGCTCGATGACCTGGGGTCAGGATGGATCGGCCACGGTACTGCTGGAACTTCACGCCGCTAGCATCGCGACCGGTCTCGCATTCCGAGACCGGCATCTGTGCGCGCCCGAGTTCCTGGACGTGCAAACCCACCCACTGATCTCATTCCATGGCGACGCCGTCGGTCGCGGCCCAGGGCGACTCGCGGTAGTCGGCAAGCTGACAGTTCGCGGCACCACGACCGAAATGCGCCTCGAGGTCGAGCTCGAACAGGACGGCCCCGAAATCGTTGCCGCGACGACCGCGCGGATCGACCTGTCCGCCTATGGCTTCGCGGCTCCACTCGACATGGTCCGCCCCAAGCTCGACCTCGAGATCCGAGGCCGTCTCATCCTCGCCCACCCGGGAACCGAGAGCACCCGCCTGCTTGCCTCCTACTGACCGCGCGCACATGAACCGTGGCCGCTAACAGCGCAGCGCATCTGCCGGAAGATCCCTCGCCGCGGTGAGCGGAAGCTCGAGGGAGACGAGTAAGTCCCGATACCGTTGGGCCAGTTGGGTCGGCGCGCTGCGGCTGTAGGCGACGATCTCGCGGTAGACACCGGGGCCGATCCGTCTGGTGTGCTGTACCCAGCCGCCGGGCACGACATTATTGGGCACAAGTGCTACGCCCAGGCCTTCCATCGCGAACAGCAATGCGGCGGTCACCTGTCCGGTGCGAGCCACGGCACGAGGGGTGAATCCGAGGCTGGTGGCTACCCGGTCGGCGATCTCACTCATGCCTTGTTCGGCCTCGTAAAGGATCCAATCGGCCGAGGCGAGTTCTTCGGCTCCCACTGCGGAACCCATATTTCGTCCCGCCGGGCCGACCAGCACCATCTCCTCGTAACCGAGTGAGACGACCGGTCCGTCCCACGGTTCGGGTCGCGGACCGACCGCGACATCGCCCTGCCCGCTGCGAACGGCGTCCTCGAGGGCGCGGCGATGCGAGAAATCGTGCACCCGAAGGACAGCGGTCGGGAACAGCGCGTGCCATCGCACCGCGCTCGGGGGCAGTATCCCGGAGGCGATCGATCGGACGGTGAGCACGTGCACGTCACCGCTTCGTCCCTCGACAACCTGGTGTACCGCATCCGCCGCTTCTTCGGCGGCCTGCAACACAAGTTGGGCTCTGGGCAGGAAGACGCGTCCGGCGGGTGTGAGGGCAAGACCATGTCGTCCGCGTTCGAGCAATTCCGCGCCGAGTTCTTTCTCCAGCGAACGTATCTGCTGGGACAGCGAGGGCTGCGAGACATATAGCCGTCCCCCGGCAGCACTGAAGGACCCGCTTTCCCAGACGGCGATAAAATACTCCAGTTGGCGCAGTCGCATCAGATGACGTTACCGCCGTCCCCGCCGCTGCAAACGTGGAGAAACAGGGAAATCACGCGACCAGATTCGCTCGCTTATCCAAGCGACCGAGCCGGGCGAGCAAATAGTCGATTTCTGCCCGCGCTCGGCTCGACAGCACGCCGCGTGGCGCCCGCTGAGCATCGGAGGCGAGCAGTCCGCGCCGCTTCATGACGTACTTGCGTACAGCCAGTCCGATACCCGGTTGCTGTTCGTACCGCAACAACGGTAGGTGTGCGTCGAAGATGTCATGACTTTCCTCGATACGGTCGGCACCGGTAACCACGTCGACCAGCATTTCCGGAAAGCAATATCCGGTCATGGCGCCGTCTGCCCCGCGCTCGACCTCGAAATCGAGGAAGAGGCCGCCGTTACCGCACAGAATCGAGAGACGGGGCATTTCGCCCGCGGCTTCGAAATCGCGCAATGCGCTGATCTTCTCCAGCCCCGGCCAGTCCTCGTGCTTCAGCATTACACAGCTGGGGACGGCGCGGGCGATGCGTGCGACGACCTTGGGGCTCATGACAACCGAGAACGACAACGGGTAATCCTGCAAGACAAGGGGGACCGAATCGCCGAGCGCGGCCGCGACGCCCTCGTAATAACCCACGATCTGGTCATCGGTGCGCAGTGTGTTGGGTGGTGCCACCATGACACCCGCCGCGCCAGCCGCCATGACATCGGAGGTGAGTTCGCGCATCGCCGCATAACCCGGGGCGGAGACGCCGACGACTACCGGCAGCCGGGTCCACTGCAGCACTTGGCTCACGATTCGTGTTGCTTCGTCGTGGGACAGTTTCGGTGCCTCGCCCATCTGGCCGAGCAGGGTAATCCCGGTGACACCGACGGATTCGTAGAAATCGACGAGTCGACGCAGTGAGTCGAAGTCCACCGCGCCGTCCTCGTCGAAGGGTGTGGGCGAAATGGCGAAGACGCCCTTTGCCTCGCGGGTGAGCAGGGCCATGGCTGATGTCCTTGTGGCTGTGGGGTTTTCGGTTTCAGAGGCTGGGAATGAGCCCGCCGTCGACGCGCACCACCGAGCCGGTGATGTACGACGCCGCATTGCTCGCCAGGAACGCCACGGTCGACGCGTACTCGTGTGGTTCGCCGTAGCGGCCGATCGGGATGGTGGCCACACTGTCGGCCGCGATCTGTTCGACGGTTCTGCCTTGCGCCTCGGCCTTGATCTGGTCGAGACGCTCGACGCGCTGGGTGCCGATCCGTCCCGGCACGACGACGTTGCAGGTGACGCCGTCCGCGGCGACCTCACGAGCCAGCGTCTTGGACCAGCCGAGCAGTGCGGCACGAAGGCTGTTCGACAGGCCGAGGTTGGGAATGGGTGCGACAACCCCCGAACTGGTGCTGGTGATGACGCGCCCCCACCCGCGCGTCTGCATGCCGGGGACGAGTCTGTCGCTGATCGCGATCACAGACAGCACCATGGAACGGAAACTGTCGAGCCACAGCGCAGGGGGCTGGCCGAGAACCGGCCCCGGCGCGGGCCCACCGGTGTTGTTCACCAAGATGTCGACCGGACCGAAGGTCTGCTCGATCGCGTCGACATTGCCTTCGATGACGTCGAGGTCAGCAATATCCCAACCCATTGCCATGGCCCGGCCGACCCGGTCGACGATCGCGTCGCGGCGTGATTCGGCGGCTTCGAGATGAATATCAGCGACGACCACGTTGGCGCCCTCGGCCGCAAGTCTTTCCGCGATCGCACCGCCGAGGCCGCCACCTCCGCCCAGCACCAGTGCAGTTCTGCTGCCAATCCCAAGATCCAATGTTGACTCCTCGACCGCAGGCCCGATGATAATCCGGCGTTTTTCATGAATCCGGTAATTACATATGTTCCGAACCGTACATCACGGAGCTGTCCGCGCCCAATAGGAATATTCGCCGCCCTCTATAGGCAAAACTTATACGCCCAGTTCAGCGCCCCATCGACAAAAAGAGCCACGCAATCGTCGCAAAATGACACTTGGACAAAAGAGATTTCCTTCACGTAGCGTACTGATAATTCATCAATAGCCAACGAAAGGCGGTGTTGTGTCTATTCCGGATACGATGCTCGCGGCCGTAATCGGCGAGCCAGGAATTATCGAAACCAAAACTGTGCCGGTGCCGCGCCCGGGGCCGGAAGACGTTCTCGTGCGAGTGCACCGGGCGTCGTTGTGCGGCACCGACCTCAAGGTCCGTAGCCGACGCTTCTTCGGCGACGCAGGCCCGGCGCCGGGCACATTCGTTCCCGGTCACGAATATGCCGGCGTCGTGGCAGCGGTCGGCAGTGCTGTCGACGAATTCGCGGTCGGCGATCGTGTTGTCACGGAGGCACATCGGGGTTGCATGCGCTGCGCCAACTGCCTGTCCGGTTGCTATACGGACTGCCTGAACTACGGCAATGCGACCAAAGGGCATCGGGTCGTGGGTATGACGGTCAACGGCGGCTTCGCCGAATATGTCGTCAATCATGTCTCGACGCTGTATCGGCTGCCCGATCACATCGACTTCGACTCGGCGGTCATGCTGACCACCGCCGGCACCGTGATGCATGTCTACGACGTGCTCGACTCGCTCCTGGTCGGTGCCACCGTCGCGGTGATAGGCCCCGGTCCCATCGGACTGTTGGCTGTGCAGGTAGCCCGCCAGCTAGGGGCGGACCTTGTGACGCTTGCCGGTACCCGCCCCGAGCGGCTGGAAATCGGAAAGCAGTTCGGGGCCGATCACCTGTTCAATGTCCGCGAGCAAGATGCCGTCGCCGCGGTCCGGGAGGTTACCGGCGGTCTGGGCGCCGACGTCGTCGTCGAGTGCTCGGGCGCTGCGAGCGCGGTCGACGACGCGATCCACATGGCCAAACGCTCCGGCAAGGTCGTTTTGGCCGGATTCTTCGAACAGCCGGTGTCTGCCGACCTCAATCACGCTGTCATGAACGGGATTTCGATCCACACCGTCCGCGGCGAAGGCGCGGGCTCGGTAGCCAGGGCCCTGTCGCTGGCATCCCACGGCCGACTGCACACCGCCGACCTGGTGACACATCATTTCCCGCTCGCGGACATCGCCGAAGCTTTCGATACCTACGCCGGACGACGAGACAACGCCATCAAGGTGATGCTCGATGTCGCCGAATGACGTCACCGTCCGCGAGCTGGTCGCCACCGACATGGCCGAGCGTGCGACAGCGTGGCTCGCGACCCTGACTCACGAACAGCGAGTTCAGGCGCAATTCGCCTCCCCACTCGCTCCGGACGCGGAGGCCGAACGCCTCCAGTGGTTCTACACACCCACCGATCACGGTGGACTCGCCCTTCGCGACCAGACCGCACGCCAGCAGGGCTTGGCAATGCAGCTGGTCGCCTCAGGCCTGTCAGAGGCCGGATATGCCACCGTCTCAACGGTGATGGGGCTGGAGAATGTCCTCGATCAGGTCGAAGGATGGCACGTCAATTGGGGACGGGAACGGGGCCGGGATCCGGGCCTCTACTGGCTCAGATTGTTCGGCCGACCGGGCGACCCGGTCTGGGCATGGCGTTTCGGCGGCCACCACATCTCGCTGAACAACCTGATCGTCGGCGGCCGCATCGTCTCGACGACGCCGTGCTTCATCGGAGCCGATCCGGCCAGTACCGCACTACTCGGTTCAGCGCTACGGCCGCTGGGCGGACCAGAAGAGGCCGCGCGGGAATTGGCACGGTCGCTGGACCCGGACCGATACCGCGTGGCGTTATTGCACGAGAGCGCGATATCCGACATCGTCTCCGGTAACCGGCCGACCATCGCACACGGCGACACGATGATGCACATGCAGGATTTGTGGCGCGGCAGGTTCAGCGACCCGGCACTGCGGGATCTGGTCGATGATGTCGACCGGCGTGCCGAAGAAGGCAGCGGATACACCGAAGCCGACCACGCGGCCATGGCCATCTCCGTTCCCCCCACCGGCCTATCCGCGCGCGACCTCGCCCCGGGACAGCGCCACATTCTCCGACAACTGATCGATCTGTACAGCGGACGCGCGCCGAGCGCACTAGCCGAAGCCCACTCGGCGCACTACGCGGCCGATGACGTACTCGACGAGATCCATTTCGGATGGGCGGGCAGCCTGCGGGCGGGAGAACCGCATTACTACCGCATCCAGGGCCCGGAACTGCTCATCGAGTACGACAACACCCAGCGCCACGCCAACCACGCACACTCCGTATGGCGTAACCCGCGTTCGGATTTCGGGCTGGACAGTCTGGCCGAGCATCGCCGACGCTCGCATTGAACAACGTTGGCTGAACGGCTGCCCTGGTGTCCCCCGGGCAGCCGTCAACCGGCGTTTTTGAACATGTCTGCGGGATTCGGCCCGCTCGGCGTCGAAAACAGGCATTGGCACGGCATAACCGGATAACTCTGGTCCACCCGATCATCGACAGCGACGGCCCGAGCCCAACCCCCTTCGATGGCCTCCCGCGCGAACGTTACGGCCGCCTCGTAGGAGGCAACGAAATGCAATGGTGAACCGATACCGAAATCGACCATCAGGTGCCACATCATCGCATTTCCAAACTGATAAAACGCCCTCAGCGGCGCTGACGCCAGCCCGATCTTCTTCGAGCATTCGGTGTCCGAAGCTCGTCAGGTCGCGACGCAGCCATTCCACGCAGGACGTTGTCGCGGCTCACCCTTTTCCCCCGACATTGGGTACGGCGGGGGCATCGACGGCCGGGGTCATCGCGGCGGCGTGTGCCAGGGTTACCCGCGCCATGTCGGTGGTGGCGATGGAGCCGATGTAGCCGTCAGGGCGGATCAACAGGAGTGCGGAGTCGGCCACGCCGTAGATCCGAGCGAAGGAATCGGTGATATCGACGAGCACGACATCGGCGTCCACCTGCTCACCGCCATTGATGGCGATCCTTTTCAGTCCCGCGCCCGCCGCCGGCCACGCCAATGCGGCCAGTTCCTCGACGGCCGCGGGACCATAGCCGATTGCGGTGAAATGCGGTCCGGAAAAGAGGTCGAACAGTCGCTGCGCTCCCCCGGCCGCGTCCAGCAATTTCGCGTCCGGCGCACGGTCGCCGACCCGCAGCGCAGCGGTTTGTTCGGCATCGGCCGTTACCAGTGGGCCGCCGCGGTAGTGCAGGCCGAGCTGGCGTTCGTCATCGCCGCGCTTGATCGACGCCGGGTCGAGTTTGGCCAAGCCCTCGTACTTCTTGGTCGCCAACCCCAAGACCCCGGCCGCGATCGGCTGCCGCTCGGCCTCATAAGTGTCGAGCAGGCTCTCCGGCGCCCCAGCGAGCACCTGGCCGAGTTTCCAGCCCAGGTTGTAGGCATCCTGCAGACCGGTATTGAGTCCTTGCGCGCCCGCGGGAGGATGTACATGAGCGGCGTCACCGGCAATGAATACCCGTCCCGATCGGTACCGGTCCGCCAGTCGAATGTTGGGGCGAAATACCGATGTCCAGCCGATGTTCGACAAGCGGAGGCGGTTGTCGCCGGTCTGTTTGCGGATGCGCGCATTCAGGCTGTCCTCGTCGAGAGCGGGCTCCTCACCGGGTTGCAGACGGATCATCACCTGAAAGACATCAGAGTGCGGCAGCGGGCACGCACCGACGAACCGGCCGCCCGGACGCGGCCACACATGCCAGCGATCCCGGGAAAGACCCTCCACCACGGCGTCGACGATGATCATCCGATCGGATTCGTCCGTCGAGCCCTCGAAGCCGATGTCCGCTGTTTTGCGGACCGTGCTCGCCCCACCATCCGCGCCGACAAGGTAGCGGGCGCCGATCTCTTCGACACCGTCGCGACCGGCGACCGTCGCCACGACCGCGTCCCGGTGTTGCTCGAATCCGACGAGTTCACGTTTCGATTCGACTGTCACGCCCAGCCGCTGCAGTCCGGCGCGCAGCGCGGCATCGGTGCGGAACTGGGGAATCAACCACGTATTCGGGTGCGGCACATCGGATGTCAGCTCGTTGCGGGAGATCATATGCCACGGAATAGTCAGCGGACCCGCATGAATGCCCAACAGAGGGTACTCGGCGCCGCCGGCGCGGATATCGTCGAGGACGCCCAGATCCTCGAGCACTTCCAGACTGCGCGGCTGGACTCCCTTGGCGCGCGAACCATCGAAAGACCTCGCGGCTTTGTCGATGATCCGCACCGCCAGTCCGCGGCGGGTCAGATCGATCGCCAAGGCGGTGCCGGTCGGCCCGCCGCCGACGACGAGAACGTCGATCAGTCGAGTGCTCGACTCTGTCTTCATCGTGACGACCCTTTCCTGGCAGCTTCGACAAACGCGGTGAACAGCAGACTCATCCGGGCGGGCTCCTCGTAGGGGACCATGTGCCCGCATGGCGAGATAACGTGCGACTCCACGGGCGCCAAGAACTGGCGCACCTCGTCGAAGCTCGTGATCGGGGTGACTTGATCTTCGTCGCCCCACAGCAACAACCTCGGGAACGGAAGTGTCCCGGTTCGCCGGTAGAGGTCCTGACGACCGCCCAGCGGGAAGGAGGCGATCGTTGCGGCCAAGGCGTAGACCGAGCCTTCGAACTGATAACACTCCCGCACCATCGCCGTGAGCGCCGCGGACTGCTGCGGATCCCGGACATTGTGGGACAGGTGCCGGTCGAGCATTTTGCTACCCAGCTTCTTTGCCACAAAGGTGCCCAACATCTCCTGGCGCAGCAAGGGGACGAAGGCGGGCGCGGGCTGCAGCCCGGCGGGGCCGGCCAAGGTAAAGGTGGCGATCCGGTCGGTGTGCTGTTGAGCGAAAGCCATCGACACCAACGCACCCATCGAAGCTCCGACGAGATGGAAGGGTTCGGTCAGATCCAGACGCTGGGTCAAATCCGCGATTTGCCGCACGAACAGGGCCTCATCGTAGGTGGCCCGTACGCGATCGGAATAGCCGCGCCCGTACGGACTGTAGGCAACCGTGCGGAATCCGCGCGAATGCAGCTCACCGGCGAGTTGATCCCAGTAGAACAGCGGGGTGGTCAGACTACCCGCGAACACGACGACCTCTCCGCCCTCGGGCCCGGCCATCTCGTAATGCGTGATCCCGTCGCCGCATTCGATGAAGTCACCGCGCAACTCGGCACGTGTGGCCTGGTCCAACTGGCGGGTCTCGCCGGGCACCACGAAATACTTCATTACTTTCCCTTCTTCGGCGAGTTCGCCTCGGCGGTCAAGAAGTTCAGCACCGCGCTGGCCACCCATTCGGGATCTTCGTCGGGGAGTAGGTGGCCGCCGGAGGAGTGAATCCGTTCGAGGCTGCCGGGGATATCGCGAGTGAAATACTGTCCGTCGACGGACGCGCTGCGCAGTACCAGTGTGGGCGCGGCGATGGCGGCAATCTCGGCGGTGCGGTCGATCTGGTCGGTGTTGGCGAAGTCGATGAACGCCTCTTGGTTGCCGGGCCGGGTCAGCATCGCGTGCACCCGGTCGACCATTGCGTCATCCACCACCGAAGGGCGCGACCCGACCGCCGAGCGCAGATTGCGTTCGGTGGCCGAGCGAGACGCCAAATTCCGTACCAACACGCGACCGATCGGGTTGCGTGCCAGGCGCAGCGCCAACGGCAACGATTTGCCCGGGTAACCGGTGGCATTGATCAACACCAGCCGATCCACCCGCTGCGGGTAATCCAGCGTGAAGTTCCAGGCGATATTGCCGCCGAGGGAATTGCCGACCACCGAAGCCTTGGAGACCCCGATGGAGTCCAAGAAGGCGGCGACCGTCTTGGCGTAGGTCTGTATCCGATAGTCCCGGTCGGCGCGCGGGCCGGTGAGACCGAAGCCCGGCAGGTCCGGGCGAATCACATCGAACGACGACGATAACGCCGCGGCCACCTCGTCGAAGCAGTGCAGCGAGGAGCCGCTGCCGTGCAGAAGCAACACCGAGGGCCCCGTCCCGGCCCGCTTGTAGTGGAGGTTACGGCCCTCGACGATCGCGAAGCGCGAATCAGGGTCGATGTAATCATCGGCGACTGCTCGTCTACTCATAATGGTTACAGTGTTGCCGGTACATGACCGCAGGTCAAGTGATAATGGCAACAATGTGACCACTATATAATGATCACGTGTCCAGCCTGTCGATGCGCAACAATGCGAGTGTGACCACCGCCGATTCAGACGCCGCCGAGACCCCGGCTCGCCGCTCCCCCGGCCGCCCACGGGTGCCCTTCGACCGGATTGTGACGACCGCGCTGCGCATTGTCGACGAGGAAGGTGCCGACGCACTGTCGATGCGCACGCTCGCCCAACGTCTCGAAACGGGCACCGCCGTGCTCTACCGAGCAGTCGCCAACCGTGCCGAACTCATCGCCCACGTGGTCGACTCGGTGCTCGGCGAGATCGAAATCGACGACACCGCGCCCGATGACGACTGGCAGCGCGCATGCATCGCCGCCGCAGAGGCCATTTTCTCGGTTCTGCACCATCACCGGGGGATCGCGCCCCTGATCATCGAGCAGGTACCGATCGGACCCAATTCGCTCATGTTGCGCGAGCGAGTCTTGGCCATGCTGCTCGCCAACGGCTTCCCCCCGAAGTCCGCGGCGCTTGTATACGCCACCATTGCCCGCTATGCCGTCGGCTTCGCCGCACAGCTACAGGGCCACGACACCGAAGCCAACATCGACCCCGCCCCACTCACCGCGCTCTATCGCCAACTCGATCCGGCGCGATTCCCCGCCACGATCGCGGTCGCCGATTGTCTGCCGAGGCAAACTCTGGAAAGTGAATTCCGCTTCGGTCTGCAGCTACTCGTCGCGGGCCTCGTGCCGCTGCACGACGCGGCGGCCGACGCAGTGGACCCCACCTGATTCGTTCGGATGCCGCTGCTTTCGATCCATCTTGGCGCTCGGTTTTAATTCGGATACGCTGTAGCCGAATTAGATACCCGGACTCCGCGCGGCGACAGCCGTCGTGCGCGAGATCGCGAGTGTGCCGAGAACAGGAGAATCGCATGCGTACCGTGCAAACCAGCGCCAGCTACAAGGCCAGTCCCGACGAGGTCTGGAAGGTCCTCGGCGATCCGTCGCGCTGGGGCGATTGGCTTGTGATTCACAAATCGTGGAAGAGCGCCGTCCCAGCCCAGCTCGCCAGCGGCGACACCGCTACCGCAAGTGCGAGCGTGATGAACATGCCGGTCACCATCGACTGGACTTTCGAGAATGTCGACGCGCCACGCTCGATCGCCATGGGCGGAACCACAAGGGCCGGCGTCAAACTAGCACTCGCCATCAGCCTGCGAGGCGAGGCCGAGACCACCACGGTCGAGTTAACAGCCAGTATCGACGGCGGGATGATCGACGGCCCCATGGGCGGGGTCTTCAAGAACTCGCTCGTCAGCGCCCTCGACAAATCGCTGAAAAAGGCTCAGGGGCTCGTCGCCTGATATCTGTCCGCCGCACCGCGCGCCGTTTATGGCCCGCGGTTCGGGACAGATTCGGTCGTACCAGAAAGGTGGTTCGATTGAACGAGCCAAGGAAAACCATTGCCGCGATCGGGTGTTCGGGCCAAGTGGCCGAAGTCTTCGTACGCGGCCTGCTGGCCCAAGGAGTCTCGGTCCGTCTCCTCGCCCGCGACGCCGATACGCTTGCGCGTCGCTATCCCGAAGCGACGATCGTCGCTGGCAGCATGATGAACGCGGACGATGTCGCGCGGGCAGCGGACGGCGCGGATGCGGCATTCTTCTTGACACCGATCGCGCGGCAGAATGACCCGTCGACGGAGTTCGAGGCAGCGAACGCTGTGATCGCCGGCGCCAAGGCGGCCGAACTCGAGCACCTGATCTACACCTCTGCGCTCGGAGCAGGCCGGAACACCGGCGTCGGTGTTCTCGATGCCAAGTTCGAGGTCGAACGCTTGTTGGCGTCGAGTGGCATCGGCTACAGCGTGCTGCGATGCGGATCATATATGGAAGATGTTTTCGACCCGCGACTGGATTTGCTCAACAAGGGCAGGTTCTTGTTGCCTATCGACAAGTCGCGCCACATCAGCTATGTGAGTCAAAAAGACGTGGCCCCGTTCATCGTGCAAGAGTTGGTCTGCAAGGATCGTGTGGTGAATGGGGATATCGACTTCGTCGCACCACGAAGTTACGCCGTCCACGAGGTCGAGCAATTGCTGACGACAGCGGCGGGCCGCACGGTCAAAGCGTCGCCGCGGTTCCCCACCTATTACCTTTTCCTGGCAGCCCTTCCTTATTTCCGCTGGCGTGGACACCGACTCTCATCGATCATTCCCCTGGTTCGTTACTGGGACAGCCACGGCTCCGTCGCATCGGAGAATACTGTCGGAGCCTATGCGCCGTCGTTCCATATGACGACCCTGGAAGAGCATCTCACCAGTCTCTTCCAGCAGCAAAAATAGGCTCATTTCAGCGGTAGAGCGCCGTCCATACCGCCGACATCGGTAATCTTCCATCCCGCACCCGAGTCGACGGTGACGTTATACGTCACCGTCGTTTGGCCTCCGTCGGGAGTCTGGGCGTTGGTGGAGTTGACATTCAGGAAGACGTTCACCTTGTATACGCCGCCGGTCTCCGAGGTGACCACGGCACTGACCGGTGTTGCGGTCGAGGACCATTTCAACGGCACCAAGATTTCCTGCAGTTTCGGTGCGGTGGCATCGAATTTATTCGCCAACTGCGGGCTGGTATTCGCCTTGAGCTTGGCGATCCACGCGTTGTAGTCCTGAAAGTTGATGGTGGAGGCGCCGACCGCGTAATCCGTGGCGACTTGCTCGGCACGGCGGTCGGCGGCGGCGGTGGCGTCACGGTCGCTGAGCTGACCGCGAGCCGAAAGCCACAGCGCGGCGAATACGCCCGTTGCCGCCACCAGAGCGATAATCGCGGCTCCGAGTGCGATGGCGGACAGTCTTATCGACACCGTCCCCGATGCGCGCCCGGTCGCTACGGAGTTGTCCTCAGCCCGTGCCGGTCGGTCAGTTGTCGTTTCTTCGTCGATTCGTTCGTTGGCATCGATGGTCATGTGTGCTCCTGGGGTGTTGTTTTCGATCTGTTCGCCGGTTATTTGACGTTGATCTGCAAACGCAAGGCGCCGTCCCCGGTTTCGGCGAGTGCTTGCGAAATCAGCGCGCTGAGGTCGACGCGACTCAGCTGCCCGGTGGCATGCGTGGTCAATGGAGTGAGCACCGGCACCAGCTTCGCCATGTCGGGACCCATCTGCTCGAGGTAGTCGGTGAATTCGGCGGCGAACGGGATGAGGCCGGTGTCTTGGACATACATGTCCGGCGTCCGTCCGATCCGGACGAGTCTCTCGATGGATTGCGCGAGGTTGTCCGCCGATGCACCGACCTGGTTCCAGCCCGGTGCGGCAGCGCTCATCGCCGGGCCGGTCCAATCCATATCCGCGCCCAACGCCTGCAGGTCGATGAGCATGCTGTGTATGGCGTCGGTGCGGGACAGCAGGGTGGCGGCGAGCAGGCTGGTGGATCGAGCCAGCTGCGGCACGATCACTTCGGTGCCCGCCAGTCCTCGGGTGAAGGTATCGACGAGGTCACCGATCGCCTGCGGGTCCAGCTGTTCCATCAGATGGGTCACCTGCCGGGCCACCTCGGGTATCGAGGTCGGCGTCCGGATGGCCCGAGTGTCGATGTGCTGTCCGTCGCGCAGATACGGGGCGGCCGCGTCCTTTACGGGCGTGAATTGGACCTGTGGTTCGCCGAGCGCGGAGAGGTTTTCGATGCTGACCGTGCTTGCCACCGGGATGTGGTAATCGTCGCGTACTCGCATGCTGACCTGGACGCCGCCGTCGCCGTTGCGCACGGACACGACCTTCCCCACGCGAACCCCGGACAGCAATACCGGTGATGCCGGACCGAGGCTGCCCGAATTGGTCAGTGTCATCGTCAGTTTGGAATAGCTGGTAAACCAGTCGACGCCGACTACGTCGAACGTGAGGTAGGCAAGAGCGAGCAGTGCTACCGCGGCGATGCTGCTCAATGACAGTGCGGGACCGAGGATTCGTGATTTCAACGCACTGCTCCGATCATGCGCAACGTGTCGATGATCCGACCGGTTTGTTCCTGCGCGGGGACTCCATTTCCGGTGTCGACACCGGTGATGTCCACTTTGGGCCCGTGCTCGACGAACGGGATGATCTGGTCTCGAAGCAGTGACACGAGTCGGTTGAGGTTCGATGGCGCGTTCAGGTCCAGTGGCCGATCGGTGAACAACAATGGCACAAAAGCTTTCGCCGCGGCGTCGCCCGCCGTCACCAGCGGCGTCATCCAGGTCAGGGCGTGGGCGATGTCGCCCATAGCACCGGCCAGCCCGAGCACGAGGATCAGGGATTTCAGCGCCGAGGTGACATGTGTGGCGCCCTGCTCATTCAGCAGCCCGCTCAGTGCTCGATCGCGGTCGAGCACCATGGCCACATTGGCTTCCATACCGTCGAGGAAGTTGTCGACCTCGCCGAGATGCCGTGCGACATCGGTGAAGTCCGCGCCGATGACCTGCGCGATATGCGCGCTGTCGGCAGGCTGTTCGGGCAATACCGCATTCATGCGATTCACCAGGTCCTGGAACTGCTGCACCGCACCGCCCTGAACGAATGTCGCCAGCCCGGCCATGACGTCTTCCACCTGTACAGCTGGTTTCGTCTGTGCGATCGGGATGGTGCCGCCGTCGGCGATGGTTTTGTCGAACCCGTTCGGCGGTGTGGTCAACTCGATGAAAACATCACCCAACAGGGTGTTCTGCCGCAGTTGTGCGGTGGTGGCAGTGGGCAGTTTCACCGCGCGATCGATATCGACATCCGCGATCACATGGCCTGCGGCGGTGGCCGCGGGATCCACTACGCGCACTTTCGCGAGGTCACCGACCTGTACGCCGTTGGCCATCACCTTCGCCTGCCCCGGCAGGTTGAGCGCGTTGGCGAACTCGACATGCACCCGGTAACCGTCGCCACGGCCCATGCCCGGGACCGTAATGGCCGACGGATCGAGTGCGCAGCCTCCCAGCGTGCATCCCGTCACCGCGAACGCGAGCAGCTTCGTCGTGAGTTTCATTGCACCCCAGCGCCTTCCGCGGTTGCAGAGCGAAGTTTTCGACAGCGGCAACCCGGTCCTCATTTCGTTCCCGCGATGGCCAGTACCAGCGAAACCAGATCGACATCGGCCAAACCGTGCTCGGCGCTGCGACACCGGCCGGGAACAGCGACGTTGATCGCCGCACACAGCTGATCGGCATCCGGTTGGGCGAGCGCCACTTTGGGGGCGGCGTAGGCGAGTGCGACCTGTCCGGTGCCGGGATCGACCGACCTTCGGAAGGCGTCGGTCAGCGTCGGAATCATGTCGACCAACTGCTCGAGTGTGCCGACATTCGCGCCGACCCAGCGGACCAGCGGCACGCTCGCCCGCACGAGGTTCAGCAGCGGCCGCCCGAATTTCGTGGTGATGTCGTTGAACCAGGGCAGCAGTACCCGCAGCGCGTCGATGATCCCGACGAACGGCGCGATGACCTCGTTGTTGGCTTGGTCCAACATGCCGGCCAGGCGGGTGAGCATATGTTCGAGATCGCCCCAGTTGTTCTTCATCGCCGCGGCGAGTGTGTTGATCGCATCGATCAGTTCGCCGATGCGTCCGATCGCGGCGTCCGGTGATTTCAGTGCGTCACCGAGCGTGAACAGCAACTCGTTGAGTGCGGGGCCGGTGCCCGACACGGCGGTATCCAGGGCCGAAACACCGCCGCTGACCGTGCCCTGTCGGGCCGGGTCGTCCGGAGCGCTCATCTCGGTCGCGAGTTTCGACAGGGCGTCCAGCGTCTGGGTCATGCTCTTCGGAGTGAGTGCGCGGGTGATGCATCGACCGGAGTCCCACTTCGGCGCGGGTTGCGGTGCCGACAGCATCGCGAGGTTACGGTCGGCGACCAGGGTGTCGGACAGGGTCACCGCTGAAACGTCGCCGCGCAGCGGGTGATCGGACTCGACTCGGAAGTCGACCCGCACCCCGTCACCGGACGGTTCGATCCGGGTCACCGAGCCGACCGGGATGCCGAGCATGGTGACGTGGCTGCCCAGGTAGAGCCCCGCCGCGTCCGGCATCATCGCGCAGTACGAGCGCATCGGCTTATCGGCGCCGGTCAACACGACGTACCCGGCGGCCGCGAGCACGACGATGACCAGGACGGCCGAAACCGACATGAATCCGCGGGAAGCAAGAAATCGGCGCATCAGCAAGACCTCCCCGGCACCGGAATGCACAGTGCGGGCGCGGGCACAGTTGTCGCGGATCGGTCTATGGCGGGACCATTCGGTCCACCGGCGATCTGCTGCAGCTGCTGCCCCAAGTGCTCGACGGTGGCCACGACCTGGTCGAGTCGGCCGGTGAGCCTCTCCAGCTCGGGGACCACCTCGGCGAGTTTGTCGAGCATGGGTTTCAGCGAGCTGTCGTAAGCCGGTTCGGCCGCGGCGAGGCGCGACAGCATCCGTTCGAGCAGATCCAATGATGCGTATAGCTCGGCCCGCTTGCCGACGAGAATGTCGGTAGTGAGGTTGAGTTCGCGATTGAGTCGACCGTACAGCGCGGTGTTGCCGCTGATCGCAGACAAATACTCCTGCGAAACCGCCAGTGCCCGTGAGACGTCCGCATTCTGTCTGTCGAGGATATCGACGACGGAATCCACCGCACGTCCCAGCTGTCGCAGGCCGTCCGGGCTCCGGACGAGTGCCGTCTGCAGCTCGCCGAGATTCTGCCGCAGGGTTTCACCATCGACCTCGCGGATCGGGGTCACCGCGTCCTGGAATGCCTGACCGAGCGTATATGGAAGGCGCACCCGATCTTTCGCAATCACTTTGTGGCGCAACGGTTTCGAACCAGCCGATGTCAGTGCCACATAGTGGCCGCCCGCGATGGTGAGCATGCGGATGTCGAGGGTGGACTGATCGCCGACGAATACATCGGAATCAACCGTGAAGGTCATGTGCACCCGATCGTCGTGCAGTTCCAGCGATTTGACCGTTCCGACGGTGATGCCCGCCATGCGTATGTCCTCACCGGCGCGGATGGCTCCGGCCTCGGTCATATCGGCGCCGTATTCCGCCCGGCCCGGTGGCATCGCGTACAGGACGCCACAGGCAGCCAGTACCAGCACCACCGCGGCCGCGCCGATCAGGCCCAGTCGCAGCTCGCGGCGGCGCACCGATCGGTCGTCGGCGACGGGGCGATCGCCGGCGAGGCGAATCCGTTTGCGGAGTCCTGAAATCAACGGTTGCATAGCTCGATCCTCTGACCGCCGATGAATACCCGCAGCTGCGCTGGCACCGGCGCATTTCCTTTCGAACAGGTCCCGTTCATTTCGGGTCCGGCCGCAGGCAACATCGCATCGAACGCCTGCAGTAGTCCGGGGAGTTTGCCCAATACTTCGGTCGCCGCCTGCGGATCGGGAAACGCGGCGTGCAAGGCATTTTCGAGGTCGGGATTGGTGTCGGGGGTGAATCCGAGGGTCGCGAGCATATCGTCGATGGGGCCGAGCACCGGCGGTGCGGCAAGGGCGAAGTCGACAAGGCCTTTCAGTTTGTCCTCCAGCACGGTGAACAGGTCGGTCAGCCCCTGGATCAGAGTTTCCAGATACGGCGACTTACCGCCGACCCGGTCGTCGATGGCATGCAGGTTGCGGACCAGCGTGGAGATCACGACCTGCCGATCGACGGCATAGCGGCTCAGCTGTTCCACCGCGTCCAGCGCCGGCCCCAAACCGGTGCCGTTGCCCTGGATCAACGCGAGGACGCTTTCGGCGAGTTGGTTGAGGGCACTGGGCGAAAACTCCCGAAGTACCGGTTGCAGCCCATTGAACAGGGTGGTGATGTCGAAGGACGGGATCGTGTGCTCGGGCGCGACGGTCGCGCCCGCCGCCAGCCTCTCCCCCGGCGCGGCGGGTTGACGTAGGTCGATATACCGCTGGCCGGTCAGCGTCTGGTAGCGGATCGCGAAGGTGCTCGTCTCGAACACCGGGTGGTCGCGTTGCACGCTCACACCTACCGAGGCTCGTCCCTGATCCAACGCGATTGTCAGTACCTTGCCGACTTGCACGCCGTACATCCGCACATCGTCGCCGGCCTTCAAACCATTGGCGTCGGTGAAAATTACGCGGAACGAGTCGGTGTTCCCGGAGACCGGCCGCTGGATCGCTGCCACCACCGTGGCCAACAGCACCGCCATCACTGCCGCGAATGCCACGAGCCGCAAAACCACGCCGACAGTCGACTTCATCGTGTACCTCCCGGAATCGCGGCGGGATCGCCCGGTGCAGGCGTCGCGACAGCGACTCCCTTGCCCACTGCGCCGAGCAGTGGGGCGGCCAGCGCCGGAAACCCACGCAAGGTGAGCTCGAGTCGCAGAACCGGGCCCTCGGGGGTGTCGACGAACGAATTATCGATGCGTTCCAACAGGGTTCGCAGTTCCGCACTCGACCGCTGTGGGGTGGGCACCATCTGAGCCGTGACGTTCAGCAACGGTGTCAGCATGTCGCTGTAGCCGGTGTAGTGCCGCTGCCCGGTGTAACCCAGGTTCGTGATCGCGGGGAACAGCTTGTTGGCGATCATATCGACTCCGGAGTCGAATAGCGGCTGGTCGGTGCGCAGGACTTCGATGTTGTTGATGTGGTCGAGCAGATCGATAGTGGCACCGGCGAATTCGGCCGTTCCATGCAGTGTGGAGGCGTACTGCCCGATCAGAAAGGACGGATCGTAGCGCTGGGTTTCGGCGACCGCACGGCTCAGCATCACGACGGCTTCCAAGATCGGGGTGAAGGCCTTGGCATCGGTGGCCAGAGCGGTCAGCACATCGGCCAGCTGTGGCGTCAGTACCCGGTCGGTGGTTTGCCCCAGCGACCGGATCAGTGTGCCCATCGTGGCATTCGAGACCCGAGACGCCGACGCGCCGGTGAGATCGACGTTCCCGCCCTCGTGTAACGGGACACCGCCCTGGCCGCGGCGCAACTCGACCTCGCTGATGCCGAACAGGTTCGACGGCGCATAGTCGAGGACGAGTGCGTCGGTGAGTCCGGTGAGCTGGGACTTATCCAACCGCAGCGTGATCTGCTGCTGCCCCGCCCCGGCACTTTCGATGCCGGTGACTTCACCGATATTCACCCCGTCCAGCCGCACTCGCGCTCCGGTGACAATGCCGTCGCCGATCTGCTCGGTGCGCAGCGTTACCCGCATTCGATCATCCGCGCGCACCGCCTGAGCCCCGGCCCAGACCGCGGCCACGACCGCTACAACGGCGAGCGCGATCACGCCCGTCCGCCGTGCGGACTTCCCGGTGGTGGCCGCCCCTGGCAACCCATACGTTGGCATTCTCGCTACCCCGTGAATGTGATCGTCGCGCTGAAACCCCAGATGACCAGGCTCAACAGCATGTCCAAAGTGATGATCGCGACGAAACTGGCTCGCACCGCACGTCCGGAGGCGATACCGACGCCTTCCGGTCCACCGGTCGCGAAAAACCCCTGATAGCAATGGATCAGGATCACCGCGATTCCGAAAACCATCACCTTCAGCACGGCAGCGGCAATATCGGGACCACTGACGAATTGGCTGAAATAGTGCTGGTAGACCCCCGATGCCTGGCCGTGGACGCCGACGACGACCAATGCACAGGACAGATAGCTGAGGATCAGTGTGATCAGAAAGGTGGGCACGATCGCGACCACGCCGGCAATCACCCGGGTGGTCACCACGAACGGAATCGACCGCAGACCGAGACATTCGATCGCGTCGATCTCCTCGGAGATGCGCATCGACCCGATCTCCGCGGTCATCCGGCACCCGGCCTGCGCCGCGAATCCGATACCCGCGATGATCGGCGCCAGCTCCCGAGTGCTCGCGAACGACGAGACGATCCCGGTCAGCGGGCCGAGCCCGATCATGTTCAACGTGCCGTACGACTGGATACCCACAGCCGCGCCGAGCACCATACCCAGCACGATCAGCATCGGCACCGTGCCGCCGCCGACGATCAGCGAGCCTCTTCCCCAGGTCGTTTCGCTGATGGCGCGAATAGTTTGGGTCCGATAGTGCTTGAGCGTCAACGGGATCGCCGACAGCACCTGCCAGCAGAACGACAACATGAACCCGATCGAGTCGATCGGTAGCAGCAGCCGTTGCCGCCGACGGATCACCCGATACGCCCAGCGCAGTCCTTTCGGCGCGTACGGCGTCGCGGTCATCAGGCCATCCTCGTCGGTACGAACATCTGAACCAATTGACTGACAACGAGATTGACGACAAGCACCGACACCACCGACAGCACCACCGAGGCATTCACGCCATCGGCCACGCCGCGGGGCCCGCCCCTGGCCTCCAGCCCCCGCTGGCAGCCGATGACCGCCACGATGAACCCGAAAAGGATCGCCTCCAGCAGCGAGATCCCCACATCGGTGACCGTGGTGAAGGAACCGAAAGTCGCCCAATAACTTCCCGAGGTCACGCCCTGCGCGCTGATCGCGACGATGTAACCCGCGGCCACACCGGTGAAGATGATCAGCACGTTCAACAGCGGTGCGACCAACACCATCGCGGCAATGCGCGGAATCACCAGGCGGCGGACCGGACTCACGCCCATGACCCGCAGCGCGTCCACTTCCTCGCGGATCGTGCGTGCGCCCAGGTCCGCGGCGATCGCCGCGGCGCCGGCACCGCCGAGTAGCAGTCCCGTCGCGATCGGGGCGCCCTGCTTGATGACTCCGAGCCCGCTCGCCGCCCCCAGCAGCGAGTCACCGCCCAATTCTCGGATCATGTTGCCGATCTGTACCGAGACGATCACACCGAACGGAACCGCCATCAGGATCGCGGGCAATGCCGTGACCGTGACCATGTACCACGCTTGATGCAGCATCTCTCGCCACTGGAATCGGCCACGCACCAGATCCAACAGCCCCTCCCGGACGGACTCGATCGCGAGATCGACCGTCCGTCCCCAGGTGCGTAAGCCCGATACAACGGTATCGGAGAAATTTGCTCGCACGATTCGCAGCGCGGATGAATCTTTGCGCTGTTCGATCGACACGTTGGGTGCCAGAGTCAAAACAATCTATCTTTCGCTCGGGATGCTCTCGCATACCGGATGTCCCAGGGTGAAGAGCACCTGCTGGGCGAGGGTCTCGATCCACTCGGCTGTCACAGCGGCCGGATCACGCCGCGAAGTTCGCAGGATCGCCAGAACGACCCCGCATGTCAGATCCAGAGCGGCTCCCACATCGTGGACGTGGAAGCACCCCGCCGATAGCCCTGCTCGAATGCCGGACGCCAGGCGTGAGCGGATGTCGGGGTTGTCGAGAATTCGGTATCGCGCCGCGAGGACAATCGCGGCGGTGTCGGGATCGGCGACGCCGAGCGCACCGAGTGCCCGCACCTGCGCCCGGACGAGCTCGACCGGCTCATCGATGCCCGCGGCAGCGTTGTCCAGGATCCGGGCAAGGTCCTCGACCACCTCGGCGATAACCAGGTCGAGCAACTCATCTTTGCCACGGAAGTGGTTGTAGAAGGATCCGGCCGCGACGCCGGCGTGACGTGCCAGATCGGCGATACCGAGCCGCTCGGCCCGGCCGCTACCCAATGCCTGACGGCCTGATTGGATCAGCGCGGCGCGTGTGCGCAGCGCGCCTCGCGCCCGGGCGTTCACCGCGTCGGTCTCTTGCGACTCCACCCCCTCGGAGCTGCCGTGGACACGCTGATCACGAAGAGCGGATTCCGGGTCGATCTGGTCCTCGACAGTAGCTCGTCCACTCATAATGGATACAGTGTGACCGCTATCACCGGAGCCGTCAACAGGTTTCAGCAACATTGTTGCCGTTATTTTGCCGAGATTATTCGGCTACACCATAGCCGAATTAATTACCAGGTAGAAAGCTATCTGCACATGAATCCAGCTCGGGGCCGCCCTGCTCGGCCGCATCGCAGAACCGCCCCTCGATGGCGCGCAGCCTCGTGGCAGTGGGTTACTGATCCGGCGTGACGTCCGGGCGCGAAAACAAAACGGTTGTCGACGGCGGCCCGAACCGCGACAGAGCGGGGAAGAATTCGATGCGCATCCGTGGGTCGGCGGCCCGGCCGAGTGTCGTCAATGCCGACTGGCTGTAGGCACGCAACATGCTGATGAATCCGTCGTGCAGCAGCGGGCGCACCGGCGGGAGGAGAGCAACGACCCACAGAGGGAGCGTCAGAATCAGAGCCAGCGCAAGTCTGCTCGGCGACGGCCGATCGAGGTCGATGACCAGGAATCGCTTCCCCACCCGAGTGGCTTCGGCGATCGCCTTGTAGGCCACAACCGGCGGCAAGTGATGAAACGACCTAGCGAAAACGACAAGGTCGTAGCTGTCGTCGGGGGCATCTATCGCGGTCGCATCGACTACTTGCGTGCGCACCCGCGGGTGTGCGCCCAATTCGCCGGCGGCGATGTTGGCGACCGAGGTGGGGTCCAGGTCGCTCACGGTGACGGCGGCCTGGGGGTGGTACTCCACGATCTTGGCGGAAAGCTTCCCATGGCCGGCGCCGATCTCGAGTATGCGCGGCGCGGGTATATGCGAGACCACCCGCAGCGCCGCACGCGCACTCTTCTCATGCGCCTTTTCTAGTGTTCCCACGCGATCCAGGCTCGTGATGACCTTCTGTTTGAGCGCGTCCGGAATGTCGTAGCGGTCGGTGTACTCCAACACATCGGTCTGCATCCGCCGATCCAGCCATGACGCATTCGGCCCACCTCGCGGCATAGCGGCGATCGCCGACTCGACTTCACTTGCATCCGTCATTTGCCATCCTCTGGAAAGCGACTCGTCACGTCTGATGAGACCAGGCTAACAAACGAACTAGTTCTTCTGACTGTTCTCAGCCTATGCTCAGCCGATGCGAAGCACGACCGAATTGCGCGAAGCGATCATGTCCGCCGCCCGGGACGAGTTCGCGCGGTACGGCCTGGCCGGTGCGCGTATCGACCGCATCGCGCACGCCGCCCACGCCAGCAAGGAACGCCTGTACGCCCACTTCGGCGACAAGGCCGCGTTGTTCCGGGAAGTGGCGTCCCGAGACGGCGCCGAGTTCTTCCAGATAGTCACTCTCGAGCCCGACGACGTCCCCGAATTCGTCGGCAAGCTCTACGATCTCGCCCGTCAGCGACCCGACTTCCTGCGCATGATCACTTGGGCCCACCTGGAAGGGTTGACTCTCGACGAACCTCAGGCTGCAGGCAAACCGATCCCCGCGCAGACCCTCGCCGCGATCGAGCAAGCCCAACAGCGAAACCTTGTCGATCCGGTGTGGGACCCGCTCGAGCTGCTCGTCATGCTCTTCGGCATCGGACTTTCCTGGGCGCAATGGCCCGACCCGACCACGCTCACCGACAACCCGGCGGTGATCGCGCACCGCCGCGCAAGTGCAATAGAAGCCGCCGCACGGGTCATTCGACCCCGAACCGGGTAGCGCATTTCGACAGCGGCGGGGTTATGAGATCTCTCGCAGGGCGGCGACCGGGCAGGAGTTCACGGCCGTATGGGCGACGGTCACCAGATCGCCGGGTACCTCGGCGCCGTCGAAACGGTAGACGAGCTCGGCGTCGTCATCGAGGCTGAACACCTCGGGCGCTTGCGCGGCGCACATGCCGTGCCCTTCACACCGGGGGTAGTCGACGGAGATCTTCATGATGGATTCCTTCTATCAGGCTGGATTGAGTTGCAGCGGAAGATGTTCGAAGCGGTGGATGATGTTGTTGATCGCCCATTCGGGTGCACCGGCGATCTCGATGCGATCGACACGCTCGACGAGCGCGGCGAGCATGGCCTGGGTTTCCAACCGTGCGAGACCTTGACCGGCGCAACCGTGTACGCCGTGACCGAAACCGAGTTGACGGGTCGCGTCGCGGCCGATGTCGAAGGTGTCGGGGTCGTCCCATTCCAGCGCGTCACGGTTGGCCGAGGAGTAGATCACCACCACCCGTGAACCCGCCGGGATGGGGGTTCCGGCAATCTCGGCATCACGAATTGTCTTGCGGGAGAAACCACGTAGCGGTGATTCGAAACGCACGACCTCGTTCACCGCATTCGGAATCCTGGTGGGCTCATCCCTCAGCAGCTGCCACTGCTCGGGATGGCGCGCGAAAAGATACATCGCGCTGGCTATCGCGCTGATCGTGGTATCCAACGACGGGGCCAGGTAATCGATCAGCAGGGCAGGGCATTCGGTGTCGGAAAGCTTGCCGTCGTCGGTGGCCTGCAGCACCTCCTCCCCGACACTGCCCGGAAGCAGGTCCCGCTCGCGGGCGAGCCGTCGGGTGAACTGCATCATCCCGATGCCCGACGGCGCGGTGCAAACAGACTGCCGATTCAGTGGCCCGAGCGCGTCGAATGTCGCTCCCGCCCACCGCAGCAAATGGTCCCGACCGTGCTGGGGCCAGCCGATCAGATCCGGCACGACCGACATCGGCAGCGCGGCCGCCAATTCGACACCATCAATACGCCCCCGCGCGACCGCCCGCTCGACAGCCGCGACCGCCTGCCGGTCGATCGATTCGCGCATCGCGCGCAGTGCCCGCGGGGCCAGCCGACGGGCGAGCAACGCGCGGCGACGGTTGTGATCCTCACCGTCGCTATTGAGCGTGGTGCCCTTCGAGAGCCGATTGGCCACCGGGTTCAAACCGACACCGGCCCCGGAGACAAATGTCCGATCATCGAGCAGGACGGTCTTGCATTCGGCATAACGCGGCAGCGCATAGACGCGTTGCTTGGCCAGCCACACCACCGGCCCCAGTTCGCGCAACCGCGCATACTGCGGATAAGGGTCGAGAATGCCCTGGCGCGAATAGATATCGGGCCGGTAGACAGGGACGTCGGCTCGATTACGCATCACAACCTCTTTTCGCGCGGTCACAGATGCGCACCGAATACAGTCACGACATAGGCCAGGGCCAGCACACCGGAGCCGATCGACGGCGCGTACTCGCCCACACCGTCACCGGCCTTCACATGAGTGATGACAGCGCCGATCATCAACAACACCAACCCGATTCCGGCCGCCACCCCGAGCGGCCACCACACCAAGCCCGCCAGCACACCCAGCGCCCCGGCAATCTCGAGCACGCCGATGCCGCGGAAGGCGCTCACCGAGTAACCGAAATGTTCGGCACGCCGACGCATGTCCGCCACAGCAAGCACCTTCACTACCCCGAGCGGCAGAAACCCGATCGCCAACAGCACGGCGAACACGACGGATGCGACTGTCACCGACCCACACCTACCTTCCATTCGATTGCGTAGCGGCCCAGCACTCCAACCACCGAGCACCTTGTCGGCGCCGGGCGAGTTCGATGGTCGCGACGACAGCACCGGCGGTGACTGTGGTGGCGACGTCGCGCACGCCGGCGACTTCGGCGAGCGCGTCGGTCAATTCGCGGCGGGTCGCGTCCGCGCGCAAACCGAGTTTGTAGGGCTTGCCCAATCAGTGACCGGCAGCGCGTCGAGCACGGTCACCGTCTTGGGCGCGGCAGCGCGCTCGGCGACCCGCGCCCGCGCCCACTCCTCCAGCTCCGTGGCAGTGATCGCGGCGCCGGTCACGAGGGTGACGTACGCGACCGGCACTTCACCCGCGTGCATGTCAGGCCTGCCAACGGCACCGGCGGCGGTGACCTGCGGATGCGACAGCAGCGCATCCTCGATCACCGCGGGATCGATGTTGTGCCCGCCGCGGATGATGAGATCCTTGGCACGACCGTGCAAATGGATGAACCCCTCGGCGTCGAGATGGGCGAGATCCCCGGTGTCCAGCCAACCGTCGACCAGCTTGCCCAGCCCGTCCAGCACATAGCCGTGCTCGCCACGATCCACTACGTAACCCGGGAAAACCGTTGGGCCGCTGATCGCCAAGACGCCGGTCTGGCCGTAGGGCAGGTCGGTCCAGGAGCCGTCCGCTTCGATACGAACGACCTTCACCTGCTGATAGGGCAGGCGCTGGCCGACCGCGCCGGGGCGCGGCCGTTCGGGGAAGCTGCGCGCGCTGGCGCAGGTCGCCTCGGTGAGGCCGTAGCCTTCGACCAGGGTTACGCCGGTGTGGGCGTGGAAATTCTGCCGGACCGCGGGCGGCAATGGTGACGCTCCGACCATGGCGTAGCGCAGGCTGGAGATGTCGGCGGTGAGCGGCACTTGGGCCAGCACCGCGTACACCGTGGGCACCGCGCTCATGGCCGAAATTCGGTAGTGCTCGACGATGTTCCAGAATTCGCTGTACAGCACGAAATCCCGGTAGCCGAGCGGACCCGCCCAAACCACCGACTGTCCCTTGAACAGCGGTGCGAGCAGCGTAACCACCAGCGCATTCACGTGGAACAGCGGCAGCGCCGCGAACACCACGGCCTCCTCGTCGAGCAGCGAATTCGCCGCGATCATCCAGGCATTGGCGACCTCGGCGCAGTGCGTGTGCGCAGCCAACTTCGGCACACCGGTGGTCCCACCGGTGTGAAAGAGTGCTGCCAGATCGCCTGCCGCAGGCGGATCGCCCGTGAACCGCGCCGAATCGTATTCGGCCGCAAGCTCACCGAGGTAGGCGACACGCACACCCTTGATCTCCGCGAGCGGCGGCGGTGCACCTGTCGCAGCGGTCGGGCGCAGTATCAGCACCGCGTCCAGCAATCCATCGGCAGCCAAAGTACATATGGATTCCCATGTGCCAGTGGCTAATTCGGGTCCGCCCGCGATCAGCACGCGGGCCCCGGACCGCTCGAGTAGCTGCGCGATGTGTTCCCGGGACAAGCCGCTGTTGATCGGAGCGGCTATACCCGCCAACTGAGCGGCCAGTGTCGCAGATATCAGCTCCGCGCAATTGGGAGCGATCAACGCCACCGCATCGGTGCGTCGAATACCGAGGGCGTGCAACAGGTTTGCACACCGGTGCACATCGGCAAGCAAGTGCGCATAACCGCGGTGCGTGGGTTCACGCCAGCGCGCCGCATCGGGCAGCACCGTGCACGCTGTTTTGTCAGGCCACAACTCTGCTGCCCGCGTGAGCAGAGCGTAGGTCGATTCGGGCAGTCCGCGCTCGGCAAGCGGCACCGATTCGATGTCGAGCAGATCTGCCGGCAATTCGTAGCGGGGCCAGAGCTCCTCGTGGGCCGTCATCGGCGGCATCGGTTTCCACTCTCCCTTCAATCTCCTGACGATATCGTCAATCATGAAGGCTTAATCGGTCAAGCAAACTGAATATTTCGTCAGTATCGACTCGCTGCCGAGAGCGGCCGCCACCATCCACGACGCAGCTGCCGCACCCGCCCGTCGACGAATTGACTGAATGCCGCCGCTACGGAGTTCAGCTCCACCAGCGCGGAGTCACCCACTCGACGAGATATACGGAAACCCTTGCTGAACTTCAGTATCCAGAGAGCTCATCAAGGAACGGCTCGAGCGCCGCTTCCACTTCGAGGGTGGGGTCGAGCGCAGCGGCCGAACGCAGCGCCGCCAGCGTCAGTTGCATGAGGCAGTCGACCACAGCGTCGACGTCGAACGGTTCATCGTTCTGTAGCCAATAGACGGCGGCCTCGTCGATCGCGCCGGCAATCGACCGGATCATCATGCGCAAGGCCTGATTCTGCGGGTCGAGCCCCAGCAGCGAGATCCAGGCCTCGATGGTCTGCCACCGGCCTGCCTCGAGCACCTCCCAGGCCTCGGGATCAGCGCCCCGACCACCCAGCACCAGGCGCAATGCAAGCCCCCGATGTGCGGCCAAAAACCTGAACTGCGCGGTGAACGCGCTGCGAATCTGCTCGACCGGCGACATTTCGGGACGCAGCACGTGGGTCCGCAAGATGCGATTCGACGTGTCCCGTATCACCTCCAAATAGAGGCCACGCTTGGTGCCGAAGTAATGGAACACCAGCCCATGGGCGGCATCGGCTGCCCGGCAGATGTCAGCCACGGCCACCTCGTCATAACTGCGCTCGGCGAACAACTCGACCGCGGCATCGACGAGGCGCTGCCGGGTTTCGGCGGCCTGCGCGGCGCGCGAGGTCAGTCGGCTCTTATCGGTCGTCTTAGTCATTGCGCCCTCCATCGCCGAACACCTCTCCGCCCGATAGTGCCCGTCGACCTGGGAAAAGACAAGTTGATTTCAAGTCATTGACATGAAATCAATCAAATGGCTACCCTGCTTACCAGGGCACATGATGTGGCCCGAATCACCCGCCCGCCGCGGTAGCAGGACGGCTACGTCGCACCGTTGCCGTGCGCCGGTCAGGGCGGATCGCACAAGGAGGCGACCATGGATGCCCAACCCCCAGGGTTCTCGTGGAGTTATTGGATGAGCAACAGCTTCGGGACCGAAGCCACGCCGTCAGCGTTGACCACGCCCAGCGGTCCGGACCAACTGCGGCTGGCGTTCGGTTGCTTCCCCAGTGGCGTTATCGCGGTCTGCGCAATGCGCAACCAACGGCCCGCAGGCATGGTGGTCAGCTCGTTCACCTCGGTGTCGCTGGACCCAGCGCTGGTGTCGATCTGCATTATGAACAGTTCCCAGACCTGGGCGTCGCTGCGCGATGCGCCCAGGCTGGGGCTCAGCATCCTCGGTGACGAGCAGGAGCCGACGTGCCGGCAATTGGCGTCGCGCTCCCCGGATCGGTTCGCGGACGTGGAATACGAGTGCACCGCCGAGGGCGCCGTGTTGCTATCCGGCGCGACAGCCTGGCTGGACTGCGCCCTGCACGACGAGTTCCGCGCAGGCGATCACACGATCGTCGTGCTCGCCATCCGCGGCCTGCACGCACATCCCACCGCACGCCCCCTCGTTTTCCACGGCTCGCGGTATCGCCGTATCACCACTTGACGGAGATCGAATTCAGCAGTACCACACCATCTTTCATCCAAGGAGCGACAATGAAGATCGGTAACCTCGGTGATCGCCTGGTCATCGTGACGGCAGCCGGAGCCGTCGACGTCGAACGCGCCAGCGGCGGGCGTTTCGCCGCCGAGCCGCAAGCAGTGTACGAGCGCTGGACCGCGTTCCGGGAGTGGGCACACAGCGCCGACCTGTCCGCCGCCGAGCCGTTGGACCCCACACTCCTGCGCCCTCCGGCTCCACGCCCACCACAGATCTTCGCCATCGGACTGAACTACCGACAGCACGCCGCCGAGTCCGGTCTCGACCTGCCGAGCGACCCGCTCGTGTTCACCAAGTTCGCGAGCTGCCTGACCGGTGCCCACAGCAGCATTCCCGTACCGACCGACGGAACCGCCGACTGGGAGATCGAGCTGGCGGTCGTGATCGGTGTCGGTGCCCGCAACGTCTCGGCCGACCGCGCCTGGGAGCATGTCGCCGGCGTCGCGGTGGCCCAGGACATCTCCGAGCGCTCCGTCCAATTTCGAGGTCCCGCACCGCAATTCAGCCTCGGCAAATCTCTTCCCGGCTACGGCCCGATCGGCCCCTGGTTGGTCACCCCCGACGAGCTGCCCGATCCCGACGACCTGCACATGACCTGCACGCTCAACGGAGAGGAAGTGCAGAAGACAAGTACCAAAGACATGATCTTCCCAGTGCCGCAGCTGATCTCACGGTTGTCGGCCTTGCTCCCACTGCTGCCGGGTGACCTGCTGTTCACCGGCACACCCGCCGGCATCGGCAGCGCGATGAATCCGCCGCGCTTCCTGGAGCCCGGCCAGACCCTGATCAGCCGGATCGACGGTGTCGGCGAACTGCGAAACCCCATCGTCGCCGCCGATCCGGCGTGAACCTGCCGAATTTTCGACCACCACAGTAATTTTGGAGTACGCATGACCACCGTAGAGAACGACCGGACCGAGACCATCGAGGATGTGCTCACGCGCATCGCCGAATTGGCGCCGCTGATCCGGAAGAATGCCGCTGCCAGCGAATCGGACCGGCGAGTATCCGAGGAGACGATCGCGGCGCTGAAGGAAGCCGGAGCGTTCCGCGTCGTGGCGCCACGACGTTTCGGTGGCCTGGAGGCCGGCTTGCGCTCACTGCTGGATGTGTCGTCGGCGGTCGCCGAGGCCGACGGCGGCGCGGCATGGGTAGTCATGCTGTCGAACACCAATGTCTGGACCACTTCCCTGCATCCCGGTCGCGGCCTCGACGAGGCGTTCGCCGACGGTCCCGACACGATTGTCTCCGGCGTGCTGGCACCCTCGGGCAAAGTTCGTAAGGTGCCCGGCGGCTACCGGGTGGACGGACGCTGGCCATACGCCTCGGCCAGTCTGCACGCCGATTGGACTACCAACGGGGCACTACTGGTCGACGACAACGATCAGGTGCTCGACCAGGTCGCGGTGGCGATCCCCCGGGCAGACTTCCGGGTCGAGGACACCTGGTATGTCGCGGGAATGCGCGCGTCCGGCAGCAACACCATCGTCGTCGAGGACGTGTTCGTCCCCGAACATCGCGTTGCTTCGCTCGGCCCGTACCTGGCTGGTGAGCACATCTGCGCCCATCCCGATGCGCCCCTCTACCGGGGGGCCTTGACGTCGTTTCTGAACACGGCGGTCACGGGACCGCAGTTGGGTCTCGGCCGGGCCGCGCTGGACCTGGTCCGCACCAAGGCGGCGGAAAAGGCACTGGCGTACACCACGGTCACTCGGCAAGCCGACTCCGTCGCCTTCCAGATGCTGGTCGCCGAGGCCGCGATGAAGATCGAAACCGCCCACCTGCACGCCTACCGGGCAGCCGATGACGTCCAGGCGCACGCGGACGCCGGAGTGTTCCCGGAGCTCATCGCCCGCGCCCGGATTCGCGGTGATGTCGCGATCACCTTGCGCAGTATCAACGAGGCGCTGAACATCCTGCTCGACGCGCACGGCGCCGCATCGTTCGCCGAAGTCAATGCCATGCAGCGGATTTGGCGCGATTCCAACGTTGCCGCGCGGCACGCGGTGACCCTGCCGCACGTCTCGATGGAAACCTACGGCAAGGCTCTGCTCGGCATCCCGGAACACATCACACCGCTCATCTGAGCAGCAGGCCGATCCGACGCAATCCGCCGAGGGCGTGCAGGCCACGCCCTCGGCAGCGGTGACGCTTCGCCGAATGCGACTCGAACCAGGCGCACGTACCCCCGAGCGAGCGGACCACTATGGTAAGTACTGAACCGTACTTCCCAGGGAGGATCCGACGTGACCGAGACCGCACGCATTCGGCGGCCGCGCATGACGCCTGCTCGCGAGTACGAGCTGCTGACCGCGGCGCTGGATCTGCTTCGCGAGGTCGGCTACGAGGGGTTGTCGATGGATACCCTTGCGGCGCGGGCACATTGCAGCAAGGCGACGCTGTATCGGATGTGGCCGAACAAACCACAGCTGATCGCCGCCGCCCTGCGCGCCACCGGGCCGACCGACGCAAAAGATATCGATACCGGAAGCCTGCGGGGCGACCTGGTGGCCATGGCCGAACGGTTCGTGCCGCGGGCACAGCCGGACACCGCACTGATCGCGGCCCTCAATCACGCGGTATTGACTCATCCCGATTTGGCAACCACGCTCCGAACCGTCCTGCTCGAACCCGACACCGCCGATCTCGCCCGCTTCATCGACCGAGCGGTAGAACGCGGAGAATTGCCCACCCGGCCCCCCGCCGCAGAGTTACTGTCCCCCTTCTTGTTCGGCGTCTTCGTCACGCGACCGGTCTTCGACGGTTCCTTCGCCGACACCGATTACCTCATCCGCTTCATCGACGACATCCTGCTACCCGCATTGCACTACGGCTCTCATTGACCACATCCGGTTCACCTCGGTAGGGACCGTCTCGGAGCCGTAGCGGTGAGACGCACCTCACACTTCAAATAGTACGGTTGCGTTTCTCCCATACTGCTGCCAATCTTCTTATAGAACGACTTCGTACTATACGAGAGGCGCGGTCAATGCCGGAGCACACGACTATCACGCTGTCCAAAAACGGCCCGAGCTTTCCCGAAGGTTCATCCCGAAGCCCTAGCGGCACGCGGTGGTTGCTGCTCATCGTCATCGCTCTCGCCCAGCTGATGGTGGTCCTCGACGCGACCATCGTGAACATCGCGCTGCCATCGGCGCAGCACGACCTCGGTTTCACCGACGGTCAGCGCCAGTGGGTGGTCACCGCATATGCCCTCGCGTTCGGCAGCTTGCTGCTGCTCGGCGGCCGCATCGCCGACCTGTTCGGCCGCAAAGCCACATTTCTCGTCGGCCTGATCGGCTTCGCCGTCGCATCCGCGGTCGGTGGTGCCGCACCCAGTTTCGAAATGCTGGTCGCGGCCCGGGCCGGACAGGGCCTCTTCGCCGCACTGCTGGCCCCGGCCGCGTTGTCGCTGCTGACGACCATCTTCAGTGAGGGGAAGGAACGGGCGACCGCTTTCAGCGTGTACGGCGCGGTGTCGGGTGCGGGTAGCGCGATCGGGCTGCTGCTCGGCGGTGTGCTCACCGAGACATTGACCTGGCGGTGGACGCTGTTCGTCAACCTGGCCTTCGCGCTCGTGGCCGCCGTCGGCGCGGTCGTGATGCTCCCGCGTACCCGCCGCGACCGCACCGCACGGCTCGACTTGCCCGGCATCGCATTGGTGTCGACAGGTTTGTTCAGTCTCGTCTACGGCTGTACCAACGCGCAGACCGACGGCTGGGCGGACGTGTCGGCCTGGGGGTTGCTGGTGGCCAGCGCCGTCCTTTTGGCAGGCTTCGTGTGGTGGCAGACCAAGACCGACCACCCCGTCCTGCCGTTGCGAATCGTGACCGACCGCACCCGCGCCGCCTCGCTGGCCGCGATCTTCATCAGCGGCGCGGGGATGTTCGGCATCTTCCTGTACTTCACCTACTACCTGCAACTCGATCTCGGCTACACACCGATCCGTACCGGCCTGGCGTTCATGCCGATGGTCGTGGGTCTGATGATCGCCGCCATGGTGGCCAACAATGTTCTGATCCCCCGGATCACCCCCAAACTCGTCGTGCCACCCGGTATGGCGATCGTCGCGATCGCACTCGTGTGGATGACCACCTTCGACGTGAGCAGCGCGTTCCTCACCCACGTGCTGCCCGCACTGTTCGTCGCCGGTTTCGGTATGGGCTTGATCGTGGCGCCGGCCATGAGCGCCGCCACCCTCGGAGTCGCGGCCGCCGACTCCGGTGCCGCGTCCGCGACCGTGAATGCCGCACAGCAGGTGGGCGGCTCGATCGGAACCGCGTTCCTCACCACCATGTCGACCAGCGCAGCCAACGACTACCTGGCATCCCACGGCCCCGTCGGTCCCGATGTACTAACCAACGCTCAGCTCACCAGCTACGCCACCGCCTACTGGTGGTCGGCCGCCATCCTCGTCGCCGGCATGGTCGTCACCGCTCTGCTGTACCGCCGCGGTGTTCTCGAACAAAGCGATTCGGAGACGCCGACGGTCCACATGTGACCCACAACCCGAGAGGAGACAGTCATGGTCAGCAGTACCGCAGGCATCTACCAGCGGGTTTCCCTGGAAGTATCGGAGCGGTGATGCGGCGGCGAATGACTTTCGCAGCATTTGTTGCAGCTACGGTCCTGGCCGGGGCGGCGGCACCGGCGCTCGCGTCCCCGGCCGAGCCCGACGCCGTCCCCACCCCGACGATGGGCTGGAATAGCTGGAATTCCGGAATTCCATTGAACGAGAACACAATCCGGGAAACAGTCGATGCCATGATCGCCTCCGGTATGCGCGATGCCGGCTACCGGTATATCAATCTCGATGCCGGCTGGGCGGCACCCCAGCGAGATTCGCACGGCGACCTACAGGCCGATCCGGACAAGTTCCCGCACGGCATCGCCGCACTCGCCGACTACATCCACGACCGCGGTATGTCCCTGGGTTTGTACTCCAGTCCCTACAACCAGACCTGCGGGCAGACACTCGCCACAGCCGGCCTCGGCCACGAGGACCAGGACGCGCGCCAATTCGCCACATGGGGTGTGGATTACCTCAAGTACGACTGGTGCCGCGCCGACGCCGACCACAACGAACAGGTCAGGGTATTCACCGCGATGCGAGACGCGTTGCGCGCCACCGGCCGCGCGGTGGTCTACAGCATCAACCCCAACAGTTCCGAGGACACCGACGCAGGCACCACCTACGACTGGTCACAGATCGCCGATCTGACGCGTAGCACCGGCGACCTGATCCCGTTGTGGCGCAATGATCTACCGGCAACGAAGATCGGCGACTTCGACACCCGCGGATTCGTCGGCGTCATGGATGAATTCGCGACGACAATCGCGCACGGAAGTCAGACGGGTCGCGATCCGGACATGCTGGTCGTCGGGATCACCATGGCCGAGTTCTTGGGCGCGCACACCGACGGCATGCCCGCCATGGCGGCGAAACAGGGTGCGTTGTCCGCCGAGGACGCCGCACGTCTCGGTACCGGTTTCCGCATTTCCCCGCAGTTGCTCGACCTGCTCCGCCGACAGGACAGTCTGACCATCGCCGAACAACGCGCCCACTTCACGCTGTGGGCCATGCTCGGCGCACCACTGATCGCTGGCAACGACGTGCGGACCATGTCCGCCGAAACCCGCGACATCCTCACCAATCGCGAGGTCATAGCCATCGACCAGGACCCGACGGACGCGCAGGGTGCCGCCTTGCCGGATGACCATCGCATCATCGTCAAACCACTCGGCGACGGCTCCGTCGGGGTGGCACTGTTCAACGACACCGATAGTCCCGCCACCATCGAAACCACCACCGCGGCAACGGGACTCGCACCGTCAGAGCGATACCGGGTCCGCGATCCATGGGCACACACGACCACAACGACAACGGGCCCGATCACCGCCCACGACATCCCGCCACACGGGGTCGTCTTGGTGCGGGTAGGACCCGAGAGTTCGAGCTGAACACCGTGGTTCTGCCCGAAACACTCTGCGACGCTTGGACTCCGGTCTCGGTGATGGTGTCTTCCGGGTCAGGCGTCGGGCAGGCGCCCCGGGCGCGCAACCCCGCGACGACAATATCGGCGATGAATTCCACGTGGGCGCGGACCGAGGCCGGATCTAGTGGGTCCAGCGGATTCAATTTCTCGGCGAACAGCGTGCGGCCGAACGACGAAGTGTTGGCCGTGCGCGACCAGGAAGTGCAGGCCGCGGTGAGCACACTCGGTCGGCCAGCACATTGGACGACCGCATGTCCAGCACGACCCAAGTGCCGCCGATCGATATTGCATCAGAGTCCAAATCGACGGCTTCGATTTGGCGCGCGGTCCAAGCGCGGGGCCGGCCGGCGCGGGTTGACTCGGTGGGGTGAGCATCAACCTCCTCCGCTACTCCACCGAATCGGGCGCCACTGGTTGGGGCGTCGTTCGTGGTGAGCGAGTACTGCCGCTGCCCGGCGAGTACCCGACCCCCACCGAGGTGCTTCAGGAAGGCGCCGCGGTAGCTCGACGCCTGCTGACGGAATCCGGTGATCCCGGCATCGAGATGGCAAGCGTCACTGCGCTCAACCCACTGCCCGGAGCGAAGGTCAACTGCCAGGGCACGAACTACCGAGCGCACATGGCCGAGACCGGAATGGACCCCGACCAACCGTTCAACCTGTTTTTCACCAAGTCCACGGGATCGCTTACCGGTGCGCACGACGACATCGTCACTCCGCCACACGTACGGCTGCTGGACTACGAGATCGAACTGGGGATCGTCATCGGCAAGGCGATCGCCGGCCCCGTGACCGTGTCCGCGGCGAACCTCGAGGACTACGTCGGGGCTTTCGTCGTCGGAAACGACGTCAGCGCCCGGGATGTTCAGCTGTCCCAGGGGCAGTACTACAAGGGCAAGAGCTACCGCACCTTCTGCCCGGTCGGTCCCTACCTCTGCGTGCCGGACCCCGGCGAGGTGCACAGGTGGAAGGACCTGCGGCTCAGCCTCGCGGTCAACGGCGAGACCCGGCAGATGGCGCTGGCCGGCGACATGGTCTTCACACCCGCGGAAACTCTCACGGAGTTCTCTCTGCTGGAGGACTTCGCGGTGGGTGACTTGTTGCTCACCGGCACCCCCGGCGGGGTGGCCATCCACCCGCCCAAGCCGATCGTGCAGCGCCTCGCCGGACTGCTGCCCGAGGCAAAGAAGTGGGACCTGTTCATACGGATGCAGTCCCGCAACCCCGCCTACCTCGCGCCCGGAGACATCGTCACGGCGTCCATCCGCACCGACGATGGCGCACTCGACCTCGGCACGCAGCGCAACACCGTGCGTTGACCGAGAAACCACGGAGAACGAGCGATGTCCGAGACCACACCACCGGCCAACCTCGAGGCGCCGCCGTGTCCGAGGTAACCATCGTCGGCGCCGGCGCGACCGGATGCACTCTGGCGCTGCTGCTGTCGCGCTACGGCATCGCCAGCACCGTCCTGGAACGCCGGACCGACCCGTTGAACCATCCGGCCGCGCATGTCATCAATGCCCGGTCCCAGGAAATCTGGCACCACGCCTCCCCGGAGCTGGCCAAGCAGATCAGCGCGCTGGCGCCACCGGCCGAGCAGGTCAGTGTGATCCGCTGGTTCAGTGAACTGAACGCCGCGCCACTCGGTGACATCGACCTGCTGGCCTTCCCTGAGCAGGTGGAACGCGTGCAGAACCACAGCCGGTACCTCATCTCGCACATCGGCCAACACCAGCTCATGCCGGTGCTCTGGGATGCCATCGAAGCGGATCCACATGTCGACTTCCGTCGCGGCGTCGAAGTTCGCGACGTGACGATGACGCCATCGCATACCACGGCGCATGTGGCCGGTCCGCGCGGCGGCACGACCGAGATTTCCTCGCGATTCATGGTCGGCACCGACGGCGCCAACAGTGCGGTGCGTGCGGCTTCGGGTATCGCGATGCGCGGGCCGGTGCTGGCCAACATGGGCAGCGTCTTCTTCAACGCCGAGCTGTTCACCGACGGCATCCGCCCACTGCTGAGCTGGATCTACTCCCCCGCGCTGTGCGGGGTGCTGATAGCACACGCCGACGACGACTACGTGCTCATGACCCCGTTCCTGAGCGAGCACCAGGAGATCGCTCGTGACGGCCGCGCGTTCTGGGCCCGGACGCTACCGCGAGTGATCGGACACGACGTCCCCTTCCAAATGCATTCCACCGGCACCTGGACGATGACCAGCCAAACCGCCGAGACCTTCACCCGTGCCAACGTGATCCTCGCAGGTGACGCCGCCCACCGGTTTCCGCACACCGGCGGTTTCGGTCTCAACAGCGGCGTGCAGGACGCGCACAATCTTGCCTGGAAACTCGCCGCCATTCTCGAAGATCGCGCGCCGACCGCGCTACTGGACAGCTACGAGCCGGAACGGCGACCTGTCGTGGAACGGTTCGCCGAACAAAGCGTCGAGAACCACTTCCTGCTCGACGAGGTCATGGCTGGGCTGGCCCCGGGCAACCGCGCTCTCGCCCGGGTAACCCGCGCTTTCGCCCATCCTGCCGTCGATCGCCGCTCGGCGGGGATCGTGGAGCGCATCGCTGACGCCATGATGAACCTGGCGATGCGGCCGACCGCGAAACTGCTGGGCGACAGCGCCGCGGCGCGCGACCGACGCGCCACGGTCGGATCCCGAATACCGGCCCAGTTACAGCATTTCGCCTCCACCGGACTCGAATTCGGCTACGCCTACTCGGGGGCGCTCATCCGGACCGAGCCGACGCCGCAGCCGATGAACGACGACGGCGTGGTGGACTACGTGCCGACGACATGGCCCGGTGCCCGCGTACCGCACACGTGGCTGGCCGGTGCCGGCGACGCCGTATCCACACACGACCTGCTCGACCTGCGTGACTACACCCTGTTCACACCCGCCCCACAGGCCTGGCGTACCACCGTCCCCACCACGATGCCCGTCACGGTGGTGGGTCTGGACGCCGCGATTGCCTCGAACCGGCAACAGGTGCTCGACCTGTTCGAGGTCGGCGAACACGGCGCCGTGCTGGTCCGGCCCGACGGGCACGTGGTCTGGCGCACCATGGCCGACGCCACTACCGCCGCAGTAGAGCTGGAGCAGACGGTCAGCGGCTCAGTGATCTCCACCGGCGAGGAAGGCGTCGCACCATAAGCGCCCTCGCCGCTATACACCGGTCGCGAACTGAGGTGCGAGCCCGGATGTTCCGGCGTACTCGGCTCGGCCGCGCTCGGCTTCGATGCGTAGCAGTCGGTTCTACTTCGCGGTGTGTTCGGAGCGCCGCCATCTGCTGACCGGCGACGGGCGCCCATCGAACCCCCTGGACAACGCGGCCACTCCGCCGGTCGCGGCACCCGAGCGTTGAAATCGGGCGCCCGAGCACCAAGGCGTCGTGACTACAACGTCTTCCATGTGATGGTCGTCTTGTTGCTGCGCGATGTCGTACCGGGACGGGTGCCTGCCCCCTGTTCGAGCAGCGTCGAGGGGTCGTCGCCGGAACGCAGTCGCTCCAGAAGGTAATCGGGGTCGAATTCGACGCCGACCGGGTTGGCGGCGAAGGCACTACCGGCCAAGTAGTCGGCTGTGGCGGCGGCCGTGGCGAAGTTCTCGGTCTGGAACTCCAGTCGAATGCCGTCGGGGTCTTCGTAATACAGCGAGGTGGTCGGTCCGTGGTTGATGGACCAGACCGGGCGGATCCCGATCTTCTTCAAGCGTTCGTAATTCACCAGGAGACGTTCCAGGGAGCCGAAAGTGAGTGCCAGATGGTCGACTCCGTAGAACTTGCGGCGGAAACGCGCCAGCGGAAACAGGTAGCGCAGCACCCGCGGCACTTTGATCAGCGCGAGGCGGTGGCTTTCGTGGTCCCAGACCAGGAATGCGATCTGCTTGTCCTCATGCACGACGCGGGCTCCGAAAACCGCGCCGTACCAAGCGATCATCTCTTTGCTTCGGGCGGTCTTGACCACCCAGTGGGCCAGTAGGTCGGGTGCGGCCGGGTTGGTGGAATTCGGGGTGGCCTCATGAGTCATGGTGTCTTGTCCTCTCGGTCGACCGCGTTGCTCGATGCGTTCGAGGGCCTCGGCCGCCGGATTCACGGACAACCAGGTCTCCCGAAAGGGGCACCGATGTTCCGCCGAAGCGGTGCCGGACACGGATATGTAATACCCATCAGCCAACCCCGGGGCGCCCCTGAGGCGCTTGGACTGCCATGCAAAGACTCGTCGGCACTTTGGACCCGAACCCATACAACAGGCAGAGCCGCAGTCAGCATGGCGACCGGTCACTCATCGTCGAGAACCACCGCACCCAACTCCTCGGCCAGCGCGAGCGCGGCTTGCAACTGCATGCGCCGATCACCGATCTTGCGACCTCGCATTTGTTCCGCACGCTGCACGCGGTAGGCGACGGTGTTCCGTGCTACGTGCAGCCTTTCCGCAGCCGCGCTGAGGCTGCGTTCGACATCGAGATAGCACTTGAGCGTCGCGCGAAGAACAGCCGTGGCCTCCCCCCGATCCGCCAGCGCACCCAGCTCACGGAGCACGAATTCGCGGGCCCGGTCCGAACGGCTACCGAGCATCGCGACCAGATCGAGCTCGCCGTAATCGAACAGCCAGCGCTCGCCGGAACCCAGCATGCCCACGTGGGCGACCTCCAATGCCTGTTGATGGCTGGTGACGAACCCTCGAACGCCCGCAGCCGGCAAGCCCACCGCCACGCGGACACCGTCCGCCGGCTGCTGCTGTGCCGGGTCGGGTATGGCCGGAGGTCGGCGAACGCTCGCACCCCACGCCCACACCCGGCGACCTCCAACCGGTATCACCAGCGTCGACGAGCATCCAGCCGATTCCAGCAAGCCTGCGGCCATGTCTTCGAGCCGCGTTGCACCAATGGGGACATGCTCGTCGGACCAACCGATCACAGCGAGATGCTGCCTGGTCAGGTCATAGCCCAGCAGGCGCAATGCCCGATCGAACGGCACCGGGTCACCGCGCAGGATCTCCTGGATCAGCTCCATCCGCGCCGCGGCCGAACTCGCCACCCACGCCTCATGCGCATCGCCGTATGCCTGTGCCATCTCGCTCGTGAGCCGATCGGCGATGCCGAACGACAGTGCGGTGATACGCCGCATTTCCGCGAACCGTTGCGGTGCGGGCACGAGTTGTTCGGCGACGTCGAGGATGTACTCGACGACCATCGAATGGCCCACCTGAATGCTGCGCAGCATATGTTCGATGCCGACGCCGCGGCTCACCACCTCGGCGGGTCCCAGCAAGACGCCAGGGGCAGCCTCGACCGTGAAGTCCTTGACACCCGCGATCGCCCCGACGGCTTCCAACGCCACCGCTTCGCAGCCGCCGCGCACCATCTGCACGATGCCGTCCACATCCAGCTCGGGGATCTCGACCAGGATATGTGCCGCCATCGCCTGACCGAGCTCAACGGCGTACCCGGCAGCACCGGTCCCTACCTGGGCGGCGAACTCCGCGACCTTCTCCGGCGGCAGCATCGAGCGACGCAGCGCCGCCGGATCCGCCGGGGCGAGCTCTCGCACCCACTGCAGTAGACCACTGGACGCCGAGGTCATCGGCACGCACGCTCCTTCCTGGTCTGCAGCCATCGAGCCGGCGACCTTTGATGACGATTTCGTCAATACTATGCGGCGCTCTCACCGCAGGTACGAAGTGATCAGACCTCAGCCTCGCGGTTCGACGCGTACCAGACCTGTCTGGAATGCGATGACCACGAGTTGTGCGCGATGCCGAGCGCCGAGTTTTGTCATGGCACGCTGAACGTGGGTGCGAATAGTCAACGGGCTCACATACATTCGCTCGGCGATCTCGTCGTTGGACAATCCCTGCGCCACCTGCACGACGACCTCGCGTTCGCGCGCGGTGAGCACGTCGAGAGATTCGGCGGGTGCGGTGTGCTGTTCAGGGTGCGTGAGGAAGCGGGCGATGAGAGCCTTTGTGGCAGTTGGGGAGAGCAGGGTGTCTCCGGCGGCGATCGCGCGGATGGCGCTGAGCAGTTCCTGCGGTCCGACATCTTTGCCGAGGAAGCCGCCGGCACCGGCGCGCAGGGCTCGCGCGACGTACTCGTCGAGTTCGAAGGTGGTGAGGACGAGGATGCGCGTGGCCAGGGACTCGTCGCGGCAGATCTCCTGGGTGGCGGCGAGTCCGTCGAGTTCGGGCATGCGGATATCCATCAGTGCGACATCGGGTTTCGTGGCTCGTACGACTTCCAGAGCCTGTCTGCCGGTTCCCGCGACGCCGACCATCTCCATGTCGTCGTGTCGGAGGTAATCCGCTGAACCAGGCGAATGCGGTAGGCCACCCGGCAGTGGCCTACCGCTCGCCGGTCAGCTCAAACGCGGGTGGGGGCCAATTCGGGCACATCGAGATGACGTAAGCGCTCGCCCTCGACATCCACGTGCGGCAAGATCTGCTGCAGCCGACGCGGCAGCCACCACGCCTTGTCGCCGAGCAGTGCCAGCACGGCCGGGACGATGGTCATCCGCACGATGAACGCGTCGAAGAAGACCGCCGCGGCGAGGCCGACACCCATCATCCCGTCCTTACTGATCGCACCTACTCGAAAGGGGTTGAGCGCGTTCGCCACCTGGGGGCCATGTGCGACATCGGCCACCACCTTTTCGACCGCGGCCTGGTTCCCGGCGGCAGTGATCTGCTGACCCGGCGGCGCCACGAAAACGATGTGCGCGTCGGCGCCATCGGATTTGCCCCCGGGAACCGTTGATCGAGCAGGTCGAAAGCCTGCTGCGATTCCGTGCCGGCAATCGACATCTCGCTCTCGGCCGCCTCGGGGGCTCTTGCCGCGCCGAACACCAGCGCGGCCGGCAAACCCACCCAGAGCAGCACGACCATACGCCGCTTTTCGAAGCAGAACCGACCCAGTCGGTCGAGGAATTCAGCCACGACGTCGATCGTCGCTGGGCGGATCCGTAGTCGACATCGTGCACATGCAGGCTATTGGCAATACTGCATATGCAGTACAACTGTGTTGGACAGAACTCGCCACGCGGGATCGCGCGCCGCGCATCCGAGCGCCTGGCAACGGCCTTAAGCTGGGAGAAATGAGTACACGACCGGGGTTGCGGGAACGGAAGAAGGCTGCCACCCGCACCGCGATCGCCCAGGCCGCCGCGGCACTGACTAACGAGATCGGTTTGGACAAGGTCACGATCGACGCTATCGCCGAAGCCGCCGACGTCTCGGTCCGCACCTTTCACAACTACTTCACGAGCAAGGAAGCAGCCGTCGAGCACGCCGTCCGCAGCAGCTTCGACGACATGGTCTCGGCACTGGCCACCCGGCCCGCCGAGGAGGGTGCGTGGGACGCGCTGCTGGCCGTCACTCTCGAAATGTTCGAAGCGGTACCCGGTGGCATCGATGGAGTCACCGCCATGATTCGGACCGTCGAATCGACGCCCGCCATGATGGCCAGGTACACCCTCGCCCGCATGGACGATAAGCAGCGGCTGGCGCAGGTCGTCGCGCGGCGAACCGGCACCGACGCCGCCACCGATCTGTATCCGATGCTCGTGGTCGCGGCTTCGGAGGCGGCGGTCGAAGCCGCAGTAGCGTTGGCGGACAAGGGATCCGGGCGCGACTTCGAGGAGCTGCTGCGCGAGGCGTTCGAGCGCCTGCGACCTGCTCTGAACCAACCCGGAGCAGACTCTTAGCATTTTGCCAGGCTGTGCAAACTTGCCGAGGTATGCAAGTTTGACTTAGCCTGAGAACGGACACCGAGCCGGACTTCACTCAGCGGCGAATCGACGTGTCACCACATTTCACCGACTACACTCCCGCCCGAGAGGTGGTTACCTTTCCATGTCTGCACCCGCTGTGGAAATAGCTTCCACGAAAGGCCGTTTACCCGCGCTACCTTCCCTTACCGGGTTGAGATTTATTGCCGCCTTCGCGGTATTTCTCTTGCACTCGGGATTTCTGGTCCAACTATTTCCGTTCTCGACCTCGGACGCCTCGAAAAAGCTGTCGGACGTGGTCCCGCTGCAACTCGGCGCAACCGGCGTCGCATTTTTCTTCCTGTTGTCGGGATTCATCATCGACTGGTCATACGACAGCGCCAAGGACACCATCCGCGCATTTCTTCGGCGACGGGTATTCAAAATCTTTCCGTCGCATCTGATCACCGCCCTCATCGTAGTGGTCCTGCTCGGTTTCCCACTCGCCGAACTGGCCGGTCAGATCCCGAACTTCCTGCTTATCCATACCTGGTCGCAGGATTGGGGCACCAGTGCGGAATTGAACAGCCCGTCGTGGAGCCTCTGCTCCGAAATGCTGTTCTACTTCCTCTTCCCATTCCTGGTGCCGCTCGTCAACCGGATCCGCGGACGAGCGATCTGGTGGACCATCGGAATTCTCTCCGGAATCCTGCTGGCGATACACCTGATAATCCATTTCGCCTATCCTCCCTTCGACATTTCGAGCATGACGTCGATGTATCCACCCCTGCAGAAATCGCCGGACATAACCTGGTCGGGCTACGATTATTCGGCCGCCATGTCCGCGTCCCCTGGTATGCCCATGTCCCCCGGGTCGGGCGGTAGTTCAGGAACATTTACGATGCCGACCAGCGCATGGCTGTCCTACCAATTCCCGCCCACCCGCCTGCTGGAATTCTTTGTCGGCGTCATGTTCTGCCGCCTGGTGAAATCGGGAATGTGGCGCAACACCAACCTCGGCTGGCCGCTGGTCGCCTGCGCCGGGGCCTACGCGCTGACCTATTACGTACCGATGGCGTTCAAGACATCCATAGTGATGATGCTGCCCCTCGCAGCACTCATCGCGACCTATGCGGCGCGGGATCTCCGCGGCATCAAGGGCATATACAGCAGCAGGCTCGGAGTATGGTTGGGCGACGTATCTTTCGCGTTCTACATGGTGGGATATCCCGTCCAGCTGTTCTTGCAGCGCAACATCATTGCTGGACACAGCTGGGGTTTCCAGGGCTATCTGTTCATCACCGCCTTGACCTTCGTCATTCAGCTACCACTGGCGGCCGCGCTCTACCACCTGGTGGACAAGCCGATCATGCGCCGGTGGGCACGCAAGAAGACCAAGGCAGCCCCGCCGTCCGACACCGCGAAAGAAGTCGACGAATCAGCGAAAGAAACCGCACTGAGTTCAGTAGCCGCTGTCTCATCCACCCCTTCATCGGCCGCAAATCCGGTACCCCCCACACAACTCCCCGATCCGAACCCGTCACGTGAAATACCGACGGCCATGAGGCCGTAGGCAACGGAGATGGGGACCGAATCCGATAAGGCCACGGATTCGGTCCTCAATTCTGTGCTCGAGGTTCGCCGCGGCGTACTCCCCCACCTCGCATGCGCCACACTCGCGCCGTCACAGCTCGGACCAGCGGCTCCTTCTTCCCGAACGTCCAGGGTTCGCCCGGTTTGACACCTACCGTAATAACGGTCACACTGTGACCCTTATTATGCTCAGCGCACAGTCTCCGGAACCCGGCATGGCTCGAGTTCGAGAAGCCAGCTCGTCCTGCCTGCTCATTCCCCGCGCCGCCCGGTCGCGGTTCGCCCGGCCCGCGCTTCTCGTCGCCGACCCCACGGCACCCACCCGTGCCGCTCACCACCGCACCGAGGAGACTTCGTGACCAGCCAGCGCTACCACCTGGGACGTCGACGTCTTCTGGCCGCGACCGCCGCAGCGGCGACCGGCGGATGGATGGCGACCCGCGCAGCGGGCTCAGGGGCGGATCCTCTTGTCCCGCAACCAGAACCAACAGTCGACGTCGACGCGCCGCCCTCACCCAGGGTAGAGCCGTTCGTCGACGAGTTGCCCGTCCCAGCTGTCGTGCGCGGCAACCAGACCCTGACTGTCGGCGCCGGCACCCACCGCTTTCACCGCGATCTCGGTGTCGCCCAGACCTGGTCGTACGGCGATGCACCCTACCTCGGACCAACTATCGAAGCGCAGGTCGGCGAGGCGATCGAGCTGACCTTCACCAATACCCTCGGCGCACATCTGTTCGCGAGCGAGGTCGACACCGCGCTGGACGGAACCACCGACCAGGACCGGGTCGCACCCCGCGTCGCGGTGCACCTGCACGGCGCGGTCACCCCACCGGACATGGACGGTCACCCCGAAGACACCTTCCGCCCCGGCGAAACGAAAATCTACCGCCACCACAATCGCCAAGACGCCGCCACTCTCTGGTACCACGACCACGCGATGGGCATCACCCGCCTGAACGTGGTAGCAGGCCTGGCCGCCTTCTATCTGCTGCGCAACGAGTACGACACCGGCACCGCCGCCAACACCCTCGGACTGCCCAGCGGCGAGTTCGAAATACCGCTGGCGATTGCCGACCGCCGTTTCAACGAGGACGGCTCACTGCGCTTCAAGACCGTGCGCTGGATTCAAGAGGGCCGCTGGGAAGGCGGCATGTTCGGCGACCTGATCACAGTCAACGGTGTGGTCCATCCCCGTTTGTCGGTGGCGCGCGGCATGTACCGGTTCCGTGTACTCAACGCATCCAACTTCCGCGAATACCAGCTCTCGTTCTCCAGCCGGACTCGGTTCTGGGTCATCGGCAATGACAGCGGTCTACTCGATGAACCCGCGTACATCGACGAAGCAGCGATCGCGCCGGGCGAACGGCTCGACATCGTCGCCGACTTCACCGGTCTCGGCGCGGGCGACACCGTCGAGTTGATGAACACGTACGAGTATCCACGGGGTGAAGCCGAAATCATCGGCGCCCAGACCATCAGCAGTCTTATGCGGTTCATCGGCACTGGAACCACAGGCTTCACCGCCGCACCGCCGGTCACACTGCGAGGCGGGCAGAAACAGTCTCCCGCTCTGCCACTCGTGCACACCGCGGACCGGCGCCGCATCGTTACCCTCAGCCAGTGGCCGGCGACGACGTGGCCGCCTTTCACCAACGTCATGAACAACCTGTGCTACCACGACGATCCGATACCCGAACCACGGCAGGGCAGCACCGAAATCTGGGAATTCGTCAACGTCTCCCCCGACTCCCATCCGATGCACCTACACCTGGTTCACATGCGCATCCTCGATCGCCAACCACTCGATGCCGTCGGATATCTCGCGGCGAATCCGGCGCCTCCGATAGGCACGTTCTGGGCGCCCGAGCCGGACCAATTCCTCAACGGCGCCCCCGAACCGCCGCATCCGTGGGAAACCGGCGCCAAAGATACCGTCATCTGCCCGGCCGGCATGGTCACGCGAGTATCGATCACCTTCCCCACCGCCGACGAGCTGGGCTTCGATCCCGACGCGGTGTTCCACACCGGCCACCACATGATGATGCAGGGCTACGTCTGGCATTGCCACCTCATCGACCACGAGGACGAATGCATGATGACGCGATACCGACTGCGCGCCTAGCCCTTTGCATCCCGCAGGGGAAAGCAAAACACTCAGTCGAAAACAGACGCACAGCGTTCAGTCGAAACACATCGGATAGCTTGATTCGTCCTGGATTTCGTAAGTCTTCGGACTTATCGAGAGATTCACGGCACCACCCGGACAGCGTCCGGTCCACGATTTCGCCCATACCGCAACATGTTTGCGACCGGGTACAGGACCAAAGCCGAACCAATCGTCAGAATACGACGACGGTCTCCCATCCAGCTACTTCCACTGAAGTACTGAAAATCATTGCAGCTCAATGGAATACAGACATCAGTGCGTTACCGCCGAGCCTGTACTACGCTTCAGCAAAGCACAATAGAACCACTCGTGCACACATCTGCACCAATATTGTTGCGGATCGGTGATCGATTCCCCTCTTGCGCACGGATTCACGTCAACGTGACAGAAATCCGTGCTCTGTGTGCGAGTGCCCTTGCACACACAGGAGCCGACCAGATTCCAACCTCATCAAAGATCGTGCCCCGACCGGCGGCACTTGTCCGCGCGTCGTTCGGTGCCCGGATCCAACTGCCCCTACAGACTCGGGCCCGGCGATGATTTCCGCGGCCGAACAAGCCGCCGCCATCCCGAACCTCGGAGTTCTTCACCCGCAGGCGAGCCCGCCGAAGCACATGGGGCACCACAGTCCCTGCACAGCTACGACGAAACACTCGACGGCGACTTGATCCTGCGGGGCCGCTGCTGACCGCACTCATCAAGTCCCATGCACCCCCCTGCCCGACTACATCTTGGCGTATCGGGCCATGGTGAACCCGTAGGTGATGATGCCCAGCCGTCGCGTGCGGTGGCTGGTGGTGCCCTCGAGGTCGTCGAGGAAGTTCTATCCGGCTCCTTTGTAGATGTGGTGTAGCCGCCGATCGCTGATGATGATCAGCGATCGCGCCAGCGGCGGTTTGCATCAAGTGTGGACCGGTGAATTTCGGGTCCGATCTACCCGGCGCGGTCCCCGCCCCGGCCGACCCGAACCATCGAAACAAATTGAGCAACAGCTGAATTGGCTACCTGATGTCGGCTTCTCACAGTCGGGTGTAGTCCTGCTGGTCCTGCTCGAACGCGCTCAGGATTTCCGGTGTCAGGGTCGGGCGGGTATCGGCGACGGCGGTCAGGTAGTCCTCGGTGGTCGCGGGTACGCGTGTGTCGTCGCGCATTGCGCGTTCGAACGCGGACTGCGCGCCTGCACGGGCCGCATATTCGATGTCGGCGGGGGTGAATTGCGCTGTGGCGCACACCAAACGGTCGAGGTCGATGGTTTCGGCAGCGGGGCCGAGATATCGTCGCCAGATCGCGTTCCGTGCCAGTGTGTCCGGCGGGCCGACCGGAATCACATAGTCGAATCGACCGGGCCGCAGGAATGCCGAGTCCAATGAGCGGACCGAGTTCGTCGCGCAGATCAGCAGGCGACTGTAGTTTTCCCGGAACGTCGGTATCAGCTTGAGCAGCTCGTTGGTGACTCCGTGCGCAGGGCTTGTCGCCGTGCCCGACCGCGTGCCCGCGATCTCCTCCACCTCATCGATGAACAGCAGCAGCTCGTCGAGTTCGGCCAGGTCGGCGAATACCTCGCGCAATGACGCCGCGAGCCCGCCCGCCCCCGCGGCGGCCAACCGGGAGGGAAACAATTCGACGAACGGCCAGCCGAGTCGGGACGCAACCGCTTTCGCGAAGCTGGTCTTGCCGGTCCCCGGCGGCCCGAACAGGATGACGCTCTTGGGTGGCAAAACCCGATAACGTTCGGCCATATCGGGATTCTCCAAAGGCAACACGACCCGGCGTTCGATGATCCCCTTCTCTCGGTCCATCCCAGCCATCGACTGCCACAGTCCCGGTGGAAGCAGCCGCCCGCCCAGTTCGGTCAGCAGGGTGGACTGCGCGGGGGCCAACGGTTCCAGCAGCTCGTAGTAGACCAGGCCGGCGCGGCGCAAGTACCCGGAATTCTCGAACGCCACAGATCCAGTGGCGCCCTCGGGTACGAGCGTGCAGATCCGCCGCACACCGTTGGACCGCAGCCGCCGCTCCAGTTCGGCAAGCAGGGCACTGCCGATACCGCGCCGCCGCCACCTTGCCGCCAGCGCCACCAGCAGGACCCAGGCCCGCTCGCCATAGGTCTGGGCGACCGCCATCCCGACCATCTCGCCGCCGACCTCGGCCACTACCGCCGACTGCCCCGCGCGCGCAGCCGCCATCACCTCCGCCAGCGCGAAGACCGGCTCGCCGACACCAGGCACACGGCTCTGCTCCCAGATCTGGATCCCCTGATCCAGATCTTCGTCACGGAACTCGCGTAGTCGCCATACCGGCATACATACCTCGAACGGCCATCGGCGAGCCTCGGAGAACTCGGCCGTCCTCTTTAGTAAATACCCTGGGCAATCCCCCCGCCATGCATGACGGGAACCAACTCTGTCGGTGCTCTGACGCACCATCGACTACATGAGTGCGCACGATCACATCAACACGGCCAACGCCGAGGCGGCCCGCGCCGCCGGATGGCCGGAGCTCACAGGTACCCCTGCGCAAACGGGTGGGCCAGCACCATCCGCGGGCCACCCAGTTACGTGTGGTCGCTCGTAAGTGTTCCGCCGGTTGGCGCTGGCACATCCACCGGCGCCACCATCGCGCTCAAACCCTTCTGGAACGCAGTATCCAATCGCCGCTGGGCTACCAGAAACTCCGGGGCATCGCTTTCACCAGCAGTTGGGCGCCCCAGACCGCTTAGCCCGATGATCATCGGGCTGTAGGCGCCCAGTCCGCGCGAAGATCTATTCGGGATCTGTCCCATAGATGGAGCGGTACTCCTTGGCGAAGGCGCGGCGGCCGAGCAGGCGCCAGGCGAGTCCGGCGGCGAACGGCATGTCGGCGAGGAACTTTCGGCGTTCGGCGTGCGGTACCCCTTGCAGGATGAATCCTAGGAAGACCAACTGCCGGTCCTTGGGCACGGCGGCGCGGCCCCGTTCGCCGAGTGCCGCCCATTCGCCGGCGGTCATGACGCGTCCGGCGAGCGGCAGGATGAGTGCCTCCTCCTCGGCCATATGCTCGTCGAGAGCGGCGGCGAGCGACGACAGCGTGGCCGCGAGATGCCTGCGCGCTTCAGGATGCGTCGATGCGGCGAATTCCTCGGCGCTGTCGGCCCGCGCGGGCGATCAGTTCGGCGATTCGCTCATGCTGTTCCTCCATCCGCAGAATCAGTGCGCCATCGGTCTTCGCCCGCCCGAGCAGCAATGGCCACATCAACTCGTCCTCGGCTGCGTGGTGGTGATGCAGGCCGGTATCGAGTTCGGTAAGGAACTCGACGATGCGGCCCGCGGGGGCGGTGTCGCCGTCGGCGACACCGCCGACGAGACCGGGCAGCGCGTCGAAGTGGCGGCGGAAGGCGCGGTGGACAAGCACCATGTCAGCGGTATCGGGGCGTTCGATGGTCTGGGTGTTCATGGTTCTCACTGTGTGTCGATCCGCTTGTAGCGCACTTGCAATAGACTTGGCCGCTCATGGTGCGGATTCAGGTGCTCGGCTCGCTGGCCGCGCAGACGGAGCGCGGCAGCGTCGATCTGGGCGGCCCACGCCGGCGCGGTGTGCTCGCCCTTCTGATCGTGGCCCGCGGCGCGGTCGTCCCGATCGACCGGCTGATCGACGATCTCTGGCGCGGTGAGCCGCCGCCGCGCGCACTCGGCGCGTTGCAGGCCTACATTTCGCACTTGCGCAAGCTCCTCGAGCCGGATCGGCTGCCCCGCTCGCCGGCCACCGTGCTGGTAAGCCAAGCGCCGGGATACGCGTTGCGGCCGGCAACCGGCGGCATGTCCGAACATCGACAGTCTGGATCGGGTTGCCGGTGAAGAATTCCGGTACCTACCAAGGCATTTGGCGCACGACGACCCTTTTGCGACCTTCACCACCGGCTCCCTCCGCCACGGAGTACGCGCATCCTGGGATCGGGCACCGGTGGGGAATGTGGCGGGAATTATAGATGGGTCAACGCGGCGACTTATGGAGTTCGGCGAAACCGCGTAGAATTCGAGCAGGTCGGGACAGCATTTGGAGCCCTATCATGACCGAAAGAAAGAATTCACACACGAAGTTCGCCCGGTTGGCGGCTGCCGCCGGTATAGCCGCAGTTGCCGCGATTCCGGTCGTCGCAGCCGCGGCGCAAGCGCCTACCGCGCGCGCAACGACACCCACGTCTGCAACCCAACTCGTCGACGGCCCAGGCTGGGGTCACGGCGGCGGCTGGGGCCACGGCGGCGGCTGGGGTCACGGCGGCGGCTGGGGTGGCTGGGGTCACGGCGGCGGTTGGGGTGGCTGGGGCGGGGGTTGGGGTGGCTGGGGTCACGGCGGCGGTTGGGGTGGCTGGGGCGGGGGTTGGGGTGGCGGGGGTTGGGGTTGGGGTAACGGCGGCGGTTGGGGATGGAATCCCGGCTGGTGGAACCCGTTCGGCGGCTGGGGCAGCTTCTAGCGCCGGTGACCGAGCCCGGACACGCACAGCGTGCCGGGCTCGGTTGCATCGAGTACCGATCATGTGAAGCCAGGTTCGACCGACCGGGCTGGAGCTGGTGACGAGATGAAGATCGTGTGTGTCGGTGGCGGGCCGGCCGGTTTGTACTTCGCTATTTCGATGAAGCGGCGCGACCCGGCCCATGACATCACGGTGATCGACCGTGATCCTCCCGGGTCCACCTATGGCTGGGGCGTCGTGTATTGGGACGACCTGCTCGACATTCTGTATCGGAATGACCCCGACAGCGCCCAGGCGGTGCGTGCCGAGTCGGTCCTATGGCGTGAACAGGCAATCCATGTGCGCGACGACCAGACCGCACATTTCGGGGGCTACGGGTTCAGCACGGGGCGCGCGGCACTGCTCGACGTACTTTCCCGACGGGCGTGCGACCTGGGCGTCGATGTCCAGCACGGGCGAGAGGTCCACGATCTGTCCGGCTTCGACGACACCGATCTCATCGTCGCCTCCGACGGCGCGAACAGCCGGGTACGGCAGCTGGGTAATCACCGTTTCGGCACGTCCGTCACACTCGGCGAGAATCGATATATCTGGCTCGGGACGGACAAGGTCTTCACCCGATTTACCTTCGCCTTCGAACACACCTCGGCCGGTTGGATCTGGTTCCATGCCTACCCTTCGGTTGCCGAAAAAATCAGCACCTGCATCGTTGAGTGCCAACCGCAGACTTGGCATGGACTGGGATTCGATTCCTTGGACAACCTGGAGAACTTGCGTGTTCTGGAGAACATATTCGCGCGCCTTCTCGACGGTCACTCGTTGATCAGCAAGACACGAGGCGAGTTCGCAAGGTGGAGCCGCTTTCCCGAGATAACCAACAAGACCTGGTATCACGACAACGTGGCGCTGCTCGGCGATGCAGCGCACACGACGCACTTCACCATCGGTTCGGGCACCCGGTTGGCAATCGTCGACGCCGTCGTGCTCGCACAGAATCTGTACGAGCATGCCGAGGTCGCCGACGCGCTGGAGAACTACGATGCGCAGCGGCGCGCTGCGCTGCGCCCGATCCAGGCCGCCGCCCGTACCAGCATGATCTGGTTCGAACACGCCGACCGGTATCTCGACCGCAGCGCCGTGCAGTTCGCCTATGCGATGGCGGCTCGGCACGGACCACAAATGCCGTGGCGATATCAGCTACACCTGCTCACACAGGTACCGACTGTGCGCAGGATCCGGCGTGCCATCGACTCCGGACAGCGGGGGTGGCGGGCCGCCCGACGGGGGGAGCTCGCGATGGCACCGCCGCCGGTGCGCTGGTAAAGGTATTCGGCCGACTTCACCAGGCAACCAGGCCTGTGCCGGTGCAGAATCGCGCGAACTCGACCACCAACATCCGCGAAACCGCACGGCCGGACGGTCCCTCGCCCGAGCCCGCATAGATGCCTTCTACGAACGTCCTTGAATCACGGGTTCGTGCCAGCGTTCGCGACCGCGGAGAACACCGTTGCTGCGGGCTAACCGACCTCGTTCAAGTGCACGATGACGCTGACGCGGCCCTTGTCATCGCGTCGGGCGACGGCGTGCCCGGATCGTTCGGCGCCGTCCAGCTTCAACGAGATGGGGCCACCCGCGCCGAGAAAGTTGCGCCACCACGACTTCTGGTCCGGCATGCCGACCGCGATGGTGATCTCGTCGCCAGAGCGTCGAAAGCCCACCGGTGTGCTGATGGTGTGTCCGGAACGTCGGCCGACGTAAGTGATCTCGGTGATCGCCCGGCTCACCCGGGGCCCGATCCATGGCGCCTTGGTCAACGCCATGACGCCCGCGTTGAATCCGCGCGCAACAGGCCCCAGCACCGCTTTGAGCTCCATCGCATCTCCTGATCGCCGAACGGGTATCGACCACCAAACTAGCGGACCGGCGTGCGTTCGGCAGGGCAGCGACGGCGGCCCGAACTCACCAGACTAGAAATGCGCAGCCCTGAATCCCACTGCGGCACTGATGAAATCGCCGTAGTGGGATGCGCCTCGGGGTCGATTCCGCCGCCGCAGACCAGGTCACCTGCCGCGCGGAAATCGGCGGTACGGTCCAGGTACTGTCGGTTAACGCAAGTATCAGTACTGTTTGGTTTGCTCCGCTGTCCAGGCCGCGATCTGAGCGCGGGAGTTGAATCCGAGCTTGGTCAGGATGTGTTCGACGTGACCTTCGGCGGTACGTTGCGCGATCACCAGCTCGGCGGCGATCTGCCTGTTGGTGAGTCCTTGGGCGATGAGGTCGGCGACCTGCCGCTCACGTTTGGTCAATTTCGTGGAAGCCTCCGACGCCGGAGCCGCCTCGACGGGTTGTTCCCCGAGCGCGTATGCGATCGCGGCATCCATACTCATCTCCCGGCCTTGCCGAAGGGCCCCATCGAATCTGCGAGCGCCGAGAGTCTGACGCGTCGTCCGATCGCATTCCTCGTGAAAGCGCGACATATTCCGCAGGACGGCCCGCACACTGTTGCTCACCAGCCATTTTCCCTGGGCTGCCCCCATAAGCACGGCCGCGCGCTCGGCATTGCCCTGGTCGGCGGCAATCCAGGCCAGCGCCTCGAGACTGAACGCGGTGAACACCGGACTATTCGGTCGCCGGTTGATTCGCAATGCCGCCTCGAGCAACCGTTGGGCACGGTCCAGTTCGCCTTGCAGCCATGCGGAAACACCCAAGCCACGCAACGCAACAGAACGATAGAGCAATTCGCCCTGCCCTTCGGTGATGGAGAGTACTCGGCGGTAATGCTCGGTCGCTCGGTCCATGTGGCCGCGCAGTTCGTATGACCAGGCAAGGATGGTCAGCGCACTGATGTAGAGCTCTCCAGTCGGGTCCGAGCTGAGCAGTGCGACAGCTCGTTCCAGGAAGGAGGACGCCTCGACCGCCGCGCCGCCGGCGAGTGCGACGATGGCGGCAGCGTAGGCGAGCTGTCCTTCGATGGCGGGGGTCGATGCCTGTTCGGCAAGCAGCCGCCCCTCCTCCAGAAAGGCGGCGGCAGCTCGGAAATCCCCCTGTGGTGCGGCAACCTCGCAGCCCGCGCGTAGCGCACTGATGCGGTCGGGTATCGATCGCGCGCGGGGGTGGCCGAGAACGCGGTCGAGCCAGGTTCGGCCTTCTCCGTACATTCCGCGAAGGACCCAGAATTCGTGCAGCGCGGCGGCGGTTCGCAGCCCGGCCTCGGCTGCCTCGTCGGTGTCCTCGGACAGGCAGGATTCGAGCGCGTCGCGTAGGTTGGGCAGCTCGCGTTCGAGGCGGGCGATCCAGTAGGTCTGCCGGTCGCTGATCCACCCCGCTTGGGCGTCCAGCGCCAATTGTTGGTACCAGTCGCGGTGCCGTCGGCGCAGCTCGGTGTCTTCGCCGGACTCCTGCAGCCTTTGCCGACCGTAGTCACGCATTGTCTCGAGCATTCGGAAACGCACGATGGTGTGCGATTCCTCCCGGATCAGAATCGACTTGTCCACCAGAGAGGACAGCACATCGAGCAGGCTGTGCGGTGCCAGGTCGGCACCGCATACCTGTTCTGCGGCGTCGAGTTCGCAACTCACGGCGAATACCGACAACCGGGCCCACAGGCGCTGTTCGGCCGGGGTACACAACTCGTAGCCCCAGTCGACACACCATCGCAGCGTCTGCTGCCGGGTCGGCGCGGTACGACTGCCACGGGTGAGCAGCGCAAACCGATCATCGAGGCGTTGCAGTATCTGCTCGGGTGACATCGCGCGCATCCGAGCCGCCGCCAGTTCGATCGCCAGCGGCAACCCATCCAGCCGGGCACAGATCCGGGTCACGACAGCCACGTTGTTCTCGTCGAGTTCGAATCCCGGCACGGCTGCCGCGGCACGGTCGGCGAACAGCGTCACCGCGTCGAAACGGGGCAGCCCCGTCAGCGTCGGCTCCCGGTCCTGATCCGGGAGGGTCAGCGGCGCCACCCGCAGCACCGCCTCCCCCGAGATATTCAACGCTTCCCGGCTGGTGGCGAGAATCCGCAGTTCCGGGCAAGTTCGCAGCAACGCCTCGCTCAACTTCGCCACGGCATCCACCATGTGCTCGCAGTTGTCCAGAACGAGCAATATTTCCCGCGAGCTCAGAAACTTGAGCAGAACATCGCGCAAACGACCGGGCGACTCGTCCCGCAAACCCAGCGTGGCCGCCGCGACATCGACCAGGAGGGCGGCATCGGAGACCTCGGCCAGTTCGACCAACCACACCCCGTCGGCGAAATCCCGCTGCGCCTGCGAAGCCGCCCGCAGCGCCAGCCGCGTCTTGCCGACACCCCCGACTCCGGTAAAGGTGATCAGCCGGGACGTGGACAGCAGATTCTTTACCGCCGACAACTCGGTGCGTCGACCGACGAAAGTGTTCAGCTCGAGCGGCAGATTGCCACCACTGTCCATGGCGCCGGCCGCCGGCAGCGGGCGCCATCCCCTCGTCAGTGGATCCTGGTGTCGATTCTCGACAATCGAATCGGACTGCCGGCCCGTCTCACCGACCGCGAAGCCGTGGCGCTGCTCTACCTGTCGAATGCTCTCACTACCGACATGTCTTCGGTCACCAGGCAACATGCGCTTACCTTTCGCTAATGCTCAGCGTATCGCCGACGAGCGCCAAGTCCCGGGTCGTGATGTAACTGGGGCCGGCCCCTGGCGGTATGTGCGGTGCAGACCGGACGAGTCGCCCACGACCCGTGCGGAATCACGACCGTGATCGTCGATGTCCCTTCGGGCAGGGGCACCCTGCGGGCCCGATCGTCCGGCGAGCAGATCACCCGTGTCGACCTCGTCGACGTCGCGAGCTATCAGCTCGACCTGCACGTCGTCGTATCGACCTCACGCGGTGAAGTCGCCGTCGATTTCAGCTACGGCGGCGCCATCCACTCGCGAACGCCCCGAGCTGCACCTCGAAGTACACCCGTTCTCCGACAAGACCTTTCACCAGATAATCGAGTAGAGCTATCTGGCTTGCGGTCGTTTATCATTCAATGACCGGATCCGGCCAATGCTGGATTCGGTCCGGCACTCTGTCGAGGTGGGACGCAGTGTGGTCGGGGAGGGAGTTTCTCTGTGGTTGGCGAGTACACGCCGGTGATCGAGGCGCAGCTCGCCACGATGCAGGCAGAGTATGCGGCGTTGGTCCGGTCACGGCAGGGATGGTCGCTGCGGGAGCTGTTCGGTACGCCCGACTGCGACATCGTCGATTTCTGTGCGGGTTTCGCGCCGAATCCGTTCGGGGAGCAGGCATGTGCGGAGGTGGAACAGTTCTGCCGCCGGTACGGGATTTGGTTGGACGCCGGGGGCGCGCACTACAACAGCATGACTCCATACCTGCATCCACATGCTGTCACCGCCGAGCGGATGACCGTCATCGGGATCTACAACGCGATCCTGTTCTGGCTCAACGATACTGTCGGCCGTGAGAAGTTCGCCCACCTGACCGAAGCCGAAAAGCACCAGGCTCGCGCGACCGTGGAACACCTGTGCCGACTGCTCGATACACGTTGTGCCGCAACGAATCCGACTCCGGTGGAGGTCGCGACAGCGGAATTCGTGGAGCGGGTGGGGGCTTGGGCGGACCCGGACTGGCTGAATCGGTTCCTCGATTCGACCATCGACCATCTGCGTCCGGCGATCCAGGATCAGAACGCTCGTGCGCGCGGCGAGTTGCTCACCGTAGCGGACTACATCGACCTGCGTGCGCAGGTGTCGGGTATGTATCCAGCAATCGCACTATGCGAGTTCGGCCGCGACGAGTATCTGCCGTGGGATCGGATTCGCGCCGTCGGGCTCGACGCCGATCTGCGGCAGTTACGGCGCTCGACCGTAGAGATCGGAGCGCTGATGAACGATATGTTCTCCTTCGAAAAGGAATGCATCCATGACCGCGCTGATTTCAATCTGATCCCGGTCTGCCTGCTGAACACCCCGGGTGCCACCCTTGCCGACGCTGTGCACGACGCCGCACGACTCGTGCGCGACCGCCTGACCGAATTCCGCAGGATTCGAGCCAGGATCGATCGCCAGTGCGGGGAGATCACCGACAGATCCGTCGCCGAACCGGTATCGGCCCATATCGAGGACCTGCTCGGGTGTGTGCAAGCCACCTGGGTATGGCAGAAAACAACGCTCAGATATAAGGGGACGTCGATCTTCGGCGAAAACCGTCTCTGGTGAATGTTGCCCAACCCGGAAATTTCCACACGAAACGGTCTACACGGTCTATCGTTCGGTTGAACGCAACGCCGCTCTCGGTCAGGGGTTGTCGAGCGGCGCAAGGTATCGAAGGGTTGTGGTGGACGACTCCCAGTGTGGTGCACTGGCTCGAACCTGGTGGCAAACACTTGCCGCCGCCGACGGCATGCGTATGCCCGATGACTTCGGTTACAACCAGTTATCCGGCCTGATCGACGACCTTTCAGCAGCCATCGAGGCCGAACCCTTCGACGTGACCGTGGGCAGCCGAGTCGGGGCGGCGCTATCGGCTGCGCAGCTGGCCCAGGAGCGGGTGCCCGCGGTATCGGCACAGGTGTTGTACCGGCTGGCCGACTACTCCGATCGACCCGATGCCCGGCAACGCCTCGCCGGCCTGCTGGCCGCTCTCGGACAAGGCCATCAGTCTCGTGCACAGCACTATTCAGCCGAGCAGAACGACCGCGACGAGCAGGATGCGCGATATCGCATCCTGTTCGACAATACGGCCGTCGCGATCGCCATCGGCGACACCAACGGCACACTGCTGGAAGCCAATCGGGGCTTGGCCGACATGATCGGCGTACCGATCGAGGCGCTGCGTGGGATATCGGTGTACGACTTCGCCCATCCCGATGACCGCGACGATATCCGCGCCGTGCTCTACGACAAGCTTGTTCCCGCCGGGGAAGGCACGGTCAGACTCGAACGTCGACTGGTACGCGCCGACGGCAGCGTCGGTTGGATGTCATTCGCCATCTCCTACGTCAAAGGCATAGACGGACAACCCGACTACCTGCTGGCCATCGGAGCCGACATCACCGAAGAACACCGGCTCCAACTCGAACTGCATAAGCAGGCCCGACATGATCCCCTCACCGGCCTCCCGAACCGACGCTACCTGCTCGAGCGGATCGAAGAACTCATCGCGACCGCCGACGAAAGCGACCGGGCCGGACTGTGTTTCGCCGATCTGGATCACTTCAAACATGTCAACGACCGCTTCGGCCACGGAACCGGCGATAAAGTCCTCGCTGCGGTGGCCGCCCGTTTGCATGACAAACTGCATGGATACGACTGCCTCGTTTCCCGGCTCGGCGGCGACGAATTCGTCGTCCTGATCCCGCCACCAGCCACCACTGACCAGGTAACGGGTATCGCAGACCAACTGTTGTCGGTATTTCCCGACCCCATCACCATCGACGGCCAGCAACTGAAAGTCGCCGCCAGCATCGGTGCGGTGATCACACCGATCGCAGGCGCCAATGCCGAATCCCTGCTCGACGCCGCCGACGCCAGCCTCTACTACGCGAAAACCAACGAAAAGGGCCATTGGGTCCTGCACAGCCTGCAGGCACCGACCTGAGGTCAGATCGTCGAAGTGCGCCGTTCCCGTTGTCGGTCCGCTACCGCCCGGCGGCGGCTCGACGAAACCGACGACCGCCCGCTGCGATCCAGACCTGAAGGCGTGGCAGGTAGCGCGTCGACCTCGTTGTCAGCGCGCTCCGCACGTCCCCGTTGGGGTGTACTGGCAAGGGTTCTCGGTGCGGCCCCGGTACTGATCGTGGCCGTCGCTGTTGGAGCGCGCTCCGTAGCCGTAACCACTGTTGTGCTGACTGTGGTCAGTACTGTTGGGACGCGTTCCCGAGCCGTAGCCGTGACCGCCCCCGGGACTGTGCGAATCCCGCGGCCCGGCCGAGGCCGCGAACAGGTGCGGCGAGGCGATCGTCAGCAGCACCAGCGCGATGCTGAACAGCGTCGCGACCACCACACGACGCACCGTCCAGAACTTCGTCGCGATCTCCATGAGTCATCTTCCCCTTAATTAACGTACCGCTATATAACGACACATTAATCGATGGTACGTCACAAGGGAAGGCGCTGCCCTGGATTCGTTCAGATCAAATCGCCCGCCAGCGCCTCCGAACAGGCCTGATGACCTGCGACTACACAGCTATCGATACAGCGTGGATGCCGACGACTTCCGTTGCTGCCGGATCAGCATCGCGGTGCGGCCAACCCTGATCAGTCAGACCGTGAGAACCATGCGGTATCGGGCCCGTCCCTGTTCCATTGCGCTGTATGCCTCGGCCGCGTCATCCAGCGGCCGTTGTTGGATCCGTGTGCGCACGCCGGACTGGACCGCGAATTGCATTGTTTCCTCGATATCGCGGGCGGTGCCGGAGGCGTGGCCGGTGACGCTGAGTCCGCGGCCGATCAGCTGCATCGGGCTGATCGGCAGCGGTTCGGCGGAGACCCCGATGGCGATGAGCTCACCGCGCGGTAGCAGCCCATCGACGGTTTCGGCCATGGCTTCGGCGTTGCCCACGGTCCCCAGAACAACCGACACACCGCCGAGTCCCCGCAGCGCTCGGCTGACCTCGCCGGCGGTCGAGTCGATGTAGTGGTGAGCGCCGAGCGCGCGGGCGTCCTCGGCTTTGCCGGTGCCGCGCGCGATCGCGATCGTTTCGAAACCCATCGCGTGGGCGAACTGCACGCCGAGGTGGCCCAATCCGCCGACTCCCAGAACGGCGACGCGGTCGCCGGGTACCGCCCGGGTTTCGCGAAGCGCGTGGTAGGTGGTAACCCCGGCACAACCCATCGGCGCGGCCTCGGCCAGGGAAAGCGCGTCCGGGATGCGGGCCAGCGCATTGGCCGGTACGGTCACCGACTCGGCGTATCCGCCCGGATACTGCCAGCTGGGGACCTGCATGTTCTGGCAGTGGATGAAGTCACCTTCGCGGCACGGCACGCACTTGCCGCAATGCCCACCGAACCAGCCCACGGCAACGCGGTCACCGACGGCGTAGTTGTCGACGCCTGCACCGAGTTCGGCGATGGTGCCTGCGATCTCATGCCCCGGTGTCAGCGGCCACGACATGCCGGGAAATGCTCCGTTGACGAACGCGCGGTCGGTGCCGCAGATCCCGCATGCCGAGACCGCGAGGCGCACGTGGTCGCGCGCCGGTGCGTCCGTCTCGACATCGACCAGTTTCAGCGCCGCACCGGCGGACTGCACGTGAACAGCCTGATGAGTAGACATCGGTATCCTCGCTTTTCCTGGGGAGCGTCGGGGACCTCACCGCAGCGACCGAGCCAGCGACGCCGACAATTCTCGAACGGTAATCGGCCAACGCTGGATGCCATCGACGCTGCGATCGCCTGCAAATACGGTGCCAGCAGCGCCCTGTCACGGTCGTAGCACTACCTGAAATGGCCAGCCGACGAGTCCCGCGCGGCGTCGGCGACACACTGCAAAAGGCACCGGCCCAAAACGATGCCAGTGGAAATCATACGTCCGCCGGTCTTGCCATCAGGTGACAATCGTCTTCGACACCGCCACGCCGATGGTCCCGCACGCTGGTGCCGATGCTCGAGAAGTTCGCGCAGTTCGAGCGCTACCGAGACGACCTGCCGCGCATCTTCGGGGTCACTGTTTGTGTCCGACACCCTGACCGTGACCACCCGCAACCCCGGCACCGGCAGCATTCTGTCGAGCTGGACTCGATGCCATCGCGGGCGGCCTTGCGCCGGCATGTGCCCGAAGCTCATGCTTCATCAATAGGAACACCGCGCACGTCGAGGGCGATCATTCGGTCCGATATACCTCCGGCGGACGGTGCCGGCGTGCTCTACGGCGTGCGCGAATACCCCGAGGAGGACCTCGCGCAGATCGTTCTCACCCTCCTGGCTTTGAACCAGCGCCGTCGATACCGACGGAACAACACGGGCCTGCCAGCCGCCCAGGGTCTCGACTGCTGCGGACACGACGCCCGAACAGCGGCCCTGACCCGCCACCCCTGAAGCAAAGGAGCAAACAATGTCCACCATCCACTTCAAGGAGACCACCAGCTCGACACCGGAGCAGTTCGTGGCGGCGCTCACCGATTTCGGGCCGGGCCGCTCGCAGGTGTTCGGCAACAGCACCGACCAATACCTCGAGGTGCACGACAGGGGCCGACGTGATGCCGACGTCACCGAGGGCTCGCATGGCATCTGGGAACGCCTGCACTACGACTGGTCGAACCCCGACCGCGTCGTCATGACAACCACCGATTCGAACGTATGGGGCGGCCACTCGGGTCACACCTATACCTTCACGCGCCGACCTGACGGGAAGACCGATCTGGATGTCGTCGTGGTGCGCGAGGGCAAGAACCTCAAGGGACGGGTCCTCGGAGTCGTGGTCGGGACCGTCGGCAAACGCGTCCTGAAGCAGGCCCTCGACAAGACCGTCAAGGCTATCGAAACGCGCGACACCGAAGGCGGAACCGCAGAACGCTCGTGACGCGACCCCGGTCCAGGTTTACCCCCGCCCGCGCGATCAGGGCATTTGCATGCGGTGGCCAAGACCGTCGGTCGACCACTGAGGTTTCAGGTCAGATGTCAGCCTTGCAAGCCCTGAACCGGTTTGTGCGTGTGGGCTTCGATATCTGTTATTGCCGCGTGGAGCAGTTGGTGGGCCAGATCTTGCAGTGCACGGGCACACGCGAGCTCATCGCCGATGGCGGGAACGTTCTGGTCGGCGGGATTGGTGTGAGCTGACCCGGCCGCGATCAACGGCTCATCTCCGCGGCCGATCAGCTGGGCCTTTACCTTGGTCAGGCGGTCGAGTTCTTCGATGGCGATGGAGATGTTCCAGGTTTTCGACGGCATTCGCACTGCCCTCCAGATTCAGTGGGGACTGTGTCGCTTCACCTCCAATATCGCACCTCCCTGGCTCGCGCACACCATGCTCGGCTCGACGATTTTGTCGACCACGCCCTCGTATCGGGGCGATACCCTTGGGCAGGGAGGTTTGGCGGAAAGGAAATAATGTGGGGCAACTACGACATAGGCCGTATCGCGCCTAGCCGCCGGCTGAGCGCCTGGCGCTGATCTCCGAGCGACCGATGTACGAGCCGACCGATCTGGTCGATCCAGCTGAGCGAACCCGCACAGCACTTGCCGCTGTGGTGGCACGGTTTTCCAAGGCTTGGGCGTCCGGGTCCCCACCAGACCTGTCGGCGTACCTGCCCCGCGAACCGGCTGAGCGGCGCACGATACTGATCGAACTGATCAAGATCGATCTCGAATTCCGCTGGCTTCGCTATCACTTTCCCAAACGACTGATCGAATACCGTGCGGAATTCGTAGAGCTGCAAGATGGTCCGCTTCCGGCCGAACTGGTCTACGAGGAGTTCCACGCCCTGCGCCGCGGTTCGCACGCAGCCGATGCGGCTACCCTCGCCGAGGCCACCGCCACGGCGGCCGGTCCCGATCTCGCACAGCTCACGAGCGACTACCGCAGCACGATGATTGCTCGTCCGAGTGCCCAAATGGTTCTCGACGCCATAGATGTCGGCCACCATATCGACGATTTCGACCTCCTGATGAGGATCGGGGCCGGCGCCTTCGCCCAGGTGTATCTCGCGCGGCAACAATCAATGCAGCGACTGGTCGCGGTCAAGATTTCCCATAACCACGGCAACGAGCCGCAGACCCTCGCGCAATTGGACCACGAATACATCGTGCGCATCTTCGACCAGCGACTCATCGCCGACGGCGAGCTGAAGCTGCTGTACATGCAGTACCTACCCGGGGGAACGCTGCTCGACGTGCTGCGCCTACAGCGCTCGAGGCCGCCGGAATACCGCAGTGGGCAACTGCTGCTCGATGCCATCGACAAGGTGCTCGCCGATAAGGGCGAGGTTCGGCCGACGGAATCAGCGGTTCGGACACGGACCGCCGCACTGACGTGGCCGGAGACCGTCGCCTGGCTGGGCCGCCGACTCGCGGACGCACTGCAGCACGCGTCCGACCGAGGGGTATTGCATCGAGACATCAAACCCGCGAACGTGCTGCTGAGCGCCGAGGGAATCCCGAAGCTGGCCGACTTCAATGTCAGCTCCAGCAAACACCTCAAGGGGACAAGTCCCCTCGCGTACTTCGGCGGATCACTGGCGTACATGTCACCCGAACAGCTCGAAGCCTGCCATCCGGACCTCCCGGCGACCGCCGCCGACCTCGATACTCGAAGCGACATCTACGCGCTGGCTGTCATGCTGTGGGAGTTGCTGACGGGCCACCGGCCATTCGCAGACGAAACCTCCGCGGGCGAATCGGAGACCTCGCTGGCCCGCATGCTCGAACTGCGGCGCAGACCCGTCGAATCGACGTTCCTGTCGGAGCTTCCGCCGGATTGTCCCGTGGCGTTACGCCGTGTGCTGCTGAAGTGCCTGTCACCCGACCGCGAAGACCGCTACGCCTGCGGTTCGGAATTGGTCCAGCAGTTCGACTTGTGCCTCGAGGAACTGGCCCGCGACCTTGTCTATCCGCCGCCGAACAGTTGGCGGGCCCGACTTTCGCGCTGGCCCACCCCCGTCCTGTGGGTATCTTCGCTGGTCGGGGTGACCCTGGCTACGGTCTACCTGGCTGTGCACGTCCAGGAACTGATCAGAGAGCAGCTCTCCGATGCCACCAACGCGCAGCTGGACAAGGGTGTCATCGTTTTCATCCTCTGCGCGTCGCCACCTGCCATCCTCATCTACGCATACATGTCGCGTAATTTGCTCGCGGTTCCTCGCGGCTTGCGCGCCGGCAGACGCTACGACGAGGCAGTGCTCGCGCGCGTGCGGTCGCGAACACTGTTCTGGGGCGACCTGTGTGCAATGAACACCCTGCTGTTCGCGGTTTGCGCAACCGTGACGGGGGTGATGTTGCTTCGCTGGTTTACCGACCTACCGGCGCGGCTGATAGTTCATGCCGCGGCAACCGTTCTGGTGGCGGGCACCATCTCCGTTGCCTATACATTCTTCCTTTCCACGTTCTACGTCGTCCGCTGCGTCTATCCCATCTACCTGCGCCACGGCCGCACATCGGCGCACGACGCCGCTTACCTGCGTGCACTGCGTCGCAGACTCACGGCCTATCTTGCGGTGACGGCGTCGGTGCCGCTGGTCGGGGTGCTGGCCGGATTCACCGCCCTCGAACCCGAGGAGCTTCCGCTCGTGCGCGATTCGGTTGTGGGGTTGTGCGCGGCCTCTGGGCTGGCGTTCGTCGCCGCTTATTGGTTGTTCCGCAAGCTGGATGCAGACCTGCGCGCACTCGAGCGGGTGGTCTTGCAAAAGCCTGATTCTCGCTGAGGAGAAGCCGGAAGCGATACGGATTGTTCTTGCTGTCCGGTTTCGTGGACAGCGGCAGATCCGCCGCAACAATCCGCTTGGCCTGCAAGGTATTCAGCAGCGGCGGGAGAGTTCCGGCTACCGGCGCGTCCGTGCCACCCGCGGCGGCGATGGCGCTGTAGGTAGGTTCACCGCTGCCGATCGGCCCGGCAGCAGAATATTGCCGAGGCGAGTTCGCCCGCGGCGTAGGATTCATCCCGGGGCTTGTCGAAAGGCGAGGTCGGGATGCATGAAATGGCGATAACCCAGTACCTTGTCGACGCCGTCTGCGAGCATGCGCAAGGGCGCGTGGTGCATGACGTGACGGTCGAGGTCGGCACGCTGTGCGCTGTGGTGCCCGAGTCGATGCAGTTCTGTTTCGAGCTTGCCACCGAGGGAACGATCGCTGAGGGAGCAAAGCTGGACCTGCGCATTGTCGAAGGGACGGCGCGCTGCCGGAACTGCGGGGCGGAATTCGTTCTGCCCGACCTCATCGTGCTGTGTCGTTGCGGCAGCGCCGATGTCGAGATAACTGCGGGGCGGGAACTTCGAATCGTATCGATGGAGGTGAGTGAGCGATGTGCGCAACCTGCGGATGCGAGGGCGACGGGGTCGCTGTGATCACCGTCGGACATCAGGACCACGAACACCCGCACGATCATGGTCACCATGAGCATGGTCCCGGGCATGAACACGAGCACCACCACGAACACGCTCTGACCACGCTGACCCTCGAACAGAAGGTGCTGGCCAAGAACGACGAGCTCGCCGCGGCGAACCGTGCGCGATTGCGTGAACGCGGGATCTTGGCGCTGAATATGACCAGTTCGCCCGGCGCGGGGAAAACGACCCTGATCGAGCGGACGATTCGCGAGTTCGACTCGGTTCCGGTGGCCGTCATCGAGGGCGATCAGGAAACCGTGTTGGATGCGCAGCGCATCGAGGCAACCGGCTGCAAGGTCGTGCAGGTGAATACCGGCGCGGGCTGCCATCTCGACGCGGACATGATGCGGCGCGCTCTCGACGCGCTGGATCCGGGGCCGGGCAGCCTGCTGTTCGTGGAGAATGTGGGCAATCTGGTCTGTCCGGCATTGTTCGATCTCGGCGAGGCGGGCAAGGTCGTGATCATCTCGGTCACCGAGGGCACCGACAAGCCGTTGAAATACCCGCACATGTTTGCCGCGGCGGAGCTGGTGTTGATCAATAAGACCGATCTGCTGCCGTATGTGGACTTCGATTCAGCGCGATGCGTGGAGTACGCGCAGTCGGTGAATCCCGGCGTAAAGATCCTTCCGGTATCGGCGACCACGGGCGATGGACTAGCCCTTTGGTACGACTGGCTCAGCGCCAGGCTAACCGTCGGCATACCGAATACCTTGAAAGCCGTTGGCTCTCAGACCTAGACTCATGTGATCAGAGTCACACGCGGACGGGTCGGTTGAGCTGACCGGAGACATACCGCGTGCCCCCGCTGCGGAAGGTGGCAGTCCAATGCCAACTCAGGAAGCAGTAAAAGCCGAAGACACACTGATCCACGTCCTCTGGATCAATGCGGGACTCAGCTGTGACGGCGATTCGGTGGCCCTCACCGCCGCCACCCAGCCGAGCATCGAAGAGATCGCACTCGGATCACTCCCGGGATTGCCGAAGATTGCCGTGCATTGGCCGCTCATCGATTTCGAATGCGGTCCGACCGGCGGCGCGGACGATTTCCTGGAGTGGTTCTTCAAGGGAGATCGGGGCGAACTCGATCCGTTCGTTCTGGTCGTCGAGGGGTCGATCCCCAATGAGCAGTTGCACGACGAGGGTTACTGGTGCGGCTTCGGCAACAACCCTGCGACCGGTCAGCCGATGACGACGAGCGAATGGCTCGATCGGCTGGCGCCCAAAGCGACCGCAGTGGTCGCCGCGGGCACATGCGCGACGTACGGCGGTATCCACGCGATGGCGGGAAATCCGACCGGCGCGATGGGTGTCCCGGACTATCTCGGCTGGGATTGGAAGAGCAAAGCGGGCATCCCGATCGTCTGCGTGCCCGGCTGCCCGATCCAGCCCGACAATCTGTCCGAGACCCTTACCTACCTTCTCTATATGGCCACGGGCCAGGCGCCGATGATTCCGCTCGACGATGCGCTGCGCCCGAAGTGGTTGTTCGGCGCCACCGTGCACGAAGGTTGCGACCGAGCGGGCTACTACGAGCAGGGTGATTTCGCCGAAGAGTACGGATCACCGAAATGCATTGTGAAGCTGGGCTGTTGGGGTCCGGTCGTCAAGTGCAACGTGCCCAAGCGCGGCTGGGTCAACGGCGTGGGCGGGTGCCCGAATGTGGGTGGCATCTGCATCGGCTGCACGATGCCGGGATTCCCGGACAAGTTCATGCCGTTCATGGACGAACCGCCGGGCGGCAAGATCTCCTCGACCGCTTCCGGGCTGTACGGGTCGGTGATCCGCAGCCTTCGCCACATCACCGGCCGTACCGTCGACAAGGAACCGCGCTGGCGGCACAAGGGCGGGAAGCTCGAATCCGGCGCGACACGCACCTGGTAGGGAGACATTTCGATGACAGAGATCATTCCCGATCCGTCGCTGCGCAAGATCGAACCCGACTCCTTGGTGGAGATGGCCTGGGATCCGATCACCCGCATCGTCGGCAGCCTGGGCATCTACACCAAGATCGACTTTTCCAGTCGCGAGGTCGTCGAGTGCCACAGCACCTCGTCGATCTTCCGCGGCTATTCGATTTTCATGAAGGGCAAGGACCCGCGCGACGCGCACTTCATCACCAGCCGCATCTGCGGCATCTGCGGTGACAACCACGCGACCTGCTCGTGCTACTGCCAGAACATGGCCTACGGGGTCAAACCACCGCCTATCGGCGAGTGGATCGTCAACCTCGGCGAGGCCGCCGAGTACATGTTCGACCACAACATTTTCCAGGAGAACCTGGTCGGGGTGGATTTCTGCGAGAAGATGGTCGCCGAGACCAACCCGGGCGTGCTCGAACTCGCCGAGCGCACCGAGGCTCCGCACGCCGGTGACCACGGCTACCGCACTGTCGCCGACATCATGCGGGCGCTCAATCCGTTCACCGGCGAGTTCTACCGGGAGGCGCTGCAGGTCAGCCGGTACACGCGCGAAATGTTCTCCCTGATGGAGGGCAGGCACGTGCACCCGTCGACGCTGTATCCCGGTGGGGTCGGCACGGTCGCGACGATCCAGCTGATGACCGACTACATGTCGCGGCTGATGCGGTACGTGGAGTTCATGAAGAAGGTCGTGCCGATGCACGACGACCTGTTCGACTTCTTCTACGAGGCGCTGCCGGGCTACGAGCAGGTGGGTCTGCGCCGCACACTGCTCGGCTGCTGGGGATCGTTCCAGGATCCAGCGGTATGCAACTTCGAGTACAAGGACATGGAGCAGTGGGGCCGGGAGATGTTCGTCACCCCTGGCGTCGTCGTGGACGGGAAGCTGATCACCACCTCGCTGGTCGATATCAATCTCGGCCTCCGGATCCTGTTGGGCAGTTCGTATTACGAGGACTGGACCGATCAGGAAATGTTCGTCACGACCGATCCGCTCGGCAATCCGGTCGACCGGCGCCACCCATGGAATCAGCACACCAACCCGAGACCGCAGAAGCGCGACCTGGACGACAAGTACAGCTGGGTGATGTCCCCCCGCTGGTTCGATGGCAAGGACCATCTCGCACTCGACACCGGAGGTGGGCCCCTGGCTCGCCTGTGGACGACGGCGCTGGCCGGGCTGGTGGACATCGGTTACGTCAAATCCACCGGATCCAGCGTGCAGATCAACCTGCCCAAGACCGCGTTGAAGGGCCCGGTCACCTTGGAATGGAAGATTCCGGCGCACGGCAGCAACACGATCGAACGCGACCGGGCGCGGACCTACTTCCAGGCCTACGCGGCGGCATGTGCGGTGCACTTCGCCGAGCAGGCGCTCGGTGAGATCCGAGCGGGCCATACCAAGACCTGGGAACACTTCGAGGTGCCCGACGAGGGCATCGGCTGTGGTTTCACCGAGGCGGTGCGCGGTGTGCTGTCGCACCACATGGTCATCCGGGACGGCAAGATCGCCAACTACCACCCGTATCCGCCGACGCCGTGGAACGCCAGTCCGCGTGACTCCTTCGGTACGCCGGGGCCTTACGAGGACGCGGTCCAGGGCCAGCCGATCTTCGAGGAGAACGACCGGGAGCACTTCAAGGGCATCGACATCATGCGCACGGTGCGCAGCTTCGATCCGTGCCTGCCCTGCGGGGTGCACATGTATCTGGGCAACGGCGTCACCCTGGACAAGGTCCATTCACCGACGCAGGCGCTCACCGCGGAATGACAGGCCGGGCCGACGACGGGAGGCACAGCGTGGACGGTCGCCCGCAGCAGCGAGCCAGACCGATCGACGACAACCAGTGGCGGGGCGCGGGTGATCGCATCGACACCCTGCTGGACGCCTGTTCGGCAGGCGGCCCGGTGGCGCGCGAGCGCGCCGAGCGTCTCCTGCGTGAGGTCGTCGACCTCTACGGCGCGGCACTCGACCGGGTCATGGCCGTGCTCGACGACCGGACCGTCGAGGAGCTGACCCGCGACGATCTGGTCGCGAGCCTGCTGTTGGTACACGGCCTGCACCCGCACGACGTGCGAACAAGGGTCGCGACGGCGCTGGACAGCGTCCGCCCCTACCTCGGCTCGCACGGCGGCGATGTGACGCTCATCGACGTCGCCGACGGTGTCGTGCAGCTCGAGTTGTCCGGTAGCTGTCGCACGTGCCCTTCATCGTCGGTGACCCTGGAACTGGCGGTGGAGGATGCGGTGCGCGCGGCCGCACCGGAAATCGAGGCCATCGAGGTGGTCGCCGCGGCGGCACAGGCGCAGGCGGGGGTGATACCGGCCGAAGCGCTGTTCGCGCGGGTACACACCGGTGATCCGCCCGCGGGCAGCTGGATCTCGGTCCCGGAACTCGCGGACCTGGCGGCAGGCGAGGTCGGCGGGTTCACGGTGGCCGACGTGCCGGTGCTGGCCTGCAGGGTCGGCGCGGACCTGTTCGTCTATCGCGACCGCTGCGCGGCCTGTGGGCGTTCGATGGCGGGGGCCGCACTGCACCGCAGGATGGGAGCCCCGGCAGGCTCGGCGGTGCTGCGCTGTCCGGGATGCCAGGCCCATTTCGATGTGGTGCACGCCGGAACGCGGCTGGACGGCGAGGGGCATCTGGAGCCGCTGCCCGTGCTGGTGCGCTCCGGTGAGATCTCGGTGGCGGTACCCGCGGAGGTCCGCGGATGAACCAGAGCCTGCGCGCACTGCGTCGTATCGCGACCGATCCGCCCCCGCCCGCGGCGGCCGGAGAGCGGTGCGAAATGTGTGCCGAACCGGTCGGTGCACAGCACCGGCATGTGGTGGATATCGAAGGCAGGCAGCTGATGTGCGTATGCGTGGGCTGCTATCTGCTGTTCACCGATCAGCAGGCCGCGCTGCGCTACCGGGCAGTGCCCGACCACTACGTCTCGTTCCCCGACTGTGCGATCGGTCAGGGCGAATGGGACGCCCTCGACATCCCGGTCGGCTTGGCGTTCTTCTTCGTCAATTCGGCGCTCGGACGCACTGTCGCGTTCTATCCGGGACCGGCAGGTGCCACCGAATCCGAACTGCCGCTGCGGGATTGGCGGGCGATGCTGGATCGCCATCCCGAACTCGACCGGCTCGCACCGGATGTCGAGGCCCTGCTGATCCGGATGCCCGAGCGCGGCGGTCCCGGTGCGGTCCTGCTGCTGCCGATCGATGCCTGCTACGAGTTCGTCGGACGGATGCGGATGCTGTGGCGCGGATTCGACGGCGGTAGGGAGGCCAGGGACTACATCGCGGAATTCTTCACCACGATGTCGGCTCGGGCCCGGCCGGAGGTGGCGTGATGAGCCCGGCCTATGCGATGACCTTCGCGGTGCTCGAGGTGCGGCCGGAACCGTACGCGGTCACCCCGAATCTGTCGGCGCGCATCGGCATCGCCGCGCTGTCCGAGGAGCCGGTGCACGCGATCGCGCTGCGGGCCCAGGTGCGCATCGAACCCTACCGGCGCGGCTACTCGGACACCGAAGGCGCGGGCCTGCTGGACCTTTTCGGCCCGCGCGAACGCTGGCACGAAACACAGAAGTCGTTCTCCTGGATGCACTGTGCCACCATGGTGCCCGGCTTCTCCGGCGGCGCCGAGGTGGAGCTGCCGATGCCGTGCACCTACGACTTCGAGGTCACCGGGTCGAAGTACCTGCACGCCCTGCGCGAGGGCACCGTACCCCTGATCTTCCTGTTCAGTGGCACCGTATTCATCAGGGGGGAAACGGGTTTCGCGGTTCAGCAGGTGCCATGGGACCGCGAGGACAAATTCGACATGCCGGTCGCCGTATGGCGCGATCTCATGGACGCCCACTATCCGAACTCCGGCTGGGTGCGGTTGCGCCGGGAGAATGTCGAAGCGCTGGCCGCCTACAAGTCTTCGCACGGGTTGCTCGGATTCGACGACGCGGTCGCGAAACTCCTCACCGAGGAGTCCGCGCCGTGAACGCCGTCATGACCCGTGCCCGCGCCGTCGCCGACGCGGTGCTGTACGAGGGGTACCTGCTGTACCCGTACCGGTCGGACGCCCGAAAGAACCAGTCCCGCTGGCAGTTCGGCGTGCTCGGCCCGCGCGGCGCGGCCGCGGCCGGATTCGGTGAGGACGATTCGCTGGCCGCCGAATGCCTCGTCCGCGCGTCCGGTGCCACGCAGATCACGCTCACCGCGCGGTTCCTGCAACTGCAGCGCCGAACGGTCGAACTGGACGGAATCGCGCGCGCCGAAGTGATCGTCGACGGTCGCCGATGGGTCAGCTGGGACGAAGCCACTGAATGCGAAATCCCCTGTGGCCCTTTGTCATTGGCGGACAAGACGATGCCGATCGAAATACCGGGCTGGCAGGCGGTCGAACCGATTCCAGGATCGACGGCGGGCGTGCTGGTGCGCACCCGAGCACCGATCGAGGGCACGCTCGAATTGACTGTCGCCGCCGAGGGCGACTATCGACGCGTCGGAATACGGCTGCGCAACAGCGGCGGCGCGGCCACCAACTCGGACGACTCCACCGCCCGCTCCATGCTCGGCGCCCACGTGATCGCCGAACTCGACGGCGGTGAGTTCGTCTCGCTCCTCGACCCCGAACCCGGCGCCGAGACGGCCGTCGAGCACTGCACCCAGCACCGCTGTTTCCCGGTGTTGGCCGGGCCGCCCGGCCACAACGACGTTGTCCTGGTGTCGCCGATCATCCTCTACGACCATCCCGAGATCGCCGAGCAGAGCGCGGGTCAGCTGTTCGACTCCACCGAAATCGACGAAATCCTCACCCTGCGCGTGATGGCGCTCACCGACGACGAAAAGGAACGGGCCCGCGCCACCGACCCGAGAGCCGCCGAGATCATCGACCGCTGCGATCGCATGACGCCCGAGGCCATGCACGACCTGCACGGGCTGTGGCGCGAGCCGGCGCCGCGCCTGGTGCCCGAGGTGCCCGAGGGCGTGAGCTGGTGGGATCCCGCTGCCGACGGTGCGGTGCGCCCGGAGTCCGACGCGGTCCCGATCGCCGGGGTGCTGGTTCAGAAGGGCAGCCGGGTTCGGCTGCGCCCGACGCGGCGCGCCGACGCCCACGACCTGTTCTACGAGGGCAGGGCGGCGCGCGTCACCTCGGTGCACGCCGACGTCGACGGCGAAACGCACGTCGGTGTGGTCATCGACGACGATCCGGCGGCCGATCTGCACGAATGGTATGGCCGCTACCTGTATTTCGCTCCAGATGAGCTCGAACCGATTGTCAACGGCGACGAGTGAAAGGAATACGGTCATGGAAGTAGTCGGTGTGGTCGCCATCGCGGTGGTGGCAGTAATCGTCGTGGGCGGCGCGTATGTCGGCATTCGGTCGATCCCCGACCTCCGGCGTTATATGAAGATTCGCCACATGTGAGATGAGCGCCCGCGTGCTCATTGCCGGGATCGGCAATATCTTCCTCGGCGACGACGGATTCGGCCCCGAGGTGGTCAGTCGGCTGCCCACGGCGTCGGAGGAGAACCAGCGGATCGTCGACTACGGCATCCGCGGGTTGCACCTGGCCTACGACCTGCTCGACGGGTGGGATGCGGTGGTACTGGTGGACGCCCTGCCGAATACCGGCGAACCCGGACGCGTGCAGACCCTGCGCGCCGAGCCCGAGTCGGGGGCGACGACGGCCATGGACGCGCACGCGATGAATCCGGAGGCGGTCTTCGCCGCGGTGCGCGCGCTCGGCGGTGTCGTGCCGCCGACCGTCGTCGTCGGTTGCCAGGTCGACTCGGTGGTCGAGGGAATCGGCCTCAGCCCTGCCGTCGCCGCGGCCGTCGCCCCTGCGGCGGCCGAGGTCACGCGCATCGCGGCGCAATTGCGCGCTGGACAGGAGGTGTGAGGATGTGCCTGGGCATTCCGGGCCGGGTCGTCGAGATTCCGGACGGCTACCACGGGCAGATCGCCGTGGTCGAGGTATCCGGTGAGAAGCGCAAGGTCAATATCGGTCTGCTCGACGCGGATCAGCCCGCCGCGCCGGGTGATTGGGTGATCATCCACATGGGATTCGTCGTCGAGAAAACCGACGCCGATGGCGCGGAGCGGGCGATGGCCGGGCTGCGCCTGCTCGGCAGCGGGGAGCAGTCGTGAGGGAGCGACTGACGGACACAGGCGCCGACCGCGTTCGCCGCCGCCTGCTCGTGCGCGGCGTGGTGCAGGGCGTCGGATTCCGGCCGTTCGTCTACACCACGGCCGTCGAGCTCGCGCTGACCGGCAGTGTCGCCAACGACACCGACGGCGTCGTCATCGAGATCGAGGGCGCCGAGGCATCGGTGCGGGAGTTCATTCGCCGGGTGCACGAGTCCCCGCCGCCGCTGGCCGCCGTCGCCTCGGTCGAGCAGACCGCTGTCGATATCCGCGGCGGTACCGGGTTCCTGATCGGGGACACCCGGCGCGGCGGCGCCGGACGCACGCTGGCCTCACCCGATGTGGCGATCTGTGCGGACTGCGCGCGCGAACTGCGCGACCCCGCCGACCGCCGCTACCGCCACCCCTTCGTCAACTGCACCAACTGCGGTCCGCGATTCACCATCATCGCCGGGCTGCCCTATGACCGCGAGCGCACGTCCATGGCCGATTTCGCCATGTGCCCGCGCTGCGCCCACGAATACGCCGACCCCGCCGATCGCAGGTTCCACGCCCAGCCCATCGCCTGCCCGGAGTGCGGGCCCACCCTGTCCTACGCCGGGCCCGGCGATCCGGCGCGGCCACTGGCAGCGGCGCGCGAATTGCTGTGCGCCGGAGGCATTCTCGCGGTCAAGGGCATCGGCGGCTATCACCTCGCCTGCGACGCCGACAACGACACGGCCGTGGCCGAATTGCGTCGCCGCAAGCGGCGCGGCAACAAACCGTTCGCTGTCATGGTCGCCGACCTGGACGCCGCGGCGCGCATCGTGACCATCGATCCCACCGGTGCGGCCCTGCTGGGCGGTCCGCAACGGCCGATCGTCCTGCTGCCGCGCGGCCAACGGCCCGTCGCCGAGGCGGTCGCACCGGGCAACCCCGACCTCGGCGTCATGCTCGCCTACACCCCATTGCATCTGCTGTTGTTCGGCCTGCCCGGCGACCCGGCCGGCCCCGACGTGCTGGTCATGACCTCCGGCAATCTCGGCGGCGAACCGATCTGCTACGACGACGTCGACGCCCGCACCCGCCTGGCCGGGCTCGCCGACGCCTGGCTCGGCCACAACCGGCGCATTCTCGTCCCGTGCGACGACTCGGTGGTGCGTGTCGTGGACGGCGCCGAGCTGCCGGTGCGCCGCTCCCGCGGCTACGCGCCGCTCCCGCTGGCGCTGCCCTTCCCGGTTCCGCCGACTCTGGCGGTCGGCGCCGACCTGAAGAACACCTGCGCCGTCGCCGACGGACGGTACGCCTGGCTCAGTCAGCACATCGGCGACATGGACGATCTGGCCACCCTGCAGGCATTCGACACGGCGCGATCCCACCTGGAGGAACTCACTTGCGTGTACCCGACCCAACTCGCGGCCGACGCCCACCCCGGCTACCGTTCGACCGCTTGGGCCCGTGCAAACGCGGCCGAGCGACCTGTGCATACCGTGCAACATCATCACGCGCATCTGGCCGCGGTGATGGGTGAGCACGGGATCGATGCGAACGAGACGGTCCTCGGCATCGCCTTCGACGGCACCGGGTACGGACCCGACGGCGCGGTCTGGGGCGGTGAGGTGCTCGTCGCCGGATACAAGGGATACCGGCGCATGGCGCACCTGTCCTATGTGCCCTTGGCGGGCGGCGACCTCAGCGTCCGCAAGCCCTATCGGATGGCACTGTCGCATCTGCGCACCGCGGGCATCGAGTGGTTCCCCGGCATCGCCTCGGTCGACGCCTGCCCCGACGCCGAGCGGGCGGTGCTCGCGCACCAATTCGACACCGGGCTCGGCTGCGCGCCGACCTCGAGCATGGGCAGGCTGTTCGACGCGGTCGCCTCCCTGGCCGGGGTACGGCACGTCGTCGACTATGAGGCGCAGGCCGCGATCGAACTCGAAGGTCTGGCCCGCGGGGCCGGCGCGGCGGCGGGCCGGTACCGATTCACTTGGCACGACGGCGATCCCGCCCGGATCGATCCTGCCCCGGTACTCGCCGAGGTCGTCGCCGACGCCGCAGGCGGCGTACCGCCCGCGGTCATCGGCGCCCGATTCCACGCCGCCGTCGCAGACCTCGTGCACGACACCGCACGGCGATTCGCCGCGCCCGGGTCGGTGATCGCGCTGTCGGGCGGTGTGTTCCAGAACGCGCTGCTGTTGTCGAGCTGTACCCGTCTGCTGCGGCACGACGGATTCCGTGTCATCAGTCATCGCAGACTGCCACCGAACGACGGCGGGATCGCGTTCGGTCAGCTCCTGGTAGCCGGTGCGGTGTGAGTGAAGGAGACAAGCGATGTGTCTTGCGGTTCCCGGAAAGGTGCTCAGCGTCAACGAACGCGACGGCACGCTGATGTCGGAGGTCGACTTCGGCGGCGTGCACAAAGACGTGTGCCTGCAATACATCCCGGACGTGGCCGTCGGCGACTACGTAGTGGTGCACGTCGGGTTCGCGATCCAACGCCTGGATGAAGCATCCGCATTGCGGACGCTGGCCGAGTTCGAACATCTCGGCGTACTGAAGGAGGAGTTCGGCGACGGTTTCGCGCTCGCGGCGAAGCAGGCCGGTGTCGACAACCCCGAAGCCCCGCAACCCGGGGCGAACAATTCCGACGCGACCGCGCCGGGCGCAACCGTCGACGACCAGGAGGCGAAGTCATGAAATACCTGGACGAATTCAGCAATCCCGAGCTGGCGCGGCACCTGCTCGACCGTATCCGCGCCACCACCAGCAAGCGCTGGTCGATCATGGAAGTGTGTGGCGGACAGACACATTCGATCATCCGCCACGGCATCGACCAGCTGCTGCCGGATCAGATCGAGATGATCCACGGGCCCGGTTGCCCGGTGTGCGTCACCCCGCTCGAGGTGATCGACAAGGCACTGGAGATCGCCGCACGGCCGGGGGTGATCTTCTGCTCCTTCGGCGACATGCTGCGAGTACCCGGCAGTCACAAGGATCTGTTCCGGGTCAAGAGCGAAGGCGGCGACGTGCGGGTGGTCTACTCACCACTGGATGCGCTGGAACTGGCCAAGAACAACCCGGATCGGCAGGTGGTGTTCTTCGGCATCGGATTCGAGACCACCGCGCCCGCCAACGCGATGACGGTGTACCAGGCCCAACGGCTCGGCATCGAGAATTTCTCGCTGCTGGTCTCGCACGTGCTCGTCCCGCCGGCCATTGCGGCGATCATGGAATCGCCCAGCTGCCGGGTGCAGGGATTCCTCGCCGCCGGGCACGTCTGCACGGTGATGGGCACCAGCGAATATCCGCCGCTGGCCGAGAAATACAAGGTTCCGATGGTGGTCACCGGATTCGAACCGCTGGACATCCTCGAAGGCATCCGGCGCACCGTGCTCCAGCTCGAGGAAGGACGCCACGAGGTCGAGAACGCCTATCCCCGTGCGGTAGCCGCGGCCGGGAATCCAGCGGCCAAGGCCATGCTCGAGGACGTCTTCGAGGTCACCGACCGGGCGTGGCGCGGCATCGGCGTGATCCCCAGCAGTGGCTGGCGGCTGTCGCCGCGCTACCGCGACTACGACGCCGAACAGCGTTTCTCCGTCGGCGATCTGCACACCGCCGAGTCTTCGGTGTGCCGGTCCGGTGAAGTGCTCCAAGGCTTGATCAAACCTCACGAATGCGCAGCATTCGGCAAGGAATGCACCCCGCGAAACCCGTTGGGTGCCACGATGGTTTCCTCCGAAGGCGCCTGTGCCGCGTACTACCTGTACCGGCGTCTCGATCTTCCCGCGGAGGTCGCCCATGCCTGACACCAACGGCAGTGGGGCAGCCGTATCTCCCCCACTCGACATCGATGGTTGGGTCTGCCCCATGCCGCTGCGCGACGCGCCCAATATCGTGATGGGACACGGCGGCGGCGGTGCGATGTCAGGCGAGCTGATCGAGCACCTGTTCCTGCCCGCGTTCGGCGCGGCCGCCGACACCGAACTCGGCGATTCGGCAGTGCTCCCCCTCGGCGATTTGCGACTGGCGTTCTCCACCGATTCGTTCGTGGTCAAGCCGCTGGTGTTCCCCGGCGGCTCGATCGGTGACCTCGCCGTGAACGGCACCGTGAACGATCTGGCGATGTCGGGCGCCCGGCCGATTGCGCTCTCGACCGCATTCATCCTCGAAGAGGGCACCGCGCTGGCCGAGATCGCCCGCATCGCCGAAGCCGTCGGCACCGCCGCGCTCGCGGCCGAGGTCCGGCTGGTCACCGGCGACACCAAGGTCGTCGACGCCGGGCACGGCGATGGCATTTTCATCAACACCGCGGGCATCGGACTGGTGCCGGAAGGCGTCGACATCCGGCCCCAGCGGGCACGGCCCGGCGATATCGTGCTGGTCAGCGGTGAGATCGGACTGCACGGTATCGCGGTACTGAGCTGCCGGGAAGGACTCGAGTTCGGCACGACACTGTGCAGCGATACCGCGCCACTGCACGGATTGGTCGCGGCCATGCTCGCCACCGGCGCCGATCTGCACGTGCTGCGCGATCCCACGCGCGGCGGAATGGGCGCCTCCCTCAACGAGATCGCCCGTGCCGCGAGCGTCGGCGTCGAACTCGACGAACGGGCGATCCCGGTGCCTATCGGGGTGCGCGATGCCTGCGGGTTGCTCGGTCTCGACCCGCTGTATGTCGCCAACGAAGGCAAACTCGTCGCGTTCGTACCCCCCGGCGATGCCGACCGCGTCCTCGACGCCATGCATGCGCATCCCCTCGGCGCGCACGCGGCAATCGTCGGTCACTGCGTTGCCGAGCATCCGGGAATGGTGGTGGCACGCACCGCCCTCGGCGGCACCCGTGTCGTCGACCTGCCCGCAGGAGAACAGCTACCGCGAATCTGTTGAACACGGCGGTGGCTCCGCCGGACGAGTGGGAGAGATGGGACCGTGGGGATGGCGACAGTCACCACGAGGCTGCGAGATGCCTGGGTCGGATTCGACGGCGGGCAGCGTCGCGGCATCCTCGGCATGGCAGCGACAATCGTCACCCTGCACATCGTGGGATGGGGGACGCTGCTGTTGCTGGTCGTGCCCGACGAGTACGTGGTGGACGGCGCGATATTCGGCGTCGGGCTCGGCGTCACCGCCTACACGCTGGGGATGAGACACGCCTTCGACGCCGACCACATCGCGGCGATCGACAACACCACCCGAAAACTGGTGGCGGACAAGCAGAAACCGCTCACGGTCGGCTTCTGGTTCTCCCTGGGGCACTCCACCATCGTCTTCGTGCTCGTCGGGCTGCTGGCCTTCGGAGTTACCGCGCTGGCGCGGAACCTGGAAGACGAGGACTCGCGATTGCAGCGGTGGACCGGGGTGTTCGGCACATCGGTCTCGGGTACCTTCCTGATCCTCATCGGACTGCTGAACCTGGCCGCGCTGATCGGAATCTGGCAGGTCTTACGCGCTATGCGGCGCGGCGGATACAGCGAAGCGCAACTCGAACGCGCACTGGACTCGCGTGGCGTGCTCAATCGGGTCTTGGCGCCGGTCATGCGCACGGTGCGCAAGCCGTGGCAGATGTATCCGGTGGGGCTGTTGTTCGGCCTCGGTTTCGACACCGTCACCGAAGTGGGCCTGCTGGTGATCGCCGGCGGCGCGGCCGCCACCGGGCTGCCCTGGTACGCGATTCTCGTTCTGCCCGTGCTGTTCTCGGCGGGCATGTCGCTGTTCGACGCGCTGGACGGTTCGTTCATGAACTATGCCTACGGGTGGGCCTTCGCCGGACCGATCCGCAAGATCTACTACAACATGGTGGTGACCGGGCTCTCGGTCGCGGTGGCCCTGCTGATCGGTGTCCAGGAGCTCATCTCCATCCTCACCGAGAAACTCGAGGTCACCGGCGGGGTGCTCGCCTGGATCGGGGGCCTCGACCTGGCCACGATGGGCTTCATCATCGTCGGCCTCTTCGCGTTCACCTGGGCAGGCGCACTAGCGATCTGGCATTACGGTGACATCGAAAGCCGCTGGAGCGCAACGCTATCGGAGGAACCGACCTGATGGACGGTGTGGAGTTGTTCGCGCGCTACGCCTATGCGCCCAACCACCTCGGATACTGCGGGCCAGAGCACACCGCCGCCCTACGTGACCGCGATGGCGAACGCGTGCGGGTCCTCGCGCGCAGCTTCTCCGGCGCATGGCCCTACCTGCGGGCCATGTCGCGCATGACCGGCGTCACCGACCCGCTCGACGAGCGACTGGTGGCGTCCTATTGGCTGGGTGGGGGCATCGGCGCCGAACTCGACGGTCCCGAATTCCTGGCCGAGTTGCTGGGACTCATCGCCCCGATCGCGGGTGTGTACTGGTCCCATCTGGGGCCCGCCCTCGCTCCGGAGGCGGCCGCGAACCACAGCTTCCACGTCTTCGGTGTCTACCCGTGGACCAGGCTGCTGCCCGTCACCGACGGGCAGCAGCCCTTGGAAATCCTCGACAACTGCCGCATCACCGCCGCGACGGTACTGGATCGCCATCGCGACGACCTCACCGTCGGGACCAGCCGGTTGCGCTGGGACGGCACACATCTATCACTGTCGGAGACGACACGGCGAACCATCCCGGTGTGGACCGACGGCTACGCGGCGCTCCCGGACGCGGCGCCGGGGGACGATATCGCGCTGCACTGGGGACAACCGTGCGGGCGGTTGACCGCCGAGCAAGTCGACGACCTCACCAGCAGCACGGAACGCCAACTGCACGTGACGAATCGACGTCTGGCGGCCACCGACGGCCCGTAGCACAGCGGGTCAGTAGGTAACCCTTGTGGACAGATCGGCAAGGCACTCGGTCTCTTCGCCGCTCCGTGCTGCGCGAGGACCTACCCGTTGACGCGCTGTTCGAGATGTTCTCCGCGATCCTGGAACGCGCGCTCTAGCTGACCGTCGGACACGTCATGACACCCGAACAAGCCGCCGAGGCTCGGGAAAAGCGCATAAACCCAGCTCAGCGCAGTGGGCCTCGCTCGCTGCCCGTCCGCCGCCGGCGTCGGCTGAGCGCTCTTCCGAAGGATGGTCATCACTCCGGGGCGGCTTTCGGCGCAGCGGTGATGATCTCGAGTACCGCTGCGACCAGTCGGCCGTCGGGGTCGCAGAGGCGCGGCAGCGATCTGCGATTCACCAAGAGAGATCCGAGAGTGAGGTCTACCAGTTCGGCACCGACCTGCGCGGCGGATCTGCGCCCTTCCGGCTCGAACCACGTCCACGCCCATTGCGCGGCACCGAAGATGAGCAGGCTCCGGATGCTGGTATCGACAGCGCGGAACTCACCCGACGCGATGCCCGCATCGACCACGTTGTGCAGGATTCCGATGTAATCTCTGCGCAGCTTGCGCCCCTCGGAATCTTCGGCCTCCTGCGCCAGCCGCGCGACCTCACGTTGGAATGCGACGGTCCGATTCCGGTCGTGCACCTGATAGAGCATGGCCGCGTGCAACAGCCCGGCAAGCTGCTCGGTCGGCGTGGCGAACTCCGACACAATCCGCTCTGCCTCATCGATCCGGCGCCGCATGTAGGAAACATGCAGAGCTTCCAACAACCGCGCCTTCGTGCCGTAGTGATGCACGATCAGGCCCTGAGAGATGCCCAACTCGCTCGCGACACCACTGAAGCTGGTTCCGTCGTAGCCCTTCTCGGCTACATGGCGCGTGAAGATATCGAGAATCGCGCCCGACTTGCCCGGTCCCGTCGCACGCCCGCTCACTGATCCCACCCCTCCTCGGCCAAATTTCCGGACACTCTAGCACCCACTGACTGCTCGACCAGTCGTTGACTGAGTGCGCAGTCAGTATTAGCATTATGCGCCGAGACGCAGCGCCGCACTCGCCGCATCAACCATTAATCTCGAAATAGTCGAGCAACAACCTATGATTCAGCACGCCCATCCCGCCGAGGCCGTCATCGAACGACGAGCCTCCGAACAGTTCGCATGACCAGCCTCTGCGACAGCGCCGACGCCATCTCGACGCGCAGCGCCCGAGGCGGCGACCACTATGTCAGCATCTGCCGCAGATGGTGGTCAGCAGCGCCGTGAGCATGGAAGCGGATATAGCGGCGCCGGGAGACAGCGCGATCGATGCGGCATCGGTGCTGTCACCGGATCAACTGTTGGCCGCGATCGCGGGACGTCTCACCGAGCCGGTCCCGATGATCGCGTGGGCGAGAGAACTCGGCGATCTGCACGCTGCCCTGATTTCGGCGGCTTTGAATCCGCAGCGGCATGCACCTGATGTCACCGAGACGGCCCTCCATGCGGATATCGCGAAGGTCATCGACAAGATCAACTCTTGGGCGGCGTCCTACGTCCGTCACAGCCGGTGCGCCCGCCGCCACACCCACACCTTCGGTGAGGTGATCAGTCATGTCGCGAAGACCTACGCCGAGGCGTGGTGGACGGTGCTGCACGCCGACTGCGAGGAGCTTCGGCACTCGGCATGGGTCCATCTCAGCGAGGTCCGCGACGGTTACGAGCACCTCATCGGCGATATCCGGGCAGGCCGCGTCCAACTCCCACTGGGCTGGCGCGGCATCCGACACACCCGACAATCCGACAGCACAGAAACTGACGCCATGGCGGATCAGGGCAAGCAGTAGCAGTCGGTCGGACATCGGCGCAGCGTGCCGCCTGATTGCCACTGCCCCGAGCGACACGGCGCCGTCCGAAGCGCTGGCGTGCGCGGAGGGATATCAGCCGGGCCGGGCCGGCTTACGAGATCTCGCGCAGGGCGGCGACCGGGCAGGAGTTCACGGCCGTATGGGCGACGGTCACCAGATCGCCGGGTACCTCGGCGCCGTCGAAACGGTAGACGAGCTCGGCGTCGTCATCGAGGCTGAACACCTCGGGCGCTTGCGCGGCGCACATGCCGTGCCCTTCACACCGGGGGTAGTCGACGGAGATCTTCATGATGGATTCCTTCTATCAGGCTGGATTGAGTTGCAGCGGAAGATGTTCGAAGCGGTGGATGATGTTGTTGATCGCCCATTCGGGTGCACCGGCGATCTCGATGCGATCGACACGCTCGACGAGCGCGGCGAGCATGGCCTGGGTTTCCAACCGTGCGAGACCTTGACCGGCGCAACCGTGTACGCCGTGACCGAAACCGAGTTGACGGGTCGCGTCGCGGCCGATGTCGAAGGTGTCGGGGTCGTCCCATTCCAGCGCGTCACGGTTGGCCGAGGAGTAGATCACCACCACCCGTGAACCCGCCGGGATGGGGGTTCCGGCAATCTCGGCATCACGAATTGTCTTGCGGGAGAAACCACGTAGCGGTGATTCGAAACGCACGACCTCGTTCACCGCATTCGGAATCCTGGTGGGCTCATCCCTCAGCAGCTGCCACTGCTCGGGATGGCGCGCGAAAAGATACATCGCGCTGGCTATCGCGCTGATCGTGGTATCCAACGACGGGGCCAGGTAATCGATCAGCAGGGCAGGGCATTCGGTGTCGGAAAGCTTGCCGTCGTCGGTGGCCTGCAGCACCTCCTCCCCGACACTGCCCGGAAGCAGGTCCCGCTCGCGGGCGAGCCGTCGGGTGAACTGCATCATCCCGATGCCCGACGGCGCGGTGCAAACAGACTGCCGATTCAGTGGCCCGAGCGCGTCGAATGTCGCTCCCGCCCACCGCAGCAAATGGTCCCGACCGTGCTGGGGCCAGCCGATCAGATCCGGCACGACCGACATCGGCAGCGCGGCCGCCAATTCGACACCATCAATACGCCCCCGCGCGACCGCCCGCTCGACAGCCGCGACCGCCTGCCGGTCGATCGATTCGCGCATCGCGCGCAGTGCCCGCGGGGCCAGCCGACGGGCGAGCAACGCGCGGCGACGGTTGTGATCCTCACCGTCGCTATTGAGCGTGGTGCCCTTCGAGAGCCGATTGGCCACCGGGTTCAAACCGACACCGGCCCCGGAGACAAATGTCCGATCATCGAGCAGGACGGTCTTGCATTCGGCATAACGCGGCAGCGCATAGACGCGTTGCTTGGCCAGCCACACCACCGGCCCCAGTTCGCGCAACCGCGCATACTGCGGATAAGGGTCGAGAATGCCCTGGCGCGAATAGATATCGGGCCGGTAGACAGGGACGTCGGCTCGATTACGCATCACAACCTCTTTTCGCGCGGTCACAGATGCGCACCGAATACAGTCACGACATAGGCCAGGGCCAGCACACCGGAGCCGATCGACGGCGCGTACTCGCCCACACCGTCACCGGCCTTCACATGAGTGATGACAGCGCCGATCATCAACAACACCAACCCGATTCCGGCCGCCACCCCGAGCGGCCACCACACCAAGCCCGCCAGCACACCCAGCGCCCCGGCAATCTCGAGCACGCCGATGCCGCGGAAGGCGCTCACCGAGTAACCGAAATGTTCGGCACGCCGACGCATGTCCGCCACAGCAAGCACCTTCACTACCCCGAGCGGCAGAAACCCGATCGCCAACAGCACGGCGAACACGACGGATGCGACTGTCACCGACCCACACCTACCTTCCATTCGATTGCGTAGCGGCCCAGCACTCCAACCACCGAGCACCTTGTCGGCGCCGGGCGAGTTCGATGGTCGCGACGACAGCACCGTCAGCGACCAGGGAAACGACGCCGCACATTCACAATCATCTGACGATATCGTCACTCACGAAGATATAGTCAGTCAAGAGGTTCTGAATATTTCGTCAGCACGACCGGCGCCGGGCCGTCAAACCCGCAAAATCGAATATGACGAATTCGTCAACTCCCTTCAATTGACTCTGCAATCATAAGTGCCGATATCGTCAGTCAACTGAAGGGAGTGGTCGATGCTCGGCTATCGCCACCCGCACACCGAACTACCGCGCGAGCGCGGCGCCGAACGCAGCGGCGTCGAGACGCGGGCGGGGCGGCGCGTGCTCGGATTCGTCGCAATAGCCAGTGCCACGGCGTTCACGATGGTCGCGGTGCTGCTGCCGATTCATGCCGCGGATGCACTGATCAAGGTTCCCGCGCCGATTCGGCAGGTGACGGTGGCGGTCGGCACCGGGACTGTGCTGGACCTCGACCTCATATCGCAGGGCAAAGTGCAGATCCAGTCGAAGGTCCCAGTTCAGGTGTCGGCTCTGGTGACCAGCGTCGAGCCGACGGATTCCGACAGCGTCACGCTGCGGGTCGCGCAGCAGACATCGCGGCTGGATCGCCCAGGGCAGGCGGGGTTACTCGACGCACTGGTCGACCAGGTGAGTATCAGCCGGACGAGCGGGTCGCCTCGGCGCGCCCCGGCGCGGACGGTTTTCGAGCCCGGTCAGCGTCCACTCGAGACGGTCCGCAGCGGATTCCAGTACAAGTTTCCTTTCGATACCGGGCGGCACGACTATCCCTACTTCGACGTCATCTCCCAACAGGAGACACGCCTGCGGTACGTCGATGACACGACCGTGCGAGATGGCTTGGGCCTATTGCATTTCCGCTCGCAGCCACCGCCGGTCGACCTCGCTCCCCTGCTGCCGCTGCGAGGCGGGATCACACTTCCCGCGGAGTCGGTCGGACGAGCCGGCGACCATGAGGTGGCGCTGTCTTTGTACTACTCCGCCACCCGCGACATCTGGGTCGAATCGGTGACCGGCGCGGTCATCATGGTGAGCGAATATCAGCACCGATATCTGGCGTCGGCGTCCGACGACCCCGCCGCCATCACCGTCTTCGACGGCACGCTGCAGTTCGACGAACAGTCAGTCCACGAGATGACCGGACAAGCCCGCGACGCCCGCAGGCAGATCGCCGCACTACGCGTCTACGGACCCATCGCCGCCGCGATAGCCGCGATGGCGGCGCTGACCTTCGGCATCTCGCGCCTGAGAACACACCGACGCTGAGGACCAGAGCCACACGGCTGACCCAGAACCTGCTCCTCGTCATCGCGCGGGGCACCGGCGCGGCCTTCGACGGCGTCACCGAAGTCTGGTTCCCGTCCGGACAAGCCGTGATCGCGGCATTGACCACACCCGCCGGAATCCAGGCCAACGACCGGCTCACCCAGGACGAGAAGAACTTCATCGACCTGGCGCAGTCCTCCTACTTCGTGACCGAGGAGCACGTGCCGCTCGGCTAGCGGGCGTCATGACACACCGGTAATGTCTTGCGGCACTCGGGCTTCCGCGTCGTGACCGAATCGGCGTTCGAGTTCGACACCCTCGATGTCGAGGTCGGGGACGTAGCGCGCGAACCAGCGCGGGTGATACCACATGCGGTTTCCGATGATGGCCATGACCGCGGGTACCAGGGTCAGCCGGACGATGAAGGCATCGAGCAGGACACCGACCGCCAGGGTGAACGCCAAGGGTTTGACGATCGGATTGTCGGTGGTGGTGAAGGCGACGAAAACCGCGAACATGATCAGCGCCGCGGCGGTGACGACGCGCGCGGAGTGCGCGACGCCGTTCTGCACCGAACTGACCGCCTCGCCGGTGCGCGTGTACTCCTCCTTGATCCGGGATACGACGAAGATCTGATAGTCACTGGACAGGCCGAAGATGATGGCCAGCGTGATGATCGGGAGGAAGCTCAGCGTCTGCGCCTTGGTCACATCGAAAAGGCTTGCACCCCAACCCCATTGGAATACCGCGACCTGTGCGCCGAGGGCGGCGAAGACCGACAGGATGAATCCGACGATCGACGACAGCGGGACGAGAATCGTGCGGAACGCGATCGTGAGCAATACCAGCGCCAGACCCACGACGACCGCGAGGAAGATGGGCAGCGCCTTGGCCAGCTGGTTCGAGGTGTCGATGTTCGCTGCCGTAGTGCCGCCGACGAGATACTTTGCGCCGGTGCCACTTTCGATGCTGTCGCGGTCGTCCCGCAGCCGGTGCACCAGATCGGTTGTCGCGGAGTCGTTGGGACCGGTCTTCGGGATGACTTGGACCAGCAGCAACCCGTTGTCGGAGCCGGCGGGCTGGACGGCGGCGACGTCGGGCACCTGCCGCAGTCGGCCCATCAGTGTTTGTGCGGCGTCCGGGCTGGTAGCGGCCGACAGATCGGTGACAACCAGCAAGGGTCCGTTGAAACCGGGGCCGAACGACCCGCTGACGATGTTGTATGCCTTCCGAGCGGTGCTCGACTCCGATTGCGTTTCACCGCTGGGCAATCCGAGGTCCATGCGCGTGGCCGGGATGGCCAGTGCGGCGAGAATGGCGATACCGAGAACCAGCATCGGGATCCGGAATCGGGTGACGAATCGGCCCCAAGCGTGCCCGAATGTGCGTTCGGGCTCGTAGGCGGCAATGCGCGCGACCTCCTCCGCCTTTCCCGGATGCAACGGCGGCGAGATGAACTTGGCGACCATATCGCCGGCGAAACCGAGGAGGGCGGGCAGCAGTGTCAGTGCGACCAGCATGGCGACCAGCACCGCACCCGCCGCCGTCAACCCCATGACGGTGAGGAACGGAATGCCCGCGACCGCCAGGCCGCACAGTGCGATGATCACGGTGATCGCCGCGAACACCACCGAGCTGCCCGCGGTGCCGACCGCGAGCGGAATCGACTCGGCCGCAGCCATTCCCAGCACGATCTGGTGCCGATGCCGCGACAGGATGAACAGCGCGTAGTCGATACCACAGGACAGACCGAGCATCAGCGCCAGCGACGTCGCCGCCGAGGCGACGTCGACGAAGGCGGCCACACCCAGAATCCCGGTGAGCCCGATACCCACGCCCACCAGCGCCGTAATGACGGGCAGTCCGGCGGCGACCACCGCACCGAAGGTGATCAGCAGAATAATGAATGCCGCGACGATGCCGAGAATCTCCGGAGTATGCGGGATCTCGGCCGTGAAGCCCGGGTACACCGCACCGGAGAATTCCACCGTGAGACCGGCATCGCGAGCCGAGTCGGCGATGCGATCCACCTCGTCGAGGGTGTCCTCGCCGACCTCACCCGCCGACACCGAGAACTGCGCACTGCCCAGTGCCACGCGCTGATTCGGCGACACCGCCTGCGCCTGGAACGGATCGACGACCGCCGCGACCTGTGGCAGTCCCTTCAACCCCGCCATCACCTGTTCGATCTCGGCGGTCACCTGCTGGTCGGTCACCTTGGCCAGGGCGGGGGTTTCGAAAACAACCTGCATCTGCGCGCCACTGAACGCCGGCATCCGCTGCTGTAGCAACGACACGGCATCCTGTGACTCGGTGCCGGGAACGGTGAAGTTGTCGTTGGTCTTGCCACCGGCGCCTGCGGCGAAACCGATCGCACCGACCAGCACGACGATCCACAGTGCCAGCACCCACCAGCGGCGACGTGCTACGACCTGGCCGAGGGCGAACAGATACCGGGACATACGGGTCCTCTCACCGAGCCACCGATTGACATATCAGCAAAGCGATCACGCACAACACCGGTACGATAACACATCAACTGACGATTTCCTCATAAACGCAGCAATGGTCAGCAACTCCCGGTCGATCTGGGCTCAGCGCATCTCTGGCACAGGTTGAACAGTTCTGTTCGACTCGATCTCGGGGACGTAGTGGAGTTGCCCACGAACACATCGCGTTCGTGGGCATCGGCCCGGACCAGGTGTCAGAGCGCCGCGTCGTCGAGTTCCATTGCGGCGGCGTCGATATCGGAAATGACTGCCCAGTCGGCGCCGAGACCGGGCAGGACGGTCTTGGCGAAGTACGAGGCGACGGCAATTTTGCCCTCATAAAAGCTTCGGTCGCCGGCGCCGGAGTCGAGGGCAGCGAGCGCGATTTCGGCGGCGACGAGCAGTCGCCAGGCAACCAGGAGGTCGCCGACCGCGAGCAGGAACCGCACTGAAACCAGGCCGATCTTATAGAGCTCGGTCGGCCGCTCCTGGCCTGCCGACAAATGCTGGGTCAGCTTGCCGACCATGTCCTGCACGTCGTCCAGCGCGGAGCCGAGCAGGACCTTTTCGGCCTTCAGCCGACCGGAGTCGGCACCGGACGCCGCGGTTTCGCGAATCTTCCCGGCCAGATGGGCCAGCGCCACACCACGGTCGCGAGCGATCTTGCGAAAGAAGAAGTCCTGCGCCTGGATGGCGGTGGTGCCCTCGTACAGCGAGTCGATCTTGGCGTCGCGAATGTACTGCTCGATGGGATAGTCCTGGAGGAAGCCGGAACCGCCGAAGCACTGCAGTGATTCGGTGAGGTATTGATATGCGCGTTCGGAGCCGACACCCTTGACGATCGGCAGCAACAGTTCGTTGACGCGTCGGGCCAGATCCGCGTCGGCACCGGAAACATGCTGGGCCGCAACAGCATCCTGATGGGCTGCGGTGTAGAGGTACACCCCACGCAGGCCCTCGGCGTATGCCTTCTGCAGCAGCAGTGAGCGGCGCACATCCGGGTGGCGAGCAATGGCGACCTTCGGCGCGGACTTGTCGGCGATCCGCGCCAGGTCGCTGCCCTGGATGCGGGTCCGGGCGTAGTCGCGAGCATTGAGGTAGCCGCTCGACAGCGCCGCAATCGCCTTGGTGCCCACCATCATTCGAGCCTCCTCGATGACATGGAACATCTGCGCGATGCCGTCGTGCACCTCACCGAGGAGGTATCCGACAGCCGGGGTGCCGTGCCCGCCGAAAGTCAGTTCGCAGGTGGCCGATGCCTTCAGCCCCATCTTGTGCTCGAGGTTGGTCACATAGACCCCATTGCGGTCGCCGGGCGCACCGGACTGCGGGTCGAAATGAAACTTCGGCACCAGAAACAGGCTCAAGCCTTTCGTCCCTGCCGCGGCACCGACCGGGCGAGCGAGAACCTGATGCATGATGTTCTCGAACAGATCGTCGGATTCGGCCGATGTGATGAACCGCTTCACGCCCTCGATATGCCAGGTGCCGTCCGGCTGTGGGATCGCACGGGTGCGCGCGGCCCCGACATCGGAACCGGCATCCGGCTCGGTGAGCACCATGCTGGCACCCCAATTGCGTTGCACGGCAAATCTTCCCCAATGCCGCTGCAGATCGGTGCCGGACCGATGGACGTGCATGGCCATGCTCGGTCCGGTGATATACATCCAAGCCGCCGGCTGCGCACCCAGTGCGAATTCCTGGATCGCCCAGGACAGCATCTGCGGAGCGGGCACACCGCCGACGGCCTCGGGCTTGCCCACGCGCCACCAGTCGCCGTCATACCAGGCGCGCACCGATTTCTTGAACGACTCGGGTAGTCGAACCGAATGCGAAACCGGATCGAAGACCGGCGGATTGCGGTCGGCATCGGCGTAGGACTCCGCAAGCGGCCCCTCGGCCATCCGGGCAGCCTCGGCCAGCATCACCCGCGCGGTCGCCCCGTCCAGATCCCCGAACTCTCCAGACCGCAGGACGACATCCAAGCCGAGCACTTCGAACAGATTGAACTCGAGATCACGCACGTTGCTCTTGTAGTGGCCCACCGGCCGTCCACCTTTCCCAACCGACCCACCGAAGCGTCAGCAGGTGACTAATTATTCGCAATTGACGATTCTGTCACAAAGATCTGTCGCCCACCCGCCGTAGGCCCGGATGCTGTCGAGCGAACAGCGCAAGCAGAATCCGTCGCGGTACGAGTTGCGCTCTGCGAGCGACGATTCGAGTGGGCAGATCGCCGGGGCGCGGGCATGACCGCTGTCCGACGGCGCGGAGGAGGGCAATTGCGGATGCTGTCAGCCGACGGCCACCGGCTCTCTGGTCGCATTCGAAGCAGGAACAGCGATGGACCGGCGCTGCCTCGGGAGCAGAACGGCGACGCCGAGGGTGCCTGCCGCGAGCACGATCGCCGCGATCAGGCTGGTGTGCGAAACCGCGTGGGCGAACGCGACATCCGCAGCTGACACCAGTTGTGCGGCCTGTTCGTGCATTCCGGCGCGCCCGATGCCACATCGCGAGCTCCGCAAAGTCTTGGCAGAACCCGGGTTCTGATTCTTCGGGTCAGGCCAGGGCCAGGAAGAGCTTTTCGAGTTCGTCGACGGTCATGGGTTCCGAACCTTCGGGCGTTTCCCGGGTCAGGCATTCGCGCAGGCCGCTGGCGACTATCTTGAAGCCCGCACGGTCGAGGGCACGAGACACCGCGGCGAGTTGGGTGACGACATCTTTGCAGTCGCGGCCCTGTTCGATCATCGAGATCACGCCCGCGAGTTGTCCGTGTGCGCGGCGCAGGCGGTTGAGCACCTGGGCAATGGCTTCCTCGTCACCAACCATGGGAATCGTCTCCTTCGATCGAAGAACCCAGTATACCCGGAGGGGTATATTCGGGGTCACCGAACACTGATCGCACCCGATCTGTCATCGCCGCACCCATTCGCCCGGACCGCCGGTAGTTCCGGTCGCGGTAATACCTTGCTCTGTCGTTCGCATACTTGATCGGCGTCGAACAGGTGCTGTCCGAGCTACGCTGCGCGTGCACCGCCCAGAACACACGTCAGAGCAGGTCATGGTGGCCTTTCGGGTGACACGGCGGGCGGCGGCGGCTTCAATCGAACGATCTTGACGTGTAACCTTGTCAGTCGGATCAATGCAATTTGAATAGGGGCTCGCGGCCCCGCAGCCGGGCGTGCGCCGTATGCGATCACTCGGCCGGGGGAACATCGGATCCGTCACTACGGAGACCTCATGAGTTCACCGAATCGATTCGACGAAGTTCAAACTCGCGTAGCAGATCTCGCTCCCGTGTTCCGCAAACCGCTGGACTCGCCGTACGAGATCTCGAACGAATTGTTCACCGCACTCCGACACGTCCTGCACGACGTGGGCGGACAGCCGGATGTGCCGGTCGAGTACCGCGAAAAAGATGAAGAACCCTGGGAGATGAACACCTACGTCACCTGCGAATGCCTCGGCTGGCGTGGCGTGTGGAACTCCGAGGAACGCCGACGAGCCGAGAACGACCTCGGCGCGACGCTGTACTTCGGCCTGCCCTATTACGCACGCTGGGCGACCGTCGCAGCGAAGGTCCTGATCAATAAGGGTTTGATCACCCCGGACGAACTGTCCGCGAAATTGGACGAGGTACGCGCACGGCTGGAGGCGCGGCAATGACCAGGAAATACGAAATCGGCGATCGTGTCCGGGTTCGAGACGCGACATCGATGTTCCACACTCGCACGCAGGCCTACACCCGTGGTCGGACGGGCGTCGTCGTCGAATACCGGCCCGAATGGGTGATCCCGGAAGACGAGGCGTGGGGACGTGAGGACGGTCGCTTCGAACCGTTCTACGTCGTGCGATTCCGCCAGACAGATCTTTGGCCCAAATACACCGGCTTCGACGTCGACACCCTGGAGACGGAGGTCTCCGAGCGCTGGCTCGAGCCCGCAGAGGAGGATGCCAAGTGAGTCAGACCCACGATCACGGGGCGCACGCGCCGATCCAGACGAGCTCGCAGATCAGCGAGTTCGAGATCCTGGAGACCGCGGTTCGCGAGCTCGCCATCGAGAAGGGCCTCTTTTCGCAAGAAGACCACCGACGGTTCTCCGAATGGGCGGAATCTGTCGGTCCGCACGGCGGATCGAAACTGGTCGCCAAGGCGTGGACGGATCCCGAGTTCAAGGCGCGCCTGCTCGCCGACGGCACCGAGACCTGCAAGGAGATCGGCATCGACTGGCGCGACCCGACCGGATCCGGAACGCCGAGCGACTACACCTACTTCTACGTGCTGGAGAACACGCCCGAGGTGCACAACGTGATCGTCTGCACGCTGTGTTCGTGCTACCCGCGGCCGGTTCTCGGTATGTCGCCGGACTGGTATCGCACCCCCAATTACCGTCGGCGCCTGGTGCGTTGGCCTCGTGCAGTACTCGCCGAATTCGGCCTGCATATCCCGCCCGAGGTCGAGGTCCGGGTGCACGATTCGAACCAGAAGTCCCGGTTCATGGTGATGCCGATGCGCCCGGCGGGCACCGAGGGCTGGACGGAGGAACAGCTGGCGGCCATCGTCACCCGGGACACGATGATCGGCGTGGCCGTGCCGCAGGTCGACTGGACCGCGCAGGCGCCACCGGACCAGGTCGAGGCCGCCTCGGGGAGGAGCGGTCGGTGACAAGCAGCCCTTACGACGTGCTCCTGGGCACCCTGGATCCAGAGTTGCGGCGGGAGAACGCGCTGCCCGAACTCGATCGCAAGCCCGACCCATGGGAGTCGAGCATGCAGGCGACGTGCGAATGCCTGTCCTGGCGCGGCGCATTGGACAATCTGGAACGCCGCCATGCCGAGGATGCGCTCGGTGAGACGATCTACCACAACTTTCCCGTACACACCCGATCGGTCGTCGTGACGGCCCACACGCTGATGGATCGTGGAGTGATAGTCCCGGATGAGTTGCGCGCCCGGATGGACGCGGTCCGGGAGCGGTTCAACCGCGATTAACTCGTCGGCTTCAGCCCTCGGGGTAGAAGACGAACAGTGTGCAGCCGGTGGTCGACTGCGGGATGTGTGACGATCCGGCCGGAGCGTGGATGAACGATCCGGCCGGGTAGTCGCGGAATCCGTCGTTGAATACGCCGGATACTACGAAAACCTCCTCTGGTCCGGGTTCGTGCAGATCGATGCCGTCCCATGCGGTGCCCGGATCCATTTCCAGCACGTACGCTTTCGCGCCGTTCGCCCCGCTCCACAGCGCCCGCGAGCGAATGCCCGGAAACAGTTCTCGCACAGGCGAATCCGCGACGGTTGTCCACTCGTATCCGGGGAACTCGGTGATCTCCATATCTCTACAACTGCCGGTTTCGGCCGTACTATTCCGCTGAGCGGACCCCGATGGCGTTGCGCTCGGTGAGATCCAACAGGAAGACGCGACCGTGCTGGTCGCCCCGGGAACCCGTGATCTACTGGCGCAACTTCGGGCTGTACCCGGCGTGGCCGCGGCGGAGCCGAGCACGATGACCCCCGTCACGGTCGCCGCTGACGGCGACTCGTACTCGACGACGCTGACCGGTCTGCCCTCGAACACCACCATGCACGGATTCCGCGATCCGGGCGGCGACTCCCGGCAACTGCCCATCAACGGCGTGTTGGCGGGCGCGCCATTGGCTGCGAAGCTCGGCGTCCACGTCGGCGATATCCTCACCGTGACAATGGCTTTCGGTGCTCCGCAGCAACAGCGCCTCGACGGATTCGTCGACGAACCGCTCGGCACAGCCCGCTACGCGACGGACACCACCGCCCGCGCACTCGGCGGGCTCGGCCCGAACGGATACTTGCTCCGGTTCGATTCCGACGTCGACCGAAATGCCTTGCGTACCAACATAGCCGAGCTGCCATGCGTTATCGCCTATACCGACACCCATGCGCTGGAAAGCCAAGTCGACAAATTCCTCGGACTGCTCTGGATATTCATCGCGGTGATGCTCGTCCTGGGCGCGACGCTCGCATTCACCGTCATCTACGTGACCATGACCGTCAACCTCGCCGAACGGACCACCGAACTGGCCACCCTGCGCGCCGCGGGCATCTCGGTGCGTCGACTCACCGCGGCGCCGGCCATCGAAAATCTCACCGCCACACTGCTCGCGGTGCCGTTCGGGCTGGCCGCGGGCATTGCCACCGCCTGGGCGTTCCTGCGCTCGTTCACCAGCGATATGTTCGATATCGACCTCGTCATCGGCGCGATATCGGCACTGCTGGCGGTCGCCGCGGTAGTCGCCGCCGCGGCGATGTCGCAGCTGCCTGCGGGCCGGCTCGTACAACGCATCGACGTCGCCCGAGTGGTCCGCGAGCGGGCACGGTAACCTGCGAGGCCGATGTTTCGATCCGTTTCCTACCAGGCAGTCACGGGTGATCAACCGAACGCATTTTGCGATTCGACTTCGGACCCGATGGGCTGGAACGGTTTTCGTCGACAGCGCAATCGAACCGATGATCGGTTCACCAGGACAGCGAAGAAGATGGGCACCTCAGATGGCTGATTTCGCCGAGCGGTTGAACAAGCTGTTCGAAACCGTGCATCCCCCGGGCCGCCGCTCGCATACCAACGCCGAAGTCGCGGACGCGTTGACGAACTCCGGATACCCGATCTCGAAACCCTATCTGTCCCAGTTGCGGTCGGGACAGCGCACCAACCCGTCCAACGAGACCATGGCCGCCCTCGCCAAGTTCTTCAAGGTCAAACCGGACTACTTCTTCAACGACGTCTACGCCGCCAAAATCGACCACGACCTGGAACTGCTGTCTCAGCTCCAGGGCTACCACCTGCGCCGACTATCGAGCCGGGCTTTCGACCTTTCCGAGGAGTCGCAGAATCTGCTGGCCACCATGGCGGCGAAACTGCGGGCGAGTGAAGGCCTACCGGCCGCGCCGTCGGACACCGGCGACTCAGGACCCGACCAGGCCTGACGCCGTGCCGGTGATTGTCTCGATGGAAAGTCAGCGAAGGTGCGGGCGACCAGACTCGATCTCAGATACCAGGCGTCGGTGGCGTTTTCGGGATCGAGTCCGGTCAATTCGGCGATTCTGACGAGGCGGCGAACGGCGCGGGGTCGAGACGCCGAGTCGACGAACGGTCGGCGCGGGTTTGCCTTGCGCAACGAATTCGGCGATCCGGCCTGGGCCGCCAACGACGACCCCTATGTGCATGCCGAAATACTGCACGGCACAGCGGTTTACGTCTCGATCGGAACCGGTGTCCCCGGACCGCTCGATACCCTCGACGGGCAACGGCATCCGGGGCAACGGAGGCAAACTCGTCAACGGCGGCGTGCGGAACGGGTAGCGCGCCATCTCAATTCAGCCGAGCGCCGACCCGGGCCATCGGCGGCGCCCAGCCGGGCCGTTGCGGACTGTTGGGCGCCGGAGGCGTCGGTGTGTTGGTCGCTGTTCGTTTCGCCCCGCTCAACGCCTGGTCGGTCAGAGTCGCGTCGGAGATGTGGCCACGAGCCACGCGGAGCAACTGTTGGTTCGTCGGATCGCGCAATGCGTCGTTGACGCTGTCCAAGACACGGTCCGCCTGTCTACTTCCGACCGCCCCCATCATGCGCTGGGCGGCGAGTTGGTCCTGTGCGAATGGAGTACCGACCAACGCGCCGGTGGCGGCGCCGCCATTGGCCACTCGTTGGAGATCTTGGACCACTTCCGCCGTCGGTGCGTTCAGGTATGCGCTGACGAATTGCTCCTCCGCTCCGTTGGCTACGCCCTGATCGAGAGTGACCCCTGCGGGGACCGAGCGCCGATACCGGAATGCGGCGGCCTGCAGGGTGGCGAGATCCGCTGCGACTTCGCCGGGATCGCTTCCACCCGCGATGAGGCGAAGCGACGAGTCCTGGACGCGTTGGACCGCGGCGACCACATGGCCGAGGTGGTTGTTGGCCATCGTCCAGTCCTTGGAATTGCCATCGACGATCGACCACGAGCGAATGGCGTTGAATACGATGTCCTCGTCGGTGAATCCGGCGGCGAGCAGCGCGGCCGGCGCATCGCTGATCTTGCCACCGATATCCTCCAAACCCTGTAGCGCCGCAGCCGCGCCGCGAACGGTATTGACGCCGCCTCCTGGCGCGGCCTCCGCGGCCTCCCGGGCCGCCCTCCCGAACACGGGTCGGTGCACGTACGCCTGGGCGTAGTAGCCCTCGGGGCCACCCATTCCCGGCGTACCCCAGAATCCCCATTGCCCCACTTGCGCCGCCCGCTCCGTGCGCGCGAACGGCCGCAGCGGTGAACGGGTCCGGCCCAAGAGCCATTCGGTCGCAGGCGAATTGCTGACGGTGCTGAACGCGGCGAGAGCAGGCAGCATTCCCATACGCATGGAATGGCCCGCGCCGGCCGCTCCCATGCCGAGGGCGGTCGCGCCGCCACCCGAACCGCGTGCGCCACCACCGCTGCCCTGCACCGCCAGTGCGAACCGATTCGCGATCCACTCATTGCCGCGATCCAGACTTTTACTGAGGCGTTTGAGCTGAAGGATCGCCACGATTTCGAAGATCGCGCCGATGATGAACACCACCATGACCTGATCACCGGCGAGCTTGAACAGGTCCCCCAGGATCAGCACATAAACGCCGAGAAAGATGGTGTAGGCGGTCATGCGTGCCGCGGCGACGAAGCTGTCGACGACATTGCGGATCAGAAATGTCTGCGTGGGTCCGTACACGAATCCGCCTGCGGCGAAACCGAAGATCGACATCAATCCGTGGTAGATCGTGTCGAGTGCCGCCCGGATCACCTTGATCGCGAGCACGGCCCCGAAGGCGAGCAGGATCGCCCCGGCCAGCAGCAGCAATAGGCCGGTGCCGATCTGCTCGAAATTCGGATTCTCCATCGATTCCTTGGCCGAGGTGTCGCCGCAGGCGCCGATCCCCTTTTTCACCCGGTCTTCGCTGCGCGCTGTGACACCTGTCGACCACGCGGCACGGCATGAGGCCTGCTCGTCGACTACATGCCCGAAGTTCCAGACTTGCAGCGGACGACGAACGAAGTTGTCGGTCAGCGTGCCCTGCATGGTCGCCACCATGTGGTGCGGATCGATATTGTTGTCGCCGTTCAGCCCGGCCGCCACCGAAATCCCGAGATCGCGGCCCTTCGCGAGCAGGCCGTCCGACGACAGCACATCGGCCAGGGGCTCGGCAAGGAATATCGGTCCCAGCAATCCGACCATGATCATGGTCACCACTTGCAGGCCGGCTTTGGAGTAGAGGCCGCGCACGACGAACCACGCGACGAAGAATGCGCCGATCGTCGCGGCGGTCACCAGCATGATCGGCGTCGCGATCTGTCCGGTCAGGCTGTGCGCCACACCGAGCAGTGCTTTCGAGAAAAGGTTCAGCCACTCGAAACTCAGGGCGTAGCCGATCAGCCAGATCGCCGTGATCACAATGATTTTCCAGCCCGCGAATTCCAGGCCGATCACCAGGGAAATCGCGGTATCGCCCGGATTGAGCACACCGCCGTGATCGGTGGCGAACACATAACTGGCGGCCTCGACCCCCGAGGAATCGGCGACATGGGTCCAGCCGAGCGCGCTGCCCACCGACGATCCGGCGGTGCGGGTGCCACCTTCGGCCGTGGCCGAGGCAGTCGCGCCGAGTAGACCCGGGAAGACGACCAGAACGACGACAGTGACTAGGACCCCAACCGTCCAGCGTCGCCGCCGCGTCGCGCGTATCCACGCCCGGCACCGCCGCAGCACTGCGGGCAACTGCCAGCGATCCGGATCCCAGAAATCCGATCTCCAGTTGTTCACTACCACAACCTGATTCGTTTCCGCGCACCCCGAACGCAGGCGCGGCATGGCAAGACGGATATCGAAGCGGACAAACCCTCGGAGCTGCTCAACAGTCTCCGGAAACGACAACTTCGAACGCTAGCCACGCGCCGTGAACGGCCACCCTCCGATCAGTGAACGGAGCACTGCGAAACCATCGGAGCCCGTTGGCTTTTCGTCTCCACTCCGACTGCGGCTGTTCACCGTTTGTTCGCCCTGTGCGGTCGCGGAACATTCGCGCTGCCCGACGCATCATCGGGCGCGGATGCCGCCGTAACATCACCTATGGTCATGCTCGCTCGAGTACTGAGCGACCATGAAAGTGGCTGTAGCCCAGAGTTTTCCAGGAGACGCGAGCAGACCTACCGGTCTGTCCCCACGCGGACCGCTAGCCCGATCGAGCAATCGCGACGATTGCCCGCGCATCGCTGTGACCGCGAGTACGTGCCATCGCGAAAATCATCGGATCTCCCGATGTATACAGGCCCTTAGAGCGGATCCGGGTTGGCGTAGCGGGACTTCGGGGCCTCGATGATCACTTCCGGTTCAGCAGAGGGCCCGAGCGGCGGACGCTCGGCAACTACCTCGAATTGGCCGGTGTGATGTTGGCGGATGTGGGCTATTCGCAACACTTTTCGGCGCGCGAGGAACCAGCCGCCGATCAAAGCCGGCCCCAGGATGACGAGCATCGCGAGTACGGCTGTGCGCTGGACCATATCGCCGCTGCAGGCCATCAGGATCACCACGGTGGCCAGGAAGAGCAGGGTCGCCACATCGGTGTACGGGGCGCCGGGTAGGCGGGAGGCCGGGCGCCAGGCCAAACCGCGACGCCACTCGCGCCAGAGTCGGAGGTGACAGAGCAGAACCGCAGTCCACGACACAATGGTGCCGAGTGCCGACGCGTTCAGCACGATCTCGAATGCCTTGTCCGGCACCACCGCATCGAGCCCGACGCCGACCAGGGCGATCGCACCGGTGGCGAGAATACCGACGTAGGGTACGCCCGTCCGCGACATGCGCGCCGCCACACCGGGCGCGCTGCCGTTCATCGACATCGAACGCAGAATCCGGCCGGTCGAGTACAGCCCGGCATTGAGGCTGGAGAACGCGGCGGTGAGCACGATCAGGTTCATCACCGAACCGGCGGCCGGCACACCGATCTTCGCGAAGAACGTGACGAACGGGCTCTCACCGGCCCGAAAGACCGTATAGGGCAACAGCAGTCCGAGCAGCACCAGCGAACCGACGTAGAACAGTCCGATGCGGGCGATGACGGAGTTGATCGACCGCGGCATGATCGTCTCCGGACGCTCCGCCTCACCAGCCGCGATGCCGACCAGTTCGACTGCGGCGTAGGCGAATACGACTCCCGTAGTCACCGTGACCAGCGGCAGTAAACCGGTCGGGAACAACCCGCCGTGCTGACTTATCACTCCGACACCGGTCTGCGCACCCTGAATCGTGAAGCGACCGGCCAGGAAAATCGTGCCGACGATCAGAAAGCCCACCAGAGCAACGACTTTGACCAGTGCGACCCAGAACTCCAGTTCGCCGAACCAGCGCACCGAGATCAGATTGGTACTCACCACCGCGATCAGGGCGATGAGCGCGATCACCCAGTGCGGGACGACCTCGAAGGCGCCCCAGTAGTGCACATAGGTGGCGATGGCGGTGATATCGACGATCCCGGTCAGGCACCAGTGGAAGAAGTAGGTCCACCCGACCGCGAAAGCCAGCTTCTCCCCGTAGAACTCGCGCGCATAGGAGACGAAGGATCCGGCGGAGGGCCGGTGCAGCACCAGTTCGCCGAGCGCGCGCAGGATGAAGAAGACGAATACGCCGCACACCGCATACACCAGGAACAATCCCGGTCCGGCGCTGGCGAGCCGCCCACCGGCACCGAGGAATAGCCCGGTGCCGATCACCCCGCCGATCGCGATCATCTGCACTTGGCGCGCGCGCAGCGATCTGCGATAACCGATGTCCTCGGCATGCAGCGCATCTGCGAGCGCCGATAACTCAACTGGTCCCCGAACTGCGATCACGACCAGGCCTTCCAGTAAGGGAAGTCATGTCGCGGAAGAATGTACCGTTATTTAGCGGTACATTCAACGTGTTTTATTTGAAGGTTCAACGGGTACCCTGGCGGCCCCACAGGGCATATCCGGTCCGGGACTCCCGGCCGAGCAGGTTCGTGCAGATGCACAAAGCCCGAGCTCGAGGCTCTGCATCATGCCAGTAGCCCTGGGCCGTCAATTGCGGTGAGCTGAATCCAGCAAGCCGAACCCGTGATCGGCTGGCGGATCAATGGAGATTCGGAGGATGCGGTGAAGCGATCTCGGCGGCGGCTCGCGGTGCTGGCGGTGGCGGCAGGTCTGGCAATGGGCAGTGCCGGGGTGGCGATCGCCGATCCGGCCTTCCCGCCGAATTTCCCACCGGATCAGAATCAGCTGCCGCAGTTGCCGACCGAGCCGCAGCTCTACGATCTGCTGCCGATCCCGTCGCCGGATCAGGACCCGTGGTACGACGATCCCGCGGATCTCGCGTCGTATCAGCCGGGGCAGATCGTGCGCAGCCGCGAAGTGCAGACGCGGGTGCTCGGAATTCCCTTCCCGGTGTATACCAAGCAGCTGCTGTTCCGCTCGAACGATGTGCACGACAATCCGATCGTCACCGCGACAACCGTTGTGGTGCCCGGCATTCCGTGGCAGGGCAGCCCCCGGCCGGTGCTGTCCTTCCAAGAGGCGATCGACTCCACCGATTCGGCGTGCAATCCCTCGCACACCCTGCAGACCGGCACCATGAAGGAGTCGGCGCTGGTGATCTATTGGCTGGCACAGGGTTTCGCGATCAACGTGCCCGACTTCGACGGAAAGTTCAATACCTTCAACACCTATGCCGAGGGCAAGATGGTCCTCGACAGCCTGCGCGCGATGAAGAAGGATCCCGCCCTCGGCCTCACCGATTCCGGTATCGCGCTGTACGGATATTCCGGCGGCGGTTCGGGTTCCATTCGCGCGGCGGAGCTGCGCGCGAGCTACGCACCCGATGTGCGGCTGCTCGGTACCACCATCGGCGGCACGCCCGGTGACCTGGCGGCAGAGGCCAGGTATGCGACCCACGCGGAACCCGGACTCACCGGCACCAGCAACTTCACCATGTGGCTCGGCTTCGCGAGTCTGGCCCGGGAATATCCGGACGTCTTCGATCCCGCCGAGCTACTGACCGCTGAGGGCCGGCAGATCATCAGGGACGTCCGAAGTCGTTGCTACGCGACCATTGCGCTCACCGGCGTCTACCGGCCCATCAGCGCCTACTACCAGCCCGGCAAGTCGCTGGAGTCGTCCCCGGAGATCCTTCGGGTACTGCAGGACAACAGCTTGGGCAAATACCTTCCGGATACGCCGATCCTGTGGTGGCACGGACTGTGGGATGAACTGATTCCGCCGTCGGTGGTGCTGCCTACCGTCCAAAGCTATTGGGCGCGTGGCGCGGATCTGCGCTTCTACACCGTTCCGGTCCCCGAGCACATCGTCAATGCCGTCACCGGCTGGCCGCCCGCGGTGGCCTGGACCAGCGCGGTACTGCGCGGTCTGCCGCCGGGGCCGAAGTTCAAGGCGGATTTCCAGCCGCTGCCGCCCGGTTTTCCCGGTAGCTGAAATCGTCTGTGTCCGAACCGCTGATCGCGAAATGTTGACGGTAGCGGTCGGGCGTAGTGGCCAGCTGGCGAGAGAAGACCCGGTGCAGGGTCTCACCATGTTTGTAGCCGACCGCTTTGGCGATCGCGACCACCGTCAGATCTGTCGTCTCGAGCAGTCGCCGGGCCGCCTCGACACGTAGATTCTCGACGAAAGCCGCTGGTGTACTACCGGTTTCGGCACGGAAAGCGCGGGCGAAGGCGCGCTCGCTCAACCCCGCCCGCGCTGCCAACGCGGCCACGCTCAAGTCTTCGTCCAAATTGTCGGGCAGCCATTGCTGTACGGCCCGGATCGCCGGGGTGCGTGCTGGTTGCGCACGTAGTTGGGCGCTGAATTGTGCTTGGCCACCGGGCCTTCGGGTGAAGACGACGAACCACCGGGCAATCAACTGCGCCACCTCGGTACCGTGATCGGCCTCGACCAAGGCGAGCGCTAGATCGATACTCGCGGTGACCCCCGCCGAGGTCCACCGGTTGCCGTCGTTGACGTAGATCCGGTCCGGTTCGACCAGCACCCGCGGGAAGCGCTCGGCCATCACCGCACACGCTCCCCAATGCGTTGTCGCACGATAGCCATCGAGCAATCCGGCTCCGGCCAACAGGAGCGAACCGGCGCATACCGACGCCACCCGCCGCGATCGCCGGGCAATGGCCGGGAGCTCGCGCACCACTTCGGCGGATACCGATGAGATGAAGGCTCCGTTGCCCCCGATCACGATCATGGTGTCGATCTCGTCGTCACCGGCGGCGATCTCCGGCAGGGAATGTTCGACATTCATCGTCAGACCGCCGTCCACCGCGACGGTGCCCGCGCGCGGCGATGCCGTCACCAACCGATAGACCGGTGCGCCGACGATGGCGTTCGCCGCGCCGAAAATGTCCATGGGACCGGCCAATTCGATCAGCTGGATGCCGTCGTAGACCACGAGGACAACGGTGCGAGGCATCGACACGTCCCTATCATCACCGCACTCCCCCAGGACTGTCACGGCAATGTGCAGTCCGATCACCCCGCGTGCTGGACCGGCGCGACCACACCGGCGGCATGCCGTCCCAGGAAGGGAATGATCAATTCGGCGACGCGGTCGGCGAACTGCGCGTGCGGATAGTGCCCAGCGTTCTCGATGACGGCCACCTTGCCGATGCCCATGGGCATGGCCGCGACGATCGCCATGGCTTCGGCCTTCGGGTCCGGGAAATCGGGATCTTCGGCGCCCATGATCACCAGTGCCGGCCGGTGTACCTCCGACAGCGCCGCCTCGGCATCGGCCGGAGTGGTCGTACCTGTCTTCCTGAACTCGCGCCACCGGCCGGGTTCGCGCAGAGTCGTGAGCACGCCGTCGAGGTAACGCGGAAAGTCCTCGGGCTTGGTCGGATAGGCGATATCGAGGTACCTGCGCCACAACCGGGGCGACCCCAGCAGCAGCGTGCCCATCAACCGCACCAGCCCGCGCCGGTACCGCGGCACCGTCCACAGAGCACCGAAATCCATTCGCTGCCTCCTGGTGAACGGGTTGATCTCGACGATGGCGCTGACCAGTTCGGGCGCCTCGGCCGCGGCAATGGTCGCCGCACCGCCGGATAAAGAGTGGCCGACGATCACCGCGGGGCCGCCCAAATGCCGGATCACACTGAGCAGATCGCCCGCGACATCGGTTCGGCTGATGGCCGCCTTCCCGGTCACCGACGGCCAGCCGGGGCTGGACTCGCCGTGCCCACGCAGGTCGGCATTCACCACCCGGTAGCCCGCGGCGGTCAGTAGCGGTACCAGATGGCGAAAGTCGTGCCGGGAAGTCCCGATACCGTGCGAAAGCACAACCAGCGGTCCGTCCCCGACGACATCGCAGGCGATCCGCCCCTCCTCGAATGTCACGAACTCGGTCATTTGTCTTACCTTCCAGGCGTTTTCGAAACGTCGCGTGGCGCGCGACGTGCTCGAATTGAACGCCGGAATTGCGCAGTTGTCGGTAGCCCCGACCGGATCGGTCAGATAGACAGCAGGTTTCGTCAGTCCCTGACCCAACCGGCTCCCAGCCGCCTCCGCGCGAGCTACCTTGCAGCTAGAGCATTCAATCCCAACTCTGCACTGCGTCGTAGCGGCGGCGCATCTGACGGCGACGGTAGAACACCTCGTCCACCGATAGCGTCGTGGTGGTCACGGGCGCCAGGCGGATGTTCAGGCCGAGTTCCCTGATGCGGTGCTCCAGATCGATGCGGCGCTCCGGCGGCAGGTTGGACCACATCGTTTCGAAGCGACCGCGGACCGGGGTGTCGGCGCGGGCGATCAGGTCCAGCAGCAGCGGCCAGTCGTGGGCTTCGGTGGCGATGCCGGGCAATGCGGACACCATCGCATCGTTCATCTGCGCGAGCAGGGCTATCATCCGGCGCTGGATCCCGGCGTCGGCGTGTGCCATCAGGCTGAAAAGTCCCCGCCACAAATCGGATTCGATGCGGCCCTCCAGGCTGCCGACGAGTCCGGCCAACGCCGCGTCGTTCGCGATGATCGGATTCGCGGCGAGGGCCCCCAGTGCCCACTTACTCAGCCTTCCGATGAAGGTCAACAGTTCCGGTGCAGCACCGGCCCGGAGATAGCTCGCGATGAGATTGCCGACCATTTCGGTGGAGCCGATGCTGAACAGGACATCGCCGATCGACGCGGTCAGCTCGGCCTCACAGCGCGCGAACGTCGACAGCGCCGCCAACTGCAGCCCCGTCGACCCGATGAGCACGGTATGCAGCATGCGCGGGATCCGCTGCCGCGGCCCGGACAGCAGTCGACGAAAGATGGCGCTCACGCCCGCGACGGAATAGGCATAGGCGGCGGAGAAGATCAGACCCTCGTCATCGAGCACGCCCTGTTCGAAGGCCGCGACCAATGTCGGTGTGGCAAAGGCGTCGAGAAACGGCCCGGCGGTGATGTAGTCCTTGCGCGCCAACATTTCGTTGAGAATCCGCACGATGGGTTCCGGCGGCGCCACCTCGGCGAGTTGGCCGACGGTGCGCGGATCCATATACGGCGCACAGTCGGCCACATACGCGGGCGCGAGCATGGCGACCGTCTCGGCCGCCTTCTTCGGGTGATCGACACCGACCGCGCCCGCGGCCCGGCCCGTCATCATCGGCGGCACGAGGCGCTGCACCAGCGGCATCGAGATGCGCAACGGAATGATCGGCACCAGTTTGCTGATCCGCTCGAACGTCTCGTTGTGCTGGTCGAAGATCAGGCCCGCCAGTCGTTCCTGGAGTTCGTGCAGATTCTCGCTACCCAACCGCTCCAGATGCGCCAGGCGCTCCACGGGAGCGTGCAAAGTCCGTGACAGCAGGACGATCTGGGCACCGGTTACCAGATCACTCATCAGCCGAGCCGGCTCCCGAACATGATCTTCTTCGTCACCGCCCGGAACGGCCGGGGCAGCGCGCCGACCATCTCATCGATCGCCTCGATGAGCGCCGCCGTTTCGAGTTGTTTGGCCGCGCGGAACATCTCGAGCAGTTCGGTGGCCTCCTGTTCGGTGATCAGCCCGGTTGCCGCCAGCGGCCCGCGTAGTTCGTGTTCTAGGTCGGTCCTGGCGGTCATACGGCTACCCGTTTCTTCATCTATCGCAATGTCGATCACTCGTGAAAGCCCCGAGCATAGGTGTCTCGGCGACTCGACGGGGCAGTGCGTAAAGAATTCGTTATCCAAAGATCTTCATAACTTTTTTGAGAGGGATGACTTCCTTTTTATTTGTGCCGCAAGACAACTCGGGTTTTGTTCTCACTCACGGGAAGTTCCGCATTCGGCTGTGTGCGCACATCTGTTTGTATCTGGGCATGATGGATTGGTGTCGACGCACCCGGGTCCATTCCTGCCTCGGGAGCCACACATGCCGACATCCGGCCTGACGCGCCGGTCGTTCCTCGGCGCGGCGGCCATCGGTACCCTCGCGCTCGCCGCCGCGTGCACCGGATTCGCCACCACGGGAAGCGGCGGCATGCTATTTCTCTCCACGCAATTCCGCCCCGCCGACGAGGCCGAGCGTTTCCGTAACCTGCTCGGCAAGACAGCGCCCGGCGTCAGCTATGTGACCATCGAGGAGAGTCCGTTCGCGAGCCAGGTGCGCAGCCAGGTCGGGGCGCGCGCGACTCAGGTCGGTCTGCTCGGCGGGCTGCACGGCGATATCGCACCGCTGTCCGACGGCTATCTCGAAGATCTCACCGGCCTGCTCGCCGATCTCGGCAACCGCGGCTGGCCCGCCGCCTACCTGCAACTGGCGCGGGCCGGTACCGACCGGACGTGGTACATCCCCTGGGCCACAGCGAGTTACGTGCTCGCCGCACACGCCGATGCGCTGCAGCACCTGCCATCCGGAGTGGACGCCACGGCACTGACCTACGACCAGTTCCTCGACTGGGCCATCGCCGCGCGCCGCGCCAATGGCAACCGACCGATGCTCGGACTGCCCGCAGGCCCGAAAGGCCTGCTGCATCGCTTCACCCAGGGTTATCTGCTGCCGTCGTTCACGGGCGGTCAGATCACCACCTTCCGCTCGGCCGAGGCCGTGACGGCCTGGCAGTACTTCCGCGAACTGTGGGCCAACTGCGCACAGTCGAGTACGAATTACGACTTCATGCAGGAGCCGCTTGCCAGCGGCGAGGTGCGCATGACCTGGGATCACGTCGTCCGCCTGGTGCATGCGCCCGAGCACGACCCGCAGGACTGGCGCATGCTGCCCGCGCCGCGCGGCACACACGGCCTCGGCTATATGGCCGTGGTCGCCGGGCTCGCGATTCCCAAGGGCAGCACCGATGCCGAACTCGCCCAGCGCACGATCAGCGCGTTGACCAAGCCGGAAACCCAGATCGAACTGCTGCGCTCCAATGGCTTCTTCCCGTCGGTCGACACCGCCATCCCGGACGATCTGCCGCCGGCGGTCAGACTCGAGGCCGATGCCGTGGACCGACAGCAGCGGGCGCAGGGCGCGATCCTGTCGCTGCCGCCGGTCGGTCTCGGCCAGCGCGAGGGTGAGGTGAGCAAGGTGTTCAAGGACAGCTTCCGCTCGATCGTGTTGGACGGAGCCGATATTCGGGCCACACTCGATCAGCAGGCGCGGGTGCTGCAGGGCATTCTCGACGAGCTGAAGGTGCCGTGCTGGGCACCCGATCCCGTCGCCGACATCTGCGGGGTGGGGTAGCTATGCGCGCGCGACTCGGTTCACCGTGGATTCTGCTGCTGCCCTCGATCGTGCTGCTGGCCGCGCTGTTCGGCTGGCCCTTGGTGCGGGCGATCTTCGATGGGTTCGGCGACGATCACGGCTTCACGCTCGCGCACTGGCGGCGCTTGTTCGACGACCCGTACTTCCTTACCTCGCTGCGCAATACGCTGTTGTTGATCGTGATCGTGGTGCCTGTCCAACTGGTGCTCGCGGTCGGTATGGCGCTGCTGATGCAGGCGCGGCCGCGGTTCGCGAGTGGCCACTTCTACCTGTGGTGCGTGCCGTTGGCGATCTCCGAACTGGCCGCCGGACTGGTCTGGTTGTCGATCTTCGGCAATCGCGGATACCTGAACTCACTGCTGGTCTGGCTGGGATTGTCCGAGGACGGTGTGCAGTGGTTGAACTACCAGCACACCGGCACCATGCTGCTCGCGGTGGTGATCGCCGAGATCTGGCGGGCGACCTCACTGGTCTTCGTCATCGTGGTGGCGGGCGTGCAACTGATTCCGCGGGATTACGACGAGGCGGCGCAGGTGTTCGGGGCGAACTTCTGGCAGCGGCTCCGGCATGTGACGCTGCCGCAACTCGGGCCGAGTCTGCAGGTCGCGCTGATCCTGCGCACCATCCTCGCGCTGCAGGCCTTCGCCGTTGCCCAGGCACTGACCGGGCGCGACTTTCCGCTGCTGGTCGGCGAGACCTACGAGTGGTACTCGAATCTGCAGAATCCCGCTGTGGCGAGCGCGGTTTCGCTTGTGGTGCTGGCCATCTCGCTCGGTACCGCGGTGTTCTATCTGCGGACGGTCCGGGCGCCGGAGGGGTCGCGATGAGTGAGGCCACGGCACTGCCACCGATCGATCGCGCACCGCTGCGCCGACGTCGGTGGCGAGCCATCGGAGTGCAGGTGGCCTGTATTGCGGTGACGCTGTTCATGGCGCTGCCGATCGTGCTGATCGGACTCGCCGCGGTGTCCTCACGCGAGGCGCTGAACGAGTTCCCGAAGCCATTGCTGCCCAGCGAATTCTCGACCGAGACGCTGCGGTCGTTCTTCCACGCGACCGGAACCGTTCCGGCACTGGGCAACTCGGTGCTCGTCGGGCTGTACACGGTGTTCTGGTCGCTGGTCATCGGCGCGCCCGCCGGATATGCGTTGGCCCGCAATGCCTTCCGCGGGAAAGACAGCTACCAGATATTCATCCTGTTCGTGCGGGCGCTGCCGATCGTGGTGCTCTCGGTGCCGCTGGCCACGATGTTCCTGCGGCTGGACGTCTACGACACCGTCTTCGCCGTGACGCTCGTGCACACCACGCTCGCGCTGCCAACCACCGTGCTCATCACGGCGAGCATTTTCGTCGCGGTACCCGCCGACCTCGAGGAGGCGGCGCGCGTCTTCGGCTGCACGCGCTGGCAGGCGGCTCGCAAAGTCGTTGTGCCGCTGGCACTTCCCGGTCTGGCGGCATCGTCGATCTTCACGTTCGTGCTGTCGTGGAACGAGATCCTCGGCGCGACCATCGTGACGCTCGGACATCGCACGCTGCCCGCGCAGGTGCTCACCACGCTCGGTGAGGCGTCGACGCCGTACCGGTTCGCGGGCGGGTTCGCGCTGATCATTCCGGCGCTGGTCTTCATCTTCGTGATGCGGCGCTATCTGGTGAATATGTGGGGGACGACGCTGAGATGACAGAGGTGCAGGGCATATGGCCGAAGTGATTCTGCGGGATCTGGTGAAGACCTACCCCGGCGGCACGACGCGCGCCACCGACCAGGTCTCGCTCGAGGTCGCCGACGGTGAATTCATGGTGCTGCTCGGGCCGTCCGGCTGCGGTAAGACCACGCTGCTGCGCATGATCGCCGGACTGGAACTGCCCGATGCGGGGCAGATCGTGATCGGCGGCAAGGATGTCACCTACCTCGAACCGCGGCGGCGCAATCTGTCGATGGTGTTCCAGTCCTATGCCGTCTTCCCCAATAAGAAGGTCGCCGACAATATCGGCTTCGGCCTGCGGGTGCACGGTGTGCCGGCCGAGGAGATCCGGCGCAAGGTCGCGTGGGCGGCAGATCTGCTGCAGCTCACGCCGTACCTGGATCGGTATCCGGCGAAGTTGTCCGGCGGCCAACGCCAGCGCGTCGCGGTGGCGCGCGCGATCGTCATGGACGCCGATGTGCTGCTCATGGACGAACCGCTGTCCAATCTGGACGCGCTGCTGCGGCTTTCGTTCCGCGCCGAGTTGAAGAAGCTGGTCGGCGAGCTCGGCACGACCACGATCTATGTCACCCATGACCAGGTCGAGGCGCTGTCGCTCGGCGACCGGGTCGCGGTCATGCGCGACGGGGTGATCGTCCAATGTGGTTCGCCGACGTCGGTATACGACGGTCCGGCGACCGAATTCGTCGGCGGCTTCCTCGGCAGCCCACCGATGAACTTCCTCACCGGGATCGTCGATATCGGCGAGTCCGGACCGCATATCGATCTCGGTGGACAGTCGCTGCCGGTCCCCGCCGCGCTCGCATCGTTCAACGGTAAGAAGCTCAACCTCGGCATCCGGCCCGAGGCCATTGCCGTCGGCGACGAGGCGGGCACCGATTCGGTACGTGCTCAACTCCAGGTGCTGGAGCCGCTCGGCTCGTCCACCCTGTTGACTACCGATGTCGGTGGACAGACCGTCAAGATTCAGACGCCGCCCGGCTTCCGGGCCGACCAGGGCGATGCGCTGAACCTGCATGTGCCACCGCAGGCCTGCCGCTGGTACGACCCGGAAACCGGATTATTGCTGGAGTACTCAGTGTAGATATCCGGTGGAGAGTTCGTCGTATCCGATCAATTCGACGGCCGAATATTTTGAGGCCTCGCTGAAACTCTCCATGGATACCAATGAGCCATCGAGAGTCAGTTTGGCCTGCTGCAAGATGCGGCAGCTCGGTGAACACATATTGTGGATGGCCATCGCACGCCGCGCTTGTCCCGGAGTCAATTCGCCGGGATCGCTGAAACAGTCGCCGATATTGGAGATTATCGATCGCATTTCCACTAACCGACTCTCATGGGAACAGCAGCTTCTTCCGCAATTCGACCACGGCCGACGGTAAGTGACACCAAAGCAATGTTGCCGATCGTGGTAATCAGCGGGCCCGCGACAGTGGCGAATTGATATCCACTCGCCAGCAGCACTCCCAGCACACCGAGAGCTCCGGCGAAGGCATTCGCGGCGAACATTTGCCAGGTTTCTTCCTGAGGCTTCGACCAGGCGTGCCGCAGTGTCGGAACGGTGGCGATGAGATTGGCGCAGATGGCCACCAGCGCGCCGAACGTCTTCTCCGAAATCTCCACTGTGACCAGCACACATGCGACGGATGAGAGCAGACACGCCCAATCGATATTGTCCCCGGGCCGCAGACTCACCCCACGCCGCAGACCGAGGGCGATAACGGCGGCATTCATACTCGCCGACGCGGCATTGATACCAGCGGCGAGATATGCGCCCGCCAGATATGCGACCACCGCGAATACGGTATTGGCAGTACACCAGGCCACCCAAGACGCCATGCGCGGTCGCGTGCCACCATCCAGAATTCCGACCAGATATGCGACGACACCATACAGTGAGATGCCGACGCTGACCAAAGCTGCCGACGTGCTCAGACTCCAGAACTCACTCACGTGCACCATTCCTCGTTTTCGCGCAGACATGCGCAAGACAGCCACAACCGGCGATTCGACCCGCATGCGAACACACCGAAGGGAACAAATCCGGTGCGACGATGGGGACCGTATCTGCCGTGGGTGAACACTTCGGGATGATTTGTTCGTTCGCGATTGAAACTATCGTTACACGGAGGTTCTGGTGCCACAAACGCAGCGGGTCGGCCGTAACGAACTTTTACGTCGGTAACTGGCGCTTAACAGAGTATGGTTACTGGGCTCACATCGGTGCGGAATCGACATTAATACGCACCGTTTCGAGGGCAAGTACGCCACAGACACACGAAGACCCCAGCCGCAGCTGGGGTCTCCCGTGGTAACGCCGACCGTTGTGCGAGTCGAAACCTCTGCACCCCGGCCTCGATTACTGAGCCTGCCACACTTGCCGGGAATCGTCGCGCCGAGCCCGGCGCCTACGGGACGCCGCCGCGCGCTTGCATCTGTAAGTCCGGCCGAATCGTGCTCGACCAGGTAATTTCCGACGATCAGCGGACGTGCTAGATAACGAAACAGCAACATCGTGATCATCCCGTGTCCAAACTGTTCGACTCGGCATGTAGGGCCCATGACGGAATCCCCAGCGGATCTTGCGGCCACCGGGCCGTTTTCGTGTTCGGCGACCGAGGACGGCCGGACTCGGACTACCGTGGCAGCAATGACCGATCGACCTGCCGGAGGCCCTTTGCGCAGCATCGCCCGCGTACTGCTCATCATCTCGGCACTCGTCGGCATGGCCATGCCGACCGTTCCCGCCGCATTCGGCGCACCGATCAGCGATGACGTCACTGCCGGGAAGATCGATGAGCTGCTGGCGCTGCGGGCTGCCTCGCCAGGTGCCGGCAAGGGTGAGCTGATCGAGCGGTTGTCGGGACGCCTGCTCGGGACGCCGTATGGCGCGGATATGCTCATCGGCTCGGCAGAGCAGCCCGAACAGCTGGTCATCGATCTGCGGCGAGTGGATTGCTTCACCTACCTCGACTATGTCGAGGCGCTCAGCAGGTCTACAGATCGCGACCAGTTCGTCGCGAATCTGATCGCGACCCGCTACACCGACGGCCGCGTCGAGTTCCAGCAGCGCAAGCATTTCTTCAGCGATTGGTCACACGCCGCGCGCATCGCGGCCACCGATATCACCGGCACGTTGAGCCCGGCCGCGGTGACCGTCACCAAGCACCTCAACGCGAAAGCCAGTGGCGGAACATATCTTCCGGGGCTGCCGGTGGTCGATCGCGATATCACTTACATCCCCGGCTCCGCTGTAGACGAGAGCGTCATCGGTGGACTCCGCACCGGCGACTACATCGGCGCCTACGCCGACCAGCCGGGACTCGATGTCACCCATGTCGGCATCTTCGTCATGACACCGAGCGGCCCGGTCTTCCGCAACGCGTCCTCGCTCGCCGCCAACAACAAGGTGGTCGACTCCCCCTTCTCCGACTACGTGCGAACGACGCCGGGCATCATGGTGCTCCGCGCGCAGTAAGCGACACGGAGCCGGCCAACGCGACAGTCGGCGAGCGGGTTTCGGCGGCGACGGCGCGAATCCGTCGGTCGGATCACGGCGTGGTCGTCGATCGCCACACACGACTCGTGCGCTGCCCCGCATGGCACCGCCGAGTCGAATCGCCCGCCCCATGATCCGTTCTCGCGGTACGCCGTTCGTACCGCCTCGCTTCTGCCCGACCGCCGGTGGCCGGCTCCCATCCCGAACTGTGCCCGAGGTGGCACGGTCGTCGACAGAGCCGGGATGCCCAAGATCCAGGGACGTTGGTCCCCACAGCCCCGCGGTTCCGTGCGGCCGACGCGCATGTCGCGGTCGCCGACAGCACATTCCGGACGACTGCACGACCACGCAATGCGCACATCGCATCGGATGGCTGCCGAACCGTGCCGAATTAATAGTGCGGCAGTGGTTTCGATCAATTCGAGGTGTCGATCGCCGGGGCCGCCTCGGTCGCGGTGCTGCCGAACACAAGGTCAGCAGGCAAGGCGCGCGCACCGGTCTGGGGCGTGATCAGCCCGAGGTCGGCGTCGTAGCGGCGGTACAGCAGGTTCCCGCGGCGGCTGGCCGGATCGATGAAGAACAGATATGGCAGGCCGACGGTGCACAGGCGGTCGACGGCCGCGGTCTCGGACAACTCCGGAATCCTTGGATCGGCCGCTGATGGGTCGCACTGCGAACGGAGCAGCCCGATACCCGCGGGATCGCCACGGTAGACGATCGCATCGGCTCCGGTTTCGGCGTCGACGAACAGGTGCGCGTCGTAGTCCATCGCGTCCAGCACCGCGGCCGCGGCATCCGGTGGGCCGACCAGCAGCGAGTAATTCTTGCGGCGGGTGATCGTGCCGTGGCCCGACCCGGCGAGTAGTCGCCGCATCGGCTCCTGGCCCGGCGCACCCAGTCGCTTCATCGTCAACCGATTGATCAGCCGCTCCAGCCGCAACACGACCGGCAGCACCATGCCCGGCCCCGAAACGATCGTCTGCACCCGCGCCGGAATACCGCCCACGCACAGATTGACCTGCACCAACTGCGGCCCACTCGAACAATTCGCGCCGGCGACCCGCACGCGGGCACCACCATCGACCCCATTACGCGTGAGCAACCGCCCGACCGCCCCGGCCACGCGTTCGAGTTCCAACTCCACGATCGGTCCACGCGGAAATACGACGATGTCGGGGAAGGCCGGGGTAGACCACTTCCCTGACGCACTCATGACGACCTCGCTATTCGATTGTTCGAGTTCCGACCCCCGGGACTCGATGGCAACATCCGCGACGTCCACCGCACGAGGGCCGAAAGTCACTGCCACACCTGACCTTCGGCACCGATCGACGGCCCGAGTGCACGGATGACCATTGACCTTCGAGTACAGGCGTAAGGCCCATATCGACCGGCGCACCACCCGACGAGACTCGAGAGTATGACCGATACCAGCCTTTCCCCTGTACGTTCCGTGCCGGACCGTTCGACGGTGCTGGCGGCTGTGCGTTCGGCCGGCCGTGCGCCGTCGTTGCACAACACCCAGCCGTGGCGCTGGGTATTCGACGGGACCCGGCTGCACCTGTACCGCGACAACGACCGCCTCCTGACCTCGGCGGACCCGCTGGGTCGGCAGCTCGTGATCAGCTGCGGCGCGATGCTGCACCATGTGCGCACCGCATTCGCGGCCAAGGGCTGGCACACCGATACCACCCGCCTCCCCGACACCGGCCACCCCGACTATCTTGCGGTTGTCGAGTTCCGGCCATGGCCCGAGCCGCCGATCGGCGTGCTGGCCCGGGCCCGCGCCATCGACAAGCGACGCACCGACCGACTGCCGTTGTATGCACCGACCGGCTTATCGCAGCTCCTGCACGCCGGTCGAATGCTGGTGACACCGCACGACATCGAACTCGATCTGCTCCACGAAGACGCTCGCGCGAAGCTCACGGCAGCCTCCGACCACACCACCGCGGTCCGCCGCTACGACATGGAGTACCAGGCCGAATTGCATTGGTGGGCAGGTCATTCCGGCGACCCGGAAGGCGTCCCCCGCGAATCTCTGGTCTCCGATGCCGAATTCACCCGCGTCGGTGTGGGTCGTAACTTCCCGGCCGCACCGCATTCGGCCCGCCGCGGCGACCTCGAGGACCATGCGCGACTACTGGTACTCAGCTCACCCAGCGAATCCGTGACCACCTGGCTGCATACCGGTGAAGCGCTCTCGGCCGTACTGCTGGAATGCACGACGGCCGGCCTGGCGAGTTGCTCGATGACCCACATCACCGAAGTACCTTCGGTCCGAAAGGTTATCGCGGGCATGCTCCCCCACCCAGGCATCCCACAGGTGGTGATCCGGGTCGGCAGCGCACCCGACGACGAATCCGAAACCGCGCCGACACCCCGCCGCCCGCTGACCGACATCCTGACGATGCCGCACGACTAGAGCCCGCTACAACCAGCGCGCCGTCCGCGGAAGCCGTCCTGGTTACCCGATTCGGCCGCACGCGGTGCCGGAAAACGGTTGCGACGCTTGAGCTATGAGCTGATCGATGCGCCGACCGACTTCCGCGTCGACGGCACGCTCGGCCCGCTCACCGCGGGCGAGTTGGAGCGGGCGCGAACCTGGGCGGATCGCCTCGCCCACACCGAACTCGACCACATCGCGCACCGGTCATGAGCGCGGATGCGGCGATGTCGTATGCGCGCGGTGGCCAGGGAAACGCGCGAACGCTTGGCTGCGCGCCTCTTCAGCTCATGAGAAAGCGCCTGCGCTATCGAGGGGATCCACCACGTCCTCGACGGCCCGGCGTGGCGACGTGGACAGCCGCTCGGAACTCGTCGGCGCCCAACCGATCCTGATCAAGGCCTGCGGATAGCCGTAATCGCCGAGGACGTCGGCCCGCACCCGATGACGCAATACCGGGATCTCGAGCGGTTCGGTCAAAACGCAGGTGGCCAGGCCGACATTGGTGGCCGTCAGCAGCACCACGCTCAACGCCTCGCCCGCGCACAGTCGCGAGCCCCGATCATCGCCCGTGGTGGCGAGCACGAGCAGTTCGGCGAAGTCGGTTTCGTGCGCCTCGTAGTCCAACCGCGGACCAGCGAACACTCGGGCCGGAAATTCATCGTCGGCCCGAAATGGCGGTGTGTTCCTCGCGGGAACACCGTCCGATGTCTCGTGCCTGCCGCTCCACTCGGCCAATTCGAATCGGTACTCGGAATCTCCGGCATGCCACTCGGCCGCGACCCGCAGCGTATCGACCAGGCGGTCCCGGGACCGGTCGGTCACCTGCCGCACAGCAGCCCCCAGCCTCGCAGCGCGCTCGGTGACCAGCCCCAAACACCCTGGCGGCACCGGCCACGAGCTGAAGCGCCGACGATCGTTGCGTCTGCGGGCGATCGCGGCACTCAGCGCGATATCTTGGGGATTCGGCCGATGCCGCACCAATTCGAGAGACGCCAGGTGGTTCGGTTCTGCCGGGTCGGGCAGCCGACGCACCACCGCCGACCAGCCGAGCGCGGCGAAGGCGACCCGCAGATGATGCAGTGCCGCACCGCAACTCAGCACCATGTCACGTTGATCGGGATCGGTCGACGGCAGCGCCCGCGCCGGATCCAGGTACAGATGCACGCTGCGATCACCGATCCGCCACCGCCACGGTTGGGTGTTGTGCGCCGACGGCGCCCGCACCGCGAGCGCCAGCGCGGCCTGCACGGTGTGCTCATCGGGCAGTCCGTAGTCCATTGGCGTCATCCTCTCCTCCAACGCCGCCACGCTCTCACCGAGACGCAGGCGCCGGTAAGAGCAGTACGACCCCTCCTGGTGGGACTTCGGAACTATCGAGCCCGATCTCTCAGTACGCTGAAGTGACCCTGCTGGGAGGTGTTTGCGATGACGAGCGTGTTCTTGGTCGATGACCACCAGATCGTGCGCCGCGGTGTGAAGGATCTGATCGACTCCGAGCCCGATCTCGAGGTCGTCGGCGAGGCGGGCACGGTTTCGCAGGCGTTGGCGCGCATTCCCGCGCTACGCCCGCAGGTCGCGGTTCTGGACGTGCGCCTGCCCGATGGCAATGGCATCGAACTGTGTCGTGAACTGCTGAATCAGCTTCCCGAGCTGCGGTGTCTGATGCTCACCTCGTTCACCGACGAGCAGGCCATGCTCGATGCCATTCTGGCCGGGGCCAGCGGGTATGTGGTCAAGGACATCGACACGGGGGAGCTGGTCGAGGCCATTCGCGAGGTCGGCGCGGGTAAGTCGCTGCTCGATAATCGCGCGGCCGCTGCCCTCATGGCGAAGCTACGCGAGGAGGCCGAGGCCAAGACGGGCCCGCTGGCCGGTCTCAGCGAACAGGAGCGAACGCTGCTGAATCTGCTGGGTGAGGGGCTGACGAATCGGCAGATCGCGAGCCGGATGTTCCTTGCGGAGAAAACCGTGAAGAACTATGTGTCCCGGCTGCTGACCAAACTCGGCGTCGAACGCCGCACCCAGGCAGCGGTGCTGGCCTCCAAACTCGACGCACCCACCAAGCAGCATAAGTGAACGACCTGTGGTTTCACTCGGCGTGACATGGGGTACGCGATCCGGGCAGAATACAGATCATGGCAGACGAGTCGACCGTCTCCGGCCAGGCACCGGTAACGGAAACTTTGTCTCAACTGCGACTTCGTGAACTACTGGGCGAAGTCCAGGACCGCATCGCCCAAATGGTCGGCGTCCGCGACCAGATGGACCGCCTGATCGAGGCGATGCTGGTGGTCACAGCGGGATTGGACCTGGACAACACGCTGCGCTCGATCGTGCACACCGCCATCGAGCTGGTCGACGCCGAATACGGCGCGCTCGGCGTGCGCGAAACCGATAAGACCAGCAATGAGCTCGCCGAATTCGTCTACGAGGGCATAGACGACCGAACCCGGGTCATGATCGGCGATCTGCCGCGTGGTCACGGTGTCCTCGGCCTGCTCTTCGAACAACCGAAACCCATTCGGCTGCCGGATCTTGCGAAGCATCCCTCGTCGGTCGGCTTCCCCGCCCACCACCCGCCGATGCACACCTTCCTCGGCGTACCGGTGAAGGTTCGCGACGAGATCTTCGGCAACCTGTACCTGACCGAGAAAGCCGGTGGGCACGAATTCACCGAGGACGACGAGGTCGTGGTGCGGGCGCTGGCTGCCGCCGCGGGTATCGCCATCGCCAACGCCCGCCTCTACGAACAATCCCAAATCCGCCAGCAATGGCTGGAGGCCAACCGCGATGTGGCCACCGAACTACTCGCGGGCGGCGAACCGAACGAGGTGCTGGAGCTGGTCACCGACCGGGCGCTGCAGCTGACCCAATCGGCGTGCAGCTTCCTCTCACTGCCGGAAGATCCGGATATTCCGGCAGAGGAGATGACCGATCTGGTCGTGGTCGCCGCGGCCGGTGTCGATGCGCAAAAGCTGACCGGACAACGTATTCCGATAAACGAATCACACTCGGGCATCGCATTTCGGGAGAACCGGGTCCTTTCGGTCGATCGGCTCCAATACAGCCTGCGGTTCGGCAACTCGACCGAATTCGGTCCGGCGCTGGTGCTGCCACTGCGGGCCGAACAGACGGTTATCGGTGTCCTCACGATCCTGCGTCCACCAGCGGCCGGGCCGATCGACACCGCAGGACAGGCCATGATGGCGGACTTCTCCGTCCAAGCCGCGCTGGCACTGCAACTTGCCCAGAGCCAGCGCCGCAACCGCGAACTCGACGTGCTCTCCGACCGCGACCGCATCGCGCGTGACCTGCATGACCACGTCATCCAGCGCCTGTTCGCGGTCGGTCTCTCACTGCAGGGCACCGCCCAGCGCGCACGCGTACCCGAGGTCAAATCCCGGCTCACCGAGACCATTCAGGACGTCCAGTCGATCGTGCAGGAAATCCGGCATTCGATCTTCGATCTGCACGAGAGCACCACCGCGGATGCCCCGACGCTACGTAAACGGCTGCACGGCATCATCGCCGACATGATCGGCGACAGCGGGTTGCGCACCACGATTCGCCTCGCCGGTCCGGTCTCGGTGCTGGCGCCGCCGCTGTCGGAGGATGTCGAAGCGGTGCTGCGCGAGGCGGTGAGCAATGCGGTCCGGCACGCGTCGGCGACAACGGTATCGGTCCATCTCCGGGTGCGCGACGATGTCACCATCGAGGTGACCGACGACGGTATCGGCGTGCCTGACGACCTCGCACGAATGAGCGGATTGGCAAATCTGGCGACACGCGCCGAGCAGGCGGGCGGCAGTTTCAGCGTGATGAAGGGCGAGAACGGGGGCACGATGTTGCGCTGGTCGGTGCCGTTGCCCTGAACTATGTCGCCAAGGCGGGTTGTCCGGGCACTGTGTTATCCGAACACTGTGAATGCATGAGCGGTCTTTGGGCCCTGCGGTTGGTGACCAACGCCAGGCGTGCGTGCGGGCCTCGGATTCCTAACCTACGGGTAGCTGATATCTCGGAACCCGAAGGATACCCATGACCACTCAGCACCGCGGCAATCCACACCGGCTGGCGTCGGCCGAAATAGTGGTCGGGACCGACGGCTCCGAGGCGGCCGATCTCGCCGTCCGTTGGGCCGCCGAGACCGCCTCCCAGCGGGGCCGGCGCCTACGCATCGTGCACGGTCTCGACCTCGCGGCGGCGGGGTCGGTCTACGGGATGTACGACGTGATCATGCCGCCGGTGGTCGACGCGATCCGCCGCGAAGGCGCGGACCTGCTGCGCACGGCACGCCGCCTGGCCCATCAGGTCGATCCGGGCCTGACCGTGGAAACCGAACTCTCCGAAGCCAATCCGGCGCATCTGTTGATCGAGCTGTCCGAGGCCGCGCATCTGGTCGCGATCGGCACGGCGGGTTCCGGTACCACCCTGAGCTATCTCGGATCGACGCTGCTCGCGGTCGCAAGCCATGGCCGCGGTGCGATCGTGGTCGTGCGCGACACCGGTACCGAACAACAGACCCGACGCATCGGCCCGGTTGTGCTCGGTGTCGACGGCGGAGCGGTCAGCACGGCCGCCGTCGGGGCCGCGTTCGCCGAAGCCAGCGAACGCAGAACCCGCCTCGTCGCCGTCCACGCTTGGAGCGACCTGTATTTCGACCGCCTCGCCGGACTCCCCTACGCCGCCTGCGAGCAAGACGCCGAGACCGCCGGACAGGCGATCCTGGCCGAGCAGCTCACGGGCTGGCAGGAGAAGTACCCCGACGTCCAGGTCGTCCGCAAGGTGTACCTGTCGGGGCCGCGGCAGGCACTGCGCGAATGGTCGCGGTCGGCGCAGTTGCTCGTGGTCGGCAGCCGGGGGCGCGGTGGATTCCGCGGACTGCTGCTCGGCTCCACCAGCGATGCGCTTGTGCAGACTGCGCATTGCCCGGTCATGGTCGTCCGCCCGCAGTAGCGCAGAAGGACCGTGAAATCCCCATGGCTACCAACATCAATCCCCCCGTACTCGTCGGCTTCGACGGCTCCGACGCCGCCGCCGAGGCGGTGCGCTGGGCCGCGGCCGACGCCGTCCACCACCGCGCGCCCCTGCACATCGTGTACGGCATCGGCGCCCCGATGGACTTCGGTCCCGGAATAGCCTTCGACCAGATCGATTACGACGTCTATCGCGCGGCCGGCGCCGCCGCCGTCAGCACGGCCCGCGCCTACGCGATCGCGGCGGCCGCACCCGTCGGCGACCTCGAAATCGCCACCTTCGTGGTCGACGCGCCGCCGATCCCGGTCCTGCTCGACCGCTCCAAGGATGCGCGCATGCTCGTCGTCGGCACCCGCGGTCTGGGCGCTTTCCGCCGTGGCCTGCTCGGCTCGGTGAGCACCGCCGTCGCGAGGCATGCGCATAGTCCAGTCGCCGTCATTCCCGAACCCGAGAACTACAAAGCCGATCGGCTGCTCGGACCGGTGCTCGTCGGTGTCGACGGCTCCCCCAGCGCTACCCGTGCCATCGAGGTCGCCTTCGACCAGGCCGCCCATCGAGCGGTCGGACTGCGCGCGGTACTCACCTGGTCCGAATTCAACCGCTACATCTCCCGCGACGATATGCAGAGAGAGGCCGAGGCATTGCTCTCCGAGAGCCTGGCGGGCTATGCGGAAAAGTATCCGGACCTGGCGGTCGAGCACGTGGTCGTCGAGGATCGACCGGCCAGATGCCTACTCGCCGAGGCGGAATACGCCCAACTGATCGTCCTGGGCAGCCGCGGCCGCGGCGGCTTCGCGGGCATGACCCTCGGCTCGGTCAGCCAGGCCGTCCTACACGTCACCGACTGCCCCCTCATCATCGCCCGCCCCTGATACCGGGCGCGCCCGGGTGGCTCTTCGGCAAGCTACGGCACTGACCGCGCAGCGAGTTCACAGGTTGCGTTAATCGGGGCGCACAGCGGTGTTCACATCCTGTTTACGATGTCGGGATGTTGATTCAGGACGCGCAGGAGAGATCGGTTGCACCTGCGGGGGAAGTGGGGACTGCGCGTCCGTGGCGATCTCGGTTGATCTGGGGCAGTGTCGTCGGCGCGGTGGTGGTGTTGGTCGCAGGGCAGTTGATGGCCGTGCATATCAATGCACTCGGGCCGCTGACCAGTCTTTCTTGGGATTATGTCGGGCGGCCCAAGTCGGCGACCACGCCGTGGGCCGGGTTTCTGCTGGCGCTGATCGGCGTCTCCTGGAATGTGCGGGTGCGCGCGCTGGCGGCCGCGGTCGGCATCGATGTGGTCTTCGTCATCATCCGCGCGATCGAGGGGCGGTTGTTCACGGTCGGAAACGGGCCGACCATTGTGCTCACCGCGCTGGCGGTGATCGCCGCCGTGCGCTGGACCGGTGCGCGGCGCGAAACCGCGCTGCGCACAATCGCTCTCGGTGCGCTGCTGATCCTGGCGACGAAGATCGGCGAGATCTGGCTGGACATCACCGCATGGGCCTGCCCGACCGTGCTGGATCCCTATGCGGAACTGGCCGATCACGCGCTCGGCAATCCCTCGTGGCTCGTCGGACAGGTACTCGACGCGGCAGGACCGGTGCCGCTGGGTGTGGTGCGTTGGGTGTATTTCGAACTGCCGGTCGCGGCCATTGTGGTCGCGGCGTGGCAACTGCGCGGCGTCACCGCGGGTATGTGGCCGCAGCACTATCTGGTGCGCACATTCCTGACACTCGGTGTGGTCGGTCCGCTGTTCTATGTGGTCTTCCCGGTGGTCGGGCCGGTGCTCGCGTTCGGCCCGCAGGGGCAGGGTTTCGAACTCGCCGATGTCTGGCCGAATATCGTTCCGGCACTGCCGTCCTCGGTCGATTCGATGCCCTTCGACGGCATCACACCGCGTAACTGCATGCCGTCACTGCATACGGCGTGGGCGCTGTCGCTGTTCATCCACTCCCGGCGCGGGCCGCTCTGGTTGCGCTGGGGTGGCGTGTTCTGGCTGGTCTGCACCCTCGTCGCGACGCTGGGCCTCGGGGCGCACTACGGCGTCGACCTCGTCGCGGGCGCGGCACTTTGCCTGACCGTCGAATCCGTCCTGCGCGACCCGGACCGGGGTTGGGACCGCGGCCGTGCCCAGGTGGTGGCCTTCGGTATCGCGACCTTCGCAGGGGTGCTGCTGTGCGTCCGCTTCCTCGCGCTGCCGATGGCGAACTACCCGTTCCCGTTCGGCGTCGCGATTCTGGGTGTTTTCGCCGCGCTTGCGTTCACCTTCTACCGGACCTGGTTCGCCGCAAATGACTTGATAAAGGTCGACCCGCTGAGTCCTGCGCAGCGTGCCGATGATGGCACCGCCCGACCGTCGACCGTGCCAGACTGACGGCGTGAGTGAGCAGGACGGCACCGAGAAGACCCACCCACCGACCCGCGACCGCGGCGACGCGATCGGCGCTGGACTCATCTGGCTGGCCAAATGGTCGCTGTGCATTGTGGCGATCGCTGCGGGCGCGTGGGTGCTCGGCACCGTCATCGCCGCACTCTGGGTGGTACTGCTGCCGATCGCGCTGGCACTGATCGTCGCGACAATATTGTGGCCGCCGACCCGCTGGCTCACCGCGCACGGCTTTCGGCCCGGCGCCGCGGCAACGGTCACCTTGCTCGGATTCATCGGAGTCCTTGCCGGTGTCATCGCACTGATCGTCCCGTCGGTCGTGGACCAGGCCCCCGAGCTGGCCGACAAATCCACCGAGGGTATCAACAAGGTGCGTGATTGGCTGCACGGTCCGCCGCTGCGCATACGCGACGAGCAGTTGCAAGCCGCGGTGGACGCGATCACGCAGCGGCTGAAGTCCAGTTCGGAACAGATCGCCTCCGGCGTCTTCACCGGCGTGACCACCGCGACCTCCACGCTGGTGACGCTGTTCCTGGTGCTGGTACTGGCGTTTTTCTTCGTCAAGGACGGTCCACGCCTGCTGCCGTGGCTGCACGCCGTACTCGGCAGTCGCGGCGGCAGGCACCTCGAGGAGGTGCTGAACCGCATCTGGTCCACCCTCGGCGGATTCATCCGCGTCCAGGCGCTGGTAAGTCTCATCGACGCGGTGTTCATCGGCGCCGGGCTGGTGATCCTGCACGTCCCACTGGCATTCGTGCTCGCGGTGATCACCTTCATAGGCGGTTTCGTGCCGATGGTCGGCGCATTCGTCGCCGGAGCGCTGGCGGTGCTCGTTGCGCTGGTCGGCAATGGCGTCACCACCGCGCTGATCGTGCTCGGCATCATCATCGCCGTCCAACAGTTGGAAGGTAATGTGCTGCAACCGGTCCTGCAGGCCCGCAGCATGAAATTGCATGCCGTGGTGGTCCTTGTCTCGATCACCGCGGGTGGCTCCCTCTACGGCATCGTCGGCGCCTTCCTCGCGGTACCGGTAGCGGCCGTCCTCGCAGTGGTAGCGCGCTATCTCGGCGAGCAGATCGACGTCGTCACCGCACCACCCGACGAATCCCCCGAACCCGAGCCCGCGCCGGAATAGCCGTCGCGGAGCGAACGACTATCGCGCATAGGGTATTGGCTATGCGGGATCCTCACTGGCTCTGCGTCAGCGATACGGCTGAGCAGAGCGTGATCGGGTGGTAGTGGTGCGGCGGCCGATCGCGGTGTTCGACGCGGGGCTCGGGAGTTATTCGGCGGTGGAATTGCTGCATCGCGGGCTTCCCGATCGCGACATTGTCTATCTGGCTGACCGGGCCAGCTTTCCGTATGGGGCGAAGGCGCGGGCTGAGCTGCTGACAGCGGTCTCGCGGGCCGTGGATTTTCTCGCCGGATATGAGCCGAGCGCAATTCTGTTGGCATCCAATGCACCGTCGGTGACCATTCTGGACGAGCTGCGCAGCCCGGCACCGATTTTCGGTGTCTTGCCGCCGGTTCGGGAGGCGCTCGCGGTCGCCGGTGAGGTGGCGGTGCTCGGTGTGCGTTCGCTGGTGCAGAGTCCGGAAATGCGCGAATTCCTCGGTGTGCAAGCAGGTTCGGCTGCCGACCGCGTCCACGCCGTGAATGCCTCGCCGCTGGTCGAGCTGGTGGAGAGCGGCGACTTCCTGTTCAACCGCGAACACACGGCGCGGCAAGTCGGCGGATTCTTGGACGACCTACTCGCCGCGCATCCCGGCATCAAGGCGGTGACGCTGTCGAGCACCCATCTCCCTTGGCTGCGTGACTATTTCGAGCAGGCCCACCCCGAACTGCGTCTATTCGATCCGATCGAGGGCGTGGTCGACCGGATCCGCCCGCTGTCCGAACCCGGGAGCGGCGCCGTTCTCGGTCTGGTGACCGAGAACGAGCGCTACCCGGCAAGCGAATTCCGCGAAATGCTCGCCCGCCTCGGCATCGACCTCGAAATGCATCCGGTGGTCGTGCCGTGAGCTAAGCGGAGTACTTGTAGAACCCCTCCCCCGTGGCGATGCCGAGCTTGCCCTTATCGATGTAGTTGGTCTTGAGCCAGGCAGCGAGCTGCTGTCCCTCTTCGCCGCCGTTGACCAGGATGTTGTAGGGGGTGGTCAGTCCGATGACGTCGAGCATCTGGAATGGGCCGACCGGTGCGCCGGTGCCGATCCGCCAGGTCTTGTCGACCGCCTCCGGTTCGGCGAATCCGCCCGCGCCGAGCGCCATGGCCGCATTGAGCAGCGGCACGAGCAGCGAATTGAGGACGTAACCCGCCTTCTCCTTGTGCAATTCGATCGGCTCCATGCCGATCGCGGCGGCGAACTCGACGACCGCCCGAAACACCTGCGGATCGGTCTCGGGCGTACCCATCACCTCGGCGGTGTTGTACCGCCACACCTGATTCGCGAAGTGCAGCGCGACGAATTTGTCGGGGCGGCCGGTGTAGTCCTTGATATCGCTGGGCAGCAGGGTGGACGAATTGGTGGCGAAGATCGTCTTCTCCGGCGCGAGTTCGCCCAGCTGCCGGTAGGTCTGCTCCTTGACGGTGAGCACCTCTGGCACCGCCTCGATCACGAGGTCGGCATCCTGCACGGCCGCGGCAAGATCGGTGGTCAGCGCAATGCTCGCCTCGGTCTTCTCGGCCTTGATATCACCGCCCGGGACTTCGATGCGATAGGTCGCCGCGAGCTTGGCGAAACGGTCGCGAGCACCCGCGATGGCCTCGTCGCTGATGTCGTAGGCGGTGACGTCGAATCCGTGGAATGCGGTCTGGAATGCGATCTGCGATCCCAGCACCCCGGTTCCGAGGACCGTCACCTTGCGGATGGCCATTTGCTATCTCCTTCCTCCGGGGGGCACAGTCCGCCCCGGATGTCATCGGTGTCGTCGAGGGAGATCATCGTTGGTCGCGGATCACCGCGTCGAGGAAGAAGACCAGGTGATCCTGGACGCGGCGACGGCCTTCGGCGCGGACCGCAGCCGGGCCGTGCAAGTAGACCAATCGTAGGAAACTCAGCGGTGCGAGCAGGTTCCCATATCAGGGCTGCACCGGTCGACTCCCCCAGCTAACTCACAGCCACGGGCTAGGGTGCGCAAATCTTGCGATTCCAAGATTGTCTTGTCGGTCCGGATCGGACGGGTCGACGGTCTCGGACGGAGACCCGACAACAGGAGGAACGTGCATGAAGATCAAGTCGAAGCTGGCGAAGGGTGCGATCGCGGGCGGTGTGCTGGTCGGCGTGCTGGGCGTTGGTGCGGGCGTGGCGAGCGCCGATCCCGGGCAGGATCAGCGTCCGGGTATCGAGCAGCAACAGCAGGGCCACGATCAGCAGCGCGGGGATCAGCGTCAGGACCAGCAGCGGCATGATCAGCAGCCCCAGGGCCACGGCTTCTGGTTCTTCGGCCAGTGGATTCCGCTGCCCTGATCTCGACTCGATGCGAAAGGCCCTGTGTCCGTTGGACATGGGGCCTTCGTCGGTTTGTCCGCCCACAGCGTAATGCCCGGCCGGATCGGCGGGCGCGGTCGTACGCTCTCCCTATGACCGAGCTGCACTCGATCCAAGGTGGACGCGACGACCGACCTCGGCACACCGAGGAACCGCTGTGGCGCGAGGTGCTCGGTGAACGGCTGCGCACGCTGCGGCAGGAGCAACGCGAGACCCTCGTCGAAACCGCCGGTCGCGCGGGCATATCGCCGCAGTATCTGTCCGAGGTGGAGCGCGGCCGCAAGGAACCGTCGAGCGAGATGATCGCCGCACTGGCCGGTGCGCTCGGCACCACCCTGTTCGGTCTCACCGAGCAGGTGGCCGACGAATTGCGCGCTCATCGCCGGCTCACCTTCGCGCGGCAGGCCGCCCCGCGTGCAGGCGCTGTCCCCAACCTCATGGCACTCGCCGCCTGACCAGTGCGCTGAGCGTGGTCGAATGGTGGCTCGAAACCCCGGCGACGACCATCATTCGACTGCGCTCGGCGGTGCGGTCAGGCGGCGCGGGCACCCAGCACGTTGTCGACCAGGCCGTAGTCGACGGCCGCCTGTGCGGTGAAGACGCGGTCGCGATCGGTGTCGTGACGTAGCCGCTCGGCTGGTTGACCGGTGTGCCGCGACAGGATCGACTCGATTTCCGCGCGCATCCGCACCAGCTCATCGGCCTGCAGGATCAGATCGGGAATCGCGCCCTGACCGCGGGCGGCGGGCTGATGCAGAACGACCCGAGCGTGCGGTAGCAAGGAGCGGCGACCGGGTTCCCCACCGGCGAGCAGTACCGCGCCGACCGCGATGGCCTGGCCGACGCAGGTGGTCGCCACCGGCGCCTTGATGAATTGCATGGTGTCGTACACCGCGAGCATTGCGGACAGATCGCCACCCTCGCAGTTGATATACAGGTTGATCTCCTGTTCCGGACTCTCCGATTCCAGGTGCAGCAGCTGCGCGATGAGCGCGTTGGCGACGCCGGAGTCGATCGGGGTGCCGAGGTAGACGATCCGCTCGGCGAGCAGGTGGGAGTAGATATCGGTGATCCGCTCGCCGCCGCGCGGATGCTGGGCGATCACATTGGGAATGGTGTAGGTCATGCCGAAATTCCGATCCGCTGGCGCTGGGGCACGATTTCCCCGAACGAGCCGACAATGTGGTCGATGAAGCCGTACTCCTTGGCCTGTGCCGCGCTGAACCAGCGGTCGTGCAGCGAATCCTCGTAGATGCGGTCGTAGGGCTGGCCGGTATCCCCCGCGATAATGCCGAGCACCGTCTCCACGGTGTAGCGCAGGTCATCGGCCTGCACCTCGACGTCGACGGCACTGCCGCCGATTCCGGCCGAGCCCTGATGCATCAGCACCCTGGCGTGCGGCAGGGCGAACCGACGCCCCGGGGTCCCCGCGGATAAAAGGAATTGCCCTGCGCTGCAAGCCAATCCGAGCGCCAAGGTCGAGACCTCGCACGGCACCAGCCGCATCACATCGCGAATGGCGAGCATTGCTGGAACCGAACCACCCGGGGAATGGATCCACAATGAGATCCCCGAATCGGCGTCCTCGGCCGCCAAGGTGAGCAGCTGCGTCATCAGCAGCGTCCCGTTATCGTCGTCGAGCGGGCCGTCCAGCACCAGAATCCGCCTGCTGAGCAGCTGCTCCCTGGCGCGCCAACTGAACAACGGTGTCTTGTCATCGTGAGCCATGACTCCACCGTGCCGCGCGCCGACCGGAAAAATCTCGCCGCGCTGCCCTCAGCAGATCTGCTCAGAGCAGCGTCAGTCGTGCGAATGCGCGTGGATGCGCGCCTGCACCTCGGGCCGCCGCAGCGGCGGCACGTTCTTGGGCGGCACCTTCCGCTCGGGCAATTGTTCGAGCAGCCGCATGGTCGCGGCCGCGATATCGGCGACCGCGGCCTCGACCGCAGGGCGCGTAGCTGCGGAAATGCTGGACAACCCGCCCACCTTGCGGACGTACTGCAATGCCGCGGCATGCACTTCTTCCGGGGTGGCGGCGGGCTCGAGCCCGCGCAGGGCAGTGATATTTCGGCACATCACTCGAGGCTAGCTCGGGTTGGCCTGGGTTTTAAGAGGCCTTCCCGCGACTAGTTCAGCGGCGGATTTCAGCGCGTGAATTCGCCGCGGAATGCTGCGTCGGTGCATGCCGCCCACGCGGCCGAGCTGAACATCAACGCGCAGCTGATCGATCTCCAGTCCGCGACCGGGCGCGTGTCGCTTGGACCTCCGCTTTCGGAAGGTCGGCATGCATGTCGAATCCCCGCTGGCGAGAGGGCCGATCCGGCGCCGGTGAGCGCCGTGGCGGAGTGCCTGAAGTCCCAGTCGACAACCACTTTCGGTGCCCGTTTGCATCCGGTGATGCCGGGTAGTTGCCGAATATGGGTAGGCGTGATGGCTTGGCACCGTGGTGGATCGAGGCACCGACGGCGGCGATTACCGGTGTGGTGCGGACCGGGGTATCGACGGCCGTCGGACTAGGGGTACAACTCGTCGAAGCGCCGTTTCATGCGGCAGAAGCCGTGGCCGATGCCGCCGCATCGGTCGTCGATACCGCCGCTGCCGGAGTCGACGAATTGGCTCCCACGCCGGAGAGCCCGCTGGGCGACGACCTGCTCGATCTGGTCGACCCGCATGAGCGGCGAGCCAACCGTCGGGTGGCCCTGCGTGCGGACAAGGCGACGATCGAGGTGCGCGGACTGAGTTCCGAGCGCGGCCCCGCCCTGGCGCGGACATTGGACGAGCGGCTCGGCAAGTTGCGCGGTGTGCGGTGGTCGCATGTCAATGCGGTGACCGGTCGGGTGGTTGCCACGCTGCGCGAAGGCGCGACCGGACTGCCGGAACTGCTCGAGGTCATCGAGCGGATCGAGGCCGACAACAATGTCGCCGAAGTGGACTGGAGTCGCACCGTCGAATACCCGGAGGACCGGGAACCGTTGCTGGCGGCGGGAATTCAGGTGGCCAGCGAGGTGTTCGCCATCGCGGTGTCCACGGTCGGCGCGCGGCTACCGTTCGGTGGGCCGGCGCGCGCGGTGCGGGCGGCGGCCACCTTTGTCGATACCCAACCACGACTGCGCACAATGCTCGAATCCCGATTCGGACGCTCCCGCACCGATATGGCCCTCACCGTGGTCACCGCGATCGGAACCGCATTCGGCGAGAACGCCGCCGACGGCCTCACGAATCTGCTGGCCGATACGGCCCAGCGCACCTTCCTCCTCGGCGAGGCCATCGCCCAGCGTTTGGAGTGGCGCAACTGGGAGTCCGACCTGGTGTGCCACGAACACCCCGACGTGACCGAACCCCTACCGCCCTACACCCGCCCCACCGACCTGCCACCCGGCCCGATCGAGCGCGTCGGCGACGAAACAGCAGCCGGATCGCTGATCGGCACCGCCGCGTTCGTCGGCCTCGGCCGGATAGGCGACGCCGCCGACGCCCTCGGCCTCGGCGCGCCGAAGGCCGCCCGGGCCTCCCGCGAGGCCTACGCCGCCAGCGTCAACATGGTCCTCGCGCGGGCGGGGGTACTGACCTTGCATCGAGGTGCGTGGCGACGCCTGGACCGGCTGACCACGCTGGTGATCGACGGCGAAGCACTGCTCACCTCACGACGGCTGGTGCTCGACGTCGAGTCGGCCGATGACGAATGGTCTACGGGGAAGGTCTGGACCGCAGCCCAGCGATTGCTGTGGTCATCGGAGGGTGACGATGAAGCCACGACCGAGAACGAAAAGGCCACGACGGAGGGTGACCGGAAGATCGCCAACGACAGCAACGGCGCGGCCGTAACCGAAGGGGACAAGAGGGCGGCCACCAACGGCGCGGCCGCGACCGACGGCCACAAGAAGTCCGCCACCAACGGCAACCAGACAACCGCGACCGAGGACAACAAGCACGCCGCCACCGCGGCTGACAGGGAGGCGGCGACCGAGGGTGACAAGCAAGCCGCCACCGTGCACAGCGACGCGGCCGTAACCGACGAGGACGAGCAGACCGCAATAGCGGATGAGGCACTGCAACTGGTGCATCCGAAGACCGGGTCTCGTGATCGAGGTGCCACCATTCGGCCGGTCTGGCGCGAATTGCGCGATGGGGACCGCACGGTCGGGCGGGTGTTGCTCGGTCGGGAGCTCGATTCCAGCGCGCATGATGTATTGACTGCGGCGCGGCGGGCTGGGTTGCGGGTGGAGCTCGTCGCGCATGAGGATGCGAACGAATTGCGGTCGCTTGCTGATGAATTCGTCTCCGCGACGACATCGATGAGCAAGCTGGTCGAGCGGCTGCAGCAGGACGGGCAGGTTGTCGCGGTGCTCAGTCCGCGCGCCCACAAGGCCTTGGCCCGAGCCGATGTGGCGCTCGGGTTGTTCACTGCCGATCACTGCGAACCGCCATGGGCCGCGGACGCCATCTGCCGGGATCTGGGGCAGGTGCAGCGTGTGCTCGCGACGGTCGCGCCCGCGCGGGAGGTCAGCGATCGTGGCCGCACCCTGGCCTTGTCGGCGTGTGCGCTCGGTGGGTTGCTGCTCGCCGTCACCCCGACCAGGAACGCTCGGACAACACCGATGGTCGCCGCACAGCTGACTGCCCTGATGACCGGGGCGCGCAAGGGCATTCGAGCGGCCGCGTCCGCACCGCCCACCACCGTTGCACCCCTGTTGCCTTGGCACGCACTGGAATCCAATGAGGTACTCGGGCGCCTACCGCAACCCCCGGCGCTCGACGAACGCGCGATCCCGGCCCGAGCAGAACAGAGCTTGCTCACAAAGACTTTCGCACCGATGACATCCTTTGCCCGCCATCTGCGCCACGAGCTGGATGATCCGCTGACACCGATTCTCAGCGTCGGTGCTGTCGCCACCGCCATACTCGGCGAGCCGTCCGATGCCATACTTCTGGCCTCCGTACTGACGGTGAACGCGGTGATATCGGCCGGTCAGCGCCAGCGTGCCGAGAGCGAATTGCAAGACCTGCTCGAAGGCGAACTACTCACCGGTCGCTTGATCGCCCGCGATGCGATCGACGAGTCCGACCCGACCGAAGAATCCGTGCCCGCAGACGCTCTCGCCATCGGCGATATCCTGGCCATCAGCGCAGGCGATGTGGTGCCCGCCGATGCCCGATTACTGCGTGTGGACGACCTCGAAATGGACGAGTCCGGCCTGACCGGCGAATCGGTGACAGTCGAAAAGCGCCTCGCCGCCACACCCGGCGCACCACTCGGCGAACGCACCTGCATGATCTTCGCGGGCAGCACCGTGGTGAACGGGGCGGGCCTCGCCATCGTGGTCGCGGTCGGCCCCGACACCCAGGCCGGTCGCGCAGCCGCGGGCGCGGTGCCGCCGGACAAGGGCGGCGTACAGGCCCAACTGCGGCAGCTCACCAATCGCGCCCTGCCACTCACCCTTTCGGGCGGGGCCCTGGTCACCGCACTGGGCGGCCTGCGCGGGCGGATGCTGCGCGATGCGATCTCCGATGGCGTCGCCGTCGCGGTGGCCGCGGTGCCGGAGGGCTTGCCGCTGGTCGCCACGGTGGCGCAGTTGGCGGCCGCGCGTCGACTGTCGCGCTACGGCGTGCTGGTCCGCGCCAGCCGCACCGTCGAGGCACTCGGCCGCGTCGACACACTCTGCTTCGACAAGACCGGCACCCTCACCGAGGGACGACTTCGGCTCACCATGCTCGCTGACCTGGACAACGAGTGGTCACCCGACGACGAATCCGACGATGCGCGCCGACTGCTGCGCGCCGCCGCCCGCGCCTGCCCGGATCCGGACGACGGACCAGTACCGCACGCCACCGACCGCGCTGTGCTGGATGCCGCCGAAAGCCTCGGCGACGATGCGCACCAGTGGGATCCGATCGACGAGATCCCATTCGAATCCAATCGCGGCTATGCCGCGGTGCTGGGCCAAACGACGCGCAAGCTGCGCCTGATCGTGAAGGGCGCGCCCGAAGTTGTACTTCCCCGCTGCACCAAAGCACTTACCGCGGAACAGTTCTCGCAAGACGTGCACAAGCGTGCGCAGGCGGTCATCGATGATCTCGCCGAACAAGGCCTGCGCGTGCTGGTCGTCGCCCGCCGCGACCTCTCCGACGAGCCCGATGATGTCGAACGCGCCGTGGACGAACTCACGCTGCTCGGCTTCATCGGCATCGCCGATACCCCGCGCCCACAGACGCTGCCGCTGGTAACGGCCTTGCAGGACAACGATATCGGCGTGCGCATGATCACCGGCGACCATCCGGTCACGGCGGCGGCCGTGGCCCGCCAACTCGGCATTGCCGTGGATACCGTCACCACCGGTGCCGATCTGGATCGGCTCGACGATACCGAGCAGGCCGAGCTCATCGAACGCAGCACCGTCTTCGCCAGGGTCGATCCGGAGCAGAAGGTGCGCATCGTGGCCGCGCTGCGTCGCAATGGGCACGTGGTCGGCATGACCGGCGACGGCAGCAATGACGCCGCCGCCATCCGTAGCGCGGACATCGGAATCGGTTTGGCCGCACAGGGATCCGCGGCCGCACGCAATGCGGCGGATCTGGTGCTCACCGATCCGGATCCGTTCGCCCTGCTGCACGCGCTGGTGGAGGGACGCGGCATGTGGCAGCGCATTACCGACGCGGTCGGTGTTCTTGTCGGTGGCAATGCCGGGGAGATCGCATTCACCATCTACGGAACCGTGGTCGGCGGACAGGCACCACTGGGAACCAGGCAATTTCTGCTGGTGAACATGCTCACCGATATGTTTCCCGCACTGGCCCTGGCCCTTTCACCGGATCGCGACAGCCCGGACCCGCACGACGCGGAGCACGGTGCCGAGCAACGCGCGCGGCAACTGGCCGAAATTCCGCCCGCCCGTCTGGGCCCCGACCTCACCCGCACGATCGCGGTACGCGGCATAGCCACGGCGGCGGGTGCCTGCACGGCGTGGACGATCGGCCGCTACACCGGAACCCGGCGCCGCGCGGCCACCATCGGACTGGTCGCGCTCATCGGCACCCAACTCGGGCAGACACTCGTCTCCGGCCACCGCAGTCCCCTGGTCTGGGTAACCACCGCAGCCAGCGGCGTGGTTCTCGGCGCGGTCGTCATGGTCCCGGGGCTGTCCGCCTATTTCGGTTGCACGCCCCTGGGCCCTGTCGGCTGGACGATCGCCACAACCTCCGCCGCCGCGGCCACCGCGGGCTCGGCCGTACTCCCGCGCCTACTGCCCGGCGCCGGCGAAAGCTGACCGCGCCGGCGCCTCCCCTACAGCCACCCACTGGCAACCAGTCCGGCAACGGCTGCCGTGCCGAAGGCCAGCCAAGCCGCGTAGTCGCCCACATGCCCGCTGTGCAGTCGGTGTAAAGCAGTCACCGCCGACTTGATCGGACGAATCGGCGGCTTTCCCCGTGCGCGCAACGTGCCGTAATACAGCGCACCAAATGCCGTAAGCACGGCCAGAACGGTCGACAGCAGACCGAGCGCCAACCCTGCGCCCGTCCACTCGATATGCGGGGCCACACCTGAGTGACCGGCCGTATTACCGATCAGCGCCGCCGCCCGGTAAGCCTCGGGATCGACGAACGTCGCGGCTGCTGGACCGATGGCTCTGGTGAATCCGGTTGGCAGACCGAGCAATAGCGCAACAAGCAACAAAGCCAGCACCGCCCCCATCATGGTGATCGGCGTCCGGTTGCGAGGCGCGGCGACATCGGGCACCTCGTATTCCCCGGTGGTCTCCTCGGGATCGCTCTTGTGCTCTGGCACCGCGCCCACACCGAAACACACCCGCAGCCCGGCACGCAACGCCGCACCGCCGGTCAACGCCGACACGGTGATTACCAGTGCCACCAGGAAGATCGACGCGTCGGATTCCTCGAGCAATGCCTTACCGAGCCCCGCACCGAATGGCGGCAACCCCGCCAATATCAACGCCGAAAGTACAAACAGCACACCAATAGTCCGCTGACCACGCGCGCGCCCATGCAAACTGAACTCATCCACACTGCGATACCGCGACAGCAGCACACCGGTCAGCAAGAACAGCGCACCTTTCACCGCAGCATGACCACCGAGATACAACGCCGACGCGGCCACACCAAGCGGTGACAGCGCGGCGAGTCCGAGAATGAACAACCCGATATGCGCGATCGTCGAGTACGCGAGCAGCCGTTTGATATGCCGTTGCAGCACACACATCACGGCACCGAGTACGGCAGTAAAGATGCCCAGCACCAACAGCATTCGACGCACCCCTGGAGCCGGAAGCACACCATCGAACACCGTCCAATACACCCGTGCCAGCCCGTAAACACCCAGCGGTGCCATCACACCGGAGAACAGCACACAGACCGGCGACGGTGCGACGGCATGCGCATCGGCCAGCCAGAAATGGAAGGGCACCGCCGCCGCCTTGACCAGCCACCCGGTAACGATCAGCACGAATGCGGCCAGCACAAGGGCGTCACCCGCCCGCGCCTCGACCGCAATTCCCAACTGCGCCAGCCCGAGTTGTCCGGTTCGCGCGTACAGCAGTCCGATTCCGAACAGGCAGAGATACGCGCCGAGCGAGTTGATCACCCCGAAATTCAGTCCAGCCTGGACGGATTCGGGTTCCTCTATCTTCAGCCCGGTCAACGCATAGGCTGCCACGCCCATCAACTCGAAGAAGACGAACATGTCGAACAGGTCGCCGGTCAGCGCAAATCCGGTCATACCGGTGGCGAAGAGTAGAACCAGCGCCGGATAGTGCGCATGCAGATTGTCGAAGTAGCGCCAGCCGAACAGCAGTGCGGTCGTCGTGAGCAACGCGATCAGCAAAGCCATCGCGGCACCGATCCGATCGGCGACCAGCACAATCCCCACGGTCAAGCCCGGTCGCGGCGCCCAACCACCGGACCAGGAAACCACCGTGCCCGCGCCGGTCTCATACAGCAGCCATCCGGCCAGGATCGTTTCGGCAAGCGCGGTCCCAATGCCTATTACATCGATCAGCAACCTGGGCAATATGCGCCCGAAGGCGAGCAGCACGCAGGAACCGGCGACCGGCAACGCGATCAGGAGTGCCGGGAGTGCCTGATCGAAGGGAACCATCAGCCACGCAGCGCGTGTAGTTCGTCGGGTTCGACCGTGCCGTGCCGCTTGGCGATCTGCACGACCAGCGCAAGCAGCAATGCGGTCACCGTCGCCGAGACGACGATGTCGGTCAGTGCCATGGCCTGCACCACCGGATCGACCACGGGCGAGCCGGGCGGGTTCGCGGAGCCGAAGATCGGTGCGGACGCGTCCTTTTGGTAGCCGATGGCCAATAGCAGCACATAGGTTCCCGATTGTCCGATGGATACACACACCACGGTGTGCACCAGATGCGTACTGCGTACCACGCCGTAGATGCCGATCAGCAAGAGCCAAACGGCGATCACATAGGGAAATACGGTCATCGCGACGCCCGCCTCTCCGTAGTCGCATACTCGTCGAGGAACTGCGCGAGCAGGACGACGACACCACTGCCGACCGCGAGACCGACCGCCACGCTGAACAACGGCAGCGTACCGGCCGACAGCAGCCGGCCGAACTGTCCGAGCGGCAGGATATTCGCCAGATATCCTGCGCCACTCAGGATTCCGGCCAGACCGAGCGCCACCACCGTGCCCATGCCCACGGCCTCGCCGAACTCGTACCAGGCCAGCGGACGCACCCGCCGCAACGCGCGATAATTGCCCGCCACGTACAGCAGATGCAGACCGGTAGCCAGCACCACACCACCCTGGAAGCCGCCGCCCGGCGTGAGATGTCCGTGCACGACCACATCGGCACCGATCATCAGGGTCACCGGTAACAGGGCATAGCCCAGAAATCGGGTCGCCTGCACGATGCGACCGACATCCTCCGACTGCCGTTGCGGCCGATGCCCTTCCGGACGCAATAGCGTTGCCGCACCGAGCACCGCGGCCACCAGAATGGCCTCCTCCCCGAAGGTATCGAGCCCGCGCTGATCGAAATTGACCGAGGAAACCGCATTCGGGCTGCGCTGTTCCAGCGACGCTTGGACCGCGGCGTCCCGATACGGGTGGTCGGTACCGCCGAACCCGGGCATCCGCAACAGGGCAATTCCGAGCAATACGACGAGTCCGACCCCGCCGGCGAGGAAGATGACCAGTCGAGCACCGTACTTCACGACTTTCGCCTCCGCTCCACGGCACGCACAGCGAGCAACACCATCAGCGGCACCACGGCGGTACCCACCGCGACCTGAGACAACGCCACATCCGGTGCCCCGAGCACAAGGAACGCCGGTGCCAGCAGCGCACCGAATACCGCGAGCGATACCGCCTGCCGCTGCGGCCGAGTGGTGAATACGACGACCGTGCCCGCCCCCGCGACCAATCCGAGCGTGATCACGATCAGGGCGCTCATTGCGGACTCTCGATTCTGCCGTCGGTGCGGGCATTGAGCCTGCCGATGGCGGCACTCAGCACCGGGGCGGTGAGCGCCAGTAGCAGCAGGGTCACCGCGACGATGGCCGTGGTCAGTCCCGGCCCCTCCGCGATCAGCACCGCCAGCACGATGAACGGTCCGGTGACCGAGCTGATAATCGACGAATAGTGCAGTCGCGCATAGACCGAACGCGGCCGGAGCGCGGCCACCGAAGCGGCCACCGCGGCCAGGGTGCCGATCGCGAGCAGTGTGTCGACGAAGAAGCTAGTCATCGCGGACCCCCAGCAGCCGTGTGAAAACCAGGGTCCCCGCGAAGGACAGCAGCACCAGCACCAGCGGCACGATCAGATAATCCGGCCTGCCGAGTCCCAGACTCAGCAGTATCAAGACGACGATCAACAGCGAGCTGACCAGTTGCAGCCCGACGAGCCGATGCGCCGGGGTGCCGCGACCGGACAGCAGCAGCGCCGGTCCTATCCCACCGACCAGCAGCACACCCGATGCGAGCAGCCAAGGTGCGGTCGACATTTCGATCAGCCCCCGAACATCCGTCGCAGCCGGGTCGCGGGCATCGCGAGAACATGTAGTAACAGGTCGTGATCGGCATCGATGACCAGCGAGCCGGGCGTCGCCGAGAGCACGCCGGTGATCAATGCCGCCCGCCCCGCACGCCGCTGCGCATCGGCCTCCGCGTCGAGTTCGTCCTCCTCGAACCGCCCGACCGGCCTCCCCCGCGCGGCGACCACCAGGGCAGCCCAGCTGTCGCGCACGACAGCGCCGGGCAGTGCGGCCAACAACTGCGGAACCCTTTCCGGCAGTCGCCAATTACCCTGCACCGCAATACGTCCCACCCTGCCCGCCAACGCGGCGGGCAATGCGAGCACAGCCGCCGCGACCAACTCTTGCAGACTGAACGTCGTCAGCGTCGCCAGCCACAGCAACACCAGCACCACCCACCAGCCGACGACTTCCGCCGCCGCTCCGATGCGCCCGCTCATCCGTCGTCTTCTCGACGCCAGTCCCGCACCGCATCACGCGCCCGGTCGAATACCGCCAGCGGCGGACCGGCCAGCAGATTCGCCAGCGCGGATTCCCCGGTCTTCGGATGCGGACGGGTCGGCGCAACCGCTTCGGCGGCCCGCACCGAACCCGCCATCCGTTCCAACTGATGCACCGAAAACTGTTGGCGCAGCAGGGCGAATTCCTCGTTCTCCTCGTGGGCGGCATGGTCGATCACCGCATCGGCGAATTCGGCCAGCTCGGCATCGAAATCCGGATGGTCGACACCGAGGTCGTAGAGGTCGGCGAGCACACGCTTGGCGTGGTTCTCCTCATCCCGGCGCTGCCCGACCATCTTGTCCGCCCCGAAACGGGCACGGGCGGCGACGGGATGCACGGCCTCCTCTTCGGCGCTCTCGTGCACCGCGAGCAACCGGACCAGTTCCTTGAACAGCTCCGACTTATTGCCCTGCCCTGATTTCAGTTGGGCGAAAAGCTCTTTGATCTGCTTGTGCTGTGCCGTCAGCAGATCGACGACGTCCTCGGTCGATGGCAAGGTCATGACGAACTCCGATGCGGCACGAATTCCTGCGCCTTGGTCTTGGCGCCCTGCCACATCAGATGCCAGCCATCCGGATCGCCGCGCATAACCGCCTCCGCGGTGTCTTTCATCTGCTCATAGGTCGCATGCGGCGGAATCGGCGGTACCTCGGGATCGCAACGCACATCGAGCAGCACCGGACGATCCGCGCTCAGCGCCAGGCTCCATGCGTCGGCGAGCTGGTCCGGATCGTCGATCGCGACCGACGGCAGACCCATACAGCGCGCGAGATCGGCGTAGGAGGTCTCCGGAAGTATCTGCGACTCTTCGAATTTCGGTGCGCCGCCCATAGAACGCAGCTCCCAGGTGACCTGGTTGAGATCGTTATTGTGGAAGACACACACGATCAGCCGAGGATCACTCCACTGCCGGTAATAGCGTGCGATGGTGAGCAGTTCAGCCATTCCGTTCATCTGCATGGCACCGTCACCGACCAATGCGATCGCCGGTCGTTCCGGATGCGCGAACTTGGCGCCGATGGCATAGGGCACGCCGGGTCCCATGGTCGCCAGGGTGCCCGAGAGCGAGCCGCGCGTACCGATGCGGAATCGCAGGCAGCGGGCGTACCAGTTGGTGGACGAGCCGGAGTCCGCGGTGACGATCGCATTATCCGGAAGCTGTTTCGACAGCTCCCAAACCACGCGCATCGGGTTGACCGGTTTGGCCTGCAACATCGCCTGCCGCTCGACCGTCTCCCACCAGCGGACCACCCCCTGCTCGATCTTCGCCCGCCAGGATCGATCCTCCTTGCGGCGCAGTAGCGGAATGAGTTCGGCCAGTGTGGCTTTCGCGTCACCGACCAGATTCACCTCGGTCGGATAGCGCATGCCGATCATGGTGCCGTCGATATCGATCTGCACGGCACGCGCCTGACCGAACTCCGGCATGAACTGGGTATAAGGGAAATTCGAGCCGACGATGACCAAAGTGTCGCAGTCGCGCATCATTTCATAACTCGGCCTGCTGCCGAGCAACCCGATCGGCCCGGTGACGAACGGCAGATCATCCGGCAGCACATCCTTGCCGAGCAGCGCCTTCGCCACACCCGCACCGGTGAGTTCGGCGAGTTCGACCACCTCGCGCGCGGCCGAGCGTGCGCCCTGACCGACGAGCACCGCGACCTTGGATCCGGCATCGATGATCTCGGCGGCGCGTTCGATCTCGGTGTACGGCGCGACCACCGTCGCGGACAACGCATGCGGTGGGCTGGACGGCACCTGCTTGAATTCGTGTTCGGGCGGCTCGTAGGGCTCTTCCTGCAAATCGGCGGGGATGATCACCGCGGTCGGCGCATGCCGGGTCATCGCCGTTCGGAACGCCCGATCCAGCGCGTTGGGCAATTGGCTCGAGACATTGACCTCGACCAGATAGTCGCTGGCAACATCTTTGAACAGACTCTGCAGATCGACTTCCTGCTGATAGCTGCCGCCCATGGCGCTGCGCGCGGTCTGACCGACGATCGCGACGACCGGGACATGGTCGAGTTTGGCGTCGTAGAGACCGTTGAGCAGATGGATCGCCCCGGGTCCCGAGGTGGCCGTGCAGACGCCGACCTTACCGCTGAATTTGGCGAAGCCGGTGGCTTGGAAGGCCGCCATTTCCTCGTGCCTGGCCTGCACGAACTGTGGTTTGTTATTCGCGCGACCGAAAGCGGCGACCAGACCGTTGATGCCGTCGCCTGGGTATCCGAAGACTTGGTTAACGCCCCACTCGCGTAGTCGCTGCAGGACGTAGTCGCCAACCTGTTGTTTCATGAGGATCTCCTGTTGGTATCCGGGTTGGTCAGACCGGTGATACCCAGCGAATGGGCAGGCAATCAGCGGGTGTGCCGCGCACCGGATCGGGTAGCCGCACTGTGCCGAGACAGGAGGGGTTGGGCGAATGATCGATCTCCCGCTGGCGCGACTCGCGGCCGAACTCACCAGGCAGGTGGCCGGTGAGGTGCGTTTCGATCCCGGCTCCCGGGCCACGTACTCCACCGATGCCTCGAACTACCGCGCGGTGCCGCTCGGCGTGGTACTGCCGCGCACGCCTGAGGATGCGGCCGCCGCCGTCGCGGTGTGCCGCGAGCACGATATGCCGGTGCTCTCGCGCGGCGGCGGCACCAGTCTGGCCGGTCAGTGCTGCAATGCGGCCGTGGTGCTGGATTGGAGCAGTACTGCGATCGGCTGATCTCGGTCGATACGGCGGCCCGCACCGCGATCGTGGAACCCGGCATCGCGCTGGACCCGCTCAATGCGCAGTTGGCGCGATACGACCTGATGGTCGGCCCGAAACCCGCGACACATGTCAGCTGCACGATCGGCGGGATGATCGGCAACAACTCCTGCGGCTCCACCGCGCAGGCGTACGGGAAGATGGTCGATTCGGTGCGGCGGCTGGAAATCCTGACCTACGACGGGTTGCGGGGTTGGGTCGGCGCGGACTGCCAGGATGGTTTTGCGGACCTGCGCGACGGCCTGCGGCGGATCCGCGATGAATACGCGACGCACATCCGTCAGCACTATCCCGATATTCCGCGCCGGGTGTCGGGCTACAACCTCGATTCCCTGCTGCCGGAGCACGGCTTCGATCTCGCGAAACTGCTCGTCGGCAGCGAGTCCACGCTGGTGACGGTGCTGCGCGCCGAAATCGAGCTCGTACAGCGCCCGAAAGCGGTGGCGCTGACCGTACTCGGCTTTCCCGATATCTACGATGCCGCCGATGCGGTGCCGACCGTATTGCAGCACAACCCGATAGCGCTGGAAGGGGTGGACCACCGGCTGGTCGACCTGGAGCATCTCGAACATCTGGCCGGGGGTGCGATCGCACAGCTGCCGGATGGAAACGGTTGGCTGATGGCGCAATTCGAGGGTGCCGACCAGGACGAAGCCGACCGTCGCGCGCAGACGATGGTCGAGGAAGTGACCATGAAAACCGGGGCGACCTCGACAATGATCGACGACCCCGCGCGCGAGGCGGAGATCTGGATGGCCAGGGAAGCGGGCCTCGGTGCCACCGCCTAGCCACCGGACAGTCCGGAAACCCATGAGGGTTGGGAGGACGCCGCGGTGCCGACCGACCGGCTCGGCGACTATCTTCGCGACTTCGAAAGTCTGCTGGACGATTTCGGCTACCAGTCGTCCTCGCTGTACGGCCACTTCGGCCACGGCTGCGTCCACACCCGCATTCCGTTCGATCTCCGCAGCGCGGAAGGCATTTCGAAGTACCGCGGCTTCGCCGAGCAGAGCGCACAGTTGGTTACCCGGTACGGCGGATCGCTGTCCGGTGAACACGGCGACGGTCAGTCGCGCGGCGAACTACTGCCGATCATGTTCGGCGAGCGGATCGTCGAGGCCTTCGGCGCGGTCAAACATCTCTTCGATCCACGCAATCGGATGAATCCCGGCAAGGTCGTGCACCCGCGACCACTGGATCAGGACCTGCGCCAAGGTGCGAACTATCGACCGTGGGAGCCGGTGACCCACTTCGCTTTCCCGGAGGACGACCATCGGTTCAGCATCGCCGCCGCACGCTGTGTCGGCGTCGGAAAGTGCCGCGGTCACGAGGGCGGTGTGATGTGCCCGAGCTACCGGGCGACCGGGGAGGAGGAACACTCCACCCGCGGCCGCGCCCGACTTCTGTTCGAAATGCTCCAGGGCGAGGTGATCACCGATGGCTGGCGCTCCACCGAGGTGCGCGATGCCCTCGACCTGTGCCTGGCCTGCAAAGGCTGCCGCAGCGACTGCCCGGTCGATGTCGATATGGCCACCTATAAGGCCGAATTCCTCTCCCACCATTACGAACACCGCGTCCGGCCGATGGCGCACTATTCGATGGGCTGGATCCCGTTGTGGGCCCGGCTCGCCACCGCCGTGTCCGCACCGGCCAATGCACTGGCGCAGAGCCGGGGCACGGGTGGGCTGCTCAAACGGCTCGGTGGGGTCGACCCGCGCCGCGAACTCCCCCGCTTCGCCCGCGAGCGCTTCACCGAGATGTTCGCCCGCCGCGGAGCGGACGAGCGTGGCCACCGGGGCCGAGTGCTGCTGTGGCCCGACACCTTCACCAATAACTTCGCTCCCGAAATAGCCGACGCCGCGGTGACCGTACTGGAGGCTGCCGGATTCGAGATCGAAATACCGAGGCGCACAGTCTGTTGCGGATTGACCTGGATTTCCACCGGTCAACTCCCCACCGCGAAACGAGTATTGCGCCGCACTTTGCGTCAGCTCGAACCCCAATTGCGCTCGAGCACCCCGATCGTCGTGCTCGAACCGAGCTGCGCCGCCGTCTTCCGCTCAGATCTCACCGAATTACTTCCCGGCGACGAAGACGCCCACCGCCTGGCAAATCAGGTCCGCACCCTCGGCGAAATCCTCACCGAACAAGCCGACGACTGGGAACCCCCGCGCATCGACGCACACGCATGGTCCAACCGCATTGCCACCAGCACGCGATCCTGCACTACGAGGCCGACCAAAGGCTCTTGACCGCAACCGGACTCGACGTCGAAGTGCTGGATACCGGATGCTGCGGCTTGGCAGGCAACCTCGGCTTCGAACGGGGCCACTACGACGTCTCGGTAGCCTGCGCCGAAGACAAGCTCATGCCGACCATCCGCAAGCGCAAGCCCGAAACCCTGGTCCTGGCAGATGGTTTCAGCTGCCGAACCCAAATAGAACATCTGGATCCACAAGCCCGTCCGCAACACGCGGCACAAATCCTCGCCGAGGCGATCCGCGACAACTGAATCAGTCGGTGTCGAACATCCGGTCGGCGGGCGCGAGTTGGCTGATGGTGTTCGAGATCTGGGCCACCAGGGCCCACGGGCGTTGGGTATCGGTGGTGGCCTTGCCGCTGGTGAGGATCGCGCCGGAGAGTCCGCGGGTGGGATCGGCCCAGCCGTATTGGGTCGTCAGGCCGCTGCGGCCGAAGTGCGACTGGGTGTTCCGCCCGAACTTCGAGCGCCGAGCGCCGAGTTCGAAGCCCGCGCTGCTGACTCGGCCGGCCAGGCCGGGTATGCGGCGTGCGGGGCGGATCGCTTCGCGGAGTGTGCCGGGCTCGATGATCCGGACGCCATCGAGTTCGCCCCCGCGGGTGAGGATTTCGTAGAAACGGGACAGCTCGTAGGCCGTGGTGACGATATTGCCCGACGGCAGTTCGGCGGTCAGGAAATCCCGATTCGCGGACCTGGCGGTCGCGCCGTCCATCCGACCGCCGAGGGCCTTGCGCGCCAGAAGCATCGACATGCGCGAGGGTGGCGGGCCGGTCTTCACGCTGGGCACGACCTTGTCGACATCCTCGGGCCGGACCCCGAAGTTGTTCCAGCGGAAGCCCAATGGTTCGAGCACCTGTTCGGCGAGATGTTCTCGCATCCGCTTCCCGGTGGCCCGCTGCACCAGCAGCCGTTGAATCAAACCGCTGGTCAATGCGTGATAAACCCGGAATCGCCCCCGAGGCCAACTCGGCACCAGATCGGCCAACCCCTGTACGGCCAGCTCCTCGTCGAGCACCAGCTCGACGCCCTTGTACGGCGGCGTAATGAACGGCACACCTGCCGAATGCGACAGCACATCGCCGATGGTGATCGCGTCCTTGCCGTGCGCCGCGAACTCCGGAATGTATTTGCACACCGGATCATTCAGCGCGAACGCACGCTGTTCGATCAGCATGAACATCAGCGTCGCGGCCACCCCCTTGGCCGTGGAGAACCCGCAGAACAGCGTCTCCGGCGTCGCGAGCACCTGCTCCGCATCCGGACCGTCTTTCGGCGCATTCCCCCAGCCGTGCCCGATCGCCCGGTTCAGCACGATCTTCCCGTTGCGCCGCAGACAGGTCTGAATCGCGGGCGTCGTCCCCAGCCGGTACCACGCCTGCACCGACGCCCACAGCGCCGCGACGTCGTCGTTTGTCAACCCGGCATCGGCCGGATCGTCCTCGTGCCCGACCGTCGTCACCGCGTCCAGATCATCGGCGACGGTCACCAACGTGCCAGGAACCACCTTCACCGGGCCAGCATATCGACGCTGATCTTTCCCTCGATCGAGCACACGCCTGGTTTCACGAAACGAGCCGGGGTACTCGGCGGGCAGGAGGTGTGACATGCCAAAGGAATGGAGCAATAAGCAGGAACGGCAGTACGAGCACATCAAGGACTCGGCAGAGGACCGGGGCGAGAGCCAGCAGCGGGCGAAGGAAATCGCCGCGCGGACGGTCAATAAGAATCGCGCCCAATCCGGGCAGTCGAAGACCGCGAGCCGTTCCTCGATCAAGGACAAGTCCCCACAGCAGCGCGGTGGACAGCGTTCGGGCCGCAGTGGTCCGAAGGGCCCGACCCGCGACCAGCTGTACAACGAGGCCAGGCAACGCAATATCAAGGGCCGCTCGAAGATGAACAAGCGGCAGCTCGCGCGGGCGCTGGGTAAGGACTGAGGCGGATATGGCCGTGCCGGGCGCCGCGGAGTTCGTACCGCCGCACGCGAGTCTGGCCGAGTTGCGGCGGGCCTCGTGCGGCTGTCACGGATGCGAGCTCTACCGGCACGCCACCCAGACGGTGTTCGGGGAGGGCCCGGATGACGCCGACGTCGTAATGATCGGTGAGCAGCCCGGCGACCAGGAGGACGTGCGGGGACACCCGTTCGTCGGCCCCGCCGGGCGCCTGCTCGACCGTGCCATCGCCGAAGTCGGAATCGACCGCGACCGGATCTATGTGACAAATGCGGTGAAGCACTTCAAATTCGAGGAGCGTGGTAAGCGCCGCATCCACAAGCAACCCGGACGCACCGAAATCGTCGCCTGTTCGGCCTGGCTCGACGCCGAGTTGCGGGTCATCGAGCCACAACTGGTGGTCTGTCTCGGCGCGATCGCCGCCAAGGCCGTACTCGGTCCCTCGTTCAAGGTCTCCGAGCGGCGCGGCGAGTTCGTCCCGATGCCGGATTACGCGGTGATCGCGACCGTGCACCCGTCGTCGGTGCTGCGCGCGCCCGATCGCGACGAGGCCTACGCGGGATTCGTCGCAGACTTGAAAAGGTTGCGAACGGTGTGCGGTGGTATACGACCGATGTGACGGCCGAAAATATCACCCGGCCGCATGTACTGCGCGAATACGCATTCCTCGCGGACGGCGAGCGCGGTGTGCTGGTCGGTCCGCACGGTGACTTCGCCTGGATGTGCGCACCACGCTGGCACAGCGACGCGGTTTTCGCCGGACTGGTCGGCGGTGACGGCGCGTATTCGGTGACGCCGTCCGGGCGCTACGTGTGGGGCGGTTACTACCAGTCGGGCACGTTGATCTGGAATTCGCACTGGCTGGTCGGCTCGTCGGTGGTCGAATGCCGGGAGGCGCTGGCCTTTCCCGGTGATCCACATCGGGTTGTGGTGCTGCGCCGGATCGTCGCGGTGCACGGCGCTGCCGAGGTCGATGTGGTGCTGCGGCCCGCCGGACAGTTCGGCAAGGCGGAGACACACGACCTGCACCGCACCGACGACGGTGTATGGCTCGCGCGAGTCGGGGACCTCGCACTGCGTTGGACGGGCGGCGCGGCCGCCTCGGTCCGCGATGGTCGCGGCTGGGCCGATCGGATAACGCTACGACAAGGCGAGACTCATGATCTCGTCCTCGAATTGTCCGATATCGCACTGCCCGGCGAACCACCCGATCCGCACACGGCCTGGGCGCGGACCGAATCCGCTTGGCAGCGTGGGGTTCCGAAGCTGGGGCCGTGTGCCCCATCCCGCGATACCGCTCAGGCCTACGCGGTCATGCGTGGTATGACCAGTTCCACCAACGGTATGGTCGCCGCGGCCACCACGGGCCTGCCCGAGCGCGCGGACCGCGGCGAGAACTACGACTACCGCTACGTATGGCTTCGCGACCAATGCTTCGCCGGTCAAGCCGTGGCAGCAGACGGCCCACACCCGTTGCTGGACAATGCGTTACGTTTCGTGGCCGAGCGGCTGCTCGCCGAAGGACCCGACGTATTGCCCGCGTATACGATCACCGGCCAACCCATCCCGGAGCCGAGCAATCTGGACGTACCCGGTTATCCGGGCGGTCGTACCGTGGTCGGCAACCGGGTGCGCGACCAATCCCAACTCGATGTATTCGGCGAGGCACTACTGTTGTTCGCCGCGGGCGCGCGGCACGAGCGGCTCACCGAGGACAGCCGCAAGGCGGTTTCGGTGGCGGTCGGCGCGATCGCCGAACGCTGGCCTCGACCGGATTCGGGCATCTGGGAGATCGAGGACCGGTCTTGGACACACTCCCGGCTGGCCTGCGTCAGTGGTCTGCGTGCTGTTGCCGCCGTCGCCGAGACCGGTGCCGACCCGGTGTTCTGTGCAGCGCTGGCCGACACCATCATGGCCGAAACCGCCCGCACCAGTGTGCATCCCAGCGGTGCGTGGCAGCAGGCGCCGGATGCTGCGGGTGTCGATGCGGCCCTGCTGCTGCCCGCCATCCGAGGCGGTGTACCCGCGGACGATCCGCGCAGCCTCGCCACCTATCGGGCCGTCGAGCGCGAATTGTGCACGGATTACTACGTTTATCGCTACCGCCACGACGAGCAGCCGCTGGAGACGAACGAGGGCGCATTCCTGTTCTGCGGATTCGTCATGGCGATCGCGGCCGCCCGACTCGGACACCAGGTTTCGGCGGCACGCTATTTCGAGCGCAATCGCGCGGCATGCGGTACGCCCGGATTGTTCGCCGAGGAATTCGATGTCCGGCAGCGTCAGCTGCGCGGCAATATGCCGCAGGCCTTTGTGCACGCGATGCTGTTCGAATCCTCGGTCCAGCTCACCCGATTCGGCGATGAGTAAGGAGTTGTGATGAGTTTCGAACCCCGAGTAGTGGTGATCACCGGGGCGAGTGCGGGCATCGGTCGCGCGGCCGCACGCGAATTCGCTTCGAGCGGTTGCAAAGTCGCGCTGCTCGCCCGCGGCGACGCCGGGCTCGCGGCCGCCGCCGATGATGTGCGCGCGGCGGGTGGTGAGCCGCTGACGATTCCGGTCGATGTCGCGGATTACGCGGCGGTCGAGGCGGCGGCGACGCGGGCCGAGGAGGTGCTCGGACCCATCGATGTCTGGGTGAACTCGGCCTTCACCTCGGTATTCGCGCCGTTCGAGCAGATTGCCGCCGCGGAGTTCCGGCGGGTCACGGAAGTCACCTATCTCGGCACCGTGCACGGCACCATGGCCGCGCTGTCGCGCATGCGGACGCGTGACCGCGGCGCTGTCGTACAGGTCGGCTCGGCGCTCGGCGCCCGCTCGATTCCGCTGCAGTCGGCCTATTGCGCCGCCAAGCACGCGATCAACGGATTCACCGAGTCGGTGCGGGTCGAACTGATGCACGAGGGCCGCAATGTGCACATCACGCTGGTGCAGGCACCCGCGGTCAATACGCCCCAATTCTCCTGGGTGCTGTCGCGATTGCCGAAGCGGCCACAGCCGGTGCCCCCGATCTACCAACCCGAGATCATCGCGCGCTCGATCGCCTTCGCCGCGAAACATCCTGAACGCAAGGAATATTGGGTCGGCGCGAGCACGACGGGGACGCTGCTCGCACAACGGCTCGCGCCCAGCCTGCTCGACCGATATCTCGCCCGCACCGGGTACGACTCGCAGCAGACCGATGCCGACGCCGACGCGCGGGCCGACAATCTCTGGGAGCCGGTCGACCGGGCCGGTGGATACGACTTCGGCGCGCACGGCGAGTTCGATGATCGTGCGCACCGGCGCAGTACACAGGTGTGGTTGAGCCGGGGGCTCGAGACATTGGCCAGTGGTTTTCGTCGGCATTGAGCGACGGCAGGGGCGCCGAGGCAGTATCGGTATGGGTGGGGTTGGTTGGACTGGGCCGGCGGCACAGCCCGCAGACCCCGACCGACGTCGGCGATTAACCGACCGAACCGCGGGTATGGCGCACATATGGTCCCGACGATCGACCAACTACTCCACGCGCTCACCCGGGCGGTGAATACGCTGGCGGATGCCGGTATCCGCTTCGCGGTCGCGGGTGGTTGCGCGGTGTACGCGCGCGGCGGGCCCGCCTCGGAGCACGATGTCGACATCTTCATCAAGCCCGCCGACCTGTCGCAGGCCCGCAGTGCGCTGGCCCGCGGCGGATTGCGGGTCGCCGATCCGCCGGAGGACTGGCTGACCAAGGTCTATGACGGCGGCGTCCTCATCGACCTGATCTACCGACCGAACAACCGTGCCGTCACCGACGAATTGCTCGATCGCGCCGACATGATGCGCGTCGGCCCGACGATGGCGCCGGTGATCAGCGCGACCGACCTGATGATCGACAAATTACTGGTCTTCGATGCGCATCGACTGGACCTGAGCCCACTGTTGACGATCGCACGCGATCTGCGCGAACAAGTGGATTGGGAGCGGGTGCGCAAGGAAACCGACATTTCGCCCTACGCCCGAGCCTTCCTCGGATTGCTGGACGATCTCGGAATAATCGAACCGAAGCGGGTGGTGTGAATGGATCGACCGCAATATCTGGTCGCGCACCTGCGCCGGGCGCTGGCCGAGGATCCACGCACCGCCGAACTCGGGGTGCAGGTGACGATCCGCGGCGATGTCGTCGTCCTCGGCGGCGAGGTGAGCAGTATCGAACGCAAGCTGCAGATGGAAAAGGTGGTGCGCGAACAGCTTCCGCGCGCCCACATCCACAACGACGTGCACGTCACGCCGCCCTGCGCGCCGGGGCCCGCCGAGGCGCTGGCGGACTGAGACCGGAAAGGAGTGTGGCATGCGGATCGCGGCAATCGGTGACATCCATCTCGGCGCCGAGTCGGGCGGCGAACTCCGCCCGGCACTCGCGGAACTGCACGACCGCGCCGATGTGCTGCTGTTGGCCGGTGATCTCACCCGGCACGGCACGGTCGAGGAAGGCCGCGTCGTCGCCGCGGAATTCGCCGATCTCGGCGTTCCGGTCGTCGCGGTGCTCGGCAATCACGACCACCACAGCGACGCGCAGCACGAGATCACGGCCGAGCTCACCGATCACGGCATCACCGTTTTGGAGGGCACCGCAACGGAATTCGCGGTCGACGGACACACCCTGGGCATAGCGGGGACGAAGGGCTTCGGCGGTGGTTTCGCGGGCAAATGCGCGAGCGTCTTCGGTGAGCGCGTGATGCGCGAATTCGCCTCGCACACCGTCGACCTCGCGGAGATGCTGCGCGACGCGCTGGCGGGCCTGCACACCGATATCACGATCGCGCTGACCCACTACTCCCCGATCAGCGACACCCTGCACGGCGAGCCACGCGAGATCTACCCGTTCCTCGGTTCCTATCTACTCGGCGAAACCATCGATGACCAGCGGGCCGACCTCGCTATCCACGGGCACGCGCACGCGGGCACCGAACGCGGCACCACGCCGGGCGGCATCCGGGTACGCAATGTGGCTGAACCGGTGGTGCGCACCGCCTACGTCGTCTACGAGCTGTCACCGGAAACAAAAGAATAATAAGGAGTACCGATGCCCTCGATCGGATCCATCGCCACGCTGGCCGCGGCGACCGTGGCGGCGGCCCTGCTCGCCGGCTGCGGCGGCAACGGCCCCCTCGACCCGGTGCCCGCCACCCCGACCTCCCATCCCGACATCACCATCACCTTCTCGTCCCCGGGCAGCTCCGCACAGGTGCCCAATCCGGACGAGATCACCCCGACTGCGGCGAAACAGCTGTGCGACATGCTGAAACCCGAGGTCGACCGTTGGCGCACCGAGGGCTCGCAGCTCGGCAAGCTCGACTTCAACGGCACGGTGCACGATTGGGCGGCCCGCAACGGCGGCCTCAACGACACCGTCCTGACGGACCGCGCCATCGTCGATCGCATCACCACCACCCAGTGTCCGGACGTCCGGCAACAGGTGCTCGACGCTCTGAATATCAGCACTCTCGCCGATGGTCTGGCGGGCTTCGGCCGCTGAGCGGTTACGGGGATCGCGTCGCGAGGATGCCAGCCAGGATGACCCGCAGACCGCGTTCGAATTCGACATCGGTGTCGGCGTCGAACAGCTCGGCCACCATCCGGGCGGTCCGCGGGTAACGCTCGGCATCGACGGTCTGCGCAATCCGCGCGGGATCGTAGGGATTGCTGTCGGCGTACTCCGCGCCGGATTGCGCCTGTTCCTCTATAACGAACCCGATCGTGTAGTGCAGCATGATCGGAAACACCCGCTCGGCGTGGTCCACCGAGAAGCCCGCGTCCTCGAGCGTGCGCAGGGTCAGTTCGGTGGTGCGCCACATGGCTTCATCGCTGACATAGGTTCCGGCCAGCACCTTCGCCCCATCCCGATAGCGCAGCATCGACCGGCGCAACCGCCCGGCCACCGCCACCACCCAATCCTGCCAATCCTCTCCCTGCCGTGGCGCCTCGATCCCGTCGACAGCGGAGACGAATACCCGCCGTGCCATCGCATCGAGTAGTTCGCGCTTGTTCTTGACATGCCAGTACAGGGCGGGTGCCTGCACGTCGAGGGCCGCGGCCACCTTCCGCATGGTCAGTCCGTCGAGACCGACCTCGTCGAGCAAACCCAACGCTGCCTCGGCGATCACCTTCGCATCGATCTTCACTGTCACCTCCTACTGTCCGACCTCTTGACACCTTAACAATGTTCTGGTCTCCTTAACAACGTTAAATCGCTTAACAATGTTAAGGAGACCGACATGGAAACGACCGATGTGGTGATCGCCGGCGCCGGACCGACCGGGCTGATGCTGGCCTACGAACTGCGTCTGGCGGGCGTGGATGTCGCGCTCGTCGATGGACTTCCGGCGCGCACCGGCGAATCGCGGGCGGGTGGGATCCACGCCCGCACCATGGAAATCCTTGATCAGCGCGGCCTGCTCGACGACCTGCTCCCGCTCGGCCGTGTCATGCAGGCCGGGCATTTCGGCGGCCTGCGCCTGGACTTCAGCGACTTCAATACCCGCTACCCCTTCACCCTCGCCGTCCTGCAGTCGGTAATCGAGCGCGAACTCGACCGGCACGCAACCGAACTCGGCACGGTCGTGCAGTGGGGTTCGCCGGTTGTCGGCTTCCGGCAGGACGCGACGGGTGTCGAGGTGGAAATCGGCGGCCCGAATCCACACCGGATTCGCGCTGCATTCCTGGTCGGCTGCGATGGCGGCCGTAGTGCGGTGCGCAAACTGGCGGGCATCGACTATGTCGGCACCGACGCGACCGCGACAGGCATGCTCGCCGATGTCGAACTGGCCGATCCACCCGCACAGACCGTCTTCGCGCACCGCGCCGGTGCGGGCGACTTCTCCGCGGTCCAATTCGAGCCCGGCTGGTACCGACTGCTTGTGCAGCGCCACGACCTCGTCCTGGAGCGCGGCGCCGAACTGAGCTTCGAGGATTTCCGCGCCAACTTCACCGAACTCGCCGGCACCGACTTCGGCATGCACAGCCCGCGCTGGATCTCGCACTACAGCGATGCCGCCCGACAGGCCGACCGCTACCGCGTGGATCGCGTCTTCCTGGCCGGGGATGCCGCGCACATCCACTACCCGGCGGGCGGTCAGGGCCAGAACCTCGGGGTGCAGGACGCGATGAATCTCGGCTGGAAGCTCGCCGCCACCTTGCGCGGCAACGCATCCGACGAACTGCTCGACACCTATGAGTCCGAACGCCACCCCATCGCCGCCCGCGTCCTGCACAACACCCGCGCCCAGACCGCACTCGGACGTCCCGGCCCGCACACCGACGCACTGCGCGACATCATGAGCGATCTGATCGATATGGAGCAGGTGCGCCACCGCCTCGGCCTGATGATCACCGCGCTCGACATCCGCTACGACATCAAGGGCGAGCACCCGCTCATCGGCCGTCGCGTCCCGGATGCCGATATCACCACCTCGGACGGCGACGCTCGGGTCCACGAACTGCTGCGTGCGGGCCGCCCGGTCCTGTTGATACTCAACGGAAACGACGTGCCGGCTGTCCCGGAATGGCACGACCGGGTCGAGATCATCAGCGCCGTCGGCCGCGCCGAGCATTGGACCATCCCCGGTTTCGGTGCGATCCAAGCTCCCGCCGCTGTCCTGCTGCGCCCCGACGGCTACGTCGCATGGGCTACTGGCGAACCCACCGCCGCAGGCTTGACCGAAGCACTCACCACCTGGGTCGGCGCCCCCGAATCCACGGGCGGATCAACTGTTCGATGACCTGCCCCTGCCCGCCGACTCGACCCGCCGCGCGTCTCCCACCACCACCGGCCTCGATGTCACCGCCCCGGCGGGTGCCGAACCGAGGCCCGGCGCCCTGGCCCCGCGACCGGCCAGGCACCCGCCGAATTGCGGCCCGAGCGGCAGCGCGCCAGCAACCATCAGTTGCCACCCACATGCGGTATCGGGATATCGCGGCGATCGCGCGATTCGATGCCGCGAGCAGACTCCAGCTCAGCGTATCGGCCGCCATTTTGGAATCCCTTTACAAAAGCATGACCGAAATTAGACACGAAGATTGAATACGCCAAGGAATAGCGGGAAGCAGTACGGTGACCGTTTTGTCCGATTTATCTCCATACGAATCGAGATCGCCAGTTGATCTTGTCGTCTCCCGTGTGACACTGTCGCCCAACGGACATCGCTCGAAATCTCGCCGTAGAAAGATCAAAAACGTTGCCTTCCAAAAGGGTTGTTAATGTGTATGCTATCGATCAATTAAGACCCCACTACGAGGTGGGATGACCGGCGAAGGCGGTGTCGCAATGGATGTCAACGCACTCCGAATGCGCCGTGCGACTGTCTTCGCAATCGGCGTCGGCGTGCTGACCCTGGCAGCGACCGGTCCGCTCGACCGGCTGCTGCTCGGCCTGTTCATCTGCATCGGACTCGGACTCGGTTGGGTGAATGCACAACTGACCCGACTGACGGTGAACCGAGTCGCCGACGCCGAGAAACCGCGGAAGCAGGGGTTGTACCTCTCCTCCGCGACTCGACTGATCGCAATAACCGGCGGTTCGCTCGCAGTGGGTTTCCTGGCAAGGCCGCACGGCATCGGAATCTTCTTCGGCCTGGCTGCCTTTCAAGTGATTCTGGTGTTGGTCACCGTCTTGCCTGAAGTGAAGGAGCTTCGCCAGCAATCATGACGAATCAACTCGCCTTCATCGCCCAGTCGGCGCTTCCAGTGCTCGCACAGGAAACGCCCGCCGAAGAGCCGAAAATCAAGGTCGGCGAACACGCGGTCGCGCATCTGTGGGGTATGGACTTCAATGTCGACACGATCATTTCGACCGCCATCGCGGCGGCGATCGTACTCGGTCTGGCGTTCTACCTGCGGGCGAAGCTGACTTCGGGCGTGCCGAACGGCGTGCAGCTGTTCTTCGAGACCGTGACGGTCCAGATGCGCAACCAGGTGGAAAGCGCCATCGGCATGAAGGTCGCGCCGTTCGCGCTGCCATTGGCCGTCACGCTGTTCATCTACATCCTGTTGTCGAACTGGCTGTCCGTGCTGCCGGTGCAGTACGGACACGGCGAATTGATCGCACCACCTGCGTCGGACGTCAACTTCGTCTATGCGCTGGCCCTGTTCGTCTTCATCATGTATCAGGGTGCGGGTATTTATCGGCGCGGGCCCGGTGGGCATGCCAAGCAGTTGCTGAAGGGCCACACCGGATGGGGCCCGATGGTTTTCATCAATGTCATCGAGGAAGTCGCCAAACCGCTCTCGCTGTCGCTGCGATTGTTCGGCAACATGTTCGCGGGCGGCGTGATGGTCTCGGTGATTGCACTGTTCCCGTTCTGGATCAGCTGGGGGCCGAACGCCATCTGGAAACTCTTCGATCTCTTCGTCGGAGCAATCCAGGCATTCATCTTCTCGCTGTTGACCGTCCTCTACTTCAGCCAGTCGATGTCGCTGGAGCACGAACACTAGCCCCGACGACCGCTTTCGGGTCGTTCTAAACAACAACAGATCGGCGCCGCCGATCGAGCTCAGCAAAGAACAGGAAGTGAAAAATGGCAGACGCAACCACGGCAGCCATCATCCAGGGCGCGCTCATCGGCGGCGGCATCATTATGGGCGGTGGCGCCATCGGCGCGGGTATCGGTGACGGACTCGCCGGTGCCGCGTTGATCAACGGCGTTGCCCGTCAGCCGGAAGCCGAGGGTCGCCTCCGCGGTAACTTCTTCCTGACCGTCGGTCTGGTCGAGGCGGCGTACTTCATCAATCTAGCGTTCATGGCGCTTTTCGTATTCGCTACTCCAGGTAAGTAATTCAGTATGACTCCGCGAACGGATGTTGTTGCCGAGGGGAACTTCCTGATCCCCAACGGCACATTCTTCGCCGAGCTGTTGATCTTCCTGATCGTGCTCGGGGTCATGTGGCTGTTCGTCGTTCCGCCGATACGCAAGGTATTGGCGGAACGCGAGGCGAGAGTCGCCGAAACCGCGGTCGACAACAAGGAAGCCAAATCCTTGTTCGCCGACGCCGAAGCGAAATATCAGGCGGCCGTCGCGCAGGCGCGCAGTGAAGCGGTCGAGATCAGGAACCAGGCAAGGCACGAGGGCCGAATTATCCTCGAGCAGTTGCGAAGTGAGGCGCAGGACGAGGCCGACAGGATTGTCGCGGAATCCGCGACGGAACTGCGGGCCCAGGCGGACCAGGTGGCCGCGGAGCTGCGTGAGGCTGTCGAACCGCTCGCCGAGACATTGGCCGATCGAGTGCTCGGCATCAAGGATCGGCACGCCGGCTCCAGCGCCGGCCATCAGTCAGAACGAGCGTAGCCAATGAACCTCAACAGCGGCATCCTTGCCGAAGGGGCAATACACGCAGCCGAGTCCGAGGACTCGGGCATCTTCCACATCACCTTCGACTGGCCGATCTTCTTCAGCCAGCTCTTCGGTTTCGCGGTCATCATCTTCGTCATCGTCAAATGGGTGGCACCGCCGGTCAAACGGCTGATGGCCAAGGCGCAGAACAATATCCAGAAACAGCTCGAGGAGAACCAGCAGGCGGCCGACCGCCTCGTCGAGGCCAAACGCGCCTACGACAACGCGGTCACCGACGCCCAGGCCGAACTCGAGCACATCCGCGAGGATGCGCGCGCCGACGCCGAACGCATCATCGCCAAGATGCGCGAATTCGCCGACGCCGAGGTTGCCCGGGTCCGCAGCCAGGGCCGCGACCAGATCGCCCAGATGCGCACCCAGCTCATCCGCGATCTGAAGGACGAGCTCATCACCACGGTCATGGACAGCACCGAGGAAAAGGTCCGCTACGAGATCGGCTCCACGCACGTGGCGGCCGACAGTATCGACAAATTCCTCGAGGACCTCGAGGCGATGGCCAACGCCGAGCCACCGGTCCGACGCCGCGCCGAGCCCTGGGCTTTGTAAAAACCGGGTGGTCGCCGGACCGCATGCCCTGGCATGCTGGCCGCGTGAGCACCGCGCAGATCACGATCGATTTCGCGCCCGAATTGCGGCTGTTCGTCGCGGCCGCACAGCGGGACGGTCGCTCGTCCGTGCGGATCGACACCGTGTCGACGCTCGGACATATCGTGGAATCGCTCGGCGTCCCGCTCACCGAGGTGGGCGAGCTGCTGGTCGATGGTCGGTCGATGAGCCCGGCGCATCTGCCCGCCGACGGCGATGCGGTCTCGGTGCGCGCCGTGGTGCGCCCGCAGCGATTCGACGAACCGCTGCGTTTCCTGCTGGATATCCACCTCGGCACCCTGGCGCGGCGGCTGCGGCTACTCGGCGTCGACACCGCCTACGAGAATCCGGATATCGGCGACGCCGCACTCGCCACGCGCTCGGCAACCGAACATCGCATCCTGCTCTCCCGCGATCGCGGACTGCTGCGTCGACGCGAAATCTTCGCTGGCGCATACATTTACAGTCACCGTCCCGTCGAACAACTCGACGACGTGCTATCGCGTTTCGCACCGCCCCTTGCGCCGTGGACCCGCTGTACGGCCTGCAACGGCCCGCTGCGCGTAACCGATAAGCAGACCCTGCGCGGACAACTCCCGGACGAGACCGAACGCACCTACGAAGCGTTCGCACAGTGCGTCGACTGCGGCCGGACCTATTGGAAAGGTGCGCATCACGCGCGACTCGACGCGATCGTCACCCACGCCCTCCGCTTCGGCACCTGACCGCGATATCGCGCGCCTTCCACGCCACACGCCTCCCCACACCACACTCCTCCCAACGCCACACGCCTCACCAAGCCACACGCCTGTCCGCAATGACGCGCACCTCTCCGCGCTGCCCGAAACTCGTCGACGAGACGTGCGTGGCGCGCGAAATCGATCCGCGGGAGACGTTCCCGCACAGCCGGATCAGGCTCCGAACGCACCTTCGAGGCGGCTGCGGGAGCCCGGGTGGACCAGGCGGGCCACACTGACCAGAGCGCTCGCGGACCAGGTGCGGCGGCGGATCTGGAGACACGGTTCGGTGCGGCGGATGCGCAGTAGCCCGCAGTCCTCCTGGCTGCCCTGCACGGCCTCGACGACGTGTTCGCCGCGCACCAGCGGGGCCACCTCGCTGAGGTACCGGTTCGGGGTGATCTCGGCGAAATTCTGGTCGAGATAGCCGGGTGCGGCCGCGGGGTTCACGTAGCGGTCCTCCACCTGGATCGGCACCTCGTCGTCGAAATGCACCAGCAGCGAATGAAAAACCGAATCGCTCGGCCAATCGTCGAGCAGTGGGTTGTCGGTATCGAGGGGTTCGCTGCGCAGGAAGATGACCTCGGTGCGGTGCCGATGACCGCGCTGCTGGATCTCGTCGGCGATATTGCGCACCTCGAACAGCGGCGAGGCCACCTTCGCGGGTGCGACGAAGGTGCCGACCCCCATCATCCGAACGACCACCCCGGCCGCGGCCAACTCACGCAGTGCCCGGTTGACCGTCATGCGGGAGATCCCGAGCGCGTCGACCAGCTGATGTTCCGAGGGCAGCTGGTCCCCCGCGACCCAGCGTCCGGCACCGATCTGCGTGCGGATCAGGGTCTTGATCCGCTCGTACGCGGGTGCCGTATCGGATCCGGACGCCGCGAACAAGACCGCCAGGTCTGCATCGCCCACCGGGCGGGCCATCGCCACCACCTCTCACCTCGCCTGGCCGCAACCTTAGCCGTTCCGGTTGACAGTCACTTGTATATACAGGACTATGCATCTGGGCAGGCTGTCCTAGCTGCTCCCCTTCTCCTGATGGAAGGCGGATCCATGCCGCACCACGACGAAATCGACGCCGGACTACAGATCGAGCGGCGCACTATCGAGGTAATTCCGGATGCCGAACGCCACGGCACGCCGCGCAATCAATTCACGCTCTGGTTCGGGGCGAATATGCAGATAACCGCGATCGTCGACGGTGCGCTCGCGGTGGTATTCGGCGCCGATGCGTTGTGGGCGATCATCGGATTGCTGCTCGGCAATATTCTCGGCGGCATTGTGATGGCGCTGCATTCGGCGCAGGGTCCGCGGCTCGGATTGCCGCAAATGATCTCCAGCAGAGCGCAATTCGGCGTCCTCGGTGCGGTAATGCCGCTGTTGCTGGTGATCGTGATGTATCTCGGTTTCGCCGCGACCGGTACGGTATTGGCCGGTCAGGCGGTGAACAAGATTCTGCACGTGGACAATTCGACCGTCGGCATACTCGTATTCGGTGCGCTCACGGCAGTGGTCGCGGTGACCGGCTATCGGCTGATCCATGTGATCGGGCGAATCGCCACCGTGGTCGGCATCATCGGCTTCACCTACCTGACCATCCGACTGTTCGCCGAATACGACGTCAGCGCCTACGTCGGCACCAAATCCTTCGACATCGTGACCTTCGTCCTCGCGATCTCGCTCGGTGCGGGATGGCAGCTGACCTTCGGACCGTACGTCGCGGACTATTCGCGCTATCTACCCCGCACGACCAGTGCGCGCACCACCTTCTGGTCCACCTTCGCGGGCAGCGTGCTCGGATCGCAATGGGCGATGACGCTCGGCGCACTGGTGGCCGCGGTCGCCGGAAAAGCGTTCTTGGGGAATCAAGTCGGCTTCATCGGCGACCTCGCAGGCCCGTCCGCGATCGCGCTGCTGATCTACCTGGTCATCGTGGTCGGCAAGCTGACGGTGAACTGTCTCAACGCCTATGGCGGGTTCATGTCCATCCTGACATCGGTTACCGCATTCAACGGTCGGTCGCACACCACGCAGGCCGCGCGGGCGGCATATATCGTCGGCTTCACCGTGGTGTCGATGCTGATCGCCATCGGGGCCAGCGCCGACTTCCTCAATAACTTCAAGAATTTCGTGCTCGTCCTGCTCATGGTCTTCACCCCGTGGAGTGCGATCAACCTGATCGACTACTACCTGATTTCGCGCGAGCGCATCGATATCCCGGCGCTCTACGATCCGGACGGCCGCTACGGACGCTGGAACCTCGCCGCGCTGGCCTGCTACACCCTCGGCATTCTCGCCCAGATTCCGTTCCTCGCACAAAAGCTCTACACCGGCCCGATCACCGATCTGCTCGGCGGCGCGGATATCTCCTGGATCGTCGGCATCATCTTCACAGCGGCCATCTACTACCCGCTCGCACGTCGTACGAGCAACCCGCCGGACCGCATGATCTACCCCGCCGACACGGTTGCGACGACCCACGTTTCAGCCGAGTAGTACGCCCCAACTCTGGCGCGAATCCACTGACGCGCGGATCGATTTCGGCGATCTCCACCGGCTTGCTCAATCATAACTAGTTACCGGCTGGTCGGGTGTAGACCTTGGTAGAGCGATCCGCACGCACACGCCGGGAGGGGTTTTGCGCATCGATTTGGGCCGGGATCTACGGGAGCGCGCCGACAAGAACGATGACATTCCTGAATGGCGGCCGATTCATTTCGATCTGGCCATCGATAGAGACCGGTCGGCATTATCCGAACTACTGGCGACAACGGACGTGCGGGTACACGACACGCTTTCCGAGCAATTGCGACAACTCGTGCTCGCGCGCGAACCCGCTTGTCCCCGTGCCGAGTTGGACGAACGCGTAGGGCAGCTGCATGGCACGGATCCCGCCGAATACGGCATGTGGGTGTGGTACCCGTGGTCGGCCGATCTCGTACATGTACTGCCCGAGACGGAATTCCGGGAGGTTCGCACCGACCGCAACCGCTATCGGATCACCCGGAAAGAACAGCAGCGGCTGGCACGGATGCGGATCGGCGTGGTCGGGCTCTCGGTCGGCAATGCGGCCGCACTCACCCTCGCACTCGAAGGTATCGGCGGTTCGTTCAAGATCGCGGACCTCGACCGGCTCGGCCTGTCGAATCTGAATCACATCCGCGCCCGCGTGGCCGACTTCGGCATCGAGAAGTCCGTCATCGCGGCGCGGCAGATGTTCGAGATCGATCCGTACCTCCGAATCGAGCGGTGCCCGAGGGGAATTCGACCCGAGGCCATCGATGACTTCCTGCTCGGCGGCGGTGGTCTCGATCTGCTGGTCGAGGGGTGCGACGATCTGTACACCAAGGTGCTACTCCGGGAGCGGGCGCGCGTCCACGGCATTCCGGTGCTCATGCAGACCAGCGATCGGGGCCTACTCGATATCGAGCGCTTCGATATCGAACGGGATCGGCCGATCTTCCACGGTCTGCTCGGTTCGGTACGGGCCCAGGATCTGCGCGATTTCACGACATCGGAGAAGATCCCGTACGTCCTCGAAATCCTCGACGCGACCCGGCTCAGCACCCGCGCGGCGGCCTCGCTGCCCGAGGTCGGACGAACGATCGGCAGCTGGCCACAGCTTGCCTCCGGCGTGGCGCTCGGCGGCGCGATCGTCGCGGATGCGGCACGGCGACTGCTGCTCGGCGAACCGGTCGGATCCGGGCGCTACTACGTCGATCCAGGCGAGTTGATCGACACGAAGCATTGCATCCATCGCGAACCTGCCGCGCCCGCACCATTATTCGCGATCGCCGAAGAGGCCCGAACGGATCCGCCGCTGCCGCCGCAACCGTCGGGGTGCGCGACGGTGTCGGACGATGCCGTGCGGTGGATCGCGGCCATGGGCACACTGGCACCCTCCGCACACAACACCCAGCCATGGGCGCTGATCTGGCGGCGCGATAACGCGGTCCTGGAGTGCCGTCACGACCCGAGACGTGACCTGCCCAGCCTCGACTTCGCGCACGGTGCAACGTGGGTCGCGTTCGGTGCGCTGCTGGAAAACATGGACCTGGCGGCCGGACAGCTCGGACTGCGCACGCGGATCCGGACGTGGCCCCGAGCCGACCTCGTCGCCACGGTCGAACTGTCCGGCGCACCGGAATTGGCGACGTCACCGCTCGTCGCGCATATCCCGACCCGAGTCACCAACCGGCATCGCGAGTTGCGGCGACCGCTCGATGCGGAGACGGCGCAATCGCTGGTCACCGCCTGCGCCGAATTCGGCGGACGGTTACAACTGTCCTGCGAGAGAACGGAATTGGCGGAACTCGGCGCGCTGATCGGCGCGGGCGATCGCATCGCTCTGCTGAACCGGGCGATGCACCGCGACGCGATGAGCGGCTATCGGTGGACACCAGAGGAGGTGCGAACCGAACCCTACGGTCTCGATATCGCCACCGCCGAACTCAGCGCGGCCGAACGTGCCGCACTGCGCCTGCTCAGCCAGTGGCGAGTCGCGGAATGTCTGTCCGAGATCGGCGGCGGCCGTGCGCTGGAAGACCTTTCGCGGCACGCGGTGGCCGGCGCCGCCGCGGTCGGACTGCTGACGATGCCGGGCGTGTCACGCGAAAGCTATCTGCGCGGCGGGCGCGCAATGCAGCGGATGTGGCTCACCGCGACGGCGAAAGGCATTGCACTGCAACCGATGACCGCACTGCCCTACCTCTTCGCCCGCCTCGAACGCGGCGGTGGCCACGGCCTGTGTAAGCGCGAGCAGGCCGAACTCCGCGAGCTGCGCGTCCGCTATCAACGGGTCTTCGAGACCGATTCGGACCATGCCGAGGTGCTGCTGTTCCGACTCGCGCACGCGGGACCTCCGAGCGCGCGGTCGCTGCGCCGTCCGTTGGTTCAGGTCCTCGAATTCGCCTGAGTCGCGAACCGCCGGGCTACGAGGCGTGGTGCGTCGGGTGATAGTGCTCCCAGGCGTCGGCCAGTGCCTTGCGCACGTTCGCGGGCAGGTAATCCCGGATCTCCGCACACAGGTGGACGCTGTTCCCGCAGTCGTCGCACCAGATCCGGACCGTACGTGCGTCCTTGGCAACGGCTGCCGCGATCCAGTCGGCGCGCATATTCCCGTGGTCGACGGTGGCTACCCATCTGTCCCCGTAGCCATCGACATCCTGATGGATGGCATTGACCATGGTCACCGCGAACATCGGGTTGGGCTGAGCCTTCTTCTTCGTCATAGCGGGAAAACCTCCGGCCCGGTCGAGCGAAATATTCGTGCGACATCGAAGTAATACCTCCCGGCGAAGGGTAGGTCCAGCAACCTGGCGGTGACCGATTGCTTCGTGACGCAAGAAGCAACCGTAACTCCGGCCGACCTGCCCGGCAAGAGGCCGATTTCGGGTGGAAACCGAAGGGAATCCGCAGGTAAAGAGATCGCAAAGGCGCTGGGCCTATTACCGGTATGACGCCGCTGCCGCTCGTGCTGCCGCGCTGAACGCCCGCATGATCTGGGCCACAGCAACCCCTCGGCCGGAACCTGGCCTGCGCTACCGGGTTCCGGGATCGGTCAGGGGGAAGGGGTTGGGCACGAAGGGGACTCCGGATCGCGGCGGCGCGGGAGCGGGAATCGGATCGAGCGCTCGGCCGAATACTCGCTGAGGGCCGACCGGCCGTCCCTGCGCAGATGTATCCACGCCGCGATCAGAACGATCAGGAATTCGATGACGTAGCCGTTGATCAAGACCTTGGTGATCGGCCACCACGGCGGCAGCAGGAACACTCCGATCGACACCCAGGTCTTGCTCCAGTGATAGGTCCACGAGGCGGTCACCGTGAACAGCACCGCCGCCGCCACCCACCAGCGCCAGTTGTCCAGCCCCTTGTGCACGAGGAAGACGAACAGCGGCACGAACCACACCCAGTGGTGCCCCCAGGAGAACGGCGACACCGCGCAGGCGGTGAGACCGGCCAGGGTGATCGACAGCAGCCGCTCACCTCGCTGATACAGCGCCGTGGTGACCATCATGCTGGCGATCGTGACCGAGCCCGCGATGAGCAACCACAACCACACCGGCGCGGGACCGCCGAGCAGATGCGCGATGACGCCGCGGATCGACTGGTTGGACGGGTGGTCGTCCGGCGCGATCCGATTGGATTGGAAGAACGTCGAGGTCCAGTACTGCCGGGAATCGGCGGGCAGGATGACCCAGGCGAAGGCGACGGAGGCGACGAAGGTGACGAATGCGGTAACCGCCGCACGCCAGTGCCGCAGGGCCACGAAATAGGCGACGAAGTAGATCGGGGTGAGTTTGATGCCCGCCGCGAGTCCGACGCCGACGCCACGCAGTTTGCTTCGGTCCCCGCGCAGCGCGTCCAACAGCACCAGCAGCATCAGCACCAGGTTGATCTGCCCGAAGTAGAGCGTCTGGCGGACCGGCTCGATGAATGCGCAGGTGGCCGCGATCAGCACGCTGACCACCACCAGCCGAGTCGTGATCCGATAGCCCAACAGCCGCCAGCTGAGCAGCACACAGGCGATGAGTACGGAGAGGTTGACCACCAGCCAGGTGTTCGTCACGTACCCCCACGGCACCATGTAGATCGGCACGAACGCGATGGTGGAGAACGGCGTGTAGGTGTACAGCAGGCCGCGCATGGTCGGCTCGGTGTACAGCGGCAGATCGTGCACGATGCGCCACGCACCGTCCCGATAGATGTGCACGTCGAGGCCACCGACCAGGAACCCGCCCTTGTCCAGGAAGGGATCGATGGTGGTGAAGAGCAGGATCACCGACAGCAGGGCGCTCCCGGCGAGCAGGTATATCGCTGGTCCCGTACGCGGAAACTCCAGCTTCCGGGTGTCTCGCACCGATCCGCTACGACCGAGGCAACACCGTCGCAGGATTCGAAGTACAGGATCCTGTTGGGTGATAAGACCTCATCACGACGACCGATCCATCCCTTCGTCCCGCACCTGCTGCACTACTGCGATAACCAGTTTTTAACGTACCTAATGACCCGCGCCTGCATCATGCCCCGAAGTGCCGGGGCAAGCAAACCGCGGAATCATCGTTGCCTGCTGGCCCTGGCCCGCCTGCGCTCCGCCTGTAGTTCGGCAAGTTCTTGTTCGAGCATCTCGGCGATGCGGAACTGCCCGGTGTCGTGGATATCGGGCGTGCGAACCACCTGCAGGTGCGAATCCGGCTCGGCGGGTGCGCTGCCCTTGCCGCGCGCGTTCTCGGTCGTCCTGCTGTCCTTCCTGCCCTCGAGCGAACTGGGCTTGCGCGCCGTCGCCGCGGCTGAGCCGTTGCCCCTGCGCAGTGCCGACACGACCGACGGCTTGTTCTCCGCGGCGGGCTTCTCCTGGCTTACCGGTGCGGCCTTCCGTGCGGGCGCCTTGGCCGGGGGCGGCGGGCTCTCGACCTTCGCGACGGGCTTGGTCTCGTCCGTAGCGACCGGCTCGGGTGTGGCCGGTGCGAAGGGGTTGTTCTTGGCGACCACCGGCTTCGCGGCCACCGGTGCGGCCGGCTCCTTGACAACCGCGGTGCGGTTCTCGGTCTTCGCGGGAGCGGGACGCTGCTCGGCTACCTGGGGCTCGGCATGGTCCGGCGCCTGGCCGTTGGTCGGCGCGCGACGCTTCTCGGGTGCGTCCGAACCCTCCTGCGCAGCAGGGCTTTCCCCGTCCGGCGACTCCTCGACCTCGACCGCTTCGGCCTCCACGATCTCGTCGCCCGCCAGCTCGGCACCCTGTTCCGCACCTTCGGCAGCCGCCAGTGCCGCGTGTTCGGCGGACTCTCTATCCGCCCCCGGCGCCACCAGGGCCGCCTGGGTGTTCGCGCGGTAGGACGCGATCGACGGCATCGTCTGCTTGAGTTGTTCGGCCGGATCGGGCAGCTCGCGGACCTGCTCGGTGGCGCGGTAGATGGCCAGGCCATAACGTGCGCTGGCCGCGTCGTGAATGAGCAGGGCGACACCGATCATCACCGGCGCCACCGCGTGCACACCGGTCTCGTACCACTCCCCGTCGCGCAGATACGGGTAGGTGTTGAGGGTGACGGTCAGTGACAGCAGGGCGATTTCGGCCGCGGCGACCTGTCGGCGGTTGTCGATCACGCCCCATTCGGCGACCTTGTTGGTGCCGACCATGATGATGATCAAGCAGACGCTGATCATCGCCTCGATGAGGTAGCTGAACCAGTACAGCGGATCGGAAGGCCCGCCGGGCGCGATGTTGTGCTGCACATTGACCGCGGACCACAGCATGCCCGCCGCGACCACGCCGGCCAGCGCGCGCAGTGACCATCCGCGGTGCCGGTACAGCGACGCCAATTTGGCGTGCGGACTGGACTCCCGCCGCTGTGCCGCAATTGCCTTGCGGGCTACCAATAGATCTCTGATGTCGGCCTTCTCGATTGCTTCGGTGGTCTGCCGGGCGCGGTCGGCCGCGGAGGCCGCGGCCTGAACCTGTTTCCATCGCTGTGCGCGATCCTCGCCGCGAATCTTCTCCGCGAGCTCACGCTCCGCGATCAGTTCGTCCTCGGAGAGCGCCTCGGTCAGCGCGGGGTCGAACTGATAGGCCAGTCGGCCCCGGGCCCGCTCGACCCTTCGCGCGAGCTGTCCGACCTCGTCCTCGATGGGATGATGCTCGATGGTCAATTCGACTCCCAGCGGGAGAGATTCGACGGCAGACAAGTGATCACGCGTGGGAGTGGCACCAGACATTCATAGTCGATTCACCGTTGCCAGCGAAACTGTCAATTTGCCGCCAGTGGGTCGTCCTGCGGCGTGCCGCGCGCGACACACGCATCCGAAGTCTCGATTTTACGACGATTCAGCACGCATTAACGCCACCCGCCGCGCAATGAACATACGGTTCACCGGCTCGGATTCGATGCGGCGCGACTGCTTGCCAGCAGCAAACAGCCAACCAGTCGGTTCATTCAAGGGGTGTCGAGACATTCGGGCGTGTCGCCCCCAACTGGTCGATAGGTCAGGCGATTTCGGATCCGCTGGGCCGATGCGCCGCGACGTAGTCATCGATCTCGCGCAGGAATCCGTCCAGGCGTCCCGGGGTCAGCCAGGAGGCGCGGAACGAGTTCTTGGCGAGTTCGACGATGCGGTCGAGATCGAGTTTCGCGTTGGCGGCGAGGGACAGATAGTTGTCGGCCGCATAGGCGCCGAAGTAGGCCGGATCGTCACTGTTGACGGTGACCGCGAGGCCGCGACCGAGCAGCGTGAGGATCTCGGTCGACTTCATCTGTTCGGTCACAAAGGAATTCGAGACCGGACAGCAGGTGAATCCGATGCCCTTGGTCTTGGCGAGTTCGACCAGGCGCTCGTCCTCGACGATATTGGTGCCGTGGTCGATGCGGTCGACGCCGATATCCTCCAGCGCCTGCCTGATGTGTTCGATGGAGCCTTCCTGATCGATATCGCAGTGCATGGTGAGCAGGAAGCCCTCGCGGCGGGCCCGCTCGAAGACGGCTGCGAATTTACTTGGCGGATTGCCTCGTTCGTCCGAATCCAGTCCGACGCCGATGATCCAATCCTGGTACGGCAGCGCCTCGAGCAGCGTCGCCATCGCGTACTCGGCCGAATAGTCGCGCAGGAAGCACAGGATCAGCTCGGCGGAGATGCCGAACTCCCGGCGCGCCCGCACGATCGCCGAGCGATACCCGCTGATCACGGCGCCGAATTCGACACCGCGCCCGGTATGCGCCTGCGGGTCGAAGAACATCTCGACATGTCGGATGCCGTCGGCGTGCGCCTTTGTCAGATAGGCGAAGGCCAAGTCGTCGAAGTCCTGCGACTGCTGCAGCACCCGCATGGCCGGGTAGTACACCTGCAGAAACGAGGTCAGATCGTGGAACTTATAGGTCTGCTTCACCTCCTCGACGGTCCGCTCGGGCAGTTCGATGCCATTGCGTTGCGCCAGTTGGAACTTCAGCTCCGGCTCCAGCGTCCCCTCCAGATGCAGATGCAATTCGGCCTTGGGCAGGCCGCGAACGAATGCGGCGAGATCCGTTGACATGCAGCCATCATCCTCCTGGACGGCCGCCGTCGGGTCCGTTCAAGCCGCGTCCGACAGCGCCTCGTGCCAGTGCCAGGTGTCGGTGTATTGGTGCAGGGCGAACAGCTTTTCATCGGCGATGTGCCAGATGTGGGCGAATTCGGCGGCCACATGCTTGCCGGTCGCACGGGCGGTGCCGCGGTAGTGGCCGGTCACGATGACGGTGTCCGGATAGGCGTCGAACCAGTCCTCGGCGAAGGGGGCGATCTCGTATTCGCGGAACACCGGCTGCCAGATGCCCGCGAGCGCCGCTTCCGGACTGTGCGCCTGGGTGACGCTCACGCTGGGCATGCCGGGAGCCACCCAGCCCTGGAAGCGCGGATGTAACGCATCGAGGATGCCGGCGGCGTCCCCGGATTGCGTTGCTTTGTAGAACTTTTCGACCACGTCTCGGTTGCTCATAGGCTCATATTAGAGGGATCGTTCTATATCGACCAGAGGGAAGGGCCGGTGATCCGCCACACAGCCCTCGGGCACGAGGTCCGGCGGCTAGGCTCGGTCGGATGATCCTTCGCCATGTGACCGTCGATTGCGCCGATCCGTATGCGCAAGCGACGTTCTGGAGCGCCGTCACCGGGTGGCCGGTGGCCGAGCTGGACGGACCGGGGGGCGACGACGCGCTGGTCGAGGCGCCGCCCGGAACGCCCGGATTGCTGTTCATCCGGGTGCCCGAGGGCAAGCAGACGAAGAACCGGATCCACTTCGACTGGATGCCCACCGAGCGCAGCCGGGACGAGGAGGTGCGGCGGATCATCGAGCTGGGCGCGAAGTTGTACGAGGACCATCGCACCGACGACGGGCTCGGCTGGGTCACGCTGGTGGACCCCGAGGGCAATGAGTTCTGCATCGAGCGGAGCAGGGCCGAGCGCGACGGCTGACTCGTCAGTTGCGGATTCGGGATCGCAGTGCGAGAACGCCTGCGGCCGAGCCGATCATCGCCAGGCCGACGACCCATAGTCCGGCTCGCTGGGTGCCGGTGAGGTCCTTCAGTGCGCCGGTGACATACGGTGCGACAAATCCACTGACATTGCCGATGGAGTTGATCAGGGCGATACCGCCCGCCGCGGCCGCGCCGGAGAGAAAGGTGCTCGGCAGCGCCCAGAAGGTGGGGAGCGCGGCGAGCACTCCCACGGCGCAGACGGTGACCGCGACCATGGCGGCGAACGGGTTGCCCAGATACAGCGCCACCGGAATCGCGAGCCCGCCGACCAGCGCGGGCAGTGCCACATGCCAGGTCCGCTCACCCGTTCGGTCACCGTGCCTGCTCCACAGCACCATCACGACGGCGCCGATCACATACGGCACCGCATTGATGAGCCCGCGCTGCACCACCGAATAGTGAGTGCCGTACTGCTGCTGGAAGCCGTTGATGATGGTGGGCAGGAAGAATCCGAGCGCGTACAGGCCGTAGACGATGCCGCCGTAGATGAAGGCGAGGCCGAGCACGCGCGGATGGGTGAGCGCCTTGCGCACCGTCCAGTGTTCGACCCGCGCGGCCTGCTCTTTGTCGAGTTCCGAGGTGAGCCAATCTCTTTCGGCCTCGGTCAGCCACTTGGCCTGGGCGGGCCGGTCGGTGAGGAAGAACCAGGTGACCACCGCCAGGACGATCGCGGGCACACCCTCGACCAGGAACATGAATCGCCAACCGCTGAGGCCGAAGACACCGTCGCCGTACTGGATGATCAGGCTCGACACCGTCGAGCCCAAGGCGGTCGAAATCGGCACCGCCGTCATGAACAGCGCGACGATCTTCGCGCGCTGGGTCTGCGGAAACCAGTAGGTGAGGTACAGCAGGATGCCGGGAAAGAATCCGGCCTCCACCACGCCGAGGGTGAATCGCAGGATATAGAGCCAGGTTTCGTTGGGCACGAATGCCATGGCGGTGGCGACCACACCCCAACTCACCATGATTCTGGCTATCCAGCGGCGCGCACCGAACCGGTGCAGCGCCAGATTGCTCGGCACCTCGAGTACGAGATAGCCGATGAAGAAGATGCCGGAGGCGAAACCGAAGGCCGTCTCGGTCAGCCCCAGCTCCGTTTTCATACCGCTGGGCCCGGCGAATCCGATATTGACCCGGTCCAGGTAGTTGATGAAATACAGCAGCCCGAGATAGGGCACCAGTCGAACCGTGACCTTGCGCAACGTCGCGCGGGACACCTCGGGCGTTCCATCCATTCGCGAACTCTCGACCCGCATCCGCCCCGCAGTCAAATTCCCAGGCCCGGCGATACGAATGTTCGACACCGGACAGCCGACACGTCATGTGCGGGGACCCGAGCGTTCAACCGGCAACCGTACCGTTCGAGGCAGAGGCGAACGGAGATTCCCATGCTCGAGCCGCGACTTCGAACCCTATGGCTGGCAAATGTGGCCGCGGGCGCGGCCGCTGTGACCGTGCGAACCCCACTTTACGCTCGACCCAGAACCACCAATTCCGTTCGTGTGCAACGGGATTCGATGCTGGCCACAGACCTCGAGGTCGTCACGGTGACCGACCGCTCGGTAATCCTGACCTGGACCACGTGCGCCCGCGACCGCTATGGCCGCACCCGTCCGGTCCCGGCCGATACCGAGGTCCGCATCGCACCGGTCGACGGCCGGTCGGCGGCGCGACCGCGCTACCTGGACTCCCGGCCGACCGCCTACCACTATGCGGAGCTCGACGGCCTCGAACCCGGCCGTACCTACCGATTCGAGGCGTACTCGGACGGCCACCGCGCCGTCCCCGCCCGCACCCTGGTGACCCGCCGCTCCGGAACACCGGAATCCACCGGCACATTCACCACCGCCGACCCGCCGCCGGGACGACTGCTGCACACCATCGCACTCGCCAACGACGTGCACTTCGGCGAGCACAGCAGTGGCCTGATCGTGGCCGGGCTCCCCACCGGCCTGCGCCACGAGACCGAGCACTATCCGGAGTTCATGCTCACCGCATTGCTCGATGATCTGCGCCAACCGGACCGCGCGGCCGATCAACTGATCCTCGCGGGCGACCTCACCGATACCGGCACCCTCGAACAAAGCCTCGGCGTGCGAGCGCGGCTGGACGAGTGGGGCGTGCTCGGCCGCGATTACCTCGTCTGCCGCGGTAACCACGACAAGCCAGACGAACACCGAATCGACCACTGGGGCACGGTATTTCACGCCCGCCAGCGCCTGGTCGAATATCGAGTCGGCGAGCTGCGCATGATCGGCCTGGACACCACCCGACTGCGTGGATCCGGTGGCACCATCGTGGCGCCGCAATTGGCGCATCTGCGCGAACTCCTGGCGGCCGATCCGGAGCGGCCCACCCTTGTTTTCGGGCACCATCCGGTGACTTCCCATGCGGCGGTGAGCAATCCGGGCGGCCCCGGGTTCGTCCTCGATCGCACGAATGCCGCCGCGCTTGGCGCGCTCTATCGCGACACCCCCGGCGTATTCCTCCACCACTGCGGCCACACCCACCGCAACCGGCGCAACCGCCCGGACTCCGGTGTGGACGTGGAATTCCTGGAAGTCGCTGCCACCAAGGAATATCCGGGCGGCTACAATCTGTTGCGCGTCTACGAGGGCGGCTACACGGTCAACTTCTACAAGACCCGCACCGAGCCGGCCCGCCGCTGGAGCACCCGCACCCGCCGCCAATACCTCGGCCTGCATCCGGATCACGCCCTCGGCAGCTGCGCCGACCGCAACCACGTTGTCCTGCGCGATTTCTCCGGGTTGTAGTTACAGTCGCTCATGCGGACAGCGACCGTGCGGCGCACCATCGCGGCGCCGATCGAGCGGGTTTCGATCGGCGCATCAACCAGGGTGTTCGCACCCGCTGTCGCCTTCGGTTTCCGCACGGCGCTGCGGACGGCCGGGCGCAAACTCACCGGTTGACGCGTTACTCGACCTACCGGCCACCCGGCTACTGTCGCAGACAGGCGTGACACTTCGGGAAGCTGAGTCGGGAGAGGTTGGTAGCTGATGAGCGTCGGTGGTCTTCGATTGGCCTCGGTCGTCGCCGCCGTTGTGCTCGGATCGGTTGTAGCCGGGCCTCGTTCGTACGCGGCACCGGACGAACCGGGATCGGTGGTGACCACGGATGGGTCGAGGATTACCGGGGTTCAGGTTCGGGATGATCGGCATCTCACGTTGACGGTGTATTCGGGGGCGATGGGGCGGGAGTTATCGGTGGAGGTGCAGCGGCCTGCGGATACCGGAGTGCCGCGACCGACTTTGTATCTGCTGGCGGGGGTCGATGGTGGGGTGGACGGGGCAACGTGGGGGTCGAAGACCGATGTCATGGGGTTTTTCGGGGATAGGAACGTCAATGTGGTCCAGCCACTCGGTGGGGCGTACAGCTATTACGCCGATTGGCGGGCGGCGGATCCGGCGTTGGGGGTCAACAAGTGGCAGACGTATTTGACTCGGGAATTGCCGCCGTTGATCGACGCCGCGTTGGGCACCAATGGGCGCAATGCCATTGCGGGGATCTCCACCTCCGGTACGTCGGTGCTTTCGCTGGCGGTTTCGAGTCCGGGGTTGTACCGGTCCGTCGGCGCATTCAGTGGTTGCGCGCAGATCAGTGATCCGGTTGGGCAGGCGTTCGTCGGGATGTCGGTGCGCAAGGGTGGCGGCGATCCGGTGAATATGTATGGGCCGCCGCAGGATCCGATGTGGGCGGCGCATGACCCGTATGTCAACGCCGAAGGCCTGCGCGGGTTGAATTTGTACCTGTCGGCGGGGAGTGGACTACCCGGGCCGTACGACAATCCCACCGATCCGCATACGCAGAGCTGGGCAGAGGGCGGACTGCCCCTCCAGGTGACGATGGGCGGTGCGATCGAAGGGTCGACCGCCTGGTGCACCCGCAACATGCAGAACCGGCTGAACCAGCTCGGCATTCCGGCCACCTACGACCTCGAACCCACCGGCACCCACTCCTGGGGTTACTGGGAACGCGCGCTGAAGGAATCGTGGCCGGTTCTTGCCAATGGACTGGGCGCCTGAGCCCTCAGTGCTCGGATTCGCGCGACAGATACCGAGCCTGACGGATTTTCTGTGCCGCGGCCGACGCCTCGGTCAGCGCACGCTCGACCGCCGACCTCGCCGTCACCGGACGCGAGTATTCCCGAAGTCGAAATAGTCCACGGTCACTCTCCTAGGCTCTGGTACGAGTGGAATGGCGTGTGTGGCTCGAGCACTCGGCGACATCTAGGAGGAATCGTGTCCGAAACCGTGCGTGGCGTGATTGCCCGTAGCAAGGGCGCACCGGTCGAACTCGTCGATATCGTGATCCCGGATCCCGGGCCGCACGATGTGGTGGTGCGCATCCAGTCCTGCGGGGTGTGCCATACCGATCTGCACTACCGCGAGGGCGGGATAAACGACGAATTCCCGTTCCTGCTCGGGCACGAGGCCGCGGGCATCGTGGAGACCGTCGGGGATGCGGTCACGCATGTCGTCGCGGGCGATTTCGTCATCCTGAACTGGCGCGCGGTCTGTGGTGAATGTCGCGCGTGCAAGCGCGGCCGCCCGTGGTACTGCTTCGCCAGCCACAATGCCGGCACCAAGATGACTCTCACCGACGGCACCGAACTCAGCCCCGCCCTCGGCATAGGCGCATTCGCGGACAAGACGCTGGTGCACGAAGGTCAGTGCACCAAGGTCGACCCGAATGCCGACCCGGCCGTCGCCGGACTGCTCGGCTGCGGCGTCATGGCGGGTATCGGTGCGGCGATGAATACCGGCAATGTGTCGCGTGGCGATACGGTCGCCGTCATCGGCTGCGGTGGTGTCGGCGATGCCGCCATCGCGGGTGCGCGACTGGCCGGCGCGCGGACCATTATCGCGATCGACCGCGATCCCCAGAAGCTCAGCTGGGCAACGGAATTCGGCGCAACCCACACGATCGATGCGACAAAGACCGATGTCGTCGAACAGATCCAGGAATACACCGGCGGTTTCGGCGCGGATGTGGTCATCGATGCGGTCGGCCGCCCGGAAACCTGGAAGCAGGCCTTCTACGGACGCGACCTGGCGGGCACCGTCGTGCTGGTCGGCGTCCCGACCCCGGATATGACCATCGATATGCCGCTGATCGACCTGTTCTCCCGGGGCGGCGCACTGAAATCCTCCTGGTACGGCGACAGTCTGCCCGAACGCGATTTCCCGATGCTTGTCGATCTGTATCTGCAGGGCCGACTTCCGTTGGAGCGTTTCGTCACCGAGCGCATCGCCCTGGACCAGGTCGAGAAGGCTTTCTCCGCAATGCATGCCGGTGAAGTGCTGCGTTCGGTGGTGGTCTGGTGAGCCTGCGCATCGATCGGGTCGTCACCTCCGGCACCTTCTCACTCGACGGCGGTACCTGGGATGTCGACAACAATGTGTGGTTGATCGGCGATGATGCCGAAGTGGTGATCGTCGACGCGGCGCATGATGCCGACGCGATCATCGCAGCCGTCGGCAACCGCAATGTCCGCGCGGTCGTCTGCACCCACGGGCACAACGACCACGTCACCGTCGCACCGGAACTCGCGAAACGCCTCGACGCCCCGATCCTGCTGCATCCGGGCGACGATCCGCTCTGGCGCATGACCCACCCCGACGTCGACTACCGATCACTGGCCGATACTCAGCGGATCACCGTGGCGGGCACCGATATCGAAGTCCTGCACACCCCGGGCCACTCCCCCGGCTCGGTCTCCCTGCACCTGCCCGAGGCCACCGCCCTGTTCACGGGCGACACCCTGTTCAACGGCGGCCCCGGCGCCACCGGCCGCTCGTTCTCCGACTTCGGCACGATCATCGCTTCCATCCGGGACCGCCTGCTGACCCTCCCGGAGGAAACCACGGTCCACACCGGCCACGGCGACGGCACCACCATCGGCGCCGAAAAACCCGCACTATCCGACTGGATCGCCCGGGGCCACTGAGCCTGGATCAAGATCAGGGGGAACTGGTGGGCGGCTTCTCGATCGATGCCGCCATGGATTCCACCTGATCTCGATTACCCCTCGACGTATGCCTTGATGCGCTCCAGGGTTTCGCGCATACCGTCGCGATTCGTCTTGCCGCGAGCACGCCCGGCCACCAGCCAGTAGAGGCGCAACGGGAGGTTCTGTTCGTTCAGCTGGAACGATTCGGTCACGTCGGTGCCGCCCTCGACGGACTCGAAACGGTAGCGCCAGGTATTGACCGGCATCCCGCCCGGACCGAGCACGGTGAATGCGAACTCACGTCCGGGCTCGCACGCGACGATCCGGCAGACCGTCCAATACTTCAGCCCCCAGCCATTGCGGTTGACGTGCCCGCGGAATTTGACGCCGACGGCGGGTGCCGTTGCCCCACCGAGCCATTCGGTGTCGAAGGTCTCCGGTGAGAACTTGCCGGTATTCGTAATGTCGCTGACCAGGTCCCAGATCTTGTCGGCGGGTGCTGCCATTCGAACCGTCACGCTGTCGTGCATGCCTGCACGCTAGCAGGCGCCTTCTCAGACAGGTATCGCCTACGTCTCACCGGGCCGGACCGATGCCGGTCCAGAAGGCGACCAGGTCGGCGCACACGCGGGCCGGGCGCTGCTCGTTCGGTAGGTGGCCGACGCCGTCGTAAACCGCGGTACGCGCGCCCAATTCCTCGGCATAGCGTTCGTGGACGCTGGGCGGCCAGAGATCGCCGGAGTTGCCGTAGGCGATGAGGATCGGGAGGCCGGTGGCGCGCAGGGCGGCGGTGCAGTCCGTCGGGCCCTCCGTGGCCCGCATGATGCCGATCAGATTCGCCTTCTTGGTCGTGAAGACGCGGTTGCGCAGGAATTCGAGTTTCGCGGGTGGTACCAGGGCCGCCATGGCCAGACTCATCTGCTCCCACAGTGCCTGCTGGCCACCGCTTTCGATGAGTTGAGCGACCAATTGCGGTGGCGCGAAGTTGATATCGGAGGTCGAGGACGGTCCGGAGGCGAGCAGGGCGAGGCTGCGAAACCCGTCCGGATGGGCGGCAAGCGCGGCGCGCGCGACGTAGCCGCCGAATGAGTGGCCCACCAGGTGAATCGGTGTGTCGTCCGAGATCTGGTCGGCGACGAGGATCAGATCGTCGGCGAAATCGGACATCGTGTATCCCGATGCCTCATCGGGACCATCGGACTGCCACTGCCCGCGCTGATCGTAAGCGACACAACGGAATCCGGCTGCCGACAGAATCGGCAGCATGGCCTCGAAGTCCTCTTTGGAGCCGGTGAAGCCGGGGACCAACAGCACCGTGCCGCGCATTTCGACGTCATGCGGCGGCACGGATTCCCAGGCGGCCAGCGCGCCCGCCGCGCCGCGCAGGGTGAAGGATGTGGACTGCGCGGTGGCGTGACTCATCGGTTCCTCCATCGTGCTCGGCACTAATGCGGCAACACCCTCCAGTCTATCCGAGCACGCATTCGGAATCGTTACTTATTCGAGATATTCAGAACAAAGTCATCGGCTCGGTCGGAATGGGTTCGGGCAGCGGCTCTAGTTCGGGCAGGCGGGCGCGGATGTCGTCGTGGAAGCGGCGGGCGAGGTGCAGGGAGGATGCATTGTCCGGAGTGTGGATGAAAACCGTTGGCGAGCGGCCCTCGCGCAGCCATGCGATGACGATGTCGAGCCACGGCTGCCAGCCGGCAACTGTGCGCTCGGCCGAATCGCGGCCGTGATAGCGGACGATCGGGAATTCGGTGAGCGCTCGCGTGCGGCGCGGTACCCGCGGTTTCTTCGCCCGCGCCTCGGCCTCCGCGGCACTCTCGGCAGGTCCCTCGAAAAGCAGGGTGGTGTCGAAGGGCACCCATTCGGCACCTACACGCGCGAGTACCTGCTCCAATTGCCGTGCGGCGCTGCCATTTTCGAAGAACGCGGGATGCCGGACCTCGACGGCGGACCGGTACGAGCCGGGCAACGTGCGCAGGAATCCGGCCAGCGTCCCGAGTTCGGTCGGACCGAACGATCCCGGCAGCTGCACCCACAGCGCATGGATGCGCGGACCGAGCGGTTCCATCGAATCCAGGAAGGCGCGCAGTTCGGCCTCGGCGCCGTGCAGCCTGCGCTCGTGCGTGATCGGCTTGGGCAGTTTGACGACGAAGCGGAAGTCGGGATCGGTCTGCTTCGCCCATGACGCCACCGTGTTGGGCGTCGGCGTCGCATAGAACGTCGTATTGCCTTCCACCGCGGTGCAACACGAGGCGTAGTGCCGCAACCGCTCGGCCGGAACCGGTTGATATTCCTGCCATGCCGCGTGCGTCCACATCGCACATCCCACGTGAAGCCGCATGACAGGGACGCTAACGCACGTCGCGTACGCTGACGGCTCCACCTCCAGCACCTCGGGAAAGAGATCATGACGCGGTTCGAGAATGTCAGTGTGGCCAAGAAGGCCAATGTGTACTTCGACGGCAAGTGCATCAGCCACAGCATCGAGCTGGCCGATGGCACCGCGAAGTCGGTCGGCGTCATCCTGCCGTCCACCCTGACGTTCAACACGGTCGAGCCGGAGATCATGGAGCTGATCGAGGGCGAGTGCAAGGTCACCCTGACCGGCGAGACCGAAGCCGTGACCTACCGCGGCGGCGAATCGTTCTCGGTGCCGGGCAACAGCTCATTCGAGATCGAGGTGCTTTCGACGCTGCACTACGTCTGCCACTTCGGCTGAGCCCCTCAGGCGGGAACGCGCTCGGCCCCCAGGGAATCCGCCAGCGCGGTCAGAACATCCGCGCATCCGGCATCGACGGTGAGCGTGGCGAGTTCATCACCTCGGGTCCGGCCGCGGTTCACGATGGCGACCGGCTTACCGTGTTTCGCCGCATATCGCACGAACCGCAGCCCGGACATCACCGTCAACGACGATCCCGCCACCAAGAGCGCGTCCGCCGCCTCGACCATGTCGAACGCGGCGGCGACGCGCTCCTTGGGGACGTTCTCCCCGAAGTACACGATGTCCGGCTTGAGCATGCCGCCGCAGCGCGCGCAGTCCACCATCCGGAAATTCGCGGTATCGGCGACCACCGCATCGGCATCGGGCGCCACCTCCACCCCGGTGGCCGTCGCCGATGCCGCGAAATCCGGATTCGCCGCCTCCAACCGCTCGGCCAAGGCCATCCGCGAAATCAGCGCCTCGCAGCCGAGACACCGCACCCGCGCATAGGTCCCGTGCAGATCGATGACCCGCCGATGACCCGCCTTCGTATGCAGCAGATCGACATTCTGCGTGATCAGCCCGGACACACTGCCCGCCCGCTCCAACCGAGCCAACGCCCGATGCGCCGCATTCGGCCGTGACCCGTCCATGGCCCGCCACCCGATGTGGTTGCGCGCCCAATACCGCTGCCGAAACGCCGTATCCCCCACGAACTGCTGATACGTCATCGGAGTCCGCACCGGCGACCCCGGCCCGCGATAATCCGGAATCCCACTGTCGGTCGACACCCCGGCCCCCGTCAGCACCGCGACCCGCAGCCCCGCCAGCAGCCCGCACAACCGCTCGATACTGGGTGCGTCGAATCCGGACATGGAATTCAGCGTAAGCGCAGCCGCCCGGTCGGTGACCCCGGGCGGCTGCGAAGGCACTACGTCGGTCCTGATCAGGCCTGGAGGCCGAGCTCGAGCTCCAGGGTGAGGGTGATCTTGTCGCCGATCACCGCGCCGCCGTCGGGCAGCGGCATATCGATGGTGATGCCGAAGTCGCGACGGTTGATGACGGTCTTGGCCTCGAAACCGGCGACCGGGCCCTGGCCCATACCGGGGTTGACGCCGAGGAATTCGACATCGAGGGAGACCGGGCGGGTGGTGCCGCGGATGGTGAACTCACCGTCGACGACGAAATCCTCGCCATTGACGCGGAATCCGGTCGACTTGAAGGTGGCCACCGGGAAGTCGGCGGCGTGGAAGAAGTCGGCGGTGCGCAGGTGCGCGTCGCGCTGCTCGTTGTCGGTGGTCACCGACTCGACCAGGATCTCGGCCTCGGCCGAGGCGGTGCCGTCTTCATTGACGACCAGCTTGCCGGAGAAGTCGGCGAAGCGACCGCGAACCTTGCTGACCATCAGGTGACGCACGGTGAATCCGAGGGTGGAGTGGGCGGGATCGATGACCCAGGTGCCTGCGGTCAGATCCTTGGCGGTGGTGGTCGACATTGTTGGTCTCCTCATGTGGTTGATATTTCAATTACTTATACTTCGAACGAGTATTCAGTTCTGGCATTACCGGACCGGTGCGCCGTTGCACCGGGAGATCAGGGCGGGTCGGCGAATTCCGAGAGCACAGTCACTGCGCGACCTCCACGGCGCCGTCCTGGGCCCGAGCTGCGACCATTGACGCATGAGTCGGCGCATCCGGGACATGGGCCGGACGCAGTGCGTCGAACTCCTTGCGCAGCACCGGAACTACCTCCGCACCGAGCAGATCGAGTTGCTCCAGCACCGTTTTCAACGGTAGACCCGCGTGGTCCATCAGGAACAGCTGTCGCTGATAGTCGCCGAAGCTCTCCCGGAACGTCATGGTCTTTTCGATCACCTGCTGTGGACTGCCGACGGTCAGCGGCGTCTGCTCGGTGAAATCCTCGAGCGACGGGCCGTGGCCGTAGACCGGCGCGTTATCGAAGTAGGGCCGGAATTCGCGCACCGCGTCCTGAGAGTTCTTGCGCATGAACACTTGTCCGCCGAGGCCGACAATGGCCTGGTCGGCGGAACCGTGGCCGTAATGCTCGAAGCGGCGCCGGTACAGCTCGATCAGGCGCTGGAAGTGCTCCTTCGGCCAGAAGATATTGTTCGCGAAGAAGCCGTCGCCGTAATAGGCGGCCTGCTCGGCGATTTCCGGACTACGGATCGACCCGTGCCAGACGAACGGCGGAACGCCGTCCAGCGGTCGCGGCGTTGCGGTGAACGCCTGCAACGGAGTACGGAATCGGCCTTCCCAGTCGACCACATCCTCGCGCCAAAGCCGGTGCAGCAGATGGTAGTTCTCGATCGCCAGCGGGATGCCTTCGCGAATGTCCTTGCCGAACCACGGGTAGACCGGACCGGTATTGCCCCGGCCGAGCATGAGGTCGACGCGACCGTCGGCCAGATGCTGCAGTATGGCGAAGTCCTCGGCGATCTTCACCGGATCATTGGTGGTGATGAGTGTCGTCGCCGTCGACAGCTGCAACCGCTCGGTCTGCGCCGCGATATAGCCGAGCATCGTGGTCGGCGACGACGGCACGAACGGCGGGTTGTGATGCTCGCCGGTGGCGAATACGTCCAGGCCGACCTCTTCGGCCTTGCGCGCGATCGCGACCATCGCCTTGATCCGCTCGTGCTCGGTCGGGGCTCGACCGGTCGTCGGGTCGACCGTCACATCACCCACCGTGAAGATTCCGAACTGCACCACGCCTCCTCTCGGAAAGTCTGACACCCATTTGGTGGATATGGCAACCAACAGGGCGGTATCGCCATCTATTCCCGAGGGCTCACTTGTGCAGCCGTGATTCCAGACCGTCCATGACGCAGAGCAGACCGAAATCGAAGGCCATCGCGCGGGCGGTCTGATAGTCGGCGGGTTGCATCTTCCGGTAGTCGGCAAGCATCTCCGGATAGTCGGAGGCGAGCTCATCCATGACGTCGAGCACCATCTCCTTGTCGAAACCCTTGTCGCCGAATGCCTTCGCCGCGGTGATCTCCGGGATGACCTGCCCGAGTACATAACTCGTCACGGTGCTGCTCGCGAGGTAGATATCGATGCCGGTGAATCCGGCGCCGATGAAGCTGCGGCGCAGTCGATCACTGAGTTCGAAGGCCTTCGGGCCGACGCTCGGCAGGGAGCCGATCAAGGCGGTCACCCAGGTGTGGTCGAGCATGGTGAGCCGGAAGTTGTAGGCGTAGGTCGTGACGACCTCACGCCACGAGGCCTGGTCCGGATCCGGGATTCGCACCAGACCCCAGATCTGGTCGAGGACGAGTTCGAGCAGTTCATCTTTATTCGCGACATGCCAGTAGAGGCTGGTCGCGCCCGCATCGAGCTTCGCGCCTAGCTTTCGCATGCTCAGCGCACCGAGCCCGTCGGCGTCCAACACCTCGATTGCGGCGGCGACGATCTGGTCGCGGCGCAGTCCGGCCGCCTTCGGCTGGCGCGGCTCGCGGGTCCACACCGAGGAGAACTGCTGCTTTGTCACCGGGCCAGCATAATTCTCTCGCACATTGTGCGATTCTATCGTACGGTGTTCGAGTGGAATCGAACGTTGTACGAGATCCTCGCCGCTGGTGGGTTCTGGGGGTCCTCTGTCTGTCCCTGCTGGTGCTGATGATCGACGGCACTGTGCTCAATATCGCCATTCCGTCTTTGATCCGGGAACTCGACGCGACGCCGTCGGATGTCCAGTGGATCCTCGACGCCTACGTGCTCGTCTTCGCTGGACTGTTGCTCACCGCGGGCAGCCTGTCCGACCGGTTCGGCCGGCGGCGCATGCTTGTTATCGGGTTGGCACTGTTCGGCGCCGCGTCGCTTGCGGCAGTGTTGGCCACCGAGCCGTGGCAGGTGGTCGGGGCGCGCGCCCTGATGGGCGTCGGCGGATCGCTGCTCATGCCGTCGACCCTGTCCATCCTGATGACCACCTTCGCCGAGGACGAGCGGCGCAAGGCGATGGCGGCCTGGTCCACCGTATCCATGGTCGGCATCGTCCTCGGGCCGACGCTGGGCGGCTTTCTGCTGCAGCACTATTGGTGGGGTTCGGTATTCCTGCTGAATATCCCGGTCGCGGTGCTCGCGATTGTCGCCGCGCTGGTGCTGATGCCCGAATCCACCGGTGAGCAGCGGCCGGTCGACTTGATCGGCGTGCTGTTGTCCATCGTCGCGCTCACCTCGACGGTCTACGTGATCATCGAGCGCGAGTGGAATATCCCGATGATCGGCCTCGCGGTCGTGACCGGGCTGGCGTTTGTGATCTGGGAGAGCCGGTCGGCGCATCCGATGCTGCCGCTGGCGGTGTTCCGCAATCGCGATTTCACCGGCACCTGTTGCACGCTGCTGCTGATGGTGTTCGGTATGGGCGCGATCATGCTGATGCTCACCCAGTACCTGCAGTTCGTACTCGGCTACGGGCCGATGAAGGCGGGGCTGGCGCTGCTGCCGTATGCGGTGGCCGCCGCGGTGTGCAACGGTCTCGGCGCGACGCTGGGCAAGAAGTTGAGCAATAAGACGCTCATCGTCGCCGGCCTGCTCGTCATGGGCGGGGCATTCGCGATCCTGGCCGTCGGTTCCGGATATTTCGCGGTGTTGGCCAGCATGCTGGTCATGGGGATCGGCGGCGGTCTGGCGGGTCCGGCCGCGTATGCCGCGATCATGAGCGCCATTCCGCTCGAGCATGCGGGCGTCGGCTCGGCCATGAACGACACGCTGCAGCAGGTCGGCATGGCGATCAGCATTGCGATCCTGGGTAGCGTACTGGCCGGTGTGTTCACGTCGCATATGCCCGATGACGCACCCGCTGCCGCACGTGAATCCATCGGCGCCGCATTCCAACTCGGATATGTCGAACCGGCCAAGGAAGCGTTCACCGATGCCATGTCGACCGGCGCCTGGATCAGTGCCGGCTTCAGCGTTGCCGCCGCACTACTCGGATTGGCACTGCTGCGAACGCGGCCCACGCCGCAGGTCGACACACCGGAGGAAGTAACCGTGTCATAGCTGACATCGATTTTTCGCTTCGAATCCGCTCGCTTCGCACCGCAGGCTCGGCTAGGCTCCCCTCGACCTCCTTGCCGCGCATATGAGTACATTGCACGGGGAGTTTCTCGAGCAGGAGAGTCGAGCCTGCACGGGGCGTTGCGAAGAGCGAATAATCTGATGACGGAACGGAATACGCGAATGAAGCTTTGCGATAGCACTGCGGCGGCGATCCTTGTCATCGGTGCCGTGACCTTGGGCGCCGGAGTTTCCCATGCCGAGCCGGTCGCCGCGCCCCCGCGGCAGGACATCACCTACTCGGTCAAGCTAGTCGACAAGACGGTGGTGGCCAGCGTGCGCAACGGCACCTTCACCCTGTCCAAGGCGGCGGAAAGCGAGCTCGCAGCCGGCGGCGACGGGCGGCTGGTCGACAAGGACGGCACGCTGGTCGATAAAGACGGCAAGGCCGCCGATATCGCCGATGTGGTCGATGTCGTCGATCTGGCCGACACCGACGGTCACGTCGTCCTGACGTTGCCACTGCGGTTCCGGGCGGCCGATACCGACATACCGGTCAAGCCGGTGGTCGAAAAGGACGGCACGGTACTGGAACTGGCGCCGCAGAAGCCCGCCGGACTCGACATCTCGCAGCCACTGGCCGTCAAGCCGGTCGCATCGATGGCCGAGAACAACCGTGCCCGCAATGAATTCGCCACGCAGTTCGGCCTGGCCACGGCGATCGGCGGCTTCGTCGGAACCGCCATCGGCGCGGTCGTCGGATGTGTCGCCACCATTGCCGCAGGCTGCATCCTCGGCTTGACCACCGGTGCGGCCCTCGGCGGGATCATCGGCACGGTCGTCGTTGGCGGACCGATCCTGATCGCCTCCGGCGTGGATTACGTCAACACGATGATGTCTCCGGACGGCACCACCCGGTTCGCGGACAAGACGACGACCCAACCCGCGCCGCCCGCACCGAAGTAGTTCCGCCACGGCTATTCGGTCGGCCGTCCGTAGAACCGACTCCCTCACCCGCAGAAGGCGCTGTCTACCAGGCTGTCCATGGCACCCTTGTAGCCGAGGCCGAACAGGGGCGGGACTTGGTTGAGGCTGACGGTTACCGAGCGGGCGGGGGTGTAGCCGCCGAAGACGAAGAACCCGTCCATGGCGCCGCCGTGGCTCCAGATATCGATGCCGCAGGCATTGGTGCGGTGGAACAGGCCGAGGCCGACATCGTCGGGGAGAGCTGGGTCACCGCCGTGGATGGTGTGCTGCATTTCGGCGAGTTCGGTTGGGCGAAGCAGTTTTCCGGAAAGTAGGGCGGAGAAGAAGCGATTCAGGTCGGCATCGGTGGAGACGAGCGCGCCATCGGCCAAGCCCCAGCCCGGGTCGATATCGGTTATGTCGACCTGGGCACCGTTGAAGATCTGATATGCGCGCGGGTGTGGACCGCGAATCACGTTCTCCTGCGGGAATGCGGGCCAGTAGGTATCGCGGAGATCCAGCGGGCTCAGGATCCGGGTCGTCACCTCGGCGCCCAGCGGCCGTCCCGTGACCTGCTCGATCAGCTTTCCGGCCAGCAGATAATTGGTATTGGAGTAGCTGAAACGCGAACCGGGCGCGAACAGCGCGGGCATATCCAAACCGAGTCGGATCAGCTGATCCGCGGTTTGGTACCGCTGCAATGCCTCGACGGAACCCCAGTCCAATCGAACGAGATAGTCCGGAATACCGCTGGTGTGCTGCAACAGATTTCGGACGGTGATCAGATTCCCGTCGCCGCCGGGGCCGCGCACCACACCGGGCAGATAACGCTCGATCGGAGCGTCGAGCTCGATTCGCCCCTCCCCCACCAACTGCAGCACCACGGTCGCCACGAATGTCTTGGTATTGCTGGCGATCCGAACCTGTGCGTCATCCGGGAACGGAGCGCCCGTCGCGAGATCGCCGACGCCGCTATTGATCTGAGTCGCGTCGCCGTCGGCGGTTACGACCAGCTGCCCCCCTGGAACGAAAGCCGAACGAACCAGGTCATCCAGCCTGGCTTGCAGCACTTGGGGGTGCACCGTGGCCGGTTGCGCCGAGGAAGCCGCGAGATTCGGCAGCACCGAAATCACCAGTGCGGCAACCAAAGCCGTTGTTACCTTGAACCGCCGCATACATCCTCCTTCGTCGCGACCCGCTCGGCCGGTCCTTCGGTGCGGACGGTGACACCCGCGCGGGTACCGTTCGAGTCGAAGGAAAATCCGGCGCAGGCGCGTCGTTGGTTGGAATGTCTTGTCGGATCAGCCGTTATAGGACACATGCGGTGTCCAGTCGTCGAGGGGGCGGACGGCGGCGGCGTGCAATGCCGCGGCGACCCGCTCCCGGGTAAACGCACCTTCACCGAGCACACCATTGATCTGCACCGCGACGGCACGGAAACCGTCGGGCGCCAGGGTGGTGTCCAGGCTGGTGACGAGATTGCGCACCGCCGCCTTCTGCACACCGAGCGATGCCGCCTCATGCCACGGCTTATCCGCCGCCGCACTCCCTGTGACGAGCACGCGCGCACCGGGGGCGAAGAACGGCCGGGCGGCCTGCACTGCGGGCAGCAGCGCCGCGGCGCCGATCGTGAAGTCCTCGATCAACTCCGCGACCGTCAATCGCAGCGGATCCGCCTGCCGGAAGATGCTCGGGTTGAAGTGCAGCACGTCGATGCGTCCATGCCGCTCGCCCACCTCGGTCACAATACGAGTGACATTGTCGGGATCGGCCAGATCCACACCGACACCTTCGGCGTCGAAACCTTCGCCCAGCAATTCCTTCGCCAACGGCTCGGCCTCCGCGCCGAGCCGACAGGCCAGCACCACTACATACTCGTCGCGCGCGAAAAGACGGCCGACGGACAGTCCGACGCCGGGACCGGCACCGAGGACGAGCAACACGGGAGCAGCCATGTATACGAGACTAGAGCGTCAATCTGTGCAGATCACAATGTCCGATTCTTGCCTGCCCCGAGCGCTGTCGGTAACACTGGCAAGGTTGAGCGGGCCCTTTCGAGTGACCTGCAAGCAGTCACTAGCGGGTGCAACAAGTCGTTAGCGGGTATGACCCGGACATGCGCTGTGTCGTGACCCGAAACGAAAGCTGAGGCGGCGAGAATGACCCGGGACCTAGGCCGCCGCCATGAATGACGACACCGTCGAGCTCCCCAAAATCACCGATACCCGCGGCACCGGACACCGGCGAGCAGCGCACCGACGAGCGGATCCGAAACCCCATCGCGCCCGCAAAGCGGCAAAGATCGCAATGCGCGTCCTGACATCGATCGCCGCTCTCGCCGTTCTGTCCGGCACCGGATTCGCCTGGTCGGCCAAGACCGAATTCGATAACGGCTTCACCCACACCGACGCGATCGGCAAGGACGCACCGCGCTCACTCGGCGGCGATCTGAATATCCTGCTGATCGGCCTGGATACCCGCAAGGACCTCGACGGCAACGACTTGCCGAAAGCGATCCTGGACCAGTTGCACGCCGGCGACGGCGACAATGGCGGCTACAACGCGAATTCGCTGATCCTGCTGCATATTCCTGCGGATATGCACAAGATCGTCGCGTTCTCCATTCCGCGCGACGACTATGTCGCGGTCTCCGGCATTCCGGGCTATGACCACGCCAAGATCAAGGAGGCCTACGGGCTGAAGAAGGCCGCAACCGAGACCAAGCTGGAAAACTCGGGCATGAAGGACAAGGTGGCCCTGGAACGCGCGGGCCGCGAGGCGGGGCGGGCATCGATCGTGCAGACGGTGCGCAATCTGGTCGGCGTCCCCATCGACCGCTTCGCCGAAATCTCGCTCGTCGGCTTCTACGATCTGGCCGATAAGCTCGGCGGCGTCGATGTCTGCCTCAACCACGCGGTCGACGACAGCTACTACTCCGGCGCAGTTTTCCCCGCGGGTCCGCAGCATCTCGATGCCGCCAATGCGCTGTCCTTCGTGCGGCAACGCCACGGATTGGAGAACGGCGACCTCGACCGCACCCACCGCCAGCAGGCCTTCCTCACCTCGGTCGCCAAATCGCTGAAGGACACCGGCACGCTGACCAACTTCAGCAAGCTCTCCGGTCTCATGGATGTCGCACACCGCGATATCGTGCTGTCCGACGGCTGGAACCTGCTCGACTTCGCCCGCGACCTCGGGTCGGCGGGCTCGATCTCGGTCGAATTCCGGACGCTGCCAGTGCTGCGCTACGACAATATCGACGGTCAGGACGTCAATATCGTCGATCCGGCGGCCATCAAGAAGGAAGTGCGCGCCGCCTTCGGTATCGAAACCACACCGACCACCTCGACGCGCACCCCGACCAGCATCGTCGATGTGCACAATGCGAGCGGATACAGCGGCCGGGCCGCCCAACTCTCCACCGCACTCACCAAGCGCGGCTATCCGGCGGGCAGCACGACTACCGTCACCCGCGCCATCTCCACCATCACCTACGGCACCGGCGCAGAGACCGATGCCGCGCAGCTGGGCGACATCCTCGGCCTCACCGCGACCGCATCACCGAATGTCGAACCCGGCCACATCACCGTGGTTGTCGGCACCGATTTCACCATGCCCACCGAACTGGTGCCGACCACCAGCGCGAGCGCGACCACCACCTCCGCCACACCCGCGCCCGATGCGGGCAAGCCGGTCGCGACCACGATCGGCAGCAGCGTGCCCTGCGTCAACTGAGGCCGGATGTTCGCGCAGGTCACACCCGCGGCGGCGAACCACGCCCGAAATGGCCGGTAAACTACGGCACGGGCCAGTACGTCGTAGGTGCGCCGCAGGGAACGCACGGCGAAACACAGGAGAGTCATGTCGAGTCGCCGCTTCCGGTGGAGAGCAGCTGCGGGTTTTGCATTGGTGATGATATTGCTCGTCGCCGGATGTTCATCGAAGTCGGAAGCTCCGACCACCCAGGCCGGACCGCCGCCGCCCCCGATCGTCATCACGCCGGGCGGTGGCAACAATGTCGATCCGCTCGCGCCGGTCGTGGTGACCGCGAACGACGGCATGCTCACCTCGGTGAAACTCGCCAATGAGGCGGGCCGTTCGATCGAGGGCATCTACACCCCGGACAAGACGGCGTGGAAGCCCGTCGATCCACTCGGATACGGGCACACCTACACGATCACCGCCGAAAGCCTCACCATCACCGGCCGCGTCGGGCCGACCACCTCGACCTTCAGCACGCTGGCGCCGAACAACCAGACCAAGGTGTATATGACCACCACCGGCGGCACACCGCTGGCGGACGGCGGCACCTTCGGTGTCGGCACCGTCGTGGTCGCGCATTTCGATGAGGATGTCCCGGATAAGGCCGTTGCGGAGAAGCGGCTCTCGGTGACGACCAACCCGCCGGTCGAAGGTTCCTGGTACTGGCTCGACAAGCGCAACGCGCACTGGCGGCCGCAGCAGTACTTCGCACCGGGCACCAAGGTGACCGCCGCGGCCAACATCTACGGCGCGGACCTCGGCGGCGGACTCTACGGCCAGGAGGACACCAAGACCACCTTCACCATCGGCCCGTCGCATGTCTCCATCGCCGATGACAACACCAAACAGGTGCAGGTCTTCGAGAACGGCAATCTGATCCGCACCATGCCCACCTCGATGGGAAGGGGCGGCAGCGAGGTCATCGGGGGTAAGACGCTGACCTTCTGGACCCAGCCGGGCATCTACACCGTGATGGACAAGGGCAATCCGGTGATCATGGACTCCTCAACCTACGGCCTGCCGGTCAATTCCCGGCTCGGCTACAAGGAGGCCATCGGCTGGGCCACCCGCATCAGCACCGACGGCATCTATCTGCACCAGCTCGATTCCACGGTCTGGGCGCAGGGCAGCCAGAACCTCTCGCACGGCTGTCTGAACCTGAGCGCCGCGAACGCCCAGTGGTTCTACAATTTTGCGATTCCGGGCGATGTGGTCGAGGTCCGCAATACCGGCGGCGCACCGCTCGAGGTCTGGCAGAACGGGGACTGGGGCGTGCCGTGGGACGAGTGGGTCCAGGGCAGCGCGCTGCACTGAGTCTTGGTGGGCCGGACCGGAATTTCCGGGCGAAAGTTCCCGGTGTGGCAGAATCGTCGGCATTATGACCGTCTTGACCAGCGCTTCTCCGGACCGATTGCCCCGAGGGCCGCATCGCTTGTCCCGGGACGAAGTCGTGACGTCACAGCGCGAGCGGCTGTATATCGCCGCATTGGAGGCGGTCGCCGAACTCGGCTACGGCCCGACCACGATCACCGATATCGTCGGTCGGGCCCGGGTGGCCCGGCGCACGTTCTACGGGCTGTTCGAGAGCAAAGAGGAATGCTTCACCGCCGCTTTCGATTTCGCGGTCGACGTCATCACCCGTGAACTCGACCGGGTGGTCGCGGAATCGGGTGCGGACACCTTCGTCGAACTGGTGCGCACGACGCTGGAAACGTATCTGGAATTCCTGGCCGCCGAGCCGGCCGCCGCACGCGCGCTGCATATCGAAACCCTCGCCGCCGGACCGGGACTCATCGCCCGCCGGGCCCGCACGCACCGCATGTTCGGCTATCGGATGGTGGCCGCCGCGCGAATCGGTGTGCGCGCGGGCGAAGTTCGCGCCGAACCCGATCCCGGACTGATCGATGTGCTGCTCGGCGGCATCGACGATCGCGTCCGGGCCACCCTGATCGAGTCCGGGCCGCAGGAGCTACCGGCCTTGGCGCCCACACTGACTCGCGCCGCACTGGTCTTGCTCGGCTCCGGCCCGGCCTGATTCACCAGCCCGGCTCGCCGTCGACCGGAATGTTCACCCAGCTCGGCTGATTCGGGTCCAGCTCGATGTGCTGCGGCTTCAACCCGCTCTCATTCAGCAAGGGGCGCAACGGAAGACTGCTCGGGAAGTTTCCGGCGAAGATATCGACGCGCAGCCGGTGCCCCGATTGCAGCACACCGTCGGTGGCGAACATGCCGATATCGATGACCGTCGGTCGGCCGGGCACGATCGGTTCGCGGGTGTCCAGCGTCAGATAAGGGTAGGGGTCGGTGTAATCGCCGTTGGCGGAGCGGGTGGCCTTGCTCTCGTCGACGGCGCGCAGGGATGCGGTGCGCTGGCCGTGCGTCCACTGGGTCGAACGTCCGTCCGGCGCAACGTCGTTCAGTGTCACGGTCCAGTAGCCGTCCGTGGCGTCCAAGACGGTGTCGAGGTGTATCGCGATCGCCCCGGAGATCTGGGTCGGCACGGCGACCGGCGCGCTGGTGAAAGTCAGACCGTTGGTCTCGGCGATCCTCGAATCTTTTGTGCAGATATCCGGGAGCGGCAGAATGCCCGCTGTCCCCTGTGCACCATCGCGCGAGCAGAGCGTGGTCAGGCCGGGTGCGATCGAAACCCGCGCGGGTCCCCCCGGCTCCCCGGTGAGGCTGCCGTCGTAGGCGCTGCCCGGCGCGGTGCCCGAGGCCGCCGCGTTCAAATACATACGGCGGTAATCCATATCGGGCCGCGGGAAGGCCGAGGTGTGGGTCCAGCCGCCGCCCTGCTGCCACAGGGTGACCTGGTCGTAGTCATCGATGCCGTTATCAATGCCCTTGAGCCACTTGTCGAACCACGCGCGCTGCAATACATCCAGGGCCGCCGGTCCGTCGGCGTCACCCATGCCCGAGCCGGTGGTGATGTGATAGTTGTTGTCCATCACCAGCTTCTTCTGGCTGTCGGGCACATTGATCGCGTTGTAGACCCGCGGCGAGGAGTAGGCGAAGATGTCCTGCCAGCCGCCGTAGACGAAGGTCGGCACATCGATGCGATCGGGATGTCCGATCCAGGCGGTGCGCAACGGACTTTGATCGTCGAGCACCGAATGCATTTCGGGCGGAATCTGATCCATGCTCTGGGTGCCCAGCGCCATGATGATCATATTGAAGAAGGTGAACGGGTCGCGGACGCGATCCGCCAGCCAGGTCCAGTCGAACTTGCCCGCCAGCATGGACACCACATCGGGAATCAGCTTCGTACCGTCGACGGCCAGCAGCCATTCCGGGATGAACCCGATGCCGAGTGCGCCACCGGGTGCGGCGACGTCACGGATCAGATCGCTGCCCGGCACGATCGGGAAGATCGCCTGCAGCGCAGCGGGTCTGCGCTCCGCCGTCTGCAGCTGGTTGATGGCCGAATAGGAGATGCCGCTCATGCCGATCTTGCCGTTGGACCACGGCTGCGCAGCCGCCCAGTCGACGACCTCGACGCCGTCCTGCTGCTCGCGATCACCGAACACCTGCCAGGTGCCCTCGGAGAAGCCGGTGCCGCGCACGTCGACGACCACCTGGGTGTAGCCGCTCTGCACCAGTTTGCGATCCACCGCGAAGGTGCGCGCGGTGCCGCCCGCCAATGCTTGTGCCAGATCGCTGATCCCGCTCAGGCCGTAGGCCGAGAGATCGAAGCCGTGCAGCGCCTGCATCAGCGGCTCGGCCAGGCCGGGGATGGCCAGCACGGAGTCGGCGATATTCGCCACCAGCTTGGTGTAGGGCGTGAGGTTCACGATGGTCGGCGTCGGCTCGACGATCGGCCGGCCGGAGGCGTCGGCCGGGTGGTAGACATTCGCCTTCAGCACCGTGCCGTCACTCATGGTGATCGGGATGTCCCAGTCGATGTAGACGTTCGGATACTGTTGCGGCCCCGCATGAGTCGCGGTGAATTGCGCATCGAGGCCGAGCGTGGCCTGGGTCGGCGCGGCCGCGACCACGGCTCCGGCAAACACGGTGATCGTGGCTATCGCAGCAGCCACTGCCTTAATCGGACGTCGATGTCGGATCATGCTTGCCAAACCCTCCCGCAATGAGGAACTACCCCGTTCCCATCAACGAGTGGGTACAGTAACTTGCATCGCCGTTGGTGCGCAACCGTGACTCACTACAACGCGCTGTGCAGCACACCTTGGACTGTGGACCGCAGTTAAGTTGCCAGACATTCTCCCTGAACCGACTGCGCGGCAAGCGGACCGCTCATCAGGTCAGGGCGATATCCAATCGCTGGTAGAGCGGGACGAACACGTTTGTGCGGTAGCGGCGCTTTGTGATGGTCCACGGACGGCCGGGCGCGGTCATCGCCTCCAATACCGCGGCCAGCTCCACATGGGTCAGACTCGCGCCGAGGCAGATATGGCGACCGCCGCCGAACCACAGCTGCCGGAGTTCGTGCACCTTGCCCAGCCGCAGGTCATAGCCGCCGGCCGCATTGTTGATCGACCAGGTCATGATCTTCACGCGGTCGCCCGCGCGTAATCGTCTGCCCGCCAACTCGATATCCGAGACGACACCGCGCCCGACGATCGGCATCGAGCTGGTGACCCGCAGCGCCTCGCGCACCGCGTCCGGGATCAGGCTTCGGTCCTCGATCAGTTCGTGCTGAGCTCCGCTATCGTGCAGCAAAGCGACCATTCGGCCCAACGTACTTGCCAGCGTCGCGGTTCCGGCGACGACCAGGAAGGCGGCCATGCGGCGGGTGATTTCGGGTCCGAGGCCCAGTTCGCGGCTGCGTCCGATGGTGGTGCTCGGGTCGGCGGTTTCATAGACGGCGGGCACGGCGGCGGCGATGCGATCGGCCACAGCACGTCCCTTGCGGGCGTTGCCTTCCGAGACGACTGTGGTGTCGTAGTTCCCCTTGCCGAGATTGGCCATGGCCTCGACCAGGCCGAACAGTTCCTCGTAGGCGGCGGGTGAATCGTCGACCGGCAAGCCGACCAGCTCGGCCATGGTGCGTCCGGTGAACTCGCGCGAGAACTTCGCCATATCAACGGTTTTTCCGGCAGACAGATCCGCAGTGAGTCGGCGCAGCATCGGCCCCACCGCCCGCTCGGTGATCACCCTGGACCGTTCGGGGGTGAACAGATCGCGAACCTGCGCCCGGAATTCGACATGCGGCCGGCCCTCGAACAGTTCGAAGACCCACTCGCCGAGCATCTGTCCCCACCAGTGCCCGGACGCGCCGACACCGATAATGCTGAAATGGTCGGTGTCACTGTGGATCTGACGTGCCAGTTCCGGATCTGCCACCAGCCAGCCGAGTTTGGGCACTCGCCGTATCGGCTTGATCAGCGACCCGGCGGCGAGTACCAGAGGCAGTGCGGGCTGGGCGAATCCGTGCAGGGCATATTCGTGGGCGGCGGCGGTTTTCACGAGGCGACTCGCTCACTCGTGCCCAGCGAGCGGAATTGGTCCAGTACGAGGTGGGTGGACATGACAGCCAGGCAACCCCATTCCGCAGCGGTGGCGGCCCAGGTGCCGGTCTGATCGACCGCGGTGCGCCACATCCGTTCGGTGGCCACCGGATCGAAGATCCCGTAGCGCCGCACCGAATCCCGGGAAAGATGGTCGTGCGCCAGATCAGCACCCGAACCGGTGAGATACCACGGGCCGACCGGCGTCATGAACGGCTTCTTACGCCTGCGCACGATCTGTTTCGGCAGCACGTCCGCGCTGGCCCGCTTGAGCGCGTACTTCTCGGTTCCCCAGTGCACCAGCATCTCCGGTGACAGTTCGGCGCAGACATCGATGACATCACGGTCGAGGTAGGGCACACGCACCTCGATGCTATTGGCCATCCCGAGGCGATCCGAGATCGGCAGCACCCAGTGCGGCAGCCGGGTGTAGAACTCGAAATGCAGTTGGCGGCGGAGCTTGTCGTGCGGTGGTGGCGGGGCGAGCGGCGATGGGGCCGGAAGACCCTCGGGCGCAATGGGTCCGGTGGTGTCGCCGAGGGCGCTCCACAGGTAGATCCAGGGTGGCACCTCGCCGTAGCGGGCGGTGTATTCGGCACGTCGGCCTGCCACGGAGACGATGTGGCTGTCCAAACCCGATGGCGCACCGACCCATTTGGTGGCATTGCGCCAGATCGCGGTCTGGGCCCATTTCAGCTGTTCCAATCGGGAGCTCAGCTTCATCAGACGGTAGAAGTCGTAGCCCGCTAACAGCTCATCGGAGCCGTCTCCGCTCATGGCGACCTTGAGGCCCTTGTTCCGAGCGAATTCGGTCAGATCGAGGAACGGTGTCGCCACCGCGCCGTACCAGAACGGTGATTCGAAGTGCCACAGGCTCTTCGGCAGTAGCTCGCACGCACGAGCACCGGTCATCTCGACTTCGTCATTGGGTAGGCCGAGGGACTGGGCGACCAGCCGCGACATCGGCGTCTCGTCGAGAATTTCACCGGTGAGCCGGATGCTCGCGGTGGTGAGCGGGGCACCGCAGCGCCGGGCGGCCACTGCGGCGATGGCGGAGCTGTCGAGGCCGCCGCTCAGCGCGATTCCGGCCCCCACCTCGTCGGGCAGGCGTTTGCGTACCGCCGCGGTGAAGGCATCGTTGAACCGCTCGATCGCGGCCCGGCCGGTGAGCAGCGGTGCATCGGGATCGCGGCGCAGGAACGGTGTGAAGTAACGCTGTTCGGAGATACCGCGACGATCGATCGTCACGATGGTCGCGGGTGGCAGGTCGTCGATGCCCTGCCAGAAGGTGCGCGGTGCGATGGTGTGGCCGTAGAACAGGCAGTCGCTGAGGCCCTGCGGGTCCATGGTCGCGTCGACCAGTCCGGAGGCGAAGATGCCCTTGATCTCCGAGGCGAATACGATCCGGCTGCCTCGGTGGTGATAGAAGAGCGGTTTGACGCCGACCCGATCGCGGCTGAGCAGCAGCCGTACTCGGCGCGAATCCCACAGGGCGATGGCGAAATCGCCGTCCAGGCGTTCGACGAAGCCCGGACCGTACTCCTCGTAGAGGTGCGGGATCACCTCGGCGTCGGAGTGGCTGTGGAACCGATGCCCGCGTGCGGCGAGCGCATCGCGCAGTTCCCGATGGTTGTAGATCTCGCCGTTGACGACGACGTGGACAGTGTCGTCCTCGTTGCGGGCGGGCTGCGCGCCGTGCTCGACATCGACGATGGCGAGGCGCTGGAAGCCGAAGGCGACATGGCGGCGGTGCCAGGTGCTGAAACCGTCGGGGCCGCGATGGCGTTGGATCTCGTTCATGGTCGCGATCGGGGTCGGATCGACCGGTCCGGCGAAGTCGACTATTCCATTGATGCCGCACATGTCACTGTCTTCCGGTATCCCAGTCCTGCGGGCGGATGCGACGCCGGTCGAGCCGGAGGCTGAACGTTCCGCCCGGCCAGGTCAGGGTGTTGGTGCCGTCCGCATCGATGAAGTAACTGGTGCATCCGCCGGTCGACCACACCCGGCTGCCGAGCAGTTTTCGTGCGCGCGTGACCCATTCGCGCTCGGCCCGCTCGGACGGGCTGTAGCGGCGAATCCCCTTGGCCCGCATATGCTCGATCGTCTTGGCGATCAGCTTCGTCGTGGGTTCGATGGCGAGGAATTGCGAGGTGTGCGGCAGTGCGGTATTCGGTCCGGTAACCGCGAACAGATTCGGCAACCCCGCGAAGGCAATGCCACGGTAGGCGCGAAAACCATCTCGTTGGAACTTCTTTCGCGTAGAGGTCGCCGCGGTGCGGAACTCCGGGAAGTGCGCGATGGAATCCTGGACGTGGAATCCGGTGGCCCACACGATCGCATCGACCTCGTGCAACTCTCCGTCAGCGGTGCGGAGGCCGGTTGCGGTGATCTCGGTGATTTTCTCGGTGCTCAGCCGCACATTCGGACGGGTGAACGAGCTGTAGTACTCGTCGGAGACCATCGGTCGCTTGCAGCCGAAGGCATAGTCGGGCGTGAGTTTGCGCCGCAATTCGGGATCACGGACCTGTTCGGCGAGTACCTTGCGGACGACCCGCTCGTAGACCGAGACCAGCCGCGGATGGAATACGGCGAAGTGCATGGCCTCCAGGAACAGGAAGACGAATCCGCGTGCCGCCAACCGAATCGGCGGCACGGTGCGCAGTATCTTGCGCACAGTCGGCGGAATCGGCCGGTCCAGGCGCGGAATCACCCAGGCCGGAGTGCGCTGGAACGAGATCAGCTCGGCCGCCGACTTCGCGAGCGCGGGTACGATCTGCACCGCGCTCGCCCCGGCCCCGACCACCGCGATCCGCTTGCCCGCCGGTTCGAATGACGGGTCCCACTTGCTCGAATGCATCTGCGGCCCGACAAAACCGGAGCGACCAGGGATATCCGGAATAGCCTCGGCATGTAGGGAGAAGTAACCCATGACGACGGCGCGGGCCCGGACCAGTCTGCCGTCGCTCAGCCGCAGCACCCACTGTTCGGCCTCGTCGTCGAAATCGGCGTCGGCCACATCACTGTTCAGCTGCACATGCCGCCGCAGATCGAAGTTGTCGACGACCTGCTCGGTGTAGGCGCGCAATTCGGGCTGGGTCGCGTACACGCGGGTCCAGTCCGCCTTCGGCGCAAAGGAATACGAGTACAGCACCGACGGCACATCGACCGCGCAGCCGGGATAGACGTTATCGCGCCAAGTGCCGCCGATTGCGTCGGCACGTTCCAGGATGACGAAGTTGTCAGTGCCGAGGCGGCGCAGATTCATCGCGACGCCGAGCCCGCTGAAGCCCGAGCCGATGATCGCCACATCGTAATTCGACATCGACGTCATCCAGCGGCTAGCTGTGTGCGGTCCGGCAGGAGCAGTTCGGTGAGCTCATCGAGCGCGGCATCGATCGCCCCGGTGAGGTACGACATCGGCGGCAGCTTTTCCTGGACACCGAGGACGCCGAAATGCAGCCCACCCGAATAGCCGATGCAGGTGAAGTTCAGCGAATTGCCGTGCATGAGCAGCGAAATCGGATAGATCGTCTCGAGCCGAGCACCGTTCCAGTACAGCGGGTTTCGCGGCCCCGGCACATTGGAGACGCCCATCGGGTGTGAGGATGCGGTGGTGGTGAAGCCGAAGCTGAGTCCGAGGATCCACGGCAGGGTGACCGCGAGTCCGTAGCCGATGACCTCGTTCGGAGCCATCTCGCCCATATGCTGTTTCGCGGCGCGGATGTAGTACTTGACCGCACTCAACCGGTCGCGCGGATCGGCGATATCGGTGGCCAGCGCGGTGAACATCATGCCCGCGCGGGTGCCGGCGCGAGCGTCGTCCTCCTCGCGCAGATCGGTGGGCACGCCCGCGGTCAGCGACTCTTCGGGCAACGTAGCGTGATCGGTCAGGTAGCTGCGCAGCGCCGTGCTGACGAGGTACAACACGATGTCGTTGATCGTGCAGTCACCCGCCTTCGCCAATCGCTTGAACAGCGTGAGGTCGTAGCGACGCCGGGACAGATCGCGCGCGCCGGTGATGGTGCCGTCGAGAACGGTTTCCGGCTGCTGATATGCCTTCTGCGCCATCGTCTTATCGCCGCGTGCACGTCGGAAGGCATCGCGAACGGCGGATCCGACACCGCGCAACAAGGCCAGCACGCCGGTCAATGCGGTGAGCAGGGCACGGAACGGATTCGCCGTACCGGCCTCCGCCGATTCGGCGGCCGGGCGCACAGTGAACAGGTCCGGCACATCGCGGGCGTCGGCATCCTCGGTGAACGTATCGGTGAACAACCGCATGGCCGATGCGCCGTCGAGCAGGCTGTGGTGCACCTTGAGCAGGAGCGCGAAACGGTCCTGCGCCAGCCCCTCGATGACGTGCAATTCCCATGGCGGACGGCTCATATCGAGCTGCTTCTGATGGATCGACGACACGAGCTCGGTCAGCTGGTCCTGGCTGCCCGGCTCGGGCAGCGTCCACTCCCGGATGTGCTCGCTCAGGTCGATATCGTCGACCTCACGCACCATGGCCGCGACACCCGGCGGCGGAAACTTCAGCGGGCGGAAGTTCCACGGTTGCGGCAGGCTCGCCGGGGCGTCCAGCCCGGCCCGCCACTGCCGCAGGAACTGGGCCGCCCCGCCCTCGGGTGCGGTGAATTCCAGCAGGAATGCGATATGCATCGGCATATCGGCAGATTCGAGCGACAGCCAGACACCGTCGGTCGCGGTCAGTCGATGCAACGACATCTACATCCTTAGAGTTCGCTCGGCGAATGGGGGTCAGGCGGGCCGTCGGATCAGATCGAGATCGAGATCGATGGGGATGACGGCGAAGTGGAAGCGATCCTTCGGCGCCCGCGCACCCGCGGGCAGGCGCACCTCGAAGTTGCGGCAGACCATGCCGGTCACATTCTTGATCTCCAACATCGCCAACCCGCGTCCCGGACAGAAGCGCGGGCCGGCCCCGAACGGTGTGGAGACCTCGGGCCGATGCGTGCCGTGCTCGCTGCGCAGCCAGCGATCCGGGTCGAAGCGCAGCGCGTCTTCGAAGTTCTGCTCCTGCAGGCTCGCATGCTGCACATTCACGATCACCCAGGTGCCCGCCGGGATGTGCACACCATCGATCGTCGTATCGACGGCTGCCTCCAGTCCGACGATCGGGGTCGTCGGCCGCAGCCGCATCGATTCGGCGACAACGGCTTCCAGATACGGCTGCCGGTCCAGCGCCGAGGGGATCTCGGCGACTTCCTCGCGAATCCGTTCCTGCACAGCCGGATTGCCCGCGAGGTGGTAGAGCAGCCAGGCCATGGCATTGCTGGTGGTGTCCTGACCGGCGATCAGGATGGTGAGTGCCTCTGCGAACAGCTCGTCATCGGTGAAGGAGGTACTGCCGTCCTGCGCCAGCAGAAAGGCCTCGATGAAATTCGTCGGCGCCGCAGGCAGATTCGCGCGGGCCCGACTGATGACACCGGTGAGATCGGTGCGCAGCGCGGCCAGTGCGCGCTCCAGCGCCCGGTCGTCCGGAAGTTTGACATAGCGCCAGTACGGGAGCGGGCTGTTGATCCGCCGGTTGATGAGCGGGAAGATCAGCTCCAGGTGCCGCTGGATGATGTCGCCGGACTGTTCAATAGTATTGATGTCGTAGTCGAAGGTCAGCTTGGCGGTGACATCCACCGTGTAGCGGGTCAGGTCGGCGCGAATATCCTTGGGCGACTGCCTTTCCCAGCGCTGCCGCAGCCGTCCGGTGATCGTCTCCAGGGTGGGATGGAAGCTGCGCAGATGTGAGGCATTGAAGGCGGGCATCGCCAGCTTGCGACGCAGCCGCCACGCCTCACCCTCCAGCGAGAACAGTCCGTTGGAACCCATCTCGTCCATAACCGATTCGATCGCCGACTGCCGCCGGAACCCACCGGGCCGGTCCCGGAAGATCTCGCGGTTCAGATCGGGATCACTCACGACGACAATGTGCCGCCCCGGCATCTTCAACTGGTAGAGCGGGCCGTACTCATCGCACCACTCGTCGAACTGACGGTGCAGCAACGAGGGCCGCATCTGCGGGAGATTCCCCAGCAACGGCCACCGGCTCGGCCCCGGGAGATCATCCACGGTCTTGGCGGGCGAGATCGAGACGGACAAAGCTGGCGCCTGACGTCGAAAGGAACTGGTTGAGTCTTGGCGGTCGAGAAAAAGGCGCGAGAATCTTGTCTCGGAGCACAAAGAAAGCTCCGCCGAGTTTCTTTGTGAATGCGACCAGAGTCGAAGAATAACGACAGCCTCCCCGCAGTCGAAACATTCGGCCAGACCAATTGGAATAGCCTGCTGCCATTAATGCCGAGGCGGGCGATGACTCAGCGCGAACAATGGCGACCGTAGCCAGCGCGAGCGGGCGGTGTCAACCCTGACGATTCGTCATCGCGGATTTTCCGCAGGTAGAGACGGAATAGTGAGGAACGCAACAGTGCCCCACCAAACGGCATAAATCTGAAACAACGCCTGGTCGCTGGCCGTCCGGCGAAATGCGCTATCCCCCAACGGCGCCCGAGTCTCGGCGTGCGGCCGAGTCCGCAGCGACCAGATAATGTCACCGGTAAAACCGAAAGTTATTCGGGATTAGCGAATCGCGGTTAGACTCTGCACGTATCGGTCGGATGTCCAGGGTCGATCCCGCCTGCACGAGTTACTCCTGGGAGTTCAGACCCGAATTCGTCCGGTCATGGGTTGACAAGGAGACACAATGCAAGTTTTCGGCAGCTGGAACCACCTATTCGGAAAGGTGAGACCGGCGGTCGCCGCGGCCGCGATGACCGTCGCGGCGAGCGCCGCTATCACGGGGCAAGCGAGCGCCGACCCGACCGCGGACACCCACTATGTGGCCCTCGGTGATTCCTTCGCCGCGGGGGCGGGCGTATTTCCGCAAACCGAGCTCGCCACGTGTTCACGCTCCGCGGTCAACTACCCGTCGCTGGTCGCGAAGGAGCTCGGCGTCGCGACCTTCAAGGACGTCACCTGCGGTGGGGCCACATTGGACGACCTCACGAACCCGCAGCGCGGCGTCGTCTCCGGAACCGCCGCACCGCAGTTCGATGCGCTCACACCGGACACCACCCTGGTGACAATGACCATGGGCGGCAACGATATCGGCCTCGCGAAGCAGGCCCTGCTATGCGGCAATCTCCTGCCGGAGCCCTACGGCACATCATGCGCGGACACCTTCACGGCGAACGGCGTCGACACTTTCGCGGAACGGACCAAGGCCCTGGCACCCGTCTACGGCACCGCGATCGATGAAATCCACTCGCGCGCACCCGAAGCCACGATCGTGATCGTCGGATACCCCACCGCATCGCGCGAAGGCGCATGTCCGGCACAACAGCCCGCCTGGCCGCGCGACGCCGACTACCTGCAGGACGTACTGGTCAACCTCAATACGCTGTTACGCAACGTCTCCGCCGCGCACGGCGCGATCTTCGTCGACACCGCCACCTCCAGCATCGGACACGATATGTGCGCCGGACCCGACCAGCAGTGGATCAACGGGCTCATCCCCTCGCTGTCGAGTCCGTCCATTGTCCCGCTCCACCCCAACACCTTCGGTGAGCAGAACATCGCACAGCAGGTTGTCGCCGCACTGCGATGAGATCGCGGCGCTGGGCGCGGTACAGCGCCCAGCGTCACTGTGACACGGCGTCAGGCATCGGCAGACGGTCGAGCCAATCGACCAGCCGAGCAGGCGCGATGCCCAGTTCCTCCCAGACCGCACCCGCGTCGACGGTCTGCGGTCGGGAATCCAATAACGCCCCCAGCCGCATTCGGCGAGCCTGCACCTCATCGAACGGCCGCACCGCCGCGGCGGATATCCGCAGCATGCGGGCCGACAATGCGGTCTCCTTGCCGATCGCGATGCCGAGCCGCTGCGCGATCTGCGTATTCAACTCGCGCAACGTCCAGTTGTCGGGCCCGCCGAGTTCCACGGTTCGGCCAATGCCCTGACGCGATGCGAATTGCACTGCGGCCGCGGCGATATCCGCACCGGCGACGAATGAGACCGGATTGTTCCCGGATCCGAAGACGAGTGCGCGCGATGATTTCACCAGCGAATCGGCCAGCATCGGCACCCAGGTCTCCATAAGATGCGTCGGCCGCAGCACCGTATACGGCATCCGGCCGCGGTCCAGCAGTGCCTCAACCTGCGCCTTGCCGCGGAAGAGATCGACCGGACTGTCCGCATCGGCACTCGTTGCGGACAGATATACGAAATTCGTGACTCCCGCCTCGGTGGCGGCATCGATCAGGCCGGGCAGCGCCGCACCTTCAAGTCCACGAGGTCCGTTGCGGCCCTTGCCTTCTCCGCCGTGAACGGTGCACACCACGCGCGTCACACCACCTAGGGCAGATACAACCGAGCCGTCATGGAGATCGCCCACCGCGACCTCCACACCCGGCAGCGCATGGGCCGGATTGCGCGTGAGCACACGCACGGGCGCACCCGCTGCCACCAATCGCTCGACCACTTGCCGTCCTACGACGCCGGTTCCGCCGACTACCAAGAACATGACACACCCACTTCTATCACTGCTCTATTATCTACCAATGCTAGATCTACCGGTGGTAGATAGTAGACGCGCCGAAACCGCCGCTGTCAATGGCAATTCGCTAGTCTGCGAACAATGGACGCAGCAGAAGAGTGCACCGCATGAAGCGGGCCCAGGGCCGGGCCGGTCACGAGGATCGTCGTCGAGCGATCCTGGAGGCAGCACTCGAGGTTTTCGCGGAACGCGGCTACCAGGGCGCGACCATTGCGATCGTCGCGGAGCGGGTCGGGCTCAGCCAGCAAGGCGTGCTGCACTACTTCCCCAATAAGCAGACGCTGCTGGCGAATGTGCTCGCGCTGCGCGATCAGAACGACCTCGATGTTCTGCTCGCCACCGCACAGGGCCATGCGACGACCCTGGAACTCCTCGCCGAGCTGGTGGAACGCAATGCCGAGCGGCCCGGAATCGTGCAGTCGTTCACGGTGCTCGCGGCCGAAAGCGTCACCCAGGATCATCCCGCGCGCGACTACTTCGTCGATCGATACGCGCAGGCTCGGGAGATGCTGACAGCCTTCCTGGAGCGCGCCCTGGGCGGCGATCCGCCGCGTGGCGTCTCACATCGGGATGCCGCAGTATTGCTGATCGCGGTCCTGGACGGTTTGCAGCAGCAGTGGTTGCTGTCGCCGGATGACGTGGATATGCCCGCGCTGCTGCGCAAGTTCCTGCTACTGATCCGCCCGGATGGCGATCCGAACTTGTAACGTATTGATAACATTACCTACCGATTATTAGGTAAGTCGACCATACTTCGAGGTAGATGCCCGCGCGTCATACGAACAAGGGAGTCGACCGACATGGCGAATCACCGAGCCGACCGCGAGGCAGTGGTCGAAAAGGCGTTGGCCGCAATGGATCTGGATGCGCGTTGCCGCCTGCTCGCCGGACAGGACATGTGGTCCTTGCCCGCGATTCCGGAAATCGGGCTGACGTCCCTGGTGATGTCCGACGGTCCGATCGGTGTGCGCGGCGTGCACTGGAGTCCGGAGGATCCCTCGATCGCCCTGCCGAGCCCGACCGCGCTGGCCGCCACCTGGGATCCGACTCTGGCCCGGCGGGCCGGGCAGCTGCTCGCACAGGAGGCGCGACGCAAGGGCGTGCACATGCTGCTTGCTCCGACGCTCAATCTGCATCGAAGCCCATTGGGCGGCAGGCACTTCGAGTGCTATTCGGAGGATCCGCTGCTGACGGGGGCGATCGGCGCGGCCTATGTGACCGGTGTACAGGAGGGTGGCGTGGCCGCGACGCCGAAGCATTTCGTGGCCAATGATTCCGAGACCGACCGATTCACCGTCGATGTGCGGGTCTCCCAGCGGGCATTGCACGAGTTGTATCTGGCGCCGTTCGAAACCGTGGTCGAGCAGGCCGTGCCATGGGCCTTGATGGCGGCCTACAACAGCGTCAACGGCGTCACGATGACCGAGCACAGTGCGCTGCAGAACGAAATCCTGCGTGCGCGTTGGGGTTTCGACGGCGCAATCGTGTCCGACTGGACGGCGGCGCGCAATACCGTCGGCGCGGCCGTCGGCGGGCTCGATATTGCGATGCCGGGACCGCAGAGCGTCTTCGGTGGTGCCCTCGCGGAAGCGGTTCGCGCAGGCCGGGTTCCCGCCGAAACGGTCGAGCAGATGACGCGGCATGTACTACGGCTCGCCGCCCGGGTTGGCGCGTTGGCCGGAGCGCCACCTGAACTCGCCACGGTGCCCGCGACGATCAACGGCGATGCGCTGGCTCGCGAGATCGCCCAACGCTCGATTGTGCTGCTACGCAACGAGAGCAGTGTGCTTCCACTCGGCAAGGTGCGGCGCATCGCGCTGGTCGGCCAGACCGCTGATCAGCCGAGGGCGCTCGGCGGCGGTAGCGCCCAGGTGTTCCCGCCGCACACCGTCTCACCGCTCGAGGGTCTGCGGGCCGTGCTCGATGCGGATACCGAAGTGGTCTATGCCGTCGGTGCGGATCCCCGAGTCAAGATTCCCGCCGCAAAGGAAGGTTTCGACCTGCGAGTCCAGCTGTACGGCGCGGGTGACCGCCTGCTCGGCGTGCATCCGCTGCCGGAGGCCACGATCGAATGGATCGGTGAATTCCCGGACGGGATCGCGGTCGGGGAGTTGCACCGGGTCGTTGTCACCGGCACCTTCACGCCACGGGCGACGGGAACGCACACCTTGGCCATCGCGGGCATCGGGCCGTTCCGGCTGACGGTCGGCGATGTGACCTGTTTCGACGACACGATCGTCCCCCAGGGCGATCCGCTGGCCGCCTTCCTCCACCCGCCGGAGACCCTTTTCGAGGTCGAACTCACTGCGCAACAGCAGGTCTCGATCAGTCTTACGCATACCGTGACGACGCTGCCAGAGATGCCGATTGCCTTCGAGAAGTTCTCGCTCGGCCATCAGGAACCGAATATCGACCCGGAGGCGCTCATCGAAGAAGCGGTCGCCGCGGCGGCTGCGGCCGATGTGGCGGTAGTGGTCGTCGCCACCACCCCCGAGGTGGAGAGCGAAAGCTTCGACCGGACATCGCTTTCGCTGCCCGGTCGACAGGATGAGCTCGTCGCGCGGGTCGCCGCGGCCAATCCGCGCACCGTGGTCGTGGTGAATACCGGGTCCCCCGTGCATATGCCGTGGGCAGAGAATGTCGCGGCGATTCTGCTCACGTGGTTTCCGGGACAGGAAGGCGGTGCCGCGCTCGCTGATGTGCTCATGGGCCTGGCCGAACCGAGCGGACGGCTGCCCACCACCTGGCCCGCACATCAGGACGATGCGCCGGTACTGAATGTCACGCCCACCGACGGCGCTCTCGCCTACGAGGAGGATATCTACATCGGATACCTTGCGTGGCAACGACTTTCGACCGCACCGGCGTACTGGTTCGGGCACGGAATCGGTTACACCACCTGGGAGTACGAAAGCGCTGCGTTCGCGCCCGCGCCGGTCGGCGGCGTTCTCGGCACGCTGACCGTTCGCGTTCGCAATACCGGCGATCGTCCCGGCCGCGAAACGATCCAGACGTATATCGCTCATTCATCCCAACCGGAACGCCGACTGGCCGCCTTCGCGGTCGTCGAAGCCGAGCCGGGCGAGACGGCCGAGGTGGCGATTCCGATCCCCCGCCGAGCCGCCGAATCCTGGGATGAGACAACAGAAACCTGGGTACTACCGGCGACCGCCTACGACCTGCTGACCGGCCGATCGGTTGCCGATATCCGCCTGACTACCGCCATTCGAGGACTCCACGCATGAGATCGCGCCGAATCACCCTGTCCCTCATCGGATTTGCTCTGTGCGCCGCAGCGATTCCGGTGGCCGCAGCGGAGCCGGCGACGTATCCGACCGCCACCTGGGAGCAGGTACAGGACGAGGAAACCCGCTGGGCACAGCAGGGCAAGGTCGAGGCGCCGACGGCGCCCGGAGTCAACCGGTACGACTGCGTGCCGACCGTGTCCGGCGCGGTTCCCGTTGTCCTGCTACATGGTTTCGCGGGCGACGAGTATCGAGCCTGGGGTTATCTCGGACCTGCCCTCGCCAATGCCGGTCTGTGCGTCTATTCCTTCTCCTATGGCGGCAGCAATGCCATGCAGGGCGGTGGCAATGGTCCGCTCGCCGATTCGGCGGTCGAGATCAAGCAGAAACTGACCGCGCTGACCACCCGGCTCGGCGTCCCGAAGGTCGACCTGATCGGCCATTCCGAGGGCGGCATCATGGCGCAGTACATCGTGAAAACCGATCCGGCGATCGCCGGTGACGTCCGTTCGGTCACCACCATTTCCTCGCCGACACACGGCACGCTCGGCTATCTCGGCGCGACTGTTCTCAATGCCGGAAATCTCCGCGACGAGCTGCCGGTACCGCCCGCGGTGAAGGATCTACTGGCCGGGTCGGCCTTCCTGCAGGAGCTGAACTCCGGACCGATCACCGTTCCCGGCGTCGCCTACACCACCATCAGCAGCCGTTTCGACCCGATCTCATCCTTCGGCCAGAACCAGGCCATGATCGCGGAGCCCGGTGTCGACAACTACGTCCTCCAAAACCTCTGCCCCGGAAGCAAAGCCGGACACAATGGCACGGTGTTCTCACCTACCGCTGCCGCACTCGTGCTCAATGCACTCGATCGTTCGACGGTGCGGTCGATTCCGTGCCAGGACGACTCAACCGGCTAGTTCACGACGTGCGCGGATCGCGCGTGCACCAACGAGTCCGTTCAGGTCAGCAGTCTCGAGCGTTGCCGCCGTCGGGAAGAGGTAGGAAAGGCCGAACTGCCGCAGGCCGCCTATGGGCACGCCGTAGGCGGTGACGAGATCGTTGAGAACAACGCTGTCCGACACCATGCGCCGGATGTCGTCCTCGAATGGATCCCACGGCTGCCCCGCGAGCAGCCGCTGCACCCTGGACACGAGGTGGATCAGCCCTTCGATATGCGGCACATGCACGACGAGTCGCACGGCATCTGTTGTGGCCGCGGATATTTCGATGACCCCTGGATCACCGTCCATGACAATCGTGCGCCGGTAGCACGCCGGTGTGGCGCTCTCGACACCAGCGATGGCGGTGTGCGCGAGCTGCGCCAATCGCCGATCGATATTCGTCGCCTCGGCCACCGGCACCCGCAGCGCGAGACCCCCGTCCGCGACCAGACGATCCGCGCGTCGACGACGTTTGCGCAACTCGACGGGAGTTGCCCGAAATATCGTGACCATCACTCGGTTGAACTGACGCAGGCTCCCGAATCCGGCGGCGAAGGCGATATCGGTGACCGACAGATCGGTATCGTCCAGTAGCCGTCGCGCGAAATGCGCACGCCGCGAGCGGGCCAGCCGATCCGGCGAGGCACCGACCTGCTCATGAAACATTCGCCGCAGGTGACGTTCCGACACCGCCAGCCGCGCGGCAAGTTCCGCCTCATTGCCCTCGTCCAGTGCCCCCACGGCAATGAGATCGACAGCGCGACAGACCAATTCGGATGCACTCGTCACCCTTCGATCACCACGATAGGGACGGCAACGGTGGCAGGCCCGAAACCCAGCCGCCTCGGCCCCCGCAGCGGAGGTGAAGGTGACAACGTTCTCCGCCCGTGGACGTCCAGGGCACGGCGGCAAGCAGTAGATGCCGGTCGTGATCACGCCTTGGAACGATCCCATACCCCCGAGTCTGCGCGCCGGGCCACGCACCGACCAGCCATATCCGGACACGACCTGTCCGGATATGGCGTGATCGGCGGCCGCGGCCCACTCAGGATTGGCCGAATGGACGCACAGACGAGCAAAGATGTGATCATCCGGGCCTGGCGCGAATTCGCGACCCAGGACCCCGACCGCATTGCCGCGGTATTCACCCCGGACGCCGAATGGCTCGCACCGCCGCGCAACGCCACCGCCCGCGCTCTCGACGGCACCGATCACCTGGTCGGCCGTGACCGCATCGCGCATTTCCTGACCAGAGAGTTTCCGACCGTATTCGTATCCGATCGAAGCGTGGAGTTCACCGCCGTCATCGCCGAGGGCACGACGGTCGTCGTCGAGGAGCGGATGCGGGCGACATTGATGAACGGCAACCACTACGACAACGACTACTGCTTCATCGTCGAACTGCGTGACGGTCTGATCCACCGTGTGCGCGAGTACATGGACACCCGTCGCGCGGAGGAAATGTTCAGCGCCACCGACTGAGACCGAGTGCCCGGTCCGGACGCCACTGCCGGACCGGGCATCCGAGGGATTCGGCTACTTCACGCCGATCGGTTTACCGAAGAAGGAGGCGAACGTCTCGCCGAATGTCGCCTTCAACAGCTCGATGCCATTCGGATCCAAGGCCAACCAGCCTACCTCGGTGGTGCTGCAACCCTGTTGTGCCGGAACACCATTGAGCCGATCGCGCAACCACAGCATGGCGGGTGCGGTGCCCGACACCTCGGTAACCACGTGCTCGGCGAAGTGTTCGCGCATGTATTGCACACTCGCGGACGGATTTCGACAGTAGGTATCGACCAGCGTATTCACCTGGCCTACCGGGATGATTTCATCCGGATTGCCCTGCCAGACGTACATCGGCATATCGGGCACCGATTTACCCATCCGGGTCTTGTCGAGTACATCGGCGACCACCGGGTGCTGGATCGGATCGCCGGGGACCCGGATCATGCCCCTGAGGTTCAGGAAGGGCAGCAGCGCGGTCACGTACTGCACGCACAACCCGCCTTGGACGGTCGATATCGCCCGACCGAGCAGATCGATATTGCCGTCGATGAACTGGGCGAACTCCGGATACTCGCGGGTGAGGCCGTTGACGGCGGCCAGCACCAGACCGGAGGTGAGCTGGTTGTTGGCGACGTTGAGCGTCATGCCCAGATCGGCGGGCACACCGCCCTCGGCCGCGCCGACGATATTGAGCTCGGGCGCGTATGTCTGCTTCAGCTCGGCCGCGTGACCGGTGGCGATCGCGCCGCCGGAGTATCCGTACAAACCGATCCGACTGTCCGGTGCGAGCCGCATCGGCTCGAGCTTGCGCGCGGCGCGAATGCCGTCGAGGGTGATCCGCCCGGCCAGCGGTCCGGCCGCGTAGGCGTTGTTCGGTCCCTGATGATCGGGAATCACGACCGCCCAACCCTGCTGCACCGCCCCCTGGGCGATCGCCCACTCCGCGGGCGCGACGATCTGCCCGACGAACGGGCTCACCGAAAACTGTTGCAGTGCATAAGAAGGCGCACAGTACCCCGCCAACGAATCCTCGGCGATCTGCATCGAGACGAGCTTGTCCGGTGCCGAGTCACGCGGCTTGACGACCGTCGCGACCGCCGGAATCGCTTCGTCCCGACTGTTATTCGAGCGGTAGGAGACCTGCCAGGCATCGACATTCACCGGAATCAAACCGAAATTGGCCACATTCACCTGCCGCGCCGAGATGATCTCGCCGGGCGCCTTGCTCGCCACCAGTTCGGCGGCCGGGTGGTAGAAACCCGGATCCAATTCGGGCGGCAGTGGAACCGGAGCCGCGGGCTGTACCGCGACCGGTTCCTGCGGCGGTTCGGCGACAGTGACCGCGGTCGTCGCGAGCAGTGCGATGGCCGTGACTCCGGCCGAGAACAAGATTCGCCGGGCGCGACCCGCCAGCGGATTGATCAACTTCCAGCCCCTTCGCATACTGTGATACCACTCCGTCTCACATGTTGGCGACTATGACACAAACGTGATGTGCGTCGCAATAACGGCCGCGGTCATGAGCAGAAATAGACCCGATTTGCCGACTCGATGTGCCGACCGGCCGAAGATGCCGTAACTTTCGGTTCACCGAACCGGCCGGTTGGTGCCGGATAGCTTGCTGGGGAAGCTACGAGGAAACATGCACGTGCCCAATGAACCGGTCTCGACGGTTCTGTACTACGTCTTCTTGCTCTTCTACGGCGCACAGGATGCGCTGGGCAGGACCTTCATCCTGGGCTGACCCGAGCCGTCACAGCACACCGAGCAGTCCGCGCGACTGCTCGGATACCGTGGTGCTTGTGACCGAGCGCACCGAGGGAACCAAGGACACAGCATCCTTGGTCGCAGCGGAGCCGAGCACTAGCGAGGCGCAGCTGTGACCATCGTCGACAGGCAGTACGGCGGTCGCGCAGTGAGCGAGCGGAAGGCCGAGCGACGGCAGCGGTTCCTGGACGCCGCCATCCGGACCTTCGCCGAGCGCGGCTATGCGGACTGCTCGCTGGCCGATGTGTGCACCGCGGCCGGGCTGTCCAAGCGGCAGTTCTACGAGGAGTTCCAGACCAGGGAAGATGTGCTCATCGCGTCCTACGACTACATCCAGGACCAGTCCGCTGCGGTCGTCGGGCAGGCCGTCGCGGCGCTGGGCCCGGATACGGATATCGTGGCCGGGCTCACCGCGGTACTGACGGCGTTCATCGGTTCGATCAGCTCCGATCCGCATCGGGCCAAGGTCGCCTTCGTCGAGGTGGTCGGGGTCAGCGAACGCATGGAGAAGCACCGCCGTGAGCGCCGCCACGCGTGGGCGGCGGCGATCGAGGCACTACTCATCTCGATCGCGGGCCCGGATATCCGCGTCCGTGGCGGAATCACCTGGGCGGCAAGCGCACTCATCGGCGCGATCAACGGCGTCGCACACGAATGGATTCTGGCCGACCCGCGGCCGCCGATCACGCAACTGGTCGAGGTGCTCGCCCCCATCGCCGCCGCACTGATCATCACCGAGGAATAGCGCGGCGGGCAGCGCCCACGTAGGTTCGGTGTATGCAACTCGGTCAGCCAAGTCGCACCGCGCTCGCCACCGCCTACGCTCGCGCCTACCACCAGATCGCGAGTGAGCCGCGAATCTTCACCGATCCGCTGGCCGTTCGAATCGCCGGCATCACGCCCGATCAGCTAGCCGATCTGGAGACCGCGGCGTTCCAGAACGACGACACCGACATGCGCCGCCGACGCCGTCTGTTCCTGGCCGCCCGCGCCCGCTTCGCCGAGGACACCGTTACCGACGCGGTGGCGGCGGGCACCCGGCAGGTGGTGATTCTCGGTGCCGGCCTGGACACCTTCGCCTATCGCAACCCGCATCCGGATGTGCGGGTGTTCGAGGTCGATCATCCCGATACCCAGGAGTGGAAGCGGCAGCAGCTCGATGCGGCGGGCATCGAACTTCCGGCGTCGTTGACCTTCGCACCTGTCGACTTCGAAAGCCAAACGCTCGCAGCAGGATTGGCTGCCGCCGGGTTCGATCGGAGTCGACCAGCCGCGTTCGTGTGGCTGGGGGTCATCATGTATCTGACTCGGGACACGATCCTGGACACCCTGCGGTTCGTCGCGGACCAGGCGACACCGGTGCGGTTGGTGTTCGACTATCTCTATCCCGCTTCGGCTTCTACGGGTGCGGAGATGGATCTGCGCACCGCGCGCGCCGATTTGGTTGCGTCCATCGGCGAGCCCTGGCTGAGCTTCTTTACCTCCGATGAGATCGCAGATGTCCTGCGGGAGGCGGGATTCGACCGAGTCGATGATCACGACGCGCCGAACCTTGTCGCCGGTTACCTCGGTATCAAGCCGCGACAGGGTTCCACCGTTCCGCCACATGTGCTGTGCGCCATGCGAACCGCGTAGGTCAGCAGCCGAGTTGGTCTGCGAGATCGAGGAAGTCGGTGGCATTGACGTCGAAATCGTCGTCGAAGGAAACATCCACGTCACCACCAGTGCCGAACTCGAGCGGCCGTGCGACGAAGGCCGTACGGAAGCCCAGTGCACCCGCGGCCTGAATGTCATATTTGTGGCTGGCGACCATCATGATCTCGGAAGGCTCCAGCCCCAGATACCGCGCGGCCATGCGATACACCGTGGGGTCGGGCTTGAACGCGCCCGCCATCTCGGCGGTGAATACGGCATCCCATGGCAGCGCGGCGCGCTTCGACATATTCACCACGGCGGCGACATCCGCATTCGACAAGGTCGCGAGCGTGAATTTGCTTGCGAGCCTGTTCAATCCGGCAACGACATCGGGCCATGGTTCGAGTCGTTGCCAGGCGAGGGTGAGATCGGCGCGTTGGCCGGGCGCTAGGTCGATGCCGTAGTCACCCAGTAGGTCGTCCAGTGCGTTGGCGTAGACCGAATGCACGGTGACCCAGTTGTCTCGGTCGGGCTCCGTCTTCCGCAGTGCGGCGAAATATTCAGCGCGCCAGTGGTCTACGAAACCGGGCCAATCGATGTGGCGATATCGAGTACCGCCGATGCGTTGCGCTTCGGCGCAGACGGTCGAATGAAAATCCGTCGCCGTCCCCTGCACATCAAAAAGTAGTGCTCGCAACACAATTCGCACCTTTCCGCTTCTTACACGCGCCGCACCAGCAGATAGCTGCGCCGACTCGGATGTTCGGTGTCCGGGTGCGGTTCACGGTCCAGGCGAGCCTGGAGGACCAGACCAGCCGTCGCCATGGCTTCGGATTCCGCGGACGGGTCCAGGTAACGAAAGGTGAGATCAACCTGGTGGCCCCACCAATCGGTGAGCGTCTTGGCCCCGCCATCCGGAAAGTCCGCATCGCTGGTGTGAAACGCGATGAGCGCGTGACCACCAGGCCGCAACACCCGCGCGAACTCCGCATAGGCCGCCGCCCGCTGCTGCTCGTCCAAATGGATCACCGCATACAGACAAACCACCCCCGCCAGCGATTCCGCCCGCACCGGCAGCGCGGTCATATCGGCCGCACCAACCGCCACCGCACCTGTCCGCCGCGCCACCCCACACATCCCAGGCGAAAGATCCATTCCGACAGCCCGCACCCCCCGCCCCGCAAGATAAGCAGCGACATGCCCCGGCCCACAACCAATATCCGCAACCACACCCCCGTTGGTGAGTTCGGCGAACACCTCCAACATCCCCCGATCCAACGGCTTCCCCCGCAACTCATCCCCGAGTTCACCGGCATAACGCTCGGCCACCAGGTCATAACTGCGCCGCGTGCCGATCATCCATCCAGCGTAGTTCCGCCCCGAACCCCGCGCCTGCCGTGGACTTACCGCCGCAGATGACGGCCGGCGGCAGTCTGCCCCGCGGCGGTACACGGGCGGAGACCGCCACACCTGACCACGCGCGACCTATGCCGGGCCGCACGTTGGAGGCACGCCGCGACGACAGCCGCTGAATGACGGCATGCGCGACCGCGCCACCGCCACAGGCGGGACAGCACAGCCGGGCACACACACGTAGGCCCGCCCTGAGCCAGGACAGGTAATCGTCACGGACGCATGGGCTGTGCGCACCGCCCGGGGCGCATCCCCGTGCCCCTCCCCCCGCCGCTGCGGGCGGGACGGCACGGCCGGGCACGGTGCAGACCGAAGCCTGCACCGTGGCAACCACCTGAGCGCGCGTCAGGACTCAGCGCACCCGGAAAGCGGTGAGCCGCCAGTCCGTTGAGCGCGTGCGGGCGATGCGGGCGGCTATTGCGAAGTGTTGGCGGCCGCGGTCGTAGGTGGCGAAGACTTCCGCGGTCGAGGCGTCGACCATCATGACGCCCGCGCGGTAGAGCACCGCTACGCGGAGTGTGCGACCGGGTGCGAGGTCGGCTCTCACTATGGTTCGCACCGCAGAGACCACTGCGGGAGTTGCCATGGTGGTGAGCTGGGCGACGGGGCGGCGGTGGTCGAGTATCTCGAGTGCCAGCCGCAGCGCACGCTCGACGAATTGCTGTGCCGTCGAATCCAATTCGACGACCGGCGGCAACTCGGCGTGCCCGGCACCGAGCGCCCGCCGCACACCTGGCGGACCGGCTCGTCCGGTCTGATCATTCCGCGATAACGGCGTGCGGCACGGCGACGCACGCGGCGGATCCTCGAATTCCGCGCGGCTCCCGGCCGGACGGTACGGCAACAACGGCGGCTCGGTCCTCGGCGCATACGAAAGCCCCGACGAATGTCTCTCCATACAACACCCCCAAATGAGTTAGAACTACTACCCCCAACCTCGGACCGCGACAGCATTCCACGAATATCCCCGCAGGTAAACCACCCAAGCGACCGCTCTGGCGTCAACACAATCAAGATCAGGTGGCACTGGTGGAGGAGGCTTCTCGGCCGATGCCTGCACAGATTCCACCTGATCTTGATGCGAGTCAGGTCGAGATGCGGGCCAGGGTTTGGAGCGGGTCGGTCAGGACGTCGGCGAAGGCTAGTTCGGCGGCGCCGACCAGGGGGGCATCGTCGGCAAGTGCAGAGGTGCGCAGGCGAACCCGCTCGCGCACCGCGAGCAACCCGTTCACCGCGAGCCTGCTGCGGACCTGCGCGGCGGAGGCGAGGTAGACCTCGCGAAGCACCCCACCGAACACGACCATTGTCGGATTGAAGATATTGACCAGGTTGGCAACGCCGTACCCGAGCCAATCCCCCACCTGGTGCAACGCATCTCGGGCAGTGGCATCACCACGCGCAGCCGCATCCACGATCGCCTCCACCGCCGCACGCCCGGTGAGATCAGTCCGCCCGGCAGCCGCAATCAACGCGAGCTCGCCCGCCTCGGCCTCCAGACAGCCATGCGACCCGCACGTGCAAGCCCGCCCACCCGGATTGACGATCATGTGCCCGACCTCGCCGCCATATCCACCCTCACCACCGAGCAGCTTGCCGCCCATGATGATTCCGCCCCCGATACCTACCTCACCGTGCAGATAGATCATGTCCGCAATCCCGATACCGACACCACGCTCCCGTTCGGCAAGCGCACCGAGGTTGGCATTGTTACCGACCACCACGCGCAACCCGAGTCGCTCCGAAAGCAGCGCACCGACCGGCACATCCACCCACCCGATATTCGGCCCGTACCGAACGACCCCGTCCTCTTCCCGCACCATCCCGCAGAACGCGACTCCCACACCTACACATACGGTCTCGGGCCCGGACCCGCGAATCATGTTCTCCGCGAGGTCCGCCAGCGCACCGATCACATCGTTAGGATCGAATGTCCCACTGGGACGGCGTGCTTCCCGCCGATCGAGAATCACCCCGCCCAAGCCGACCCGAGCCACCGCGAGCCGGTCCGCTCCGACATCCAGCGCCAACCCGTAGACCCGCTCCGATTCGGGCCGCACTACCAGCGACGGCCGCCCCGCCTTCCCCGTCTGTCCCGGCAGCTCCTCGCTGACCAGACCGGCCGCGGCGAGGTCGGCGGTCAGCGCCAGAATGGTGCTGCGATTGAGCCCCATCCGCTCGGCGAGCGCTGTCCGCGACATGGGTCCGCTGGAATGGACATGCCTCAGCAGCACGGCAAGGTTCTGCCGCCGGATCTCGTCCGGGGAAGGTGCAGCTCTCATTCGGGCGAACCTCCTCCCGGTCGCTAGCGCCTGCTTGCAGGTCGCTCGAAATGGTCAGCTGGTCAACTTCCTGGCAACGCACGCTTGCGCGACAGCGCGTCCACTCCCGCTGCCAACAACAGCACGAATCCTGTCACAACGAATTTGGTGCCCGCGCTGTAGCCCATCAGGCCCATTCCGTTATTGATCACCGCGACCACCGCCGCACCGAGCACCGCGTCGAGCATCCGACCGCGCCCGCCGAACAGACTCGTACCGCCGATCACGGCCGCTCCGACAGCGGTCAGCAACACATCGCTGCCGCCGGTATTCGGATCGACGGAGTTGGCCCGCGATGCCGCGATCAGCCCGCCGACCGCGGCCATCGTCGAACACAACACGAAGGCACAGATTTTGATCCGATCGACCGGAATGCCCGCCCGCCGAGCCGCTTCCGCACTGCCGCCGACCGCGTAGATATGTCTGCCGAACGAAGTGCGGTTGAGCACGAACGTCCAAAGCAATAGCAGCGCAATGATCAACGGCACCACGATCGGCATGCCCTTGAGCGAGTTGATCGCGGGGTTGCGACTGCGTTCGTCATTGAGGATCAGCACCGCCGCACCCGCCACCACGGCGACCGCCGCGATCCGCAGCGCGATCACCGGCGCAGTCTCACCGGTTAGACCGAGCTTGGTGCGCGCCCGCAGTTTTCGGTATTGGATCACCGCGAATCCGGCCAGCAGCACCACATACATGACCCAGCCGAGCCAAGGCGGCACATTCTTATTGGCGATCGCGACGATCGTCTCATCGTGGATGGAGATATTGCGCCCGTTGTCCATGATCTTCAGCGCGACACCCTGCAATGCCAGGAACGCCGCCAACGTCACCACGAACGAAGGGATTCCGATCTTCACCACGATCGCGCCGATGGTCAGACCGATCACAACGCCGGTGAGCAGCGCGACGAGAACCGCCGCGTACCATGGCCACCCCTTATCGGTGAGCAATACCGCGAGCACCGCCGCACACACGCCACTGGCGAATCCGGCCGACAGATCGATCTCACCGAGCAGCAATACGAAGATCAGCCCCATGGCGATCACCGCAATGGCCGCGCCCTGGGTCAGGAGATTCGCGAAATTACCCTGCGTCATGAACACCGGTCGCGCGATCCAGAACACCACCGACAGCACGGCCAGCGCGATAATCGACGGCAGCGCACCCATATTCCCGCTGCGCACCCGTCCGACATACGAGTTGACCAGCTCGGTCACCGGCGAGGACGTGGCCTCGAACTTATCCGTAACCACGGCGCTCATACGCTTGCTCCATTTCCGAGGCCGAGACTTCCGCTGCGACCGGCGGTGATCAGTTCGACGACCTGCGCGTGCGTCACGTCGGCGGTGCGCACCTGGGCCGCCATCCGGCCGAGATACAGCGCGGCGATACGATCCGAGACCGCGAAAACGTCGTTCATGTTGTGTGAAATCAGCACCACCGCAAGGCCTTTGTCAGCAAGCCGGCGAACCAACTCGAGCACCTGCTGGGTCTGTGCGACACCCAGCGCGGCCGTCGGCTCGTCCAGGATCACCACTTTGCTGTTCCACAGCACGGCTTTCGCGATCGCGACCGTCTGGCGCTGACCGCCGGACAGGCTCGCCACCTGCTGTCGCACCGACTTCACCGTCCGAACCGACAAGCCCGCCAGAGTCTTTCCGGCCAGCTCCTCCATTCCGTACTCGTCGAGGACCAGGCCGTGCTTCTTCTCCCGGCCGAGGAACATGTTCTGCACGATGTCGAGGTTGTCGCAGAGCGCGAGATCCTGGTACACGATCTCGATCCCGAGATCGGCGGCGTCACGCGGACTGTGCACCCGCACCGGTTTGCCGTCGAACAGGAATTCACCCGAATCGATCGGATGGGTGCCGCCGATGCACTTGACCAGGGTGGACTTGCCCGCGCCGTTATCGCCGACCAGCGCCGTCACCTCACCCGAGTACGCGGCGAAGGCGACCTCGTGCAAGACATGGACGGGACCGAAACTCTTTTCTATCCCGCGTAATTCGATGACCGGGGTATCCGGCATGGGTGCAGCTCCTCAGGTTGGGGCGCCCCTTCCGCGGTCCCCTCATCGAATCGCGGAAGGGGCGGTGTAACACGATCAGCGGACCCCGTTATCCGCGCAGAGCTTGGCGAACTCGCCGGTGCACAGCTCGGACTTGGTGACATAGCCGTCCGCGACAACGTCGTTCACGTTGTCCTTGAAGATCGCCTTCGGTTCCAGCAGCACCGCGGGCACTTTCGCCTTCGCCTCGGGATCGTCGACGGTGCTGTTCGCCTCGCCCTTCTCACCCTTCGCGAGTGCGATCGCCAACTTCGCGCCGGCATCGGCCTCCAACTTGATGGCCTTGTAGACGGTCATGCACTGATCGCCCGCGAGCACGTTCTGCAGGCCCTGGACCGTGGCATCCTGGCCGGTCACCGGGATCTGGCCGTTCAGCTTCTGCTTCTTCAGCACCGCGATCGCGGCATTGCCGAGCCCGTCGTTGGCCGCGACCACACCGCCCAGATTCGGCGTGCCGGTCAGCATCTGCTCGAAAATGGTGCCCGCCTTGGTGTTATCCCACTCCGGCACCGCCTGATCCGGCCCCTTCGCATACTCGCCGGAATCGAACTTCGGCTCGAGCGCGCTGTTGTAGCCGTTCTTGAACAGCGTCGCGTTGTTGTCGGTGGGTCCACCATTCAGATACGCGACGATCGGATTGACCGCCTTCTTATCGGTGAGGCACTTGGCCAGCCCGTCCCCCATCAACTTGCCGACCTTCACATTGTCGAACGACACATAGAACGGCGCCCCGCCGCCGAGAGTCAGTCTGTCGTAATCGATTACGGTCACACCCTGCGACTTCGCCTTCTGGATCACGGCCTTGCCGGTCCCGCTGTCGAGGTTGGTGATCATCAGCACCGAGGCGCCATTGGTGATCATCTGATCCGCGATGGTCTGGAAGGCGTTCTTATCCCCCTGCGCGTTCTGGATATCCGCCTTTATCCCCGCCGCGTCGAACGCCGCCTGCAGATACTTCCGATCCGCCGTCTCCCACCGCGCGGATGTCTTGCTGTCCGGCAGGATCACCCCGATCTTGGCACCCCCACCTCCGGAGTCCTTGTTGTCGTCCCCGCAGGCAGTGAGCGAGGTGAGAAGCGCGACCGATACGGCCGCAATGCCGAGGATCCCCTTACGCATGAGGGCGAGCCTTTCGTCGAACCACCGCCCGATCAGACCGGGCAGTCGAGCAAGAGCGAATGTTGTTCGACACAACATATTGCACTGTGACCCGAAGCACAGCCATTTCGCAAAGATATTTGTTGTTCGCCATAACAATCCGGCCACAGCCGGTCAGTTGGCTCGAACCGAGCACTCGAGCGCACTTTTCCGACCACCCGATCGGTCGCCTCCACAGCGCTGCCGGACATCGACACAAGGAAGCAATCCGCTGCCTGACGAGACGGACCGATCAATAGCCCACGCATCGCCGCACCGAGTAGCGTTATCCCAACCGCCGTCGACGCAGAGGACCCCGCCGATGCCGCTCGGAATCAACAAGATCCGCCAGGTCAAGCTCCCCGTCACCGACCTCGCCAAGAGCGTCGCCTGGTACCGCCAACTCCTGGACCTGCAACCCGTCTTCGAGTTCTACGAGGAGGACGCCGTCCGCGGCGTAGTACTCCTGGAACCGAACGCCGACCTCCACATCGCCCTCCGCGAACGCGCCTACTGCGCCAGCCACCCCCACCTCAACGACTTCGACGCCTTCGCCCTCGAAGTCGACTCCCTCGACACCTTCACCGAACTGATCAAGCGCGCCGACGAACTAGGCGCACCCCACGGCGAGATCCACGACCGCGGGCCATACGGCGCCGCCCTCGACATCAGCGATCCCGACGGCACGGTGATCCGGTTCCTGTACGAACCCGACACTTACCCAATCGGTTTCGCCGGCCTGGAGTTCGGGCCGGACGGCACACCGATCGGCTACGAGCAACCACGGCTCAGCGACAAGTCATGAATTCGGTTGATGCCTCGACTCTCACGGCTTTACCTGCGCGTCAGGCGCTGAACTAACGAATTGCGTCATCCGCGTCCAGTGCCACCAGAAGATCTTCCGAAAGAAAGCAACCGACTCCGACACCATCTCTGGTTCGCGGACACCTTCCTCGGCACGTCCTGCCATCATCGATCCCAGCGCTTCCAGTCCCGCCGCGAACAACGCGCGACGGAAGCCGAGCGCATCCGCCGTCATCTCGCGGCTCGTGAGATCAGACCCGCCGTTCCTGATATCGAAGAACAAATACCATTGCCGCTCGGCGGACAGAATTCTTCGATATGACCGCTGACGGCCACTCCGCCACACGGCCAGCGGTTACTACCAGATCCGCCACTGCGCGGCGGATACCTCCAACGCGCCGTCGACCACACCCGGTGAGGCAGGCGTCCGCACCGCTCAGTTCGATAGCAGCCCGTGAACCGCGCGGTGGTGATCGCATCATCCCCACCAATATCCTGCGATGAGGGCGTCAGTGAGGATTGGTGATGGTCGATACATGTCCGGTTGGGATCTCCGGTCGAAATCGGTGGCGGGAGCATGGTGGGTGGCGTGGGGCGATTCGGAGGGGTGAACTTCCTGGTGGGCAACAGGTTTGGGTGGTCGGTGGGTATGACGAGGTGGCGGGGCTGTTGGGGGATGGGCGGCTGAGTGTGGACAAGCGGTATTCCGGGGGTGGGTATTCGGGATTCGCGTTGCCGCCCGCGTTGGATCGGAATCTGCTGAATTCGGATGGCGCCGAGCATGCTCGGATACGGCGGCTCGCCGCGCCTGCGTTTTCACGGAGGTCGGTAGATTCGCTTCGGAAGCCGGTTGACCGGATCAGCGCGGCTGCGTTCGAGTCGCTGGGCGAAAATTCCAGTGGCACAGTTGATCTGCTGGATAAGCTCTGCGTTCGGGTGCCTGCGCTGGTGATCGGCGAGTTGCTCGGGGTGCCCGCTGATCGGCATGGCGAGTTGCGTGCTGCCGCCACTGCGATGGTGACGTTCGATGCGTCGTCGAAGGAATCCGCGGGCCGGCTGGCAGAAGCGGTCAAGTGGCTGGCGGGGACATTCACGAGCGTGGTGCGGGCCAAGCGGGATGAGCCGGGCGATGATCTGATCAGTGGGTGGGTGCGGGCTCGGGATGACGCGGACTTGTTGTCCGAGGACGAGTTGGTTTCGCTGGCCTTTCTGATGATGCTGGCGGGGCTGGAGAACGCGGTTCATCTGTGCGGCAACATATTTGCGACGCTTTTGTCCACTGGTATACCAGCAGACTGGAAGGCTCGGCGTGGTGAGTTGATGGAGGCTGCCAATCCGTTGCCGTTCGCGATTCGGCGATTCGCCGTCAGCGACTTGGCGATTGGCGACCAGATCATCCCCAAGGGCGACACCGTGTTGTTGTCGGTATTCGGTGCCGATTCCGATCCTGCCCGCAATGGGCGACCGAGCCTGATGTTCGGGCGCGGACCCCACTATTGCCTGGGCGCACAGGTCAGCGATCTGATCGTCGACGCGGTGGTGCCGGAGTTGTTCATTCGGTATCCGCGAGTGCGCCTGGCTGTTCCGGAATCCGAGCTGGAGTATCGGGCGTCATGGCGGTCGCACGGACTGGTTGCGTTGCCGGTGCGGCTACGGAACTGATCCGGCCCCAGGAGAATTCGGTAAGAATGCACGACATGAACGAAAATGGGTGAAGTCAGGGCGACGAGCGCGGCTCCGGATCATGTGGTCGACAATCCGTCCGACGTAGCCCTGCACGACCTGCTTACCAGCGACGACGCGATCACCAGCAGAACGCGGGCAACCGCTCGCCCAAGATCAGGCGGAGCGACGGGTGCGGTGCTCCGCGACGTGCACGCGGGTCGAACAGCGGGTCGAACAGTATCTGCGCCTGCCGTTGCGTGAGGTGTCGACGAAGACAACGCCGCAGCCCTCGCGGGCACAGCGCCCGATGCGGCCCGGATCCTCGCAGAAGAGTTCCGCGAGCCCGGCCGCGGTGTACGCCTTGACGCGCTCGTCGGTGGGCGCGTCCTCGCGGGCGTAGTGCAGGTGCGGCGCACGGCCGTCGTGGGTGGAGATGTAGGGCTGACTGGTTGTTTCGGCCAGTAAAGCGTTGAGCAAGTCGACGCTCGGTTCCGTGAAGACCTCGTCGAGCCGCGCGATCCAGCGGCGCAGCTCGGCGGTCTGCCGGGTGTTGAGGACGCCGAGCGGCTGGTAGCCGGAATCGGCGAGCAGTTGCAGCAGGTCTTGCCGCGGGTCCGCGTTCACCAGGCGGGCGGCGAGTTCGGCCGCCGCGCCTCCGTAAGGGTTGAAATGCACTAAGTCATTACATCAGGCTGGACGCATGATCGCTACCTGCCCGTCTTGCTCCTGGTCGTCGCCTACCCTCGTGTCGTCACACGGCGCCACCAGCTACCTGCGCTGCATCTGCGGGCGGTGGCTGATCAGCGAGCACGGATCGGTTGTGGCGCTGGCAGGGACCAGCACAATGGGCCAAGTGCCGCGTCCAGATAGCTTGTGAGGTATCGAGATCCGTCGAGCGCAGTCATATGGCGGTGCCGTAGGGCGTATGGTGCGGCGTTTCGACTGCGCTCGGCGAGCGAGCCGGACCTGATAGCGCGGCAACCTATCTGGACGGGGGCACTAGCTGCCCGCCCGCCAGTCCGGGGCCAGCACTGACCAGACCTCCACATCGAGCCGCTGCCCTCGATGCGGGTAAAACTCCCGCAGCACACCGTCTTTGGTCATTCCCAACCGCCGCGCCACGGCGATACTGGCGAGATCAGGCGACGCGACCAGCCACTCCACGCGATGGATGCCGCGCTCCCGGATTGCCCAGTCGATGATCACGCGGGCGGCCCGGGTCGCCAGGCCACGGCCCGCGGCCGAGGGCTCCAGCCAGCAACCCGCCTCGGCGACGCCGAGTGCGAGGTCCATCGTCCGGAACAGGACGCTGCCGACCAACTTGCCGTCCAGCCGGATCCCATAGATCCGGCCGGTGTCGGCCGCCGCTTTCTCCGCGTACTCGCGCAGGTAGGTGCGGCTCGACTCCAGATCCGTTACGGCATCGGCAACTTTGATGTACTGCCCGATGGACTCCCGCCCCCGGTCCATATGTTCCAGGAACTCCGCGGCATGCCCCGGTTCGAGCGGACGCAGCTCGGCGCCGTCGGCACCGAGGGATATCGCGAACATCATGACCTTCCGTTGGTAGCTAATGCCGCAGCCGGCGTCCTCCCGTGGTTTTGTTGCGGTACATCGCGGTGTCGACGGCGTGCATCATTTCGTCGATGTCGGTGGGGCGGTCTTCGGCGAAAACCGTTCCGATGCTTGCGCCTACGACAACTGGCCGGCCTGCCACCTGTATCGGGGTGGCGAGCCGGTCGCGCAGGAGCGCGGAAACTGTTTCCAATTGCTCTGTGCCCGTGCACTTCTCGACGAGTACGATGAACTCGTCGCCGCCGATTCGCGCGACCAAGCCGCCGACCGATTCGACGGATTCACGAAGACGCTGGGCAACGTCGCGCAGCACCCGATCCCCTACCGTATGCCCCCACACATCGTTCACCTCCTTGAACCCGTCGAGGTCCAGATAGCAAACACCAACTGGCGGAATGGCATTGGCCAGTCGATTGAAGAAGAGCACGCGGTTGGGTAGACCGGTCAGGCTGTCGTGGTTGGCATCGTGCCACAGCTGGTCGGCCAGTTGTTTGCGTTCGGTGACGTCGACGGCGACGCCGATCAGGAAGCGGACCTGCCCACTGTTGTCGCGTACCGCGGACATGGACAGATCGATGCTGGTGATGGTGCCGTCGCGTCGGAGATGGTCGGTTTCGAGGCGAAAGCGGTCGGTCCGCCCGCTGAGTAGGTGCTCCAAATTGGCATATGCGTCACCGATATTCGCGGGACCGAGCAATTCGGCGACCGACCGACCCGGCATCACCGCCGCGGGTAGTCCGAGCATATCGGCCATGGCCGCGTTCACCTCCAGTACCCGACCGGTGACGTCGACCGTCCCGATCCCAACCGACGCTCCCGCGAAGACCGCTTCGAACCTGGCCTCCGACAATTGCCTTCGCACCTCGGCCTCCTGCGCGGCCGAAAACGCCGCTGCGAGTGTGGTTTCCTGCTCCCCTAACGCCGCGTTCCGCAGCGCATAGGTGAAACCCGCGGCGAACTCGGCAGCGACAACTATCGCACGCTCGCGAACTGGCTCGTAATCGGATTCGGTTCCGGTGGGGCAGATTTCACGAACGATATCCCGGCAGATAACCAGAACTGAACGGCTGACGGCAATCTGGTCACGATAGTTCGCCGCGACGAGCACCGCGGCGGCGTCCTGGGCCACCGCGACCTCCCGCGTCCCGCACACGGCCGCGACCAGTACCTCGGCGAGTTCCGCTAGCAGAGTTTCGATTTGGCTTCGGGTGAGGATCGGAGCGACAGCGCCGTCGAGCGCCTCCGCCCATCGCATTGCCAGCTCACGCGTCCCCACACGAACCCCCTGCCACGGCTCCGGTCAGACCTTCCGGCCGACGCCCGCCAGGCCGAGCGATCGGCCCGGCGTCTCATATAGGTCGCGGTCGGATTCCGGCCGCCAGGCGGGTAGCTCGACGACACCGGGTTCGACCAGCTCCCACTCGTCGAACATCGCGGAAATGCCGTCCTTCGAGCGGAAGTGGATGCCTACCCGGGTCACATCGGCCGCATTGCGGCCGAGCTTGCCCGCATCCTCGGGGCGCGACTCCGATGTCAGGTGTGAGATCGCGACGTAGCTTCCGGCCGGGACGGCCGCATGCAGGGCGGAGACCTTCGCGACCGGCCGCTCCTCGTCGGACAGCAGGTGCAGCACCGCCACCAGCAATACGCCGACCGGTTGTTCGAAATCGATGAGGCCGGTCTCGCGGACTCGGGCGAGCAGCTCGTCGGGCTTGCGCAGATCGGCTTCGATGGCCGCGGCCTTGTCGTTGTCCACCAGGATCGCGCGGGCGTGGGCGACCGCGACCGGATCGATATCGGCGTAGAGCACGCGAATCTCCGGATCAACCGACTGTGCGACCTCGTGCACATTGCCCGCGGTCGGAATGCCCGAACCGATATCGAGGAACTGACGCACGCCCTGGTCGGCCAGGAAGCGGACCGCGCGGCGCAGGAAAGCCCGGTTGCTCAGCGCCAGCCGGGGCAGGTCGGGCACCAGTTGTTTACCGGCCTCGGCGGCCTTGCGATCGATCTCGAAGTTGTGTGAGCCACCCAGCAAGGCGTCATACATCCGTGCCGGGCTCGCCTGTCGCATATCCACGCCCTCGGGCGCCCACGCCGGCCTGTCCATCGCATCCCCTCTGCAGTCACACCATCGGACCAACCCATCCAGGTCCGCACCGCCGGATACCGCGTTGTTGATCACCGATAGGTGCAGTCCGCATAGTAGTCGGGCCGGTCGGTCCGAATGATCACGAATTCGCCACTGTTGATCTGGGCCTTCCAGGCGTGTGCCATATTCATACATGCGCATGAGTGCAAGATCCGCTACGCTGACCAACGGCAGCAGTATCAACTGGAAGGGGCATTCGACTATGGGCGAGCAGTGCGTGTCGCCGAAGCGGTCTGCAGTGGCGGTCAGCGAGGCTGAACACATGGATCATGACCACTCGCATGACCACGCACACTCCGGCCATTCGGACAAACACGGCCACAGCCACGACCACGGTGTCTCGGCGGATTCGAATCCGCGCTGGCTGGCGATCGCGCTCGGCTTGATCGTCGCGTTCATGGTGGCCGAGGTGGTCGTCGGCCTGCTCGCGCAGTCGCTCGCGCTGATCTCCGATGCCGCGCACATGCTGACCGATGCCGCCTCGATCGTGCTCGCGATGATCGCGATCCGGTTGGCTCGACGTCCGGCGAAGGGGCGATACACCTACGGGTTCAAGCGAGTCGAAATCCTTTCGGCACAGGCCAATGGGATTACCTTGCTGCTGCTCGCGGCGTGGTTCGTGTACGAGGGCATCAATCGGCTGATCAATCCGCCGGATGTCGAAGGGCCGCTGGTGTTGGTCACGGCGCTGGTCGGGATCGTGGTCAATATCGCCGCCGCGTGGAGCATCAGCCGCGCCAACCGGACCAGTCTGAATGTCGAAGGCGCGTTCCAGCACATCCTCAACGACCTCTATGCCTTCATCGGGACCGCCATCGCGGGCGCGGTGGTGTGGTTGGCCGGATTCGCCCGTGCCGATGCGATCGCGGCATTGGTCGTCGCGGCGTTGATGATCAAGGCGGGCTGGTCCCTGGTTCGGGAATCCGGGCGGATCTTCCTGGAGGCCGCGCCCGCCCATCTCAATCCCGACGCCATCGGCGCGCGCATCGTCACGCTCGAGCAGGTGACCGAGGTCCACGACCTGCACGTCTGGCAGATCACCTCCGGACAGCCGTCGCTGTCGGCGCATATCCTCGTCGACGACGCTGCCGACTGCCATGCGATTCGATCGAAGATCGAGACCGTGCTGCACGACGAATTCGGGTTGGAACATACGACTTTGCAAGTGGACCACTCGTCGGAACCGACGGTTTCCGCCGATGATGCGCACTGCGCGGAGGCGCATGGGCCGGTGCACCGGTCCTGACCACCGTTTGACCTTCGGGTTACCTGAGGCTCCATGATGAGCGGGTGGCGGGCGATGGGTTGATCACGATCGGCGGGTTGGCGCGAGCCTGTGGGCTTACGGCCAGTGCGCTGCGGTTTTATGACGATTGCGGTTTGCTGGTTCCGGTTCGGGTGGATGAAGTGACCGGATATCGGTACTACAGCGACGCGCAGGTCGAGCACGGGGTGATGATTCGGCGGCTGCGGGGAATCGGGATGCCGCTGGAGGTTGTTTCGGAGATTTTGAACGGGGACGGGGCGCGGGCGGGGCGGTTGCTCGACGAGCATGTGGCGGAGCTCGCGCGGCGGGCGCGGGAGGCTGCTGCGGTCGCGCGGGTGATCAAGGAGGAGATCGGGGCGGGCGTGGTGTTGTCCGCGGCAGTGCTGGCGGCGGCCATCGAGCAGGTGCGGTCGGCGGCGGCATCGGATCGCGAAATACCGGTGCTGGCTGGGGTTTTGGTGGAGTCGGGTGCCGATTCGGTCACGTTGACGGCCACGGATCGGTATCGGCTGTCGACGCGGGCGATGGTGCCGGTGCGGCCGAGTGGTGGGGCGTGGTCGGTGGTTGCCGATGCGGGTGAGTTGGGGGGAATCGGTTCCTGGCTGCGGGGATTGGATGAAGTCACCGTGCGTACTTTGGACGATGCGCTCGTCCTGACCGGTGGTGGCTCCGAGCGTCGGTGCGGCACCATCGATGCGGCGTTTCCGGATTATCGGGCGATGTTGGCGGGACTGGGTGCGGTTCGGACGCGGGTGGTGACGGGGCGGGATGCGTTGCTCGCAGTGCTCGAGGCGGGCGGTTCGGCGTCGGTGTTCTTCGCCGTCGATCAGTCCGGGCTCTTTGCGACCTGCGATGGACAACGCAGCTCGCCCGGCTATCCCGAGCCACTTGCGCGCCTGCACATTCCGGCCACCGTTACCGGACCGGGTATCGAACTTGCCTTCTCCCCCACGACATTACGGCCCGCATTGGTGAGTGCGATCGGTCCGGAAATCATGCTCGATATCGCTGCGGCCGACGCACCCGTGGTCGTTCGTTCCGCGACGGACGGTGAGTTGACCACGCTCGTTATGCCGACTGCCATTGCGAATTCGAAGGAGTAGGGCGCATGAATGCCGCTGGCGCAACCATGGCCGCCATCACAGAGGCGGTCGAGCTCGGGCGAACAGGCTCGCCGGAGGTCGCACGGGAGGCGCTGCTCGAAATATGGGCGGCGCTCGGTCCGCAGGGTGATCCATTGCACCGGTGCACGTTGGCGCACTATCTCGCGGATCTGTATGACGATGCGGCACAAGCGCTTTGCTGGGATGTTCGGGCGCTGGACGCGGCGGACAGTCTGACCGATGCGCGGTTGCATCGGCATGATGCGAATCTGGACGTGCGAGGTTTCTATCCGTCGCTGCACTTGAATCTGGCCGACAATTACCGGCGACTCGGTTCATTCGATGCGGCACAGGGCGAGATCGACGCGGCGCGAGGTTGTGCTGATGCGCTCGACGACGACGGCTACGGCGCGATGATTCGCACCGCCATTGATGAAGTCGCCGAAGCGATTCGGACGCGGACGACCGCTCGACGGGCCTCCGCTCCGAATGGACGCGGGTAGCTGCCCATGAGTCTTTTGCCCACTCTCGTCGTCGTGAGCGGACCGCCGGGCGCCGGTAAGACAACACTCGCGCATGCGCTGGCCGCCAAGGTGGGGTGCCCCGCGATCGGCCGGGACGAAATCGAGGAAGGCTTGGTGCACGGGCGGCCGGATTTCGCGGCAGAACCCGGCGACGAGTTGAGTCTGCTTACACTGCCGACGCTCTTCGGTGTGCTCCATTGCCGTCGCGAACACAACATCGGAATCGAATCGCTGCCGGGGCATCAGACCGCCGAGTTTTCCGGAAGCCGCGGACTTTACGTCTCATCGGGAACGGCCAAAGAGATGTCAGCGAGACGGTTCGGGTCGGCGATGATGTCGATGGTGGCTATCCGTTGGTCGGTGATAGTGAAGGCCAGGAGGAGATTCAGGTTTCCGCTTGGGGCAACGACCAGGCCCATGTGGCCATCGATGAGGGCGGGGCGGGTGTAGGGGGCCTGGCTGGAGAACATCAGGGCGCTGGAGGCGACGCGGCGGGCGCCACTCATGCGGATCGGGTGTCCGCTGGGGGCAGCGACAGCGTCTGCGTGCAGTTCGACGTCCGGGTCGAGCACGGCTATCAGCGCGTCGAAGTCACCGGCGCGGGCGGCCTGTAGGAAGGCATCGACGACCACACGTTCATCGGCGATGCGGTCGGTCTCGCCCACGGACGCGCCGCGGACGCGCCGGCGGGCGCGGGCGGCCAGTTGGGCGGCGGCGGCCGGAGTACGGCCGAGGATGGGCGCGAGTTCGGCGTATGGCAGGTCGAAGAGGTCGTGCAGCACGAAAGTCAGCCGCTCAGCTGGAGTAAGGGTGTCGAGCACGACCAGCAGGGCAAGTCCGACCGAGTCGGCCAACAGCGCTTCTTCTTCCGGATCCACGGAGTCAGCGGGGATGGCGGGCAACTCGGTCGGTAGCGCGCCGACCGGATCTTCGCGCCGGGCCTTACGGGCGCGCAACATATCCAGGCAGATGTGGGCGACGACCGCGGTCAACCAGTTCCGCAGGTTGCGCACGCCTGCGGTGTCGGCGCGGTCCAGCCGCAGCCATGCCTGTTGGACGGCGTCGTCGGCTTCGTCGGCCGACCCGAGCATGCGGTAGGCGACCGCGCTGAGGTGGGCGCGGTGGTCTTCGAAGCGCTGCGCGAGCCACTGGGTCTCGTCGGTCATCGGCGGTCTCCTTCCGTCCGATTCGCCTGTCATGTCGACGGGTCGTGCTCCGTCATATCTATGACGGCCGAAACCGCGGTGACATGACACGCCCGCGGATCCATCTCGGACAGAAGGACGAGCTGATGCGCAAGACATCCGAACTGCGCCCCACATTGGAGCCGACGCCGGATCGGCGGCGCTGGCTCGCATTGGTGGTATTGCTGGTGGCCGGGTTCATGGACCTACTCGATGTGACGATCGTGAATGTGGCGCTGCCGACAATCCAAAGCGATCTGAACGCACCCTACGCGGATCTGGAGTGGGTGGTGTCGGGTTATCTGCTCGGATTCGCGGCAATGCTGATCACCGGCGGCCGGCTCGGCGACCTGCTCGGCCGCAAAACCATCCTGCTCGTCGGCCTCACCCTTTTCACGCTCGCATCGCTGGCATGCGGAATCGCCCCGGGCCCGGCGTGGCTGATCGCCGCACGGATGGTCCAGGGCGCGACGGCCGGGCTGATGATCCCGCAGATCCTGGCGATCATGCACGTATCGTTTCCCGCCGCCGAACGCGGGAAGGTGCTCGGCATCTGGGGCGGTGTGCTCGGCTCGGCATCGGTGGCCGGGTTGATCGTGGGCGGAATCCTGGTGCAGGCCAACCTTTTCGGCTGGGCATGGCGGCCGATCTTCCTGGTCAATGTGCCGGTCGGGCTGCTCGCCATTCCCGCGGCGATGGTGCTGGTGCGACAGTCTCGCTCGGCCACGGCGGATCGATTGGATCCGATCGGCACCGTCCTCGCGATCGGCGCGGTACTGCTGTTGGTGTATCCGCTGACCGAAGGGCGCACCCTCGGCTGGCCGGTCTGGACCTTCGCGCTGATGACGGCCGCCGTGCTGGTTCTCGCGGTATTCGTCGCCTATGAACGCCGCCGAAGCGAGACGGCCGGATCGCCGCTGGTGGTGCTGAATCTGTTCCGGGAGCGCACCTTCAGTGCCGGTATGGCGGTGTGGCTGTTGTTCTGGGTCGCCCTGGGCGGCTACTTCCTGGTGTGGACGCTGTACCTGCAAGCGGGGCTCGGCTGGACGCCGCTGCGGGCCGGGCTGAGCGCATCGCCGTTCGCGGTGGCCGCTGCCGCGGGGGCGGGTACCAGTGTGGAGGTGTTCGTGCCGCGCTATGGGCGGATGGTTCTGCTCGCGGGCGCGATGATCAATGCCGCCGGGTTCGGTCTGTACCTCTATCTGGCCGCGCACTACGGCCCCGGCATCACCTCCGCGCAGATGTTCGCACCGCTCGCGATCAGCGGGTTCGGGTTCGGACTCTTCGTCGCCCCGACCGTCGACCTGATCCTGTCCGGGGTGCCCGGCCACGATGCCGGGTCCGCGTCCGGACAATTGTCGACCATCCAGCAGGTCGGCATGGCGCTCGGCGTCGCGCTGGCCGGAGTCTTCTTCTTCACCCAAATCGACAACACCTCGGCCCACGGCACCAACGCAGCCATCCCCACAGTCCAACGGCAACTCGCCGACCTGAACATCCCGGCCACCGCCCGAGACCGGATACTCACCCAGTTCCGTGCCTGCGTACACGATCGCTCCGCCGCCACCGACCCCACCGCCATTCCATCCAGCTGCCAGCCGCCACCCGGACAGCCGTTCTCCGAGCCGCTGCAGCAAGCGCTGACCAAGGCAGGGCTAGAAGCCAACGCGCACAACATGTCTCGCGCCTTCGCGCAAACCCTGTGGTGGGCGATCGGCATTCTCATCGCCGTCGCCGCAGGTGTGTTCGCACTCCCGCGCCGGTTGACCGCAGAACCCGAAAGAAATTGGCCCGGCGCGGATTCCCTTGCATCGGATGCCGTGCACTGAGACCATGTGCACGCGTGGACAGCCGATTCGACGATGCAATGTGGCGATATCGACCGCAAGCCCTCGTGACCGGCACCCGGCCCTGCATGGTCGCCTGATCAGACTGGTCACCTGGCACATCCTCGAGCGGTTCCGAGCCCGGCCGCAATCCTGGTAACGGAGTCAGGATTTGAACCTGCGGTCGCCGGATGCCATGGACGGAACAGCCGGCGCAGCCGCCGGTCGCCCCAGCCGGGCAGGCATGTGCTGGTACCCGTGCAGGGTGGACAGGCCGCGGCGGCGTGGTTCGCCGTCGAGGCGCAGGTCGGGGAAGCGTTCGAACAGGGCGGGCAGCGCGTGGCCTGCTTCCAGCCTGGCCAGGCTCGCGCCGATGCAGGCGTGGACGCCGCTGCCGAACGAGAGGTGCTCCCTGGCGTTGGTACGGGTGATGTCGAATCGATGCGGATCGGGGAACTGCGCGGGATCACGGTTGGCGCCTGCCAGCGAGACGATGATCGACTCTCCCGGCCGAAGGCGAACGCCCGCACCGAGATCCACCGGTTCCAGTGCACGGCGACAGGTCAACTGCACCGGCGGGTCGAACCGCAGCACCTCCTCGATCGCGCCGGGCCAGCGCTGCGGCTCGGCGCGCAAAAGGTCGAGCTGGTCAGGGTTGGCCCGCAGGAGCGGGATCGCGTTGCCGATCAGATTCACCGTGGTCTCGAAGCCCGCGCCCATCAGCACGTTCGCGCTGGCCATCAGCTCGGTGGTACTCAGTTCGCCCGAGGACACCAGGACGCTGAAGATGTCCTCGCGGGGTTCGCGGCGCAACTTCTCGATGTGGGCAGCGAGATAACCCTCCATCGCAGCCGTCGCGGCCATCGCGCGCCGATGCGCCCGCCAGGAGATCCCGACGTCCAGCAGCGGGGTGACCACGTCACCCCAGCGCAGGAACAGCTCGCGGTCGGCGGCGGGGAATCCGAGCATCTCGCCGATGACGGCGATGGGGACCCGCGCGGCGAAATCGCCGATCAGGTCGACCGATCCGCGCGCGGCCATGGCGTCGAGTAGTTCGGTGGTGACCTCGCGCACCCGGTCGCCCAACCGGGCGACGGCGCGCGGGGTGAACGCGGCGGCGACCGGCTTGCGCAACCGGCTGTGCTCCGGCGGGTCGAGCATGAACATCGACGGCGCCTCGATCGGGTTGGGCGGCAACACGACTCGCTCGGCGTAGCGGCGCAGCGGGCCGGGCACCTTGGGGTCGATCGGGGTGCGCACGCCGAATCTGTTGTCGCGCAGGATCGCCCGGCACAGCTGGTAATCGAAGGCCGCGTATCCGACCGGGCCGGTCTGCGCCCCGCCCGTCCCACGCAGGTGCTCGATCAGCGAATACGGATCGCTGCGGCCTTCCTCGCCACTGAGTAGCCGGGCGAACGGGTCGCCCAGGCGATACTTCGCGCGCAACGCCAACCGCGGCAGCCCGTGCTCGGCAGCCCACCTGACCGCGTAACTTGCGTTCATCAAAACCCCTGTGCCATGGCGAAAAACCCACAGTACGTCGAGATGGCCCGCAGTGAGTCCGGTTTATCCGGTTTATTCGGATCGGCCCCCTCCGCGGTCGTGAGCATCGTTTCGTGTGCTGTGCAAGACTGCATTGGTGGCCGAGACAGCTGAACTAGTTACCAACGTTTCCGACACCGCCCGCTGGGTGGCTGCCTTCCGCGCCGCCGAATCCGCGCGCCCGGATGCCCTCTTTCACGATCCCCTCGCCGACCGAGTCGCCGGGGAGCGGGGCCGCGCCATAGCCGCCCACACACCGCGCTTGATGCTCAATGGCTGGAACCTGGTCACACGGACCAAACTCGTCGACGACCTGATCCTGAAGACCATCGCGCAGGGCTGCGATCGAGTGGTCAATATGGCCGCGGGTATGGATACCCGCCCGTACCGTTTGGACCTGGCCAGCGAATTCTCTTGGATAGAGGCCGATCTCCCCGAATTGGTCGCCGAGAAGAACGAGTTGCTGCGGGGGGAGTCGCCGCGCTGCGCGCTCACCCGCACGCCGGTGGATCTCGCCGATCCCGAGGTGCGGGGGCAGTTCCTGGACGAGGCCCTCGCCGGCGCGCAGCGCGCGCTGGTACTCACCGAGGGTCTGATCTACTACCTCAGCGACGACGATGTCGTCGGCTTGGCCGCCGCGCTGGCTCGCCCTGAAATCGCCTGGTGGGCACTGGATGTCAATAACCAGGCGGTTGTGAAGCGGATGAATAAGGCCACCACCGAACTGCTGGCCAATGCCCCCTGGCAGTTCGGTCCGGTCGATCCGCTGGGCTTCTTCGCCGACCTCGGCTGGACGGCCGACGAGGTGGAACATCTGGCCTCGGCGGCACACCGGTTCAACCGGCTGCCGTGGTTCATGAAGCCGGCGACACTCTTCCCGCCGCCGGATCCCCGCAAGCCGATCGAAAACTCGTGGAAGCCTTGGAGTTCGGTGGTGCGGCTCACCCATGGGTAATAGCTGGCTACGTCGCCTGTCTCCCGCGCCGGCGGCTGAATCTCATAAACTGATTTGCTTTCCGCACGCCGGCGGCTCCGCCATATCTTTCGGCCCATTGGCCGAATGCGTCGGGCCGGAATACGAGGTTTTTGCTGTCCAGTATCCGGGGCGACAAGACAGACGACGTGAACCGCTCGTGGGGAATATTCCGGACCTCGTCGACGGCCTGCTTCCCGAGCTGACAGCAGCAGTCGGGGATGCCAAGGACTTTTCCTTGTTCGGGCACAGTATGGGGTCTGTCGTAGCTTTCGAGGCATGCCGGCGGCTCGAGCAGGAATTGGGAGCGAGCGCGAGGGTTCTGTTCGCCTCCGGTCGGCGCGCGCCTTCGGCGCCGCTGCCCGAGCTGCGAGCGCATCTGCTGAGCGATCGAGAACTGTGTGAGCACCTGGTGCAGTTCGGCGGTACACCATCGGCGTTGCTCGAGGATCCCGAATTTCGAGAGCTGATCCTGTCGATCGTCAGGAACGACTATCGAGCCATCGAGACCTACGAGTGCAGTGCGGACGCGATGGTCAGCAGCCCTATCGTCGCAATTGTCGGCGATCGTGACCCCGATGCGAGTCTCACGGAAATCGAGGTATGGGGCTCGCACACTTCCGGAAGCTTCTTCGCCGAATCATTTCCAGGCGGTCATTTCTTTATCGATTCGAATTGCCGCCCGGTAGCGCAGCTGATCCGTGATCACAGCTCACAAGCGCTGTTGAACTAGGCGAGCACGACCGGGTGAGCTATCGCCCACCCGGTCGTTACTCTCAGCTGTCGAGCCAGCCCTCGATCGCTTCCGCTACATCCACCGAGCCGTCCTCCAGGATCGTGAAATGATCAGCCTCCACCGACACAACGGTATGCGCTGAATCCCACGGTTCGGCCTGCCAATCCACACGATCCGATGAGCTCGCCAGGAATGACTGGGCGCACTGGACGAACAATGTCGGCGTGACGACGGAGCCGGGCACCATCTCCTGTAGCAGCTGCACATACCGGCCCATACCGGTCAACCGGGCATGGTCGAAGCGACCGAAAGTAGCTTCGTTCGACACCATGTGTTCGGCCATCTCCCGAAGCAGCCATTCGCCGTCATCGTGCACCTTGTAGGTATCCAGCATGACCACGCCGACGGGCGCTGGGCCATCGACCGCTTCCAGGTACTCGGTGACGAGGTAGGCCAATAGGCCGCCCGACGAATACCCGAGCAGAACGAACGGATCTCCCTGCGCCACCTCGAGGACGCAACGCGCCAATGCTTCCAATGCCGCCGTCGGCGTCGCGGGCAATGGCTCTCCCGTACTGAAACCGATTGGCGGCAGCGCCAAGACGTCACGGGTAGTACGCAGGTGCGATGTGATCCTGGCGTACTGATGTGCGCCGCCGGTGGCCAGTGGCGGACTGAGGCAAATGATCCGTGGCAGGGTGGGACCCACAGCGAGTCGCGCAGGCACCGGCAGTCGGTCCAGTTCGTGCGCCGAGGCGAACTGGTCGCGCAGCTCCGCCACCGCCCGCAACAAGGCGAAGCCCTTGCCGGCCTGGCCATTCGTTACCGCACCACGGAACATCCCGTACAACGAGTCGTCTTCGCCACCGTGCCCGTGGTCCCTTCGTGAGACTGCGGTGAGCTCCTTCTGCAGATATCGGGCCAGCGCCGCCGGCGTCTTGTGATCGAAGATCGCGGCGGTCGGCAGCGTCAGACCAGTGGAAGCGTTGAGCGCGGTTCGCAACTCCATGGCAGCCAGGGAGTCGAACCCCGATTCGAGGAAGTCCCGCTCGGGGTCGAGAGCATCAGCGCTCTCGTGCCCCAGCAATCTGGCCGCGTTCTCGAGTATGTGCGTCCGGAGCCACTGTTCCTGTTCGGATTCCGAGAGTTGCGCCAGTCGCCTGCGAAGCGCTCCCACATCCTGCGTTCCGCTGCTCTGCCGACGCCCGGTCCGCTTGGCCAAGTCGCGGAGCAGCGCGGGCACCGCGTCCCGGGCACGCAGTGCGGCAAGGTCGATCTCGACCGGTACGTGGATCGGGCGCTCCGAAGACAATGCCACATCGAACAATTCGAGCGCCTTGTCCGCAGCCAGTGGCGGCAGACCTTGGCGACGCATACGCTGCCGGTCAGCCTCGCTGAGCCACTGCGACAGTCCGGTGTCGATGCCCCACAGGCCATACGCGAGCGAGGTGGCCGGCAAACCTTCGGTGTGACGGTGGGTCGCGAGAGCGTCGAGGAACAAGTTGGCCGCCGCATAGCCGCCCTGCCCCGCGGGCAGTATCGAGCCTGCCACCGAGGAGATCAGCACGAAGGCGGACAGCCCGGCTTCCCGGGTGAGCTCGTGCAAGTACCAAGCGGCGTCGGCCTTGGCACCGAGGGAGTAGTCGATCTGCTCCGGCGTCAAGGTGTCGACCAACCCGTTGTGGGCAACGCCCGCCACGTGGACGATCGCGCCCAGCGGATGCTCCGCGGGTATCGAGGCCAGCAGGTCTCGCAGCGCATCACGGTTTGCGACATCGCAAGCGGCTACCCGAACCTCGGCGCCGAGACCGTCGAGTTCCTCGATGAGATCCGTGGCGGCGGCCGGTCCACGGCGGCCGGCCAACAGCAGGTGTCGCACACCGTGCTCGCTCACCAGGTGCTTGACAAGGTAGCGACCGATCCCACCGGTACCACCGGTAATCAACACAGTCCGTTCGGGATCCCAGGGTGTCGGCCGCTCCGATTCGGGCGACGCGGCGCGGATGAGCCGCGGCACCCGTGTCCCTTCTCGATGGACAGCCAGTTCCGGCTCGCCCGTCATCGCTGCGGCCACAAGGTGATCCGCCGTTGTCGCTTCGGGGGCCTCGATGAGTACGATCCGACCCGGGTTTTCCGCCTGCGCCGCGCGCACCAGACCCCACACAGCAGCCGCGGCCGGGTCGGCCGCGCTGTCAGTGATCACGGCCAAAGTGCTTGCGGCGTAGCGTTCTTCGCTCGAGAACTGCTGGATGACGCCGAGTGTGCGGTGCAAAGCTGTGCGCAGCCGGACCGGCACTTCACCGCCGTCGACCGGGGGCCGGAACAGCAAGACCGAGGCCGACTCCACCGCGTCCCACTCGCCCCAGGAGACTCCCGCTATGGATCGCAGCTCCGGACCGGGCCGCCAAGTGAGTTCGTAGAGCGCGTCCTGCGAGGATCGGGTTGCGGCCGAGAGCAGTTCGACGGACAACGGGCGCAACGCCAGGGACCGTACGGACAGCAGTGGCGCGCCACCGGAATCGGCCATCGCCAGGGCGACTGTCCCCTGATTCAGCCAGGTCAACCGAACCCGCACCCGCCGGGCGCCGTCGGCGTGCAAACGCACCGAAGACCAAGCGAATGGCACGAGGGTCGGCCGCTCGGCATCGGGGTCGACGCCCTGCGGAAGGCTGAAGGACAGTGCGTGCATAGCCGCATCGAGCAGCGCCGGATGTACGCCATAGCCTTGGGTAGAGGTCTGCTCGGGCAGAGCAACCTCGGCGAAGAGATCCTCGCCGCGGCGCCACACGGCTACCAGCCCTTGGAAGGCAGGCCCGTAGTTGTACCCGTTGTCGGCGAGTTCGTCGTAAGCGCCATCCAACCGGACATCCGTTGCACCGACCGGCGGCCACTGAGCGAAATCGGCCCAGCCTGCTGGTTCGCCGCTCTCCTCGCCCGGGCTCACGGTGCCTTGCGCATGGTGGGTCCACGGGACCGACGGATCGTCCTCATCCTTGCGCGAGTAGATGTCGAGCCGTCGGTGACCGGTCTCGTCGCCGTCACCGATGATCACCTGGATCTGCACTCCGCCATGCCCCTGGAATACGAGCGGCGCCAGAAGAGTGAGCTCCGCGAGTTCCGGGCAGCCGATCTGGTCTCCGGCATGCGTGGCCAGCTCGACGAATCCGGTGCCGGGCAGCAGCACGGTACCGAGCACATCATGATCGGCCAACCAGGGATGGGTGGCCGTGGACAGGCGGCCGGTGAACCTGACGCCCCCACTCTCCGGCTGCGCCACCAACGCGCCCAGCATGGGGTGCTCGGTGGACCGGAGGCCGAGAGCGTGGGCCTCCCCGGTATGCAGTGGGCCCGTGGTCCAGAAGCGGCGGTGCTGGAAGCTGTATGTCGGGAGATCTGTCTTCTCGCCGCCAGTGCCGGCGTAGTAGCTCGTCCACTCCACCGCCGAACCTGTGACGTGCAACCGGGCGAGCCCCGTCAGCAGGGTCGCGGGGTCCGCGTCGTTCCTTCTGGTCAGCGGGATTGTGGTCGCGGTGTCGAGCGTCTGGGCGATCATCGGGGTCAGCACCGCATCGGGTCCGACCTCAGCGAACCGAGACACACCCATAGCCGCCATTTGGGCGACCGCATCAGCAAAACGCACGGTCTCCCGAACCTGACCCACCCAATACGACGAATCGCTCATCTCATCCACGACCCGAGCACCGGACACCGTCGACACCAACCCAATACACGGCCGAGCAAACACCAAACCCTCAACCACCGAAGCGAATTCAGCCAGCATCGGCTCCATCAACGCCGAATGAAAAGCATGCGACACCCGCAAACGATGCGTCCGCCAACCACGCTCAACACACGCCTCGACCATCGCGACGACATCACCCTCAACACCAGAGAGCACCACCGACGACGGACCATTCACCGCCGCAATCGACACCCCACCGGACAGTTCACCAACCAGCAGCGCCGCAACATCAGCCTCCGAAGCACCGACCGCCACCATCGCCCCACCCACAGGCAACACCTGCATCAACCGACCACGCGCAGCCACCAACACACACGCATCCGCCAACGACAACACACCCGCCACATGCGCAGCAGCGACCTCACCAATCGAATGACCCGCCACCACATCCGCGCGCACACCCCACGACTCCAGCAACCGGAACAACGCCACCTCGAACGCGAACAACCCCGCCTGCGCAAACACCGTCGCATCGACCAAATCACTGTCCGACAACGCCGAATCCAACGAAACCGACTGCCCCAGCAACGGATCCAACTCAGCAACAATCGCATCGAAAACCTCAGCGAACACCGGGAACACGCGCAACTCAGCAGCCATACCCGCCCACTGCGCACCCTGACCCGAAAACACCACCCCCGTCGAACCCGGCACGATGCGGCCGGACACCACACCCGGTACCTGCACACCGGCAGCCAACGCCCGCACTCCCGCGAGCAGACCATCACGGCCATCGGCCCACACAACAGCGCGATGGTCGAACACAGCACGCGTGGACGCCAACGAGAAACCGACATCAATCGGATCGTGGTCGCCCACATGCGATGTCAAACGAGCAGCCTGACCGGCAAGAGCCTCGACGCTGCGTGCCGAAACCACCCACGGCAGCAACCCACCAGCCGGGACAGTCTTGGCCACCGGCTCCGGAGCCACCGCCGGCATCGGGGCCTGCTCGATGATGACGTGAGCATTCGTCCCGCTGATACCGAACGAGGACACACCCGCACGACGCGGCCGACCCGTCTCCGGCCACGGCACCGACTCGGTCAACAACCGGATGTGGCCTTCGGACCAGTCGACCTTGGTGCTGGGCTGATCAACATGCAAGGTTTTCGGCAGCAACCCGTGCCGCATCGCCATCACCATCTTGATCACACCACCCACACCCGCCGCAGCCTGAGCATGACCGATATTCGACTTCAACGACCCCAACCAGAGAGGACGATCCGCATCCCGATCCTGCCCATAAGTCGCCAACAGGGCTTGGGACTCGATCGGATCACCCAACGTCGTCCCCGTACCATGAGCCTCCACCACATCCACCCCGACCGGCGACACCCCAGCATTCGCCAGGGCCTGCCGAATCACCCGCCGCTGCGACGGACCATTCGGAGCAGTCAAACCATTCGACGCACCATCCTGATTCACCGCCGAACCAGCAACCACCGCAAGCACCTGACGACCATTGCGCCGCGCATCGGACAAACGCTCCAACACCAACACACCAGCACCCTCAGACCAACCAACACCATCGGCCCCGTCCGCGAAAGACTTACACCGACCATCCGGCGACAAACCCCGCTGCCTGCTGAACTCCACAAACGTCTCCGGTGTCGCCATCACTGCCACACCACCGGCCAATGCCAGATCGGATTCACCCGACCGCAGCGACTGCGCAGCCAAATGCAATGCCACCAACGACGACGAACACGCCGTATCCACCGATACGGCCGGGCCTTCCAACCCCAGCGTGTACGCGATGCGCCCGGAGACCAAGCTGCCGGCGGCGCTGCTCCCGGTCCCCTGCGCGTAATCGTGGTACATCACACCGGTGAACACTCCGGTCGAACTGCCACGCAGCACCGCCGGATCCACGCCGGCACGCTCCAACGCCTCCCACGTCGTTTCCAGTAGTTGCCGCTGTTGCGGATCCATCATCGTGGCCTCGTTCGGGCTGATCCCGAAGAATTCCGCGTCGAAGTCGGCAGCAGTGTGCAGGAACCCACCTTCCCGGGTGTAGGACTTGCCCGCGCGGCCGGGTTCAGGATCGTAGAGGCCATTGATATCCCAGCCTCGGTCGACCGGGAGCGTCGATACCGCATCCCCGCCGGTACGGACCAGTTCCCAGAGTTGCTCAGGGGACGTGACTCCGCCGGGGTAACGGCAGGCCATTCCGACCACAGCGATCGGGTCGTCGTCGACAGATCTGCTGGCGGTGACCACGATGTCCTGGCTGGTACCGGTGAACTCGTCGGCCAGATACTCCGAAAGTGCCTGCGGTGTCGGATAGTCGAATACCAGAGTCGCGGGCAACCGGAGTCCCGTGACGGTGTTGAGGGCATTGCGGAACTCGACGGCGGTGATCGAATCGAAGCCCAGCTCGTTGAAGGCTTTGTCGGCAGCGACGGCGCTCGCGTTCTGGTGACCCAGAATCGACGCGACCTGACCACGGACGATCTCGACGAGAACGCCGAGGCGTTCGCTGTCGGGAGTGTTCGTCAACCGAGCGCGTAGTGCGGTGGCGGCAGCCGAGGCCGCTTTGCGGCGAGCGGGGATCAACCCAGCGAACAGCGGCGGCACGACCACCCCTGGACTACGCATGGTGTCCAGATCCAAACGGGCGAGGACGAGCGTCGCCGCGTCTACCCCGGTCGCGGCGTCGAACAGCGCGAGGCCTTGTTCCTCCGAGAGCGGCAACAGGCCCGACCGAGACATGCGATGCCGGTCGACATCGCTGAGTTCCCCGGCCATACCGCCGTCCCACAGACCCCAGGCGAAGGACTGACCGCTCCGGCCCGAGACCCTGCGGTGTGCCGCCAGGGCATCGAGGCAGGCGTTGGCCGCGGCATAGTTTCCCTGCCCGGCGTTGCCGAACGCACCGGCCGCCGAGCTGAACAGCACGAACGCCTTCAACGGCAGATCGGCGGTCAGTTCGTGCAGGTGCAGGGCGGCATCGACCTTGGGCCGCAACACCGTGTCCATCCGATCCGCGGTCAGCGAAGCGATGGCGCCGTCATCGAGCACACCGGCCATGTGGAACACCCCGGCGAGCGGATGCCCCGCGGGCACGTTGGCCAGTACCTGCGCCAGTCCATCACGATCGGCGACATCGCACGCGACGAACTCGACGTCGGCACCCAGACGCTGCAACTCCACTCGCAATTCGGCAGCATCAGGACCGGCCGCGCCGCGCCGGCTCAACAGCAACAGGTGACGAACACCGTGTGTGGCGACCAGGTGCCGGGCGAACAACCCACCGAGCAGACCACTGGCGCCGGTGATCAGAACAGTATCGTCCGGGTCGAAAGAGATAGTCGCCGAAGCGGTTTCGATGGAAACAGTCGAGGTGGAATCGACACGGGCCAGCCGCGCGATGAGTACTTGCCCATTACGCACGGCCACCTGAGGTTCGGCTGCGGCCACGATCCCGCCCAGCAGTGCACCGAATTCGGAATCGGTGTCGAGCAACAGGATTCGGCCAGGACTCTCCGCCTGCGCGGAACGAACCAGACCGCACACCGCCGCACCGGCCAAGTTCGTGATGTCCTCCCCGGCTACCGAGACAGCACCGCTGGTGCGGATCACGAGGACCGATTCGGTGAACCGATCCTGCGCAGTCCAGGACTGGAGGACCTGGAGAACCTCGTGCGTCGCAGCGTGGATGGTGGCGGGATCATTACCCGACGGGCACTCCAGAACCACGACCTGCGGAACCACATCGTTATCGAGATCCGCCCATCCCACAGCGGTGGTTTCGGCCTCGGACACCGAGATCGGTGTCCAACCGACCTGGAACAGAGCGGTACGGGCAATAGGTGTGCCGACCGTGAGCTGTGCGGGATCGATCGGCCGGGAAGCCAGCTGCCGCACCGTCGCCACCGGGGCGCCCGTCGGGTCCGCGAGATTCAGAGCGACACCGTGTTCACCGATACGGGTGAGCCGAACACGCAACGCGTCGGCCCCGGCCGCATGCACGGTGACACCGGACCACTCGAACGGCAACGCCAGCCCGGCGCCCGCCGCGGCCTTGTCATCGGCGAAACGCAAAGCATGCAGAGCGGCGTCGAGCAACGCCGGATGCACAGCGAACCGTTCCGCCTCGGATCGGGTCTGCTCGGGCAATTCGACCTCGGCGTAGACCCCGTCCGCTGCGCGCCACACCGACTTCAGCGCCTGGAACATGGGACCGTAGTGGTAGCCCTGCGCATCGAGAGAGTCATAGACACCATCGATATCGACCGCGGTCGCTCCGGCCGGCGGCCACTGCACCAAATCCACAGCCGCGCTATCGAATCCGGACGCCAGCACGCCATCGGCGTTCAGCGTCCACGACCGCAACGAATCGACATCATCATCGGGGTGGGAGAAGATTCGCACCCCGCGACGACCCGCGCTGTCCTCGCCACCGACGACAACACGCACCGCGACCCCTGCCGACTCCGACAGCACAAGCGGCGCCCGCAGAACCAGCTCATCCAGAACAGAGCAGCCCACCCGCTCCCCGGCGTGCAGAGCGAGTTCGACAAGACCGGTGCCGGGGAACAGCACGGTGTCCATAACCCTGTGATCGGCCAGCCATGGATGCGTTTGCAGCGACAACCTGCCACTGACAGAAACCACGTCGGAGTCCGGCTGCGACAGCACCGCCGAAACGAAGGGATGTCCGGTAGCCACCAGGCCCATCGCCCGAGCGTCCCCGCTACCAGCGGACCCTTCGGCCATCCAATAACGCCGACGTTGGAAGGCGTAGGTGGGCAAGTCGATTCGCTGAGCTCCGGAACCGGCGTAGAAACCGGCCCAGTCCACCTCGGCACCGGCCACGAACAACCCGGCCACACC